>JACKJT010000019.1 GCA_020637795.1 Hoeflea sp. | reverse complement strand
AACCAGACCAGCGTTTCTATCCGGAAATGCCCGAACTTCGCAACGTCATGAAGACGCTTTGCCGCAATTTTGTGGCAGCGATCCGCTTCAATATCACGTGTTTAGCGACTGATGGTGACAGGAAAACGTGTTCGAGCCGTTAAAGTGCCCAGGGAGCGAACACCGCGGCGTTGACCGCCACCAGTTCACCGTGGCGAACCGTGTCGCGGCGCGCCGGGGCTTCCACCACCTCGTAGGCCGACTGATCGGCCAGAAGCGCCCGCAGCGCCAGGGCGTTGAGCTTGTGGCCGCCGCGGTAGCTGCGGTAGCAGCCGATGAACTGCGCGCCGGCCAGCGCCAGGTCGCCCACGGCATCAAGGGTCTTGTGGCGGACGAACTCGTCGCGGCAACGCAGGCCTTCGACATTGATGACCTTGTCGTCATCGCCGATCACCACGGAATTCTCGAGCGACGACCCCAGCGCGTGGCCCGAAGCCCACAGCCGCTCGACATCGCGCATGAAACCGAAGGTGCGGGCGCGGGCGAGTTCGCGGCGGAACGTGTCGGCGGTGACTTCGCCCTTCCAGGACTGGCGGCCGATCAGCGGCGTCTCGAAATCGATATCGATCTCGAAGCGGGTGCCGTTGTGCTGGCTGAATTCCGCCCAGGATCCGCCCATTTCGATGCGCACCGGCTTGATGACGCGGATGTAGCGGCGCTTGACCGAATGATTGACCAGACCAGCGGTGTCGAGCGCTTCGATGAACACGGCGGCGCTGCCGTCCATGATCGGCACTTCGCCGCCATCCAGATCAATGCTGATATTGTCGACGCCGAGCGCATAGAGAGCGGCCATCAGGTGCTCGACAGTGGCGATCGAACGGTCGGGAGCCTTGCCCAGAAGCGTGCACAGATCGGTGGAGCCGACCTGCGAGGACACCGCGCGAACGCTGACGACGTCGCCGGAAGGAAGCTGGCGGTTGAAGACAATGCCGTTGTCGGGGTCTGCGGGATGGAAGGAGATCGAGACGTTTTCACCGGAATGCACTCCGATGCCAGAGAGCGAGATCGACCTCGAAATTGTGGTCTGCAGTCCTACTACATCACTACTCATAAGGTTCGCCGTTTCCCGCAATATCTGGCACGGTCTGCAAAGACCGTGATGTCCCCAATCGTCAGGAGCAATCCCGCGCTTCCCCAGTGCGGACGACTACCCCAACCCCTTGTTGTTGCGGGGCAAGATACGGCGATGGACCCGAGTTTCCAAATCACGCTTTTTTTCCATCTGTTACGAAGCCGTAACACTGAGAAGAATTCAAAACCTCACGCTAAACAAAGAGTTAAAAATGGACATGGCGGCCGGATGGCCGCCATATCGATGCTGTGTAACAAGCCGTTACGGTCTCACTTGGCCTGACGGCGAAGGAATGCCGGAATTTCCAGCTGCTCGTCTTCCTGGGTGGAACGCATCTGCGGCGTCATCCGGCCCTGGTCGTCGAGCTGTCCGCGGCGCGGCGCGTAGACGCTGGCCTCCGACGACAGCGGCCGGCGGGCCTGCGGAGCCTGGGCGGCGGTCGGTGCCGATTCTTCCTCTTCGCGGCGGCCGAGCGTGCTCGAGATCCGCTTGAGCAGGCCCATCGGGCCGCGCTCGTCGGCATGTCCCTGCGGCGCGGCGCGATGTTCCATCTCGGCTTTCACCACCGGGGGGAAGTCCTCGACGCGCGGCATCCGGGTCGCGTGCGGCTCCATCTGCATGTCCGGCGCGGCCTGCATGGACGGCTGCGGGGCAGCCGGCGCGGCAGGGCGTTGCGGTGCGCTCATGGCCGGCTGCGGCGCAGCCATTGGCGGCTGCTGCGGAGCGGCCGCATCGGCGGCACCGGTAAAGATCCGGCTTTGCGGCTGGAAGCCGGGCTGGGCAACCGGTGCCGGCTTTGCAGCCTGGGCCTGCGCTGCAAGCTCGATTTCGCTGGCGATATCCAGTTCGCGCTCCAGATCGACTTCCGCCGACAGGATGGTGTCGGCCACCGGATCGGCGGAGGTCTGAGCCGCGGGCTGGGGTGCAGGCGCAGCCGGACGCGCCGCCTGCGGCTGAGCGCTCGCCGCCGGACGGGCCGCTGCAGGCCGCGATGCCGTCATAACCGGACGCTGTTCCGCGCCCTCGACCCGGTCGATGCCGGTGGCGACAACCGAAACCCGGATCAGGCCTTCGAGTGCCTCATCGAAGGTTGCACCGAGGATGATGTTGGCGTCGGCATCGACTTCCTCGCGGATGCGGGTCGCGGCTTCGTCGACTTCGAACAGGGTCATGTCGCGGCCGCCGGTGATCGAGATCAGCAGGCCCTGCGCGCCCTTCATCGTGGTCTCGTCGAGCAGCGGATTGGCGATCGCGGCTTCGGCGGCGGCCATTGCACGGCCCTCGCCCGAAGCTTCGCCGGTGCCCATCATGGCGCGGCCCATCTCGCGCATCACCGAACGCACGTCGGCGAAGTCGAGGTTGATCAGGCCTTCCTTGACCATCAGGTCGGTGATGCAGGCAACGCCCGAATAGAGCACCTGGTCGGCCATCGCGAAGGCGTCGGCGAAGGTGGTCTTGTCATTGGCGATGCGGAACAGGTTCTGGTTCGGGATGACGATCAGCGTATCGACGCATTTCTGCAATTCCTCGATACCCGATTCGGCCAGCCGCATGCGGCGCTGGCCTTCGAAGTGGAACGGCTTGGTGACCACGCCGACGGTCAGGATGCCCTTGTTGCGGGCGGCCTGCGCAACCACGGGCGCAGCCCCGGTGCCGGTGCCGCCGCCCATGCCGGCGGTGACGAAGCACATGTGGGTGCCGTTCAGGTGATCGATGATCTCGTCGATGCATTCTTCCGCTGCCGCGCGGCCGACTTCCGGCTGCGAACCCGCGCCGAGACCCTCGGTGACTGCAACCCCGAGCTGGACCAGACGGTCGGCTTTCGACATCGTCAGCGCCTGGGCGTCGGTGTTGGCGACGACGAAATCGACGCCCTGCAGCCCTGCATTGATCATGTTGTTGACGGCATTACCGCCGCCGCCGCCGACCCCGAACACCGTGATGCGGGGCTTCAGCTCGGTGATGTCCGGCTTCTGCAAATTGATGGTCATGGCACCCGTTCCTTCCTTTGGCATGGCCCGCACCGCCGCGTCGGCCAATTCTGTGAATTCAAAAACTCTCTTTAAGCCACTGTCCCATGCGGGACAGGCGGCCGCCTGCACCGGCCATGGCGGCAAAGCCGCCCTCGCCCGCGCCGTGTGATTCAAGATGGGCGACCTGGGGATAGATCATCAGGCCCACCGCTGTCGAAAATGTCGGCCCCTTCGCCGAAGCCGGAAGCCCAGAGACCCCGAGCGGCCGTCCGATGCGGACATTGCGCGCGAGAATCCGCCGGGCGGATTCGGCCAAGCCGGTCATCTGGCTGGCGCCGCCGGTCAGCACCACGCGCTTGCCGACAAGCGAGCCGTAGCCCGATTGCTGGATCCGGTCGCGCAGCATTTCCAGCGTCTCCTCGACCCTTGCGCGCACGATGCGCGAGACAAGCCCGCGCGGCACGTGGGTCGGCAGATCGCGCTCGTCCTCGCCGAACGGGGGAATCGAGATCACGTCACGGTCCTCGCCCGCCTGCGGCAGCGCCGAACCGTGCACCACCTTGATGCGCTCGGCGTCGTCGAGCCGGGTCGACAGGCCGCGGGCGAGATCCATGGTCACATGCTGGCCGCCCAGCGCAATCGCGTCGGCGTAGACCAGCTTGCCTTCGGAAAACACCGAGATCGTGGTGGTGCCGCCGCCCATGTCGATCGCCGCGCAACCCATCTCGGCCTCGTCGGAAACCAGCGCCGCAAGCCCGGACGCATAGGGTGTCGCCACCATCGCCTCGACGGTCAGATGCGCCCGGTTGATCGACAGCTCGAGGTTCTTGAGCGGCGCCCGGTCGGCCGCCAGCACATGCATGTCGACGCCCAGCAGGTCGCCATACATGCCGGCCGGATCACGGATGCCGCGCTCGCCATCTAGCGTGTAGCTCGACGGCAGCGAATGCAGGATGGCGCGCTCGTTGTGCTGGCTCTGCCGGGTTGCGGCATTGACCACCTTGGCGAGATCGCCCGAGGCGATTTCGTGGCCGCCGAGATTGACCGAGGCGGAATGGGTCTCGCTCTTCAGCCGTCCGGCGGTGACATTGACGATCAGGCTTTCGACCGTGACGCCGGCCATCCGCTCGGCGGCGTCGACCGCCAGCCGCACCGAGCTTTCGACCGCGTCCATGTCGGAGATCACGCCGGCCTTCAGCCCGCGCGACTTCTGGTGGCCGATGCCGAGGATCTCGATGCTGTGGGTGCGGCCCGACAGCACCTCGGCGCCTTCGACGGGTGTCAGCCGGCCGATCATGCAGACCACCTTCGACGAGCCGATGTCCAGCACCGTGACGATGCTGACGCGCTTTGACGAAAGCGGCTTGAGCCGGGGCAGCATGGAAGAGGGACGGAACAGGTTCACGATTTTTGACCCGCCTTGATCAGCTTGGCGCGGGCTTCCAGCGCCTGCTTGCGGCGCTCGAAGGACGCTTCGCTCAGCCGCAGCGTCACCCGGTCTTCGAGCCGCAGGTCGACAGCGGTGATGTCGCGCGAGAGCACGTCGCGCCCGGCGTCGAACGCGGCGAAGCGTTTCAGCGCCGCGCCGACATTGTCGGCGGGCAGGCTCAGCGTCACGCCATTGTCGAGCCTGAGATCCCAGCGCCGGTCGGCGATGCGGATCGCGGCCTTCACCCGGGCGCGCAGTTCCGGATAGAACAGCAGCCGCGCCTCGAGTTCGTCGGCATGGCGGTCGGCCCCGAGGCCGACATAGAGCGGCAGATCGGCATGGCGCGCGCCGGTCAGCGGGGCAATGACGTCGCCGCGGGCGTCGATCAGCGACAGCATGTCGCCGTGCTGCCAGATGCCCACCGGTTCACGTTCGGTCAGCCGCACGGACAGGCCGCGCGGATAGATCTTCTGCACCTGGGCATCGGTGACCCATGGCAATTCGATCAGCTTCTGGCGGGCTGCATGCGCGTCGATGGCGACGACCGACGTCGATCCGTCGAGGCCGAGCTGTTGCAGGATATCGATGTCGGAGGTTTCGACATTGCCGCTGACATGCACGTCCTCGAGCGCAAAACCCGCGCCCGTGGTCACCGCCTGCGTCACTGTGTGGGTGTGACCGCCGAGCGCCATGCCGTAAAGGCCGGTGGCGGCAAAGAAGGCGACGGCCGCAACGGAACCGGCATGCGGGCGAATGCCGACCCGGCCTGTGGCGAGCGCGGCGGCATAACGGACGGGACGGCGCAGGAAACGCGGCAGGACAAACGCCCCGGAGAACGTATCACGTCCCGGTGCGCTGGCCGCTTGAGCGGCTCTGCCGTTGTTTCCCGTTATCGACGACACGAAGCGTCCTCCACCATCCAGCTGACAAATTCTTCAAACGAATGACCCGCTTGCAGGGCCATTTCCGGCGCCAAGGATGTCGGTGTCATGCCGGGCTGGGTGTTGATTTCGAGCCAGATGACCTCTCCTTCTTCGGAGAAACGGTCATCATAACGGAAATCCGACCTGCTCACGCCGCGACAGCCGATCGCTTGATGCGCCTTCAACGCCAACCTACGTATTTTTTGGTAAACAATTGGTGAAATTTCCGCCGGACAAACGTGTTTGGAGCCGCCGGCGACATATTTAGAGTCATAATCGTAAAAGCTGTGTCCTTGCGGCACTATCTCGGTCACAGCCAGCGCCACGTCGCCCATGATCGTGCAGGTTAGCTCGCGTCCGGCGATGTAGCGTTCGACCATGACGGTGTCGCCGTATTTCCACTCTTTCGAGGTGATCACCTGCGGCGGATGCGACTGCCCTTCGCTGACGATGACGACACCGAAGCTCGAGCCTTCATTGACCGGCTTGACCACGTAAGGCGGCTGCATCGGGTGCGCCGAGGTGAACTCGTGCCGGTTCATTACCTTGGATTCGGCGACCGGGATGCCAACTGCCTTGGCGACGATCTTCGACAGCCGCTTGTCCATGGCCAGCGCGGAAGCCGTGACCCCGGAATGGGTGTAGGGAATGCCCAGATACTCAAGCACGCCCTGGATCGTGCCGTCCTCGCCATACGGCCCATGCAGCGCATTGAAGCAAACATCCGGCTTCAACTCGGAGAGAACCGTAGCCACATCCGGACCGACATCGACACGCGTGACCTTGTACCCTGCCCGTTCGAGAGCATCGGCGCAGGCGGCCCCCGAGGAGAGGCTGACCGGCCGCTCGGAGGAAAACCCGCCCATGAGGACGGCCACGTGCTTTTTCGATGTGTCAGCGGTCATATCATTCCCCTCATACCGAAGCGTCTCCGATGCCAGGCTGGCCGCACACAGCCTGCCCGGAGGCTTCTCGTTCAAATCCGCAGCGCAAAACCGGCGCAAGATCCGGCGCACTACCCCTCAGCATACAAATCGAAGATTGCGCCAAACCGTCCGCGACCGCGGACCATCCACCGGCATCGAGACCACGCAATCGTGGCAATCCTG
>JACKJT010000018.1 GCA_020637795.1 Hoeflea sp. | reverse complement strand
TGCGATGCCGGCACGGTCTGCATGGCGACGCTGGAAAAGCCGGGGAAGCCGTAGACCAGCAAAACTCCGGCAATGAAAAGCGACAGCGCATGCTGGCGTGGAAACCGCTTTCCGAGCACAAGCAGGGTCGCCGCCGCCACGGTTGCGGCAATGGCCGCACGGGAGAAGGTGATGAAGGCCGGCGAGAAGCCCTCGAGCGCGATGTGCGTGGCGGGCAGGGTGGCGCCGAAGATGACGATGCCGACGAAACCGATCGCCATGCCGGCAAGCGGATGAGCCGGAGCGGGTGGCGCGGAAGCGGATTGGCTGGGTGTATCGGTCATGGCAACGGCTTAGCGGGAGTGGCGGGACCGGGTCCAACGAATTCCGGCGATGGATCGGATTGCTCGCGGTGATGGATCGTTCACCGGATTGTGCGCTGCGCCATACTCGATTTTTGAGACCAAATCACGTAAGAAGGTTCCATGTCCGTGTTCAGCCGCCTGTTTGACGTCATTGGAGAAACCGCTTCCACCGCCTTTTCCGGCGTGGTCGAAGCCGTGCGCACTGTGTTTGCCGGGGATCCGGAAACGCGCCGCAGGGTGGCGTTCTCGGTCGCCGTGATCGCCCTATCGGCGAAGATGGCCAAGGCCGACGGCATTGTCGCGCCCGAGGAAGTCCGTGCCTTCCAGGAAATCTTCGCGATTCCGCAGGCCGAGGCGAACAACGTGGCGCGGCTTTACAATCTGGCCAAGCAGGATGTGGCGGGCTACGAGGCCTACGCCCAGCGCGTGGCCGGCATGTGCGGCTCGGGCGAGAGCAATTGCGCCATGCTTGAGGATGTGCTCGACGGGCTGTTTCACATCGCCAAGGCGGATGGTTTGGTTCATCACAAGGAACTCGAATTCATCGCCAATGTGGCTGATATCTTCCGCTTCGATGAAGCCAATTTTGACCGGATCATGGCGCGCCATGTCCATCCCGACGGCATCAACCCCTATGCCGTTCTCGGAGTGGCCGAGACCACGCCTTTCGACGAAGTCAAGAAGCGTTACCGGGCGCTTGCCGCTGAAAGCCACCCCGACCGGCTGCGCGCCCGCGGTGTGCCGGAGGAATTCCTGACCATTGCCAATGACCGGATGGCGGCGCTCAATGATGCCTTCGCGGTGATCGAGAAAGCCCGCGCCGCCGCATGAGTGCGTTTGATCCCGACTACAAGCCTGCGCGGGTGCGCCCGTCACCCAATTGCGGCGAGCGCAAGGGTGGCCGCAAGCCCGACATGCTGATCCTGCACTATACCGGAATGCCGTCGGCAGAAGCCGCGCTTGACTGGCTGTGCAGCGAGGAAAGCCAGGTCTCGTCGCATTATTTCGTCGACGAGGCAGGGCTTGTCACCCAGCTTCTGCCCGAAAGCGCGCGGGCCTGGCACGCGGGGCAGAGCTGCTGGAAGGGCGAGAGCGACATCAACTCCGCCTCGATCGGCATCGAGATCGCCAATCCGGGGCATGAAGCGGGTTCGCCGCACTTCGACGAGGCGCAGATCCTCTCGGTGATCGCGCTGTGCCGTGACATCGTCGGGCGCAACGGCATTGCCGCGGAACGGGTGCTGGCGCATTCCGACGTCGCGCCGATGCGCAAACAGGATCCGGGCGAGAAGTTTCCCTGGCAGCGTCTGCATGAAGAGGGCATCGGCCACTGGGTCGAGCCGCTGCCGGTGGGCGGCGGCCGGTTCTTCCAGGAAGGCGACGCGGGGCAGCCGGTCGAGGCGCTGCAGACCATGCTGGCGCTGTATGGTTACGCGGTCAGCGTCGACGGCGCGTTCAACGCCGAGACAGCGGCGGCGATCCGGGCGTTTCAGCGGCATTTCCGTCCCGAACGCGTCGACGGCATCGCCGACGCCTCGACCATCGGCACGCTGCACAAGCTGCTGACCGCGCTGCCGACGGTGGCCTGAGCCAGCCGCCGGGATCGCCAGTCATGACCGTCAGCCAGAGCGATGGCCGCCGGGATCCATGTTACACTCTGATATCTAAATTTATTGCGACGCAGCATTTTTCGGGTTGCCGGGCCTTAAATACGCCTGCCTGTGCCTTGATTGAGTTGGCTTCCACGCACGGAGCGGGCGACGGCAAAAGCCTGTCGCGGTTCCGGGCCGACAAGAAACGCGCCAGGGGTATGTCCCGTCCCCGTCGATGAACGGTTGGGCATGGCGCCATCGGAGTAATTTACAATATGCGTCTGATTTTCACGGCTGCCGCGGCGGCCCTGCTCTCCCTTGCGCTCTCGGGCTGCCAGACCGGTGCAATTTCGAACGAGACAACCGGCTCGATTTCCAGCGGCAAGATCAAGAGTTCCAGCATGAGCTTCGGCTATTCCTCGCGGCCTTAC
>JACKJT010000017.1 GCA_020637795.1 Hoeflea sp. | reverse complement strand
TAATCGCGATGCGGTCGACATGGTCCGGATGATCGAGCGCCAGCCGGTAGGCGACGCGCGCGCCGCGGTCATGGCCGATGAGACTGAAACGCACATGCCCCAGCCCCTTCATCACCGCGACGATGTCGGCGGCCATGGCTCGCTTGGAATATCCCGCACTGTCAGGCCCGGCCTGCGGCACGCCGCTGTCGCCGTAACCGCGCAAATCAGGGATGACACAGGTGAAGTGCCGCGCCAGTTCGCCGGCCACCCGGTGCCAGGTGGCATGGCATTGCGGATAGCCGTGCAAAAGCGCCAGCGGCGGCCCGGAGCCGCCAACCAGCACATTCAACTCGACACCGTCCCCGGACAGGCGAAGCCGCTTGAATCCGGGAAACAGGTCGCGCATCGGCTTTATACCTTACATATTGGTATAGACCGGCCCCTCGCCGCCCTGGGGCGGCACCCAGTTGATGTTCTGGTTCGGGTCCTTGATGTCGCAGGTCTTGCAGTGGACGCAGTTCTGCGCGTTGATGACGAAAGTCGGCTTGCCGTCGGTTTCCACCCACTCGTAGACACCCGCCGGGCAATAGCGGTTGGAGGGTCCGCCAAAGACGTCGAGCTCCGAGGATTTCTGCAAGGCCGGGTCCTTCAGCTGCAGGTGAACCGGCTGGTCTTCCTCGTGATTGGTGTTGGACAAAAACACAGAGGACAGCCGGTCGAAGGTCAGCACGCCGTCGGGCTTGGGATAGTCGATTTTCTTGTGCTGCGATGCCGGCTCAAGCGCTGCATAATCCGGCTTGCCGTGTCCCATCGTGCCGAAAGGCGAGATGCCGAACAGCGTGTTGAGCCACATGTCGAGACCGCCCAGCGCCACGCCGCCTATGGTGCCGAGTTTCGACCACAGCGGCTTGACGTTGCGCACCTTCTTCAGGTCCTTGCCGATCTCGGATGTGCGCCAGGCCGCGTCATAGCCCTCGAGCGTGTCCTGCGCCCGGCCCGCCGCAATGGCCTCGGCCGCGTGCTCGGCCGCCATCATCCCCGACAGCACCGCATTGTGCGACCCCTTGATGCGCGCGACATTGACGAAGCCGGCCGAACAGCCGATCAGCGCGCCGCCCGGAAACACAAGCTTCGGCACCGACTGCCAGCCTCCTTCGGAAATCGCCCGCGCGCCGTAGCCGAGCCGCTTGGCGCCCTCGAACACCGGCGCAACCGCCGCATGGGTCTTGAAGCGCTGGAATTCCTCGAACGGCGACAGCCACGGGTTCTTGTAGTTGAGGTGGACGACGAAGCCGACAGCCACCTGGTTGTCCTCGAGGTGGTAGAGGAACGAGCCTCCGCCGGTCTTCAGATCCAGCGGCCAGCCGAACGAATGCTGCACCAGCCCGGGCTTGTGATGCTCCGGCTTGACCTGCCAGAGTTCCTTCAGGCCGATGCCGTATTTCTGCGGCTCGCGGCCCTCGTCGAGCTTGAATTTCGAGATCAGCTGCTTGGCCAGCGACCCGCGCACGCCCTCGCCGATCAGCACGTATTTGCCCAGGAGCGCCATGCCGCGGGCATAGTTGGGGCCCGGCTCGCCGTTGCGCTCGACCCCCATGTCGCCGGTGGCGACGCCGATGACCGCGCCGTTCTCGTCGGTCAGAACCTCGGTGGCGGCAAAGCCCGGATAGATCTCGACGCCCAGCGCCTCGGCGTGTCCGGCCAGCCACTTGGTGACGTTGGACAGCGACACGATGAAATTGCCATGATTGTTCATCAAAGGCGGCATCAGGAAATTGGGCAGCCTGACCGATCCCGCCGGACCGAGCACCAGGAAATGGTCGGCCTTCACCGGCGTCTTGAACGGATGCTCGGGATCGTCGCGCCAATCGGGAATGAGCTTGTCGATGCCGATCGGGTCCACCACCGCGCCCGAGAGTATGTGCGCGCCGACTTCGCCGCCCTTTTCCAGAACGACAACCGTCAGGTCCGGATTGACCTGCTTGAGCCGGATCGCGGCCGACAGGCCGGCGGGTCCCGCGCCCACGATCACCACATCGAATTCCATGCTCTCGCGCTCGGGAAGCTCATTCACATCAGTCATCGGACGTCCTCACCTCTTTGATCCGGCGACGCCCTGGCGAGGCAGACGCGCAAATTCAATCCAACATCGGGCCCGGTGTTTCAGGCTTGGAGCCCGGGCGGGACCGCCCGTCCTCCAGGCAACACCGGCTGGCCTCGCGGCCGTTACATCCTGTTTGGCAAATGACGCGACCGAAGTCGAGCCGGGATGCGACAGGTTTTGCATTGTTCCCTAGCAAATATTGACGTGAACGTAAACGTCAGAAGGTCGAGCCGACAACCCTTCCCGCGACGGGCATTCTCCGTAGCAATCAGGATCATGTGAATTGGAAAAGTCCGTTCGGCCGCCATCGGCGATAGTTATGCCGGACCGCTACGCAAACAGACGCCAGCGCGGTCGCGTCCGGTCCGGCCATCAGGCCATCCGGGCAAACATCGGTTGCATGTCCAGGATAAGCACCGCGCCGGCGATTGTATTGCCGGGCCCTGTCAGCGGGGTCATCCGGCAATTGATCTCGAACATCCGTCCATGAGCATCAGCGGCTTCGTAGGTATAGGAAAGGCGGGCGCCGCCG
>JACKJT010000016.1 GCA_020637795.1 Hoeflea sp. | reverse complement strand
TGTCGGCGCTGATCGTGGCCTCGCCGGTCGCCTTCCTCGTGCTCAAGACCGGCGGCGCCGGCTACCTGCTCTGGCTTGCCATCCAGGCCGTGCGCAACCGCTCGGTGCTCTCCCTCAAGGCTTCGGGCAAGAGCGACGCGTCGATGGGAAAGGCCTTTCTCAACGGTCTGTGGGTCAATCTTCTCAACCCGAAGGTCATCATCTTCTTCATGACCTTCCTGCCGCAATTCGTCAGCGTCAACGATCCGCACGTGACGGGAAAACTGATCTTTCTCGGGGTGCTGTCGATCGTCGTTGCGCTGCCGGTCGCCATCCTCGTGGTGTTCGGCGCCAACGGTCTGGCCGACTGGCTCAGGCGCAAGCCGCAGGTGATGCGCGTCGTCGACTATGTCTTTGCGGCGGTGTTCTCGGTGTTCGCGGTCAAGATCCTCCTGACCCAGAGCCGCTGATCAGGTCCCGGGATTGCCCGGGTCTGTTGCCGCTGCGCGCTCGCTCGGCAGCCAGCGCCCGGCATTGCGCCCGGTGAAAAGCCAGTAGATCGAGGCGCCGATGATGCCGCAGGCGGCATGGATCGCGAGCATCCACGACGGCTCCGCCGCCGTTCCGGTGGTCGGGACCGTGGTGATGGGCAGGCTGCTTGCGGCCAGCGCAATGATCCCGCCCGCCAGCGCGTAACTCAGCCAGTCGCGCCGCCGCCAGAATTCGAAGACGGCGATGACGGCGAAGGTCGGCAGCAGCACCGCGCGGGCAAACAGGCTCGCCACCCCGAACACGCCGATCACCAGTGTCACCGTCAGTTCGAGCTCGCTGAAGCGGCCGAAATCCTCGGGCACGACGAGGCGGGCGAGAAAGGCGTAGGCGAGGCCAGCCGCCAGGCATCCGGCGAAAAAGCCGAGTGCTATGGCGAACATCCGGACGAGAAGGCGGAGAATGTCGCTCATTCCCTTGCGTCAGTCGGCGCCGTGGGCGGCGATCATCATCGCCTGAAGGGCCATGTTTTCCAGCTCGTCGCGATCCTTCTTGCGCATGCGCTCGGATTCGCTCTTGAGCTGACCGCAGGCGGCCAGGATGTCGCGGCCGCGCGGCGTGCGGATCGGCGAGGCGTAGCCGTTGGCGTTGACGAAATCGGCGAAGGTCTCGATCGTCTCCCAGTCCGAGCATTCGTAGGCCGAACCCGGCCAGGGGTTGAACGGGATGAGGTTGATCTTGGCCGGAATGCCCTTGAGCAGCCGCACCAGTTCCTTGGCGTCGGAAAGGCTGTCGTTGACGCCCTTGAGCATCACGTATTCGAAGGTGATGCGCCGCGCGTTCGACACGCCGGGATAGGTGCGGCAGGCCTCGAGCAGTTCCTTGAGCGGATATTTCTTGTTGATCGGCACCAGCTCGTCGCGCAATTCGTCGCGCACGGCGTGCAGCGAAATCGCCAGCATGACGCCGATTTCCTCGCCGGTGCGGACGATGCCGGGCACCACGCCGGAGGTCGATAGCGTTATGCGGCGGCGCGACAGCGCCAGGCCGTCGCCGTCCGACGCAATCAGCAGCGCCTGCTTGACGTTGTCGAAATTGTAGAGCGGCTCGCCCATGCCCATCATGACAATGTTGGTGACCTTGCGGCCTTCCGCCGGCACGATGGCGCCCTGCGGCGTGTCCTTGTGCGGGAAATCGCCGAGCCGGTCGCGGGCGACCAGCAATTGCGACAGGATCTCCTCGGCGGTGAGGTTGCGCACCAGCTTCTGGGTGCCGGTGTGGCAGAAGGTGCAGGTGAGCGTGCAGCCGACCTGGCTGGAAATGCACAGCGTGCCGCGGCCTTCCTCGGGAATGTAGACAGTCTCCACCTCGACCGGCCGGCCGGCGCCGCGCGGCGGAAACCGCATCAGCCACTTGCGGGTGCCGTCATTGGAGATCTGCTCCTCGACGATCTCGGGGCGGGCGACGGTGTAGCGCTCGGCGAGCTTTTCCCGCAGCTCCCTGGAAATCGTGTGCATGTCGGCGAAATCGGAGGAGCCGCGCACGTAGAGCCAGTGCCAGATCTGGTTGACCCGCATCTTGCGCTGCTTCTCGGGCACGCCTGCATCGGCCATGGCCGCAACCATCTCTTCGCGGCTCATGCCGATCAGCGTCGGTTTGCCGTCCATGGCCTGGCTGGCCGACGTGGCAGGCTGGGGCCGGGCGGGACGTGCTGAAGGGTCTGTCAGGTCAATCGTGGCAGGCATCGGAAACCGGAGCTCTCGTTGGCTGGAGCGCCGCGGCATCCGACATGACGCACACAGGCCGCTCTCAATCTTGAAAAACCGCGCATCGCGCTTGCCGAAAAGCGATTTTCGAGTTCGTGCCGATGCGGTAGGCCCCGCGCTGTATCAGGTTTTGAGCGGCGCGTCACCATCCGTGCCAGGGGCCGGTTTCGGTCCGATGCGCAGCCGCAGGCGAATCCTGGCGTAAAGCCGTCCCGCCATCGACCCGGCCGGGTGTCGCGGCAGCCGGCCTGCGTAGAGGCCGCGGTGCAATTCCCGCGAGGCCTCATCGAGGGTGACGTCATCGGCCCAGGGCCCGAGCCGGCGGGTCATCAGGGATGCGTGATCGTAGTAGCTCATGGGCGTGGTCCTTGTTCAGACCATATGGCCACGCGAC
>JACKJT010000015.1 GCA_020637795.1 Hoeflea sp. | reverse complement strand
GCCGTGGCCGCCGCCAGCAGCAGCGACGGCTGCAGCCAGAGGCCGAGCACGGCGGCCATTTCGCCGCAGAGGCCGCCGCTGACGCAGCCCTGGCCCGCGATCACCGGAACGGCGAACCACAGCGCCTGGCCGAAGAAGACGGTGGCGAGCGCAAGCAGTGCGACGAACAGGAAAAACCAGCCTGTGAAGCTTCTGGCAGTGAGTTTTGAAGACACGCATAGATCCGTTTGCTGAGGTCGGCACAACCTGCATTCGCCAGCCTAACAAAGTCCTAAGCTGCGTTGATGATTTCGCCGAAATCCGATCATTTTCAATCGTTTGCGGCAAATCCCACAAAGATCTGACGGGTTTTACCGAGCCCCGGACGCCGCGAATTTCCCGGTGCGGCGACGCGGATCAGTCCCGCCCGCCGGAGCGTTCCTCGTCGGCGCGCCGGAGCCGCTTCTCCAGCCCTCTCAACGCCAGCGACAGGCCGACGGTGAGCAGCAGGTAGACATAGGCCACGATCGAGTAGGTCTCGAAAAACCGGAACGAGCCCGAGGCGTAGACCTTGCCCATCTGTGTGAGATCCGCGACGCCGAGCACCGAGACCAGCGAGGAATCCTTGATCATGGCGATGAAATCATTGCCCAGCGGCGGCAGGATGGTGCGGATCGCCTGCGGCAGCACGATCAGGCGGAAGCGCTGCAGCGGGTTGAGCCCGAGCGCCTTTGCCGCCTCGATCTGTCCCGCCTCCAACGACAGGATGCCGGCGCGGAACACCTCCGAGATGAAGGCGGAATAGCCGATGGTCAGCGCGATAACCGCCCGCCACAACAGCGACACGTCGCGCACCAGCATCTCCCCGATCAGCCCCGCCTCGATCAGCGGCGTCATCAGGAAGTTCCAGGCGATGACGAAGCCCGGCGCGCCGACAAAGGCGATGTAGAACAACAGCACCAGGATCGGGATGCCGCGGATGATCTCGACATAGAACCGCGCGATCTGCCTGAGCACCAGCGATCGCGACAACCCCATCACCGCCAGCAAGAGCCCGAAACCGGTGGCGAGCGCAAAGCCGACAAGCGTGACGAAGACAGTGATCCAGACGCCCTTGGAGACGATTGTGAAGATCTGGCTGTAGAGATCGTTGACCGCGATCTGGATCGCCAGGAACAACGCGATGGCGCCGGCCACCAGCAACCACCAGGGAAAGTCGGGCTTGTCGTCCGGTCGCGGCGCCGCAGTCACGAATGTAATCTTTCCAGCGATGCACCAACCGCCGCCGGCCGCCTGAACAGCTGTTCCCGCACCCCGCCCTGCCACTGGTCATTGTCGCTCTCGGAGACGAGCGTGAAGCCATGCCACTCGTAGAGCGCCCGCGCCGCGTCCAGCCCGGCGAAGGTGGTAAGCCACACCCGGCCGGCCGCCACCCGGTCGGCATGCTCGATGGCGCGCGCCATCAGCTCCTTGCCGAGCCCGCTGCCGCGTTCGCTCTCCGAGACCACGAACCATCTCAGATGCGCCCCGTCCGGCCCGCCGCCGGTCACGTCCATGCTGATCGAGCCGGCGAGCGCATCGCCGCGCCAGGCGGTCAGGAACAGGTCGCGTGCGGGATCCATGCGGATGAGTAAGTCCGCCAGTTCGGAGGCCACCTTGGTTTCGAACGCCAGTCCGAACCCCCATTTGGCCGTATAATAATCCATGTGCAGGCCGAGAACGCCGCCAAGCGCCCCCGGCCTGTATCCGTCAAGAATGATTGGCACGACCAGGCTCAACCGCCGAGCTTGTAGTCGAGGAACCATTTCTTGTTGAGTGCGTCGATGGTGCCGTCGGCCTTCATCGCCGCGATCGCCGCGTTGACCGGTGAGACCAGTTCCGAGCCCTTGGGGAAGATGAAGCCGAAATCGTCGGTGCCGAGCGGGCCGCCGACCAGCTTGAGGCCGCCATCGGACGCCTCGACATAGCCCTTGCCGGCGACCCCGTCGGTCAGCACCATGTCGACATCGCCGGTCTTCAGCGCCTGCACGGTGGCGCCGAAGGTCTCCATCAGCTTGATGCGCGGGTTCTGCTCGTTGCCGTCAAGCACGTCGTAGACGGCGACATAGAACGGCGTGGTACCGGGCTGCGCGCCGACCAGCCCACCCGTAAACGCCGCAAACGAGGCCGCGTCGGTGAACCGGTCCTCGTCGCCGCGCACCAGCATGAACATTTCAGACCGCATGTAGGGATCGGAGAAATCCACCTTCTCCTTGCGCTCTTCCTTGATCGAGATGCCGGTCATGCCGATCTGGTACTGGCCGTCCGACACCGACTGGATCATCGCGTCCCAGGAGGTGTTCTGGTACTCGACCTTGAAATTGAGCCGCTTGGCGATCTCGTTCATCGCGTCATATTCCCAGCCGATCTGCTCGCCGGTCTTGGGATCGATGAACTGCAGCGGCGGATAGGCGTTCTCGGTGACCACCACCACGGTCTCGCCGCCGAGATCCGGCAGCTCCTGCGCCTGCAGGCTGGCAGCGCCCAGCCCGATGAAGACCGCAGCCGCGGCCGAAACGATTTTGCGAAATGACATGACACTCTCCCTGATGAGGTCTCGGGATTGATTTTGGGGTGTGCGCCCGTTTGACCGGCGCAGCACGTGCCAGCCACTTTGCAATGCGGCTCGGTGCGCCGCAAGGGGTGGCCGGCAATCACCGCTGGAAACAGGCTCCGCCCCGTTCAATCAGTCCCGCCCGAGCGAGGACCTGGGCGCAAGCCGAAACCCTCCGCGCGCCAAACGCCGGAGTCTTGGAAAGGAAAGTCCGGAGGGCCGCGCGCAGGCTGTGCCGTTCGGAAATGTGTTGGTGTGCATGCCCCGCTTTCGCGGAGACATGCGGGGTGGCGCAGCTTGCGCGCGGGCCCGAATATCGCCGGATGGTGTCCGCATCCG
>JACKJT010000014.1 GCA_020637795.1 Hoeflea sp. | reverse complement strand
CCATTCGATGGTCGGCTACTCCGACGGCTCTGTCCTGGCGCAACTCGGCGCCCCGGACATGCGTCATGCCATCGGCTACGCCATCAGCCATCCCCGCCGGGCCAACCTGCCGCTCGAACGGCTGGATTTCGCCAAGCTTGCCCGTCTCGATTTCTTCGCACCCGACGAGACCCGGTTTCCGGCGCTCGCACTGGCCCGCACCGCCATGCAGCGCGGCGGCCTGCAGGGAGCGGTTCTCAACGGAGCCAAGGAAGCCGCACTTGAGGCGTTCATTGCCGGCCGGACCGGTTTTCTCGACATCGCCGATATCGTCGCCACCGTCATGGACCGGCTCGATGACGGGCGCCAGGCGCACGGCATCGACGACGTCTATGCCGCGGATCTGGAGGCCCGCAGGACCGCCGCCGAATTGATGCGAAAATCAGCCTGAGTTGCCCCTGCAATGAAAAAGGGCGGATCCGAAGACCCGCCCTTTCCTGCATGCTGGATGCTGTGAACGGCCTTATCCGGCTGCGGTGACCGCCCGCTTGGCCATCACCTTGACCAGATTGGCGCGATAGGCCGAGGACGCGTGGATGTCGGACATCAGGTCGGAATCGTCGACGCTGATACCGTCGAGGGCGCCGGCCGAAAAGTTCGATGCCAGGGCCTGTTCCATGTCTGCCTGCCGGAACACGCCGTCGGACCCGGCACCGGTGACCGCCACCCGCACCGATCCGTCACCATGCTTGGCGACGAACACGCCGGTCATCGCATAGCGCGAGGCGGGGTTCGGGAACTTGGCATATCCCGATTTCGACGGAGCGGTGATTTCGACCGCCACGATCAGTTCGCCATCCTCGAGCGCCGTCTCGAACATGCCGGTGAAGAAATCATCGGCGCCGATCGAGCGCTTGTTGGTGACAATCGTCGCGTTGAGCGCCATCAGCCCGGCCGGATAGTCCGCCGCCGGGTCGTTGTTGGCGATCGAGCCGCCGATCGTGCCCATGTGCCTGACATGCGGGTCGCCGATATGGGCGGCCAGATGGGCCAGACCCGGGCAGGCCGAAGCGATCTCGGCCGAGTTTGCCACTTCCGCATGGGTTGTCGCCGCCCCGATGCGGATGGCTCCGCCGCTGACGGAGATCCCCTTCATGTCCGAAACGTGGCGAAGATCCACCAGGTCGGAGGGCGCGGCGAGCCGCTGCTTCATTGTCGGCAGCAGCGTCTGCCCGCCGGCGAGGTATTTGGCCTCGTCATTCGCCGAGGCCAGCTTGACTGCATCCTCGACCGAGGAGGCACGGTGATAGTTGGTTGCATACATTGTGTCTGCCTCCCTTTCCTACTGAGCCGACCGGAGCGCCGCCCAGACCCGCTGGGGGGTCGCAGGCATCGTCAGGTCATTGTTGCCGATTGCATCGGTGATGGCGTTGATCAACGCCGGCGGCGAACCGATGGCGCCGGCCTCGCCGCAGCCCTTGATCCCGAGCGGGTTCGACGGGCAGGCGGTTTCCGTGGTCGAGACCTGGAACGACGGCAGGTCGTCGGCGCGCGGCATGGTGTAGTCCATGTAGCTTGCCGTCAGCAGCTGGCCGGTTTCCGGATCGTAGTGCGCTCCTTCCAGCAACGCCTGGCCGATGCCCTGCGCCAGCCCGCCATGCACCTGACCTTCGACGATCATCGGATTGATGATCTTGCCGAAATCGTCGGCGGCGACGAACTGGATGACCTCGGTCTTTCCGGTGTCCGGATCGACTTCCACCTCGCAGATGTAGCAGCCGGCCGGGAAGGTGAAGTTGGACGGATCGTAGAACGCGCCTTCCTTCAACCCCGGCTCCATGCCTTCGGGCATGTTGTGCGCGGTGTAGGCGGCCAGTGCCATCTGGAACCACGGCACGCTCTTGTCGGTGCCGGCGACCTTGAGTTCGCCGTTCTCGATGACGATGTCGCTCTCGTCGGCTTCCATCAGGTGAGCGGCCAGCTTCTTGGCCTTGAGCTCAACCTTGTCGAGCGCCTTGACGACCGCCGACATGCCGACAGCGCCCGAGCGTGAGCCGTAGGTGCCCATGCCCATCTGCACCTTGTCGGTATCGCCATGCACGATGGAGACCGTATCGATCCCGACGCCGAAGCGTTCAGCGACAAGCTGGGCAAAGGTGGTTTCGTGGCCCTGGCCATGGCTGTGCGATCCGGTCAGCACCTCGATCGTGCCGACCGCATTGACCCGAACCTCGGCCGACTCCCAAAGCCCGACGCCGGCGCCGAGCGATCCCACCGCCGCCGACGGCGCGATGCCGCAGGCCTCGATATAGCAGCTCATGCCGATGCCGCGCAGCTTGCCGCGGCTCTTGGCCTCGGCCTTGCGCGCCGGGAACCCGGCATAGTCGGCGGCTTTCATCGCCGCGTTGAGCGAAGCGTCGTAATCGCCCGCGTCGTAGCACATGATCACCGGCGTCTGGTGCGGGAACTCGCGGATGAAGTTGTTTTGCCTCAGCTCCGCGGGCGTCACACCCAGTTCACGCGCCGCCGTCTCCATCACCCGCTCGAGCAGGTAGGTCGCCTCCGGCCGGCCGGCGCCGCGATAGGCGTCCACCGGAACGGTGTTGGTGTAGACCGTGCGCACATTGGCGTGAATCGCCGGGATGTTGTACTGGCCCGACAACAGGGTGGCGTAGAGATAGGTCGGGACCGAGCTCGAGAACAACGACATGTAGGCGCCGAGATTGGCGATGGTGTCGACCTTGAAGCCGGTGATCTTGTTGTTGGCGTCAAACGCCATCTTGATGGTCGAGACATGGTCGCGGCCATGCGCGTCGGTCAGGAAGGCCTCTGTCCGGTCCGAGTTCCACTTGACCGGAACGCCGGTGCGCTTGGACGCCCACAGGCAGACGATCTCTTCGGGATAGATGTAGATCTTCGATCCGAACCCGCCGCCCACGTCGGGCGCAATCACACGGAGCTTGTTTTCGGGCGCGACGTTGTAGAACGCGCTGAGCACCAGCCGGGCCACATGCGGGTTCTGCGAGGTGGTCCAGAGTGTGAAGTGATCATCGCCCGCGTCATAAACACCGAGTGCGGCACGCGGCTCCATCGGGTTGGGAACCAGCCGGTTGTTGATGAT
>JACKJT010000013.1 GCA_020637795.1 Hoeflea sp. | reverse complement strand
ATGATTTTTCTTCCTCTCCCACAGGGGGAGAGGCAGGTACACCACCAGCCTCAATCCCGCTTGATGGTCATCAGCACGTCCCAGAGGTCGGCGCCGGCTTCGAGCACCAGGGCGTTGGCCTTGTAGCCGATTTCCGCCTGCCTGACGGTGAGCAGCTCGTTGGCAAGATCGATTTCGGCGTCGGTTTCAGGTGCTGTGCCGGTTTCGGGCGCTGTGCCGGATCGCGCGATATTGCCGGCGGCCATGCTCAGACGGGTCTGCTCGGTGCGCATGCCTGCAACCGCGGTGCTCATCACTGACGAAAGGCTCATCCGGTCCTGTCCTGTGCAATTTCGCATGCTGTCGAGGCGCCAGTGTCGCCGATCCGGATTAGCAGAGGATTAATCCGGTGCTTCGGTTTTGAACGGCTTGCCGCGAATCCCGAGAACGACAGGCTTCAGGCGACGGGGCGACGGGGCGACGGGGCGACGGGGCGACGAAGACCGTGCCCCGAAAGAATAAGAGCAAAACGAAAAAAGCGCCGGTTGCCCGGCGCTTTCATCCGATCCCGGAGGATCGTCAAATCGTGATGGAGCGGCTTATTCGCCCTTGGCTTCTTCGGCCGGTGCAGCGGCTGCGGCGGCGGCAGCTTCGTCGGCTGCTGCCTTTGCGGCTGCGGCTTCAGCGGCCTCTGCTGCTGCCTTCTCGGCGGCCAGAGCCTGTGCCGCTGCGACCTTCTCGGCCTCGATGCGTGCCTTCTCCTCGGCCAGCGCCTGACGCTCGGCATCGTTGAGCTTGCGGGCGCGGGTGCCGGTGTTCTCGACGATACGGGCCGACTTGCCGCGACGATCGCGCATGTAATAGAGCTTGGCGCGGCGCACCTTACCACGGCGAACCACTTCGACGGCTTCGACCAGCGGCGAGTAGATCGGGAAAACGCGTTCCACGCCTTCGCCGTAGGAGATCTTGCGAACGGTGAAGCTTTCGTTCAGGCCGGCGCCGGCGCGGGCGATGCAAACGCCTTCGAAAGCCTGCAGACGGGTCCGCTTGCCTTCCGTCACACGCACCTGGACGCGCAGGGTGTCACCGGCGGAGAATTCCGGAAACTTGCGGGAAGCTTCGATCTTGGCGGCCTGTTCGGCCTCCAGCTGGGCAATAATGTTCATGGTCCTTGACCTTTCGTTCTTCTCAAACGGTCAGAGCGCTCTCAACTCGCCATCCTGGCATGTCCCGGATCCGGGATCATCCTGGTGGCTATGCCGGTGATGGCAGGAGCGGGTTCACCATTCATTGTTTGGCAGGCGCCGTTGTTCACACGGCTGTCGGACTTTGCCGATCGCGGGGCAGATACACCATCGCCGCTGTTTTGTCACGCCCCGCGCCGCGATTTTGTTGGGGCCCGTCGCCGGCCGCGCGGAGCGGCGCCCGCCTGTTGCCTCAAGCCGGGCGCGGCAGGGCCGGGGGTGCACTTGAACGCGGCACGTCCAGATGCTCTAAGCAGCTTTTCGTCTTCAAGCAATCCGGCGCGCCATGTCCCTTTTCGATATCGTCCTTCTTTTTTCCGCCGGTTTCCTGTCGAGCGTCGTCAATGCCATTGCCGGCGGCGGCACATTTTTGACCTTCGGCGCCATGACGCTGGCCGGCGTGCCGCCGATCATGGCCAACGCCACCTCCTCGGTGACCCAGTTTCCCGGTTACGTCACATCTGCCCTGGCCTATCGCACCGAAATCCGCGAGGCCGGCCGCGAGGTCTGGGTGCTGCTTGGCCTGTCGCTGGTGGGCAGCCTCGCCGGCGCGCTGATTCTGGTGTCGATGTCCAACCCCTCTTTCCGCTCGCTGGTGCCGTGGTTATTGCTGGGTGCCACCGTCATCTTCGCCGCCGGCCCCTATCTGCGGCCGAAATCGCTCCACGCCGAACAGCCGGTTTCCAAGCTGGGCATGGTCGGGCAGTTCATCACTTCGGTCTATGGCGGGTTCTTCGGCGCCGGCATGGGCATCATGATGCTGGCGGTGCTCGGCGTGACCAAGGGCGGCGACTACCACAAGCTCAATGCACTGAAGAATGTCATCGCCGTGGTCATCGCCTTCGTCGCCATCCTGGTGTTTTCGACCGGCGGCGTCGTCGCCTGGCTGCCGGCGGTGATCATGATCCCGGCCGGCGCGCTGGGCGGCCATGCCGGCGTCTGGGCGGCGCGGCGGGTGCCGCAGGCGGTGATCCGCGGTGTGGTGGTGGCCGTCGGCCTGCTCTTGAGCTGGTATTATTTCACCAGCTGATTCGCCGCCGGTCTTCCGTTTCAATCCTTCGGGCCGAGCAGGTCGGGGCGCCGTTCACGCGTCAATTCGAGCGACTGTGCCTGCCGCCACTCCTCGACCGCCTTGTGATTGCCCGAGGTCAGCACCGCGGGAATCTCGCGGCCCTCGAACAGCTGCGGCCGGGTGTAGTGCGGATGCTCGAGCAACCCGGTCTCGAAACTTTCATGCGTGCCCGACTGGGCGTTGCCCATGACGCCGGGCAGCACCCGGATCACCGCGTCAAGCAGCGTGAGCGCCGCAGGTTCACCGCCCGACAGCACGTAATCGCCGATCGAGATCTCCTCGAGGTTTCGCGCCTCGATCACCCGCTGGTCGACGCCTTCGAAGCGGCCGCAGACGATCACCGCTCCCGGACCTTCCGCGAGTTCGCGCACCCGCGCCTGGGTCAGCGGTTTGCCCCGCGGGCTCATCAACAGCCGCGGCCGCGTGTCACCCTCGGGACTGACCGCATCGATGGCGCGCGCCAGCACATCGGGCCTCAGCACCATGCCGGCGCCGCCGCCCGCCGGCGTATCATCGACGGAACGGTGCTTATCAGTCGCAAAATCGCGGATATTGACCGCTTCGATCCCGGCATCGCCGCGCTCCAGCGCCCGGCCGGCCAGCGAATGGCCGAGATGCCCCGGAAACATCTCCGGGTAGAGCGTCAGCACGGTGGCGTGGAAGCTCACTTGCGATCCCCTTGGCCATCCTCGTCCTGGTCGCCATCGTCTTCGCCGGTGTCGATCAGGCCCGCCGCCAGCGGATCGACCAGGATCCGCCCGGCTTCGAGATCGACATTCGGCACGGCGGCCAGCGTGAACGGGATCACCACCGGCTTCCTGCCCTCGTCACGCAGCTCCAGAAGGTCGCCGCCGCCAAAATCGAGCACGCCCGACACCGTGCCCCAGAACCGCCCCTCGGCGTCCCAGGCTTCCAGCCCCTCGAGATCGGCATGGAAATATTCACCCTCTTCCAGCTCCTCGTCGTC
>JACKJT010000012.1 GCA_020637795.1 Hoeflea sp. | reverse complement strand
TTCGTCCGGTTTCACATCCGCTACCATCTGGCGAAATCGCGCGAGGTGTTCATCTCCTACATGGAGCTGCGCAATCTCGAAGCCGAGAATTTCAGCGCCATCGAGGCGCTCAGGCGCAAATACGAGAGCGTGCCGCGCGCCATTCTCGATCGGGGTGCCGCGGACGGAACATTTGACATCATGGACCCGCAGGTCAGCACGATGGCGATCATCGCCATGCTCAATGGCATGACCACCTGGTACCGCGAGAACGGAAGGCTGTCGCTCGACGAGATCGAAGCGCTGTATGTCCGTCTGGTGGCGCGCCTGGTGGGGCAAAAAAAGGAAGACTGAAGTGTTCACAGCAAGCATGAATTTCGGGCTGGGCGAAGACATCGATGCGCTCAGGGACATGGTTTCCCGTTTTGCCGCCGACCGGATCGTGCCGGTTGCCGAGGAAACCGACCGCAACAACCAGTTTCCGATGCATCTGTGGCAGGAAATGGGCGCGCTCGGCCTGCTCGGCATGACGGCCGATCCCGATTTCGGCGGCACCGGAATGACCTATCTCGCGCATGTGGTGGCGATGGAGGAAATCAGCCGGGCGTCGGCCTCGATCGGCCTGTCCTACGGCGCCCATTCCAATCTTTGCGTCAACCAGATCAACCGCTGGGGCACGACCGCGCAGAAGCAGAAATACCTGCCCAGACTCTGCTCGGGCGAGAATGTCGGGGCGCTGGCGATGAGCGAACCAGGGTCCGGTTCCGACGTGGTGTCGATGAAGCTCAGGGCCGAGAAGCGCAACGACCGCTACGTCCTCAACGGCAACAAGATGTGGATCACCAACGGACCGGACGCCAACACGCTGGTGGTCTATGCCAAGACCGATCCGGACGCGAAATCGCGCGGCATCACGGCGTTCCTGATCGAGAAGGGCATGGCCGGTTTCTCGACCGCGCAGAAACTCGACAAGCTCGGCATGCGCGGCTCCAACACCTGCGAACTGGTGTTCGAGAATTGCGAGGTGCCGTTCGATAACGTGCTTGGCGAGGAAGGCCAGGGCGTGAAGATCCTGATGTCCGGACTGGATTACGAACGGCTGGTGCTGGCCGGCGGACCGCTCGGCATCATGGCTGCGGCGATGGACGTGGTGGTGCCCTATTGCCACGAGCGCAAGCAGTTCGGCGAGCCGATCGGCAATTTCCAGCTGATGCAGGGCAAGCTTGCCGACATGTACACGACGATGAACGCCTGCCGGGCCTATGTCTACGCGGTGGCGCAGGCCGCCGACCGTGGCGAGACCACCCGCAAGGACGCCGCCGGCTGCATTCTCTACGCGGCCGAGAAGGCAACACAGGTGGCGCTGGAGGCGATCCAGGCGCTGGGCGGCAACGGCTACATCAATGACTATCCGACAGGCCGGCTGTTGCGCGACGCCAAGCTCTACGAGATCGGCGCTGGCACGTCCGAAGTTCGCCGCATGCTGATCGGGCGCGAAATGATGGCGGAAACGGCGTGAGCGTCCTTCAGTCAAAGATCTCCACCGGCTCGCAGGCCTTCAGGGACAATGCGGCACGGATGGAAGCGCAGATCGCCGAGACGGCGGCGATGGCCGAGCTGCACGGGCAGGGCGGGCCGGAGGCTTCGCGCGAGCGCCATGTCGGGCGCGGCAAGCTTTTACCGCGCGACCGGGTGGCGACGCTGCTTGACGCGGACTCGCCGTTTCTCGAGATCGGGCGGTTTGCCGCGCATGATCTCTACGGCGGCGACATCGCCAGCGCCGGGATGATCGCGGGCGTCGGCCGGGTCAAGGGCCGCGACGTCATGGTGGTGTGCAACGACGCCACGGTGAAGGGCGGCACCTACTATCCGCTGACGGTGAAGAAGCATCTGCGCGCCCAGGAGATCGCGCTCGAGAACAACCTGCCCTGCGTCTACCTGGTGGATTCGGGCGGCGCCAACCTGCCCAACCAGGACGAGGTGTTTCCCGACCGCGACCATTTCGGCCGGATCTTCTTCAACCAGGCCAACATGAGTGCTGCGGGGATTGCGCAGATCGCCGTGGTGATGGGCTCGTGCACGGCGGGCGGCGCCTATGTGCCGGCGATGAGCGACGAGACCATCATCGTGCGCGACCAGGGCACGATCTTTCTCGCCGGCCCGCCGCTGGTCAAGGCCGCCACCGGTGAGGTCGTGAGCGCCGAGGATCTCGGCGGCGGCGACGTGCACACGCGGTTGTCGGGTGTCGCCGATCACCTTGCCGACAACGACGCGCATGCGCTGGAACTGGCGCGACAGGCGGTCGCCAATCTCAACGGACGGGGCAGGGCGGGGCTCTGCCAGATGGATTGTCTGACGCCTGAAGATCCGCTCTACGATCCGGCCGAAATCGCCGGGATCATTCCCGCCGACACCCGCCAGCCCTATGATATCCGCGAGGTTATCGCCCGTATCGTCGACGGCTCGCGGTTCGACGAATTCAAGGCGCGCTACGGAACCACGATCGTCTGCGGCTTCGCCCATGTGATGGGAATGCCGGTCGGCATCGTCGCCAACAACGGCGTGCTGTTTTCCGAAAGCGCGGTGAAGGCGGCGCATTTCGTCGAACTGTGCTCGCAGCGCAAGATCCCGCTGGTGTTCCTGCAGAACATCACCGGCTTCATGGTCGGGCAGAAATACGAGGCCGGCGGCATCGCCAAGGATGGGGCCAAGATGGTGACCGCGGTCGCCACGACCAAGGTGCCGAAGATCACCATGATCGTCGGCGGCTCGTTCGGCGCGGGCAATTACGGCATGTGCGGCCGGGCCTATTCACCCCGCTTCCTTTGGACCTGGCCCAACAGCCGCATCTCGGTGATGGGCGGCGAACAGGCGGCCGGCGTGCTGGCCACGGTCAGGCGCGATGCCATCGAACGCAAGGGTGGTGAGTGGTCGAGCGAAGACGAGGCCGAGTTCAAGCGTCCAACCATCGAGATGTTCGAGCGCCAGTCGCACCCGCTCTATGCCTCGGCGCGGCTCTGGGACGACGGCATCATCAATCCGCTGAAATCCCGCGAGATCCTGGCGCTGAGCCTGTCGGCGGCGCTGAATGCGCCGGTCGAGGACACGAAATTCGGCGTGTTCAGGATGTGATGGGCCAATCGCCCCTCTGAGGGGCGGGTGCCGCTGAACAAGAGGTACTGGAGCGGCTGAGGTCGCACGGCAAACTGGGCTGGCAAGGGAAGAGACCATGATCACCAAAATCCTCATCGCCAACCGGGGCGAGATTGCCTGCCGGATCATCCGCACCGCGCGGAAAATGGGCATTGCCACGGTGGCGGTTTACTCCGAGGCCGACGCCAGGGCGTTGCATGTGGAGATGGCCGACGAGGCGGTTCTGATCGGCAGCGCCGCTGCGTCCGAGAGCTATCTCAAGGTTGATGCGATCCTCGATGCGGCCAAACGCACCGGCGCGGACGCAATCCATCCGGGCTACGGCTTCATGTCCGAGAACCCGTATTTCGTCGAGCGTGTCGAGAAGGCCGGGCTGATCTTCATCGGGCCGTCAGCCAGGGCGATCCGGGCGATGGGGCTCAAGGACGCGGCGAAAGCCCTGATGGAAAAGGCCAAGGTACCGGTGGTGCCGGGCTATCACGGCGAGGCG
>JACKJT010000011.1 GCA_020637795.1 Hoeflea sp. | reverse complement strand
GCGCCGGATTGGCGAATGAGCGTCTCCGCAACCTCGCGGGTCAAGGCAGTTTCATGCGTCATCATCCGCATTGCGAAACTGATCTATTTTTCGCCTGTCCCGCTTGGTCGGCCGGCCAGATCCCGGCGCTCGCTGCGCCGCGACCGGTTCGGCTTCGCCAGCAGCGGCGGGTTTCGGCGACAGATCCTCGTAGAGCAGTTGTGCTTCGGGCGCCGGGCCTCGGCGTTCTCCGCAGCCAAGCACCCTGAGAACCAGGATCCGCCGCTCCAGCGTGATCGTCAGCACGTCTCCGGGCTTGATCAGCACGCTTGCCTGGTCGATCTTCTCGGAATTGACCCGCACATTGCCGCCAGCGGCAAACTTGCCGGCAAGCGTTCTCGACTTGATGATGCGTGCGAAGAACAGCCACTTGTCGATGCGCTGCCGCGTCGCCTGCTCCATCGCTTTGGGGCCTATTTTTTCAGCTGGTCGCGCAAGGCTGCAAGCGCTGCGAAAGGCGAATCCGGATCGATCGGCTTCTCCTTGCGCTGCGGCCGGTCATTATTGCGTCCGCCGCGATTGGCATCGCCGTCCTGACGGCCCTTGCCCTGCCCGCCCTTGCCGGGACCGCCCCGGCCGGGTCCGCCCTTGCCCTGATGCGCGGGCTTTCCGCGGTGCCCTCTGTTGGGCCGGCCTTCGCCTTCCGCAGCGCCCTCGCCTTCCGGCTTCTCGCCGGAACGGGCATTGCGGTTTCCGCCCTCGCGCCGCCCGCGGCCTTCGCCGGGTGCATTGCGCGGACTGCGCTGCCCGTCCTGACGGCCGCCCGGCCGCCACAACAACACCGGGCGTGGCGCCTCGGCTTCCTCTGCCGCCTCCGCCTTTGGCGCTTCGCCTGCGGGGGTTTCCTCCGCAGCCGGGGCTTCAGTCTCGGCGGCAACGCCGTCGCTGGAAACCTCAGCCGGTTGCGCGCCGGTCTCTTCGCCCGACGCCGGCGTCTCCGCCGCTTGAGCCGGGGCTTCTGCCGTTGGAGTCACGGTTTCGGCTGCAGCGGCTTCGGCGGAGGCAGCCTGCTCGGCTGCCGGCGAAACCGGCTTGTGCGGACGATCGGCCGCCGTCCGCGAGACAACGACCTCGACCACGGGCCCAGTGCCAGCCGCAGCGGCGGATTCCGCCTGCGCCGCATCGAGGCTTGCGATATGGCTTTGCGCTTCCTCGGCCGGAACCGCATCGGCGCGGTAGCCAAGACCCTTGAGGATTTCCTCGATGTCATCCTGCGTGGCGCCGAGAATGGAGAGCATCCCGGTCGTGGTGATGAAGCGGCGGCCGTCATAGGCGGCTTCCGGCCGTGCGCCTTGGGTGCCCGGCTTCCACTGCAGCGCCGGCCTGATCAGGTCGGCCAGCCGCTCGAGAATATCGATGCGGACCGCGCGCTTTCCAAGGAACCGGAACCCGGCGAGTCGGTAGAACTCGCGGTCGATCTCCGGGTTGGTGGCGACAGATGTACGGCCGGCGGCCAGCAGCGGCGTCACGTCGCCATAGCCGGGCCTGGAGAATCCGTCATTGGCCAGCGCCCACAACAGCGTCACCAGTTCGGCCGGTGCCGGCTTCAACAAGGCCGGCATGAAGATGTGATAGGCACCGAAGCGGATGCCGTATTTGCGCAAGGATGCACGCGCTGACTGGTCGAGATCCTTGATCATCTCGGCCACGTCGCGGCGGAACAAAACGCCGAGGTTTTCAGCCAGCCGGAACGCCAGGCCACGCGCCAGGCCGTCCAGGTCCTCGGCCCGGGTAAGGTCGTCGAGCGGCTTGAGCACCGTGGCGATGTGGTGATTGACGAAGCGGTCGATACGCGCCGCAACGAAATCGCGCGCTGTCCCGGTCAGTTGCTCGTCGGCAAGCAGGATCGTGCGCGGCTTGAGAATATGATCGCCGCTTGCGAGCTTGGCAACGGGATCGCCAAGCCAGCGCACGGTTCCGTCGGCCCCGATGGCAAAGTCGGAATTGCCCGACGCATGCAGCCGTGCGGCCCGTGCCTCGAATTCCAGCGCCAGCGCCTTTTGCGCAGCCGCCAGCACGGCCTTGGCGTCCGGCCCGTCTGCCGACGCATCCGCCATGAAACGGAATCCGGCCAATTGTCCAACATGGTGACCTTCAACGAAGACATCACCGTTTACACTGATTTCAGCTTCGAGCATCGCGTTCTCTCTCAGGCGCCTCATGAGCACAGATGTCCTGCGGTCAACAAAGCGTTTCGTCAACCTTTCATGCAACGCATCGGACAATCGGTCCTCAATTTCGCGCGTCTTTTCCTGCCAGTGTGTCGGATCGGCAAGCCATTCGGGTCTGTTTGATACATATGTCCATGTCCGGATTTGAGAAATCCGGGCCGACAAGGTGTCGATTTCTCCATCCGTAGCGTCGGTTCTGCGCACCTGTTCGGCTAGGAAGTCCTCATTCACCGATCCGTTGCGGATAAGGTCGCGATAGATCGTGGCGATCAGGTCGGAATGTTGCGCCGGGGCAATGCGCCGGTAATCGGGCAGCGAGCAGACGTCCCACAGCGTGGCAACATTCTTCGGCGTGCTGGCCAGGTCCCGAACCTCGAAATCATTGACCAGGTGCTCGAGCGCGCGCTGGTCCACCGCCGGCACCGCGCGGGTCAGCCCCTGCACCGCCGGGATCTGCTCGAGACTGGCCTGCAGCGAGTTCAGCGTGGAAAAGTCGAGCTGCTTGGACCGCCATTGCAGGATCTTGACCGGTTCGAACACGTGGCTTTCGAGCCGCTGCACCAGCTCGTCGGGCAAGGGCTGAACCTGGCCTGTGACCCCGAATGTGCCGTCGCGCAGATGCCGGCCGGCGCGGCCGGCGATCTGGCCAAATTCCGACGCGGTGAGCTGCCGGTAGGAATAGCCGTCGAATTTCCGGTCCTGGGCAAAGGCGACATGGTCGACATCGAGATTGAGACCCATGCCGATGGCGTCTGTCGCCACCAGGTAGTCGACGTCGCCATTCTGGTAGAGCTCCACCTGGGCATTGCGGGTGCGCGGGCTGAGCGCGCCGAGCACCACCGCGGCGCCGCCGCGCTGCCGCCGCACCAGTTCGGCGATCGCGTAGACCTCGTCCGCCGAGAAAGCCACGATGGCCGACCGCCGCGGCAGCCGGGTGATCTTCTTCGACCCCGCGTAATGCAGCTCCGATAGCCGTGGCCGTTCGACGATGGTGATCCCAGGCAGCAATTGCTCGAGGATGCCGCGCACCGTGGCCGATCCCAGGAGCAGCGTTTCCTCGCGGCCGCGCAGCGACAGGATCCGGTCGGTAAACACATGACCGCGCTCGAGATCGCCGGCAATCTGCACCTCGTCGATGGCGACGAAGGCGGCATTGGTTTCCTGCGGCATCGCCTCCACGGTGCAGACGGAATAGCGCGCACCCGGCGGCGTGATCTTTTCCTCACCGGTGATCAGCGACACGTGACTCACGCCGACCTTGTCGACCATGCGCCCGTAGACCTCGCGTGCCAAGAGCCTCAGCGGCAGCCCGATCACGCCGGACGAATGCGCCGCCATCCGCTCGATGGCGAAATGGGTCTTGCCGGTATTGGTCGGTCCCAGCACGGCTGTGACGCCGCGCCCGGACAGGATCAATGG
>JACKJT010000010.1 GCA_020637795.1 Hoeflea sp. | reverse complement strand
ACGAGGCGGCAATCCGCGCGAGCCTGGCCGCGCTGGCCGGCTAAGCGGGATGCATCTTCTTGTCGCGCAGAAAGGAAGCCTGAGCGATGGCGACGAGGCCGTCGATCTGGGCCAGTCGCCGGGCGACATCCTGTTTCTGAGCGCGGCCGATACCGAACTTGCGAGCGTAGCTGCCGCACGGCAGACAACCGGCCGGCTCAAATGGCGGCTGGCAAGCCTTTCCGATCTCAAGCACCCGATGTCGGTCGACACCTTCGTTGCCAAGATGGGGCGGCATGCCAAGCTGGTGATCGTGCGGGCGCTCGGCGGCGCCAGCTATTTCTCCTATGCACTGGAAAGTCTGCATGCGGCCTCGGTTGCGCATGGTTTCAAGATTGCGGCACTTCCCGGCGATGACCGGCCCGATCCGGGGCTGGAGCCGCTGTCGACGCTGGACAGGGAAGCGCGCGAACAATTGTGGGCCTACCTGATCGAAGGCGGTGCGGAGAATGCCCGTGGGCTCATCGAATTTGCTGAAGCGCTGATCTCCGGCGGCGAACGGCCCGCGCCTGCCGCTCCGCTGCTGAAGGCCGGGCTGTGGCATCCAGACGCGTCCAACCCGACGCTGGCGGATCTTCGCAAGGGCTGGCGGGATGGCGCGCCGGTGGCGGCGATCTGCTTTTACCGGGCGCTGGTGCAGAGCGGCCAGACCGCCCCGGTCGCAGCGCTTTGCGAGGCGCTGGCGGATCACGGCATCAACGCGCTTCCGGTGTTCGTCTCGAGCCTCAAGGATCCGGTGTCGGTGGGGACGGTGGAAGCGATCTTTTCGGACGCCGCGCCGGACGTGGTGATCAATGCCACCGGGTTCGCGGTGTCTTCTCCCGGCGGGGCAACCAAGGGCACCGTGCTCGAATCGACCGGCGCGCCCGTGCTGCAGGCGGTGTTTGCCGGCGGCGGGCGCGAGGCCTGGGCCGGATCGCAGCAGGGGCTGACATCGCGCGACCTGGCGATGCATGTGGCATTGCCGGAGGTTGACGGCCGGGTGTTGAGCCGGGCGGTGTCGTTCAAGTCCGCGGCGCGGTTCGACGAGACGGTCGAGGCCAACATCGTCACCCATGCGCCGGAACCCGACCGGGTGCAGTTCGTCGCCCAACTGGCTGCCCGCTGGGCGCGATTGCGGCGGACCGCGCCGGCCGAGCGGCGAGTGGCGATCGTGCTGGCCAATTACCCCAACCGCGACGGCCGCATCGCCAACGGCGTCGGGCTCGATACACCCGCGGGCACGGTGGAAGTGTTGCGCGCGATGGCTGCGGCCGGGTACCTGACCGGAGAACTGCCAGGCGATGGGGATGCGCTGGTGACGGCGCTGAAGGCCGGACCAACCAACGCGAACCGTGCCGAACGGGACGGCGGCGAGCAATTGACGCTCGATGATTACCGGGCGTTCTTCGAGGCATTGGATCCATCGATCCGGGAAGCGGTGACGGAACGCTGGGGCGCGCCCGAAGAGGATCCGTTCTACCGTGACGGAGCCTTCCGGCTCGGCTTGCTGCGCTTCGGCCATGTGGTGGTCGGGATCCAGCCGGCGCGCGGCTACAACATCGATCCGAAGGCAAGCTATCACGCGCCTGACCTGGTGCCGCCGCATGGCTATTTCGCCTTCTATGCGTGGCTGCGGGAAAAATTCGATGTTCATGCCGTCATCCACATGGGCAAGCACGGCAATCTCGAATGGCTGCCCGGCAAGGCATTGGCCTTGTCGCGGGCCTGTTACCCGGAAGCCGTGCTCGGGCCGATGCCGCATGTCTACCCGTTCATCGTCAACGATCCGGGCGAGGGGACGCAGGCGAAAAGGCGGAGTTCTGCCGTCATCATCGATCACCTGACGCCGCCGCTGACGCGGGCGGAAAGCTACGGTCCGCTCAAGGATCTCGAGGCGCTGGTCGATGAATACTACGAGGCCTCGGGCCATGATCCGCGGCGGCTGAAGCTACTCAAGGGCCAGATCCTCGATCTGGTGCGCGACATCGGGCTCGATCAGGATGCGGGAATTGCGCCCGGCGACGATGACGACCTGGCATTGGAAAAGCTCGACGCCTGGCTGTGCGATCTCAAGGAAATGCAGATCCGCGACGGCCTGCACATCTTCGGCAAGTCGCCCGAAGGCGGGTTGCTCACCGACCTGACGGTGGCGCTGGCGCGGATCAAGCGCGGCGAGGGCCCTGGCGAAGACAGCCTGCACCGGGCGATCGCGCGGGATTTGGGGCTCTCCGGTTTCGATCCGCTCGACTGCGCCATGGCCGAGCCGTGGATTGGCCCCAGGCCAGCAGAACTCCAAGCCGTCTCCACCGACCCCTGGCGCAGCAATGGCGATACGGTGGAGCGCATTGAGCTCATGGCGATCGAGCTGGTCTCGGGGCGCACACCCGTGCCGGACACCTGGACCGAGACGCGTGCGGTAATGGACGAGATCGAACAGCGGATCACGCCGTCGGTCGAGGCCTGTGGAGCCGCGGAGATTGACGGTCTTCTCACTGCGCTCGACGGACGGTTCGTTGCGCCGGGGCCATCGGGCGCGCCGACGCGGGGGCGGCCGGACGTACTGCCGACAGGTCGGAATTTCTATTCGGTCGACAGCCGCGCGGTGCCGACGCCGGCAGCCTGGGAGCTTGGCCGGAAATCGGCGGAACTGCTGATCGTTCGACATCTGCAGGATCATGGCGAATGGCCGACCTCGATGGCGCTGACGGCATGGGGCACGTCCAACATGCGCACCGGCGGTGACGATATCGCCCAGGCTCTGGCGCTGATCGGGGCGAAACCGCTGTGGGACCCGGCCTCGCGGCGGGTGACCGGCTACGAGATCATGCCGCTGGCGATGATGAACCGGCCGCGCGTCGACGTGACTTTGCGGATCTCGGGCTTCTTCCGGGACGCGTTTCCCGACCAGATCTCGCTGTTTGACCGGGCGGTGCGCGCGGTGGCGGCACTTGACGAGGATGAGGCCGACAATCCGCTTGCGGCGCGGGCGCGGACCGAAAGTGCACGGCTGATAGAGGGCGGGATGGCCGAGGCGGAGGCGCATCGCCGGGCCTCGTTCCGGGTGTTCGGCTCCAAGCCGGGCGCCTATGGCGCCGGCCTTCAGGCGCTGATCGACGAGGGCGGCTGGATCGACCGCAGCGACCTGGCCGAGGCCTTCGTCGTCTGGGGCGGCTATGCCTATGGCGCGGGCGAAGAGGGGCAGGCGGCGCACAGACTGTTCGAGCAGCGGCTCTCGACGGTGGAGGCGGTGGTGCAGAACCAGGACAACCGCGAGCATGACCTGCTCGATTCCGATGATTACTACCAGTTCGAAGGCGGCATGACGGCGGCGGTGGAAGCGGCGCGGGGGACGCGGCCGGCGATCTACCACAATGACCATTCGCGGCCCGAGCGTCCGGTGATCCGCTCGCTGGAAGAAGAAATCGCGCGGGTGGTGCGCGGCCGCGCCGTCAATCCGAAATGGATCGAGGGCGTCAAGCGGCACGGCTACAAGGGCGCCTTCGAAATGGCGGCGACGGTGGATTACCTGTTCGCCTTTGCCGCAACCACCGGGGCGGTTCGCGACGCGCATTTCGATGCGGTTTACCAGGCCTACCTGATGGACGAGGAGACGCTCGCCTTCCTGCGCGAGAAGAACCCCGATGCGCTTCAGGAAATGGCGGCGAAATTCGAAGAGGCGATCGAACGCGGGCTGTGGACGCCGAAGAGCAATTCGGCCAAGTTTGCGCTTGGCGAACTGGCCGGACAAACGCCCGGGCGTGGATAAGGCTGCGCGGTCATGGGCCGGCAGCGCGATTGGATAGGGACACTGCATGACGTTTGAAATCACGGTGGACGAAATCGGCGACCCCGAATTCGCCGCGACGATCGAGGCAATTGTCGACGAGCCGGCCGCCCGGCGGGGCCATCCGTTCGATCCGGTGCCGCTGCATCTCAAGGCTGTCGATGCCGATGGCCGGTTGGCCGGTGGCCTGACGGCGCATTCGGTGCAGCGCTGGCTGTTCATCAAGCTGCTCGGGGTCACCGAGGAGCAGCGGGGCAGCGGGATTGGTAAAACGCTGCTTGCCAAGGCGGAAGAGATCGCCTGGCAGCGGGGGCTTGTCGGGGTCTATCTCGACACGTTCGAATTCCAGGCGCCACGGTTT
>JACKJT010000001.1 GCA_020637795.1 Hoeflea sp. | reverse complement strand
TTCCCCTGGTTCGCCGATCCCGATGCGGCCGAGGCCTATCTCACTGAGCTCAAGGCGGCGTAAGATGGGCATGGGCATCGATCACGCCACATTCCGCGCGGCCATGGCCCGCTTTCCCGGCGCGGTGACCATCATCACCGCCCGCCACGGGGCCGAGCGGCGCGGCATCACCGCCACGGCGGTCTGTTCGGTCTCGGCCGAACCGCCCAGCCTTCTGGCCTGCGTCAACCGCAAGACCGGTACCTGCGCCGCCATCCGCGAATCCGGGACCTTCAACGTCAACCTTCTTCCCGATCCGGCCAGCCCGCTCGCCATGCGCTTTGCCGGCGCAGAAGGGGTCACCGGCGAGGACAAGTTCGCCGAAGGCCACTGGGTCGAGGACGACCGCGGCCTGCCGCTTCTCGACGAGGCGCTGATCGGCTTTTCCTGCGACGTGTCGGAAATGGTCGAAGCCGGCAGCCATACGGTGTTCATCGGTGAGATCATGCAGATCAGGATCAGCGAAGGCGCGCCGCTGGTCTATGGCCAGTCCCGCTTCCACCGGCTCGAGCCGCTCTGAGCGAGCTACCTGTGCGGGGTCTTTTCCTTCGCCAAGCCCTCGAGAAGGCCAGCTATTGAAAGACCGCCCGGTCCATTGAGACCGGGCGGTCTTTTGTTGGTCAGAGCTTGCCGGCTTCCTTGTAGTAGCGGGCAGCACCCGGATGGATCTGCATCTCGCCAAGCGGCTTGACCGCGTAGTCGATGCTCAGCGCCTTGGCCCAGGGCGCTTCCGAGGTGATGTTGCCGATATTGTCCCAGAACGCCTTGGTGATCCTGTAGACGGTCTCCTCGTCGAGATCGGCCCGCACGCCGATGCCGACGGCGGTGTCATGCGACATCACCGGGCTCTCGTTCCTCTGGCCCTTGTACATGCCGGCCGGCACTTCCGAGAGCGTCCGGTCCGAGCCCAGGAACTTGGTGACAGCCTCGCCCGAATGGTCCTCAGGGCCGATGAAGCGGACATCCTCGGTCTCGGTGAACTGGATGAACTGCTGGCACGGATCGATGCAGCCATTGACATACATGTCGATCTTGCCGTCCTGGAACGACTGGTATCCGGTCGCCCAGTTGGCGGTGATCGCCTCGTAATCCTGGCCGGCGACGAGACCCGTGGTCGCCTCGATCCACGCCTTGGCGGTGTTGTAGGCGCCGCCGCCGGCAGGGCCCAGGAACACGCTCGCGCCGGCGATGTCGTCCAGTGTCTCGATGTCGCTGCCCGCGCGGACCGTGTAGTGATACTGGCCGTAGGGGAACCACATGATCAGCTGCACGTTCTTCGACAGTTCCGGCGCTTCGGGCTCCTTGGCGTACATCGCCTTGCCGTTCTGCATCAGCCGGTAGATGGTTGGCGAGACCATCGCCATGTCGAGGTTGCCGCGGCCCACCTCGAGCATGTGTACGGTCGCCGCACCGCCCCCGGCGACCTCGATCTCGACATCGTCGAGCGCATCGGTCACCAGGTTGGCGAATGTAGCCATGGTGATGGCCTGGCCGAGGCTCGGCTCGATGGTCGCCATCTTCAGCGTTTCGGCCTGAGCGGTTCCCATGCCGATCAGGAGTGCGGCTGCCGCCGCCAGTGTCTCATGTTTCATGTCTCTTCCTCCTTGTTTTGATTCCTGCTCCGTCAGGTCATGGCCTCGGTGGTTTTCCGCTGCGCCGCGCGTTCCCTGACAATCAGCGCGATGCCGGCAAGGGCTGCCGGTCCCGCGACGATCATCTGCGGGAACAGGCAGGCCAGTCCCACTGCGGCCCGCGCCAGACGCTCGGGCGGCAAGAGCTTGGCCCGGTCAAATCCCGCCAGCGCCGAGGCGATCAGCCACATCGCCAGGGTGAAGGCGATGATGATCCAGCCGAGATCGGCAAAGCTCACCGTTGCGATGTCGATCATCGCGCGGGAGTTGGCCCTGTCCTCGCCGAACCATTCGAACAGCACCTGCAGCTTGTACAGCACCGCCGGGTGGTAGACGAAGACGAAGGGAATGATGAAACCGGCAAGCGCGATCTTCGCGGCCTCGAACCCGGTGCGCACCGGGTCCGCCCCGGCGATTGGCGCTGCCGCAAAGGCTGCCAGCGCCACCGGCGGCGTCACCGTCGACATCATGGCGAAGAAGACCACGAACAGGTGCAGCGTCAGCGGCGCGATGCCGACCGTGTCGATGCCGGAACTCAGCGCGATCACGATGATGAAATAGGTGGCGCCCGGCGGCAGGCCCATGCCGAGAACGATCGCACCGAAGGCGACGATCAAGAGCACGACGAACAACGGCCCGTCTGCCACCTGCGCCAGCAGCAGTGACAGGCGTCCGGCAAAACCCGACGTCTGGATCAGGCCGACGATCAGCCCGATCGCGGTGACGACGACGACGATGGACGCCGCCATGCGCCCGGCCTGGACGAAGGCGTTCCAGACCTTTCCGGATGACCGGAAATCGGGAAAAAAGACGAGTGTCGAGACGAGTGCGGCGACAAGGCCGTAAAACCCGGCCTTGGGCACCGATGGCTGGACGAAGAGGAAATAGGAAAGCACGCCAAGCGGGATGAGAAACACAAGCGTCTGGACCCATTCCCCGCGGGTGAGCCGCGGCCGGGCTTCCTCCGGCAGTGTGCCGATGCCAAGCCTTCGGGCCTCGAAATAGACCGCCAGGAACGTGCCGAGATAGTAGAAGATCGCCGGAATGATCGCCGCCACCACGATGTAGCGGTATTCGAGCCCGATCTGCCCGGCGACGAAGAACGCCACCACGCCCATCACCGGCGGCATGATCTGGCCGCCGGTGGAGGCGGCCGCCTCGACCGCCCCGGCAAACGCCGGCCGGAAGCCGGATTTTTTAATCACGGGGATGGTCATCACCCCGGTCGAGACCACGTTGGAGATCGCCGCCCCCGACAGCGTGCCGAACAGCGCCGAGCTGGCAACCGCCGCATGTGCCGCCCCGCCGGTCAGCCCGCCGGTCAGCCGGTTGGCGATCTTCATCAGGAGGTCGCCCGCGCCCGATCCCATCAGGATGGCGCCGAAGACGATGAAGATCAGCACGTTGCCGGTCACCACCTGCACCGGCTGCCCGAACATGCCGCCGGTCTGGGCCCAGAAATTCAGCACCATCGTCCGCAGGTTCTGCGCAATCGTTGCTTCCGATCCCGCCAGGATCCCCGTCCATTCGGGTAGCCAGCCACGGGCGAAGAAATAGACGATCCAGAAGATCGAGAAGCCGACGATGAATCCGCCATACATCCGGTAGGTGAGGTAGAGCGTCAGCACCATCGCCAGCAGGAAGGCGAGGTGATCCACTCCCGAGACCGACGGCACGACACCGGCGTCCGACACGAAGATCTTGGCGACCCAGGCGCTGAAGACCGCAACCGAGAGCCCGGCCATGGCCCAGTTGACCAGGCGCAGGCGAGGCTGCCTGTGCAGGGTGAAGGTGGAGATCACGAACGACAGGATGATCGGCAGGCCGATGATCAGCCCGGTCGGCAGCAGGAAGCCCTGCTCGAAACTGCGATGCGCCGCCCCCAGCCAGTGCTCCCGCAGGACCAGCCGCTGATCGCGCCGGGACAGCTCGGCAAATCCGTCGGTGGCGTTGGCAATGATCCAGCGGACGAATTCGCTCAGCGGACCCGAGGCCGCATAGAGAACGATGATGAGCGCGAACGCCACCGCCACCAGATCGGCAATCCGTTTGTCGGTCCGATGTGGCGGCGTGGGCTCAGTCATGGTCGCCCGGCTCCGTCTCCATGTGGATCTGCCGCGCCGGCCCCCGGTATTTCGCCGTCAGCTCCTCCGGCACTTCCGAGCCGTCCACCAGGAACGGCAGGATGCCCTTGCGCGCCGAGGCCCCGCGCATCGCGTCGATGTCCTCGTCGGACCGCGTCACCCTTTGGGCGTTGCGCCGGCCCCAGCGCGCAAGCTTTTCGTAGAGCTCCGCGATCACCGCCTCATGCCCGGGTTTGCCACCCAGGTCGAAGAACTCGTCCGGGTCATTGAGCGTGTCGAACAGCATCGGCCGGAACCCGCCTTCGGCGTGGATCAGCTTGTAGCGCCCGTCATAGACCATGAACAGCCGTGCGTCGTCGGCGCTGACGCCAAGCACCGTGCGCATCGGCGTGACCGAGTAGTCGTACTCGCTGATCACGAAATCCCGCCAGTCCTCCGGCGTTTCTCCATGCAGCCAGGGCATCAGCGAACGGCCCTCGATGATGTGCCCGGGCACCTTGCCGCCGCCCGCTTCGACGAATGTCGCTGCGAGGTCGATGCTCTCGACCAGCGCGTCGCAAATGGTGCCGCGGGTGGCGTCCGCCTCGCGGCGCGGGTCGTAGATGATCAGCGGGATCTTCACCGACGGCTCGTGAAACAGATCCTTCTCGCCGAGCCAGTGATCGCCGAGATAGTCGCCATGGTCGGAGGTGACCACGATCAACGTGTCCTCCATCCGCCCGGTCGCCTCCAGGTGGTCGAGCAGCCGGCCGAGCTGGTCGTCGCATTGCTTGATCAGGCCCATATAGGCCGGGATCACCTTCTCGCGGACCTCGTCGCGCTGAAAGGCTTTCGCGATCTTGTTGTTCATGAACGCGCCGTAGACCGGGTGCGGATCGGTCCGCTCCGCCTCGTGACGCTGTGCGGCCGGCACGTTGTTCGGGCCGAACATGTCATGATAGGGCGCGGGCACGATATAGGGCCAGTGCGGCTTGATGAAGCTCACATGCGCCAGCCAGTTGCCTTCCGCCTGATCCAGGAACCGGATCGTCTCGGAGGTCAGCCACGGGGTTTCGCTGTCTTCCTCGCGGATGTTTGCCTGCTTGTCGGCGTTCATGAACATCCAGCCGCTGGCCATGTTGCCGTCCGCGTCGACCCCGGCATTGGCGTAGTCCGCCCAAGGATTATCGCCGTCATAGCCCTTGGACTTGAGATATTCATTGTAGGGCGAGCGCTTGGAATCGTAGAACCCGTCCGGTCCCGCGCCCCACAATCCGTCATCCCGGATGAAGGCGTCGAAGCCGCATTCCGACTGGCGCGCGCCGATGATCGTGTCCGGGCTCAGGCCAAGCCGCGTCATGCCTTCCGCGTCGACCTTCATGTGGGTCTTGCCGAGCAGCCAGGAGTCCATCCCCAGCTTGCGCAGATGGTCGCCCAGCGTCACTTCGCCGACCCGGAGCGGAAAGCCGTTCCATTGCGCCCCGTGCGAGGAGGCATAGCGGCCGGTATAAAAACTCATACGGCTCGCGCCGCAGATCGGGGATTGCACATAGGCTTCGGTAAAGCGCACGCCCATCGCCGCCAGACGGTCGAAATTCGGCGTTTGAAGATGCGGGTGCCCCGCGCAGCTCAGGTAATCGAACCTGAGCTGGTCATACATGATGAACAGGATGTTCATGTGTCCTCCCGAGACGCCCGGATCTGCGTCCGGGTCCAAAAAATGATAGCAAGAATGCCGATAGCCTCGAAGCGAAATTAGTTCATTCGTATCACTCTTGGTTATCGCTTGATGTCGGCACCAGCTGCCTGGCGCGGTTCATCACCGCATCGGCGAATGCCTGGCCGGCAGGCGTCAGCGGCCGGTCGGCACGCGACATCAACCCGATCTGCACCGGCTGGACGGGATCTGTGAGCGCGAGCGCCACGATCTGCCAGCGCGGCAGGATCTCCTCGAGCATTAAAGCCGGAAACGAACACACCCGGTCACTTCCCTCGATCATCGCCAGCAGCGAGGTGATCGAGTCCGAGGTCGTGATCGGGTCCGGCACCGGCAGGCCCGCGGCGACAAAATCCGCGGCTATGCCGAAGCTGCGCTTCCTGGGGCCGACCATGATCCACTCGGCGCCGCCGAGTTCGGACAGCCTGGTCGCCCCGGCATGGCGCGATCCCTTGCCGGTGATGACCGCCAGCGGCGTTTTCACCAGGTTGCGGATGGTCAGTCCCGCCCGGTCGTCCTTTGCCGGCACGGGGCCGATCACCAGGTCGGCTTCCCCGGAGCGCAGCACCGCAAGCGCCGCCGGCGGGTGACCGCCCGCCACCTGCAGGTGCACGTGCGGGAACTGCCTGCGAAAGCGGTCCATCACCTGCGGCACGATGCGGACCGCCGCCAGCGGCGAGACAATGACGTGAAGATCGCCCGAGCCGTCTCCCTGGATCTGGCGGATGTCCTCGTCAAGCTTGCGGAATTCGGCGCTGATCATCCGCGCCCGGGCAATGATCTTCCGGCCGATCTCGGTCGGCTCCACCCCGCGCGCCGCACGGGCGAAGATCTTGGCGCCCAGTTCCTCCTCCGCCTGCTTCAGCGTCTTCGTCAGCGCCGGCTGGGATTTCTGCAGCGTTCGTGCCGCGGCGCGCAGGCTGCCCGCCTCCGCGATGGCAACGATCGTTTCGACATGCGTGACCTTCATGATACTTCCCTGCCGGGCAGATCCGGCTTCGTTGTCAGGACGGCGGTGTTGATAACAGCTGGTTCAGCGGCGGCGATGGGTTGCCGCGACGCGTGACACTTCCTCGTAAATGCCCGAGAGCAGATTGAGCGTCTGCGTGGCGGCGCGCAATCGCTCGGCCAGATCCGGAACATCGGCGACGGCTGCGATCAGCAGGCGCCTGCGCAAGTCGCCATAAGCCTCGGTGACGGCGCGGCCCTTGTCCGTGACCTGATAGGTCACACCCGAGCGGCCTGACCCTTCCCGGTGAACCAGCCCGGCGCCGATCAGCTTGCGCAGGCTGTACTGGATATTGGGGACATCATCCCGGTTGGTCAGCCGCGCCAGGTCCTTGATGGTCTTCGGGCGTTCGTTCATCCGGATGATGTGCAGCAGCGCATTCTCGGGCCCCGAGGCAGCGACATCCACCACGCCCGCCAGGCATTCCGATTGCCATCGCCCGAAGCCCTCGAACGTGCGCATCAGCGCAAACTCGAGCTCGGTCGTGCTGACCTCGACATCGCTCTTGGCCAGGTGCCAGCGATAGTCCAGTTCGCCATGGGCTGTTTTATCGTCGGGTGGCGTTGAGCCGTTCATCATGGAGCACTCCCTAATCTCCATCAAATTTTACTCTTAAAGCATATTGACGCAATGTCATTTTAAGATAGGATTTCTATCATAAATTAAAAACAAAAAGGAACAGCGACTATGACAAGGAACATGATGCTGGCGGATGACCGCTTTCTTCTCGGCACATTCTCGTCCAACTGCTCGTCGGGGATGAGCGTGACCAAGGTCGAGGAGCGGTGGGTCAACTCCTGGGAAAACAATCTCGCCCTCGGCCGCCTGCTCGATGACGCGGGCATTGATTTCATGCTGCCGATCGCCCGCTGGATCGGCTACGGCGGCGAGACCGATTTTCACGGCGGCGTACTTGAAACGATGACCTGGGCTGCAGGCCTGCTGGCCTCGACAAGCAACATCTCGGTGTTTGCCACCATTCACACCGCCGCCAACCACCCGGTGGTGGTGGCCAAGCAGATCGCCACGATCGATCATATCGGCAACGGCCGCGCCGGGCTCAACATCGTCGCGGGCTGGAACAAGCCGGAATACGAGGCGCTCGGCCTTACCCTGCCCGACGATCACGAAACCCGCTACGGCTATGCCCAGGAATGGTTTGACGTTGTCCGCAAGCTCTGGGCGTCGACCGACTATTTCGACTGGGACGGAACCTACTTCAAGCTCAAGGGCGTGCACGGAGACCCGTTGCCGGTCCGCGGCAATGTGCCGATCATCAATGCCGCTGGCTCGCCGCAGGGAAGGGAATTTGCCACCGACAACGCCAACTTCCTGTTCACCCCGGCCATCGACCTGGCCCGCTCGACCGAGGAGATCAGGGAACTCAAGGACCAGGCGAAGACCAAGAACCGCAAGGTCGACGTGCTGACCTTCTCCCATGTCATCTGCCGTCCGACCGAGGAGGAGGCGCTTGCCTATCTCGAGCACACCGCCAAGACCAATGCCGACTGGGAAGCCGTCGACAATCTCGTGCGCCTGCAATTCGCCCATGCACACAGCTTTCCGCATGATCTGCTGGCGCTGATCCGAGACCGCTTCGCCATGGGCCATGGCGGATTCCCGCTGATCGGCACGCCCGACCAGGTGGCCGAAGGCATCCTGTCGCTGCATCGCGCCGGCTTCGCCGGCACCACCCTGTCGTTCGTCGATTATGTCAAGGAATTCCCCTATTTCCGCGACACTGTCCTGCCCAAGCTCGATGCTGCAGGCATCCGCTGAGCGCGCGGGAGGCGCGGACGCCGTCATCGAGCGTCTGCCCTCCGCCGGCGAGTTCCGCGATGCCATGCGGAATTTCGTCGGAAATGTCAGCGTCCTGACCGCAGGCAGCGGTGAAGACCGGTCGGGACTGGTGGTGACATCGGCCATCTCGCTGTCGGCCGATCCGCCGCTGCTGCTGGCTTGCGTCAATCGCAGCTCGTCGACATGGCCGCTGATCGAGCGCTATGGCTGCTTTGGCTGGTCGGCGCTCGGCGCGGGTCATCAGGCGGTGGCCGAGCGGTTTACCGGCTTCGGTGGCGCCAAGGGGCCCGAGCGCTATGCCGGTGCGTCCTGGGTGACGGCAAGGACCGGCGCGCTTCTGCTCGAGGACGCGGCTGTCGGCATCGATTGCACGGTCGAGGAGATGATCGACCGCGCAACCCATTCGATCATCATCGGCCGGGTTCAGCAGATCCGCACCCGCCCCGGTCAGGGAGCGATGATCTACTGGAACGGCGCCTTCCGCGGACTGGCGGAATGACACTGTGTGACCGGCGGGCAACCGCTCCGCCGGTCACACTTCCAGACTTTCTGTTGGCTCTCAGTCTTCGGCGCTAAACACCACACGTCCGCCGCTGATCGTGGAGATGACCGCGACATCCCTGATCTCGTCGTGATCGGCGATGGCCGTGATGTCCCGGTCGAGGATCACCAGATCCGCCACCTTGCCCACTTCCAGCGAGCCCTTGTAGCTGTCGCTCCGCTCGGCATAGGCGCCGCCGATCGTGTAGCCCCTGAGTGCGGCCTCGAGCGAGAACCGCTGATCCGGCACCTCTGGCGTCCACGCGGCCCGCGTCACCGCCGCGTGGATCCCCTTGAGAATCGAGATGTCCGAAACCGGCCAGTCCGACGCCAGCGCGATCGCCGCGCCAGTGGCGGCGATCTTCTGCCAGGCAAAGGCGTCGTCCCACCGGTCACGGCCGATATTGCTCAGGGTCGGCTCCAGCGGCAGGCCGCTGCATCCCGGCGCGTGCGGCGGCTGGATCGAGGCAACCACATCGAGTTCCGCGATGCGGGCGAAATCGGCGTCATCGACCAGTTCGAGATGCTCGATGCGATGACGCAGGCCCGACGCGCCATTCGCCGCGCGCACCGCCGCGTAACCGTCCAGCACCCGTGCCACCGCCGCGTCACCGATCGCGTGCACCGCGATCTGCAGTCCCATCGCATCGATCCGCGTCGCAAGCTCGGCGAATGTCTCCGCCGAAAACCGCCCGTGCGAGCGGTATCCGGGCTGACCCGGGTAATCGTGCTTCATGAAGGCGGTGCGGCTGTCGATGACCCCGTCCATGAAGAATTTCACGAACCCCGACGCCAGCCATTCGTCCGACCAGCGGGCACGCATCTCGAGCGCGGTCTCAAGGTCATCGGGCTTCATCTCGGGGACATAGTGGAACGGCACCCGCACGCGGGCAGTCAGCTCCCCCGTGGATCGGAGCTCTTCGAGCAGGTCCAGCGTGTAAACATTGCCGTCCATGTTGACGATCGAGGTGATGCCATGTCTCGCCGCGTGCGCCAGCCCGCGTTTGAGATGCGCCAGGTCGACGGCGCGTTCGGCTTTCGACGGGGCGGGATCCGGTTCGCGGCCGCTTGACAGGCCCAGCATGGTTCGCTCCTGTCCGCCAAGACGCATCACCGGGCTGTAGGCCTCCGGTTCCAGCAATGTGCCCGTGGCAAGACCATCGGCGCCCATCACCACCTCGTGCCCGTCGGAGGTCTTGAGCCCATGCAGTACGCCCGCCGCTTCAAGTGCGGCGGTATTGGCCCAGACCGTGTGATGATCATGCGCCATCAGCGCCACAGGCCGGCCGGGCAGGATCGCATCGAGAACCAGGCGCGGCGCCGTGTCGCCGAAGATGCCGTAATCCGGGCCCTGCCCGACGAGAAGCGGCGCATCCGGTCTGGTTGCCGCGAAAGCGGTCAGCTCCCTGGCAAGCAGATCCGGATCCGCGCATCCGTCGAGCTGAAGGTTTTGAAGTTCCGCCCCGCCGGTGAACAGGTGCATGTGGCTTTCGATGAAGCCGGGCAGAACGGTCGCTCCGCCGGCATCCAGCACCTGCGTGGCCGGTCCGGCGAGGCCGGCCACCTCGGAAGCCGAGCCGACAGCGATGATGCGCCCGTCTGCGACCCCCACCGCCTCCGCCCGAGGCAGGTCCGGATCCATCGTCAGGACCGCACCGTTGGTAATGATCAGATCTGCGGTTGCCACTGCTCTGCTCCCTTGCTTGTTGTCTTTATCAGCTCATGATCCCGCCGGTTACCGGTTGCTCAGCGCCGACCGGATCGCGTCGATGGCGCGGAAGGTGTCGCGGGTCAGGGACGGAATCACGTAATCCGGCCAAGTCGACAGCTTCACCACCAGCAATTCGCTCTCCGGATCCGCGTAGATCAGCTGACCGAACACGCCGCGGGCGCAGATGTCGCCCTTGTCCGCGTCGCGGATCCACCAGAAGCGGCGGTAGGCGCCACCCGGCAGGACCGACGTGTAGGGATCGCCGAAAACCTCCGGGTCGCCGCTGCGGATGCCCTCGATCCAGGCCGCCGGTACAATCTGCCGCCCGTTGACCCGCCCGCCGCCGAGCATCAGCATCCCCAGGCGCGCGTAGTCGCGCAGCGTCGCATTGAAACCGCCGTCGGCAAGCGCGGTGCCGGCTTCGTCGACGGTGAAATAGGCATCGCGGTCCGCTCCGATGGGCTGCCACAGATGCTGGCTGACCAGCTCGGCAAGGGGTTTGCCGGCCGCACGCTCCAGCACCCAGGCGACGACATCTGTCTCGATCGAGCGGTATTCGAACGCCCCGCCATGCGGCCTGAGCTTCGGCAAGCTGAGGACAACCTCGCGGATCGTCGGGCGCGGTGCGCTGGCGACATGCGGGCGCCAGCCGGATGCAATGTCGATCCGGGTCATGTCGCTGCCCGGCATGTTGTAGTCCTCGGTGAAACGCACGCCCGAGCGCATGTCGAGCACCTGGTCGAGTGTCGCGTCGGCATAGCCGCACTGCGCCAGTTCGGGCACGATGTCAGACAGCGGCGCATGGATATCGACCGTGCCATCGGAAGCGAGAATCCCGGTCAGCAGACCGACGACGGATTTTGCCACCGACTGCGACAGATGCAGCGTTTCCGGCGCCATGTCATTGAGATAGCGCTCGAAGACGATGCGGTTGCGATGCATCACCAGGAAGGCATCGCCATAGCTCTCGCCCAGGAACCGGTCGATGGAAACGGTCGTGCCGTTCTCGCGCTCGAACCGGATGCCGGCGAGATCGGCGGGCGCTTCTTCCAGAGCACTCGCCGGTCCGAAGCCGCGGAACACATCCACTGTCGGAATCAGGCTTCGCACATTCTGGAAGGCCCAGCGGTTGAACGGTGGAAGATCCCAGTTCGCAAGCGTCGGGCGCTTCTCCGGCGGGGGCGGAAACCCCTGCATGATCCCCAGTTGCCGGGCGGTCTTGGGCATCGCCGGTTCAACCTTTCCGGTGTCGGACATGGACAATCTTTCTCTGGTGGGGGACGGCGCGCGGGGGTGCCCGCGCGCCGGGTTCGGGCCTACTGCTTCAGCTGGGTCCAGATCTTGTTGTAGAGATCGACCACTTCCTGCGGGCAGGGAGTGACGAAATCGGGCGCCGGCGCGCTGGCCGGCATCACGATCTCGGGTGCCGAGAGCATTTCCGGCTCCATGAACTTGTCGCTTCCGAGAATGCCGTTGGCATAGCGTGCGAAGTTCGACGTCAGGCCGGCGTTCTCCGGGTCCATCATGAAGTTGATGAACAGCTTGGCATTGTCGAGATTGGGCGCGCCCTTGAGCACGGCGACATTGTCCATCCAGCCGGTGAAGCCTTCCTTCGGATAGGCATATTTCAGCGTCGGCCGCTGGGCCCGGGCGCGCATGGCGGCGCCATTCCAGCTCTGGCTGATGTCGACGTCCTTGGAGGTGAGTTTCTCGATCACCGCATAATCCATCGTCCGCCAGTGCGGCTTGGCCTTGGACAGCAGCGCGAGCACTTCCCGCAACTCGTCCTGATTGCCGTTGCAGCGTCCGTAGCCGAGATAGCGCAGGCCGGCGTTGATCACGTCGTTCATGTCGTTGAGCATGTTGATCCGGCCCTTGAGCACTTCCGGCGGATCGAACAGCAGGGCCAGCGTATCGATGTCGCCGTCATAGATCGCCGTGTCGACGGTGAACGAGGTGGTGCCCCACTGGTAGGGGATCGAGTAGTTGCGGCCCGGATCCCACCAGACATCGACCCAGTTCGGATCGACGTTCTTGAAATTCTCCATCGTGTTCGGCTTGACTTCCTCGAGCAGGCCTTCGCCGATCATCACCTTGATCATGTAGTCGCCCGGCACGACGATGTCATAGCCGGTGTCGCCCGCCTTGACCTTGGCGAGCATCGCCTCGTTGGAATCGTAGCCGTCCAGATTGACCTTGATGTCGAACTTTTCCTCGAACTTCTTGATCATCTCGGGCGAGGTGTAGTTGCCCCAGTTGTAGACGTTCAGTTCGCCTGCGGCCATTGCCGCCGACGATACGAATGCCACGGCTGATGCGGTGGCGAGAAGCCTCAATACGGTTTTCATCGTTGTTCCTCTCTTTCTTTTTCCGTCCTATCGCTGCATGCGCCGCTGCACCAGGAACAGCAGCATGACCAGCAGCACCGAGACCGCGACCAAGATGGTCGAGACGGCATTGATCTCGGGCGTGATCCCGCGCCGGATGGCGCCGAGAATGTAGATGGGAAGCGTGGTCTCGCCCGGTCCGGCAATCATCAGGGTGATGATCACGTCGTCGAGCGAGACGACGAAGGCGAGCATGGCGCCGGCAACGATGCCGGGTCCGAGCAGCGGCAAGGTCACCAGCGTGAAGACCTTCAGCGGCGGCGCGTAAAGATCCGCCGCGGCCTGTTCCAGCGTCAGCGTCATGGTTTCGAGCCGGGCGCGGATCGGCATGTAGGCAAACGGAATGCAGAAGGCCGCATGCGCCAGCATCAGGTAGCCGATGCCGGTGAGACCGGTGACCTTCTTGACCAGCGCGAACAGCGACAGTGTTGCGATCGCCGTGACGATCTCGGGGATCATCAGCGGCTGGTTGATGATCCCGTAGACCAGTCCCTGGCCGGCGAACTTCTTCGTCCGGGTCGTCGCCAACGCCGCCATGGTGGCGGCGATCGTCGAAATGACGGTGGCAAACAGCGCGATCTTGACCGACACCCAGGCCGCATTGCGGATCCCGTCATTCTCCAGCGCCTTGGCGTACCAGTCGAGCGAAAAGCCCGTCCACAGCACCACCGACCGGTTCTCGTTGAAGGAGAACGCGATCAGCACCAGGATCGGCAGATAGAGCGTGACGATGCAGAGCCACGCCGTCGCGGTGAACCCGGGCATCGCCTTGAGATCGCGGACCAGCCGACGGCGCTGGCGCGGTTGGGCCGAAGCCGGCATTGCTGTCGTGGGATCAGCCATTGTTCGAGGCTCCCCTTCTGGCGGCGAGCGCGTTGAGCAGCAGCACCAGGATGACCAGCGCCATCAGGATCAGCGCGGCCGCCGACCCGAACGGCCAGTTGCGCGAGGCGCCGAACTGCATGGCGATCATGTTGCCGATCATCAGCTTCTTGCCGCCGCCCAGGAGCTCGGGCGTGATGTAGGCGCCAAGACCGGGGATGAAGACCAGGATGCAGCCGGCAACAATTCCCGGCTTTGCCAGCGGAACGATGACATGAAACAGCACTTTCAGCCGGTTTGCGTAAAGATCGTAGCCGGCTTCGACCAGGCTGAAATCGAGCTTCTCGAGGCTCGCGTAGATCGGCAGCACCATGAACGGCAGAAACGAGTAGATCAGCCCGATGAACACCGCGGTGTCGGTGTAAAGGATGGTCAGCGGCGACGAAATGATGCCGGCCTTCATCAGCATGATGTTGATGATGCCTTCGTCGCGGATGATCAGCAGCATGGCATAGGTGCGGATCAAGAGATTGGTCCAGAACGGCAGCGTGATCAGGAACAGCCAGATGTTGCGCTGCTCGCGCGGCTTCGTCGCAATGAAATAGGCGGTCGGAAAGCCGAGGATGAGGGCGCCCAGCGTGGCGCCCAGGGCGAGCCCGATCGATCTGAGGAAGATCGAGACATAGGCGGAATTGAAGACAAGCGTGTCATCGAAGATGTCGCGCTGGAACAGGAACTGCACGTAGCTGTCGGTGCTGAACTCCCAGGTCACGCCGCCATAGGTGCCCGGCGTCAGAAACGAATAGACGACGGTGATGCCGAGCGGCAGGATGCTGATGGCCAGGATGATCGTCAGTGCCGGCGCAAGCAGCCACGCGCGGGTGACGCGCTCGGTGCGTTTGTTCTGCTCGATCGCGGCGGCAAGCGCCGATTGCGGTTCCCGGCCGCTCATTCCAGCACCCGGATCAGCTCGGGCTGCAGGATCGCACCGATCGTGGCGCCCGGCTGGTACCGGCCCTCGTCGACCGCGCCCGGATTGCGGATCACCATTTCCTCGCCGGTGCCGAGCCGAAGGTGGAGATTTGTCGCCGCGCCAAAATAGACGATGTTTTCGAGAATGCCCGTGAGCGTCGGTGTCTCGCCTGTGCTCGCCAGCCGGACATTCTCGGGCCTGATCGCCACGCTGACATCCCCGGACCGTGCCGATGCCGTTCCGAGATGCGCGGAAACCCTGGTCCCGTCTTTCAGCCGCACCGTCGCCAGATCGCCGTCCGTGTGTTCGACGGTTCCTTCGAGAATGTTGATGTCACCGATGAAATCGGCCACGAACCGGTGCGTCGGTCGGTCATAGATATCGCGCGGCGTGCCGATCTGCAGGATCTTGCCGGATTTCATCACCGCGATCCGGTCCGACATGGTCAGCGCCTCTTCCTGGTCGTGGGTCACGAACACGAAGGTGATGCCGGTCTCGGCCTGCAGGCTCTTGAGTTCGATCTGCATGCTTTTTCTGAGTTTCAGATCAAGCGCCGCCAGCGGCTCGTCGAGCAGCAGCACCTTGGGCGCCGGCGCCAGCGCCCTCGCCAGCGCCACGCGCTGCTGCTGGCCGCCCGAAAGCTGGTCCGTCCGGCGTCCGGCCATGGCCTCCAGCTGAACCAGCGCCAGCATCCGCTCGGTTGTCTGCTTGATTTCCGCTGTCGGCCTGCCGAGCATCCTCAGCCCGAAACCGATGTTCTCGGCCACCGTCATGTGCGGAAACAGCGCGTAGTTCTGGAAAACCGTGTTGATCGGCCGCCGGTGCGGAGGCTTGTCCGTGATATCCTGATCCTGCAGCGAGATCGATCCGTTTGTCGGCAGTTCGAAGCCTGCGATCAGCCGCAGCAAGGTTGTCTTTCCGCATCCGGACGGACCGAGCAGCGTGAAGAACTCGTTCTCGAGAATGTCGAGTTCGACGCTGTCGAGCGCGGTGATCGCGTACTCTCCCTGTCCGAAGGTCTTTGACAGGCTCCTTACCGACACTGCGGCCTTCCGGTCTCTGGCGATTTCTGTTCCGGTCATCCGATAAATCTGTCCCCGCCGATCTGGCTCACCATCCATGCCCGAAGGCTATGAGCCGGGCACGCGCGGGTAAATACCCCGAAGGGGATAGGCCAATCAGCTCAGGACCGAGCGCAGGAAGTTCGACAGGAGTTCGGATTGCGAGGAGATCGCAAGCTTCCGATAGATGTTCTTGCGGTGGATCTTGACGGTGCCGACCGCGATGCCGGCCATCGTCGAAACCGACGCCGACGAGTGGCCCTTGAGAATGAGTGTTGCCACCTCGCGTTCGCGGGCTGTCAGGATGCCCTCGCCAAAGGCATCGAGCGCCGCGGTCAGCGTCCGGTCGGCCGGGGCGTCCTCCGCATGGACCGGTGTTGTGTGTCCGCGCTCGAAATGCTTGCCGGTGAGTGCGGCTATGACATCGATCCTGGCCTGAAACGCCTGCACCGACCGGATGCTGAAACGGGGCTCATCGCCGAGCCGGCCGAGCGAGAAGAACACCGCACACTCGCCCTGGGGGACCAGAATGGCCATTTCGTCCCTGAGCGCGATGTTGCGGTAATAGCGGCGGTAATAGGTTGACCGCATGAACTGGTCCGGCGCCACGTCGCGCAATCGCATCGCGCCATGGGTCCGGCCGGACAGGAAGACATCGTACACGGGGTCGAGAAGATAGGCACTGTCCAGATACTGGTCGACGACATCGCGGTGCCGCTCGGCCCTGACATTGTCATAGATATGATCCGGCGGCCGGTTCCTGTGCAGTTGCGTGATGAAGGCCCCGCTGAACGGCACTACGGATCGCATGTAGTCGAGGATTGCCGGAAAGAAGTCGGCTGTGTTGATCGCGGAAATGACCCGCGCCGTGCTGTCTCTTGCCACGCCGGCTGGCGCGGCTGGCGGATGTTCCTTGTCGTGCGGGGTCCGGATGCTCAATGTACCAGTTTTCCATCGTCAGAAATTTCGCCTGCGGTCAGACGCCCCGGTTGAAAGCTTCGCCTGTCGGCTCTGTCCACCCCGGGCGACGATCGCCACCGGCCAAATCCTCCCTTCCTGCATGTTGTCAAATCAGTGGCCTGGGTGCCAGCAGATTCTGCAGCCGCCGCCAGACCCGCAGTCCCGATCACGGCGCTCTTGTCATGCCGGGTTCAATCCGGCGGGCATGGAAATGATCACGGATCTCCGCCATACGGACAGCATTCGGGGAGTTGCATTTGATCGGGGCTGGTGTGTGCCGCCGGGCTTTCGACGGGGATGCGTGTGGAGGAGCCTACGGCCAAGGCAATGGCTGAAACCGCCGCTACCCGATCAAGGCGTGCGGTCGTATCCGCCGGCGGCAGGTGGAGGTGCCGCCAGGGGAAATCAGATGGCCCGATCCCAGTCGTACTGGTTCTGCCTGTTCCCACGCTTTCGATTGGGCCATGCGGCAATGCCGCCGAAGATACACAACATCAAGAACAAGAAAGTCATCAGCTGGTGCTCCCAAGCTCGATCCATCCGCGCCGTCCTGTCGCGGATCGGCCAATGGCCGCGTGATCGCTACATCCGTTCCGGCCCGAGTGTGCGTCGTTATGGTTAACAAAACCTTAACGCAGGGGGCGGCGGTCGGATGACAGGCATGTCGCGCAGTGGCGGATGGGGCGCGGACCGGCCTGTTGCGCGGCGCCCGGATGCTTTCCTGCCGGCAGCATGCGGTGTCGTGATGTGCCCCGAAAATCCAGTCCCGCAACAGCGGAGATTCACGAATGCCGGTCTTTGGCGAATGCCCGCAATCGGGGGTTCGGGAGACCGGGTGCCGTCGGAATCCGGAAAAGCGGCGACGAAGATCCGGCATCTTCGGTGGATTTCGTTTGACATTCGCTTTGTCTTCGATTTCATTGGCCTAAGGTTTCGCTTTGGAGGAGGCGACGCTGGTTCCGGGAGGATTTCTTGTCTCAGGTTTTCGATATCTTCGTTATTGGCGGGGGCATAAATGGATGCGGCATTGCGCGTGACGCGGCAGGCCGTGGCTATTCCGTTTGCCTTGCCGAGATGAACGACTTGGGTTCCGGTACCTCATCCTGGTCCACCAAGCTCATTCATGGCGGGCTCCGTTATCTCGAGCATTACGAATTCCGTCTGGTTCGCGAGGCGCTGATCGAACGCGAAGTCCTTCTGAACATGGCGCCGCACATCATCTGGCCGCTGCGTTTCGTGCTGCCGCACCACAAGGGCATGCGGCCGGCTTGGCTGCTGCGGCTTGGCCTGTTCCTGTATGACCACCTGGGCGGCCGCAAGATCCTGCCGCCGACCAGGGTTCTGGACCTGAGAAGCGACACCGCCGGCGGGCCGCTGAAAGACGAGTTCACAAAAGCGTTCGAATACTCGGATTGCTGGGTCAATGACGCGCGGCTGGTTGTGCTCAATGCCATGGATGCCAGGGCAAAAGGCGCCGAGATTTCCACGCGGACAAAGGTCGTGTCGGCGAAGAAGGGCGGCGAGTTGTGGGAAATCGATCTGCAGGCCGCTGATACGGGAGCCATGCGTCGGGTTTCTGCCCGGGTGATCGTCAATGCAGGCGGTCCGTGGGTCGATGACATTCTCAGGACATCGATCGGCGAGAACGAAGCCCGCAATGTCCGGTTGGTTCAGGGCAGCCACATCGTCGTTCGCAAGAAGTTCGAGCACCCGAAGGCCTATTTTTTCCAGAATTCGGATGAGCGTATCTTCTTCGCCATTCCCTACGAGCAGGACTTCACGCTGATCGGCACGACGGATCAGGATTTTCATGGCGATCCATCGAACGTGAAGATCTCCGATGAGGAGATCAGCTATCTCTGCGATGGCGCGAGCCACTATTTCAAAGAGCCGGTCACAAGGGACGATATCGTCTGGACCTATTCCGGCGTGCGCCCGCTTTATGATGACGGCGCCTCCAAGGCCCAGGAAGCAACCCGCGATTACGTGCTGCGAACCGATGGCGGCGCGGGTCCGAAAGTCATCAATGTCTTTGGCGGCAAGATAACCACCTACCGCCGGCTGGCGGAATCGATGCTGGAAAAGGTGGAGGCGGCAATCGGCGGCAAGGGTGCGCCGTGGACAAGGGCAAGCGTGCTCCCGGGCGGCGAATTCGGGGTCTCCGGGTTCACCGATCTTCTTTCGAAAGTGCGCGCCGATTATCCGTTCCTGGAAACCTCCCAGAGCGAGCGCCTCGTCCGGTCCTACGGGCTGAAGGTCTTCGAGATTCTCGGTGAGGCCAGATCGAGCGAAGGCCTGGGTGAAGACTTCGGTCACGGGCTGACCGAGGCCGAAGTGCGCTACCTGATGAAAAACGAGTGGGCCCAGACGGCTGCCGACGTGGTGTGGCGCAGAAGCAAGCTCGGCATACGCTTTACGCCGGAACAGACTGCCCGCCTGGACACGTTCATGCGCGAGCACAAGCAACTGCAAAAATTTGCAGCGGAGTAGGAATTCTAGATGCTGGAAATGAAAACCGTCAGCAAGAAGGTCGGCAGAAGTCTGCACATCGATGATGTGTCGATGACGCTTGAGAAAGGGTCGATAAACATTCTGCTCGGCCCGACCTTGTCTGGCAAGACATCGCTGATGCGCCTGATGGCTGGACTTGACCGTCCGACATCGGGCCAGATCCTGATGAACGGCACCGATGTCGTGGGCATGCCGGTTCAGAAGCGCAACGTGGCGATGGTGTACCAGCAGTTCATCAACTATCCGGCCATGACGGTCTATGAGAACATCGCCTCTCCGATGCGGGTGGCCGGAGTGGACAAGGCCACAATCGATCGCCGCGTGCGCCAGGCCGCGGACCTGATGAAGCTCTCCCCCTATCTCGACCGGACGCCGCTGAACCTTTCCGGCGGACAGCAGCAACGCACCGCCTTGGCGAGAGCCCTGGTCAAGGATGCCGAACTGGTGCTGCTGGATGAGCCGCTGGCAAACCTGGACTACAAGTTGCGCGAAGAGTTGCGGGTGGAACTGCCCAGGATATTCGCCGAGACCGGCGCGATCTTTGTCTACGCCACAACCGAACCCCAGGAAGCCCTGTTGCTGGGCGGCAAGACTGCGACCTTGCACGAGGGGCGGGTCACGCAGTTCGATCAGACCATCGATGTCTACAACCGGCCGTCCGACCTCTTGACAGCGCAAACCTTCTCCGACCCGCCGATGAACATCCTGCCGGTCAGGAAAACCGGTTCGGAGTTTGTCTTTAATGCCAACCGCATCGACGTTCCCGACGCCGTCTTGAGCCTTCAGGACGGGGACTACACGATTGGCATCAGGCCGCATCACATGTCGTTGCATCAGCCCGATGGCAAATCGATGAAGCTCGATTGCACTGTTTCGACCACGGAAATAACCGGCTCGGAGAGCTTCATCCATCTTAAGAGCAAGGGCATTCACATGGTCGCCCTGATGCACGGTGTGCATCGTGTCGGGATCGGGGATGAAATCCCCGCCTATCTCGAACAGGACCAGCTGTTTGTCTTCGACCGTGACAAGAACCTGGTGTCCGCGCCGGGTTTTGACCGTCAGAATTGAGGCCCGGTTATGGCAAGCATCACACTCGACAAACTGGCCCATTCCTACTCTGCAAATCCGAAGACGGACGCGGATTTTGCGCTCAAGGAAATCGACTACAAATGGGAAGACGGCGGAGCCTATGCGCTGCTGGGGCCTTCTGGCTGTGGCAAGACCACGTTGCTCAACATCATTTCCGGCCTCCTGGTCCCCTCCAAGGGGCATATCAGGTTCGACGGTCAGGATGTGACCCACTTGCAGCCCGAAGAGCGCAACATCGCGCAGGTGTTCCAGTTCCCGGTGATTTACGACACCATGACGGTGCGCGAGAACCTGGCCTTCCCGCTCATCAACCGCCGTGTGCCGCGCGATGAAATCGCCAGGCGCGTCAGCGACATGATCGACGTCCTCGATCTCTCCGACAAGGCGGACCGAAAGGCGCGCGGGCTGACCGCCGATGAGAAGCAGAAGATCTCGCTCGGACGCGGTCTCGTGCGCTACGACGTCAATGCAATCCTGTTTGACGAGCCGCTGACGGTCATCGATCCGCATATGAAGTGGCAATTGCGGACCAAGCTGAAGGACCTGCACCGCCAACTCGGCCACACCATGATCTATGTCACTCACGACCAGACCGAGGCGCTGACTTTCGCCGACAAGGTGGTGGTGATGTATGAAGGCGAAGTGGTGCAGATCGGAACGCCCGAAGAGCTGTTCAACGAGCCCGCCCACACCTTCGTCGGCTACTTCATCGGCTCGCCGGGCATGAATGTCATTCCCTGCGAGATCGATGGCAAGACCGCGAAAGTGGGTGATCTCAAGATCGAGCTTCCGGCCGGCTACAAGACTTCGGGCAGCAAGAGCGAACTGGGCATACGGCCGGAATTCGTCTCGCTGTCATCGGACGGCAGCGGTCTTCCGGTTCAGATCGATGCAGTTGAAAACATCGGCCGCTTCAAGATCGTCAGGGCCAATCTTCAGGGCCACGCCATCAATGCCCTGCTCAAGGAACACGAGAACGTTCCCGCCGATCCGACGCTGAATTTCGAAACGGCCCGGATCAATGTGTACGAGAATTCCCACCTTGTCAGAGCGGGAGCCTGAGGATGGATAAACCCTACAACAACAAGGCCTGGTTTTTCGTCATTCCGGTTTTCGTCCTGGTGGCGCTCAGCGCCATCATTCCGATCATGACGGTGATCAACTATTCGTTCCAGGACACGTTCGGCAACAACCAGTTCTTCTGGGCGGGGACCGAGTGGTTCCAGGATGTTCTGAATTCCGACCGGTTCTGGGACGCACTTGCGCGCAACCTGCTGTTTTCGTTCATCATCCTGTCGATCGAAATTCCGCTCGGGATCGCCATCGCCCTGACCATGCCCAAGAAGGGCATCTGGGTTCCCGTCTGTCTCGTACTGATGGCCCTGCCTCTGCTGATCCCGTGGAACGTGGTGGGCACGATCTGGCAGATCTTTGGCCGCGCCGATATCGGCCTGCTCGGACACACGATCGAGCAGCTCGGGTTTGAATACAATTATGCCAGCAATGTGCTGCACGCCTGGCTGACCATCATCCTGATGGATGTCTGGCACTGGACGAGCCTTGTCGTGCTGCTGTGCTATGCCGGCCTGGTTTCCATTCCGGAGGCCTATTACCAGGCCGCGAAAATCGACGGCGCGTCGAGATGGTCGGTCTTCCGCTTCATCCAGCTGCCCAAGATCCGCGGTGTCCTGATCATCGCCTTCCTGCTCCGGTTCATGGATTCCTTCATGATCTATACCGAGCCGTTCGTTCTGACCGGCGGCGGACCGGGCAATTCCACCACCTTCATGTCGATCGACCTTGTGAAGCAGGCAATCGGACAGTTCGACCTTGGTCCGGCGGCGGCGATGTCGCTGGTCTACCAGCTCATCGTTCTCACCGTTTGCTACGTCTTCTTCACGGTCATGAGCAATGTCGGTGTCGATAAACCGGATGCGAGGGTGGAAGACTAATGAGCAGTCAGACAAACCCCATGGACGCAAACGAGGCTCGGATGAACCAGCGCGCAAACGTCATCGACACGAGCAATGTGCGGGCCAGCAATCGCTTTGCCAAGAAGAGCATCACGCGCTGGCTCGTGCCCGGCCTCTACATCTTCTTCCTGATGCTGCCGATCTACTGGCTCATCAATATGAGCTTCAAGACCAATCAGGAAATCCTGTCGACGTTCACGCTGTTTCCGGCCGAGCCGACCCTGCACAATTACACCGTGATCTTCACCGACGAGTCCTGGTATTCGGGCTACATCAACTCGTTGATCTATGTCGGGATGAACACCGTGATCTCGATCTCGGCGGCGTTGCCGGCGGCCTACGCCTTCTCGCGCTACCGCTTCCTCGGCGACAAGCACATGTTCTTCTGGCTGCTGTCCAACCGCATGGCGCCGGCCGCGGTGTTCGTGCTGCCGTTCTTCCAGCTCTATTCCGCCTTTGGCCTGATCGACACGCACATCGCCGTGGCGCTGGCCCACTGCCTGTTCAATGTGCCCTTGGCGGTGTGGATCCTTGAGGGCTTCATGTCCGGCGTGCCCAAGGAGATCGACGAGACCGCCTATATCGACGGCTACTCGTTCCCGAAATTCTTCGTCAAGATCTTCATGCCGCTGATCGCATCGGGCATCGGCGTCGCCGCCTTCTTCTGCTTCATGTTCTCGTGGGTGGAGCTCTTGATCGCAAGAACGCTGACCACCACGGACGCCAAGCCGATCTCGGCCATCATGACCCGCACCGTCGGCGCGTCCGGCGTCGACTGGGGCGTGCTCGCCGCCGCCGGCGTGCTGACCATCATTCCCGGCGCGCTGGTGATCTATTTCGTTCGCAACTACATCGCCAAGGGCTTTGCCCTGGGCCGGGTATAGGGAGGAAGATCATGGACCTGTCATGGATGGCCTGGACCCTGCCCACAAGCCTCTTCTGGGTGTGTCTCGCCGGGCTGCTGATCGCAATGGGTGTCTGGGAATATTTCTCGCCGGGAGGCAACCCGAGGATCGGAATCCTGCGGTTCGAGACAACCCGCGGCGACCGCCTTTTCATATCGCTGCTTGGCAGCGCCTTCATCCATCTCGCATGGCTGGGTCTGGTTGGACCCAACCTGTGGTGGGCACTTGGAATCTCACTGGTCTACGCCGTTGGCGTGTTTCGGACAGTGTGATTCCGATCGAAATGGAGATGCGGATCTTCTGCATCTCTTGGACGCGCATAATCTTTAAAGGGAGGATACTATGCGAAATCTGCTACTGAACACGACGGCATGCGCCGCGATCATGTTGGCCACGGGCTCTGCCCATGCAGACATGGCTGCCGCGGAAAAATTCCTGGCAGAAGAAATCGGCGGACTTTCGGTTCTTTCGGAAGCCGAACAGAAGGCCGAGATGGAGTTCTTCATCAATGCCGCCAGGCCGTTCGCCGGCATGGAGATCAAGGTGGTGTCGGAAACCATCGCCACCCATGAATATGAATCCAAGGTGCTTGCCCCGGCATTCACCGCGATCACCGGCATCAAGGTCACCCACGACCTGATCGGCGAAGGCGATGTGGTTGAAAAGCTGCAGACCCAGATGCAGTCGGGCGAGAACATCTATGACGGCTACGTCAACGACTCCGACCTCATCGGCACCCACTGGCGCTACCAGCAGGTCCGCAACCTGACCGACTGGATGGCCGGTGAAGGCGCCGACGTCACCAGCCCGACACTCGATGTCGCCGATTTCATCGGAACGTCCTTCACCACCGGTCCCGACGGCAAGCTCTACCAGCTGCCGACCCAGCAGTTCGCGAACCTCTACTGGTTCCGCTATGACTGGTTCAACGACGAGAAGAACAAGGCCGACTTCAAGGCCAAGTACGGCTATGACCTGGGCGTTCCGGTCAACTGGTCGGCTTACGAAGACATTGCCGAGTTCTTCACCGGCCGTGATCTGTCGCACCTGGGCGTGACCGGTCCGGTCTATGGCAACATGGACTACGGCAAGAAGGACCCCTCGCTCGGCTGGCGCTACACCGATGCGTGGATGTCGATGGCCGGCATGGGCGACGTTGGCGAGCCCAACGGTCTTCCGGTCGACGAGTGGGGCATTCGTGTGAACGAAAACTCGCAGCCCGTCGGGTCCTGCGTCACCCGCGGCGGTGCAACCAACGCCCCGGCTGCCGTCTATGCCGTCGAGAAGGCGATCGACTGGCTGAAGAAGTACTCCCCGCCGGAAGCAGCAGGCATGACCTTCGGTGAAGCCGGCCCGATCCCTGCCCAGGGCAATGTCGCCCAGCAGATGTTCTGGTACACCGCCTTTACCGCGGCAACCGTCGAACCGGGTCTTCCGGTCATGAACGAGGATGGCACGCCGAAGTGGCGCATGGCGCCTTCCCCGCACGGCGTTTACTGGAAGGAAGGCCAGAAGGTTGGCTATCAGGACGCCGGCTCCTGGACGCTGATGAAGTCGACCCCGGTCGACCGGGCCAAGGCCGCATGGCTCTACGCCCAGTTCGTCACCTCCAAGACGGTTGACCTGAAGAAGTCCGATGTCGGTCTCACCTTCATCCGTGAATCGACGATCAACTCGGATCACTTCACCCAGCGCGCCGACAAGCTCGGCGGTCTGATCGAGTTCTACCGTTCGCCCGCGCGCGTTCAGTGGTCCCCGACCGGCACCAACGTTCCTGACTACCCGAAGCTGGCTCAGCTGTGGTGGCAGAACATCGGTGACGCCATGTCTGGCGCCAAGACTGCCCAGGAAGCCCTCGACAGCCTCTGCGAAGCGCAGGAGAAGGTCATGGAGCGTCTTGAGCGTGCAGGCGTCCAGGGTGACATCGGCCCGAAGATGAACGAGCCGCAGGACGCATCCTACTGGCTGGAACAGCCGGGTGCGCCCTATCCGAAGCTCGAAAACGAGGACGAGACACCGCAGACCGTGTCTTACGACGAGCTGATCAAGAGCTGGCAGTAAGGTTCTCGGGAACCTGCCTGCAACAGGCTGAACAAAGGGGGCCGGAACACACCGTTCCGGCCCCTGTTTTTTCGGGCAGACCGAAAACAATCGCGACGACAATTGCCTCCTGTCGATTAGGAGCTCTACCCTGCAGCGCACATGACAAGACCGGTTTCGTGATTTGGCCAATTCCATCCATTCCAGAACGAGATCCAATGCGGCCTGGTGGCTGGTGCTGCCGTCACTGTGTGTGCTCGCCTTTGTCGGCGTGCTGCCGCTTGTGACGATTTTCAACTATTCGTTCTTCGATATTTTCACGCTCGAAAGCCGCTTCTGGGTCGGCACCGAATGGTATCGCGACATCCTCTCTTCAGAAAGGTTTCTGCACAGCCTCGGGCGCAGCCTGTTGTTCTCGATGATCGTTCTGTCGATCCAGATTCCGCTTGGCATCTACATCGCCCTGCTGCTGCCCCGGGAGGGCCGGTTCAGAACAGCCATGCTGATGATCCTCGCACTTCCCCTGATGGTGCCCTGGAACACGGTGCCCTCGATGTGGGTCAGCTTTATCGGCAGTGACGCGGGCTTCGGAGGCCGCGCGCTGGCTCTGCTCGGCCTTGATCTCGACTACAAGTTCAACGCCATTCACACATGGATCCTGCTCGTCGTGATGGACACCTGGCACTGGATCGGTCTGGTGGTCATCCTGTGCTATTCCAGCCTTTCCACCATTTCACCGGCCTATTACCAGGCCGCGGCGATCGACGGGGCGTCGCGCCTGCAGGTCTTCCGCTATCTCGAACTGCCGAAGATGAGCGGTGTGCTGATGATGGCATTGTTGCTCCGGTTCATGGACAGCTTCATGATCTACACCGAGGCATTTCGCGTGAACGCCGGCGGTCCGGATCACAAGACGACGTTCCTGTCGCTCGATCTGGGCGAGGAGATCGCCGCCTTCAACTACGGGCCGGCGGCGGCACGCTCCATCATCTATTTCGTGATCATTCTGTCGATCGCCTGGGCATTCAAGACCGTCATGAACGCCCGGCAGAACGAGACACCGCAGGGTGATCGCTGATGGTGCGCGCCACGTCACCAGCCAGCCGATTTAGAGCCTGGATGGCAGCCCTGTTCCTGGCGGCCATCGCCGGGTTCATCCTGCTGCCGTTCCTGCAGATGTTCATCCTGAGTTTCACCTCGACGCTGCCGCGGGACGGGATCGTCCAGTGGCAGTTCAGCACCATCAACTTCCAGAACATCGTCGCGTCGCCATTGCTGTCGGGCTCGATCGTCAACTCGGTGATCTATGTCACCTTGAATGTGGTCATAACGATCCTGGTCGCGGTTCCCGCGGCCTATGCCATAGCGCGCTACCGTTTTGTCGGCGACAGGCATCTCTTCCTGCTGCTGATTGCGTTCAGGATCACCCCGCCCGTCGTCCTGACGCTTCCGGTTTTCATCCTTTTTGCCAAGGTTGGCCTGGTGAATTCACCCGTCGGGATCGCGCTGGTGCATTGTGTCTTCAACATCCCCATCGCCATCTGGATCCTCGAAAGCTTCATCTCGGCGGTTCCACGCGAGCTGGATGAAACCGCGTTCCTCGATGGCTATTCCCTGCCGCGGTTTTTCCTCAGGCAATTGCTGCCGCTGATTGCGCCTGGCGTCGGTGTCGCCGCGTTCTTCTGCTTCATGTTCTCATGGGTCGAGGTTGTCTTTGCGCGCATCCTGACAGTGACCGCCGGCAAGCCGATCACGATGGCCATCAGTTCGCTCTACGGGTTCCGAACCGATATCGGCCTGGTCATGGCAATGACGCTGGTGTCGCTGATACCGGGACTTGCCGTCATCTATTTCGTGAGGAACCATATCGCCAGGGGCTTCATCGTCAGGACCTGATCCCCTCGGGACTGTCGTTTCCCCCGGGAAACGGCCCGCCATGCCGATGGTGTTCCGCCTCGCCAACGAGGCGATGCCGGAGCGGACGGGTGCGGGGCAAGCTGACGGTCTCCTAGCACTCCCGAACCCGCTTAACGCTGGAACACTCAACTCAGTTGTAGATGCGCTCGTCCATCGGCGTGCGCGCGATCAGATCGGTCAGGCCGGTCAGCATGGCGGCTTCCGCGCGGTTGTGCTTGGCATGCGGATTCCAGACCACGTGCACGTCGATGGCCGGGGGTGCCTCATAGGGCGGCAGCCGCCAGAGCCGCCCGCGCTCCACGTCTTCGCGCACCACGTGCAACGGCAACGGCCCGATGCCGAGACCGGCCATGATCATCCGCCGCACCTCTTCGAGATTGGGCGACGTGCCGACAATGCGGGCGTCGAGCTGCGCCTCGGCGCGCATCTTCGCCACCGGCCTGAGCGCGTCATCCATCTGGTCGGTGACGAAGCTGACCGACGAATGTCCGGCAAGATCGGCGAAGGTTAAGCCTTCCCGGCCGTAGAGCGGATGGGTGGGTCCGCAGAACAGGCCGAAATATTCGCGGAACAGGCGCCGGTACTCCAGTTGCGGGCTGCGATCCATGACCAGGCAGATGGCCAGCGAGGCGCGCCGCGCCGCGACCGCCGTCAGGGCGCTGCGGCTGGCCATGGCCTCGATCGACAAGGTGGCGCGCGGGTGATCCCGATGAAACTTGTTCAGCGTCTGGTCGAACAAGGGGCTGATGACGTGGCTCGCCATGACGATGCGGACATGGCCGCTGACTTCGTCTTCGACATCCCTGATGGCTGTGCCGAGACGAAGGATGGCGCCATGGATGTCGATCGCCTCGTCATAGAGCAGCCGCCCGGCGGCGGTGAGCTCGAACCGCCCGGGCTTGCGGTTGATCAGCCGCTTGCCGAGCCGGTCCTCGAGCCGCTTGAGCGCGCTTGAGACGGTCGGCTGCTTCAAGCTCAGGCGTTCGGCGGCTTCCGTGACCGAGCGGGAATCGGCAAGCACAAGGAAAGTGCGCAGCAGATTCCAGTCGAGATCACGGGCCAATCGTTCGGGCGGTGTAAGGCTGCTCATTTCATTATTGATATCATCTATGCTTGGAATATCAATTATCTATTTGATCAATGCAGCTTGAGCCAACATCATGATCCCAACAAAACGCCGGGGAGCGTTGGGAACATGAGCATCGAGCAACGCGAGGCGCGACAGCCGTGGATATTGCTGACGCCGGCACTGACGGCGATCGGTCTGTTGCTGATCGTGCCCCTGGTGTTCATCGTCGTCTATTCGTTCTGGCTCAAGAGCGCAGCCGGCGCCGACACGCCGGGCTTCTTCCTCGATAACTGGCAGGAGGCGCTGACCGACCCCTTCTATCGCGACATCCTGCTCAACACCCTCAAGATAGCTGCCGTGACCACTGTCGCCTGCGCGGCTCTCGGTTATCCGGCGGCCTATTTCATCGCCCGTTCCAGGGGCAACAAGGTGGTGCTTCTCGTGCTTCTGATGCTGCCGTTCTGGATCAGCTACATCATTCGCACGATGAGCTGGATCAACATTCTTGGCGTCTCCGGCGCGCTCAATTCGGCATTGATCTGGCTGGGTCTCATCAATGAGCCGATCCAGATGCTCTACAACGAGACCACTGTGATCCTCGGCCTCACCCATTTCCTGCTGCCGTTCATGGTGCTCAACATCTTCGTCAGCCTCGACGGCATCGATACCAATCTCGAAGACGCGGCATGCTCGCTCGGCGCCACCCGCTGGCAGGGCTTCCTGCAGGTGACGCTGCCGCTGTCGCTGCCGGGCCTCGCCGCCGGCGGGCTGCTCTGCTTTGTCCTGGCCGCAGGCACCTACATCACTCCCGTCATCCTCGGCGGGCCGCGCGACGCGATGTTCGCCAACCTTGTCTACGAGGCCATCATCCGCCAGCTCAACTGGCCGCTCGGCTCGGCGCTGTCGCTGTTGCTGCTCGCGGTCCTCGGCGTCCTGGTGCTGATCTACAACCGCTATCTCGGCATGGCGCAACTGGCGAAGGGGCTTGGCTGATGGGCTGGCGTCTGATCCGCACCTACACGATCCTGGTCTACCTCTTCATGTTCCTGCCGATCGCAGTGGTGGTGTTGTTGTCGTTCAACGCCAACCAGTTCGGCAGCTTCCCCATGACCGGCCTGTCGACCCGCTGGTTCGAGGTGCTGTGGAACAACGATGCGATCATGCGGGCCTTTCGCACCTCGATCATGCTCGGCCTGATGACGGCAGTGATTTCGACCGTCCTCGGGGTGCTGGCAAGCCTGGCGCTGGTCCGCTACAAAATTCCGGGCCGCAACCTGATCACCACGCTGCTGATCGCGCCCATCCTGGTACCCGAAGTGGTGCTGGCGGTGGCGCTGCTCCTGTTTCTCAACTTCCTCGATATTGGCAAGAGCTTCACGCTGTTGCTCGCCGGCCACGTCATTTTCACGCTGCCCTTTGTCATCCTGGTGGTGCAGGCGCGGCTGGTCAGCATCAAGCGCGATGTCGAGGAGGCGGCGCTCAGCCTCGGCGCCTCGCCGATGCAGACCTTTTTCGCGATCACGCTGCCGCTGCTGATGCCGGCAGTCGCGGCCGGCGGCCTGTTCGCCTTCACCATCAGCTTCGACGACATCACCGGGACGCTGTTCTGGAAGCCCGGCGGGATCGAGACCGTGCCGACCCAGATCTTCTCGATGCTCCGCAATTCGATCTCTCCGGAGATCAACGCTCTTGGCACGGTCATGATCGTGCTGACGGTCGGGTTGCCGCTGATTGGCGCGGCGATCGCCCGAAGCCTTGCAACAAGAAGCGGTGCGTAAGCCGCCAAGTGAACCTGAACCAGATGGAGAACAACATGGATGACACAAGACGCTATGAACGGCTGCGCGAGCGGTTCCAGAACGGCGATATCAGCCGCCGCAATTTCTTTGGCCTGCTTGGCGCCGCCGGCGCTGCCTATGGCCTGCAGATGCCGTTTGCCCGGCAGGCCCTTGCCGCGGCCGATGTCAGCCAGGTCCGCTTTGACGGCTGGGGCGGCGTTGTCTCGGAGGCCTTCCGCAAATATGCCTTCGATCCTTACACCGCGAAGACGGGCGTCAAGGTTGTCGACGGCACCTTCCCGGGCGGCGATGAATATCTCGCCCTGGTGCGCGCCAGCCAGCCCGGCGAATACAACATCGCCCACCTGTCAGGCGTGTTCGATTATGCCCGCTACGCCAGCTTCGACCTGACCAGCGAACTCAACGTCGCCAACATTCCGAACATGGCCAATGTCATGCCGGCGCTGATGAACGCCTTCAAGACGATCACGCCCGACAGCCTCAGTGCCGCGCCTTACGACTACGGCACCACGGGTCTTGCCTATAACCGCAAGTACATCTCCGACGACGAGATGAAGGAAAAGGGCGCAAAGATCCTCATCGACGAGAAATACAAGGGCAAGATCGGCGGCTGGGGCGATTGGCGCACCCGCATGTGGTATGCGGCGTTGCAGACCGGCCAGGACCCCAACAATATCGAAGACACGGAGGCCGCGTGGGAAGCCGTGCGCAAGCACCGCGACCTGGCGCTGAAATACTGGGCGTCCGGGGCCGAGCTGATGAGCCTGCTGGCCGAGGAGGAAATCCACGTCACCGAGGGCTGGTCGGGCCGCATCTACGCGCTGCAGGAACAGGGTCATGACATCGGCTACTACGACCCGCCGAACGGGTTCGGCTGGCAGGAATGCCTGTTCGTGTTGAGAGGCAGCCCGATGGCGGCCTGCGAGGAGCTGCTCAACTTCATGCTCGACAAGGATACCTCGATTGCCGTGGCCGAAGGCCAGAGCTATCCGCCGGCGCTCGACCCGACCAAGGTCGATCTTGGCGCCAAGATTCCGAAACTTCCCGCCTTCGATCCGACCGGCACGCTCGCCGGCCTGACCTTCGCCAATCCGGACTACTGGAACGGCAACGAGGCGGAATGGTCCAAGGAGTTCGGCCGCGTCCAGCGCGGTTACTAAGCCAACACCCGGTCCCGCCGTCCTGGCGGGGCCAGTCCCCTGCAAACCCGGAGGCTTGATGCTGTGAGCGCCGTATCCCTGAGCAATATCGTCAAGCGCTTTGGCGACTACACCGCCGTGCACCAGATGTCGCTGCAGATAGCCGAGGGCAGTTTCGTCACCCTGCTGGGGCCTTCGGGCTGCGGCAAGACCACGACATTGCGCATTATCGCGGGCCTGCTGGATCCGACGGAAGGCGAGATCGCCATCAAGGGTAAACGGGTCAACGATGTGCCGATCCACAAGCGCAATCTCGGCCTGGTGTTCCAGAACTATGCGCTGTTTCCGCACAAGACGGTTGCCGAGAATGTCGCCTTCGGCCTCAACTATCGCAATGTGCCAAAGGATGAAGCCAGGCGCAAAGTGGCCGCAGCACTCGAACTGGTGCAATTGCCCGATCTCGGGGCGCGCTATCCGAAGGAGCTTTCCGGCGGCCAGCAGCAGCGCATCGCGCTTGCGCGCGCCATCGTCATCGAACCGGACGTGCTGCTGCTCGACGAGCCGCTGTCGGCGCTTGACGCCAATCTGCGTGAAGACATGCGGGTTGAACTCAAGCGCATCCAGCAAAGCATCGGCGTGACCACGGTATTTGTCACCCACGACCAGACCGAGGCGCTGGCCATGTCGGACCAGATCATCGTCATGTCGGAAGGCCGCGTCGAACAGGTTGGCGCGCCGGAAGAGGTCTACAACACGCCTGCGACCGAATTTGTCGCGAAGTTCCTCGGCGCCTCGAACCTGCTCTCTGCCCGGTGCGAGGACATCGCGGGCGGCGACATCGTGCTCGAACTGCCGGATTTCCCCCGCATTACGATCCCGAAGGAACGGGCTCCAAGGATTTCCGGGCCCGGTCCGGTGCGGCTGGTGATCCGTGCCGAGAAGCTGCACCTTAAGGATCGTGGGACGCCGGCGGATGGCATGCTGGCGGTCGATGCGGTTGTCGAGAATGTCGACTATCAGGGCCAGTCCGCCCGTTATTTCGTGCGGGTCGGCGATCACCAGATGCAGGCCATCAACATGATCGAGGACCACCCCTTTGCCACGGGAGCGGAGGTTGCCCTGCAATTCCGCGCCAGGGACTGCGCCGCGCTTCCGGTGGAGAGCCCTTCGTGAAACCAGAAAGCCATCTGTTCTACCAGACCCGAGCCCGCCGCCCGGTTCTGGCCGAAGCGCACGGCGTCTACATGTGGGATGTCGACGGCAAGCGCTATCTCGACGGCTCGTCCGGCGCCATGGTTTCCAATATCGGCCATTCCAATCCCCGGGTGCTGGACGCCATGCGCCGGCAGATGGAGAAATCCACCTTCGGCTACCGGCTGCATTTCGAAACCGAGGCAAGCGAACAGCTTGCCACCAGGGTGGCATCGCTCTCGCCTGAAGGCATGGAAAAGGTCTTCTTTGTCTCCGGCGGATCCGAGGCGGTGGAAAGCGCCATCAAGCTGGCGCGGCAATATGCCGTGACTGTCGGGCAGGGATCGCGCTGGAAGGTGATCTCGCGCGACCCGAGCTACCATGGCTCCACCCTGGGCGCGCTGGCGCTGACCGGATACGCGCCATTGTCCGATCCGTTCCTGCCGATGATGCAGGCGATGCCGAAGATCCCGGCGCCGCGGGCCTATCTCGATGGCCTGGCGATGGAGGATCCCGCGACCGGCGCCCATTACGCAGCCATGCTCGAAGCCAGGATCCTCGAGGAAGGACCCGGCACGGTGCTGGCCTACATCCAGGAACCGATCGGCGGCGCGTCCACCGGAGCGCTGGTTCCGCCGGCCGGATACATGCAGGCGGTCCGCGAGATCTGTGACCGGTACGGCGTGCTGCTGATCCATGACGAAGTGATGTCGGGCGGCGGGCGCACCGGCAGGTTCATGGGCGCGGAGCATTTCGGCGTCGAGCCCGATATCATCGCCATCTCCAAGGGGTTTGGCGCCGGATACGCGCCATTGGGCGCGATGATTGCGAAGGACCGGCTGATCGATCCGGTGCTGGATGCCGGCGGGTTTCTGCATGGTCACACCTATGCCGGCAACCCGCAGGCCTGTGCCGCGGGCCTGGCGGTACTCGAGGAGATCGAAACCGGCGGATTGATGCACAATGCCGCCCGCGTCGGCGCCCTGCTCAAGGCGCGGCTTGAAAACCTGATGCAGCGGTTTTCCTTCATTGGCGATGTGCGCGGCGAGGGTCTGCTGCTGGCCTTTGAGCTGGTGTCCGACCGGGAGACGATGCAGCCACTGCCAAAAGCGCTCAACGCTTACCTTGAACTGGTGGAACTCGCCTATGCCGAAGGCCTGATCATCTATTCGCGGCGAACCCGCGGTGGCATCGAAGGCGACCATTTCCTGGTGTGTCCGCCGATGATCATCACCGAAGGGCAGGTCGACGAACTCATCGACATGCTGACTGCGGCACTCGACAGGTTCGCCGCCCGGGCCGGGCTTGCGGTCGAGGCGGCCTGACCGGGGATCTGCATGTCGAAAATCATCATCTCCTGCGCTGTCACCGGCTCGATCCACACGCCGTCGATGTCGCCATTCCTGCCGGTGACCGCCGGGGCGATCGCGGAACAGGCGATCGGCGCGGCGGAGGCCGGGGCTGCCATCCTGCACCTTCATGCCCGCGATCCCCAGGACGGGCGACCCTCGGCCGCCGTCGCCGACTACATGGCGTTCCTTCCCGCCATCAAGGCGGCGACCGATGCGGTGGTCAATCTCACCACCGGCGGCAGCGCGGTGATGACGATGGAACAGCGGCTCGCCGGGCCCATGGCCGCCGAGCCGGAAATGTGTTCGCTCAACATGGGCACGATGAATTTCGCGCTTTACCCGATGCTCGGCAAGCGCACCGAATGGCTGCATGACTGGGAAGAACCCTTCCTGCGCGAGTCCGACGACCTGGTCTTCAAGAACACGCCCCGCGACATCGAAACCGTGCTGCGGCTGATGGGGCATGAGCGCGGGGCGCGGTTCGAGTTCGAATGCTATGATTTGAGCCACCTGCAGATGCTGCATCATTTTGTCGAACGCGGTCTCGTTAAGGCGCCGATCTTCATCCAGTTCGTCATGGGTGTTCTGGGTGGCGTTTCCGCCGAGCCCGAGCACCTGGCCTATCTCAAGCAAACCGCCGACAGCCTGTTTGCTGACGACTACATGTTTTCCGTGCTTGCCGCCGGCCGCCAGCAAATGGCCATGGCCAAGCTCGGCGCCGCGATGGGCGGCCATGTTCGGGTGGGGCTCGAAGACAATCTCTACATCGCCCGCGGTCAGCTGGCCCATTCCAATGCCGAGCAGGTGGAGATGGTGCGCGAGATCGTCGAAGCGGCCGGTCGCGAAGTGGCAACGCCCGATGAGGCGCGCGCAATGCTGGAGCTGAAAGGCAGGGACAGGGTGAGATTTTGAGGATGGATGGCATCAACATCAGGTGCGCCGTGCCGGCAGATGTGGCCGAACTGAACCGCGTGCTGGCAGATCTGTCCGCCGGCATGAAGGCCTGTGAGTCATTGGGAGACGAGGCATGAAGGCGATATTCGACGAGCGTCAATGGGCGCATGATCCGAAGCATTTTATAGCCAATGGCAAGCTTTCCGCCAATCCGGAGCAGCCGCAGCGGATAGCCGAACTCACCCGTGGCGCCCGGGCCGCGGGATGCGATTTCCGCGCGCCGGCCGATCACGGGGCCGGCCCGATCGCGGAGATCCATTCACCCGAGTATCTGAGCTTTCTCGAAACCATCCACGACCGCTGGCTGCGCACCGAATGCGCCTCCGAAGAGGTGGTCCCGAACATCCACCCGGACCGGCGCACCGCCAGCTATCCGAGCTCCGCGGCCGGCCAGGCGGGCTTCCATCAGGCGGACACGTCCTGCCCGATCGCCGCCGGAACCTGGCAATCGGCCTACTGGTCGGCGCAGACGGCGCTGAGCGCTGCGGACGCGGTGCTCGGCGGCGAACCCCGGGCCTATGCCCTCTGCCGTCCGCCCGGCCACCATGCATTCGGCGATCTGGCCGGCGGGTTCTGCTTTCTCAACAATTCCGCCATTGCCGCGCAGGCGCTGCTGCGCGCCGGCCATCGTCCGGCAATTCTCGATATCGACGTGCATCATGGCAACGGCACCCAAGGCATCTTCTATCACCGCCGCGACGTGCTGACGGTGTCGATCCACGCCGATCCGGCGCGGTTCTACCCGTTCTACTGGGGCCATGCGGCGGAGCGCGGCGAGGGTGAGGGAATGGGGTACAATCTCAACCTGCCGCTGCCGCGCGGCACCGGAGATGCGGACTATCTTGACGCACTGGAAGTCGCACTGGCCCGGATCCGGTCGTTCGGCGCCGATGTTCTGGTGCTGGCGCTGGGGCTCGATGCGCACGAGAACGACCCGTTCCATGGCTTCAAGGTGACCACGCCGGGGTTTGCCAGCATCGCTTCGGCGATTGCGGGACTGGACCTGCCGTCAGTCATCGTGCAGGAAGGCGGCTATCTGTCCTCCGACCTGGGCGACAATCTGACCAGCTTTCTCAACGGGTATCAGTCAGGATGAGCACATTCTCCGACATTCTGGTGATCGGTGGCGGCATTGCCGGCATCAGTGCGGCGGCCCGGCTGGCGCCTGACGCGAAGGTGACCGTGCTCGAGGCCGAGCCGATGATCGGCCATCACTCCTCCGGGCGTTCGGCGGCGATCTTTATCCGCAATTACGGCAATGCCACCTTGCGGGCGCTCAATGTGGCCTCGGCGCCGTTTCTGACGGAACCCGAAGGCGTGTCGGACGCGAGCCTGCTGTCGCCGCGCGGCGAATTGCTGCTGGCAACGGATGAGGATCTGCCGAAGTTCGACGCCTATCTCGATGGCAGCGATGGGCTGGAACGGTTGTCGCCCGCCCAGGCGCTGGAGCTGGTGCCGATCCTGCGGCCCGATGCCATCGCCGCCGCAGCGATCGAATGGGACGCGCAGGACATCGATGTCGACCGCATGCTGCAGGGCTTTGCCCGCATGTTGCGAGGGTGTGGCGGCAGCATCGTCAACGCTGCACCGGTGCAATCGATCACCCGCCGCGATGGCCTGTGGACGGTTATGACGCCGGCTGGAGAGTTTTCAGCCCCTGTGCTGATCAATGCCGCTGGCGGCTGGGCTGATGCGGTCGCGCATATGGCTGGTCTGAGAATGCTGGGACTGACCCCTTTACGCCGCTCGGCGGCGTTGATCCCGGCGCCCGATGGCCATGACATCAATCGCTGGCCGCTGTTCGCCAATGCCGGCGACCAGTGGTACGCCAAGCCCGAAGCCGGCAAGCTGATGATCTCGCCGGCCGACGAGGACCCGGTCGAACCGCATGACGTCTGGGCCGACGACATGGTGATTGCCGAGGGGCTGCACCGCTACGTGCAGGCCGTAACCGCGCCGGTCACAAGAGTCGAGCACTCCTGGGCAGGCATGCGCACCTTTGCCCCCGACAGGACGCCGGTTGTCGGTTTCGCGCCGGAGACTGAAGGCTTCTTCTGGCTCGCGGGGCAGGGCGGCTATGGCATGCAGACGGCGCCGGCGCTGTCGCAACTGGCTGCGGATTTGTGTCTTGGGCGGCCATCGCCACTGGACCCAACCGTACTGGAAGCACTCAGCCCCGGGCGGGCTGCAATGAATTCACAACAAGGATAAAACACATGAGCGACATCAAACGTTTCGAAACCGGCCCGCGCATGAGCCAGGCTGTCGTCCACGGCGGGCTGGTCTATCTGGCCGGCCAGGTCGGCACCGCCGGCGCCAGCGTCACGCAGCAGACCCAGGATGTTCTCGCCAACATCGATCGGCTGCTGGCCTCGGTGGGGTCTGACAAGAGCAAGATCCTGCAGGCGACGATCTGGATGGCGTCGATGGACGATTTCGCCGAGATGAACGCCGTCTGGGACGGATGGGTTTCGTCCGGCAACGCACCGGCGCGCGCCACCGGCGAATCCAGGCTGGCGACGCCCGACTACAAGGTCGAGATCATCTGTGTCGCGGCTATCTAGCCCGGGAAGCGGGTCTCCGGACAATCAGGTCCCGCACCCAAACCAGCAGGATGCATTTCAAAAGGCAGCGCCCGCAGGGGCGCTGCTTGCGTTCAGGCCCTGGTCGAATGGCGCTGATACCCCGGCGCAATCCATGCCGGTCGAGCAGATGGATCAGCTTGTCGAGATGCAGGTGTTCTCGATTTGCACGAGGTTCTGGCGCAGGTAGTCCCTGAATGCGGTTGTCAGGATGGATGCAGGCCGATGTGCCGGCAGCAGCAGCGCGACGCTGCTGGTGATCGCGGGCGCGAATCTGCGAAACACGACCCCCGGGGCCGGGCTGGTGGCTGCCGTAATCCGGTCAACGACCGCGCCGCACAGGCCCGCACCGACAAGCGGAAGGGAAGGCAGATGTGTCCTGAGCACAAAACGCCGGTTCAGTGTCGCACCACACTGGGCAAATGCCCGTTGCGTTGCCAGCGTGTCGGGGTGATCGCTGAAAAGCAGTGCCATCGGATAGTTTTCCAGATCGGATGGAGTGAGAACATCCTTGCTTGCAAGAGGGTCCCGTTCCGGAAGGGCAATCACGCACTCGAGTTTGAAGGGTTCGATCCTGATAGAGCTGCGCCGAGGCGGGGTTTCGGCCAGCCCGATGTCGAATTCCTGCGAGGCGATCATGTCCTCGATGACCTGCGAGCTGCGCATGACGAGGTCGGCTTTCACCTCGGGCCTGCCCTTGAGAAATTCGGCCAGGACCTTGGGCAGGAAGAAGCCGGAAGATGCGGGGTGGCAGGCTATCCGGAGGCTGCCCCGGTCGAGCGTTCCAAACTCCGACATCGCCCGTACGGTCCGGTCCAGCCGGTCGAGAACCTCCTCGGCTTCCTCCAGGAAGTAGTGCGCTTCCGGCGACGGCGTAAGCCGCCCGTGCTCGCGGACAAACAGGTTGAACCCAAGCTCCTTCTCGATGTTCGCAATCATCGTGCTGACTGCTGGCTGCGTGCGCAAAAGCGTGCGGCTTGCCTCCGAGATTGACCCGCTGCGCATCACTTCGCGGAAGGTCTGAAGTTGCCGAATGGTCAGGTTGGGCAGCATGATATAAATCCAATTTATGGCCTGAACAATATTTTGGATTTGGCTTTATGGCTAGTCCTGGATGATCGTCTCCCTGCGGTTTTCAATTGGGGGGAGACACGATGGATCGTTTCGCAGCCGTCTTGCTGACCGGGCTGATCTGTCTGGTGGCGCTTGGACAGTTTTTCCAGGTCATCACACGCTACGTTTTCCAGATCCCCGTGATGGGCCTCGAGGAAACGATGCTCTATCCGACGATCTGGCTCTACATCTTTGGCGCGATCAACGCGTCGCGCGAGAACACCCATATCCGCGCCAATGTGCTCGAGATCTTCCTCAAGTCCGAACGGGCTCACACGATTCTGGCCATCGTCGGCGAAATCATCAGCCTGATCGTCGGCCTTTGGATTCTCGGCTGGGCCTGGGACTACACCAGGTACGCATGGCGCGTCTGGCGCGAAAGCCCGACGCTCTACATCCCGACCTTCTACTCTGATGTCGCGCTGCTCGTCGGCGTGACATTGATGATGGTCTACACGGCCTGGCATCTCATCCGGCACATCCTCACCTTGAAGAACGGAACTGTCGCATGATCGAGATCGCACTCATTGCCATCGCCGTTCTGGTGGTCACGCTGACCCTGGGCGTGCCGCTGCCCTACTGCTTCGGGGCTGCCTTGATGGTCATGTATTTCATCGGCGATGTGACGATGAAGGGCATGATGCTGTGGGGTGTTCAGCAGCTCGGAAATCCGATCCTGCTGGCAATCCCGCTGTTTGTGCTGGCTGGCACGATCATGTCCGAAAGCGGCATCGCGGCGTCACTCTTGAGGTTTGTCAACGCATTTGTCGGCCACGTCCGCGGCGGCCTCGGTGTGGTGGCGGCCGTCAGTTGTGCAGTCATCGGCGCCATTTCCGGGTCGGGACTCACCGGCATTGCCGCCATTGGTCCGATCCTGATCCCCGAGATGGAAAAGCGTGGCTATCCGCGGGAATACGCGACCGCGCTGATCGCCAACTCGTCGATCCTGGGGCTGCTGATCCCGCCTTCGGTCACGATGATCGTCTACGGCTGGGTGACTGACACCTCGATCCTTGCCTGCTTCCTTGCAACGCTCGGGCCGGGTCTCCTGATCATGCTCAGCTTCTCGATCATGAACCTTTGGATGAGCCGCAAGTTCAACCTGGTGCTTGATGACAAGCCGACCTTCGGGGAGCTGTCCACCGAAGTCGCCAGGCGCGGCATCCACGCCTTTCCGGCGCTGTTGATGCCCGTCATCATCCTCGGCGGGATCTACGGCGGCATCATGACACCGACCGAAGCCGCAGCCGTTGCCGTGATCTATTCGGTGCCGGTTGGCTTCCTGGTCTACAAGGGCCTGCGCCTCTCCAATTTCCTCGCGGCCGGCAAGGAGGCCGCCACCGCCGTCGGCGCGATCATGTTCATGATCCTCTTTTCCATGATCCTGAGCCAGATGTTCGTCTACGAAAGCATCCCGCAGCAGATCGTGTCGAGCATTTTCCTGATCACCGAAAACAAGGTCCTGCTGCTGATCTTCATCAACATCCTGCTGTTTCTGGTCGGCATGGTCGTCAACGACGTGACGGCGATCATCCTGATCGCCCCGCTGTTGCTGCCACTGATGACCGCCATCGGGGTCAGCCCGGTCCAGTTCGCCGCGATCATGGGCGTCAACACGGCGATGGGCGGCGTCACGCCTCCCTATGCCTCGATCCTCTACCTCGGTGCCCGGATCGGCAAGGTCAAGGTCACCAAGGTCATCCCGCCGGCGATGTTCCTGATCGTCACGGGCTATGTGCCCGTCGTGTTCCTCACCTCGTTCTGGCCCGACCTGTCGCTCTATTTGCCGCGCCTGTTCGGATATTGAGGCCGGCCTTCTTCAGACCATCAACCCACCAAAAGGAGAAACTCATGAAAACCGCAATCCTTGCCACCGCCCTTGCTACCCTGATGGCCGCATCGCCCGCCCTGGCCGAAACCCTCAAGATGAGCCATGTGCGCCCGCAGGACGCCACTGTCGATGTCGAGCTGCGCGCCTTTGCGGCCGCGGTTTCTGAGGCCACCGGCGGCGATGTCGAAATACAGCTGTTCCCGGCCTCGGCGCTTGGCGACTACACCACCGTGCAGGAGCGGATCAGCGTCGGCGCGCTCGACATGGCGACACAGCCTGCCGCCGCCGCCGCCGACCGCCGCATGCAGATCTCCTCGTTTCCCTACATGGCCGAAACCTGGGCGCAAGCGCGCAAGATCTACGGCCCCGGCGGCGTGGTGCGCGACGTCATGACCGGCCTTTATGCGGAACAGGACATCACCATGCTGGCTGCCTATCCGGTCTATTTCGGCGGCATTTCGCTCAACGTGGAAAACCTCAATCCGGCGAGCACCGAGCCGAACGGCATCAAGGTACGGGTGCCCGGCATCAAGTCGTTCCAGCTGACCGGCGAAGCACTGGGCTACATCCCGTCGCCGATCCCGTTCTCCGAAGCGTTCACCGCCGTTCAGACGGGCGTCGTGGATGGCGTCATCGGCTCGGGTGCCGAAGGCTACTATGCCTCCTTCCGCGATGTCACCAAGACCTACATCCCCGCCAACACGCATTTCGAGGTCTGGTACATGATCATCTCCAACGAGAGCCTCGCGGCCCTATCCGCGGAAGATCAGGCCGCCTTGAAGGAGCAGGCGGCTGCATTCGAGGCAACCCGCTGGACCGTCGCCGAAGCCGATCAGGGCCGCAACGAGCAGCGCCTGGTTGACGAACTGGGCACCACTGTGGCCAAGCTCTCGGACGAAGACCTTGCTGCAATGTCCGAAAAGGTCCGCGCCGATGTCTGGCCTGCCGTGCTGGAGGATGTTGGCGTCGAATGGGGTCAGGCGATCCTGGACAAAGTGGCCGCTGCTTCCAAGTGAGAGCCAATACCGGGGTGGCGATTGTCGCCACCCCGGTGAACCGGTGAGAGACATTGAATGACTTCGGACTATGCCATAATCGGTGGCGGGATTGTCGGCCTCTCGACAGCTTGGGGCCTGCTCAAGCGCGGTCTCCGGGTGACCGTCCTGGACGGCGACGATGGGTCTTTCCGCGCCAGCCGGGGCAATTTTGGCCTCGTCTGGGTGCAGTCCAAGGGCATGAACCAGCCGCGCTATGCGCAATGGTCGCAGGCTTCTGCCGCCGCCTGGGCCGATTTCGCCGCTGAACTGGGCGATGCGACGGGGCATGATCTGGGCCTGGAGCAAAGGGGTGGCTACGACCTCCATTTCTCGGAGCAGAGCCTCGAAGCCACCGTCGCGAAATACGAGATCCTCAAGCAAAAACTTGGCGGCAACTACCCCTACGAGGTGCTCGGCCACAATGCCCTGCGGCTTGAGGAACCGGCAATCGGTCCCAGGGTCGTGGGCGCAATCCTGCATCATCAGGACGGCCATGCAAATCCGCTCAGACTGTTGCGCGCGCTGGCCGACGATGTCCGCCGCCTTGGCGGCGTGATCCTCAACGGCAAGCGGGTTACACGCGTCGACAAGGCCGACCTGTTCCGCATTTCCTGTGACGATGGCACCGAAGTAGAGGCCGGCAAGACGGTTCTTTCCGCCGGGCTTGGCGCTGCCGCGCTGGGACCGATGATGGGCTTCAAGGCACCGATCAGACCGCAGCGCGGGCAGGTCATGATCACCGAAAAGCTTCCCAAACTGATCAATCGCCCCTCGCTGATAGCGCGTCAGGTCGACGAAGGCGGCATTCAGATTGGCGCCACCAACGAGGAAGTGGGCCTTGACGACACGGTCACGCAGCCCGGCCTGTCCGGGCTCGCAGCGGAAGCGATTGCCGCCTTTCCGGTGCTGGCAAAGGCCCAGCTTGTGCGCAGTTGGGGCGCCTTGCGGATCCTGTCGCCCGACGGATTGCCGATCTACCAGCAAAGCCCGGACATGCCGGGCGCCTATCTCGTGACCTGCCACAGCGGCGTCACCCTTGCCGCGGCCCATGCCCGGTTCCTGCCGGACTGGCTCGAAGGGGCGGACGCCGCGCCCGATTTGGAGGTGTTCAGTGAAGCCCGATTCAACGTTTCGTGAAATCGGCCCGCAAACCGATCGGGTGACCGTTCGCTTCGGCTCCAGCGAGCTTTCCCTGCCGCGGGGCGAAAACCTTGCCGGTGCCCTGCTGGTGGTCGGCGTCATGCCGTTTCGCCATACGCCCTTATCGGGCGCGCCGCGCGGACCGTTCTGCATGATGGGCGCCTGCTACGATTGTCTGGTCGAAATCGACGGGATCAACCGCCAGGCCTGCATGCTGCAGGTGACCGAGGGGCTCCAGATCGAAAGGCCGTCGATCAAGGGTGCCGGCAATGCATAGCGCCGACCTGATCGTCATTGGCGCCGGTCCCGCCGGCATGTCGGCGGCCCGCCGCGCCGCCGGTTCCGGATTGTCGGTCCTGCTGCTGGACGAACAGCCAGCGCCGGGCGGGCAGATCTACCGCGATGTGGATCGCGCCAGCAAAACCCGCGGCGCCATTCTTGGCAGCGATTTCATCGACGGCCTGGCCCTCACCCGGCGGCTGGCGCACGACAACATTACCCACCTGAGAGGTGCGGTCGTGTGGCAGATCGAGGAGGCAACCCGCGTCAACTTTACCCGGAACGGCAAGGCTGAACTCGCCGAAGGCAGGCGCATCCTGCTGGCCACGGGGGCGCTGGAACGGCCGATGCCGGTGCCGGGATGGACCTTGCCGGGCGTGATGACCGCCGGCGCGGCACAGATCCTGCTCAAGCAATCGGGCATTGCCTGCGAGCGTGCCGTCCTGGTGGGGTCGGGGCCGCTTCTTTATCTCGTCGCGACCCAGATGGTGCGGGCAGGTGTGCCGCCCCTTGCCCTTGTCGAGACTCAAACGAAGGCCGATCTGGCAAGATCGCTGCGCCATCTCGGCGGTGCGTTGCGCGGTTGGCCCTATCTTCTCAAGGGGCTCCGGATGTTATGGGAATTGCGCCGGGCCGGCATTGTCCGCCATGTCGGCGCTACTGACATCGCTGTCGAAGGCGACCGGAGCGCAAGCGGCGTGACGTTCCGCGTTGGCGGCATCGAGCACCGGATAGCCTGCGACACCGTGCTGCTGCACCACGGCGTCGTGCCCAACACCCAGGCAGCGCGATCCATCGACATTCCGCATCGATGGGATGACGCACAAGGCTGCTTTGCGCCGGAATGCGACGAGTGGGGACGCACGGCCGTGTCCAGCGTTTTCATTGCGGGCGACGGCGCCGGGATCGGCGGTGCCAGGGCTGCGGCCCTCGCTGGCGAGTTGGTCGCGCTGGAAATCGCCCGTGACCTGGGCGGGATGACGGAGAGGGAGCGCGATGCCGAAGCCCGTCCGTTGCGAAGCGGCCTCGGTGCGGAGCGTGCCGCCCGCTCCTTCATCGACAGCGCCTATCCGCCCTATGCCGGCGCCCTTGCGCCGGCCGACGACACCATTGTCTGCCGTTGCGAGGAAGTCACCGCGGGCGAGATCAGGCGCACGGCCGGGTTGGGCTGTCTCGGTCCTAACCAGGCCAAGGCCTTTGTCCGCGCCGGAATGGGACCCTGTCAGGGCCGCTACTGCGGACTTTCGGTGACGCGGATCCTGTCGGACACCAACGGCATTCCGCCCGATGAAACCGGCTATTACAGAATCCGCCCGCCGCTGAAGCCGGTGACATTGGGCGAAATCGCCGCATTGGCGGAGCATGAAACAGCTGAGGTGGGAAAATGATCGAACGGCTGGAAACCGGACAACGCATGAGCAAGTTCGTCAGGCACAACGGCGTCGCCTATCTGTGCGGACAGGTCGGGGATGGCGAAACCGTCGCGGAGCAGACACGCGACTGCCTGTCGCGGATTGAACGGCTTTTGGCCATGGCCGGATCTTCCCCGGACCGTATCCTGCAGGCGATCATCTGGCTGTCCGACATGAAAGATTTCGACGAAATGAACGCGGTATGGGACGCCTGGGTCCCGCCCGGCCACGCGCCCGCCCGCGCTTGCGGGCAAGCGCGGCTGGCGCGCGATACACTGAAGGTCGAGATCATCGTGACTGCCGCATGTTCTGAAGGTTCACGCTAGATCCACACCCCGGAGAATAGCGGGGACATTTCGAATCCGCAGGGTTCGCAAGGCCAAGGGCCGTCCGGGCTCATCCGAGGCCCCGACTGGAGCGAAGCCCGAAAGGCGACAGCGTGAAGTCAGATGATGGCGGAGAGAGAGTCCGACAAATCTATGTTTCTCACTGTTCCTGGTTGTGTGTTGATGATTTTATAAAACAATGAATTAGGCGGTTATCTGTCTTTTATCATGTGCCTTCGTCCGCTACTATCCACGAATGGAGTTAGGGATAAAGTTAGGGACACTTCTTGGCGCGGGCTACAAACAAGCTGACAGACACGGAATGCAAGGCCGCCATAAAGCCAGGAATGCTTGGCGATGGCGGCGGGCTTTATCTGAACGTGAAGCCTTCAGGCGCTAAGTCTTGGGCTTTCATCTGGAAACAGAATGGCAAGCGCAATGAAATGGGCTTGGGAGCCTATCCGACAGTAAAGCTCGCTAAGGCGAGGGCGCTGGCAGTGGAATGTCGACAAGCCGTTGCTGAGGGGCGCAATCCAATAGCGGAACGGAAAAAGGACGCGGTGCCGTCCTTTGGTGATTGCGCCGATATGTTCCTCACCTCAATGGAAGGGCAATGGCGTAATGAAAAGCATCGGGCGCAATGGCGCATGACGCTTGAACAGTATGCGTCTCCGCTTCGAGCTAAATCGGTTTCGGACATTTCGACCGATGATGTGTTGAATGTTCTCACACCAATCTGGCAATCCAAGGCGGAAACTGCTTCACGGCTTCGTGGGCGCATTGAACGGGTGCTGGATTATGCCAAAGCCCGGGGCTGGAGAACGGGCGAAAACCCTGCACTGTGGCGAGGCCATTTGAAGAACATACTACCCGCTCGCCAAAAGCTGACGCGTGGCCACCATGCTGCAATGCCTTACCGTGATGTCCCAGCCTTCATGGAACAGCTTCCCGGCAAGGAGGCGATGGCCGCAAGAGGCCTTGAGTTTCTCATTCTGACAGCGGCGCGGTCGGGTGAGGTGCTTGGTTCCACTTGGTCGGAAATGGATCTGGAAAACGCGGTTTGGACCATCCCGGCAAAGCGCATGAAGGCGGGTAAGGAACACCGCGTTCCATTGTCACCAAGAGCGCTCGCCATCGTAAAGGAACTGCACGAAACGCGGATATCCGATTACGTTTTCCCCGGCCAGAGACCGAACAGGCCGCTTTCGGGAATGGCGTTTGAAATGCTCATGCGACGTATGAAGGCCGACGCCTTCACGGTGCACGGCTTCCGCTCTGCATTTCGTGATTGGGCAGGTGATGAAACACAATTCTCACGTGACGTTGCTGAGGAAGCCTTGGCGCATCGAGTAGGTGACGCAACGGAGCGGGCCTACAGGCGGGCTGATGCGTTGGAAAAGCGTCGTCAACTGATGGATGAATGGCAGCGGTACTGCCTGGCTTCCACAGCCAAAAATGTCATTCGGTTGGTGCTAGCATAATGCGCGGCGGCTCAAGAAAAGGCGCTGGTCGAAAAAGGCTGATCGAAGACGAGTTCAGTAGGCTCGGTATCGGTGGAAAATGCGAGGAGCTTTGGCGGAATGAATGGGAAGCAGCCCGGGAGCATGAGATTGCGCACCGGCTAAAGACGGTAAGGAAAGAGTACCAGAAACTGCACTCCATACCTGTTCGGAGCCGGAAAGAATTCTGGAGAGGGGCTGGAGCCAATGATTACAAAGAAGATATCGAGTATGCCCTGCAAGAAGACCAAGGGCTGAGTGATGAAAAGCAACCTGCTCGGTATGTTGAGTTTGACGCTAAGCGACCAAAGGGCAAAAAGAAGGCCATCATCGAGGCTATAGCCAAAGCCGAAACAGAGGAAAGAGGCATCCGAATCTCTGCGAGGTACGTCCAAAAATGCTGGGATGATTGGCGTGCAATCCGTGCAGATGATTTGCGTGAACAGGAGGAAGAAGAAAAGCAATATAATCAAAACGATAACGAAGCTGATTTTTGATTAATGTATGGAATAAAAGCCTCCGTTTTTATGGACGGTAGAATGCTCCTGTAAGTTCAACATAGGAGCACAACAAATGACTATCGCAGTGACATTGGCTCAGGCATCAGAGATGTCTGGCCTTGGCAGATCAACGCTCTACAAACTGTTTAATGAAGGCAAGCTGACGCCACGCAAGAGCGGTAAGCGGACACTCATTCTTGTGAGCGAGCTTGAAAGCTATCTGAAGAACCTTCCCAAGGGAGGGCCTTCCCATGCAGCCTAAAAAAGAAACCCCGGAGGCACTGGCAGGTGCCGTCCGGGGAGATATTGCCAAAACAATTGCGGCTGTTTCAGACAATTCAGAGGCTAATGCCGATGGCTTGTCATTTCAAGCGGCTTATGTGGCGCAGCGCTACGGGCTTTCGCCATGCATGGCGCGGTTGGTCTGCCAGCTCGCCCAGATTGGCGGGAGGCTCGCATGAACCACCTTCCGAAACCCATCAGCTACAACGGCACGAATAGGTGCTCTCCGTCCGTCCCCGGCACAATGAACAACAGAGAGGAATCAGAAAACGATCGGGCCATCATCGTTAGACTCAATTCGAATTGGCGCATCATCGAATGTCGTGATGCCATCCAGTGGATTTTGCAGCGTAAGGCCGGAATGAGGCACGGAGAGCCGCGTTGGGATGCCCGGTGCTATTGCCGGACCCGGCAGGGCCTGATGCGCCGTGTCCGTGAGCTTGCGGGCGAATGCGATAGCGCTGGACTGGCCATCATCGATTTGTTCCCCGATTTCATGGAGGGCGGCCAATGAAAAGGCTTTCTGTCACATTCAGGATTGAACCCGATGGCGCGGTGCAGATTGCGAAAGGCCGGGATGCCTGGGCCTTGCTGGAACTTGAAAGAGAAGGGGAGCGCGGATGCACTCCCATCACCACGCCGGGGCCGCGCTGGAGCGCCTATGTGTTCAATCTTCGTGGCATGGGTCTCATCATCGAGACAATCCATGAAAGCCACGAAGGCCCGTTTCCCGGCACCCACGCGCGATATGTGCTTCACTCGCCAATCTCCATTCTGGAGGAAGCGTTGTGAGCAAGCGCGAATTTTCGAAGATTTCCCCGACCGTTTGGCGGTCGGGGAGGTTCAACGGTCTGGATAGCGATGCGATGGTTCTGCATCTCTATTTTATGACATGCGAACATCAAAACAGCGCCGGGTGCTTTCGGCTTCCCGATGGTTATGCTTGCGCAGACCTTGGCTGGGAACTGGGAAACTACATTCGATGCCGCAACCAGATAATCAAAGCTGGTCTGGTTAGTTTCGACACCGAGTCCAGTGAAGTGTTTGTCCATCGCTGGTTCAAGCACAACCCGCCGATGAATGACAAACACGCGCAAGGAACCTGTCACATCATCCAACGCATCGAGAGTGACGACATTCGGGAAAAGGTGGAAGCTGAGTTTCAGGAAGTTGACGAACAACGATTGACAAAAAGCAAGCTGTCAACGGCGGAGCAAAATCCGGCCACGCGGCGGTGTAAAAGCCGGCCACTTTTGGCGCGCGCATGAGACCGCCGGGAGGGCGTAGCCTGAGCGGGGGTTCATGCGCGCGCGTTGATTTTCTGAGAGGGTTTCAGCCGGCCTTTCGGGCGCGGCTTTGGGCGAGACGATAGCTGTCGCCGTTCATCTCGAGGATGCTGACGTGGTGGGTAATACGATCCAGCAGCGCGCCGGTCAGACGCTCAGATCCAAGCGTTTCGGTCCATTCGTCAAACGGTAGGTTACTGGTGATCAGGGTGGCACCCCGTTCATAGCGTTGCGAGATCAGTTCGAACAACAGTTCCGCACCGGTCTTGGAGAGTGGCACGAAGCCCAGCTCGTCGATGATTAGAAGCTGGCAGGCCGCCATCTGTTTCTGCAGCCGTAGCAGACGCCGCTCGTCGCGCGCCTCCATCATCTCACTGACGAGTGCTGAGGCTGTCGTGAACCCAACTGACATGCCCTTCTGGCAGGCCGCCAGGCCGAGACCAAGCGCAGCATGGGTTTTGCCCGTACCGCTGGGCCCAAGCGCAATGACATTCTCGCGGCGCTCGATCCATTCGCAACGCGCGAGCTCCAGCACCTGCATCTTGTTGAGCTTCGGGATGGCGGCGAAGTCGAAGCTGTCGAGGCTTTTGACGACCGGGAATTTTGCCGCCTTGATGCGGCGCTCGACCTTGCGCCGATCACGTTCGATCATCTCTAGTTCGGCAAGCCGGCTGAGGTATCCGACATGATCGACGCCTTCGGTGGCGCACAACCGGGCCAGCTTCTGGTACTCACGCTGGAAGGTAGGCAGCTTCAGGCTCTTGAGGTAATGGAACAGAAGGATCTCCGGTGCTTCGGTGCTCATGCCGCTTCCTCCCCTTCAACGCCGTCAAGCAGGCGCATGTAGGACTTCGCCGAGGTCGTCTCGACCGTCGCCCTTGGCAGGTAGGGATAGATGGATAGGTCTAGTCGCGGCGGTCGGCGTTCCACCCGGCACAGGATCAGATGCTTGACCGCATCGAAGCCGATCGCGCCGAGCTGGAGAGCCTGCTTCACCGCTGCATGAAGATCAGGGAGTTCGAAGCTTTCCATGAGACGCAGCACCTGCACATACTCCCGCCGGCCATGCTTTGCCATGCGGCCTTCCATCAAGCGACGCAGCGTGGCGAATTCCTCGGGCAGGTTCCAGCCTTGCAAGGGCGCTGCCTGATCCAGCGAATTGATCTTCTGCTCGATCAGCGGCAGGTAATGGACGGGATCGAAGACCACGTCCTCCCGCTCCCAGCACCGCGGATGACGAGCGATGATCTCGCCGCGGCAGCCGATCACCACTTCATCGACATAGCCGCGCACCCACACATCCTGATGGCCATAGGCAACAGGCACGGAATAGTCGTTGGTTTTGTAGCGCACGAGAGATTGGGCCGTCACTTTGGCACTGGCCTGATCACAGGTATCGAATGGAGATGCCGGCAACGCGCGCATGCCGGCGAGATCACGCTGCAGCCGCTCACCGATCGTCTCGCTCTCGCCGCGCAGCTTGTCGCGCTGACGCTTGCGGCATTGCTCCTCCAGCCAGATGTTGAACGCTTCCCACGTCGCAAACTCTGGGATTGGTACCATGAAGTTGCGCCGGGCATAGCCGACAAGCCCCTCGACGCTTCCCTTGTCGTTGCCCTTGCCGGGGCGGCCGTAGCGATCGCGGATCAGGTAGTGGGACAGGAAGCCGCTGAACAGCGTTGCGCGCTTGCGTGTGCCGTCGGGCAGAATCTTGGCGACAAGGCAGCGATCGTTGTCGTAGACGATTGATTGCGGCACGGCCCCGAAGAAGGCGAACGCATGGACGTGGCCGTCGACCCAGGCCTCCGACACCGCCGCCGGATAAGCCCGCACATAGCAACCGTCGCTATGCGGCAGGTCGAGCACGAAGAAGTGCGCCTTCCGCTCCACCCCGCCGATCACCACCATCGCCTCGCCGAAATCGGCCTGCGCATGCCCTGGCGAATGCGCCAGCGGCACGAACACCTCCTGACGGCGTTGCTCACGCTCGCGCATGTAATCCTTGATGATCGTATAGCCGCCGGTGAACCCGCGCTCGTCCCGGAGCCGATCGAACACCCGCTTGGCCGTGTGGCGCTGTTTACGCGGCACCTTCACGTCCTCATCAAGCCAATGATCGATCGTCGAAACAAATGCATCCAGCTTCGGTCGCCGGATCGGTGACTGTCGCTGATAGCCGGGCGGCGTCGAATACGACATCATCTTGGTAACGCTGTCGCGCGATATGTTGAAATGCTTCGCAGCCTGACGCCGGCTCATCCCTTCCGAGACAGCCAGTCTAACCTTCAGATAAAGTTCCACGGTGTAGATCCCCAAGCCCTCCTGCATTCGTCGCAGAAGGGAAATAGGTGGCCGGATTTTACTCCGCCCGCGGCCGGACTATTCCGCCGCTACCGTGGCCGAGTTTTGCACCGCCGCTCTCACCTTCAACGGTACAGGCGAAGCCCGTGTTGAGAAGGGCTATCCGAAATACGACAAAGGCAAGGTAATGATTAACCCATCGCGCTGGTTCGAGGATGTGCCCAAGGCGACCTGGGAGTTCCATGTCGGCGGCTATCAGGTCTGCGAGAAATGGCTGAAGGACCGCGCCGCCAAGGGCGGTAAAAAGCAGTCTGATGGCCGGGTGTTGACCGACGAAGACATTCTCCACTACCGCCGCGTCGTCGTCGCCTTGACCGAAACCCGACGGATCATGGCCGAGATCGACAAGGTGATAGAAGCTCATGGCGGCTGGCCGGGGGCATTTCTATCCAACGATGGAGTTGGCGAGGCCGGATAAAGGAAGTCCAATGGCAAAAAGCGAAACGGCGGATCATGTCGGGCCTATGTTTGGCAACAAGCTATACCAGCAGAGGGCGAAAAAGGCTTTGCCGCTGTTGATCCAATACGCAAAGGCACGCCGGATTGTGACCTATAGCGAATTGGCCGAAAAGCTCGATATGCCAAATCCGCGGAATCTCAACTACGTTCTAGGGTGTGTTGGCCGAACACTGGCTGGCCTGGCAACACAAAATGCGCAATCTATCCCGAAAATACAGGCACTTGTTGTTGCGCAGTCGAGCGGTCAACCTGGAAAGGGTATCGACGGTTTTTTTGCCAAGCCGAGTTTGCAAGATCGGCGGGCGATCATTGAGACGGAACAACATGCCGCATTCGACTTTCATCACTGGGACGAAGTTTTGGAAAGGCTGGGAGTGTCGCCTTCGCCGCATCGGTTCGGCGATCTGATACAGGGAGCAATCGAGTTCGGCGGAGGTGGAGAAGGAGAAGACCATCGGCGCTTGAAAGAATGGATTCGCGATCATCCCGAAATCTTTAATCTGCGCATGCCGGACCTGACGGAAACGGAACGTAAACTGGCCTCGGGCGACAGCCTTGATGTCTCATTTCAAACCTCGAACCTTTGGTTTGCAGCAGAGGTGAAGGCCGTCAATTCCGGCGAACCGGACCTGACACGTGGTATTTTTCAGATAGTAAAATATAAAGCGATCATGAAGGCAGAATGCAAGGTGGCCGGGTCGCGCATGACCGTCGATGCCAAACTTGTTATCGAGAGTAATTTGCCGCCCAAGCTAAAAACTCTGGCTAGATTTTTGGCTGTCGAGGTGATCGAGGTCGAAAGGCATCATAAGGGTTATAACTTAATTTGAACGGAGCAAGATTATGGCGTCGCGATTTACTGCCTTACCGCTCTCAAGCGGGGAAAGCTTCATTCTTGAAACCGATCATGGCGGAAAACGATGGGTGATTCTCGTCGATGGCGGACAATCGAAGTTAGAGGGGCCGACGAAGAACGGTCTCTATAAAGCCGTCCGCGAGCATTGTCCCGAGATAACGGACACGATTGACATCGCCATTTGCACCCACCGCGATCACGATCATGCCGGCGGTTTTCCTGCCTTCATCAAGACCTGGTTGGCCGAGGGCAATGACATCGGAGAATTCTGGCTGCCTGGGGGGTGGGCTGGCGCTGTGGAATATGCCCTGACCAATCCGGATCGGCTGGCGTCCATGCTCCATGAAGGGGCGAATGCTGCAGCATACGAGATCGGACGACGTCAGCGAGCGATCGATAAAGAAATCCAGCCAATGGGCGTCCGGCCGACCCGGGAGGGGGCATTTCGGTCTATCCAATCGATGCTTCATGATCAGTACGCCGAAGCCGAAGTTTCGACAGATGGTCAGACTAAGGTTTTCTCCGCCGGTGATGGTGATCGCCGCATCTCAGATTTGGAGGGCATCAGACGGACGACGCGAGCAGCCAATTCATGGGGCTTCTCGGAAGATGATTGGGAAATAATCCGGTCCGATTTGGAAACGAGCGAGCTTCATGCTGAACCTTTAACCGAGCGTGCAAAGGTATTTGAGCAGTTCCAGGCAGGTATGGTGGTCTTTGAAAGCAGGTCTGGAGAGGGCAACACCTACCGCAGGTACCGAGGCTTTGAGGACTCATCCGAAGACAACCAGCTTGCGAGAAGCCTGTTTCGCAGCTCCCTCGATACTGCAGAAGCAATCCGGGAGATATCCAGTGCAGCGGCTATGTTTGATATACCGGTTCGATGGTTTGATTTCCCCGAGTTCGAAAAGGGGGCACTACCTTCCGGTGGGCTGGCCGGCTTCCTAAAACCTTTGAACGCCGTCGAGCTCACACAAGTCAGGCGTGAGACGGATGCGAAGTTCATGTTCTTTAAGCTGACATTGACGGAGCAGAACGTCGCCTCTCTTGTGTTTCAACGGGTGGAAACTGATGATGAACCTGGCGTCCTCTTCCTGGGCGATTCTCGCCTTGCCTTCGGGATTGACCGGCCAGTAGGGGATTTTGACAACCATCTCGTACAGCCGGATCGTCCTGTTGTGTACACTGCAGCGCATCATGGATCACGCAACAATGACCATGCTTACAAGATGCTGGGAAAATGGCTGGCAGCTTTATTTGACGAAAGCATAGCTGTCCGCAATGGCGGTGTTTGGAACCAGACGCTTTCTCGGTTCTTGGGGGTAACGAACCGCCGCTGTGCACAATGCTATCAATGTCACGGCAGCGGATGGTCTCAGCTGGTTCAAATCAACACAGACGGCCGCGACTGGTCATGGCCTGCCGATCAAGGCGGCAAATGTGGCGTGCCTAAGCGGAAAATGTGAAGCACATTTTCATAGAATCCGCATCGTTGGAAGCTGGCACTTTGCAATGATCCAATGAAAGATGATTGAATGGATATTTCACCTGAAAAGCAGAATATAGACAAGCTCTTCGGCACCACGGCATACCACATTGACTTCTATCAGCGTGATTACAAATGGACAGAAGAACCTGTCCGTCGCCTCATCGACGATATTTTCTATGGGTTTGATGTCACCTATGAAAAAAACAAGAGCCTGGACCCTAAGCCGGAAACTGTCGCGGCAAAGTATCCATGGTACTACTTGAACACTTACGTCACCAATACGATCGACGGTCGCGTCTATGTTGTGGACGGTCAGCAGAGGCTCACAACCTTGACGCTGATACTGATCAATCTGCTTCACCGCTCAGAGGAGCTGAAATCTAAGCTCAAGGGCTGGATCGGCAGCAAAATTGCTGGACAAGCCGGATTCCAGACCCAATTCTGGATGAACCATGAGCGCCATACGGAGACGCTTCAAGCGCTCTTCGATGACGATGACCAGATTCCGACTGAGAGCGGTATCACAGCTGAAAACATGCTGAGCAATTACAATCTGATCCACAGCTACCTGGAGCAGAAACTTGCCAGCTCCCACAAATTTGAGACGTTCGTTTTCTACTTCTTGCACCGGCTAGTTTTGATCAACCTTTCAGTTGAGCAAACAGACGTCCCCATGGTCTTCGAGGTAATCAATGACCGTGGTGTCCGCCTGCGTCCTTATGAGATCCTTAAAGGCAAACTGCTAGGTCAGATTGACAAGATCGAACTGGATTCTGGAAACTACAATGAAAAATGGGAGACATGCGTAGCGCGCATAAATCGGCATAAGCCGGACGAGATAGATGCGTTTCTAATCTACTTCCTGAAGGCAAAGTTTGCCGACAACCGCAAAGCCGGACAGCGATTTGATAGCGACTATCACCGCGAAATATTCAAGCCGGACCTAAATGAAAAGCTCAAGCTTGAGCGCGATCCCGTTCGCGTAAAGACATTTCTCGATGACGACCTGGACTATTACTCTCGGCTATATGACCGGATATGGCGATTGTCTGAGTCCGAGGAGGAAGGTTTCGAGGCAATCTACTACAATCGCCTCAACGAGATGGACAGCCAGTTCCTTTTGATGCTGTCTGCATGCACGGTGAATGATCCGGAAGAAGACGACAAGCTCAAACTGGTTCCATACAACATTGATCGTCTTTTCTCGCTGCTCCGCCTGCAGCGCTCCTATGATAGCAACGAATTCTCCGATGCTATTTTCGAGATATCAGTTGGCATACGCGATAAGGGTGCAAGTGAAATCTCGACGGTGTTCGAGAAAAAGCTGACTGAACTACTTGAAAAACGCAGGGGCACTGAGGTTTCAAACACATTCGAATACGGCCAATTCAGAAACACTTCGATTACGGACATACCGACTCGCTTTACTCGATATTTTTTCGCACGCGTTGACCGCTTCATTGCACGTGGAACCAATTCTGGAGAAAAGCATCCGTTCGGTGACCTTGTCACGAAAACCGGAGTAGTGAACGGATTTCACATCGAGCATATTCTTTCTCATAACAAGGAAAGCCTTGACGCTTTCGAGAATGACGAGGAGCGTTTCGAGGCGGACCGCAACAAGCTTGGTGGCGTCTTGTTATTGAAGGGGAAAGACAATATTTCCAGCAACAACGAGATCTATTCCAAGAAATTGCAATCATATGCGAAGACATTGCATTGGAATGAATCACTGCGCGCCGACAGCTACAAATCGAAAAAGGATTTCGAAGGGTTCATGAATGAAACTGGGCTTGTATTTGAAGCGTGCGGAAAATTTGGACCGGGCGAACTTGAGCAGCGGCAGAAACTCCTTTTTGATATTTCCAAACTGCTGTGGAAGGCAGTCTAGACCGAGCCCGTTTCGATCCTCTCTATCTCCTACGGCTGCAGAGTGGTTCACATACTCTTGGGGTTCGAGCAGCTTGATGACGCCGACGGTTTGATCATGCCAGCGACTGGGCGCTCTCCCCAAACCCGGACCAGCGCCTTGAGTATGAAAAAGGTGGCACCGGATTGAAGTCAGGTAAAACAGGGCAGCAAGTGGGGAAGGTGCGGCCCACCGCTTAGATCACACTACACACCCCGTCGGCCTTGCGGCCAAGCAGGTTTCGCACAAATTGAGCCATGCTGCAGCGATTCCCTCACAAACGCCGTTATAAATAGTAACGGGGAGAAAACAGATACGATTGGTTAAACGGCGTTTGTGGGATGGAGCTGACAAGATGCCAGTCAGGCAGGCTTCAGATGCCGTTTTGGGCGGAATGGAAAGAGACCGTCGGCATAGCGAGCGGCTAGCTCCTCAAAGACGTCTTCGCTTTCGCGGACATCAAACCCCTGAAGATCAAGGCCATCGACGATCTCATCGCGAAGCCGATCCAACGCGTCGCGCCGTCCGAGTTTGTGCTTCTCTGTGCTCATGATCATTTTCCATAGCAGCATGCGCGCCAGATCATCCCGAGATGGGCGACGTCGATCACGCGCCTCGTCTCTTACTCTCTGCTGCCGCGCTCGCTGCTCGGAATTGACTTCCCGTTTTGACTTTTTCATCATCCTGACCTCCGTGTTCATCATGGAGACCCAGTCTGATGGCCGGCGATGCAAGCAACAAACGGCGTTTGCCAGCCAATGTTAACAGTCTGGAAGGGGTTGGTCAGCGGGCTGGTTTCGAGGTTCTTTATCCCCAATGCCACAAACGGCGTGCGAGGAGGAATCGCGGTTTCCCGGTTTCGAATCGGCAAGACCGAATTCAGAATCGCGACAAGATAAATTGAGATGACTTGTTTCGAGTTGCCCGCATGTCATTTCGAATTGAGCTGACGTCGCGATGACTTGAATCGGGTCCCCTGCACGTTGCTTCAATGGATATTAAGTTGCGGCGCATGGGTTTGCTGGCCTCCCCGCTCCCGCCTTGAGTGGATGGAGCGTTGGCAGTAAAAACAATTTCCAAGCCCGCCGCCGCCACTTGCCTTTGCCAGCATCCACGGGCCTGAATTGCTGTTGGCGTTAACGGCTGATGCGGGGCTGCATCCATTTGGGTTCATCGCCCGAGACCTTACGGATTGTCCGTGCCAGAGCATCGCTCAGGTCAACGACTGCATTGTAGTGTTCGGATTGGGGCTTCAGTTCGCAAAGCAGCGGGACAAGGTCTTTATGCAAGTCTGTCGTCCAGGCGACGAGGTCATCGATCTGTGCAGACGTCAGTTCGGGTTTCCGCTTGTGCCATTTTGTCATCATGAGCCTTCCTTAACGAGGGCCCGCCCTGCCCCTGGGTTAGCTGATTCACGCCTTCACGCAAATCATGATCGTGAAGGCCGCTGATCGTCTGACGTGAATCGCAGATTCCTAGGTTGGAAACGGCTGCGCTGAAGTCGGAATCACCAAGGCTGAATCTGGCAACGCGGGGACTGATTTCCGAAACGTCGAATCCTGGGTCGGACTCGCCGTTTCAGCATTCAGAATCGCGAAGGCCTACTTTGGAATCGCGGAAGCCGAATTCTGAATCGCAGTTTCAAGGCGCCGCTTTTTTGGAGCCCGTTGCGGCGGCATTCATTTCCTGAGCAAGCAGTGCTCTCACTTCGCCGCCATCAAGGGTCTTTGCTTCTGCAAGGCGGGTTGCCAGTGCTAACAATGCAGCGTGATGCAGAGATAGCAGTTCGAGAGCCATCCTCTCTGAAGCTTCAAGCCGTTCATGAACATGCTGCGCAAGCTGTCGATCAAGGGACAGCATGGAGGGCTGTTCATCTAATGATCGATAGAGCAACGGCTGAGCCCTGCCGAAACCTACGTTCGTTTCAGCGTCAGTCGCAAACCTTGTCGCTCGCGCAAGATCAGACCTTTCACTTCCACCAGCGCCAACACCAGCTTCGCCAAAGATGAGCTTTTCGGCTGCTTGTCCGGCAAGTGCGCAAGCAATCATCTGATTGAGCCAGGTTTGAGTTTGGACAACACCCTGTCGCATTTCGCATTCGACAAAGCCTCCGGACCCATTTCCGACCGTTGCCGTTTGGACGGTTGCGATATCGAATAGAGTCCAGGCCAGCGCGTGGCCAGCTTCGTGAACAGCAATGCGCCAGACCAGCTCTGGTGGCATAGCTGCTTGGCCCACGGTGAGCGCTGCATTGATGTCGCTGTAAGTGAGTTGCCGCCTTTCACGGCGAGCTTTCTGGCGAGCCTCACGGATCAGACGCTCGATGTCTGCACCTGTGCTGCCCGCGGCAGCCAGCGCCAAAGGTAGGAGTACCGGGTTCAAATCGCGCGCTGCAGCGGATAGATGAGTATTATCCATTGATGAGTACCCCTTGTTTGCTATCGCTGGATTGATTGCTGCCGTTGTCGGCAATGTTGGTGGCGCGGGGTTCAGGCAAGGTCTCAGCCGAACTGCGACCGATGGACCTGCCAATCTCACTGCTGTTCAAGACCGCATCGAGATCGCTACCCAGATGATGCGCAATGATTTTCGCCAGAGCCGCCGTATCCGGCTGTGGAATGACAATGTGCTTCTCAAGCCGACCTGAGCGCAGAAGGGCCGGATCGATCTTGTCGGGCCTGTTGGTCGCGCCAACGACAATGACGCCCTCGGTTTTCGAGGCCCCGTCCAGCAATTCGAGCACGCGATTGACGAGGCTTGACCAGTAATCATCATAAGGCCGGTCACTGCCGCCGCGGTTTCCGACGTTATCGACTTCATCGATGAACAGGATGCAAGGTGCACTGCGAGTGGCATGTTCGAATGTTGCATTCATCGCTGCCAGAACATCGCCAAGGTTCGACGCTTCCAGCCATCTCGCAACCGACGTCGCGACCAGCGGAACCTGAAGCGTGTTGCAGAGTGCCTTTGCGAATGTTGTCTTGCCTGTGCCGGGCGGCCCGGAGAGCAGCAGCCGTGAACTGAGATCAGACCATGCGACTTCCTTGTTCCCGAACGCCCCAAGGTCGCCCTTGAGATCAAGCGCCCACTGCCGGGCATCGCCATATCCGGCCAAATTTTCAACGAACAGGTGATCCTTTCCGGTGGACGGTTTGGCAGACTGCTTCGCGGTCTGCCCCTTGGCTGGTTCTGACGCGGTCGGTTCTTTAACTGGATCGATGATGTCGAAGCAGCCCGCATATTTCTCACGCTTCTTTGTTTCCGACCGTGTCATCAGAGTGCCCAATCGGCGCTCCTTGTCTTCGTCCTCTTTGGCTTCGGCCATGGCCCGGTTTTCGGCTTCAAGCGTCAACAGGATTGCGATGATCTTGGTCAGCGACCGTCCAGGGCGGATTGCGATCGCGAGATCATCAATGCCGAGATGTTGTGGTTGGAAGTCGAGTTCCTTCATGAGGAACCAAGTGCGACTGATCGGGATGTCGTGGCAGATAGCAAGCACATCAGCGATCAGGCTTGCATCGATGTTGTTTCCCAAAATCACCATGTCCGCGACAGCTACAAGCCTTGCTGGCAGTGGCCGGTCGCGCTCATCGCAAATGATGAGCGGCTTGAGTGCCGTCAAAACCCGCTTCGATACGATTGTGCGAAGTTCGTCATCGTCGTCGTACCGCTTTAACGAAGCGCTTCCGAAACAGCTGAAGGATTTCCGTGGCATTGTATCTGCAAGTGCTTTGAAGCGCCCAGTCAGAGTTGGGCCTTCGGCGATCGGTTCGAGCGACACATGAAAAGGCAACGCCAAGCCGTCTTCGAGCAGATAGCCGAAGTGACGCTCGAAATCCCTGACTGGGACCTGTACACCAACAATGAATTTCCTCCGTCTCATAATCGAGAGCAGTCGATCGATTGCATGCTCATCCTGCTCAATTGCCCGTGCGAGCAGCAGCGCCGCAGAGACTTCTGGAACCTTTAATGCTGGCGCAAAGCCCGCCACAATCGACACTACATTATCCCGAAGTTCTGCCATGTTCTGGAAAGGCAAATTTGTCGCCGTGCCCTCTCCAGTCATCGGTCCGTTTACTTTGGACGTCGGGCTTGAGGACAGCGCACTTTCACCGCCAGCTTCAGGCAGCGTGTCGGAATGTCCCGAAGCGTTTCCAGGGGACGTGCCGGATGCGTCGACAGTTTCGCTAGCGCCATCTTCTTCATCCATGTTGAATGCGTCCAGATCACCACATTCGAGCTTACGTTCGATCTGTTTCCTGTTTCGCGAAGAAGCTTCCAGAAGCGAACGGATCACTTCCCGGTCTTGATCGACATCACCGGACAAGAGTGCTGCCATTTCCGCCGCGAGGTTCCAGACCACACCACCGTGCTCGGTGTCGGCTAGTGGCTGACTTTCGAGAATGCTGGCGTCCATGGCAAGCCCAAAAGCTTCTAGCCGAGCGGCGCGCTGCTGGCGGGAAATGAGATATTTGGAAACGCGTTTGCTGATCTTGCTCATCATTCTTGCTCCTGTGAACAGGTGGAATAATCTGCAATTGTCTGGATGTTGGCGGGCAGGAACCGCCGATTTCCATCGAGCCAGTCTTTCAGGATCAGACCGGCCGGATGCTTGAAGCGACACAACAGATCAAGCCGGCGCTTCAAATGCTTGGGTAGCTCGGCCTTGCCGGTATCACCTGTTCCAGCAAGGCGGAGGATTCTGCGGACAAGTCCCGGAGCGATCTCATCGATCAATTCAGGCGTGGGATTACCCTTGTTCGTCAGGATTTCAATTCGCTGGCGATGTCGATGCAGCACGTCATTTGCCGTGCTTGGATGAAGAGGAGGTCGGAGCCCGGGTGAGGATTTGCTCTGCCGCCGTTTAGGCGTGCGCGTGAGAGGTTTTTGAGGGTGAACCGAGGTATCGGAAGGATGCTTCCGTCGCGGCTTTGGAAACGCGATCACATTGCTGTTGGTGGTGGGAGCGGATTTACGCATGACAAATTTCTCCTGCGCCAGATCACTGAGATCGGCGGGTGTGTGAACAAAAAAGTTGATGAGTTAGTGGAGCCAGGTACGCGTCAGTGACGGGTAGGCGCTTGAGCGAAGCCCAGTTTGATCAGCTGCGGATTGCCGCTGGCATCCATGACCTTGGCGTCTCTAAGAGACTGATCATCCTCGTAATCAGTCTCCATCTCAACAAGCTCGACCTCGGGCTGCTCCGGGAGAGCTTTCGGCAAACTCCAAGACTGCGCGAACGCCTCGCAAGCATGCTTCCAATTCGCTTCAACCTGAGAATGGAACTCTGCTTGAAGAGACGCGATCGCTGCGCCTGCACCTTCAACTTCGACCAAATGGTCCAGTTGCGAGATATGCCAGATGCCGCCATTAAGGTCCGTTTTCCGATTATCTGCAGTCAAGATGACGACTCTGACTTCTTTGACGTTTAGGCGTTTGTGCTCTTTGTAGAGAAAGTCCGGCAAGCCAAGGCCCGCCGCTTTCATCTGGTTTTGGAAGTTATCAAGCCGCATACGGTCGTATGTGTAGACACTGCGCTTTGCATCAACGATATGCGCAGTGTTTGTGCGTTCATTGAGAATCACAAGGTCAGGCGTGTAAGTCTTACGACCGGCTGAATCTGCGTCGAACGTCAGCGCCCTGTAGTTCTCAGCGTCATTCATCTGGACGATTTGCAATGCAATTGGCGAGACTGGCAGTCGCAAGTTATGCGTCAGCACCTTGAGGTCTGGGTTACACCTCGCCACGGCAGCGATGCCACGTTCAATCAGTCTACCTTCAAGTACTGGCCGCGACCGAAGCACGGAGGCAAGGTCATCAATGCCCGCGCATAGCGCATTTGAAAGGGCATCGGCGGACAGCGAAGTTTCGAGGAGTTCAGCGATGAACGCGTCGAACTGCTGCTTCAGTTCCAGAGAGTCTGCAGAATTCGCATACACGGGTGCGGTGGTTGTCTTAAGTATGGTCTTTGTCATGGAAATCTCCTGTTGGAGAGCGATGACGGCAGCCAGGCAGACACAGAGGCTCAAATGCGGAAATAATTTCCGCATTGGCTGCTCAATACGAGCAGCCAGACCGCTGATGACGGCGAGGAACTGGCGCTATCGCAGTGAAGTGAAACGATCAGTGACTGGAAAGCTGGATAGGTGACCGCAATGGGTCGCCAATCCGCGATATGCGTTGCCGTGATCGGGCTTCAAGAACAGGAGAGGGGTGCGATTGGTCTTCCACATGGGGGGAGATCGAGATAAAGGTCAACATAGCCTTAGGCCTTTCGAGAGAAGGTTGCGGGTCAGGCCCTCGTTCGATGTTGACGCATCGGCGGGGGCCGTTAAGTCGCTGCAGAAATACGATTTCTTGCGACAATCAACAGATAGTCCGGAGTTGCTTATCCGGCAAGGCAAAAGGAACGTATCCGGAACAAGAGCTCTGGGATGGTTAACAAGCCACGCGGGCATCTTGAGACAACAGCGAAACAATAGTCCACATGACACTGATCATTTGGGATGAGTTGTTCGCCGCGACAGGATTGCTTTTGAAGAAACCGTCGCTGCATTTTGTAGCTCAAGTGTCGTGGAAATTTGCCGATAGTGGACTAAAAGTGGTGCCGTTCAGAAGGTAGTTTACAGTGGGCTCAACTGACAATCGTTACCCCTCATCAATGACAGCTTTGAGCCTTCATTTCCGCCGCTGCACCGATGTGATCTCTGCTCCCATGGCGGTCATTCATCCGTATGTCCCGACAACGCGCTGAGAAGCGGCCCGTGCTATTAGTGCGTCCCAATATATTCGTTCCGGAGTCAGCACGATGCCGAAGAGTAAGCCGAAAGTTTTTCTCGATGCAAACATCGTCATCAGCGCCGGCAAGCCGCCAGGTGGCCCCGAGTTGGCGCGTGTGGTGGACCTTGTCGAGGCCGGGCTGGTGACAATAGTCACCACCGATCTGACGATCAGTGAGGTGGTCAAAAAGCATACCCTAAATGACTACGAACTCATTAGGGAAATCGGACAGCCTCATTTTCGCAAGGTAGTAGAGACTGCGATTGGCGTGAGGCTGCCGGAGATCAGGCGTGCCGAGCTCAAGCAGAAGCTGAGCGCGAAATACGAAGCTTCGATCAAGGCGATGTTTTCGGGATTAAGGGCGAAGACCTTAGCTATCGACAGCATCAAGCCGTCGAGCATTCTAGCGGCGTATGCCGCCGGCGAGGGCTTCTTCAGCGGTGAAGGCAAGAAGGATCAGTTTCCCGATGCTTTCGCCTTCGAGTGCCTGAAGCAGGAGGCCTCAGAAAAGGAACCGGTGATCATTGTATCGCAGGACCGCGATTTCATACGGCCGGTGGAAAGCGCCACTCACATCTCGCTCGTGGCGTCGCTGGCGGATTTGTTCGCAGCATTGGGGCTTCAAATTGAAGCGCCCGAGATCAATGACTTTCTTGAAGAACACAAGGAGGAACTTGTCGAAGCGGTTGACCGCGAGCTCGCAAATTGGGGATTGCAAGGAGATGTTGAGGACTCGCAGATCGACGAAACGACGGTAACCGAGGTCGACATTGAGGATGTAACGGCGTTTCGGCCGATGTTGAAGGGCGATCCGATCCTATTGGTCGCTCGACTTGTGGCCAAGGCTAACGCATATTACACGCATCCTGACTGGGACAACGCTTCGTATGACTCGGAGGACAAAGTTCTCATCCCTCGCAATGAGGTGAGCGGTGAGACGGAGGTGGAGCTCCAGCTTGACGTATCAATATCGATTTTGGTCGATGATGACGGCGAGCCGGCGCAGATCGAAGAGCTGCAGTTCCGTAACGATGATTTCCTCTATGTCGAACTTCACCGTTATGAGGACTACAAGTAATCGCCCTTTTCGGCCAGATGGTGCTCGACTAGCCGTTTTGCCTGAGCGACCCGTTGGCCCGCGATCGCGCTCTTGATGATCGCGTACTAGCGCGGAAGGTGCTGCCTACCAATCGAATAGCGCTGCTCTGCGCAGATTTGCGCCAATGAGGCCGATCGCGGCTTTGGATGCTGTCTGTTCACTCCGTCAGAAGGCGGCAACCAATGATAATATAAATTTGACGTGACAAACCTTGCGTGCGGCGTAATCTGAAAAGAAAGGCGGGAGGACAGATTGCCGATAGAGGACATCGCACGAAGCATGCGAATGCGCATGCCTTGGCCAGTTGGCCAAAAGATTCTGAGAGTTCTTAATCTGAGCCGGGGGCAAGGTTGGGAGCAAACAGTTGAGAAAATTACGCTCGCAGATATCAGCGCAGAAAAGCTCGAAAACTTAAATGAGGCGCTCCGTGAGCATTTGCTCTGCGGTGAAAAAAGCGTCAGATTTTATGATGTTGGACAAATCGCGGCCGACGCATGCGGTAAGTTCGCGGCAGTCGCGACCATCGCCAACGATAGTCCATTTGTTGGTGTTTACCCTAGCATCCTGGCCGAAGGCTCGTTGGCGGGACTGCCAGCCGAGCCTACTTTAACTGCCATCGAGGAAGACGAAGTTGGAACTGCTTTCGTATTTTGCTCCGTGCGGACCATCATAGTCCGGGAGCCTCTAAGCCCAGAAGATTTTCCAGATCACGCCGCTGATGACTTGTTCGAGTCGTTTGACGAAATCATTGGGCTAAAGAACAAGCGTTTGCAGGCCGTTGACGTGGTGTGGGTGCCAAAGGCCTCCGGCCGCGCCGACGTTCGCATCGACTATCCGGCGGGGATGACGAGAGAGGTCGCGGAAGCGGCGCATCTTATCCTCCGAAATACCTTCAACACTCTGGTTGGGCAACCCATCCTCGGCGATCCTATCAATCTGTTTCCGCTCATTGATCGGATGTATTTCGATCCCACGGAGGGCTCCGTCGTGGAGATCGGCTTCGGGACGACAACCGCATCGGTCAAGCATGAGAAGATGCGTCGCAAAGGATTGAACCTACGCACTGAATCTTATCACGTCGGTGGCAAAGCCAATTTGCAAACCCCAATTGAGCCATTTAGGGTGAGCCTCGTTTGGAGCCGAGCAATTGGGAACAACAAGCTGTCGACCCCTGAGCTAAGCCTAAATAGCAGTTCTCGTGTGGCTGGCTCCGCATCGCCCGCGATGCATTCTGTACTAATTCGAAGGTGCATGGGTGCTTCAGACTACGCATTCGTCCGGTCGAAGATCGAGCATCATTTGAACCAGCCTCCGGCCGTCGGGGCTGACAAGGAAGCCGAATGAGCGCTGAAGACATAAGAAACGAGCTGAAAGAAAGGTGGAGCGCCAGCCCGGCGTTCACGCTTTGCCTGCAGATCGTCGATTTTGTTGAACAGCTGCCAGCCGATCAGGCGAGAATGCTGACCTTCAAGACTATCACTAACGCGATCGGTAGGAACAAAATCGACGACGAATTGCTGGTTGCATTGAATATTCTCGCCAGTACCAGAATAGCGGCGCTCGATGCTCATGCGATGCTGATCGACGACGACAGGGAAGAGCATGAAATCGAGCCGGAAGCGCTCGCGAAAGCGCAGATGTCCGGGAGCTTGGTACACCCGGAAACTGGAGAGCCCGTGCCAGATTACGAAGAAAAGGTATTTCCATTCTTCGTGCCGACAGATCGCTTTGGGTTTAGTGGATGACCGCAATGCCCGACAAAGCGTTTAGTCTGAGAGACCTAAAGCTAATGGCCGGTGACAGCACGCCGACGCTGATCAATCTCGACCGTCTCGTGGCCGTTGATTATGAAGATCAGCATCGACTTGTAGAGCGAGCCATCGACTGGTGCGGACTCCAGATAGTTGAGAATCGCCATCTGAAGCAGGACCTTGGAGAGGATGCTCTGACGATTGAAATCGTCCACATGCTCAAAGGCATGGGGTACGACGCTGAACATGACACGCAGATCGGCGGCCACTGCGACGTGATTGTGCGCGGAAAGCGCGATTTTCTTTGGATCGGAGAGGCCAAAATCCACAAGGATTACGACTGGCTTTTGAAGGGATATGAGCAGCTCGATTCGCGCTATTCCACGGGCCAACCCGGTCAGGATACAGGCGAAATTATTATTTTTAGTCACAATGAACGCATCGACAAAGTCGTAGCGAAGTGGATCGAGCACCTAATCGCAAAACGACCGGACGTGTCGGTATCTGTATCGGAAAGCGATAAGCTCGTGCACTATTCGTTGCATCAGCATCCGGGCACTGGGCGCACCTTTAAGGTACGCCACAAGCCAATCAATTTATATTGGCGACCAATGGACAAAGAGCAGTCTAAGTGACGCCAGGGGAGACGGGGCGAAGGGCACCTTTTTTAGTAATTTCGCCGAAAGCCGCCCGTCCCCTTCCGGCCCCATTTCAGTCAAATGCCCCAATGAAAACAGCTGTAGTTCCCGACCTCCCATCTGTCAGCACTGCGAGGCAGCTTATGGATTCGCTGCTGCAATCTTGCAAAGCCCTTGGACCGCAAAGCTAGCTGCCTGAACAGATCATTCTTTACCGCGATCTTCGAGAGAAAACCGCCCGGCAGGATCGAGCCTTGGATAGCACGGACCAGTGGGTAGGCAAAGGAGGGGCATCCCTACCAACCGGTCGTCGGCCCATGAAATGAAGCTTTACTTTTTAAAAAGCGAGAGGCGACACTTTCGTACAGTATTGAAGATAATTTGCCGTCCCATTTTTTAGCAACTAAAAATTGTAAAAATAATTTTCGGGCCATTCCAAGCCTTATGTTGCCGTCCTAGAAAGTAATGTTTTTGACGTTTCTCAAATATGTCGATTTGCTACAACCTAATATTTTGAAGTATAATTGTTTGGACTACTGAAATGTAGCGCCAACCTAACATGGAGTAAGAAATGTCTTCTATTGATCGTAAAGTACAGCGCGCAGTTGCTCTCAAGCAGAAAAAGAAAACACGTGCGGATGCCAGCGCAACCGTGAAAAAGAAAGTGGCCGCAGCGCGGGCACCGAAGGAAAATGACGAGCCGCTTTCGCGAGAAGCCGAAGCGCGTCTGTCTGAACTCGTCAAGCGAATCGTCTCATTGCATCGCAAGTCGACTGCCCAGGTTTTTGAACTCGGCGAGTGCCTTGCCGAGGCAAAAACTGTCCAGCCAGAAAAACGCTTTGGCCGCTGGCTGAAAGAAAATTTCCGCTATAGCGTCCGTTCAGCCTGGAATTTCATCTCGGTTCACGAACGGCTTTCTGATCATCGCGAACGCCTTGAACAGCATGCCATCGGTTCGACCGCGCTCATCGAGCTAGCGAAAGGTGAGCCGGATCAAATCGAGGACGTCATCAAGCAATTTGAGGGGGGCAAGAGCCTGAAGCCTTCGGAAATCAAGGCTCTCGTCGGCGGCAAGAAAGATGAAGCTGAAGAGCATATCGATCCGAGACAGCTGGGCGGCAAGGCAGGGCTACAGAAAATGGCCGCTGCAAAGCTCAAATCTGACACGGAGGAGTTTCATCGGCTTGCGGCCTTAGTTCTTGAAGAGCTTGAGGAGGCCATTTCACAGGTTACCGCAGGAAAACGGATGGTGATGCGATCGCTTGCCACTGGAGTTGAGCTCCGAGCGCGGCATGCATCGGACCTCTTCAAAGACATCGCCGCACCACTTCGTCCTGTTGACCATCTTCCGCGTGGCAATCTTAACCATGCGAAGATTGGCGATCAGACCGGCTGGGGAGCCGTCCAGGAAAGCATCTATCGTTTGGGCGGTGTTGGCTCATGGCCTCATCGCGATGAAATGGAAAAATGGGTCATCGAAGTGGCACACCCGGCGCTACGTTTCGCAGTCCATGGCGAACCCTATGTGGTTCGTTCAGAACCGATCACTGCCCCAATTGCCGACGTTGGCCTAACAGACAGCGCCGTCATGGAAAACGATGAGCCCGTAATCGACAAGGAGGACGTTGCTGATAAAGTCGCCAGTGGCCCATCAGAGGTGGAGATCGACGCGGTGCTCAGCAGACTGGCCGCAAGTACCAGTGCACCCGCAGCTCCGAGCATGGCCAGATAGAGCTACGCAACCCGGAAACCGCGAACAACATATGGCGTGTCGCCTGTCCCGCTTACCCAAGAGCCCCACCTCCAGTGGGGCTCTTCCTTGCAAAGTTCGTTCACTAAATAGCATGGCCTATGCTTTCACAAACACTCTTCGTCTGGCCTCCGCCTTGCTTTTGCCAACCGGTCAAAATCCAACCCACGGAACATCGAGAAGTCGATCTCCGGATTGAGCGGCAGCTTGGCAATGATGCGGGCCTGCTTTTCTGTCAGCGTCTTCCAACCATATTGGTCATGCTCGTCGCCGCCGATAGCGTGCCCAGCCTGCATCCTGCGTTCCCTTCCGCCGACCTCTTCCATCTCACGTGTTTCGCCGATGAAGATATTTCGAAGGGAGTGGAAACGCTCCCCGGCCGACCCCTTGATTCCGGCGCGGTCATACAGACGACGCATATATGAGGAGGCCGATCTTGAAGGGTCGGCGAGCTTCATCAGTTGTGGAAATGCGAAGTTGTCACCCTGTTTTCGCAACCACTCAACATAGCCGATTTCAACAAGGAAGTTATGCAGCACGAAGTATCGCCCACTTTCTTCAGTCTTGATAGGTACGCGGGTCCATGTGCCCCCGACGTTTACGACATTGTTGGGTTCAGCCACCCAGACGCCATCAAACTTCTCCCTTATGTCGCTGCCCGTGAGATGGATCAGCAGACCCAGACGCCTTCCGGTCAATAAGCCAAGCAACGGCAGCATAACGTCGTCAATGTATCGCGACTTCACGCCCGTCTTGAACAGTGTTTCGATCTTCGTGGCCGCAATCGGTTCAGCTGAAACCGGCCGACGCGCCATATCCGGATATGCGAGCATTCCGCCTTGAATGGGATTGCGGCATTCGAATTCTGTCGCCCCTTTTCGGAAGACTGGCTTGATGACACCGATATAACCATTCCGCAGTGTTTGCAGCGCCAACACTCCTTTGCTCCGATCGCGGTTGCTATTGATGATATCGTGCGCTGGCATGTCCGCGGGCCGATCCTTTTCGTTGGGTGGCCAGAAAGCCATCAGGTTGATAAAGGCCTGCAGGTCGGTGGGCGAGTACGTGTCGAGCGGATGATCTCCAATGAGCTCGATAAAGATGTTCAGCCTCGTTTGCGCGGTCTCGATGTCTTTATTGACCTTACCTTTCTTTGTGACTCTGCCTTGCAGATAGACATCGGCAGCTTCGCTGAACAGCGGCTTATCCGATTGTTGCCGCTCGACGAAGCGCCGATCCTTTTCGACTTCCGTTAGTTGACCGGTATCGGTGATCCCCTCGCGCAAGGTAATCGGACCTGGTCTGCGCTGAGTTGACTTGAAAGACGGACCTGACGACTCAACCGCCTTGCTGTCGTGTTTTTCAATAAGGCGCTTGGCAAGCAGTTCAGCATGGTCGCCGACCTCCTGGTCGTATTCCAGCCCTGCATCCTTGCGCGACTTCTCCTGTGCGATTTTGACAAGCCCGCGCATCAACGCGAAATCGCGTTCTTCTTCCGGCGTCGGCAGTGGAGCCGGGTAACGGATATCGTAGAGCGCCGACTTGAGGCTCATGGTGACTGCGAGCCAGGCGCGTTTGCCACGGTCGTCGTCATCCATGTCGCCAACATCGCCCCCGAGCATCTCTTCCATCAGCGGCCAGAATTCACCAACATCCATAGCTTTCTCGATCTGTTCGAACTTCTCACGTGCGATGGCAGCCAGCAGATCGGCAATCCTGCGAGCCTCCCTTTTTGGGATGACGCCGATGCCAAGCCGAACCAGAGGCTTGCAACCACCTGCGACCTTTTTTGGCAGTCGCATCTGAAACAAGTACGCCGAACCGGTTTTGATCAGGTAAAGGCCGGGCGAGGCACGGCGGCGAGCTTTCTTGCCCGGTTTCGCGGAAATCATTTCCGCGTTCTCGGATGATACACCCGACGATTCAGGGAGCGATACAATTCGAGTTTCTGACATTTGGAACAACCCTTGTTTTGGGCGGCCCGCTTCAAAAAAACGTTATCTATCAAAAACTTGGGAATGTCCGCTTTCGGGGCCCCGAGGGGCTGGCGGAGAGAGAGGGATTCGAACCCTCGAGACGGTTCCCCGCCTACACACTTTCCAGGCGTGCGCCTTCGACCACTCGGCCACCTCTCCGCATATCCGTCTGACGGGCAAGTACCCGGCCATGCCGCCCGCTGTCAAGGCGGTCGCCCTGCCGCGGTTCCCGGTGCGCAAGCACCAAAATTCCCGGTCCGGATCGGGCGGCACTATAGTCAAGACGCTCCTCTTGGCAACCGCTATTTGCCGGTTATGGCGACATAAATCCGGGTGGATGCGGCGGCAGCGGCCAACTTGCCATTGCATGATGGTTTTCGGGCCTCTATGTCACGGGTCTGGGTTGCGCTGCCGGCGCCTGGTGTGAGCGTGGCAAGGCTGTCTGACCGGAGGACGAAATGCGATTTGTCGCGCGGGTGCTGAGCTTGATTTTCCTGGTGTTCGCGGTGCTTGCCGGGCTGGTCGACGCCATCCAGTCGGTCGCCGCCGGCGAATTGGTGCTGACGCCGCTGATCGCCGCCTGGACAGCCAACAGCCCCGACACGCTGGCGTTCCTGCAGGATCTGGTCGCCCGCTACCTGCCGGGCCCGGCCTGGGAAACCGGCCTGCAATGGGCGCTGCAGCAGCCGTCGAGCGCCGTGTTCCTCGCCTTTTCGCTGCTGTTCTATCTTGCAGGCTATCGCCGCACCAGGCCTGCGGGGCGGTTTGCGGCCTGACAGCGGCGGGCACACCGGCGCCGGCATGCTGGCCCGGTGACGCGGGGATGGCGATGCGGGGATCGGGGCGGTTGTCGCCTGCGGCCCGCCCGGTGCATACTCCCGGGCCGGTCTAGACAAGCCGGATCGTCGCGCCGGATCGGGGCTGATGTGGGTGAGGTAAGCCGGGCAGGCAAAGGATGAGCCATGTTTCTTGTCGAGATGTTCCAGCGCAAGACCACGATGCCGACCGCCGCGGAAGCGCTGGCGGGCCGCGCCGAGCCGGTCGAGACCGCACCCGCCCACTTCGTCAATGGCCGGCCGCTGAAGCCGCCCTTTGCCGATGGTCTCGAGATCGCCTGTTTCGCCATGGGCCGGTTTTCCAGCGCCGAGAAGCTGTTCTGGTCCTTGCCCGGCGTTGATGTCACCGCGGTCGGCTATGCCGGCGGCTTCACCCCCAATCCCACCTACCAGGAAGTGCTGTCGAGCCTGACCGGTCACGCGGAAACGGTCATGGTGGTGTTTGACCCCTCGGTGATCGGCTACGAGGCGCTGCTGAAGGTCTTTTTCGAACGGCATGATCCGACCCAGTCCATGCGCCAGGGCAATGACATCGGCACCTTTTTCCGCTCGGCGATCTTCACCACTGGCGACCGGCAGCTCTTGCAGGCCGAACAGGCCCGGGACGCCTATCAGGCAGCGCTCAAACAAGCCGGCCATACCGGCAGGATCGTCACCACGATCGCTCCCCTCGAGACGTTCTACTATGCCGAAGCCAGCCACCAGCAGCATGCCGCCCGGAATCCCGGCACCCAGTCCGTCCTCAAGGGCACCGGCGTCCGCTTCCCCGCGACCGGCTGAAGCCCGTCTGCCTGGCCGGCCGCAAAGCTTCCGCAAGGGGAGTTTGCGTTATCCGGGATCGACTGAAATCGGCGTTGGATTTTTCTCAAAAGCCATGCGAGGATATTCGCTTCCGGCCATCAACGGCCGGTAATTTCCGCAGGTCTGCCCGAAGGGGCATGCGGGAGGAACAACAAGATCAACAAGTAACCTACAGGGCTGCACACCATGAAACGCACGCTTTTGAGCTTCCTCGCTATGGCCGCCATGTCGGCGACCGCCATGGCCGCCGACATCAAGCCGGCAATCATCTACGACCTCGGCGGCAAGTTCGACAAATCCTTCAACGAGGCTGCCTATGGCGGCGCCGAGAAGTTCAAGACCGAAACCGGGATTGAATACCGCGATTTCGAAATCGCCAATGACGCGCAGCGCGAGCAGGCCCTCCGCCGCTTCGCCAAGGACGGCAACAACCCGATCGTCATGGCCGGGTTCTCCTGGGCCGCGGCGCTTGAAAAGGTTGCAGCCGAATATCCCGACACCAATTTCGCCATCATCGACATGGTCGTCGACAAGCCGAACGTCCGTTCGGTCGTCTACAAGGAGCAGGAAGGCTCCTACCTCGTCGGCGTGATGGCCGCTCTGGCTTCCAAGACCGGCACCGTCAGCTTCGTCGGCGGCATGGACATTCCGCTGATCCGCAAGTTCGCCTGCGGCTACAAGGGCGGCGTCATGGCCACCAAGGCCGACGCCAAGGTGCTTGAAGCCATGACCGGCACCACGCCGGACGCCTGGAACGATCCGGTTAAGGGTGGCGAGATCACCAAGTCGCAGATCGACCAGGGCTCGGACGTCGTCTACGCGGCAGCCGGCGGCACCGGCATCGGTGTGTTGCAGGCAGCGGCTGACGCCGGCAAGCTCGGCATCGGCGTCGATTCCAACCAGAACGGCCTGCAGCCGGGCAAGGTTCTCACCTCGATGCTCAAGCGCGTCGACGTAGCCGTCTACAACGCCTTCATGGACGCCAAGAACGACAGCTTCAGCTACGGCTTCAACGTTCTCGGCCTTGCCGAAGGCGGCGTCGACTACGCCATGGACGACAACAACGCCCCGCTCGTCTCTGACGAGATGAAGGCTGCCGTGGAAGCCGCAAAGGCCGACATCATTGCCGGCAAGATCTCCGTCCACGACTACATGTCGGACAACAACTGCCCCTACTGAGGCAGATATCCGGCGGTTTCGCCGATCTGAAAACCATGCGGCCGGGCTCTTTGCCCGGCCGTTTTGTTGCGCCCTTGCCGGTGCGCACGCTATAGCCGTTGCAGCGCCGCGCATCCGGTTGGATGCGCAAGGGACGTCTCAGGACATGCATTGTCAGACCAGACAGGGATACTTGAAAATGGCCGAAATCCGCAGCCACAAGGGTGACATCTCCGATGAGGCAATGGCGCGCTACACCGGCGACATTGCCATCGACACCGAGACGCTGGGCCTGGTGCCGCGCCGCGACCGGCTCTGTGTCGTGCAGCTGTCCCCGGGCGACGGAACCGCCGACGTGATCCAGATCGCCAGCGGCCAGAAGCGGGCGCCCAATCTTGTTGCGCTGCTGAAAGACCGCAAGAAGCGCAAGCTGTTCCATTACGGCCGCTTCGACATTGCCGTGCTTTTCAATGCCTTCGGCGTCACCGCCGCGCCGGTGTTCTGCACCAAGATCGCCTCGCGGCTGACCCGCACCTACACCGACCGCCACGGCTTGAAGGACGTGACCAAGGAACTGCTCGACGTCGACCTGTCCAAGCAGCAGCAATCCTCCGACTGGGCCGCCGAAACGCTGACCCCCGCACAGCTCGATTATGCCGCATCCGACGTTCTCCATCTGCACGCGCTGACCCAGAAACTCACCGAACGCCTCGTCCGCGACGGCCGCGAGGCCCATGCCAAGGCCTGCTTCGAGTTCCTGCCGACCCGCGCCAAGCTGGATCTGATGGGCTGGGAAGAGACGGACATTTTCGCGCACAGCTGAGCCTGCGTTGCCGGCACGCGGCAGCGATCCCGCGCCGGTAAAGGCCGGGGTGTGAGCTGGGAGCGGCATTCCGGAGGGCCGCCCGCGGGCTTTGCCTTCGGTAAGGGTTTGGGTGGCGCATGCGAGAGACATGCGCCGGGGTGGCGCGGCTCGCGCGCGGCCCGAGTTTCGCCGGATGATGTCCGCATCCGACAGGCAGTCGCCGCTTCGCTTCTCCGCTTCACGGGTTTTCACCCGACGCGGTGTTCTTCGGGTTTCCCCGAGCCGCGCCCTGGACGAGGGGCGCTGCGGAAGCTTGTCGCGCGGTTTCCGGCACGGAGCTTCTCCCCACCGCAGTTGATGCGGGACGGGGCAGAACTTCGCCACAGGCCCGGGCCGCTGTCCAACCCGCCCCTCCGCCTTTGAGATGATGCAGTGCATCAGGCGGCTGCGGATTGCGAGGTCGTCCCGGTGGCTGACTGGACCGTGTCGCCCTTGCGGGCAACCAAATCCGCCAGCGGAGCCACGCTGGTTCCTGCCTCCTCAAGGCGGTTGCCGCACGTTACGGCAACCACCCGGAGGCCTTCCCCCCGCCTGGGCCGGCACGTTTCCGGTCCATCCGTCGGCGGGAGCGGCATGAGTGTGGCACGGGGTTTGGAGGGTGTGGAAGAAATGGAGGGGAATTTCGCGCGATGGCGCGGCGCGCACCCTCTCCCCCTCGGTGGGGGAGAAAGCAAAATCATGACCTTGGCTTCAGCCAAGTCATAGATTTTGCAAGAGAGGGGGTTGTCTCGGCGCCGGAATGTCCCCCTCACCTGAAAAATCTACGTCTTGGCGCTATCGCGCCAAGACCATGACACGCCTTCGCGCGCCGCCGCGCTCAGGCCTTCGTTCGCTGAAATCAATTTCATTGATTTCCGGCCTACGGCCACCGCTCCGAAGCCTCTCCCACCAGGGGAGAGGGGGAACGCGCATCAAAAAACCCGCCGGATCGCTCCGGCGGGTTTCGTGTTTCGTCAGCTCTGGTCCGGTAAGGATCAGTCTTCGCTGTTCTGCTTTTTCAGCGCAGCGCCGAGAATGTCGCCGAGCGATGCGCCCGAGTCGGACGAACCGAACTGTGCGACAGCCTGCTTTTCTTCGGCGATTTCCAGTGCCTTGATCGACAGGCCGACCTTGCGGTCCTTCTTGGAGAAGCTGGTGACGCGGGCGTCGACGACCTGGCCGACCGAGAAACGCTCGGGGCGCTGCTCGTCACGGTCACGCGACAGGTCCGAACGGCGGATGAACGAGGACAGGTCCTCGTGATCGACTAGGACCACTTCGAGACCGCCATCGGTGACCGCGGTCACCTTGGCCGAAACGACGGCGTTCTTGCGCAGGTCGCCCGAAGCGGCGGCTTCGCCGATCGAATCCTTGCCAAGCTGCTTGATGCCCAGCGAGATCCGTTCCTTGTCGACATCGACGTCAAGCACGACGGCCTTGACCATGTCGCCCTTGTTGAACTCCTCGATGACCTGCTCGCCCGGACGGTTCCAGTCGAGGTCGGAGAGGTGAACCATGCCGTCGACATCGCCTTCGAGGCCGATGAACAGGCCGAATTCGGTCTTGTTCTTGACTTCGCCTTCGACTTCGGTGCCGGCAGGGTGGCTCTGGGCGAACACTTCCCACGGATTCTCCAGCGTCTGCTTGAGGCCGAGCGAAATGCGGCGCTTGTTCGGGTCGACTTCGAGAACGACCACGTCGACTTCCTGTGTCGTCGACAGGATCTTGCCGGGGTGCACGTTCTTCTTGGTCCAGGACATTTCCGAAACGTGGATCAGGCCTTCGATGCCCGGCTCCAGCTCGACGAATGCGCCGTAGTCGGTGATGTTGGTCACGGTACCGGTGATGCGCTTGCCGGCAGGGTACTTGACGCCGATGCCATCCCACGGATCGCTTTCCAGCTGCTTCATGCCCAGCGAGATGCGGTGCGTGTCCTGATTGATGCGGATGATCTGGACCTTGACGGTCTGGCCGATCGACAGGATTTCCGACGGATGGTTGACGCGGCGCCAGGCCATGTCGGTGACGTGCAGCAGGCCGTCGATGCCGCCAAGATCAACGAACGCACCGTAGTCGGTGATGTTCTTGACCATGCCTTCAACAGTCTGGCCTTCTTCGAGGTTCTGCACGATTTCCGAACGCTGTTCGGCGCGGCTCTCTTCGAGCACGGTGCGGCGCGAGACCACGATGTTGCCGCGGCGCTTGTCCATTTTCAGGATTTCAAACGGCTGCGGGATGTGCATCAGCGGGGAAACGTCGCGGATCGGACGGATGTCCACCTGGCTGCGCGGCAGGAACGCCACGGCGCCGTCCAGATCGACGGTGAAGCCGCCCTTGACCTGGTTGAAGATGACACCTTCGACGCGCTCCTGCGCGTTGAACTTCTCTTCGAGACGGACCCAGCTTTCCTCGCGGCGAGCCTTCTCGCGCGACAGCATGGCTTCGCCGAGAGCATTTTCGATACGCTCGACATAGACTTCGACTTCATCGCCGACCTTGAGCGTGCCGTCCTTGGCCTTGGCGCCGAATTCCTTCAGCGGGACGCGGCCCTCGACCTTGAGACCGACGTCGATGATGGCGACGTCCTTCTCGATGGCCATCACGATGCCCTTGGCGACGTAGCCTTCGGCGAGGTCCTGCGTGGCAAGCGACTCGGCAAACAGGGATGCGAAATCCTCTGTCATGTTTGCAGTGTTAGACATGAATTCTCCTGGCGACCGCATATAGTCCTGCAGTCGGATGCGCCTGGTTTGTGTTGGTCGGACCGGCGATGCCTGTCTGTCCCTGACCTTCATAGAGGCGGGACAAGTACGGCGCGGGACAGGCTCGCTGGTATCAGTTCAACGTTCGAGCGCGGCATCGACAAGATGACGGGCTGCTGCGAACGCGGCTTCTATACCCATTTCGGTGGTATCTAGCAAGTGCGCATCCGCCGCGGGGCGGAGCGGCGAGTCGGCGCGTTCCGTGTCGCGGGCGTCGCGCTTCTCGATGTCGGCCAGAATCGACGCCAGATCGGCCTCGCCGCCATTGCCGGTGATTTCGTCGTGACGCCGCCTGGCCCGCACTTCCGGGCTTGCCGTCACATAGAACTTGATCAGCGCGTCCGGGCAGACAACCGTGCCGATGTCGCGGCCGTCAAGCACCGCACCGGGCGCGCCTGCTGCGAAGGCGCGCTGCGCCTCGACAAGCGCCCGGCGCACCTTCGGCATCACCGCGACCTTCGAGGCGGCTTCGCCGATCTCGTGGGCCGACAGCACCGAGCGGTCGAGATGTGACAGATCAAGCGCGCGCGCGGTTTCCGCCGCCACCTCCTCGTCATCGAGCGGCAACCCGCGGTCGAGCAGAGCCTTGGCCGTGGCGCGGTAGGTCAGGCCGGTATCGAGGTGATTGAGCCCGTAATGCTGGCCGAGCCTGCGCGACAGCGTGCCCTTGCCGGCCGCCGCCGGCCCGTCGACGGCAATCACGATGTGGGGCACGATGTGGCGAGTGTCAGTTGTCATGCCCGGACCTTATGTTTGCTTGAGGCCGCCATGCAGCCCGACCAGATCGGCCATGTCGCCATCGCCCTGCTGCGTCAGCCCGGCATGCACGCCGCGCCGGTCGGCTTCGGGGCGGTTCTGGCTGACTTTCCATTTGCCCGTCAACTGGGCGACAGCGATTTCAATGCCGACGATGCCGCGCAGTTGTGCTTCCACGAACGCCTCCGGAGCGTCGTCGACCTTCCACGGCGCCGGCCGATCCGCTTCATGCCGGTCGGTCAGCTCGTTCACCTGCGGCCTGAGCCATTCGGACCCCTCGTGCACCGTGGCGGTTCCGCGCGCCTGCACCATCGCGTAGTTCCAGGTCGGAACCACCTTGCCGTGCTCGGCTTTCGAGGCATACCAGGAGGGGGTGACGTAGCTGTCGGCCCCCTGGAACACCACCAGCACGCTGGCGCCGTCTCTGATGTGCCGCCATTGCGGGTTTGCCCTGGACAGATGCGCGCGAAGCGTGGTGATCCCGTCCCGGACCGAGACGAGGAAGGGCACCGGGTTGGCCAGCACATCCTCGCCCGCAGCCGAGATCAGCAGCCCCAGCGGATGCGCCTCGATCAGCGCCCTGAGCACGGTCTCGTCCGTCTCAATGAAGTGTGGCGGCTGATACATCAGGCAATCCCCCGGCAGGCAAGGATCTTCCGCCCGCTCATTTGCGCTCGATCCCGATCGTCACGTCATCGAGATGCCGGTAGGGCTCGCGTTCAAACAGCGTCTCGTCGTCGAGCCAGGCCAGCAGCATGTCGAAGGCATCGACGCCCCAGAACACCTCGTGGCCGGAACCGGCTTCGCAGACGATGCTCGGCACGCCGAAGACGCCGCGTTCGATCGCCCGCTCGGTGTTGGCCCGGAGCGCCGCCTTGGCCCGGTCGTCGCCGGCGAGTTCCAGGCGGATGCCGACGGTTTCGGCAAAGGCCGCGAGCTCCTCGTCGGTATCGGGCGCCCGGCCTTCAGAAAACACGAAATCGAAGGCCCGGCGTACGGTGTCGAGATCCGCGTCCGCGCCGGCCATCAGCCGCAGCGCCTTCAGCGGGTTGAACGGATGGCGCGGCGGGAACCTGAGATCCACCCCGTGCTGCTTTCCGAGAAAGACCGACTGCCGGTAGGTATGGAGCCGCTTGGCGGAAATCTCCGCCGGGCCGCGCTGGCCCCAGTGATTGAGAATGGCGCCGAGCAGGACCGGAACCGGCCTGACCGTCACGTCGCCCGGCAATTCATCGAGCCGCGCCAGCACCACATGGGCGAACGGCGAAATCAGGTCGTAATTGAGTTCGATTGTCCGCTTTGTCATTGTTCGGTGATCTCCGCGCCGAGGCTCTTCATCATGGTCATGAATTCCGGAAAGCCGGTGGCGATGATCAGACAGTCATCGACCTGCACCGGGGTCTCGCTGGCAAGGCCCATGACAAGGAAGCTCATGGCGATGCGGTGGTCAAGCCGGGTGGCGACAACGGCGTTGCTGGCCGTGGGGCCGAGCCCCTTTCCATCCGGCCGTCCGCGCACCGACAGCCAGTCGGGGCCTTCTGTGCAGTCGATGCCGTTGATTTCCAGACCGCGCGCCACGGCCGCCAGCCGGTCGCTTTCCTTGACCCGCAGTTCCGCAAGCCCCCGCATCACCGTCTCGCCGCGCGCGAAGCTCGCGGCGATGGCGAGCACCGGGTATTCGTCGATCATCGACGCCGCCCGCTCGGCGGGCACGGTGACGCCGGTGAGGTCGGATGCCCGGACCCTGAGATCGGCGACATCCTCGCCGCCGGCCTGGCGCGGGTCGAGGATCTCGATGTTCGCCCCCATCTCCTGAAGCGTCAGGATCAGCCCGGTGCGCGTCGGGTTCATCAGCACGTTGCGGATGAGCACGTCCGATCCCGGCACGATCAATGCCGCAACCAGCGGAAAGGCGGCCGAGGACGGATCGCCGGGCACGTCGATGGTTTGGCCGGCAAGCGTGCCGCGGCCTTCGAGCCGGATGGTCCGCGCGCCGTCCGCGCCGGTTTCCACCTCCAGCGCTGCGCCGAAACCTTTCAGCATCTTCTCGGTGTGATCGCGGGTCATCACCGGCTCGATGACGCTGGTGATGCCGGGAATGTTGAGGCCTGCCATGAGCACGGCGGACTTGACCTGGGCAGACGCCATCGGCACCCGGTAGCTGATCGGTGCGGGCGCCCGCGGACCGCGCAGGGTGACCGGCAGCTTCTCGCCGGCCTCTGCCCTGACCTGGACGCCCATCAGCCGCAACGGCTCGAGCACGCGGCCCATCGGCCGGCCCGACAGCGACGCGTCGCCTGTAAATGTGGTCTCGAAATCATAAGGCCCGACCAGCCCCATGGTCAGGCGGCAGCCGGTTCCGGCATTGCCGAAATCGAGCGCGGTTTCCGGCGCCAGCAGGCATCCGTTGCCGACGCCGTTGATGATCCATGTGTCGCCGTCCTTGCGGAGTGCGGCGCCCATGGCCTGCATCGCCCTGCCGGTGGCGAGCACGTCCTCGCCCTCGAGCAGGCCGGTGATCCGGGTCTCGCCCGCCGCAAGTCCACCGAGCATCAGCGCCCGGTGGGAAATCGACTTGTCGCCGGGAATGCGGACATCGCCCGAAAGCGCGCGGCTCTTCGCGGCTTTGGCGGGTCGAAGAGGTGCGGTGGCGTGGCCCATGGGTGGTTTTCCGGCTGATCTTGTCGGGGTGGGCCGGTTTCCGGCGCGTGTTGCGCGCTAACTATCACAGGCCCGGGGGAAGCGTCATCCGGCCTGCTTCATTTTTTCACGAGAATGGCTTTGACAGCCGCGTTCAACATCATTATGGGGACCGGACCGCCGAAACGGGATGGCAGGTACTTCAACCTTCGCCCTCCTGCCAGTTCAAGAGGCTTCGACAGTGGCAAAACCGGAACTTGGAACAAAACGCGTTTGCCCCGAAACCGGGCGCAAATTCTATGATCTGAACAAAGATCCAATCGTGTCCCCCTATACCGGGAAAGAATACCCGATTTCCTATTTCGAGGAGACGGCCCAGATCGCCGTCATCGAGAAGGAGGAAGAGGACGAAGAAGTAGCGGAAGTCGAGGCAGAATCGGCTGACGTTGAAATCGTATCGCTCGAAGAGGCCGATGATGACACGTCGAGCACCGGCAAGTCGGACGACCTGCCCGATCTCGACGACGACGTCGAACTCGACGATGATGATGACGACACCTTCCTCGCCGACGACGATGACGACGATGACGACGACGATGTCAGCGACATCATCGGCGTCAATGACGACGACGAGGATTGAGACTTCAAAACCGTCCGCGTGCTGAAAGCCGGCAAGGTTTTCAAAACTGCGAAAAGGATTGAATTTTCATCTTGATCTTGTGCGGCTGCAGAAGTATGAAGCCGCACCTGCCCACCACGAAAGCGTGGTTGGCGACTCGCCGGGGATTGAAGCCTTTGATCAATCCCTTGCGTCCCGGGGCCATAGCTCAGCTGGGAGAGCGCCTGCATGGCATGCAGGAGGTCAGCGGTTCGATCCCGCTTGGCTCCACCATTTCCTTCCTTGAAATCCGGAGTGCGAACTCGCCAGATACGTGGCCGTGCCGGTGCTTCTCTTGCGTCGGTTGTACTGCGACACATCCAGATCTCGCAGTTTCCCGCTCAAGATTTTGATAACCAAACGGCCGAAAACTGCCTCACATTGCGGCGAAATCCCGCCGAAATTGTCGTCCTTTACCGGAATGGAAGTGTTTTTCCCCCAAAACTCGGCCGGAACGAAGCGGGGAAACAATCATGGATGCTGTGAGCGACAACCGGCACGTACCACTTTGCATTGATCTCGATGGCACGTTGATCGCCACCGACACGCTTTGGGAAGGACTGGTCGCGGTGCTGATCCGGCGACCCTGGCTGTTCTTTGCCGTCATCGGCTGGGCGATTTCCGGAAAAGCCGTGCTGAAGCGGGAGATTGCCGCCCGCTACGTGCGAAACGGCGACGAATGGCCCTACCGGGCCGAGGTCATCGAACGGATCAGGCTCGCCCGCGACTCCGGCCAGCCGGTCTGGCTGGTCACGGGTGCGGCCGAATCGACGGCCCGGACCATCGCCGACCATCTGGGCCTGTTCGATCGTGTCCTGCATTCGTCCGATACCGAGAACCTCACCTCCCGCCGCAAGCGCGAACGGCTGGTGTCGCTGTGCGGCGACGGCGGTTTCGATTATGCCGGCAACAGCCGCGACGATCTCGCCGTGTTCGATGCGGCGCGGCGCGCCATCATCGTTGCGCCGGACCGGGCCGCCAGCCGCTGGGGCAGCAGTCATGAAGCGGAAGTGCTGCCGCTCGACGGGATCTCGACGCTGGCGATCTTCAAAACCATCCGCGTGCACCAGTGGCTCAAGAACGTCCTGATCGCGGTACCGCTGGTCCTCAACCACGAATTCGCCAATATCGGCCTGCTGATGGCTGCGATCGTGGCCTTCTTCTCCTTCAGCTTCCTGGCCTCGGCCGTCTATATCGTCAACGATATATCCGACCTCGCCAATGATCGCCTGCATCCGCGCAAGCGCTTGCGCCCGCTCGCGTCCGGCGCGGTGTCGATCCCGGTTGCCAGCGCCACCGCCGCGGCGCTGCTGCTGGCGTCGATCGGTCTGGCAACCATCTTGCCGCCGCTGTTCTGGGCCGTGCTGGCGCTCTATGCGACGGTCACGACGGTCTACACCTTCGTGCTCAAGCGCAAGCTTCTGGTCGATGTCTTCACCCTTGCAGGCCTCTACACCGTGCGCATCGTTGCGGGTGCTGCGGCGACCGGTGTCGACCTGTCGTTCTGGCTGCTGGCCTTCTCGATCTTCTTCTTCTTGAGCCTTGCCCTGGTCAAGCGCTACGTCGAACTTGATGAGCTCGCCGAGGAATCGGACATGCAACTCAAGGGCCGCGGTTATGTCGGCAGCGACAAGGACATGATCGGCCAGGCCGGAATAGCCTCGGCGTTTTCCGCCGCCATGGTTCTTGCGATGTATGTTCACAGCAACGAAGTCGTCTCCATGTACCCGCAGCCCGCGCTTCTGTGGCCGCTGTGTCCGCTGATCCTCTACATGCTGCTGAGAATCTGGGTGCTGGCGCGCCGCTCGCAGATGCACGAGGATCCGGTGGTCTTCATCATGCGCGACTGGCGCAGCCAGCTCACCACCATCGCCGGGGCCGGCCTGGTGCTGCTTGCAGCGGTCCAGCTGTGACCATGGAAAGCCCGGATTTCGACAGCTGGGGCAGGGTCAGGCGGCGTGCGCGCGCCAGCGCCGAGCCTGCCGATTTCCGGCCCGGAGCGCCGGGCGGCTTCCTGCCTTTCGGCAATGGCCGCTCCTATGGCGACAGCTGCCACAATGATCAGGGTCACCTGTTTGCCATGCGGCCCGGCGCCGCCATCAGCGCCTTCGATCCCGATACGGGCATCCTGACCGCCGATGCCGGCGTCCTGCTCTCGGAGATCCTGGCGCTCGTCATGCCGCACGGATTTTTCCTGGAAGTCACGCCGGGTACGGCGCAGGTGACGCTCGGCGGCGCCATCGCCAATGACGTTCATGGCAAGAACCATCACCGCCGAGGCACCTTCGGCGGTTCGGTCCTCCGCTTCAGCCTTCTTGGCAGTGACGGTCAAAGCAGGCTCTGTTCGAATGACTCCAACAGCGACCTGTTCCAGGCCACCATCGGCGGCATGGGCCTGACCGGCATCATCGAGCAGGCGTCGATCCGGCTGATGAAGGTGCCCTCCGCCAATGTCCGCCAGACCGCGTTCCGCTTTGGCTCAATCGACGGCTATTTCGATGCCATCGACGCGATCGACGCGAGCCATGAATATTCCGTCGCCTGGATCGACCAGCTTGCCCGCGGCGGCACGCTCGGCCGCGGCGTGCTGATGGCCGGCGATCACGCCGATGATGGTGGTCCGGCAAAGCCGCCCGCAGCGCCGAAACTGGCCGTGCCGTTTTCGCCGCCGGTCAATCTGCTCAACCGCCTGACGCTCAAGGCCTTCAATGCGCTCTACTACGGCCGGGCGCCGAAGCAGCCGCAAACCGGCATCGTGCCCTGGGCATCCTATTTCCATCCGCTCGACGCCATCACCGGCTGGAACCGGCTCTACGGCCCGCGCGGGCTGTTCCAGCATCAAAGCGTCTATCCGTCCGGGAACGCCCGCGAGACCACCATCGCCCTGATCGAGTGCGCCCAGAAACACGGCGCGGCCTCGTTCCTGACCGTGCTCAAGCGCTTCGGCGATGTGCCGTCCCCGGGTCTGATGTCGTTTCCCCGGCCCGGTTTCACCCTGACGCTGGATTTCGCCAATTCGGGCGACCGCACCCTGCGCATGCTCGACGCGCTCGACGAGATCGTGATTGCGGCCGGCGGCGCGCTCAACCCCTACAAGGACCAGCGCATGTCGCCTGCAATGTTCGAGGCCTCGTTTCCGCAGTGGCGGGAAATGGAGGCCATGCGCGATCCCGCGGTGATGTCGGATTTCTGGCGTCGCACGGCGATGGTCCTGGCCAGGGCGCAGCCGTCGCTCAAGCAGGCCGCTACTGCCTGAGCGGCGTCTTGCGGCTTGCCACGAGAGCGCCTGCTCAGTATGTGAGTGGCCCGACGTGACCGGGCTGGCCCGGCCCGCCTGAAACCGCGAAGGACTTCGAACCATGTCCCGCCTATGTATTCTCGGCTCCGGCGCCTGGGGAACCGCGCTGGCGGGAGCCTTCGTCAAGCAGGGTCACGATGTGCGCATGTGGGGCCGCAACGCCGGCACCTGCGACGAGATTTCCCGTCTGCACACCAACCGGGCCTATCTCGGCGACGCCCGCCTGCCCGACGCACTCAGCGCCACGCCCGACATGGCGGACGCGCTCGACAATGCAGACATCGTCCTGTTCGTCGCGCCGGCCCAGTCGACCGGCGAAGTGGCCCGGCAGGCCGCAGCGCATCTGCCGGCCGGCGCCGTGCTGATCGCCTGCGCCAAGGGCATCGACAACCGCAGCGGACAAACCCAGGGCGAAGTCATCGCCGGGCAGTTGCCCGATCACGTTGTGGGTGTTCTTTCCGGCCCCAGTTTTGCCGCCGACGTGGTTCGCGGTCTGCCCACCGCGCTCACCCTTGCCATGCCGGAGCAGGAAATGGCCAGATCGCTGGCGCAGGATCTGTCGGGAGACGCGATCCGGCTTTACGCGTCGGACGACACTCTCGGGGTGCAGATCGGCGGCTCGCTCAAGAACGTCATGGCGATCGCCGTCGGCATCTGCCGTGGCGGCGGCATGGGAGCCAGCGCCGAAGCCGCGCTGATCACCAGGGGCTATGCCGAGCTGGTGCGGCTCGGCGTGGCGATGGGCGCCCGCGCCGAGACCCTGATGGGACTGTCGGGCCTGGGCGACCTGGTGCTGACCTGTTCATCCGAGCTCTCGCGCAATTTCACCTACGGAATTGCCGTGGGGCGCGGTCAGGATGTATCCGGCCTGAAGCTGGCCGAAGGCGTCCATACCGTCTCGATCGCCAACGAGATTGCGGCCAGGCACAAGATTTCCTGCCCGGTCATGCAGACGGCGGGCCTGGTGCTTGCCGGCCAGATGTCGGCCGAAGAGGCAAGGGCGGCGCTGATGTCGCGGCCGATCAAGGCGGAAAGCCCGGGCACATCCGGCTGAGAGAGGAAAACGGACCTGTTGCAAGGCATTCAACTTTCGGAATATGCGTCCCTTTGCGTGAGCGGATTCTTCATTTTTTGCCCTTCTAATCGGCTAATCCAGTAAGACGGCCGCTCGGTCGCGCGGAAATCGGAGCATTTCATGGTCGCAAGCCATACCATCACGCCAGTTATCCTGTGCGGCGGCGCGGGATCCCGGCTCTGGCCGATGTCACGGGATTCCAAGCCCAAGCAGTTTCACAAGCTGGTCAATGACAAGACCCTGCTGACGAACACGCTCGAGCGCGTCGATCACAGGGGCGAAGGCCTGCGCTACCTGCCGACCCGGATCGTCGGCGGCATCGGTTTCGAAGCGCTGCTGACCGAGCAGGGCGAAACCGGCAGCGTCGAGGTCGAGCGTTACGTGCTTGAGCCGCTCATCCGCGATACCGCCGCCGCGATCGCCGACCTTGCCGAGACCGATCCCGACCGGATGGTGCTGGTGCTGCCGTCCGATCACCAGATTTCCGATGTGGCCGCCTTTTTCGATGTGATCCGGACCGGCGCGCAGGCGCTCGCCGAGCGCGGCGGCATCATGACCATCGGCATCGCGCCGACGCGGCCCGAGACCCAGTACGGCTATATCGAACGCGGCGACGGTGCCGGCCCCGTCTACGACGTGTCGCGGTTTCGCGAAAAACCCGATCTCGAGACCGCCGAGAGTTTTCTCCGCTCGGGCCGGTTCTTCTGGAACGCCGGCATCTTCATGTTCCGCGCCGGCGAAATGGGCGCCGAGCTTGCCCGCCAGCAGCCCGAGGTCTGGGCCCAGGCGAGGCTCGCCGTCGAGCGCGCCGATGTCGAGGGCAAGTGCTACCGGCTCGATCCCGAAGCCTTCGCCGCCAGCCCGAAGATCTCGATCGACTACGCCGTGATGGAAAACGCGCCGCGCATCGGCGTGGTTGCCGCGAGCTTCGACTGGAACGACCTGGGCTCCTGGAACCAGCTGCACGACGGCTCGCCGCTCGACGAGCACGGCAACGCCCGCTTCGGCGACGTCATGACCATCGATGTGCACAACAGCTATCTGCGCTCGGAGGACCGGTTGCTGGCGGTCGCGGGCCTCGACAACATCATCGTCGTCTCCCAGCCCGACGCCCTGCTGATCGTCCACCGCGACAAGTCGCACCTGGTCAAGGACATTGCCGGCGGCGTCAAGAACACCGGCGAATGGCCGCCGCTAGCGGTCGCCCATTCCGGCCAGCCGGTGCCCTCGCCGCGGGTGATCCGCAAATGGCTGTTTGACACCGCGCTGCCGCTCTGGGCCGGCGTCGGCGTCGACCGGGTGCATGGCGGCGTGCACGAAGCGCTCAATCATGACGGCAGCCCCGCCGATCTCGGCTACAAGCGGCTCAGAGTCCTGGCCCGGCAGATCTATTGCTTCGCCAATGCCGAGCTTCTCGGCTGGGACGGCAATGCCCGCGAAGTGCTCGAGCATTGCTTCAACACGCTCACCACCACCGGCTGGCACCCCGACGGCGGCTGGATCCATCTCTGGAACGCCGACGGGACGGTGAAGGATCCGCAGCGCGATACCTATGACCAGTGCTTCGTGCTGCTGGCGCTGGCCTGGCTCTGGAAGGCGACGAAATGGCCGGAAGCCCGGGTCTGGGCCGAGCGCACCATTGCCTATATGGACGACCATCTGGTCGACCGCGCCAATGGTGGATTTTACGAATCGAGCCTCAGGCTCGATTACCGCCGCGCCAATCCGCACATGCATTATCTCGAGGCGATGCAGGCCTGGTACGAGGTCACCGGCGAGCGCGCCTTCCTCGATCGCGCCCAGACGGCGGTGGAACTGTTCAAGTCGGTTTTCTTCAATCCCGAAAGCTGGAGCGTGACCGAGCATTTCGAGCGCGACTGGTCGGTGCGCAAGGACAAGCCGGCCCGTGTCGAGCCCGGTCATCACTATGAATGGGTCTGGCTGCTGTTGCGTCAGGCGCGCTTCGCGGGTCAGCCCGAGCTCAAGGAATATTGCCGCAAGCTCTATGCCACCAGCCATGCCTTTGGCCATGCGCGCGGCACCGACGCAGTCTGCGATTCGATGGCGCCCGACGGCTCGGAGATGCTCGGCACGGCGCGGCTCTGGTGCCAGACCGAGGCGCTCAAGGCAGGACTGCTGGCCCGCGCCGAAGGCCTGCCCGGCGACGAGACGCTGTTCATCCGCATGCTCGACGTCATCTTCAACCGCTACCTGACCGCGCCGGCGCCGGGCGGCTGGTACGACCAGATCGATCCCAAGGGCCGGGTGATCTCGAAGGACATGCCGACAAGCACGTTCTACCACGTGTTCTGCGCGCTGGTGGAGTATCTCAGGCACGAGGAAATGCTGCCCTGAGGGGCAAAGCGGCGGCACCGGCGGGCGGCTTGCGTGCCGGGTGAAGGGACGAACGGGAGGAAAACGGACATGGCTGCGAAATTCGGCACAAGCGGGCTTCGCGGCCTCGTCGGCGACCTGACTGACGGCACCGCCGCCGCCCATGCCCGCGCCTTTGCCCGCCACCTCGGGCAGACCGGCATGGCGGCCGCAGGATCGCCGGTCTTCATCGGCCGCGACATGCGCGCCTCAAGCCCGGAGATCGCGGCCCAATGCGCCGCGGCCCTGTTTGCCGAAGGGCTGGAACCGGTGGATTGCGGCGTGCTGCCGACCCCGGCGCTGGCGCTTCACGCCATGGGTGAGCGGGCCGCGGCGCTGATGATCACCGGCTCGCACATCCCCGACGATCGCAACGGGGTCAAGTTCTACCGGCCCGATGGCGAGATCGACAAGACCTATGAAGCGGCAATCGCCCGCCTGGCGCCCGACTGCGCGGGCGCCCCGCCGGCCGGGAAAGTCATGCGCGACCGCTCTTCCGAAGCCAATGCGGGCTTCATCGAACGCTACCGCGGTTTTGTCCCTGACGGCGGTCTCTCCGGTCTCCGCATCGGCCTTTATGAACACAGTTCCGCGGCGAGTGATGCTTTGGCCGTCATTCTCAAGGAGGCCGGTGCCGAAATCATCCGGCTTGGCAAATCGAACGTCTTCATCCCGGTCGACACCGAGGCGGTCTCCGGGGAGACACGGGCGCTCGCTGCGGGCTGGGTAAGGTCCGAAGCGCTTGACGGACTGGTCTCCGCCGACGGCGACGGCGACCGGCCGCTGGTGGTTGACGAGACGGGGCAGGTGCTCCGGGGCGACGCGCTGGGTCTGATTGTCGCCCGCTATCTCGGTGCCGATGCCGTCGTCACCCCCGTGACCTCCAATTCGGGCATCGAGAGAAGCTGTCCGGCGGAAGTGTCCCGCACCAGGGTAGGCTCGCCTTTCGTCATTGCCGGGATGAGCGAAGCCATCGCGAAAGGCCGGCACTGCGTCATCGGCTTTGAAGCCAATGGCGGCGTGCTGACCGGCAACCGGATCAGCGCCGGGACTGCCGACCTCGCGCCCTTGCCGACCCGCGACAGCGTCCTGCCGATCCTCTCAGCCTTTGCCGCCGCGCGCACCGCCGGGCAGACGCTTTCGGCCCACGTCGCCGGTCTCGGTCTTCCGGTCGCCGCCAGCGACCGGATCGAGAACTTCCCGACCGCCGAAAGCCAGGCCCTTGTCGCCCGCCTTTCAGGGGACGAGGCGGCGCGGACCGATTTCTTCGCCCCTTTCGGGACAATATCGCAACTGGATCTCACCGACGGGCTGCGGATCACGTTCGAAAACGGGGACATCGTGCATCTCAGGCCCTCCGGCAATGCCCCGGAAATGCGGGTCTACAGCGAGGCGAAGACCGAAGCATTGGCGCACGAAGTGATTGCCAGGGCCATCGAGCGGATCAGGCAGACCTCCGCCTGACCATATTGAGACGCGCGGTCCGTCCCTAGCTCCTGGGCATGCCCTTGGGCCGCATCCGCCGCTTCTGCGCGGCGATCCGGAACTGAGCATTGGGCGCGCCATATCCGCCATAGCCGCCACGCCGCTCGACGATCTCGAAGAAGAAGCCCTCTCCGAATCCGGGGCTGTAGAGCTGGAAATATTCGCCCTGTTCGTCCCGGTCATAGAGGATGTGCGAGGCCTGCAGCCGGTCCACGAAATCCTGCTCGAGGTCGAAGCGGGCGGCGAGGTCGTCATAATAGTTGGCGGAGATCGCAAGCGGCTCGAAACCGTTGCCGACAAGCGCTGCGGCAGTGGCGAAGATGTCGTCGGTCGCAAATGCCAGGTGCTGCACGGCCGAACCGAAGCGCTCGGCGATGAAATGTCCGGCCAGCGTGCGGCGGTTTTCCGCACCGTTGAGTGTGATCCGGAGCGTGCCCGCCTCGTTCTCGATCGCCTGGCTGCGCACCAGCCCGGCGGGATCCACCACGTCGACCATCGGGGTTTTCGACGTCTGGAAGATCGAGGTGTAGAACAGAAGCGAGGTCAGCATCTCCTCGTAGTTCATGGTCTGGGCGACATGGTCGATCCGTGTCAGCCCGACGCCGTTGGCCGCTTGCTGGTCTGAAACCGGGCGGAACTCGATATCCCAGACGCGTGCCAGGTCGCTGTGCTCGTCGATGAAATGAATGAGCCCGCCGCCCAGGCTGCGGATCGCCGGGATCTTCAACTCGCCCGGTCCGACGGGCTGCTCGAACGGCTCGGCATTCAGCGCCCTTGCCCGCTCCACGGTGGCAGCCGCGTCCTCCACCTTCAGGCCGATGTCGCAGACATTCATGCCGTGGACGACGTGCGAGGCGTAGGCGAAGCCATCCCGCTCGGTGTTGATGACGATGTTGATGTTCCCTTGCCGCCACAGCTCTACATCCTTGGAGACATGCCGGAGCGCCCGGGTGAAGCCGAGCGTGCTGAGCAGGCGGCCGAGTTCCCTGGCTTCCTCCTCGTCGGCGGCGAACTCGACGAATTCGACGCCGTTGACGGCGATCCGGTCGGGCATCTCCGGGCACTCGATCCTGATGTCGGGCTCGCTGCGCCGCACCCGGTCCATCAGGTAGACCAGCGAGCGGTGGCCGTCGACCGAGATGAATTTCGGCGAGCCGCCGCGGAACTGGTCGTTGAAGATTTCGAGCGACAGCGTGCCGTTGTAGCCGGTAGCGGCGACGGCTCGCATGAAACCGTAGACATCGAGATCGCCCTCGCCCGGCATGTTGCGGAAATGCCGGCTCCAGTAGAGCAGGTCCATGTCGATCTTCGGCGCGTCGGCGAGCTGCACGAAGAAGATCTTGTCGCCGGGGATCGAGCGGATCGTGTCGGGATCGATCTTGCGGGCCAGCGTGTGGAACGAATCGACGATGAGGCCGACATTGGGGTGATCGGCCCGGCGCACGATCTCCCACGCATCGCGGTGATCGTTGACGTGGCGGCCCCAGGCGAGAGCCTCGTAGCCCACGCGGATGCCGTGCCTGGCGGCGCGTTCGCCGAGCTCGCGGAAATCCTGCGCTGCCCGGTCGATGCCGCCAAGCGAAACGGGCGAGACATTCGAGCAGACCAGCACCAGGTCCGCGCCGAGTTCGCCCATCAGGTCGAACTTGCGTTCCGCACGGTCGAACGCCTTGGACCGCTGCGGCTCGGGCATGCCTTCGAAATCGCGGAACGGCTGGAACAGCGAGATCTCCAGCCCGAAATCGCGCACCATCTGCCCGACGTCGCGCGGGCTGCCGTCATAGGCAAGAAAGTCGTTCTCGAAGATCTCGACCCCGTCGAACCCCGCCGCCGCGATCGCCGCGAGCTTCTCGCTGAGATCCCCGGCAATCGAGACGGTGGCGATCGCGGTCTTCATCCCGGATATCCGAACATCCGCGGCAGCCACAGCACGATTCCGGGAAACAGGATCAACGCGGCAAGCGCCAGGATCAGAACCGCCAGAAATGCCCAGATCTCGCCGATGATCTCGCGCAGCGGGATCCGCGTCACCGCATTGATGACGAACAGCAGGATGCCGTAGGGCGGCGTGATCAGCCCGATCATGCAATTGACCACGGCGACGACGCCGAAATGGACGAGGTCGATCCCCAGCTCGCTGCAGGCCGGCAGGAACAGCGGGATGATGACCAGGATGATCGTCGTGGCGTCGAGCACGCAGCCGAGCAGCAGGAACAGGATGTTGACGCCGATCAGGAAGGTCAGCGGAGACACGTCCAGCCCCACCAGCGACTGGGCCACCAGGTTCGGGATGTTCTCGGATGCAACCACGTAGTTGAGGATCAGCGCGCCGCCGATCACCAGCCCGACGGCTGCCGACGAGCGGGCGCTCTCCACAAGAATTCCATAGAGCGCGTGCAGCGACAGCGCCCGGTAGAACAGGCCCGCGAGCAGCAGCGCATAGGCCGCGGCCACCGCGGCGGCTTCCGTCGGCGTGGTGACGCCTCCATAGATGCCGTAGAGCAGGATCGCCGGCATCAGCAGCGCCGGAAAGGCGTTGGCCGTGTGCCGGGGCAGGTCGCGCAGCGGAACAGGCTCCTCGATGGCGAATTGCCGCCGGGTGGAGATGATGGTGTTCATCACCATCAGCACCGCTCCCATCAGCAGCCCGGGGACAATGCCGCCCAAAAACAGGTACCCGATCGAGGTGTTGGAGACGAGCGCGTAGAGCACCATCGGGATCGAGGGAGGGATGATCGGCCCGATCGTCGCCGAGGCAGCGGTGATCGCTGCGGCGTAGCCGCGCGTGTAGTGACCGCTCTTCGTCATCATGCCGATGATGATCTTGCCGATCCCGGCGGCGTCGGCGACGGCCGAGCCGGACATGCCCGAGAAGATCAGCGAGGCGACGATGTTGACGTGGCCGAGCCCGCCGCGGAACCGGCCCACCGCCGCCACGCAGAACTGCAGCAGCCGCTCGGAGATGGTGCCGGCATTCATGATGTTGGCGGCGACGATGAACAGCGGCACGGCAAGCAGGATGAAGCTCTGGTAGAGCCCGTCCATCAGCACCTTGCCGGCAATGCCGATGCCCTGGCCGTTGACGCCGAGATAGACGAAGGCCGAGATCAGGATGGAATAGGCCACCGGAAGCCCGATGCCGGCGAGAAAGAAAAGCGTCAGCAGGCAGAGCGCGAACGGAATCGTCATGGCTTTACGGCTCCGTCATGGCCCGGCTGGTCGATATCGGCGCCATGGCGGAACGCGTTGATCGCCCGCCAGCCGTAGCGCAACGACACCACGATCAGGAACAGCATGTAGACCGAGTAAATATCTCGCATCCGGATCCAGTCGCCGAGCAGATTGTCGAGCGTTGCCGTCTTCTTCAGCCGCAGGATGAAGAACTTCGACCAGGTCGGCTCCACCGACCACAACAGTCCGGCGCAAACGGCGGCGCCGCCGATGATCGCAAACCATCTGCGCGCCTTCGGGCTCACATGCCCGTAGATGATGTCGAAGGTGACGTGATCGCGTTCGCGCACCACGAAGGCCGCTCCCCAGAACACGATCCAGACCCACAGCGCCAGGCAGAATTCCAGCGTCCAGCCGTATCGGCTGGGGTCGAGGATCGGAAAGGCCTTGGCCAGCCAGTCGAGTTTCGCTGAATAGCGCACGGCGATCTGCAGGATGAAGGTCAGGAACATGGCGGCCATCATCATGGCCGCCACGAATTCGGTGCCACGGAGGAACCACTTGACGAGTGTCTTCATGTCAGGGTCTCCGTGGCTTCAGGCTCGGATCGGAAGATCAGTTGCCGAGCGCGTTGATCTTGTCGAGGACGCCTTCGGGCCAGCTCTTGGCGAATTCCGAGCCGACATACTGCGCCTGGACGTGGGTCCGGAAGGCATTGAGGTCGGGCTCGTAGATGTCCATGCCCTTCTCGCGAAGGAATGCCACCAGGTCCTCTTCCTTCTTCAGCTGCGCCTGGCGGCCGCTTTCGGCGGCATCGTCGGCGGCCTTCTGCACCGTTGCCTGCTGCTCCGGCGTCAGCTTGTCCCACACGGCCTTGGAGAAGGCGATGTAGTTGAGGTCGACCAGGTGCGAGGTGAGGACCACCTGCTTGGTGACTTCGTAGAACTTGGCGTCGACCACGGTCGGCAGCGGGTTGTCCTGGCCGTCGACCGAACCGGTCGAAAGCGCGGTGTAGATTTCGGTGAAGGCCATCGGCGTCGGGTTGGCGCCGAGCGCCTTGCCGAGGAACTGCCATGCATCCGAACCCGGCATGCGCAGGTTGACTCCAGCCAGGTCCGCCGGCGTCATCACCGTCAGTTCGTCCTTGCTCTGGCGCAGGTTGACGTTGCGGCGGCCGAGATACATCACCGACAGGAGCTTCACGCCCAGCTCGTCCTCGACCTTCTGCTTGAACGGGTCCATCAGCGGGTCGTTGAAGACCGCGACCTGGTGGGCGGCGTTCTGGTGAACGTAGCCGGTGGCGAAGATCGAGAATTCCGGGAAGAAGGTCGCCAGTTCCTGGGCCGAGGCGATCGACATTTCCAGGTCGCCCGAGGCGATGGCTTCCAGTTCGCTGCCCTGTGCGATCAGCGAGCCGTTGTAGTGCGGCTGATAGGTGGCGAAGTCCGCCACCGCCGGCGCAAAGACCTCTGCCAGCGCAACCGAACGCTGGTCGGTTTCCGATGCCGGGGTCGACATTCTCAGGGTGATCTTGTCCGCGGCATGGCTTGCGGGCACGAAGCCGGCGGCTGCGACGGAAACTGCGCATGCAAGCAGCATGCGGCGGGTAATGCTATTCATGGTTTTCTCCTCCCAATGACAATCCGCTGGCGTCTCGCCCTGACGGATTTGACAAAAACCTGTCACAAAGTACGGGTCATTTCAACATACATAATCAGTTTCGTAGGATATTTCTGGTTCTGCAGGACTGCTCAACGGTCCTGACTACCCTCCTTGCGTGAATTGACGATGAATTCGACACCGCCCAGAATGTGCTTGCTCAGGATGTCCGAGGCCCGCTTCACGTCCCGCGCGAAGGCTGCTTCCAGCAGTTCCGCATGTTCGCGCGCCGCGTTTTCGCCTCTGAAGGCCAGCGTCAGCATCTGGTAGCGCAGATACTTGTCGAACAATTGCTCGTGCAGGTCCATCAGCGTCTCGGATCCGCATCCGGTGATGAGCGCGCGGTGAAAACCCCAGTCCGCCCTCTTCCAGTCCTCCCGCGCCGTCATGTCGCCGGCGATCATCCGGTCTTCGAGGCGGTGCAGCTTGTGGTGTGCGGCCACCACCTGCGCTTCCCAGTCGAGATCGCCATGCTCGAACGACCGGGCGATGGCATGCCCCTCGACCAGCAGCCGCAACTCCGCCACTTCCCAGAGATTGGCGTCCGAGACGCTGGCAACCTCGAAGCCTTTCTGCCCTTCGGCGACGACAAGCCCGTCCGACGTCAAGCGGTTGAGGATCTCCCGCAGCGTGGTCACGCTGACATTGTAGCGCTTGCGCAACGGTTCAAGCCGCAGTTTCTCGCTCGGCCGCAACTGGCCGAATATGATGTCGTTCCTGATGTTGCGGTAGGCGCTGTCGCCGATCGTGTCGTGATCTGCCGCTTCAATCACGCTGTCACCTCCGGGGTTCGTCTTGACTGCTCGAGAGAATATAGGACATAAGAGACAATATAGGCAATTTAGGATCGGGGCAATCAAAACCTGATCTCGATGCAATCCTTTCGCTCGGCAGTTGGGGAATAGACTGTGTTTCATCGTAGCTGCATCATGATGCATGTCGGCATTGCCGTAACGGCGCGGGCGTGCGGAGCCCTGCGGTGACCGGACCGGTGCGGATTGCCGTCGCCGGAGCGGGCCTGATCGGCAGGCGGCACATGGAAGCAATCGCCGCAACGCCCGGCGCGGCGTTGCATTCGATCATCGATCCGTCCGATGCCGCGCGCGATCATGCCGGTCTGAGCGGCATCAGATGGTATCGGTCTCTTGCCGAGGCCTTGGCAGCAAACAAGCCCGACGGGGTCGTTCTCGCTACCCCGAACCAGCTTCATGTCGAAAACGGTCTGGAGTGTGTTGCCGCCGGGGTCCCGGCCCTGATCGAAAAGCCGCTTGCGACCGATCTGCAGGCCGGACACGACCTTGTCGTCGCCGGAGAGGCCGCCGGCGTGCCGTTGCTGGTGGGGCATCACCGCCGCCACAATCCGCTGATTGCCGCGGCCAGGAAGCAGATCGAGGACGGGCTGCTCGGAACGCTGGTGGCGGCGCACGGCATGTTCTGGCTGATGAAGCCGGACGATTACTTCGAGACCGACTGGCGCCGGCAGCCGGGCGGCGGCCCGATCTTTCTCAACCTCATCCATGATGTCGACCTGTTGCGCCATCTCGTCGGCGAGATCGTTTCGGTTCAGGCGCTGGTTTCCGGCGCGGTGCGCGGGCACGCCGTCGAGGAAACCGCGGCGCTCGTCTTCCGCTTTGAAAACGGCGCTCTCGGCACATTCAGCCTGTCGGATACGATCGTTGCGCCGTGGAGCTGGGAGCTGACCGCGTCGGAAAATCCCGCCTATCCGCCCACCGGCCAGTCCTGCTACTTCATTGGCGGCACCCATGGCTCGATGGAGCTGCCCAATTTGAAAGTCTGGACCAACCCGGGCGCCAGAAGCTGGTGGGAGCCGATATCGGCGACCCGTTATCCGGTCGCCCACCAGGATCCGCTGACCCGACAGATCGCCCAGTTCGCGCGCGTCATCCGCGGCGAGGAGTCGCCGCTAGTTTCGGCCCGGGAAGGACTGAAAACCCTTGAGGTCATCGATGCCGTGCAGCGCTCAGCATTGTCGGGCCAGACGGTGACAGTGCCGTGAAACACCATTTGCCGGATTCAGCACCGTGGCCCGATGGCCGGGGCCACCGATGAGGACACCATGATATCAGGCACAACCATGCTGATCGCGCATCTGGGTGTTCCGACCGAATCCTTCCGCGCGCCCCTGATCTACAATCCCTGGTTCGAATCCAAGGGCATCGACGCCCGGGTCGTGCCGATGGGCTGCGAAGCGGAGGATTACCCGGCCTTCCTGCCGCTGCTCTTCAGGCTTCGCAACATCCGCGGCGCGCTGGTCACGATGCCGCACAAGGTTGCGACCGTGGCGCTGCTGGGTGTGGCAAATCCCGCGGTCCTGATGTCGGGCTCCTGCAACGCGGTCAAGCGCGATGCCGATGGCCGGCTTGTCGGCGACATGTTCGACGGCGAGGGCTTCGTCCGCGGAATGCGGCGCAAGGGTCGTGATGTCGCGGGCAGCCGGGCGCTCGTCGTCGGCGCCGGCGGCGTCGGCTCCGGCATCGCCGCATCGCTGGCGCAGGCCGGCGTTGCCGAGATCGGGCTTTTCGACACGCGCGAGCAGGTGGCCGACGAGCTGGCCGAGAGATTGCGGCGCCAATGTCCCGGCCTTGGCATCCGGACGGGATCGAATGATCCAGCCGGATGGGACGTGGTCGTCAACGCCACGCCGCTCGGCATGAATGCAGGCGATCCGATGCCGGTGGATGTCGACCGCATCGATCCGGCGGCCTTTGTCGGCGAGGTGGTGATGAAGCAGGCCGAAACGCCGTTCCTTGCCGCCGCCCGCATGCGCGGCTGCATGACCCAGATCGGCGCCGACATGCTCTACGAACAGATCCCCGCCTATCTCGAGTTCTTCGGCTTTCCCGCCGCGACCTCGGATGAACTGCGCGCCATTTCGAGGCTGACCTACTAGCTGTCTGTCGGAAGGTCGCGTCCGCCCGCGTATGGGCAGTCGGGTTTCGTGTCAGCCGTTGATTTCCGCCTGCATGTCGATACAGTCTTTCTCCAGACCGGCTTTGTGAATTCGTAGTATGTTCGTTTTGAAGTTCTGCGAAGGGAGGATCTTGTGGAAACTATTCCTGGCGAAGCAAGAGCTTTGAGGTTTGAGGAAGTCTGTTACGGCAAGCCCGTGCGCACCATCGACGGGCCTCTGCACGAAAGCGCCCTTTACGGCGTCAGTTCCGTCACCCCGGGCATCGCCGATCCCTTGCGCTTCATTCCCGCCAGTTTCCTGGGAAATGCAAATCTCACCTCGAGCATGATCGATCCGGAATTTGCCGGACGCGGCGCCTTGATCGTCAAGGCGGTCGGCGAGGGTCTGGCGATCATGCGGATGCGCTACCGTGCCGAGGCCGGCGAGGGCGAGGGCGGGCGGCAGTTTCTCCTGTCCCGCACGCTGCTTCTGCCGGATGTGCACTATTGGCACGAGATCCCGCCGGGGCTGTTTTCCTGGTGCGAGCAGGCGCTCGTCGCCCAGCCGTTCGTCTTCGATCAGCCGAGCGTGCCGCAGACGCGGCCGGTCGAGCTGCCGGCCTTTCAGGCGCGGGACGTCAACTGGTTCGACAATCTGAGCCAGCGCCGCCAGATCCAGCTCGGATCCGCCTTCCAGGCCATCACCCGGCGTGTTGGCTGGACGGTGTCCCGGATGGTTGCGGAAGAGGAGAAGCAGAGGCCCGCGGCCCTGATCGCAGCCGATCTTGACGTCATTTCCTCGCTGCCGCGAAAATTTCCATTGCGCCCCGGCGAGTCCGATCAGTTCATCCTCAATCTCGGGCTGGATCCGCAATTGACCCCGGGCGCGGTCAGCTATTTCCCAGGCCACCGCAGCAGCGCGATCGAAGCCCCGGACTTGCATGCGCTCAGGATTGCAATCATCAGGAGTGAAGAAAATCTGCCCTCCGAAACCGGCGTTAAGCATACTTCCGGATCGTCCGACAGCCTCGACCGCAGGATCGGCAGCGAGCCCATCCCATTGAAGTGGCTTTCATAATAATTTCAAAGAATTATGTTGCATTTTAATCATTTACTTTAGTGCCAGCCATCGGGCCTCCAGCTGTTGCGCTAACGATTCATAAACTATATCGTTCGGGTTCGTATCGGGTATGTACTAGCGTTGGGTCTTTAATGTTGAATTGGGATCTAAGTAACCCAAAGAAGACGCTGCTGCGCGCAGAGAATTGTTCCGTGGTCTGTGATCTTGGAAGGTTCTCCCGCATAGTTACGATTTCCAATTCATCTTTGCTGGCCGACGAAACACTGAAGATTTCTGTTGCCGGATACATAGAAGAAGCTCCATGGCTCAACGCCACGCTGCGCAATGCGGCGACTGGCGAAACATTGCTTCAGTACGAGTTGGGCAAGGCAAAGAATATTGATCTGGTTCTTGAGTGCGCGCGCGAGCCGACAGAGGACGAGATAGCCGACGCATCCCGCGACCATTTCACGCTCTCGATCACGCTGCAGACCAAGCGCGCCGATGGGCAGTCTCAAAATCTCAAGGTCGAACTCGCCAGCCTGCGCCTGCAGACGCTGAAATGGCAGCCGCCGGTGGTGCAGACCCGGCAGCTGTCGATTCCGGAGTTGAGCCGGGTCGAAAGGCAGGAGCGCAACGAGGTCGATCTCTTCACCCTCAACGTCAGGCAGCCTGTCACCCGGCTGGAATATGGAGGCGCGCCCACCAGCGCGCTGGTGTCGGGCCGCCTGAGCTGTCGCGTCGACGACGAGATCAGGGACGTTTCGGCGAACTTCACGCTGGGCCCGGTTGTCGCGCGCTCCACCGCGGGAATCGCCTGCGAACTGCGCGCCGGCGACGAGGTGTCCGTTCCCTGCATCGTCTCTATCAACGAGATCTTCGACGTCGCCGAAGGCGCCGACAGCCTGCAGATGCAATTCGACTGGAGCTGCGTCTTCAGTGAAGAAACCCAGGCGCCGCTTTCCGGGACCTATGAATTTGACCTGCAGTTGAGGCAGGGCGAGATCCTCGCCCTCAAATACCGTGACGCCTCGGCCGTGCCCAACATGACCCGTGGCGAAGCGCCCTTTGCCGAGCGCTTCCCGCTTGAGTTTTCGGTGCCGATCTCCGGCGGCGGCGTCCAGTTCGAGCTTGGCGACACCATCGAGTTCGACGTGGTCTGCCTCGACGACAGCTGGGATGTCGTCGCCCACGCCCACATCCTGCCGGAAGGCGAGAAGATGGCGCTCACCAGCCGCGATGATTTCAAGCTGGTGCAGGACATCGAGGTCGACCAGGCCAATGGCGGCAAGATCCTGATCCCGTTTCATAACACCACGCTGGACGACACCGGCGATACCGACCGTTATCAGCTGTTCATCCGGTTTGAAGCCAGGCGGCTGAAAATCCGGGCCGGCATGTCGCTCGTCGCCGAGGACGACCTGTTCGAGCACAAATACGGCATGGTTGCGGTCGACATCGTGCTGCGCCAGCGCGATCCGAAATTCCTGATCTGCCTCGACTACGGCGCTTCCGCGATTGCGGCCTGGTTCGGCCGGGTCGAGCGGAACCTGGCCCGCCAGCTGATCCCGCTCGGCTCCTACGCCTACAGTCTTGCCGGCGCCCATTCCGAGTATGATCCGAACAAGAAGCGCTGGCAGAATGTCCTCATTCCGTCCACCATCGGCTTGAACCCGGCCAGGCACGTGCGCTCGCGCAAGGCACCGCTCTCCTACGGCAACCTTTCCTATGTCGGCACCAAGCTGCAGGCGGCCGAGAAGCGGATGGCTCTGTTCGGCCGGACCTACGATATCTCGATCCCGGTTGACCGCGACTTTATCACGGACAGTGAAAGCTCCGCCTATCTCGAGCTTCAGACGCTCGTCATCCCCGACCTCAAGCGCATGCTGATGAACTCGGAGCCCGGCTTCAAGCACCGCATCAAGCAATCCGTCATCGAACGCACGGCCAATGGCCTGCAGGCAACCCGCGAGATCAATCTGGTGGCCCTGACCAGGGATGCGTTCCACGAACTCGGATCCTACATGATCCCCAATTCGCTGTTTTACGCGCATGACCAGCTTGATGGCCCGATCGTCAGCGAAACCGGCGATGAGCGGTTTGACCAGTGGCTCGAGTCCGCCGACAGCGATGTGCAGGTGGTCGTCACCCATCCAAGCGGCATCGCCCATCACAAGCGCGAACTCTACAAGAATGCCGCCCGGGCCTTCGCCCAGGGCCTGACCGGAACCCAGGATCCGCGCTCGGCCCGCGAGCCCAAACTGATTCCGGAAGCACTCGCCGCGGCCTATTTCGGCATTTCCCGTTCGCAGGGGCGGCGCGAGCAGACGGAGATTTTCGCCTGCATCGACATTGGCGCCAGCACCGTCGACGCCAGCCTGATCGAAGTGAAGATGCGGCACGACAGCATCGAAAGCTGGAAGGTCTTTGCGCATTTCGGCGCAACCATCGGCGGGGCGAACCTGGATGAAGCGCTGCTGGCCGTTCTGATCCAGAACCTGCGCGAACTGTTCTCGTCGACCGAACCGGTTTTCGAGGATCTCGAACTCGACCACCGCTTCCTGCGCGACGAGGCCCTCAAGACGGTCCTGCTGCCGCGGGTCCAGGAGGCCAAGCGGGCGCTGTCCGAAATACTGATGAAGAATGCAGACTCCGAGGGCGAGTACGGCTGGGCTCAAGAGGGCGATGGCAGTTCGTTTGCGGTCGAATTGAACGACATTCTCCGCAGCGCCTCTCCCGGCCAGCCATTGAGCGAGCGCGACACCGCGATTCCCGGTTCCAATGACAAGGTTCACTTGCGCGTCCGGACCACCTCGACGGGCGGCCAGGCGATCTGGATCGAGATTTCCCCGGATCTGCTCGATGCCGGCGAAGTGATCGCCAATCCATCACGGAGCAATCCGCAAACGGTGGCGAGAACCCTGGGATACGCGGTGCCGGCCATGCTGATCAGGGAAGCGCGGCGGCTGGGCCTGAGGGATCCGCAATGGGCCATCACCGGCCGCGCCAGCCTCTGGCCTTCGATTTTCACCGGAATCGGCCGGACCGCGCAACTGCTGGGTCAGCCGCGCGACGCAGCCCCGATGCGGCCGTTCAGCCCGGATGACATGAAGAACGCCACGGTCTACGGCGCCGCGCGCCTGGCCACCTCCGGGCTGGAGATCACCGACGGCGCCGATCATTCCTACGCGCTGGTTCTGCATGACGACGGACGCGGGGTCGTCTCGGAAATCGAGTATCTCGACACCAGGTCACGCTCCGAAGGCAACAAGAGCGTGCGCTTCCTTCCCAATCGCTGGCTCAGCCGCGTCCTGCCGGGACTGGACGATGTCGGCAGCGAGAACGACATCACCCGCGACGAGATCGTCCGCCTGTTCGGCATTTTCGGCCAGAAGGTCGTTGTCGACCAGTCCCAGGTCAAGCCGGGCGGGCTTGCCGGCGGCCAGGACCAGCATGTCGAGATTTCCTGGAAACGCAGGAATTCCGATGTCGAGTTCACGGTCGGCGATATCATCGTCCGACAGCCACGAAGTCGCTTGGCGGGAACCTAGAGGGCGCAAGATGGCGGTGATTGGTATCGAGTTCACATCCGGAATTGCACAAGTGATAATCACCCTGTTGCTGATCGCCGCCGTGGTCGCGGCAGTCTGGCTGGTCCGGCGGTTGCGCCAGAGCGAAGCCCAGCTGGCTTCGATCCGGCGCGAGAACGGAAAGCTGCGCAACGAAATCGCCAATATCACCGGATGGACCACAAATGGCCGGCTTCCCGATGACTGGCAGGAGCGGCTGCGCAACGAAAAGGCCGGGGCTGCGGGCGCGGCGCCGTCCGCTGGCGCCGAGGCGCCGCGGGAACCTCTGCTGATGGCCGCGCACAAGGCACTGGCTTCGGTCGAGCCGCCGCATTTTGCCTCCAGCGGCAGCGTCGAAGAGGTAAGCCGCACCCACAAGCGGATCGTCGATTTGGTCGAGGGCCTTGCCATCGAGCGAATCGATCCGGTGCCGGCGCTGGCCAACGGGGACATGGACAAGCTCATGTGTTTCTGGCGCCGCATGGAGGCCTATTTTCCGGATCGGGAGGAGACCGATGCCTATAGCCTCGCCGCCCATGCCGTTGTCGATCTGCTCAAGCGCCGTCAGGTCAAGGTCATAGCACCCCGGCCGCTTACGGTGGAAAGCGTCAAGAACTGCGTTTTCACCACCGACGACAGCGAAAAGCTCCGGGACATCCCGCGCATCCGCACTGCGGCACTTGGGGTGAATTCGCGCTTTACCAATCCGCAGGGAGGAGAGGAACTGGTGATCGATTGCGAACGTCCCGGATGGAGTGGCCCGAACGGTCGCAAGAACCCTCGAATACTGATCCTTGATCGATCATGGTGAGGCGCGGACTTTTTCATGTCTCTTGGTAATCCAGTCCGTTTCAGCGACGAGTCCGACCGTCCGGTCATCATGATTCCGGTCAAGCTGGATCTGCGCGACAACCAGGCGTTCTGGCGCCGCAACGTCTTTGCCATTCCGAAGTCGGGCCTGCTGGGCTGGCTGTTCAGGAAGGGCAGCAAGGCCGCACGGGATTTCCCCTGGGTGGTTGGCGGAAATCCGGATCCAGGCAAGCGCGCCGGTTGGTTCCAGGTCTCGCGCGGCTCGGTCGACGAGGTCCTCTACAACATCACCGACAAGCTGATCATCGGAACGGCCAACGGCAGCGAGGTGGTCGAGGTCGCCTTTCAGCATCTCACCTTTGTCTCGGGGCCCGGCGGGGTGTGCGACACGGCCTCCGAAAGGGGGCTCGAGGAGAGGATTTCGGAAAGCCTGGGGTCGACCCTGAAAGGCTATTTCGATCCGACCATCGGCGTCAGGGTCGACTGTATGGTCAACCCGGTGCTGCCGGCCAATCAGCTCAACATGTATCTCGGCCAGGGGATCTTCGTGCCCCGCCGCGGCGAACGGCCGATCGGCTGGATCCGCTATTTCCCCGACCCCAGCAGGCGTGACCAATACAATGAACCGGAACTGCTCGATGGCCGTCCGGCCGGTCTCTACAAGGGGCAGGGCGGCCTCGTGATCGGCATCGGCGAGGGCCTTCTGCACGCCGGCATCGATCTCGGCTCCGACGAGGAAGTGCAGTCGCCCTTCATGTTCATCAACAAGGATGCGGTTCTTGCCCCGGTTCACGAGGAGTCCCGGGCCCGCGGTGTCGACGCCCGGCTTTCCTTCTGCCGCAGCCACGGCAACGAACCCGTGCCGACGCGGGTGCCGTGCACCGACGATCACTGCGATATTGCCTGGAAAATCGATTTCGTCGGCACCGCCCAGATTCCCGGAAGGCTGGAAATCTGCGTGGATTCGCGCAAGTCGCGGCTGCACTGGACGCCGACCAACGGCTGCAATGCCGCCATCAGCTCGCTGCTGTTCGATCTCAGGGATTTCTCCCATCGTGACGTCGACCGTTTGTGGATCGATCTCGACCGGGACAACATCCTGACCGCCTATGCGATGCAGGTCGCGCGTGTTTCGCTTGTCTGGGACTGCGAGAACGAAGAGCAGTATGTCTATGAATGGGGCCAGACCGGCGCGCCGTTCAAGACGCCCGGAAGCGTCGGGCTGAAATGCCGGACCATCGAAAACAACATCATCGAGGTCGGCCGCGCCGACGGCAAGCCGTTCGGCTATCTGGAACTGCCGGGCGCGCCGGAAAAGGTGATCTTCTCCGACACGTTCCAGTCGTTCAGCGGCTACCACCTCGACTGGCTGGATCAGTGCGGCCGCATTTCCTTCGGCGACACCGTGTTGTCGCTGGGGGAAGCCTACGCCGAAAAATGTTCCGGCATGCCGATCGCAAGGTTCGAACCGGGGCAGACCAGGCAGGTTGTCGGTCCGCTGGTCCTCACCCCCTACGAGGGAGGCTGAGACCGATGAAGGCCAGGCTTATCGGTGCGCGCTTTTTCCAGGTAACCGTGCTGTCGCTGATTGCCGGCCTTCTCTATCTGGGCGCCTATTTTTTCGTCGACACCTTCAGGGTCAACCGCATCTGGATGGAGCGCGTCGAGATCCCCAGCGCCCTGGCATTCGATGCCACCACCTTCGACTTTCTGGTCGATGGCGGTGCGATCTGGCCGATCCGGGACGGAGTGTCGGTCGCCCTTGGCCATGCCCCCTGCAACACTCTGGCGATGCGTTCGCCCGAGACCGTGACGCTGGTCTCCGGTCCGGCGGGCGAAGCCGGCCGCAAATATGTCCGCGAACTCTGCGAGTCGGCCCAGGGCGAACGCATTCGCCAGGAAGTCGCCAATTTCAACCAGAGCTACCGGATCGTCTCGGTCTCGGACAACCGGGAAGCCGGCAATGCGCTGAAATCCGACGAGGGCGTGGCCTGCGCCGACGGCATCAGCACGGCCCGGCTGTTCGTGCCTCCGCGCTGCCTGCCCAACAAGTGGGATGCGACGATTGCCGCTGACGGCCGGGCGGTCCAGTCGATCACGACGGCGACGATTTCCCAGTTCGACTATGCCTTCCTGGCCAGCGAGACCGACAGTTTCTTCGGCGACTGGAAAGTCATCACGCCGGTTATCGACACCCAGACCGGCGAATCCGGTGAGTACCGGTTCAGGACGACCATGGCGTTCGGCGAGATGCCGGTCAGCATTCGCACCATCGGAGCGGTGCGTTCGATCTCGGTCAACGGCTCGCCCCTGAAAATCGATCCAGCCACGGGGCCGCAGGACGTGCGCCGGCTTGCAGGGCAGGCACAGCTGGCATCGCTGGCAGTCTATTGCGCCGACGATTCCCGCGGGACGGGGCACCGGGTGCGCTGCGAGGGCGAAAGTCCCCGCGGCCGGCCGACCGGTTCGCTGATCACTCTGACCGAGCCGAAGGGACGGGTGGTTGACCTCGAACTGGTGGTCGAACCCTCTATCAGGATCGACCGCGGGCTCAGGCGCTATCTCGCCAGTCGCGAGAAGGGCGCGCCCGAAGCCGCCGACCAGAAGGTCTCGCTTGGCTTCGGACGCATCCGGGTTGCCTGCAACCTCGCAGGCTTTGAAGTTGGCGGATCCGCGAAGGGCCGCCCGGAGACCGGGTGCGATCTCGACTGGAACGTTCCCGGCAACCAGAGGGTCGAGCGGCAGTCCGAGCCCCTGACCGGCCTGGCCCTGGGCGACCTGCCGGTTCTCGATTCGCAAGGCGCGCTGACCCAGAAGGCATTCGAGATGGGTCTCGCACCCCTGCTGGGCCTGGGTACCGGGGATTCCGGATCGGTCGCCGCGGCCCTGACAAGAACCGACGCTGGCGACAACCCGTCCCTGACCATCATCCCGGACTACCAGGAGAAGGCGCTTGCGGCGCTGGCCGAGAACTACAAGTGCCCGGGCGACGAGGAGCGCTGCAGCCGGCGGGCCGATCTCGTCATTCTCGATGCGGACGGCGAGGATGCCGGCAATGTGCTTGCCATCGCCAGCCTGCCGCAGCCGCGAACCGGGATGTCTTCCTGGGACATCGAGACGCTGGAGCTGACGGCGGCTTCCAAGAGCCCGCTGGCGGCCTATGCCTGGCGCAACTATGACCTTCGCGGCACGCCCGGCTCGTCGTTCAAGCTGATCACCGCGCTGGCGGCCAGCCAGTATGTCATCGACAGCGGCGACAAGGCGCTGGAGAGCGTCTTGCTCGGGACGGCGAGCCCCTCCGAAATCGCCGATCTGTTCGGCATCGTCGCCACCCGCCCCTCCTTCAACGGACGCTGCAAGCCCGACTACGAGGAGCGCGATCCGAAGAAGCTCAACGCACTGCCGATCCCCGGTGCGCGCGGCGGCATTGTCTTCTGCATGGGCAACTCGGCCTCTTCCGCCGGCGTGCGCAGCGGCATAAGCCATATTCTCGAGACCGGGGTGGAGAGCGGCTGCGGCGATGCCCGCACTCCTAGGGGCGGCATGTGCGAGGCGATCAAGCGGTCCTCGAACCTGTATTTTGCCGGCATCGCCATGTACCTGGATGCCGACAAGCTGGTGGACCCGGAAACCGGGTTCGAGCACACCAGGCTTGTTCCCGATCTCCTGCTGGCCAAAGAGGCCGAACGTTTCTTCCCCGCCGCCCGCAGTCCCGAGGCGGTCGAGCGCAAGAGTGCGCTTGATATCCTGGATGTGAATTATCCGGCGACCGGTCGCGGACGGGCCAGCCCGATGATCGTTGAAGCCGGTTTGCCGGTCCCTCCCGGAGAGCCGCGCCGGCTCAGGCTGGCGCGAGGCGGCATCGGCCTCAGCGTCACGGCGAGCCCGCTTGCAATGGCGTCGGTCGCAGCCTCCGTGGCAACAGGCAGGATTGTCCGGCCCCACCTCGTTCCGCGGGCAGAGCGCGGTCCGACGGAGGATCCCATCGAAGGCGAGCCGCTGCTGGTTGCGCCGCCGGAGAAACAGGCGCTGGCGGACCAGCTCCTCCGGGAAATACGCGATGGCATGGGAGCCGTCATAAGAAATCAGGGCGGCACCTCGCGCAGCGCCTTTGCCAAGATTCCCGAGGAACTGCGGAATGCGGTTTTCGCAAAAACCGGAACCGCGCCGGTGTTCGGCCATGGGAATTCCCCGCCGGACGGAAGATACGCGTCCTGGCTGGTCGGTTACGTCGAACCACAGGCCGGTCTGCCCGGCTTTGATCAAAGGATCGCCTTTGCCTGCCGGGTGGCGTTCACTCCAAGCTACGGCGGTTCGGTCTGCGGGCCTGTCGTCCGGGATTTCCTCCTCGCCCTGCATGAGGCGGGCAAATGAAACTCGTCCGCTCCATCACTTCGGTCTTCGCCATTCTGATGCGCCTCGCCCTCGGGCTTGCGACAATGGTGGTGATCGTCTGGTGGATGTTTGCCCTTCAAACCGCCGCCCAGCACGCGCCGCATTTCAGTTCGCTCAAGGACCTGAAGCTGACGATCCCGAAAGGCGAGGAAGTCGTGCTCGGGCGGGCCGAACTGCTTCAGCCGGCCGGCGCACGCTCGGCGGAGCTGCAGCATGTCCGGCTGCGCGCATCTGAAAACGGGCAGCTGCTGATCAGCCGGGTGGCGGAGCTTCGCGATCTCAACGTCGAATTCGGCGGCAAGACCGAAGAGGGCTCGAGCGAGCGCTACGAGATTTCCCGGGAAAAAGGTGCCTACACTCTGCTTTCCGCCGGCTCGCAATTCGTCAAGATCGCAGTGACCGATGACGAGGGGATCGAATTCGCCGTCGAAGAGTGGGCCGGCAACACGTCGACCGCGGTGGTGTACCGGGATGGCGCGGAGATTGTGGTAAACGGCGAGCCGGCCCAGGCCTGCTACGAGCAGGGAACCGCGAGTTGGGTCGTCTCGCAAGCCAACAGGCTCAGCGATCATGTCGTCCGCAAGGTGTCCGGGCTTCTGGAGCCGCTCGGGCTCAGCGACCTGCTGCGCAGAAAAGGCAGGGCAACGATTGCCGTTCTGGGCGGCGAAGTCGATTGCACGATGCACAGCTACGCCCTGGTGGCCATGCCGCGCGCCAATCCGGAGCTTGAATTCATCGTCCGCAAGAACCTCTCGGACGACCGCCTGTTCGTGTCGATCTACCGCGACGCCCAGCTGGTCCCGGTCAGTTTCGAGACCTGGCTCGACGGCAAGCGGATCCGCCAGAACTACGGCCGGACCGGCATCGAGGTGCCGGTTGCCTCAACCGCGCCGCTTGACTATCCGCCGGTCACGCATTTCACCGCCGGCAAGACGCGCTATGCCATTGATGCGGCGCCCCTGCAGCAGGGTGGCTGGGAAGTCCACATTCAGCCCAATCGCCGGGTGGCGCTGTTTGACGAGAGTGTCTGTGCCCAGTCCACGGAGAACGATGTGGAAACCGCGTCCGCGGAAGATTGCCCGCCGCCGCTCGACAGTTCGCCCAACGCGCTGCCGGACGGAGCGAGCATCGAGGTTGCCAAGCTGCAGCTGCCCTCGACGCTCGACCGGTTGTTCGTGACCAGCCCGGAAGGCCTTGTCAGCGCCGAGATACTGGCCAGGGGAGCCGCGATCTGCCTGTCCCTGCTGATCGTGCTGGCTGTTCCCGGCGCCACGATCTGGCGCTCCAACGGCAGCATCGTGCGGGCGGCGTTCCTGGTTCTGGCCGGCGGTTTCGTGCTGACCCTGGCGCTTCTTCCCGATCTGGTGGCGATCGGCAGGCTCTTCACCGACATTCCGGATGCATCGCGATGGCTGTTTTACGCCATGGGTGCCCTGTGGGTCTGCGCGACGATCGTCGTCACGCTTGACCGCTCCGGCGGCGCCGGCCTCTCCGTCTTCTGGCTTGTCCTGACCGCCATCATCGCGTTGAGCTCGGTTTCCATGTTCAGTCTCAGCGCGGAAGGACCCAACACCGACTGGGAACGCTTCTTCATCAAGCACAAGCTGGTCGTGCTCGACATCCTGCCACTGTTCGTCATGGCGCTGACCATCGTTTCCCCGACGGCGCTGAAGCTCAGGATCGGCAATGACTTTGCCGGCCGTCCCTCCTTCTTCTCTCCCACCATGTGGCTGCTCGCCATCGTGTTCGCACTGTTCGCGGCCTGGTTCTTCCTCGGCAACCAGACAGGTCTGGGCGGCTCGATCCAGCCGGTCGAGGCAGGAAAGTTCGCCATCGTGGTGCTCCTGGGGGCGATGCTGGCGCAATGGCTGATCCGCGCCCGCCTGCTCGCGCAGGCCTGGTTCGGGATAACGCTGATCGGGGTTGTTCTTTCGGTCCTGTTCATCACGTCGCTGCTGTTCGTGCCGGCGGTGAAGTCCGACTACTCGCCGTTGATCATCATCAGCTCGGCGACCGGGATCACCGCCGTCGTCGGAGTGATGGCGATCGGCTGGCGGATCAGGGAGGAAGAGTTTGACGACCTGAGGGACATCAGGCGGATTCCGCTGTCCTATGTCCCTTCCATCCAGGATTTCCGCCTGAGTTCCGGCCAGTTCCTGCTGCTCCTGCTGCTGTTTGCGGCCATCATTCTCGCGCCGCTGCTTTCAACCGACCAGGCCCGGATGATCATCGATCTGGTGATGGCGAAGATCGAGTATACGATTGCGGCAGGAGTGGCCCTGGTGCTGCTGCTTGTCCTGCTCGTCAGGACCCTCGCCGTCCCCCGCGCCGTGTTCATCCTGTTGCTCGGCCTGCCGCTGGCGCTGATGGGCACCTGGGCGCTCATGCGGAACGAAATGGTGATCCTGGCAATCGCCGTGGCATGTCTCGGCGTCATCGCTTTTGCCGTCGCACTCCGCAATCGAGTGAACTGGACGCTGGCACGTGTGGCCATTGCCGCGCCGCTCATCGCCCTGGTCATGGCGGTGGCGCTCAGGGACGTACCGGCGAAGGCCGGCCTCGGGGTGCAGGACTGGTCCTGGTTCGACGGGCCCGACAAGCAGATCACCGAGCTGGAAAAGGTGCTGGGCGAAGGGCGCCGGCTGCCGGTGGAACGGCTGATGAGCTGGGCCGACCTGCGTTTTGGCCGCACCGGCGGCTACGAGGAACCACGCCAGCTCCTCCTCAGGGACATGAATTTCCACGTCCTGCGCTCGCGCGCGACGCTCGCCAACGCGCCATGCGGACTGAGCACCGAACTGACCGCGGCGCCCTACAACATCGGCACCGCGGTCGGATGGCTTGGCGACGGAATTTCCAAGGGTCTGGGGATTTCCTGCCCCGATGAGGCGCACCAGGCCGAAACGCTCCGGTGCACGCCCTCGACCCTGAAGGGGCCGGTCAGGCCGCATTGCGTGCCTGTGGTCCAGAGCGACTTTGCCGCGACCTACATCGCAACGCGGCATGGCAATGCCGCCGCCACGCTGCTGATCGCGCTGCAGGCCTGTTTCATCTTCTTCGTCATCGGTCTTTATCTGAAACTCCAGGCCAAGCGGTCGCGGGATCCCGTCGAGACCGGCGCGGACCAGGCGCTGGCATGCATCGCGCTCGGCGCGGGCATGCTGTTCCTGATGCAGTGGATCCTGGCGTGGTCGAACGCATTCGGGCTGCTGCCCGTGATGGGGCAGCCGATGACCTGGCTGTCGGCAGGAACAAGTCATCATCTTTTCATGGCAATCCCGGCGTCGCTGGTGCTTCTCGTGGCAACTCGCCTTGCGGGAATGAAAGCACCCGTGTTAACAATTCGTATACCGCCACGACGCCGGGGTTGATGCCGTTAGTGTTTGAGTCAAGGGAGCAGGCGTTGAGATGGACAAGAAGCACAATGACGGTAATGCCGTCCTAAGTACGACACGGCTGAAGCAGGCGTTCATTATTGTCTTCGCCGCGGTAGCCTTCTTCATGACTGCTTACGCGACCAGTGGCGGCGCGCGCATTTTTATGACCGAGACCTATGCATGGGTCGGCATTACCGCGCTTGCCGTCGGCTTCCTGGCCTTCACCTCGCTTGTTCTCGGCGACGGCATATCGTCCAACCGGCTGACGCAGATTGCCCTGGTGATGCCGTTCTATCTCGTTGCCGTGGCGATCTGCTGGATTTCCTCCTTCGCCTCCTACCATCAGCAGTTCCTCAGCGTTGGCGGCTCCGACCTTGCCAATGCCGAGACCAATTTGCGGCAGATGGGGCTCTACGCCCATGAAATCAGCCAGGAAATGAACGACCGGTATTCCGACAAGAGGGCTGCATTGCTGGGCGACGAGGCGCTGAAGGACTATTCGGCCAGAATGGGGGCGCTGACGGATGAACTGCGCGACCGCGACAAGAAGAAGGAAATCGCCTCCGAGCTGCAGACGCTGATCGAGGCCAAGAAGGTCGAACTCCGCAACCGCCAGGCCCAGCTGACAACCCGGCAAAGCGAAGTCGAGCGCGATCTCACCAAACTTGCGGCCCAGATCGGCAATCTCGAACAGCAGGCTGCCGCCAGGCAGGCCCGCGTGGCCGCCACCGCCGACCTGGTCGGCAAACTCGAAACCGCGCTGAAGGAAGAGGAAGGCGAACCCGGTGTGGCCCCGAATGACAAGGCCGTCCTTCTGGCCGACGGGCTAGCCGCTCAACTGGTGAGCGACCCGGCCTGCAATCGCCGGCGCCGCGCCGGGACCGGCGGCGGGCTTGCCGGCACCTGTTACAAGGCGCTGGGAGAAAAGCTGGCCGATACCCGGGCCGAGCTTGCGGATGCGGACAAGGAATACAAAGCCACGCGCAACCAGTTGCTGAACGCGAACCATCAACAGGCCACACTGCAGTCGGATCTGGTCAATATCACCGCCGAGCTGGAGTCCGCCACGACCCAGCTCAACCAGGATGTTGCATCGGGCTACACCCTCGATGCCGACGGTTTCCTGCAAAGCGTCAACGCGTTCATCGACACGCCGTCGCAGACCAGCTTCGAGCAGACCGCCAGCTATTGCCAGGTGGTCACCGAAGTGCTGTCCGATCTCAAGTCCGTTTCCGATCTTCCCGCCTGCGAGCCGCAGCCGCTGATGGCCGTTTTCCGGCAGATCGAAACGCTCGACGCCGATCAGATCGCCTTTGGCCAGGCCTGCGATGAAACCGACCGCCGCAAGCAGATCATCGACAACCTGCGGACGGAGATGCTGGATGTGTCCGGCTCCGAGCGGCTCAAGCCGATCACCCGGGCCTATGACCAGATGCGCGCGGAGGTGCTGGAGACCTGCCTTGTCGCCGCCGAGCAGCGGGGCCTCGAGGGCGGCCCGTACCGCGAGGACCTCGCCAGTCTCTACGACCGCATCAACCCCTCGCAGGATGCGATCAGCAAGGCCATCGGCAAGGTCGAGGCGCTGTTCAACGGAACGGCCTCGGCCCGCGATTACTTCCCGGCCCTGCTGGCGCTGCTGCAGGAGCTGTCGCTGCTGCTGGCAAAACTGTTCTGGGATGCCAATGTCGTGGCCAAGGCTTCGCGCCGCAAGGATGATCTCGACACGGCCGACCTTGATCTCGATGCAAAGCCCGACGATCCGGATTCCGTGCTCGCGGCCAAGAACGTCATCCTCAACGCCGTGTTCGACAAACAGGGCTACCTGTTGCCGCTGCTCTATGACGAGGACTATTCCCACGAGATGCGCAGCCAGATGCGGCTGATCGTCGACAACCTGTTCCGCAAGCAGCTGGCCAGGAAAACCAGCCGGGGAATCCTGATCTCGGAACAGGGCCTGGCGGAAGTCGGACGCCGGATCCGGAAGCACAATGAGGCGGTTGAAAACAGGAATGCGAAGCCTGAACCCGAAGCCGCCGCCGCCGAAGCCAGCGCCGGTGTCGAGCCGATCCAGGCCGCTGCCGCCCCAGGCGAGGCCGTGGTCCGCATCGGTGGCGAAGACAGGCCAGCAGGAAAGCCGGCCGCGGCGCCGCCGGCCGTGGCCGCCGCTTCGGGTTCCGAGGCTTTCGATCAGGCCGAGGCGAACCCGGCGCAGCGGCCGCGACGCCGCCGCCCGGTGGTGGTCAGGCCGAATTTCCGGCGTGAAATCTGACGACGACAAGACGGCGTCCGGTTGAAACCGATCGGGCGCCGTCAGTCTGCGGGGAATACTGAAGCAAGCGCAGCCGCCTGGACAATTCACAGCCCGGAAACCGGCAAACCTGAAGTCAGGCCGATGTGCTGTCGGAGGTTTCGGTCACAGGCGACGCTGGACCGGCGGCCGGCGGGGCCGCAATTACCGGGTCCCGTTCCTTCAGGATCCCGCTGAGGATCTCGTCGCGGGTGAACAGGAACGGACTGTCGAGCCCCAGCGCCGCGAAGATGAACGGATCGGCTGTCATGTAGGGATAGCGGACATTGTCCGGCGTCAACGGAACCGGGAACCGCGAATTGCCCGGGTCAAGTATCTCCGCGTTCGCATCGATGTTGGCGCAGCCCAGTTGCGGATGGAAACCGTAGCTCGACGTGGCGATGAAGCGCAGGTCGATATCCCGCTCCTGCGAGGGAAACGGCCTGAAATCCTTGATGATGTCGAAGGCCGGCCGCATGTGCGCATGCAGGATCGCCAGCACCGCCTCGGGTTCGGTCGCGATGTCCCGCGACCGGTTGCCGAAGCGCAGCAGCAGAAGGTCGAACATGCTGATCGCGATCGCCACCCGTTCAAGCTTCTGGAATTCCGGCTTTCCGGCCCGCTCGAAGAAATCCTCCACCTTGTCGATCAGCGCCTCGAAGCCCTTGTCCGTGCCGGCGTTCAGCGCCGATATGACGAGGACAATGCCCCTGGCCTTGGAGAACCATTCGTCGAGTTCCTTGGCCTTTTCCGCGTGCGGATTGGCCTTGCCGGGAATGTCGCTGCTCGGGAACGCGGCTTCGCCGGGGGCGTCCCGGACGTGAATGGTGAATTGCCTGTGATCAATCGTGCCGGCGGACTGAAGTCCATCGCCTGACGGCAGATCGAGCTCAAGATCAAACCGGATGTCGGTCACTCCCTCTGTCGCCTCCGGAAGGTTCCGGTAGTAACGTCTAAGTAGTTTCCGGTTGACCCTGTCCGTCTCGATCTTGATATTGTGCAGCTGCCGGAATCCGTGAAAGTTCAACTCGACGCATTTCGCGAAGTCGACGAACAAGTTCGTCTTTCCCGACCGCACCGGTCCGGTGAGGCCCACATGAATTTCGTCGTTATCATTAACAGCCAATTCAGCTTTCCCTTTCGCTGAATTTCATTGTAAGTTTCCGAAAGCAATAAACCATTTGAATAGTACAGGAAAGAGTCGAATGGCTTATCGGGGTGGGGGATGCGAGAATGTCTGGCTGGCCTGGGATGGCGAGGACCAGGCGGTGCTGGGATATTTTGCTTCGAAGGGCGAGGAACTGGTCAAGCACCGCAAGGGTGCGATCGTGCTCTGCCATCTCAAGCCGCATGCCTTCCGTGAAGGCAACCGTTCGGGCATTGTCGTCGACGTCTTCTCGATCGGTCCCGGGGAAAGTTTCCTCAGGACGCTCCGGCTGCCGCGCGGAACCCATTCTGTCGAGCTGCTGATCGATGACGCGCAGACGGCAAGGCCGCTCAAGGCGTTCGAACTGGCGCGCGAGACGGACGGTCTCGTCCCCAATGCCCGCTACGGCAATGTCGTCATCGCGCTTCCGGAAGAGCCGGGCGGCAATCCGGACGCCAGGTTCGTCTGGTCCGACAAGCGCATTCACCATGTCAAGAAGCCCAATGCCCATATCGGCTGGGCGGGATACTTCACCTCCTGGCCTGCCCACGAGGGCGACGGCATGGGCAACGTGGTCGCCGTCTCCAGCTTCCGGCTCGAGATCCCGCATCTCGAGGACGCGCTACAGATCTTCCCGGTGGGTTACGACATCACCGAAGCCGAGCTGGTTGGAAGGGATGACAATGCGACGGCCATTACCCGGGCGGCGGTCGAGAACGACAGGGTTCAGAACGCGGTGCTGACCATAGAGGGAAGCCGGCCTTTGCTGCAGGGCCTCTACTTCCTCCACGTCTCGGCACACCGCCAGCGCGCCAACGAGTGGAGCGACATCATCGATATCGATCCGGGCACGTTCCAGTCGATCAGCGACAACCTGGTCGAGGCCTACCGTCAGTTGCTCTCCAGCACCGGAGACTGGAACGAGGCCGAGGTGGGCGATGCCGGGCAGAACCTCATCGAGATCCTGACCCAGGAGCACCGCTGGTTCGAACTGTCGTCACCGGACTATTTTGTCGACGTGCAGCCGAATGAGAACGGTGAGAGGGTCAAGCTTTCCGTCTACGAGATTTCGGCCGGAGACCATCTGGTTTTCTACGATACCATGGGCCGCAAGCTGCGCGCCGGGCAGCATCTGAGCTCCGACAGCATCATCGCCTTCAAGGCCAACACCACCGGCCTGCAGTTGCTGCGCGGCGTCTACACGACCAGCCACAAGAAGATTGCCGAGATCGATGCGCACCGGCCTGCCAAGCGCTCCTCCCTGGCCGAGCCGCACGATTTCGAATCCCTGCCACCGGCGCTGAGCACGAAGCATGACCGTGTCGGGGCGCCCTACACGCCGTTCGACTTCACGCCGCTGAAGGTCCACTCCGCCCTTCACTACGGAATGGGCGCCGCCGATGGCTCCTTTGCCTGGGATGCGTTCACCCGCGACCCGGTGCCGTGGCTGCTGGCGGATGCCATCAACCCGAATTTCTGGGTCGGCCAGGATGACTTCCGGGTTGCGCGGGAAGGCAACATCCTTGTCAGGGCTCTCAGCCTGCTTGGGCGCGACGAGGCCGTCGTCGCCCTGCCGCAGCTGGAAGACCAGATCGTCGCGGCATTCCTGATCATGCGTCTGGCCAGGACGCCGGTTCTGGAGACCTGCATCTACCGGATCAATCATCTCAGCCCTGCCGCTGACGATCTGCCGGCGCTGGCGGAGCTGGTCAACCTGATCGACGACAGGCTTGCCGACGAGGAGTTCAGGGAATGGCTTTCATTCAGCGAGCCCGGGCTGTTCGAGGCGCTGTGCGAGCCCAACGGCGAGTCCAGGCCGGTCGAGCGCGGCATGCTCAAGCAATTGTCCGGCGAGCTCGAGCATGCCGGCGAGGTCTTCGATGCATTCCACGGCGCGCTGGGTGAATCCGCCAAGCGTCCGGCCCCGGGTGTCACCGCCGGAGGACGCTGGCAGCCGCAGGGCGCCAGCGAGGAAATGCTGGAAAACCTGATCGCCACGCTGACCGAGTCCGATCTTGCCAGGGACAAGGTGGCCGGCCAGCATTACGAATCCCTGCTCGCCCGCTTTGGCCGCAACGCCTACTACAGAAGCAGGATCGCCGCCGACATCTACAAGAACTATCCGGACCTGCTGCCCAACGATTCCAAGAAACTGATGGAGTTCCTGCGCGGCCTGCTGACCGAATCCGGCTGCAATTTCGACATGCGCAATTTCGACGAGAAGCTTGTCGGAAGCGTCGCCGAGAACATGCAGAACATCGAGCCCTGGCTTCTGCCGAACGCGGTCAACATGCGCAAGATGGCGCAGGTCGAGCTCGACAACGCGTCGCTGAACACGCCGACCGACGAGAAGAAGAAGGCCGCCATCATCGAATTCGCCGCGGCCCACGAGATGCAGAAAACCTGGGATGACATTTCCGACATCATCGTCCGCGCCGAGGCGGCAGGAATCAGGGTGCCGACCAAACTCCGCCGCCTGCAGTTGCTCTGGCCGCGCGAGAGCTCGACCACGCTGAGCGAATTCCTCACCTTCGAGCACAAGCACAAGCACATCCTCGGCCAGAAGCTGAGCGAGACCTACGGCTATGATTCGGTTCTGTATGCCTGAGTGGCGCCGGCCCGTCGTTGTCGCTGATTTTAAAGGATCGCAGGTTTGACACGAAGCCGGTTCGTTGTGTCATTCGATTCTGTCTGACCGCGAGATGCCCTAGTTGTGAGCTTTCATTAGGTTGTCCATTCGGAACAGATATAGGAGACTGGGCACCTCGATTCACCGATCTTTTTCTGCCTGAGGGGCGGTGTTGAGCAAGGCGGGGTAGCGACTTGCTCGTTCAGATGTTGAATTTCGATCATTTCTGCTGGATATTTTGGGGTGTTTCCGATCGGTTCCGCCGAAGCGTTGCTCACGCGGGCGCAGTTCGTCCCTGACGCCAGACACAGCGCAGCATGTTGTCGGCGACATTGGCCATACTGACCTTCACCTTCGCTCTGCCGTTCCCCATGGTCCTGCATGGCATCCTTCAGGCCGATGCCTATGGCGGCTACAACGAACTCTATCGTGCCGGCCGCAGCTCTGCGCCGATCAGTAGCGCACTCTGCTGGAGCCATGCGCGGCGCAAGTTCTTCGAACTGGCCGATATCGCCGGCAACGTGCGCAAGGGCAAACCTGCCCACGAGATAGCCACAGTCGTGTTGGAAGCCGTGGCCCGCATCGACCCGCTCTTTGAGAGCGAACGACGCATAAACGGCATGTCGCCGAGGAGCGATTGGAAGCAAGGCAGAGAAGCATGCGCGTCCGCTCGTCGAGGAACTGCACGGCTGGCTCATGGCTCAGCGCGCGCAGATGTCGAAGCACAATCCCGTCGCAAAGGCGATCAACTACATGTTCGAGAAGGAGGGTCGCTGGGAGGCCTTCACTCGGTTCCTGACGGCAGGCTCTGCCTTTCGAACAATGCCGCCGAGCGCGCTCTGTGCGGTATCGCTTTGGGAAGAAAGGCGTGGCTGTTCGCCGGTTCCCAGCGCGGCGGTGAACGCGCCGCCTTCATGTATTCCCTGATTGTCACGGCAAAGATGAACGATATCGATCCGCAGGCTTGGCTGGCGGACGTGCTCGCCCGAATGCCCGGCATTCCCGTATCACGGCTGCCGGAACTGTTGCCGTGGAGCTGGTCTGCCGCAGGCCACGCCCGGCAGATGGCGGCCTGATAGCGCGCCGACGCATGTCTACACAATCAGCTACGTCGCCACGCTGATCAGCGAGAACCTCGAACTTCTCCGTCAAATCGCCAGCGACTCGGACAACATCGACTATGGCGAGATGATCCATGCCCATGACGGCAGCGAAGAGGGCATCACCACACTCACCGAACGAGGGATCGATGGCCTTAAGGAGTTCCGCGCCGATATACGCACCTGGGACGGCGGTGTTCGGCAGTTCCTAATCGACGACCAATGCGATCAGGAAAAGATTGAACGCATCATGGCAGACGAGCCGAAATCATAAGCGCTGCGGCCTTAGCCGGATGGATACGAGTATTGCTCCGGTACTGACAGAACTCATTTGACCCGATCATCCACCAGAAGAATTTCGTGTGGATCTCGGCTAGACTCACTTGTGCTTGCCCCGGCGCTCTTCTTTTGGAACCAGACGGGGTCGGCGGTCTCTATTTCAGCCGAAAACTTGACCATTTCGGACATCACTCTGTGAATGATCTCGTAGTGTCTATTGCGGACTATGAATACGCCTTGGAGACATCAGTCGACGTCCTCCTGCTCGAATTCTTCAAAGTTTTGGAAGTACTGAGTTTCAATGTTGACATACCAGTTCGCCATAATTTGACGTAGGTCCGCCTCTGCTACATCCTGCTCCACAAGGTCGTATCCGAGCGCTCCCGATGTGCTGTTTATTGAATAAAATTCGATCCTGTATAAATTTATGACTGCTCCAATTAATAGTTTTTAGACAATAGATTTGCATATCTTATTGTAATTTCCAATGTAAACTAAAAAATAATGAAGTCAACTATAGATTAAGAAATAATACATGAACAAAAAAATTATATACATAATAGATTGCTATCTACAAACTAATAATGAAAATAATTACTGTTTAAAGTAATGGTTTAACTCTTGCGATTTAGGCCTCATCAGCAGCGACCGCTGCCTTTAGAGTCGGACTCAAAATTAATACCTATTGATTTCAATCCCTTGCTATGAGCCTTGCTGTGCGCCGGATGGAAGCGATGAGTAGCCATGCATCGGAAGATGCGATGGTTACCTCCCAGTCCTTCGCCAGACGGCGGCAGCGGCCGAGCCAGGCAAAGGTGCGTTCGACGACCCAGCGACGAGCGATGACGACGAAGCCCGTTGCACCATTGGGACGCTTGACGATCTCGATTGTCGGTCCGTCCATAGTCTGCAGGGCGGTTTCCAGCTTCTCACCGGCATACCCGCCATCCGCGAACAGATGGGCGAGCGTGGGGAAGCTTTCTTTCGTGCGGGCGATGACATCCGGCGCGCCATCCCTGTCCTGGACATCGGCGGTGTGCGTGATCGCACCCAGCATATTGCCCTCAGTATCGGTGAGGATGTGGCGCTTGCGACCCTTGATCTTCTTGCCCGCATCATAGCCGCGGGGCCCACCACTTTCCGTGGTTTTCACGCTTTGGCTGTCGATCACACCGGCCGTCGGCGCAGCCGCCCGACCAGCCAGAAGGCGCGCGGACATCACCAGCGTTTCGTTGATGATGTCGAGCACGCCGCTGTCGCGCAGCCGGTAGAAATAATGCTGCACCGTCGTGAAGGGCGGGAAGTCTTTCGGCAGCATCGCCCACTGGCAACCTGCCGCCGCGATATACTGGATGGCGTTCCATATCTCCCGCATCCGCCATTTGCGCGGCCGACCGACCTTGTGCGGAGCAGGCATGAAATGCTCAATCAACGCCCATTCCTCGTCCGTGCAATCACTTGCGTAGCGAAGGTGCCTCCGGTCATATTGCTCCCGAGTGATTTCAGTCCAGGCCATCCGATCCTCCGTAGTCTTCGCAAACCACAGAGAATCACAAGTCGCTGAAATCACTCAACATAATTTTCGGTTGGGCTCTTAGAGCCCGATTCAAAAGTTATTCATTGCTCGCAATGCCTTGCCAACCGCCGCATGAGAATGTGGATATGGGCGATGAGGGTCGATGCTGTTGAACTCTGGATGGATTTCTCCCAGTCCTTCGCCAGTCTACGGCGGCATCAGCCGAGCCATGCGAAGGTGCGCTCGACGACCCAACGTCGTGGCAGCACCTTGAAGCCCTTCAATTGACATATGACGGAACGCCACAAAGCCGCTTACGACGTTGACCAGGCGGCGCTTGATGGGGCGAAGGACGCAAGGCGAGAATGGCCTTCTTGACTGTTTCGAAGGAGAAGCCCCCCCCCAAACCACCCAAGTGCCCTGAATTGCGCAGGTTGGTATGCTTCAAACATGCGGAATGGGTTGCGCAGATCACCTGTTTCCCTTATTTAAAAAGCAGGGTCCCATCGGTCAGTGATTTAATAACACGCAGCGCCTAATTTGTGCCAAGAGAGATGTTCGGTCCATGCGCATTCTTCCGTTTCCTTTACGCCGCACAAACAAAGCGGAAACTAGCGCCAGCGACTGGTCTCAAGAGGAAATAGCAGATTTTTACCGTGCTCATCGACTGCTGGTCGAAAATGGTGCGAGCATTGGCATCGACCGCGGCGTTAGCGACATCGGTGAGCCATGGATGGTATTCTTCGATGGTGCATCACAGGACGTTTTCCTGCACATTGCACGTATTGACAATCGCTGCCATCTCATCTGCTTTTCCCTCGACCTGCGCCTTTCAGCAGCCAATATTAGCCAGTTGATAGCGGAATTCGAAAACTCCGTTCGTGAATTGCTTGCGATCCGCGCGGAGCGCTCGAAAAATGTGATCATTCATCCTGCCGCGCGCATCATCATGTCAATTTCGGTCATATTCCTACTGTTCAAGCTGGAAGCTGGCGATGCCCAAGCCAAGGTTCTGCAAGAAAAGACTGAAAGCGGACCAGAGGCTGGTTCCGAGCGCTGGAACGAGAAAGTTTCTACAAGCGTTGCACGGGCGCAAACTGCATTCAGCAGGGTGTTCGAATCGACCGATGCGCCAGTACATGTAGCCTTGCTCGCCGGAGCTATCATTGCATTAGAGCTCTCACGCTCTACCGTTCAATCTACAAATAGTACCTCAAGTGAAACAGACGCTGATGGATTTGTCCCACAAGTCCAGGCAGACGCCCGTTTTCTTAAGGCCGACACTGAAATTGTCATCAAGCCCGAGGGTTTGAATAGCCCGGAAAAACACACAGATAAGGTTCAGCAAAAAGTTCCTTCAGAATATGTTGTTGCACAGACTGATTTCACATTAGATGCACCTGTCAGCAATACATCATCAAAATCACTGAAGTTTTCAGACCTCAATGGACTCCTAGTAGCGAACTCTAAAGCGGAGCAGGATCCAATTGTCATCAAAGTCACGGGTGGTTCTGTCCAAGCCGAACAGAAACCCCTTGAAAATATGTCAGACGTACCCGCAAAAGTGAACGAAGGTGCCCCAGACAACCAAGCCGCAAAGGCCCTTAAGGAATTCATTTTATTCGCAAATGAAGAAAACGTGCAATCAATCTTCAAATATCTGTCGACAAAAGAAAGTGAGATCAAAGACAATTTTAACGACATAACTGCAAGCAATCTTGACGAGATAGACGACAAGGTCGGCTTCTTTGTCAAAACCCAATTAGACGATGCGCAATTGTATAAACTTCTTCAATATTTCGCGAATAATATGCCGGAATATGGATACGATTACGTGACTGGCAGGGTATTGATTGAAGACAAGGACGTTGGCTCGCTTGCAGATAAAGATATTGGGCTTTGGACCAATGTCATGGTTGATGGCAGCACATTTTCAGTCGTCGGCCATGCTGGCTTGATTGATGACGTTGTTACGTTTTTCGCCTAACGAACAACGGTTTCGTGATTCAGCGCCGGTTCGCTTTTGCAACCAAGGATCGGTAAAGTGTTGCATATGAGCTGACCATGCGCTCAGCAGTGAAATGGCTGAGATAACGAATACGCGCCGCCTCACCGAATCGATCGGCTTTTTGTCTATCCCCCCATAGGCGTCTCATAGCATTACTCAGGCTTTCCACATCATTTGGAGGAATGACCAGCCCGGTTTCTCCATCCTTGTTCACAAAACTGGTTCCGGTCCCGATTTCGCAGGAGATCATTGGTTTTGCGAACATCGCAGCTTCAACGAGGGACAAACCAAAGGCCTCCGAACGAAGATGTGACGGCATGATCAGCGCTCGACTGAGACGGAGCAGGGCGATCTTATCTTCATCGGAAAGGGGTCCCGTCATGTGGAATTGGGCAACATTTTCAGTTCTTGCGCGGGCTTTCAGTTGGTCTTCCATGTTGCCGCCACCAATCACCACGACCGGTAAACCGGTTTGTTTGGCTGCCTCGAAAAGGATGTGTATACCCTTGTAATAACGTAACACGCCAATGAAGAGGAAGAATCCACCAGGAAACCGGTCCTGCCAAAAGGCGATCTTCTCAGGGTCGACCGAGGGATAATCGGCCTCATCAAGACCAAGGGGTATGATCTTGGTCTTGGCGCGATAGCGCTGTAATATCGGACTGGTGGAGAGATAATTGGGTGAGGTCGCAACTATGCAATTGGCGCGGCCCAGGAAATTATGCATCAGTGGACGGTAAACAATGCTCAGCAGTTTCTGCTTCACGATGTCAGAGTGATATGTAACTACAACAGGCTTGCGGTGTCTACTGAGCAACTCGACCAAGTCCATGAAGGGCCATGGAAAGTGATAGTGGATGACGTCAGCATCCTTGCTTAGTGCTGCAAAGCGACTAAAGGCGGCCCGGGAAAATCCAGTTGATGCAAGTTCGAGATCGCAGCGCACCTGGTGCACAGTGTGACCATCAAGCATGAATGGCGTTGGCGCCGGATTATTGCTGAGCGCCAGCACATCGGAATGAATGCCATGCGTGCACGATCCCTTGGTCAACGCATGAATTGTGCGTTCAACGCCACCGAATGTATCCGGCCAGTAGGTTTTGTAGAAATGCAGGACACGCATGACGTTGTTCACTCATTAGTTGACCACTGAGACTGGCAAAACTTACCGAATGGCGCGTCCTTTGAGACAATGGACCAATGAAATACAAGGTAGATCCGAGCTTGATCGTCCACGAACAATGCGATGACCAAGGATCACTGCCCTGCGAGGTGTAAGTGACGTTGATATTAATCAGACAATTTTGCTTCAATGAGGCGCAGACGCTCTTCCACTCGATGGACATCAGGAATTGAATTTGGCTGAGTACCACTTCCGAAAATCATCCTGTATGTATGAGGGTCATTAAAACGCAACATGGTTAACGCAAAGTCTCAAGGAGGCATTTGAAATGCCTTGGCATATTCCTCATATCGTTCGGCTGGAACCCTACCGCGTCCGGCCTCTATCTGCTAAATGAAAGTATAGTATTCAAAGCCAACCTTGATTGCGAGTTCACGCTGGCTTAGGCCCACAGCCTCCCGCTTCCCGCGCAACCAAAGTCCGGCTTCCTTACGCAATTCAGCGATATCACCAGGGCTACTTACCCTCTTACCCGCTAAGGTCATGGATACTGTACCTCAAATCTCGCTCATTGAACGACAGCGCCCGTTGTGTAATTGCTTTACCTGTATTGTTTCGTGACGAAAAAGTCCATAGCCGATCGGAATAATTTCCTGCAGAATATCTCTTAAGCTGTTGAATTTGCGAGGGCTATCGGCATTGGTGTAGTAGGCAGAGCGCGAGTTGAGCCTTTACGCGCAGTTGGCGGCCTGCATTGCCGATCCACGCGATCCTTCAAGGGTGGCCGACAGGCTGGATGACCCGGTAATTGTCCGGGATCGATGGAGACAACTCTTGTCAATGGGTGTCAACGGTTTTCAGAATATGAAATCAGTGCTGGTCAGAGCTGCAACGCTTCCTGTTAGATCAAATGCCAGGTCGGTGGCAATATTGAGGACGCCGTCATTGTTGGTATCAACATAGACCGTATTTGATCCGGGGCGGCCAATTGCATGGCCTTCGAACGAGGCACCGTCGGTGGATGCAACCCCAAACGTTTTGATCGAAGCCTTGTTGCCTTCAAGAACCAGCCCGGACAGATTGATTTTGTCCTCTGTGCCACCCGCAACAAAGCCGTAATAGACATCACGGTTGGCAAGTGTTGAGGCATTGGTGGTCGTGAATACAATTGTATCAACCAGAACGGCGGCTCCCGTCTCAAACTGCACTTTGTCAGCCGAGCTTGTGCCTGTGAAGGTCACGCCTTTTGTGGCGCTGGTGAATGCAACGTCGAGCTTGCCGTTTAATGATGCGGCATTGAAAATGGAGTGGGGGCCAGAAAAGCTGGGCACCTCGATTTACCGATCGCATTTCATTGAAGGGCGAATAAAGTCGCCTTTCGGGAGAGCCTGGGCCAGAACCTTGTCATTTTGGGTGATTATTGCCGCCTTGGCGGCGTGCATTCCGACGTCTTGGCCAGGTTGGCGTCACGCTGCCCGTGGTCTTTCCGTCAACCAGACATATCGGAGCATGTTGTAGGCAATATTGGCCATGCCGCTCTTCACCTTTGCCCTGCTGATGCCAATGGTGCGGATGAAGAGCTTCATCTTATCCTTCTGTCTAGCGAAGACGTGTTCGACAGCGGAGCGAACCTTTGAGCGGCAACCATTTGCGCGCGACGTCGCCTCGGGCATCGGCTTGCCCTTTGGCTTGCGTTGATGAATGTCAGACGTCAGACCGTTCCTTTCCAGCCATTCCTCGTTGGTTTTCGAGCGATAGGCACTATCGGCCCAGACGGTTGATGCCGTGTTGTCTTTGACGACGACGTTTCTGAGTTGGGCTCCGTCATGGGCGCTGGCACTCGTCACCGTCCATCCCCGGATGAAGCCGTGGGTTCGATCGATGCCCGCGTGGTTCTTGTAACCGAACATCGGAATTGCGATGTCGTGCTGCTTGGTCGCGGCTGATGTCGGCGTTTCCGTCGGCTGCTTCGCCTTGGAATACTTGACCGTCCACCGCGCATCGCGATCCTTCTGCGCAAGCTTTGCGGGCTTGTCCTTCCAGCCTTCCGGGATCTCGCCAGCCTTGATCGCCGCCTTTTCGTCCTGGCTGTTGTGCTGCCTTGGGGCTTGGATGATTGTTGCGTCAACAATCTGACCGCCCTTGGCCAAGTAGCCAGACTTGGAAAGGTGCTTGTCGAAACGGGCAAACAGGTTGTCGATGGCGCCGGCACGAACCAGGCTCTCGCGGAAAAGCCAGATCGTCTTGGCGTCCGGCACCTTCTGCGACAGCGACAAACCAAGAAACCGCATAAACGAAACCCGATCCTGAATAACGAACTCGGCCTGGTCATCGGACAGATTGTAAAGTGCCTGCAGCACCAGGATCTTGAACATAAGCACCGCAGGAAATGGAGGGCGCCCGCCCTTCGATCCATCCGATCGCTTCAGCGCCTTCGCCAATGGCTTCTCGAACACAGGCCACGGAATGATGACATTGAGCTTTTCAAGCGGATCGCCGACCGCGCTCAACCGCTCGGCAGTGCTGGCGCCGAAACCTTCATCGGCCGTGGTGGAAGCGCATATGATGGCGGGGCCGGCTTCGACACAATAGCACTCGGCGTTTCTGCAGGCGGCAGTTTTGTCGTTCAGGAGGAGGGGCGTTTTTATATTCTTGGCGAGGGCTTTTCGCCCATCGTTTTATCGAATGTCGAGAGTGTGGTTTTCACTGATCAGACGTTCCGGATGGACATGGTGGGAAATGCGGGCCAGGTGTTTCGTCTCTATCAGGCCGCATTCGACCGAGAACCTGACACGCCGGGTCTCAGCTTCTGGGTCGAGGAGGGCGACATGGGTGCATCCCTCGGTGCAATGGCAAACTTCTTCATCGGTTCGCCCGAATTTATGACCCTGTATGGTGAGGCTCCGTCTAATGAGGAATTCACCGCTGCACTTTATGCGAACGTCCTGAACCGCACCCCCCGACGAGGCGGGCTATCTATTCTGGAACGAACAGCTGTCGGCAGGCAGAACCCGCCAAGATATGCTTGTGTCATTTTCGGAAAGCGGCGAAAACATCGCCAACACAGAATGTGACACTTGCGGAGGACTTTGGTTGTTTTAGCACCGCTTTGGCAGGTTCGGGCAAGGCGAATTTGAGATGGCGCCGTCCTATTTTTGTTGCGGGGCGCGATATCATAGATTGGGAGCGCGGACTTTCGGCAATGGGATTTCCAGGTTGACCCCTCTCACGCCGTGTCGCTTTTTATTTGACCTTGCGGCCATAGCCGTTCCGCGTGGTACCAGCGATTTCACTGCTGGCAAGATGGTGATTCTCGGCGTTCAAAGCACGCTCAGTCAGGGCTTTCTTCAGCGAATCCAGCAGCCCGCCTTGGTCAAAATGCGTATTCCGGGACGATCCGGCCACCCATTCCGATAGCATCCGGCCACCGATTCCGATTTGATCCGGCCGGGGATTCCGGGGCATCCGGCCACCCCGATTTCACCCCAGTTTAGGCTGCTGCGAGGCGATCTGTAACAGGGCTACTGTTCCGTTCCTTTGGATGGAGAGAGCCCTTTATGAAGAGATTGCCAATGCGGAAGATAAGGGAAGCCCTACGGCTTCGAGCGGATGGATTTTCAGGCCGTCAGGTGGCGCAAAGCCTGTGTGTGGCCCGTGCGACGATTTCGGAGTATTTTCGGCGCGCTGACCTGGAAGGTTTGAGCTGGCCTCTGTCTGCTGATCTGTCGGACGCCGACCTTGAGAACCGCCTGTTTCCCGTTTGCCCCAGCGATGTGCGTCGCGCTGTTCCTCAGCCTGACTGGGCGCATGTGCATGCCGAGTTGCGGCGCAAGGGCGTAACGCTGTCGCTGCTGTGGGAAGAGTATCGCGGGGTTCATCCCGACGGATACGGCTATAGCCGATACTGTGAGCTTTACACCCGCTGGGAAGGCAAGCTGTCTCCGGTGATTCGTCAGCGTCATCCTGCGGGCGAGCGGCTGTTTGTCGACTACGCGGGTCCGACAGTTGATGTTGTCTGCCCCAAAACGGGCGAGGTGCGCACAGCACAAATCTTTGTCGCGACGTTGGAGGCGTCCAATTACACCTATGCTGAAGCCAGCTGGACACAGAGCCTGCCGGACTGGATATCCAGCCATGTGCGTGCCTTTGAGCTCTTCGGCGGTGTGTCTGCGCAGCTGGTTCCAGACAATCTCAAGGCAGGCGTCACCAAGGCCTGTTTTTACGATCCTGAGATCAATCGCACCTATGGTGATATGGCGGCACATTACGATACCGCCATCGTTCCGGCGCGGCCTGGAAAGCCGAAAGACAAGGCGAAGGTGGAGGGCGCTGTTTTACTGGCCGAGCGCTGGATTTTGGCGCGGCTGCGCAACCAGCACTTCTTTGGCCTTGATGAGGTGAACGCTGCGATCCGGCCATTGCTGGATCGGCTCAACGGCAAAATCAGTCGCCATCTTGGTGCAAGCCGCCGCGATCTGTTTGAACGCCTGGATAGGCCCGCTCTGAAGCCCTTGCCTGTGGAGGCCTATGTTTATGCCGAATGGAAGCAGTGCCGCGCGGGACTCGATTACCATGTCGATATTGGCCGCCATTATTACTCTGTGCCACACCAGTTACTGAAGCAAAAACTGTGGGCAAGGATCACCGCACGCACCGTAGAGGTGTACTTCAATGGGCAACGCGTTGCCTCTCACGCCAGAACCTCGGGCAATCGCCAGCACTCCACAATCCGCGATCATATGCCGGTAGTGTCCGCGCACGTGGTGTAATTTCGCCGGCGCTGTCGGTGTAATCTGGGTGGCCATCGAGGTGTATGGTCGAGGTGGAGTTAGCAGCTTCAACCACGAACCACACGGAGACCCCGCCTCTCGGCCATTGCTTCGCAATGCCTGCCGGCCAGCGGATGACCAAGACCAATATGGACCTTTCAGAGCTGCTGCAAAAGCACGATCAGGGCGACTTGCTGCGCTCGATCGCCGAGGCTGTTCTTCAACTGATGATGGAGAGCGATGTTGACGGCCTGATCGGCGCGGGACGCCACGAACGGGCCGAGCAGCGGACGACCTGGCGCAATGGCTACCGTGACCGCTCTCTCGACACCAGATTGGGAACGCTGAACCTGAAGGTGCCGAAGCTACGGCAGGGTAGCTACTTCCCCGGGTTCCTCGAAGCCCGCAAGACCTCCGAGCAGGCCTTGGTGGCCGTGATACAGGAAGCCTGGATTGGCGGCGTTTCCACAAGGCGCGTGGATGAACTGGTGCAGGCCATGGGGCTGAGCGGCATCTCCAAAAGCACGGTGTCCAAGTTGTGCAAGGACATCGATGAGTGGGTCGGCGAGTTCTTGAACCGCCCGCTCTCCGGCGAATGGCCTTATGTCTGGCTGGACGCCACCTATCTCAAGCAACGCCAGGGCGGCCGCATCGTCAGCTTGGCTGCCATAATCGCTGTCGCCGCCAATACCGAGGGCCGCAGGGAAATCATCGGTCTCGGCATCGGACCCTCGGAGGCTGAGACCTTCTGGATGGACTTCCTGCGCTCGCTGAAGGCCCGCGGCCTGAACGGCGTGAAGCTGGTGATCAGCGATGCCCACAGCGGCCTGAAGGGTGCGATCTCCAGGGTCTTCGAGGCAACCTGGCAGCGCTGCCGCGTTCACTGGATGCGCAACGCCTTGGCTCATGTCTCAAAGGGCCAGCACACAGTCGTCGCGGCCGCCATCCGGCAGGCATTCGAGCAGCCCGACCGCAATCACGCTGGCGAGACTTGGCAACGGGTCGCAGACCAGCTCCGCCAGCGATGGCCCAAGCTCGCCGATCTGATGGATGCAAGCGAGCACGATGTGCTGGCCTATATGGCCTTCCCTCGCCAGCACAGGACCAAGCTTCACAGCACCAATCCCATCGAGCGGCTGAACAAGGAAGTGAAACGCCGTGCCGACGTCGTCGGCATATTCCCCAACGAAGCTTCGATCATGCGTCTCATAGGCGCGGTGTTGTTCGAACAGAATGACGAGTGGCAGACTTCGAGCCGCTACATGATGGTCGAGGCCTTCGCCCAAATCGACAAGGAGGAGGTCGATCCCATCCTCAGCATAACAATGAAAGCCGCCTGATCATGACCTCAGGCCATCTGGAAAATTGCACCACGTTGACGGACGTGACCCATATGCCCGCGCATCATCGTTTCCGTGAAGATTGGACGCCTCAGCGCATCCGCAAGCAAGCTGTACGCATCGGCCCAAATGTTGAGGTCTTTGTCGATGTAATCATGCGCCAGCGCAAACATCCCGAACAAGGATACAGAACGTGCCTCGGCGTTCTACGGCTGGCCAAGGCCTTCGGACGGGAGCGCCTGGATGCCGCCTGCTCACGTGCGCTTGAGATCAATGCCCACTCCTACACATCCCTGCATTCCATTCTGAAGAACGGTTTGGACCGTCAGCGCCGCGAACCCACCACGGACGGCCCTGCGATCACTCACCCCAATATCCGTGGTGCGGATTACTTCCATTGAAGAGGATAGAGAATGCTTGATCACCCAACGCTGGATCAGCTCAAAACACTCAGGCTCGACGGCATGGCAGAAGCCTTCGCCGAGATGCAGAAACAGGACGGCACAGCCGGGCTTAGCCACGCTGAATGGCTGGGGCTGCTCATTGATCGAGAGACCGCCAGTCGTGAGACGAAGCGATTTGAAAGCCGCATGCGTACAGCAAAACTGCGCCACGTCGGTGCGTCGCCGGAGGACGTGGATTATAAGTCCCGGCGCGGCCTCGACAAAGCCCTGTTCCAGCAGATGCTGACCGGGCGCTGGATCAAAGACCGTCGCAATCTGATGATCACTGGCCCCTGCGGCGTTGGCAAAACATGGTTGGCATGCGCTCTGGCGCAAGCCGCCTGCCGAGACGGTATCGCCGTGCTGTACAAGCGCATGCCACGTCTCTTTGACGAATTGGAACTGGCCCATGGTGACGGCCGCTTTCCGCGTCTCTTCAAAGCCCTTACCAAAACCCAACTGCTGATCCTGGACGACTGGGGCCCGGATCGTCTCAATGCCAGTCAGCGCCGTGATCTCATGGAAATCGTCGAGGACAGATACGAGGTGGATTCAACCTTGATCACAAGCCAATTGCCCGTCGACACCTGGCATGACGTGATCGGGGAACCCACCTTCGCTGATGCCATCCTCGACCGCCTCGTCCACAATGCCTACCGCGTCGAACTCGACGGCCAGAGCATGCGGAAAACCAAACTCGGAACAGGTGACGAAAGCACCCAATCCTGATAACCAAACCTCAGGCCTCGCAGCCGCTAAACAAGGGTGGCCGGATACCCCGGTTTAGGTGGCCGGATGTCGCTGGAATGACCGGCCGGATAGTCCGGAATACGCAGTCAAAAGCGGCACTGGCCGCGCCGCCAGCCAGAAGCTGATCGAGAAATTCGTTCGGTATTGCAGTTTCTTTGCGTCGCGACACAGGGGAGACTCCTTCTTACCCATTGTGCCTGACCACACACGAAATTACTGACAGTCCCAAAGGCCCGGACTTCTTCCAGCCCGAGGCGGTCAGGCGATCGGCCGAGATACCGCGAGAACTTCGCAACTGCATGAAGATTGGAACGCTGTGTCGCAGGCGAAAAATCGCGGATCGTCATGTCATCGACCATCCGCCGGCGAAGGGGCTTATCTCGGTCATCGTCATCTCCTGTCTGAAGGTTGGGAAACAACCCAATACTTCAAAACTGCAGAGACATTGGCAAATCGGCTGCCCCATATGCCGCGGTAGCGGCTTCGCTCAATCTCTGCCGATTCACTAAAAAAATGAACGCTCTAACCGGATATGGTTGTTCAAGTCGGCCTGGCCATTTACGCTTATGCCCGCAGCGGAAGACGAAACCCGACAGAATTGAACACCGTTGAAATCAGCCGCTATTTCAGCATGGCGCCAGCACCCTGGAAATTGCTCTCACTCGCCGAGCGGCGCGAAGAGGTCGGCCAGAATCTCTTCATCTATTAATCCTGCAGTGCCCTCGTCTGCATTGTCCGATAGAAGCGCATCGGCGAGGGCCTGTTTGCGGGCCTGAAGGGCGAGAATCTTCTCTTCGACAGTGCCTACTGCGACCAGGCGGTGGACAAAGACGGGCTTGTCCTGTCCGATCCGGTGCACACGATCCATCGCCTGCCGTTCCACCGCGGGGTTCCACCACGGGTCATAGAGGATCACGGTATCGGCCTCCGTCAAGGTCAGCCCCACGCCGCCCGCCTTGAGGCTGATCAGAAACACCGGGGCGGAACCGTCCCGGAATTCTTCCAGAACCTGGGCGCGCTTTCGAGTTTGACCGGTCAGGGTGAGATGGGGGATTCCGAGCGCATCCAGATCAGACGCGATCAGCACCAGCATCTCGACGAATTGCGAAAACACCAGCACGCGCCGCCCCTCCGCCACCAGTTCCTCCAGCAATTCTTTCAGGCGTGCGCGCTTGGCGTTGTCGCTCACATGCCGTGCGGCCTCGGACTTCACAAGGGCGGAGTCGCAGCAGACCTGGCGCAGTTTCAACAGAGCATCAAGAATGGTGATGCGTGCGGCGGCCAATCCGCGCCTGGAAATTGCATCACGCACCCGGGCATCCATGACGCTGCGCACGGTCTCATAGAGTGCCTGTTGCGATTTGGTCAGCTCAACCCCTTCGATTATTTCGGTACGCGGCGGCAGCTCGGAAGCAACGGCTTCCTTGGTACGTCGCAGAAGGAATGGCCGCACACGCCTATTGAGCCGCGCCTGTGCGCGTGGGTCCCCCTGTTTCTCGATGGGCGTGCGAAACAGCTTCTGAAAGGTCTTGCGATCCCCTAGCAGACCGGGATTGATCCAGTCGAACAGCGTCCAGAGGTCCTGCAGGGAGTTCTCCATCGGAGTGCCGGTCAGGGCCAATCGACCGGCCGAAGGAATGTCGCGTAGAGCCTTGGCCATCTGGGATGCCGGGTTTTTGAGGACTTGCGCTTCGTCGACGATCACCAGATCCCAACGGACGGAAGCCAGCAGATCCTTGTCACGCGCCAGCAGCGGATAGGCGGTTACCACGAGATCGGCGCTGTCGATCTCATCTGCCAATGAATGCCGTCCTGTGCCGTGCAGGATCAACAGACGCACGTCGGGGGTAAAGCGCGTGGCCTGATCCTGCCAGCCATGGATCAGGCTGGTGGGCACAACAAGAAGCGCGGGCCCCTGGGCGTTCCCACTTTCGCGCCGCGCCTGCAAGAGCGCGAGAGTTTGCACGGTCTTGCCCAAACCCATGTCGTCGGCCAGCACCCCGCCAAAGCCAGCGCCGATCAGAGTACCCATCCAGGCGGCGCCAAAACCCTGATAAGGGCGCAGTTCGGTGCAAAGCCCCTGGGGCCGTGCGATGGCAGTGACACTCCCCAAGGCTTGCAGACTGCGCGCCAGCGGCAGAATGCCTGCATGATCGGCAAAGCGCACCTCACTGCCAGCGATCGCCTCGGCCACGTCATGAACGAGCGTGGCTTCCGACGGGTGCATCCGTCCTGTCGCGTGATGCAGCAGGAACAGGTGCAGCACAGATGCGATCGGGCTCAGGTCAACAGCCACATAGCGTCCTCGCATGCGTTCAATGAAGGCCGGGCGCGCCTCCAGATGGGCCCGCAATGCCTCGAGATCGGGCACCACATCCCCGAATTCGTCACCCAGCTGTTCCAGATATGCAGCTATCAGCGGGGCCAGATCGTGGGTCTTGCCGGCGACCTCGACCTGGAAACCCAGATCGAACCAGCCGTATCCGCCAAAGGTCTCCCCCGATGCCCCGACGGTCTCGACCGACAGACGGGTCTCGGCCTCTTCGATCTGATAGGGCCATTTCGAGGTGATTTCGATTTCCCACCCTTGAGTGCGCAAGGTTGGGAGAACGCGCGCAGTGAACTCAAGCGCCGCTTCGATCCGGCTGGTCTCATAGGTCAGTTCGTTCAACTCGCCATCGGCGAAGACAAAATCATAACGCACCAGCCCATCGCTCGGGCTATGCAACTCGAGCTCGTCAATCGGGATAGCCCCGGATTCCTGGATCAGGTCATGGCATGCATTCTCCCACTCGTGATCACGTTGAAGCGTCACAAGGGTATTGTCTTCAATGAAACGCGGCTCATCGGCTTCCATCAACGACACCGCATGCCCTTCATAGAGAAATCGCAGCGACAGACAGGGAAGAGTGACAGATGTTCGCCCGTATCGGTAAAGCCCCTCATGGGCATTCGCGGATGCCAGCGTCAGCTGCGCCTGTCGCGTGCGGGCAGTCCTCCGCGTCGCATCCGGAAGTGTCGGTCGTGGCAGCGCCAATCCGCCGAGCCGCTGCGGAAGTGATGCCCCCAGTCGAGCCATATCCTCACGCGCAATAACCGGGCAGGATCTGACCAGCCGGATCAAATCCAGTCCAGGCACTTGTACCAATTCGCCGATCGTCTTCCGGGTTGGGTCAAGCCAGATACCGGATTGCCCGAACCGGGCGACCTGCAATGCCGAACCATCGGGCGCGACAAACGCCAATCGAGATCCACCGTCATCGCCAAGGTTCCATCCAAAACTGAGCGGGATGATCTCTTCGGACCAGGCAAGCTGAGCTTCAGGGCTGGCATCAGCCAGAGCGCGTCCAGTCTCGCAGATTTTTCGCAAAAGAGATGGGTCGAGCATATCGGCAGCGCGCAATATATCAGGAAGATCGTATGACGCGTAGCTCCGTTGGCTGGTGAGACGGCGCGAGCGGGCCAGACGGCTTAGTAGTTCAAGATCCACCGGGCGAAAGAAGCCGGGCAGGGCCTTCGCTCCGCGTAGCTGATAGATGACATCATAGCGCCGGATTGCCTTGTTCAACCCGGTGCCTTGCGCGTTGATTCTTCCCTTGCAGATATCGATACGCAATTCGCCTTGCATAAAATCGGTGATGTAGAGCAGCCTGTCCTTGACCGTTTCGGGATAATCTTCAGGGCGCTCGTGGGGGGCAGACGCTGCATCTTGCGTTTCTGGGGCGGGGCGATCCTGCACCTGACGTAGCCAATGTTGTACGTCAGCCGGTACTGCCGCCGGCAGGCTCGCCCCTGGTGCGCGTCCTTGAACCTTGTAGTCCAGCAAGGCTGCCGCAACATGTTTGCAGTTGAACGACACCGGGCAACTGCATAGTCCCAGAACCTCGCCATCGGGTTTGCGCGCTGTAGCAGGCCTGATCTGGATCGATTGGCGATAGGTTGTGCCCTTGCCATTACGAACCCGCGCTTCAAGCCCTCCGTCCTTGTCAGGGACAACCGATACCACATGCCCTGCGCGCTGATAGGTCCTGCCGCGATCCAGTGTAGCCCTGTCAAAATGTGTCTCGAACGAAATCACAGCGCTCCGGCCCTCTCTTGCCCGATCCTGATTGCACATACCGGACCTTGTTCGCAACAATCCGATTTCTCGTTTCCTCTACAAACGTCAATTTAGGGAGGAATGGGAAAAGACAGCAGAAAATTGAAAACACCGTTTTCACATTGCAACAGAAATTGCGCCAGACGGCCAACCGAGCGGGCGACATGGTCCGCACACAGATGCGCCAGAAGCCCGCGCGCCAGACCGGACTGAAACGCCCGACAATCTCAAGGCGGTCAAGGTTTCGAGATCCACGCCGCAAACATTGGTCTGCCGGATGAGCGCGCATGGCGGCGATATTTCGCTGCGGTATTTTGGTCCGTTGTCCCCGACTTACGGAAGTCACTGTCCCAATCCAGTCAAATCCGTTTTGTATATGGCCAACCACTCAAGCGGCGGCGGTAAGCTAACGCGCCTTCAAATCCGATCCGTGTACGCCTGGGATTGAATCGCTTGTCGTCGCCCGAAAGGGAACAGGAAGCTTGTGTTGGGCGTTAGTCTGGATTTTTTTGACGTCAGGTGCAAAAAGAGGATCTCAAATGCTGGAGAATCAATGACGAAGCAGCCTTTCGCACCTGGCACGGTGGTGCAGTGCCATTCTGGAGGTCCGACAATGACCGTTGTCAAGCACGACGACAACAACGGGGTCGTTTGCACGTGGATGCAACGCACAGGAAGGGGGACTGTATTCCATAAACGGACAGGTACGTTCCCGAGTTTCACCCTGTCTCTGTACAAGCGCTCGGTGACAAATGGCCGGAAGCGCTGAAGGGTTGCGGCCGATACCCACACGGGCGCGGTTTCCATAATGCGATTGTTCAGGCCCAGAAGATCGCCTCATTTGCAGTGAACTCGAGTGCGTTGTTGAGAGCCATGACGCCCCGCGCATCTGACTTCCTCTGACGCTCAGCAGCTTTGGAAATTGTCAGCCTATGGTGGCGCCCCTCTTGTCGAGGTTCACCTTGAATTCTTCCCAAGTGTTTTCGACCTTTTTAAACATCGCAAACCATGCACATGCTGCGCCAAAAGGGTAGCCGATATCTTCAGTATGTGCCGCTGTCGGTTTCCTATGATGCCGGTTGTCGACATTCGACCCAAGTCCCTGCCGCGGTCAGTGCAATCTGTTCCAATCCTACCAGAACCTGGCCGGGATTGAGGTATTTCTAAAGGTGCCCTATAGAATTGGATGGAGACATATCCCAGGCCGAGTGACCGAACATGTGCGAAACGAACCCTCTGGGTTATCGAAACGACGATCCCTGCGGCGGTTCTTACCTCTCACGAGCAAATCTCGAGCGCGTAGTCACTGCACGTCAAGACGGATGAATTACTGCAAGCCTTGCATCATGGCGATGCCACCAGAAGCAGGTAAATCATGGGTTGACGTCTTGTACGATATTCACGGTAAACCCGCCTCGCTTAGAGAGACACGTTTCCTGTTTGGCGCTCAGCCTGATAACGCTGAAGGATAGAATTAGGTGAAAATCTTATTGTCTGTGCAACCTATCAAATACCCACTAACTGGGATAGGTAGGTATTGTTACGAGCTGGCAAAAGAAATTGAACAAAATGCAATAATTGATGAAATACTATATAGTAATGGCGATAAAATCGTTGGTAAAATACCAGAAGCAGGAGAATTTGCACAAAAACTTGACAACGATAGAATTACCAAGGATAAATTTAGACGATTACTGGCAAAAAATGCAATTATTGTCGATATATATAGATATTATAAATCTATATCCAAAGTTGATCCTTTCAAAAATCTGGGCGACTATATTTATCATGGGCCCAATTTCTATGTACCAAAATTTCCTGGAGCATCGGTTGTGACGATCCATGATCTATCGGTCTTCACCATGCCGGACTTTCATCCTCGAGAACGGGTCCTGTATCTAAGCCGAGAAATAGAGTCGTCGCTCGATCGTGCGGAAATGATCCTAGCTGACTCAGATTACATTAAGGCAGAGATTGTCTCTTATTTCGGCATTTCGGAAGAGCGGATAGGCGTTGCAAAGCTTGCATGCGGTCAGGAATTCCATCCTCGATCGGCGCGCGACACGTCATCGGTGCTCAAGACCTACGACTTGGAATACCATGGCTACACCCTGTATGCGGGAACAATCGAGCCTCGCAAGAATCTCTCGGTTCTTCTTGAAGCGTACAAGCGACTGCCTGCGCATGTCCGGCGGCAATATCCCCTCGTCCTTGCCGGCTACAAGGGGTGGAACAATGCCGACATTATGGCACGCCTTGATCTGGGCCAGCGTGAGGGATGGGTGAAGTATTTAGGTTTCGTTCCAAATGACGATCTGCCAGTTCTCTATGCCGGCGCCAGACTCTTTGCGTTTCCGTCCCTCTATGAGGGATTTGGCCTACCGGTCCTGGAAGCAATGGCTTCGGGCGTACCGGTTCTTACCTCCAAGCGCTCATCCCTGCCTGAGGTCGGCGCCAGCGCTGTGCTTTACACAGACCCGGAAGACGTCGATGGCATGAGGAACGATTTAGAGCGCGGTCTTTTCGATGACGCCTGGCGTGAAACCGCCATCACAGATGGGTTGTCCCAGGCCGGCCGCTTCAGCTGGAAGCAATGCGCCGAAGACACGATCGCAGTCTATCGCGCTACCCTTGATCGCTCGACATAACGGGCTTCCACACAACCACCCATAGATGATACAGCATCCAGACAAGGCACTCACGCTGGAAAAATCATGAAAATTGCCAATTTCAAAGCAATCTGGGACTACCGATATTTCGTCCTTACCTCCGTGAGATCCGACTTTAGAAACAGGGTGTCGAGAAGCCGATTGGGCTTTTTGTGGCTCATCATTGCACCCCTGTCGCAGGTGCTCATTTATGCCTTTGTGCTTTCGGCACTGATGTCACAGAGACTGCCCGGAATAAGCAGTTCGTATTCTTATGCAATCTATCTCATGGCCGGATTTCAGGGGTGGTTCCTGTTCCTTGATATATTTAACAGAACACTTACTGTATTCATTGATAATTCGAATATTATAAAGAAAATATATTTCCCTAGATCGGCGCTTCCTTTTATTATAGTAATAACGTCTGTAATTTCTAATTTTATATTTTTGATAATTGTTATATTAGTGTATACGGCCATCGGCTTTAATGTTGGAATAAATATATTCTGGCTTCCTCTTATTATGTTTATAAACGTATTGTTCTCAACGGCTTTTGGATTGATCTGCGGAATACTAAATGTTTTTATTAGAGACGTTGGGCAAATAATTGGTATTTTTATGCAGTTTCTTTTTTGGCTTACACCTATTGTGTATACAATAGGAATTTTACCCCCGCTATTCCAATCAATCATCATGCTCAATCCGCTATATTGGCTTATTGATAGCTACCATCAGGTTATGGCTTTCAACAATTCGCCCAATCTCGTTGCCCTTGCAATTCTGTTTCTGATCTCGCTGTTCTTTCTTGGCGTGGCTTTCTGGCTGTTCAAAAAATCTGTCTCGGAAATGGTAGACGTCCTATGACCCAAACCGTGTTGAGCGTGTGTGGAATTGGAAAGGTATTCCAACAATACCGGCACGAAATCTATCGTGTGATGCGCTGGTTTTCGATCAAGGCACCGCTTGATGAGGAGACCTGGGTCCTTCGCAACATATCTTTCTCTGTTGAAGCGGGGCAGGCGCTGGGAATTGTCGGCCGCAATGGCGCCGGGAAGAGTACATTGCTTAAACTGATTACGGGGACAATGCGACCCAGTGAAGGGGAGATTTCTGTCGCAGGGAAAATTTCAGCCATTCTGGAACTCGGAATGGGTTTCAATCCTGATTATACCGGCCATCAGAACGTGTTTTATGCGTTGGGCTTGATGGGTTATCAGCATTCTGAAATCTCAAGCATTGTACAAGAAATCCGGGATTTCTCAGAACTGGGAGATTATTTCGACCAACCCCTTCGCGTCTACTCGAGCGGAATGCATATGCGTCTGGCATTTTCGGTCGCGACAGCATTCCGGCCAGACATTCTGATCGTCGATGAGGCTCTATCCGTCGGCGACGCTTATTTTCAACACAAGAGCTTTGATAAGATCAAGAAATTCCGCGAACTCGGAACTACTCTCATTTTGGTATCTCACGATCGCATGGCCGTTCTCAGCCTGTGTGACCGCGCCATTCTTTTGCACAATGGCGCGATCGCCTTGGACGGCGAGCCGGAAAGTGTTCTCGACTATTATAATGCCTTGTTGAGCCAACACAGTGATCAGTCAATTCAGACAAGAACCCTGTCAAATCAACAGATCCAGACCAGCTCTGGCTCTAGAAAAATCACCATCGAAGATGCCATTTTGTTGGACGCAAATGGGAATGCGACCGATACACTTGATGTTGGCGATAGAGCGACGATCTACGTCCGCGCCCTGGCTCATGAGCACGTACAGCGACTTGTTCTTGGCTACGCGATCAAGGATCGATTTGGTCAGACCCTTTATGGCACCAATACGTTCTTCAGTGACCAGTCTACCGACGACGTTGGGGCAGGCGAGGAATTTGAATTTCGCGTGAGTTTTGCAGCTGACTTAGGCGTGGGAACCTACTCTATAGCTCTAGCCCTGGTCGGCGGTGAGAGCCACATAGGGGAAAACTATGAATGGCGTGATCTGGCCATTATTTTCAACGTGGCAAATCTGAGCAAGCAGACATTCGACGGTAAGATATATTTGCCGTCAGAGATCTCGGTATCACGGAAACCTTCTGTGTGATGGTGGGTCCGATGGCTTCGGACCAGCGGCACATGCCATCATCTGGTTTCTTCCAGTTCCAATGCAAACCTGTCCGCGATGACCTCCCATGAATAGTCCTGCTCCACGATCGACCTCGCCCTGAGGATCATTCCCTCGAGGTCAGCATCATTCATGCTGCCAATTTTCGACAACACTTTGTGGAGATCAGACGTCTCTGCCCGAAGGTAATGCTGATCAGGCGTGATGGTCAGACCCCTGGCCCCGAACTCTGTCGACACGACGGGAATACCAGCAGCCATGTAGTCAAGCATCTTGAGATTTGTACCCGATCCCGATCGCATAGGGTTTAGGGCAACATCCGCGATTGCCATCATGGTGTCGCGCGTTTGAGTGTCGACAATACCCATCAGCTCTACGTTGCCTGGCATTGTCCGGTTCTTGAACGGAAGACAGACACTGCCAATGATGACAAAGCGTGTCTGGGGACTGTCCTGCGCATGAAGGAGAATGTCCTCCACCGCCTCAAGATTTGGCCCATGCCAACTTCCCAGAAAGATCGCCAATTGCCTGTTTGTGATCCCGGCCACGGTCTGTAGTCGCCGACGTTCCGACAAGCTCTTATACGCAATGTCATGTAAGGACACGCCATTGGGAACTTCATGCAGGCGCGCGCGTGTTGGCCCATAGATCCGTTCCAACTCGAGCAGATCCCTGTTCGCACAGGCAAAGACACGGTCGGCAGTAGTCCAGCATTCCCGTTCAACGGCCTGCACTTCCTCGAGCAGGGCAGTGGCCTCAGTCGTATTCGCAAAGACAGCCGTTTTAAGGGTTATTTCGACATCCTGAGCCTCATACCAAAACGGTTTTCCATATGAGGCCTGCTTCAAGACATCCACCATATATGGATGGCAGGCAATAACCGCCATGCTTGTCATCGCCGAGAGCTCAAGCGCATCCCTGTATCCCGGTGTCAAGGCAAGCAGTGCGGCGGAGGCAACATCGCCTACCGGTTTGTCTTCAGCAAGACGAGACACCTTATGTTCTGCATCTGCGTGAGCTTCGCTTCTAGGGACAGTGATTTCCATGAGGCCGGGCGCAATTTCCACTTCAGACCTGGTGTCCGAGGTGGTTCCAAGCGAAATGATATCGATATCGAATTCCCTGGCCAGATTTCGATACAAGTGAAAAACCCTAGCCTGCCCTCCGTTCATGGGCGGGAAGACTTTGAATGTCGTGGCAACTGTTAACTTCTGTCGGACTTTCTTTGCAGCAGCCGGCGACAAATCCGTCGGCTCCAATAGTCCCTTCACAACATTTGCCCAATGAATGTTCTCAACCTTGCGGCTGGCTGCCTGCCCCAACTGCTCCGCAAGTGCTTCGTCCCGCGCCATTTGTTCAAGGCATACTGCTAATGCCTCCGGGCGGGGGGCGCATATAAAACCCGTCTTTCCATGATCGACGAATTCACACGGTCCACCGCTGTCCGACACCGTCAGGACAGGCTTCGCGCTCCTCATCGCCTCTATTGTAATCAAACCATAGTCTTCGTCGGCCGGGACAAAAGGCACAGCTCGAGCATTTGCATAGAGTCCCGGCATTTTGTCATCAGAAACATAGCCAAGGAAACGTATCCGCGGATCTTCGCCTGCCAAAGCCTTCAAATTCTCTTCCTCGGGCCCAGTTCCTGCGATCAAAAGCGGCATTTCCTTCGTGACCAGTTTCATGGCATTTATCAGGAGATCAATTCGCTTGGGTCGATCTAGTCGGCTGCTTGTAAAGAAATAGCTGCTCCCGCCACAAAAATAATTATCGCGGTGCGGTGGTGGATAAAGCACATCAATCGCCGCATCTGGAGGAAAGTACCCCTTCCTGCTCGCCACCGTCGTCGAGATCGCGGCGTATTTTTTGATCCGGCTTGGTGAAAGTGCAGCATTGTCGAGAAAATGCACCACAAGTCGTGACAGCGGTCCGGGAAAGGCCAAAGCTCCTTCCGGCAGGTTTCTCTCCCTCATCGTCCTCAAGCGGTCGAATAATTCCGGTATCTGGCCTGGGTCCGGTTGCCTGATGCCGTCCTCTAACCATACGGAAAAATTGTGCAGTCTTGGATGTTCCAACCAGGAAGTATCATGCTGGATCGGCGCATAAGTGTCGTAAAGGCCTCGTAACCGGTGCAGCATGTAGCAGATATGATTGGGATGAGTGACCATCCATGCAGGGTACTTACCTGAGATGACGCAGTCATAGGCTGACAAATCGAGACGCGAAAACGTTTCGTAGGAATTGATCAAGTCCCAGAAGGAGCCTTCAGGTGAAACGACCGAAATAATGTCGCAATCATGCTCCGTATGCGCTTGAAAATGCTGCTGCAGGCCCCACCAGAGATTCTCTGCGCCCCCAAGTACAAGTGGAATGGATTGAGGCGTCACAATTGCAATCTTCATCCTGAATGCCTTATGCCAATCGTCCGCACGTCCGGCTGATCCTCTAGGAGGGTCTCAACGACAACGTCCCATGAAATGTTCATAGCCTTGTATCGAGCTAGGCCATTGCGGCCCATATCGCGCGCCAGGCCAGCATTTCCTGCAAGTCGCTCAAGCGCTTGAGCAATCGCATCCGGCTCAGGAGCGGTGACAAAACCCGTCTCACCGTCGATGACGAACTCGAGAGGACCTCCGGAATCCTTGCAGGTAATCACTGGCTTTCCAGATAGCATGCCCTCCAATGTGATATATCCATAGTCTTCATCCAGTGGTCCGAAAAACACCGCCATGGCATGAGCGTAATAATTCAGCATTTCTTGCCGGCTGACCGCACCTACAAATCGGACGCGATCCATCAGACCAAGCTTCTCAGTCAAACCCAGCAGATGAGCATGCATGCTGCCAGTGCCGGCAAACACGGCCTTGATTGGTGTCGTGCAGGCGGCCAAGGCTCTGAGCATGAGATCCTGCCGCTTCAGACTTTCAAGACGGCTTGGAACAAAGACATAGGGCAGGGGCTCTTCACAATGGAAGTCCTCCGCATTTGCCGGTGGGTGGTAAAGCGCCTTTGACTCAATGCCATTATACTGGCGCAGACGGGCACATACCCGCTCAGCAATTGTGTAAACAGCACGTGCTTCGCCCATCTCTGATGAACCAAGAGCAATCCCGTCACCATCCACAATACGTGACCTTAAAATATCTGTCTCGGGCTTGCCCGGCAGCCAGCCGTGAGGTGTCCCGTAGAGATCGTAGGCTGCCCGGTGCTGGTGGAGTAGCCACACGCGCTTATCGGGATGACGGATCATGTAAGCGGGAAACTTCAGACAGATCATGCGGTCTATTTGACCACCGTCAAACCGCGTAAAATCCGTAGCCAGACAGTGATCCAACGCCTTACCAGCCGCATCGGGGTGATCGAAGGTGAACGGTGCAGTGATCTTATGTATGCTGTGACCCGCGGAACGAACGGCTTCAACCAAACCATCTACCAAAAATTCAGCACCGCCATGAATGCCCGGCGTATGGACTGTCGCAATACCCACTCGCATCAGTGCTCAATATCCTGAACAGATTTTTGCGCATAAAGCGCATAATCCGGTGGTTGCCGAAACCAGTCATTGACTTCCTCGGGCTTGAAGCCGACCTCCGGGTTACTCAGATCACAATCACCATCGGTTCGGATAATTCGCGTTTTGCTAAACCCCCTGGCCTCCGCTACGAAGCTCAGGTAATCCGGAGGAAGTGGTTTGTTGTGGGTTGGGTCATAATGGAAGGTGCATGCGCCAACCACGATGTTTTCTGGGTTCGGCGTTTCGAAAAGAACTATGCCTCCCGGCATCAATACGCGTTGGGCGGCATCAAACAGCCCAATAAGGTCCTTGAAACCAATATGCTCAACGATATGAAAGCCAGTGATGGCTGCAAGACTATTGTCTGGTAGAGCACGAAGATAGTCGAGTGCGTCACCCTCCAGGATATCGAGACCACGGCCCCTTGCCTCAGCGACCATGGCGCTGTTTAAATCTATGCCTCGTCCAACAATATTTTTCTGTGCTAAGAATGATAAAAACTCGCCCCTGCCGCATCCAATGTCGAGCACGACATTGCCTGACGCCACAGGCGGTGTTGCGAGAAGGATAGGAAGGTAGCGCTCGGTACGTCGAGCAATTTCGGTGGTTGAGCCACGAAAGCGGTTCTCGAAAGCAACATAGAGACTGTCGAGGGTCGTGTCTTCGACATTCTTCAAGACTTCCTCTGTCCCCTTTGGCATTTCAGCCTTGGCCATCTCGATCAAGTGACCAAGGGCTGCTCGTCCGCCTGAGACTTCCTGGCGAATGGCGCGGATTTCCGAAAGAGCACCAACCGAGGCTTCCATCGCCGACCCGAAATCCTCTTCGGCCTTGGTAACACGCATCTGGATCGCCGCCTGGTTCTTGCGTATGGCAGAGAGGGCGGCATTTACTTCGTGGATCAAATCCTCATGACGCTGCGCATGTGTCGAGAGCCGACGATTGACTGTGGAGCGCACAATTAATCTCATAAGCGGCTCAAATAATTTGCCAATAACCGGCAAGTCAGTAAGCCTGTCGAGAAGCGCCGCTGGCATCAACCAGCGGATTCTCACGCCACGGGCACGACCCTCTGTTGATCGAGATAGAGCGCTAAGGACTCTTACGACACCAATATGACCCTGCTGCAACGCAGGAAGATAATAGCTGCGGCCGACGCCATCAATCTCACGACCCAGGACAACACGATAGGCATTGCGCAAGAAGTCCTTGTCATCAAGTGCCGCAAATTCCTCGATCGTGTAGAACGGCTTATCCGTCGGGATTATCTCGCCATCATCGGGCTCGTTGACAAGCGGTATTGTTCCGAGTCCCTGACGACGACTTGGCTCAGGGCTTTTGCCAATCCTATCGTCAGCTGTTTCAGAGCGCACCCGCGCCAGGATTTCGTCTATTGTCATTTCGCCTGCTGGACTCGACATACAAGAGGCTCCTTAGGTTATCCCGCGCCAAGAGGCTTTAATGCATTGCCTAACGAAGCGGAACCTCTTTTTGCGCGACATGCCACTCAATTGAAACGCGGACAGACATGACGAAGACGCCGGCCCAACGTCCAGCGTTTCCAGTGATTGGATCGTTCGGTCCTTGCAAACCAAACTGGCGCTGATTCAAAGCAAGCCCCCGGTGATGCCATCTTGTGAGGTTGAGGAGAACATCGGAAGCCATTCTGTAAGGCGCCTTTGCTCGTCAATGCCGCATTCGGCACGCATGAACCAGGCCGGGATCCACAATGCGGGTCCCGGTTTTGTGTTGCGCCGGACCGCACTCAGCGACGTTGACCGGGGCGTGACTGGACCTGCCGCGTCCGGAAAGCCGAAGGGACGGGGCTGGAGACAGCCATCACCCGTGCCAGTCTGACGCCATTTCCTCCGGATTCCCATGCTACCGAAACCGGCGGTCAAACCGTTTCTTAACATCGCCATGCCAATATGCCGGTGTAACAACGGGATACAAGCCGGGCCATGACCTTGATCGACACTGCTGGCAAGATCTTGCCGCCGCGCTATGTTGCGTGGTTGACGCCGGTGTTTGAGCGCTTGACCACCCTGGCAAGGGCGACGGATGAAACCAGCGCGGCACAGCGCATGGCGCTGGTCGCCTTTTCCATCCGTATTTTCAGCGCGGCGATCGCCTTTGTCTCGCAGATCATCCTGGCCCGGTTGATGGGTGAGTTCGAATACGGCGTGTTCGTGTTCGTCTGGGTGATTGCCATCATCCTGGGCAATCTTTCCTGTCTCGGATTTCACACCGCCGTCATCCGCTTCCTGCCCCAATACCGCACCGAAGGCGCCGACGAAGCCATTATGGGGCTTGCCGCCACCGCCCGGATATTTTCGATGATTTCGGCGACGTTGATCGCGGCCACCGGTATCGCCGCGCTCTATTTTCTCGGCGACAGGATCGAGTCCCATTACGTTCAGCCGCTCTTTATCGGCGCCTTCGTGCTGCCGATGATAGCCCTGGGAGATGTGCTGGATGGAACGGCGCGGGCCAATGGCTGGACAATTCAAGCGCTGAGCCCCACCTACATTGTGCGCCCGCTTCTCATTCTTGCCTTCGTCGCCGGCGCCATCGGGCTTGGTCGCATGGCCGACGCCAACACCGCCCTCGTCGCCGCCCTTGCCGCAGCCTATCTGACGACAGTGATCCAGTTCATCGTTGTGACAACCAGGCTGCGCAACCGGTTTCCGGCGCGGCGGGTTGAAATTCACTTCAGGACATGGCTGGCGGTCGCCTTCCCGATCTTCCTGATCGAGGGCTTCTATTTCATGCTCACCAATGCCGATGTCATCATTGTCGGCCTTTATCTTCCGCCCGAAAATGTGGCGGTCTATTTCGCCGCGGCCAAGACCATGGCTCTGGTGCATTTTGTGTATTTCGCCGTCAAGGCCGCAGCGGCACAACGCTTTTCCGGCCTGGTTTCGGGCGCGGACCGCCAAGCCCTGGCGGCCTTCGCGCGGCAGACCGTTCAATGGACCTTCTGGCCGTCCCTGCTGGTTGGAATTCTAGTCATCATCGCCGGGCCATTCCTGCTGTCGCTGTTTGGCCCCGCATTCCAGGAAGGCCACATGATCATGGTTGTGCTGTTTGCCGGCATTCTCGCCAAGGCGATGGTCGGCCCCGGTGAAGTCTTGCTGACCATGTCCGGCGAGCACAAGATCTGCGCCGTCATCTATGCGGTGGCGCTGGCGGCAAATCTCGGTCTGAACGTCATGCTGATCCCCGCCTGGGGATTGCTCGGCGCAGCCACCGCGACGGCCGCGGCCATGGTGATCGAGGCAGGCCTGCTCCACATCACCATACGGCGCAGGCTCGGCATCACCATGTTCATCGCTTCGCGCCGGTCAACCGGTCACCGCCTTTCCGCGAACGGGGTCAGGTAGACATAGACATGGCCTCCAGTCCCATTGTCCACGAAGAGGTCGCAAGCCAGGCCAACACGCTGATCGGTGAATTTGCCGACGTTGAAACCGGCAGGCCGGTTCCCGAGCGCGACATCGCTGATGGCCGGCCGGGAAGGCACCTGGAAGCCTCGAAATACCTCCCGCTTTTCAGCAAATCGTGATTCAATCCCGCTTGTGTGATTTGCAGGGAGCGGATGATGCGCGAGCAGCCTGGGTTCTGGGATTTGGACGAACGGTATCAGCGGTTGAGCGCGGTCGGCGACCCGCTTGAGAAGCTCAATGCCATCATTCCGTGGCCTGTGTTCGAGAAGCCATTGGCGAAGGCGCTGAAGCGATCGGATGGATCGAAGGGCGGGCGCCCTCCATTTCCTGCGGTGCTTATGTTCAAGATCCTGGTGCTGCAGGCACTTTACAATCTGTCCGATGACCAGGCCGAGTTCGTTATTCAGGATCGGGTTTCGTTTATGCGGTTTCTTGGTTTGTCGCTGTCGCAGAAGGTGCCGGACGCCAAGACGATCTGGCTTTTCCGCGAGAGCCTGGTTCGTGCCGGCGCCATCGACAACCTGTTTGCCCGTTTCGACAAGCACCTTTCCAAGTCTGGCTACTTGGCCAAGGGCGGTCAGATTGTTGACGCAACAATCATCCAAGCCCCAAGGCAGCACAACAGCCAGGACGAAAAGGCGGCGATCAAGGCTGGCGAGATCCCGGAAGGCTGGAAGGACAAGCCCGCAAAGCTTGCGCAGAAGGATCGCGATGCGCGGTGGACGGTCAAGTATTCCAAGGCGAAGCAGCCGACGGAAACGCCGACATCAGCCGCGACCAAGCAGCACGACATCGCAATTCCGATGTTCGGTTACAAGAACCACGCGGGCATCGATCGAACCCACGGCTTCATCCGGGGATGGACGGTGACGAGTGCCAGCGCCCATGACGGAGCCCAACTCAGAAACGTCGTCGTCAAAGACAACACGGCCTCGACCGTCTGGGCCGACAGTGCTTATCGCTCAAAGACCAATGAGGAATGGCTGGAAAGAAACGGCCTGACGTCTGACATCCATCAACGCAAGCCAAAGGGCAAGCCGATGCCGGAAGCGACGTCGCGCGCAAATGGTTGCCGCTCAAAGGTTCGCTCCGCTGTCGAACACGTCTTCGCTAGACAGAAAGACAAGATGAAGCTCTTCATCCGCACCATTGGCATGGGCAGGGCGAAGGTGAAGATCGGCATGGCCAATATTGCCTACAACATGCTCCGATATGTCTTTCATGAAGCGAGACGCGCTGCCGCATAAGACCGACCGCCCCAACGGGGCAGGAATACCGAAAATCCCGACACCAAAAGGACCGTCACGCGGCGGACATAGCCTCAAGCCGCACAGTCAGTCCCAAAATGCGCGGTAATTAGAGGTGTCCACCTGGCGATCTATCCCGCGCGCGCCGGCTATGAACTGCAGGAAGAGCTCGATTTCCTGACAAACCGCACGCTGGAGCCCAATATCTTCTTTGCCGCCCGTTTTCTGGCGCCGGCCATGCCGCGGCTGGAAGACCGGGTCATCCGGCTCATGCTGATGCGCGATGAAACCGAAACCCATTCCCGCATTTAGATCCCGAGCACGGCCGACGTCGAAAACCAGATGGCCACATTGGCTCATCTCTTTCCCTGACCACGTCGCGTAACGGCCAATGCGCCGACTTCGGACGGAAGCACGAAGCCGCCGGAAGGATATCATAAAGCGAAACGAACTTCATGAAGCGCACTACGGAAGTCTGACTCAGAAATTTCGAATCTGAATCCGCATTGGCAGCGTTGCACCGCTCCCTTCTCAAAGGAATCTTCATTCCTCAACGCGCTGCATTCCATTCTGTGATATCGGCACCAAAAGGGACCGCCACATAATCCCAAAGTTTTTGCACTCTACTGCTTTCAACTAATTCGCTACGATTTAGCTTTACTCCTGTTATCGTAAATATTTCATAGTTCATTTCTTCAAAGAAATCATAATATTCGCCTGAATCATACTCGTATTCAATAATACTATTATCTCCAAACTCAAAGGAAACAAATGGTTTATGTTTTTTAATATAATTCTTTCCGCCGCGAATTATTATTAAATCTCCTCCCTCTGCATCAATTTTTATATACTTAATATCACCTTCAACCTAAGAGCCCGATTTGAAAGTTGTTGAGTGATATCAGTGGGATGTGATTCCGTCGGATTGTCAAAGATTCGATGGAGGCCACTATGTCCTGGACTGATATCACCCGCGCCGAGCATAACCGCAATTCCGACCGCTATCCAACCGATTTGACGGACGACGAGTGGGCTGTGGTGTCACCGCTGGTTCCGCCTTCGCGAACAGGCGGCCGGCCTCGTACGAGCGACATGCGCGAGGTGATGAACGCAATTCTCTACATCGCTGGCGGCGGCATCCCATGGCGAATGCTGCCGAAGGATTTCCCGCCTGTTTCCACGGTGCGGGGCTATTTCTACCGCTGGCGCAACGATGGAACCTTGGCGTTGATGAATTTTGCGCTGGTGCAGGTGGCGCGGGAACTTGAAGGCAAGGAACCGTGCCCGAGTGCCGGGATAATCGACAGTCAGAGTGTTAAAACCACTGAAAGTGGAGGGGTTTGTGGGTATGACGCGGGCCAGAAAACCAAAGGCCGCAAGCGTCATATTGTGACTGACACCAACGGATTCATGGTCGGGTTGCTGGTGCATAGCGCTGCAGTTCAGGATCGTGACGGGGCGGTGCCGACGCTACGATCGATCCGCCGCTTCTATCCGTTCTTGCGGCACATCTTTGCAGACGGCGGGTATAGCGGCGACAAGCTGAAACAGGCGCTGACGGGCAATGGCGACTGGACCATCGAGGTTGTCAGGCGCTGCGACGACCAGAAGGGCTTCAAGGTCTCCCGCGCCGCTGGGTTGTCGAACGCACGTTCGCATGGCTGGGAAGGTCCCGCAGGCTGGCCAAGGACTGGGAGAAATCCATCCAGAGTTCAACAGCATGGACCCTCATCGCCCATATCCGCATTCTCATGCGGCGGTTGGCAAGGCATTGCGAGCAATGAATAACTTTTGAATCGGGCTCTCAATATCATCCATTTTTTTCAGCTCAACGGTAATATTTTCTTTAGCTATATTTTGATCGTGATATATTCTTTTCTTAAACCCACTGTATTCCGGAAACTCAGGGACAAACACGAAATCTGTAGTGCCATTATATTCGCCAAGCGCCATATTATACGCAATTACATTTCTAATATTATTCTTGGCTAAATTTGTTTTCAGCAGAGAAAATGCGGTTGGGAGTGGCTCAAACGCATAAACGCGGCCCATTGGGCCTACAAAAAATAGAAATAGGAACAGTATGCCATCCGGAATGAGCCCCACAGTCTAAAACATGGTCGCCCTTTTTCAAGATTGACCTATAGAAATTCTCTACAGCCATTTCGTAGTCCAATTCAATTATCCTCTCTGCAGCCTTTGCGTTTGTGCATTTGCTGTCTATATAAAAGATACATCAACTAGTGGATAGCGCCTGACAGAAGAGTCCGTTTTGGGATTCCTTTTCGGGCGTCGGCATGCGATTCAATGTCATGCGCACAGGGATCACATTTCAAGTTTCGTCGTCTGACCGCTTCCGCCTTGAGGGTCTGGTCAGAGACCGCAATGCTCCTCAGAAACATGTCTGGCGCGCATCGATCATATTGCTATCCTCCGATGGGGTCGGCACGGCTACGATCATGCGGCAGACGGGAAAGTCCAAGACCTGCGTCTGGCGCTGGCAAGAGCGTTTCATGAGCGAGGGCGTGGACGGATTGCTGCGAGACAGAACCCGGCCTTCGCGCATCGCTCCGCTCAAGCCTGAAGTGACCGAACGCGTGGTGTCGATGACCCTGACCGATGCCCCGGGCGAGACGACGCACTGGACGGCGGATATGATGGCCGCAGCGAACAAGATCAGCGCCAGTGCGGTGCGCCGCATCTGGAAGGCGCATGGTCTGCAACCGCACCGCTTCCGGCAGTTCAAGCTGTCGAACGATCCGAAGTTCGCGGACAAACTCCACGATGTTGTCGGGCTTTATGTCGAGCCACCCGCGCACGCCATCGTGCTGTCATTCGACGAGAAAAGCCAGATTCAGGCGCTCGACCGGACCCAGCCGGGACTGCCACTCAAGAAAGGGCGGCTGGGCACCATGACCCATGATTACAAGCGCAACGGCACAACTACCCTGTTCGCCGCGCTCAACATTCTTGATGGCACCGTAATCGGGCGGAATATGCAAAAACACCGACATCAGGAGTTCATCCGCTTCCTGAACACGATCAATACCAGCGTGCCGGCCGACAAGGCGGTGCATGTGATCCTCGACAATTACGCCGTCCACAAACACCCCAAGGTGCGGGCCTGGCTCGGCCGGCATCCGCGCTTCACATTCCATTTCACGCCAACGTCCTGTTCGTGGCTCAACGCGGTAGAGGGCTTCTTCGCAAAGCTGACCAAGCGTCGCCTGAAACGCGGCGTCTTCCACTCAGTGGTCGACCTCCAAGCCGCCATCAACCGGTTCGTCGCAGAACATAATGAAAAGCCAAAACCCTTCACATGGACCGCCGATCCCAACAAAATCATTGCCGCCGTCAAACGTGGGCACCAAGCGTTAGAGCCCGATTCAAAAGTTATTCATTGCTCGCAATGCCTTGCCAACCGCCGCATGAGAATGCGGATATGGGCGATGAGGGTCCATGCTGTTGAACTCTGGATGGATTTCTCCCAGTCCTTGGCCAGCCTGCGGGACCTTCCCAGCCATGCGAACGTGCGTTCGACAACCCAGCGGCGCGGGAGACCTTGAAGCCCTTCTGGTCGTCGCAGCGCCTGACAACCTCGATGGTCCAGTCGCCATTGCCCGTCAGCGCCTGTTTCAGCTTGTCGCCGCTATACCCGCCGTCTGCAAAGATGTGCCGCAAGAACGGATAGAAGCGGCGGATCGATCGTAGCGTCGGCACCGCCCCGTCACGATCCTGAACTGCAGCGCTATGCACCAGCAACCCGACCATGAATCCGTTGGTGTCAGTCACAATATGACGCTTGCGGCCTTTGGTTTTCTGGCCCGCGTCATACCCACAAACCCCTCCACTTTCAGTGGTTTTAACACTCTGACTGTCGATTATCCCGGCACTCGGGCACGGTTCCTTGCCTTCAAGTTCCCGCGCCACCTGCACCAGCGCAAAATTCATCAACGCCAAGGTTCCATCGTTGCGCCAGCGGTAGAAATAGCCCCGCACCGTGGAAACAGGCGGGAAATCCTTCGGCAGCATTCGCCATGGGATGCCGCCGCCAGCGATGTAGAGAATTGCGTTCATCACCTCGCGCATGTCGCTCGTACGAGGCCGGCCGCCTGTTCGCGAAGGCGGAACCAGCGGTGACACCACAGCCCACTCGTCGTCCGTCAAATCGGTTGGATAGCGGTCGGAATTGCGGTTATGCTCGGCGCGGGTGATATCAGTCCAGGACATAGTGGCCTCCATCGAATCTTTGACAATCCGACGGAATCACATCCCACTGATATCACTCAACAACTTTCAAATCGGGCTCTTAGATTCCATCCACTAGGCATATTATTATTCATGTTCACAGAGATATTAATATAGAAAATAGTTTCTAGCGAATAATCTACTTTCGACTCACCCGGCTTCTTTGTTCGGCAAGAACCGAAGAAACAATTTCCCTTAGATCCATTGAAGGATGCCACCCAAGATCACGATTCAATTTTGCATAGTTGCCAGAGGCAATGGGCACAGGATTTGGTTTGTATCGAGCAGGATCTATCTCAACCTCGATCTTTCCAGACGACATGGATAGAAGTTCATTCAAAATACGGCCAATCGATACCGGGGAACCGGTTGAAATATTGTATGTTTGCCCTCTCGAGACAGACGGGTTATCCACAGCCAACAAATACGCATTTATGATATCCGAAACGTGGAGAAAGTCGCGTTCGGCTTCCAGGTTGCCAACCTTGATAATCGGATCTCTCAACCCAGCTTCAATCATAGCGATTTGCTCAGCAAAAGCCGGTACTACATAGTTGGAAGTTTGGCCAGGTCCGGTGTGGTTGAATGGTCGAAATACAGTGGCCTTTAGGCCATCATACATCATCTGACGCAGCATAATATCGCCAGCTGCCTTGGTTGCGCCATACGCGCTACTGGGCTGAAGTTCGGTGCCTTCTACTAAGGGACCCTGAAGCGTATTGAAGGAGTACCCGTAGGCTTCTGAACTACCCGACCAGATGAGATGGGATTCCGGAGAGCTACGAGTAATGGCAATTGCAATGTTCAAAGTGCCGATGACATTGGTCATCCAAGCGCTGGTTGGATCCTGCTTAGCCTGCTGGGGCAACGCGACTGCTGCCAAATGAATTATGCTGTCGGCTTTGGCAAGAGATACCGTGCGTTCAACCGCCTCCGCGCAACGGATATCGGCTTTCTCCCCATTTTGGGGATCAATAAAGTCTAATAAATCGAAGTCAGAATGCCGCGCCTGAACAGCCTTCAAAAGATTTGTCCCGACAAACCCTTGAGATCCAACAACCAAAAGTCGGCGTTTCGACATGATTAGCCTACTTTCACAATAAAAACCTCAAGAGACGCTTTTAATTTTTGGACCATTTCCGCTTAAGAAAAACGATTAAGGTCAGCATCAACCATCTCGCAGATCATTTCCTCTAACGTAACAGTCGGCTCCCAGCCCAAAATATTCAGCGCTTTACTTGGGTCACCAAGGAGGATTTCAACTTCAGCCGGCCGGTACAATTTCGGGTCGATAACAAGATAATCATCAATGTTTAGGCCAACATGTGAAAATGCAATTTCGCACATGGCCCGAACGGTAGATGTTCGACCAGTTGCGACCACGTAGTCGTCTGGCTTTTCCTGTTGTAACATGAGCCACATCGCACGCACGTAATCCTTTGCATGCCCCCAGTCTCTTTTTGCTTCGGTGTTGCCTAGCCTTAGTTCTCGATCAAGTCCCAACTTGATTCGGGCTACGCTATTCGTGACTTTACGTGTCACAAACTCGATACCTCGAAGCGGCGATTCATGATTGAAAAGAATACCACTTGATGCATGAATGCCGAAGCTTTCCCTGTAGTTTACCGTAATCCAGTGTCCATAAAGCTTCGAAACAGCATAGGGCGATCTTGGATAAAATGGAGTACTTTCAGATTGAACAGGATGTTGCACCAGCCCGTACATTTCGGATGATGATGCCTGATAGAACCGTGCGTCAGGCTTAGCGAGACGCAACGCCTCAAGAACATTGGTGACACCAAGCGCGGTCACCTGGCCGGTAAGGATTGGTTGCTGCCATGACGAGGCCACGAAGGACTGCGCTGCCAAATTATAAACTTCGTCCGGTTTGATGTCACTGACGGTACGGATGAGCCCTGATAGATCGAGTAGGTCTCCATCAACGATCCGGACATCCTTTTCGATTCCCAGCCACTGCAGTCGACCCAGATTTACATCAGAGGTGCTCGACCGCCTGGCAAGGCCGTGCACTTCGTAGCCTTTCTCTAGCAAAAGATGCGCGAGGTACGCCCCATCTTGACCGGTAATACCGGTAATTAGTGCTTTACGGCTCACTTTAAGCTCCCAATCGCTTGCCCAGCGCCGAACGCCGTATTTCAAGGCAGAGGTTTATTCAGGCTGCATATGAAACAGCGTGTATCGGATGGATTCAACGGTTTCAAGGGACTGCTCAGAATTTCCTCCAGGGGGAATACCGTTGGGCATTGTTGCAGCGATCGTCTAACCCGAACAATGCATGGTGCCCGGATTGACCCGGATCATTTCTCGCTTGAAGCCGTCAAGGCGGCCATCTGGCCATGCGTCTGTCACCCCTTTTCGCCTTTGAGCTATCAAGGTTTACTGGTCGAAACCCGGAAATCTGAAACTTGACCTCTATCCACCATCAATCCATACAATCTGCAAATCGGTGGGTTCGCCGGAAATCCGGAACTGCGAACAAACAAGACCGTCCGGCAGTAGATCTGGAAGCTGATCTTCATCAAGGGTATAAGGACTATGCATTACCTTCAGCCGTCCACATTGTCGGCAAAGAAAATCCTTCTGATGCGGCGGCGCCTGGATGGGCTGTTTTTCTTTTTGGCTGCCTTTTTTCTTCCTCTTCCCACCGAGGCAAGCGCTATCCTGCTCGCAATTTTCTTGTGCATGGGCCTATACGTGGTGGTTTTCAAACCAAGGAGGGCGCTGTCTCACCTCGATACGAAATTCCTATTGGTCACCTTGATGTTTTCCGCTTCGTCCGTGGCGATTAACCTGGCCAATGGAAGTATTCCCGAAGATTTTCGCTGGAGCTCTTACCCGCTGTATTATTCGTTCGTCATACCCATAATATTTGGTGCGGTGTTGGTGCGCGATCCGTTGCGGCAATTCGTTCTCGGCACCCGCGCCGCTCTTCTGGTTCTTGCTGTTTGGGGACTGGCGGAAGTCGCGGCAGGATCATTGCGCCCGGGCTTTGGAGCAAATCCGGCCAATGCCGCATTTTCGATTACTTTCATCGCCGTTGTCTCGCGTTTGAACGTCAGCTCGGCGCCAATGCTGCTCTCCAATCGGTATGTTTTTTTCTATCTGGGCCTGATTGCAGTCCTAATAACCCAGACACGTGCTCTTCTCCCGGTGTTTGCGGCTGGACTGGCCATCGACATATTCGGGTTGTTGCGAAACAAGGTGTCAGGCCGGATGCCTGTCAATCGCCGGAGCATTGGGGTCGCGGTTGCCTTGGCGTCGTGCCTGGCGATCACTTCGGTTATCTATCCAATCTACGCAGACCGTATTGGGTCCACTTTCGGTGAGATCCGGCACGCCGTCCAGAATTCGGATTCTGCCGCCACAAATGGCCTGTCGATCCGGTTTGCCCAGTGGAGAGCCGCGGTCAATCTGATTACTGAAAATCCGTTGATCGGCCGCGGTGGCGCCGGAGTGTCGGAGGAGATCGTCAGGCATAAGCCGGAGGGATTCAGTGGGGACTTGACTCAGTTCACGTTCGTGCACAATTTCATTCTCGATGAGACCATTCAGCGCGGTCTGCTAGGACTTGCAATCCTTGCAGGATATTTCGGGTTCTGCTTGTTTCGGATCTATCGGTTCGGCGACGCGACCATGAAGGAGAATGTGCTGCTTATCCTTGTTCTCACATTCAGCTTCGGGTTGTTGCATTACCTTCTTGTGAAAGACCGCCACGTCATACTCTATGCGCTGTATTTCTTGCTGCTTACCACGGCAAATCACGGATGGCGGGCTCCCTACAATCCAAAGATTACTGGCTGAGGAGCTTTGCAAACCGTAAGACCGTATGTCCGTCTTCGCGCCTGAGGCGGCTCGCCCTACACTGGTCTTCCGAGGGTTACTCGGATAGGCCGAGCCGATCCTCATCACAGGAGGACGAGCCGTGGCAGATGATAGAGAAGCTTTTGTCGGAATCGATGTCGCCAAGCTGAAGAATGCGTTTGCTGTTGCCGAATCTGGCCGGGACGGAGAGGTCCGCTATTTCGGCGAGGTTGAGGCATCGGATGTCAACATGCGTCGCATTATCCAGCGAATAACCGCGAAGTTTGATCACGTGCATTTCTGGGTAGTGTCCGCGCACGTGGTGTAATTTCGCCGGCGCTGTCGGTGTAATCTGGGTGGCCATCGAGGTGTATGGTCGAGGTGGAGTTAGCAGCTTCAACCACGAACCACACGGAGACCCCGCCTCTCGGCCATTGCTTCGCAATGCCTGCCGGCCAGCGGATGACCAAGACCAATATGGACCTTTCAGAGCTGCTGCAAAAGCACGATCAGGGCGACTTGCTGCGCTCGATCGCCGAGGCTGTTCTTCAACTGATGATGGAGAGCGATGTTGACGGCCTGATCGGCGCGGGACGCCACGAACGGGCCGAGCAGCGGACGACCTGGCGCAATGGCTACCGTGACCGCTCTCTCGACACCAGATTGGGAACGCTGAACCTGAAGGTGCCGAAGCTACGGCAGGGTAGCTACTTCCCCGGGTTCCTCGAAGCCCGCAAGACCTCCGAGCAGGCCTTGGTGGCCGTGATACAGGAAGCCTGGATTGGCGGCGTTTCCACAAGGCGCGTGGATGAACTGGTGCAGGCCATGGGGCTGAGCGGCATCTCCAAAAGCACGGTGTCCAAGTTGTGCAAGGACATCGATGAGTGGGTCGGCGAGTTCTTGAACCGCCCGCTCTCCGGCGAATGGCCTTATGTCTGGCTGGACGCCACCTATCTCAAGCAACGCCAGGGCGGCCGCATCGTCAGCTTGGCTGCCATAATCGCTGTCGCCGCCAATACCGAGGGCCGCAGGGAAATCATCGGTCTCGGCATCGGACCCTCGGAGGCTGAGACCTTCTGGATGGACTTCCTGCGCTCGCTGAAGGCCCGCGGCCTGAACGGCGTGAAGCTGGTGATCAGCGATGCCCACAGCGGCCTGAAGGGTGCGATCTCCAGGGTCTTCGAGGCAACCTGGCAGCGCTGCCGCGTTCACTGGATGCGCAACGCCTTGGCTCATGTCTCAAAGGGCCAGCACACAGTCGTCGCGGCCGCCATCCGGCAGGCATTCGAGCAGCCCGACCGCAATCACGCTGGCGAGACTTGGCAACGGGTCGCAGACCAGCTCCGCCAGCGATGGCCCAAGCTCGCCGATCTGATGGATGCAAGCGAGCACGATGTGCTGGCCTATATGGCCTTCCCTCGCCAGCACAGGACCAAGCTTCACAGCACCAATCCCATCGAGCGGCTGAACAAGGAAGTGAAACGCCGTGCCGACGTCGTCGGCATATTCCCCAACGAAGCTTCGATCATGCGTCTCATAGGCGCGGTGTTGTTCGAACAGAATGACGAGTGGCAGACTTCGAGCCGCTACATGATGGTCGAGGCCTTCGCCCAAATCGACAAGGAGGAGGTCGATCCCATCCTCAGCATAACAATGAAAGCCGCCTGATCATGACCTCAGGCCATCTGGAAAATTGCACCACGTTGACGGACGTGACCACACATAAAGCAGTTCAACTGTTTATCCGCATCAACAAGGGATCGGATTCCGCGCCGATCGACAGCCCACTTTAGGCCGCGAACACCATAATCTTCAAACACGAGAACTCGTCCGGGCAGAGCAGCGATGAAGCCATCTATTCGGTATTCGACAAACCAGCAAACTCAACTTTATATTATTTTTTTCTAATATTTAAGCCATTTAGAATATCCTATTCAATTCGCTACCCAATCAGCCTCGCACGCGCGCGTGAGGTGTAAAATGTTGAAAATAGCTGAAGCACCGCGTGACAAATCGCAGAAATGTTGGTGTAGGAGCAATTGGAGGATTCAGCATGCAGAATCTCTACCAAGTGGATGAAATGGCAGTTCGCGCCGCCCCCCGGAATTATCCTCGATTGCCTTTTTCCGCAGGCCTGCTAAATCGCGAGCTATGACAGACACGCCCCTTTCCCATATTCGCAATTTTTCGATCGTCGCTCACATCGACCACGGCAAGTCGACGCTGGCGGACCGGCTGATCCAGACCTGTGGCGGCCTGGCCGATCGGGAGATGAGCCAGCAGGTTCTCGACTCCATGGACATCGAGAAGGAGCGGGGCATCACCATCAAGGCCCAGACCGTCCGCCTGCTCTACAAGGCCAGGGACGGCGAGGATTACGTGGTCAACCTGATCGACACGCCCGGTCACGTCGACTTCGCCTACGAGGTGTCGCGGTCACTCAAGGCCTGCGAAGGCTCGCTTCTGGTGGTCGACGCCTCGCAAGGCGTGGAAGCGCAGACGCTGGCCAATGTCTATGCGGCGCTCGATGCCGACCACGAGATCGTGCCGGTCCTGAACAAGATCGATCTGCCGGCGGCGGAGCCAGACCGGATCAAGGAGCAGATCGAGGAAGTGATCGGTCTCGACGCTTCGGACGCGGTGATGATCTCGGCGAAGACGGGCCTAGGCATTCCCGACGTTCTGGAGGCCATCGTCACGCGCCTGCCAGCGCCGAAGGGCGGCACCGTCAAGGATCCGCTCAAGGCGATGCTGGTCGACAGCTGGTACGACACCTATCTCGGCGTGATCGTGCTGGTACGCGTCATCGACGGCGAAATGAAGAAGGGCCAGCAGATCCGGCTGATGGGCACCGATGCGCGCTACACGGTCGAACGGATAGGCGTGATCACGCCGAAGCTGGTCACCGTGGAGTCCCTTGGACCCGGCGAAATCGGCTTCATCACCGCCTCGATCAAGGAAGTGGCCGACACCCGCGTCGGCGACACCATCACCGAGGAGCGCAGGCCGACGGCCGAGGCCCTGCCTGGCTTCAAGCCGGCTCAGCCGGTCGTCTTCTGCGGCCTGTTTCCGGTCGATGCGGCGGATTTCGAGGATCTTCGCGCCGCCATGGGCAAGCTCCGGCTCAACGACGCCTCGTTCTCGTTCGAGATGGAGACTTCGGCGGCGCTCGGCTTCGGCTTCCGCTGCGGCTTCCTCGGGCTCCTGCACCTTGAAATCATCCAGGAGCGGCTGGAACGCGAGTTCGATCTCGACCTGATCGCCACCGCGCCGTCGGTGGTCTACCGGATGAACATGACCAATGGCGACGTGATCGAATTGCACAACCCGGCCGACATGCCGGACGCGGTGCGGATCAAGTCGATAGAGGAGCCGTGGATCAAGGCGACGATCCTGACACCGGACGAATATCTCGGCGCGATCCTCAAGCTCTGCCAGGACCGCCGCGGCATCCAGACCGACTTGAGCTATGTCGGCAAGCGGGCGATGGTGACCTATTCGCTGCCGCTGAACGAGGTGGTGTTCGATTTCTACGACCGGCTGAAATCCATTTCCAAGGGCTATGCCAGCTTCGACTACCAGATCACTGGCTACGAGGAAGGCGACCTGGTCAGGATGTCGATCCTGGTCAATGACGAGCCGGTCGACGCGCTGTCGATGCTGGTGCACCGGACGGCCGCGGAAAAGCGCGGCCGCGCCATGTGCGAGAAGCTGAAGGAACTGATTCCGCGGCACATGTTCAAGATCCCGATCCAGGCGGCCATCGGCGGCAAGGTGGTGGCGCGCGAGACGATCTCGGCGATGCGCAAGGACGTGACCGCCAAGTGCTACGGCGGCGACGCCACGCGCAAGCGCAAGCTTCTCGACAAGCAGAAGGCCGGCAAGAAGCGGATGCGCCAGTTCGGCAAGGTCGACATCCCGCAGGAAGCCTTCATCGAGGCCTTGAAAATCGGCGACTGAGGCCTTGCAGCTTCGCTCGGCCTGACCGGCAGACATTACCCCGCACGCCCTCATGCCATGCCGCATGGGCGGCGCTTTTCCGCCCGGTCAATTCGGCAGCGGCAGCGCCGTGCGGCGGCTCATGTGCCATTGCCAGAGAATGTGTGCGACGAGTGCTGCGAACACCATGCTGCCGCCGACAAGCGTGCGGGGTGCGGGGACCTCGGCATGGATCAGCCAGACCCAGACCGGCCCGAACACCGGCTCCATGGTGGAGATCAGCGCCGCCAGCGCCGAGGGGATCAGCCGCGCCCCGGTGGCGAACATCGCCATCCCGAGCCCGAGATTGAAGGCGCCGAACAGGAACAGCAGGCCAAAATCGCGGGCGCTGACGATCAGTCCAGACGACAGCGCCACGCCGACCAGGGTGCCGATGATCACCCCGAGGCAGACCGCCGGCGTCATCCGCACGCCCGAGAAGCGCCGGGTGATGACGGTGGCCGCGGCAAACACCACCGCGATCACCAGCGCCAGCCCGTCGCCGATGAAGGACACCCTGGCGGCAAACGAATCGGACACCATGACGCTGATGCCGGCAATCACCGCCAGGATCGCCGCCCAGGTGACGCGATCGACCGCTTCGCGCAGGAAGACGACGCCGAGAAGGGCCGCGATCAGCGGCACGCCGGCCTGCATCAAGAGGATATTGGCGACGCTGGTGTAGCCGAGCGCGACGACGAAGGAGATGGAGGCGGTGGCGAAGCACAGCGCCACGCCGATCCCGGGCAGGCCCATGGTGCGAAACAGCCGGATGGTGCCTGCCGGCCCGTCGCGCCAGAGCATGAAGCCAATCAGGAACAGGGCTGCGAAGAACGACCGCCAGGCGATGATGGTCCAGGGATCGCCGACATCGAGCCCGCGGGCGATGGCGCCGCCGAAACTCCAGACCAGCGCCGCGCCGAAGACCAGCAGCACGCCATTCCTGGCGTCCGCCGCACCGGGTTGCGGCGACGTGGTTCTTGCGGCGGGGACGGCGGTTTCGGAATCCATTAGGACTCCTTAGTCAGCGCGTCGGTGTTTGAAAAGCCGGGCTGCGCGACATTTCGGGGCGCGATCAGACTGCCGTGCAGTCCAGGGCCTGCCGCGAGGCCCGAACCCGGCCAGCTTGGGTCTCGAGGGCGGTGCCGGATCCTTTGAAAAATGCACCACTCCGTCGGCGGGCCTAAAACAAAAACAAGATAAATGAGACGGCTTTGCATTCAGGCGTTGACACGGCCACGCGCAACCCCTAAATCGGCCCGCATGCCCAGATGGCGGAATTGGTAGACGCGCCAGCTTCAGGTGCTGGTACTGGCAACGGTGTGGAGGTTCGAGTCCTCTTCTGGGCACCAGTTTCAAGTTTCAGACTGTCCGACACAGTCCAGAAACACCCCTAAAACCCCGCGAAAGCGGGGTTTTTTGTTGGTTTCGAGACCTACGCCGTCCGATTGCGGTTGATGGCATCCAGATCATTTGTTGGTATTTTCGTTGGTATCTGCCACGATACCAACACATCTGCAGCTATGGATACCAACACATGGCACTGACAGACCGGCAAATCCTGAACTGCCCTATTTTGGAATCTCCACAGCGATACACTCATTCCCTAATCTACGATTCCGGCTCAAACGCCGTTATAGAAAGTAACGGGGGGAATACCCATAATAAATTGCAAAAGCGTTTGGGTTTCGGCGCCAAGAAGCTACGTCTCACCCAGCCTTCAGATGCTGCTTCGGGCGGAACGGGAAGAGGCCATCAGAGTAACGTGCTGCCAGTTCTTCGAAAAAATCTCCACTTTCCCGGACATCAAGTTAGCGTCCGAGAGCGTGGTGTAATTTTGCCGGCACGTTCGGCGTAATCCCTGGTGGCCATCGAGGTGTATGGTCGAGGTGGAGTTTGGCGACTTCAACCACGAACCACACGGAGCCCCCGATGACCAAGACCAACATGGACCTGTCCGAGCTTCTGCAAAAGCACGATCAGGGAGATTTCCTCCGCAGCATTGCCGAAGCTGTCCTTCAGCTGATCATGGAGGCCGATGTCGACGGCCTGATTGGCGCCGGGCGGCATGAGCGTAGCGGCGAGCGTACGACCTGGCGCAATGGGTATCGGGATCGCTCCCTCGACACCCGGCTGGGCACGCTGAACCTGCGGGTGCCGAAGCTCCGGCAGGGTAGCTACTTTCCCGGCTTCCTTGAGGCCCGCAAGACCTCGGAACAGGCGCTGGTGGCGGTGATCCAGGAAGCATGGATCAGCGGAGTGTCTACCCGCCGCGTCGACGATCTGGTGCAGGCCATGGGCCTGAACGGCATCTCGAAGAGCACCGTTTCCAAGCTGTGCAAGGATATCGACGAGCGGGTCGGCGAGTTCCTGAACCGTCCGCTGAGCGGCGAATGGCCCTACGTCTGGCTCGATGCCACCTACCTCAAGCAGCGACAGGGCGGCCGGATCGTCAGCGTCGCGGCCATAATCGCCGTCGCCGCCAACACTGAGGGTCGCCGGGAAATCATCGGCCTTGGCATCGGCCCCTCGGAAGCCGAGACCTTTTGGACCGATTTCCTCAGGTCATTGCGCGCCCGCGGGCTCAGTGGCGTCCGCCTGGTGATCAGCGATGCACACACCGGTCTCAAGGCAGCCATCGCCCGTGTCTTCGAGGCAACCTGGCAGAGGTGCCGCGTGCACTGGATGCGCAATGCGCTGGCCCACGTCTCGAAGGGGCAGCACACCGTTGTCGCCGCTGCGATTCGCCAGGCCTTCGAGCAACCAGACCGAAAGCACGCCGGCGAAACATGGCGGCACGTCGCCGGCCAACTCCGTGCCCGCTGGCCCAAGCTCGCCGACCTGATGGATGCCAGCGAACACGACGTGCTGGCCTACATGGTCTTCCCGCGTCAGCACCGCACGAAGCTCCACAGCACGAATCCGATCGAGCGTCTGAACAAGGAAGTGAAGCGCCGCGCCGACGTCGTCGGCATCTTCCCGAACGAAGCATCGATCATGCGACTCATCGGCGCCGTGCTGTTCGAGCAAAACGACCAATGGCAGACCTCGAGCCACTGCCAACCGTTACCGTCCGAACGATTGCAATATCGAATACGGTCCATGCGAGCGCATGGCCGGCTTCATGAACTGCAATGCGCCAGATCAGCTCTGGTGGCATGGTCGAATGGCCCGCAGTGGGTGCTTCATGGATGCTGCTGTAAGTGAGCGGTCGTTTTTCGCGGCGCGCTTTCGCTCGGCGTTGAAGCTGTGAAGGCGGGAAAGAGCGTGTACTTCACTACGCTCGCGGACCTGATCGGTTCGCTTGCCCGGTCAGAACGGGAAGGCAGGCTGCAGGAGCGCATTCGCTTCTTCTGCAGGCCGAGCCTGCTTGTCGTCGATGAGATCGGCTATCTGCCGGTTGTCCAGGGCGGCGGCAATCTGTTCTTTCAGCTCGTCAATGCGCGCTATGAACGTGGCGCTATGATCCTGACGTCAAACCGCGGCTTTGCAGAATGGGGCGATGTCTTCGGAGATCCCGTAGTCGCGACGGCTCTGCTCGACAGATTGCTGCATCATGCCGTCGTTGTGCAGATCGAAGGGTCCAGCTATCGGTTGCGGCAGCATGCCGAACTCATGCCGGAGCATGTTCGCTCCAAAGCCCTCATCGCACCTCCGGCATTCGCTCCTCCTCAAAAACCACGCGGCCGGCCGCCAAAAAACCCTCAACTCTCCGTGTCGTCGACATCGGCATAAATGGGGAATTTTACTTCGGCACTTCTGGGGAAAATTCACGTGGCATTGACACATGGCCCAGATAGGGGCCGCCCAGAAGCAGGCCAACCTGGCATCTGACCTCTTCCCCGGCGATCGGGACGGAGATTTGAAATTCGACTGGTCGAAGCTCTTGAGCAAGGATTGAACCGCTCCGTGCGGCTGATGCTGGGCGGGATCCGCTCGATCGCGGAGGAACTGCGCTGCGCCAGTAGCCGCGAAATAATACATCGTCAGTTGAAAAGATAATACCAAAATATTTCTTGATGAGAAGTACGTTTTTTCAAAATTTCAATCTTTTTTGTTTTCCATTTTTCTTACCCTTTTTTTTAAATTGACTCTCAAAAATTATTATAGATATCTTGGATATGCGAAATCTAATAATATAAGGGGAGAAATAAATGGCTACAATTCAGGGTGTTTATCTTGCGCTTTTCGGGCGTCCTGCCGATCCGTCCGGGTTGATATATTTCAACAGCATCACAACAAATGGGGCAAATCTCGCTGGCATCGCAGATCTGTCCAACACAAATGAATACAAAGGCAGGTTCACTGGCCAGGACAACACGCAGATCGTCAATACGATCTTCCAAAGCCTTTTTGGCCGCGCGGGTGACCCTGCGGGTGTCGCATTCTTTGTCGGCGAGTTGGCCGCCGGCAGGCAGACAATCAATACAATAGCAATCAACATTCTTGATGGCGCTACAGGGACAGACAAGACCCTCGTTGAGAAGAAGCTGGCTGCCGCCAGCTTGTTCACCGCAGCGCTCGATACGCCAGCCGAGATAGCCTCCTACAATGGGACGGCGAACCCATCTTCAGTGACAAAGGCTGTCGACTTCCTGTCCAAGATCACAGCGACATCGACCCCCGTAACTCAGACCGATATTGATGCGGCTGTTGCATCGTTGGGTGGGACGCCCCCGCCCACTGGCGAAGGTGTGACTGGTGTGACCATCAATCTGCAGACCGCGTCGGACACCGTATCGCCCAACAATGCAAACCCGGCATTCAAGTCGACTGCAGACAACGATACGATCAATGCCTCGGCAGGTACCTTCACAAGCACCACTACGATTGATGGAGGGGCCGGCACAGACAGCATTTTCGCTTTCAACACAACGGCCACAACCGCAACGCCAACGCTGAGCAACACCGAAAAGGTGTTTGTCACGCAGTCCACGAACACCGGGACTATCAATTTCAGCAAGGCGACGGGCGTCACCGAAGTATGGAGTAAAAATTCAACTACAGCAGTGAATTTTACCGAACTCAGCAGTGGAACCAAAGTAGGTTTTGATACTGTAAATACCGCTGGGAATACAGCTGATTTTAAGAATTCTGATGTTGGCGGTGGATCCGACTCCACAACATTGATGCTGAAAAACTCAAATGTCAGTCTTACTGTCGATACAGGCATTGAAATACTAAATATCGATGTGCAGTCAACGTCGGGTATTGGAATTGCGACTGGAGCCAGAGAAATAACGGTTTCAGGTACGGGCAATTTTGGGATCAACTCCGCTGGAAATACTACGATCCAAACGTTTGACTCATTCGCGCTCAATGGCGCGATGAACGGCAGCACCGTCTCATCGACACAGGGTGTAAAGTTCACAGGTACGAAGCAGGGTGACACGATTGCCTTTGCCAACAACGCTGCGATGGACACGATCGTCTTCAAGTCCGGCAATACGTCGACGACGAGTTCTCGAGATACATATACGAACTTCGACAGCAGCAGCGAAGACAAGATCGATGTGTCTGCCTATGGGATAACCACTGGCAAAGCCAACATCACAACCTTTACAAACCCGCCGGTTGAAGGGGCAAGCTTTGGCGGAAATGCTGTTGCCAAGCAGGGTGCGAACACCGTGTACGTCGATATCAACAGTGATGGCTTGTACAATGCTGCCACCGACCTTGTCTTTGATATCACAGGCGCAACTGGAAATCTCGATACCTCTGACTTCATTTTCTAAGGTCTAAGTGGGTGGCCTGACAGACCTGAGTGATGCTCAGGCCACAAACTGGATCCCGCGTTGAGTGCTACCCCCGAAGGTGTTTCCAACCTTCGGGGGTAAGTCCTAGGGACAATCCGGACGCTATTTAGGCAGCCGGCGGCGCGACAGAGTGAACTTCTGTGAAAGCAAAGAGATCGGTCATTGTGATGAGACCCGTTTTCTGACACACCCTTTCCGCCCGCGAAGGCCCGGGTGCGACGGTATCTCAGGTGCTGTCGGGCGGGTTATCCCATCCCCATGGGCCCGCTGTCGTGAGCCCCGGCCAGGGCTCTTGGCCACCCGGGAACGGCGGCAGCGTCTTGCTGCCGCCGGCCCTGATCAGCCTATGCTGCTGTGAAATCTCGCCCACGGCGAACGACTGAGCAGCATCAACATTGACAGTGCCAATCTTCAATTCGCCCAAGGCCTGTATTTGAAGAACTGATCGTTCTCCGGGCTGCCGACCGTGTTTACGGCTGACAGCGCCTCAAGCTATCGCCCATCAGCACCGGAAACCATCGTCCCGATGGACCAGCGGCTGATGATGCACTAACAATCAAATTTGCCCATCTGATGGGGGACACGCTGGTTCCCTAAAGCCAGTTGCCGTGTTTACCCCTAAAGCCAGTTGCCGTGTTTACAAAGCCTCAGGGATGAGGTCGACGGCCAAAAGACGGAGTCAACAATGAAGTACCTTCTGACCACACTGGTTGCTTTTGCTCTCTCAACATCTGCATTCGCCCAGGAGATAGCGGGAAAATACGATCTTGAAGGCGCAAATCCCGGCGGCACAGGGAGATATGTGGGAGACGTGACCGTTGCCGCCACGGGTGACACCTACCAGGTGCTCTGGCAAATTGGTAATCAGAAGCAGGAAGGAACCGGAATCCTCATTGGCAACACTTTCGCGGTCTCATATCGACAGGGTAACGCCGCTGGTATTGCTGTTTTTGAACGAGGAACTGACGGTACTCTCACAGGTGCTTGGGCGCCAATTGGTAGTTCTGCGATGGGCATCGAAATCTGGAAGCCTGACGCTGGCATGTAATTTGCGCGGTCTATAAACGGAACGGCGGCAGAGTCTTGCTGCCGCCGACCCCGATCAGCCTAAGCTGGTGTGAAGTCGACGAAATACTTGCCACCGAGCTCAAAGGCTTCGAGTGCGGGCGGGTTGGTGGTCGTCATCTTGATCTCGCCCTGCGGCGTCCACTTCGACCATTCGTTGTCGTCGTCGTCATAGACAGGACCGAGCACTACCTCGCCGGCCTGATCCGAAGTCGGATCGCCGTTGTGATGGTTGATGATCTGCTTGATGAAAAACTTTGCGCGTACCTTTGACATGGGTCTTCTCCTTGTTGGGTGAGCCGGGATGACCGCCCGGCAGCGGATCGGCTCGAAAGCTCTCACGGTGGCGGACGGCCGGTGAACCAGGTGTAGAGGCTGACCACGGTAGCAGCCGCCCCGAGCACCCAGCCGCCGAACCTGAGCAGCCACTGTCCCAGTGTGCCTGCGCCTTTGGCCTGCTCGCGCATGGCTTTCACGTCATCGGTCACCATCCTCATGTCGCCCATTTCGTGTGTGAGCGACTTGATCCCCGTTTCGAGATGGCTGGTGCGCTTGGCAAGATCAGCCGCCGTGGCGGTGATATCATCAAGCCGTCGGTGCACATTGGCTCGGCTTTCATTGTCCGCGATCTTGTCTCCGAGCGCCTTCACAGCCCCCGTGAGTTCGCCAATCGACCGGTAGATGTCGTTGAGATTGGTGCCCCCCGTCATTGCGCCTCGCCTTCAATGCCTGTCCTGAGTTCGTCATACCATCCGGCACATTCGTGGATCTGCCCGTTCGCCCGCGACAAGGCCCGATCTGTCTTGATGAGAGCGGCGTCGAGCCTGTCGCCACGCGAGACCCCTGACCGATGGGTTTGGCGGCAGGCTTCGGGGCACACCGGGAGGGACCGCCCGATCCGACGTTCCTCGTCCGCGACAGATAGCGCTTTCGAAACCTGCTCGGCACGCGCCCTCTCCCGCTCGGCCGCGACGAACCCACTTGGCGCGCAGCCGGCCAAGGAGATCAGGATCAACAGCGCAATCACGAGCAACAGGGCGCGAAAGCAGATCTGCCAGGTCGTCATTGAGAATCTCGTTTTCTGTCTGGATGGCGGTCAACCGCCGTTAGAGGTTCACCCGGGCGTCGATCTCGGCCATCAAGCGGCGATTGGCTTCCGCGGCCACCTGCCTGCGGGCCGCGCTGATCTTCTCTTCGGCCTCAAGCCTGGCCTCGAGTCCCGCGATCTCGGCACCGGCGACCATCTGCTTGACCCGAACCTGCACTGCATCGAGAACCGCGCTCTCCTGGTTGAGCCAAAGCCATCCGCCGGCTGCGGCAATAACGAAGAGCGGAATCGGGATGGCGAACATCAGCACGCGCCGCGCCGGAGGGAACCAGGCTGAAGCAGCCATAGGCGCCACAAGAATGAGAGCGGGAAGTCCCCATTTCAAAAGCGTAAAAAGGATCAGCATCAGGGCTCCCCGTCCCGGAGCTCCGGCGCCGCAATGTCCTCGGGCCAGCCGTGGGGCAGCGAAGCTTCACGATCCGTCCTGACCTTGTCGAACTCGAGCTTGTAGGCCGCGCCCAGAAGCCCGAGAGCCGCGGGCCAGATCACCATCAGCACCGCTGTCGTGGCGCTCACCATCTCGACGCCCGTCCACATGGCAAAAAGCGTGAGCGCGATTGCGGTGGCAAACACCAGCCGCGCCGCCTCGCGCTTGCCGGACTTGCCGGTGATGCGAGGGGCGACGCCGAGGAATCTTAGCAGGTGGACCAGCACGTTCATGCCTCGTTTGTGGTTTCGAGCAGCCGGCCGCCATCGGCAATGATCCGTTCCCCAGTCGGCAGCGGGAAACCGGCAGGCCAGCGGATGCCGCCATCACGCAGGCGGTTCTTGCGGATCTTGGTGATGGTGATGGCGTCGGACTGGTTGCCGCCCAGCACCCGACTTGCTGCCACGCCAGAACACCAGCACCGCGCCGAAGGCCGGGGTCTTGAGCTCCCGCCCGAACTTCTGCCAGTTTATCGAGGCCATCGGGTTGCCGGGGATCGGCTCGTCTGGCAGCGCGCGCAGGATGGCTGTTTCGACAGCGTCTCCACACCAGGGCGTGCGGGCCGGATTAACAGCAGAACCAGCCGAGCGAAGCCAAGCGGAGAGAGCGACGTGGTAGCGATTCTCATGCAGGCCCTTTCGGCGCATCATTTCATCAACCCAGGGCGGCGCAGGCCGGGATGTGCCGGCGGGCGCGCCGGCCTTGGTCAAGGCGCGATCGAGCGCCGCCCAGGTGCGGGGACCAGCAACGCCGTCGATGGCAAGTCCATGGTCGGCCTGGAACTCCCGCACGGCCTTGCGTGTGTTCGGGCCCATCGCACCGTCGACGATGCCCGGATTGTAGCCGAGCGCCTTCAGGCGCTCCTGAAGATCGCGTGTCGTCTGCATATCGATGTCCTTGTTTGATGATGGGTGCCCGCCAGCCGATCGAGAACGGCCAGCGGACGGTATTGCCGGTCATGCCAGACCGGCAATCGGTTATCGGCTGTCGGTTCCTGCCACGTCGTCGGGCTGCTTGAGCTCGAGGCTGGTGGAATTGCCTGAGCTGCGGCTGCCGGAATGGGTGACGGTGACCATGCGGTAGCTGCCGTCGATGCAGGGCCGCGTGCCCGAGAGTGTGATCAGCGCTTCAGCCTGGGCTGCCGGGTTGATGTCAATCGTGGCGCTGCCCTCGCCGCCCTCGCGCTCGGCCTCTCCCTTGCGCGCCTCGCCCACCTCCTTCGCCTGGTCTTTATCCTTGACCGCGCCGCGGATGATGTTCATGGCCTTGGCGGGCCGCGTGGAGCCGAAATCGGTTTCCTCTTCCTCGAAGCCGGCAGTCTCGCGGTCAAGCCAGCGGACCTTGGCCGAGGCAAACAGCGATCGGCCAGACAGCGGCGCGATGTCCCAAGAGATCAGGTTATCACCGTAGGCGGCCGAGATGCCCGGCAGGATGTCCTTGCCGCGTTTGGCGAACACGGCCTTGTCGCCGCGCAACTTGAAGGTGGCGTTCATCTCGCGCGCCAGCTTCTGGCCGACATGCAGGAAGGATTCGCTATCCGCCGCCCAGTAATCGCGTAAGGTCGCCCCGAGCTCCGGGTCGATGGTCAGCGAGAAGCCGGCATTGTCGGCCACTTCGCCCAGAAATTCCTCAAGCGTGCAATCATCCTTGTGCAGCGCCTGCGGCTCCTTTGCCTTGCCCTTGGTGTCATAGCCCTTGGCGGTGATCGACAGTTTGAGCCCCTCGCCGCGCGAGCCCTGGCTGCGCACCTTGTCAACGGTGCCCTCAAACACGCGCACGCCATTGATGGCAGCCGTGATCAGCGCCCCTTCATCCGGCATGTGGAATTGCCCGCAGGTATCATCCACCGTGATCGACAGCGTGTCGCCCGCCGTGCCGTCCTTGTCCGTCACCGTGATCGAGACCAGATGCGGGCGCAGCCCGGCGGAGATGTCGGCACCGTTGATGGTGACCGACCAGATGTTCTGCCAGCTCATTCGCCTTACCCGAACAGTGTGATCAGGGGTTCGGCGGGCCGGGCCTGAACAGGCAAATCAGGGATCAGCACCCGGGTTCCGAGCGGCAACACCGGGCCCAGATCCGACAGGCCGGGATTGGCATCGAAAGCCGCTTCGACCAGGCTTTGACCACGCACCCCATATTTGCGCCAGAGCAGCAGATCGAGGGTGATGCCTTCTCCGCGGATTGTCACAGCATCCATTGTCTCACCTCAAGCTTTCGAAGATCGAAATCAGCGCCGCAATCAGCGCGCCGCCGTCATATCCGGACTGCACCTTGCGAAGGCTCACCGAGTATTGAACCGTGAAGCCCACGCCGTTGCGCATCAGCTCGTTGTGGCGCTCGCTCAGAGCCGTGATCGCATAGGTGCCGAGCCGCTTGCCGTCGCCGCGCATCACCGGAAAGCGGGCGCCTGTGCGCCGCATCTCATCGAGCACGTCGAATTCCTCGAGCCCGCCGGTCTTGAACGGCAACAGCTGGCCAGTGATGGTGAGCGCATCCTCGCCCTCGCCAATGAACTCGGACGGCTGCATCCCGCCCATCACCGCCTTTTGCACTAGGTCGGCCGAGGCCGTGCGGTCGAACGTGTCGGCATTGAACGGCCGGGTGTCCATTACCACGCCGCCCAGCACATAGAGGCTCATGCGACGCTCCATTCCCGGTCGAACTGCCCGCCCGACAGCGCGTCGCCGGCGATCTTTCCGAGCGTCTCGTTGACCGCGCGGGCGATGGCCTGCGGATCCATGCCCGGCTGCGCGGTTCTGATCATCGCGTTTTTGCCCAATCTGTTACGGCACCTTGGGCGGGCCGTCATCGCATTGCGGTTGGCAAGGACGAGACGACTTGGCTGATGGTGAAGTTCGCCACCATCAAAACCTTGCCGCCGGTGGGCAAGCAGAAGCACTATAGCCCTCGGGTTCTGACATACACCCATGCGATCGAGGAGAAGCCGCCACCCGAACGCGCGGCGATCGACTGGAAGTTGGTGACGAATTTGCAGGTCAATGATCTCTCCGGGGCAGTCGAGAAGCTCGGCTGGTATGCGCTGCGTTGGAAGGCGGAGGTATTCCACAAGGTCATGAAGTCCGGCTGCTGTGCCGAGGAGGTGAGGCTCGAAACTGCCGAATGATTGACGAAGTTCCTTGCCCTCGTCTCGGTCGTAAGCTGGCGCATCTACTTTGTCACCATGTCGGAACGCGCCAACCCGGAGGCTGCGCCCGACAGCGTTCTCACCTCCGCTGAGATCACGGTCCTCGACCAAATCGATGAGACCCGATCTCGACCGCGTCTCAAGCAGCGCACGCTCGCGACGTATCTCCTGCAGATAGCCATGCTTGGGGGCTAACTCGCCCGTAATCATGATCCGCTTCCAGGCAACATGGTCGTCTGGCGCGGCATGACTCGCTTGCACGACATCGCCATCTCAATCGGGTCCAGCTGACGTTGTGTAATTGAAAGCCTCACCGGAGGGATACGGTCTGATCAGGCGGCGACGGTTTTCGGGAAGTTGAAGGACAACAGGTCGGTGATATCAGCCTCCTCGGTGCGGCCAGGCAACTCGGTTAGCGCATGATGCAACCACTCTGATGGTTTGTGAGCTAGCGGTGCACCATAGAAAACCCACAAAGATCTTTCAATCGGGATCGCGGATACCTATAAGGGTGGCCAATGGTGAGTAGCGACAGCCGCACGCTGAGGGCTCGACGCTTTCAATGTACAAGATCGTGTGCTACCTTTTATTGGGATATGAGCATAGCGGCAAATGCGGGCGCCAGAGCAATCTTCTGTAAAAACAGTGCTTTCTCTGTTCGAGGAAAAAGAAAATCGAAATGATAAATCAATTCAAATCGGCGTTATCGGTATATCGATCCATAATTGTAAGTATTCTACTATTTAGTGCCGTAATTAATATACTTATGTTTGTCAGTCCTCTTTATATGCTGCAATTATATGATAGGGTGTTGCATAGTCGCAGCGAAATGACACTGATAATGCTGACCCTGATTGCTGTTGGACTTCTCATCACCTATGCGGTTTTGGAATGGGTCCGCTCTCGCGTCTTGGTGAGAGCTGGTTTGCGATTTGATGATATGATCTCAGATGGTCTGTTCACGCGTGTTATTACACAGACCATGCAAAGCCCACAGTCGCGTTCAGAGTTTGCACTTTCTGACATAGACCGATTGCGTGAGTTCCTCACCGGCCAGGGTCTGATTGCAATATGTGATTTGCCTTGGATACCGGTATTTTTGGCAGTCTGCTTTTATTTTCATCCGATAATTGGATGGATTGCGGTTATAGGGGCCGCAATAATTTTTGCTTTGGCCATCGCGAATGAGGTCATGACGAAAAATCTGCTTAACGAGGCTAGTGGGTACAGCCAATCAGCTACGCATTTTTCTAATACGACACTGCGTAATGTGGAGGTCATCCGTGCGCTTGGGATGGAAAACAGCCTCAGATCACGATGGAGCATTTTTCATCGCGATGCGCTGGAGACGCAGGCGCTCGCTAGTGATCGAGCAGGGGTCCTTTTGTCGACCTCCAAGTTTGTCCGCATGACACTTCAAATCTTGATACTTGGTGCCGGTGGCTATTTGGCCATCACAAATCAGATCTCACCGGGGGCCATCGTTGCAGCGTCAATCATGATGGGCCGGGCCTTGCAACCGGTTGACCAGGTCGTCGGGCAATGGAAACAGTTTGTAGGTGCGCGTGCTGCTTATGGTCGCCTCAAGAAAATGTTTGACGATGTCCCTGGCGAGGTTGATCGCCTGGAACTTCCAAAACCCTCAGGGAGGATATCTGTAGAGCAATTGGCGGTCGTTGCTCCAGGAACACGCACACCCTTGCTGCAGGGCGTGACCTTTTCGTTAGAACCGGGCGAGGTGCTTGCGGTAATAGGACCAAGCGGTGCAGGAAAATCAAGCCTAATAAGGTCGATGGTCGGCGTATGGCCGATCGTGTCGGGTGCAATACGTCTTGATGGTGCGGAATTGAGCCACTGGAAGCAGAATGATCTAGGTGCCCACCTTGGATATCTACCGCAAGACGTGGAACTTTTTGCGGGTTCCATTGCAGAGAATATTAGCCGGTTCCGTGATGAGGTCACCCCCGCAGAAATTATTGAGGCTGCAACGATCTCCGGTGTTCACCAAATGATACAGGCTTTGCCGGATGGGTACGAAACCCAAATCGGCGTTGGGGGGGGGCAGCTGTCAGGAGGCCAAAGGCAACGTGTAGGCTTGGCAAGGGCGATCTTTGGTAAACCGTCCTTTGTCATTCTCGATGAGCCAAACGCAAACCTTGATAGTGAAGGTGAAGAGGCGCTAGCCAAGACCGTCTTGGAATTGAAAGCGCACGGCGTATCGGTTGTCTTTGTGACACACAAGATTTCATTGGTAGCCGTATCCGATAAGGTCCTGATCCTCAATGCTGGCAAAATGCAGGCATTTGGACCTACGAAGGAGTTGCTCCAACCCACACAGGTCACGCCGCCTGCTGGGTCAGTTCAAGTCAACCAATCCGAGAACGGACCGGCAAAAAAGGCCCAAGGCTAGCTTCCGCCTTGTCCGTTCATTTATGATATGAGCATTCTCGCTTCGCCTGCAGGGAACCGTTAAGCATGGTTAAACCAACCAAAGAACGTAAGCAATTCAGTACGCGACGGTATGTTTTCGCCGGGTACGCCACGATTTTTGTGGTATTTGGTGTAATAGGAACGTGGGCAGCAACGGCTCCCCTGGCAAGCGCAGTGGTGGCTGGTGGAATAGTCTCGGTTGAGACGAACCGGAAGACCATTCAGCATCTTGAAGGAGGAATAATATCACAGATTAAGGTAAGAGAGGGTGACGTAGTTGAGGCTGGTGAGGAACTCATTGAGCTCGAACCTACGCAGGCGCTTGGTAACTTTACGGTGGTTAAGACCCGTCTTAGGGTTCTGCAGGCTACAGAAGCACGGCTAATAGCAGAAAGCACGGATGCTGACGAAGTCGTGTTCCCGGAGGCGCTGCTTGATACAAATGATCCTGCCATAGATGCGACTTTGAAGCTTCAGAATACGCTCTTCAAAGACCGGAAATCAACCAAGGATAATGAAATCGCGATCCTTCGTGTGCGCATTGAACAATTAAATGGAACAATTCACGGTTTGCAGGAGCAACTCCAAGCGACAAATAGCCAAATATCTTCCATCGAGGAAGAGGTGGCTCGACTAACAGAGGGCAGCAGCTCTGGGGCGGTGAGCACAAATCGTGTTGCTCAGGTAACGCGTGAAAAGCTCCAATATGAGAGCTCACGTGGCGCCCTAATGGCTGAAATCGCGAAGACACGTCAGGTCATATCCGAAACAGAGCTCCAAATTGTACGAAGCCATCAACAATATGTTGAACGCGCCAGCAGTGAATTGCGCGACATCAATGACCAGCTTAACGAATCATCAGAGCGCTTCCGTGTCGCAAAGGATGTTCTCGATCGATTAGTTGTTCGCAGCCCCGTGCGCGGCATAGTCCAGAACATGCGTGTCCATACCATAGACGGGGTTGTCCGAGCTGGTGAACCGCTATTGGATGTCATTCCACTTGAAGACAAGCTCGTCGTGATTGCCCAAATTAACCCGATCGATATAGACAATATTGCGGTTGGTTTAGTGGCCGAAGTCCGTTTTCCTGCCTTTTCTAGCAAAACGACGCCGACTGTTTTCGGCAATGTTATGGTGGTGTCAAAGGATATCGTTGAGCCAACCCAACAGGGTCAACAGGCGCATTATGAAGCTAGAATTGAAGTCAAAGAGAAGAACATTCCACTCGAGATCAGAGGGCGTTTGATACCTGGCATGCCAGCAGAAGTTATTGTACCGACCGGTGAAAGGACGTTCGCTGAGTATCTCATCAAGCCTCTGACGGATTCGTTTCACAAGAGTCTTCGCGAGAAATGACTGCTGGGACGGCGATTTCCCAAAGCGGTGTTTCCGGCACATTGATTCTCGAGAGTGTCCGATTTTCTGTGTATCCGTGATCTGGTTCATGCTTCCTGAGAGGAGCAATGACGATGACGATTTCCAAGGAACTGCTGGACGAACTTCTGAAGGGCTGCGAGCGGCCTGAAGACCTTCTCGGCGATGCCGGGCTGATGAAAGAACTCAAGATCAAGCTGATGGAGCGGATGTTGGGTGCCGAGTTGACGGCACATCTGGGCTATGAGGAGGGCAAGGATGCGCCACCTGGTCAGTCCAACAGGCGCAACGGCACAGCCGGCAAACGCCTGAAGGGCCAGGATGGCGAGCTGCCGATTTCAGTACCCCGAGACCGGGATGGCAGTTTCCAGCCGGAGTTGGTCAAGAAAGGTCAGACCCGGATCGATGGCATGGATGACAAGATCATCGGCCTCTATGCCGCAGGTTTAACCGTTCGCGACATCCGCGCCCATCTTGAAGATGTCTACGGCCTTCAAGTTTCGCCGGACCTGATCAGCCGGGTCACCGACGCTGTTCTGGATGAGGTTCGTGAATGGCAAGGCCGGGCGCTGGAGCGGATGTATCCCATCGTCATTTTCGACGCCCTGCGAGTGAAGATCAGGGACGCCGACAGCCGCATGGTCAAGAACAAGGCGGTCTACGTGGCGCTGGGCGTCACGCGGGACGGCGTCCGCGAGGTTCTTGGCCTCTGGATCGCCGAGAATGAAGGGGCCAAGTTCTGGCTCTCGGTGATGAACGAGTTGAAGAACCGTGGCGTCCAGGACATCCTGATTGCCGTCGTGGACGGGCTCAAGGGCTTTCCCGAGGCGATCACCGCTGCCTTTCCGGAAGCCTCGGTCCAGACCTGCATCGTGCATCTGGTGCGCCATTCCCTGAACTTCTGCAGCTGGAAAGACCGCAAGATCGTGGCTGCCGATCTGCGCCGGATTTACGGTGCCGCTACCGCCGATCAGGCCGCCGATGAACTGGATGCGTTCGAGGAAAAATGGGCCGGAAAATACGCTTCCATCGCCCCGGCCTGGCGGCGGGCATGGCAGGAGGTGATCCCGTTCTTTGCCTTCGATCCGGCTATCCGCAAAATCATATACACAACGAACGCCGTGGAAAGCCTGAACCGGGTCATCCGCAAATCCATCAAGACGCGTGGCTCGTTTCCGACCGAGGAGGCCGCGACCAAGCTGATCTATCTCGCCATCCGCAACTTCGAGAAAGGCGGCCGCAATGTCCGAGAATGGTTTGCAGCCAGAAACCAGTTTGCTATCATGTTCGGCGAGCGCTTCAACGCGTGACCGTATCTGAAACCCGCATGGGCCAGGCCAGATACACAGAGTTCATGACACTCCCTGATTCTCGGATTTCCGCAGTCAGTCCAGTGTTGTTTGAACTCTCCATCGAGCGCGCAACACGTCAGCATTAGCAGGATCAGTCATTCAAAGTTGGGATGCCTTGAGTGACCGCGCATCTGGACGCTGCTGAAGCGCGGCGGTTCGTAATGTTGCTCGGAGGTAAATGGCGCTAGAAACAATTCTTCCGAGCATAAATCGGCACGTACAAAAAAGGCGTTCACACCGAAAATGTCACAGCCGACAAGATTATAGTCTTGCTCTCGCGCCATCAACTCAAGCGCCTTCAGGCTTGCGCCGAAGCGGTTTGTACCCTCCCACACACCGTCAGGTCTATATGAGACTTCGTAGGATACGCTTGGTGGATAGTGGGCATTATATTCAACACAAAATAATCGGGGCCTTAGTCTAAATAGTTTTCTCCAGATATGCGAGGTGTTGTAATCGATATCAACGGATATGTAGTCCGGTTCAAAGCCGATCTTATTTATTAAAACATTATCAATGTTTTCTAGCGTAATCATTTCGCTGATTAATTGCAATCTTCCGTCGTTCAACGGTCCCTGGGCAACATGCTTGATGCTCTCAACCTCTTTCTTCCCTCCCTCGACCCAAATACCTGTCCAGCCTTGATCTAGGAGAAGCCGCGTTGTGTTTTCTATGCCGTCTCCTGCTGCGATCTCAATAAAGGTATTGCTCGCGACGCCTATTTTTTGAAAGATTTTGCTAATAATACCATCTTCGTTATTCTGACTGTAAACTTGACCTCTGCTGGCAGTTAAACATTTATCACTTCTATATTTCTCATCTGACAATACAATGCTGTCTATGAAATAAGATGCGTGCAGTTTTGTTAATAGCTCAATTCGTTTTGCAATCTCACTGAAATTACGATCCAATTCGGAAGCTGTACGTTTGTGGTCGAGGGTTGAGTCGATGGTTTTGTCTTCTCCGCGTGGAAGGAGTCGAAATAACATCGATTTCAGGCTTTCTTTCAGAGGGTTCATCGTGTCGACTATTCCTTTGTTCTCTCATTTTGAGGTCTTATAATCGATAAGCAGAGCGAGGGGAACGGGCAGTTTCAAAGGCTGGAGCAAGCCGGTCCTCTTGTAAGTTGAATCCCGAGGGTAATGCGGCTAGTACCGGGTGGAATTTAGCCTCATCAGAGAAGGAACCCGAATCATGCCGCCACGCCTTTGCCAAGCCTAGCTGTGGGTTCCCCGGTGACTTTGAGCGTTTTGTCGATACGGCCTGCGTGTGACAGCTTTCATCCCGGTGTCGACCTTCGCCTGGTGATAGATCGCTTCATTTGGAAATGATGTCACAAAAGCGCAGGGCCATTTCTATAGACAGCTGATCCCTACGACATCACATCCGCTGAAAGTCCGTGGTCTTAAATGCTGTGGAAATTATCCGCTTGGAGTTGAATTCGTCATGAAGGTTACCGCTCGAGAGCAGTTGCGCCATGAGTTCGTGTATCTGCACGGCTGGCTTCATACCAAAGCCTTGCCGCTGTGGCTTGCAAACGGTTTTCATGGGGCGGGCAAAGGGTTTGCAGAAAATTTGGACCTCAAGGGTGAAGCTACTACGGCGAACCGGAGAGGCCGGGTCCCCCCCCGACAAATCTATTGCTTTGCTGAGGCAGGCGCGAGAGGCTGGAAGGGATCCTGGACTGATGCCGTAAGGTCGGGGTTAGACTATTATGATCGCGTCTATCGGTTGCCAAGCGGTTATTATGGCTCGCTTGCGACCTGTGAAGGGCAACTCATTGATGACAGCTTCGAGCTATACAATCAGGCGTTCGCCCTTCTTGCATTCTGTTACACAGCGAAGGCCCTGCCAGACACCAGGGAAAACATGTCGGAGCGCGCATCCGATCTATTGACGGCGCTGAGGCATGATTATTCTCATGGTGAAGGAGGGTTTAACGAAGCAGTTCCGCCCCGCCTGCCCCTATGCTCCAACCCGCATATGCATCTCTTCGAAGCTGCGTTGGCTTGTGAAGATCAGGAAGGCTTCGATTGTAACGTATGGAGGCGGCTTGCGGACGAAATTGCCCATCTGTGCATGGATCGGTTCATCGACGCCAAAACGGGCGGCCTACGCGAGTTTTTCGATGATAAATGGATCCCCTACGGAGGACAGCAAGGCAGAATCATGGAGCCCGGACATCAGTTCGAGTGGGCATGGTTGCTTTGCCGCTGGGCTGAGTCCCGGCAAAATGACGTTGCACTGGCAAAGGCGAAAGGACTGTTCGAGATCGGCGAAAGCCACGGTATATGTGCGAACCGTCGAGTTGCGATTATGGCCCTTCTGGATGATTTTTCGGTCCACGATCCGCTGGCAAGACTCTGGCCTCAAGCAGAATGGGTGAAATCTGCCATGCGACTTGCAGTTCTTTCGGATGGATATGAACGAGAACGGTATCTAGTGTCAGCGTTAAATGCAGTTACTGCCCTGAGGCTCTTTCTTGATGCCCCCTGCGCGGGCGTCTGGCGTGACAAGTTAACGGCTGATAGCGTGTTCGTCCAGGAACCGGCACCCGCAAGCTCCTTCTACCACATTCTCTGCGCAATTTACGAATTTGAGGATTGTTTGAACGAGCTTCCTTGACAGAAGTAAAGGTAGGAATAGACAAAATCGCAACAGATTTGGCTATCCAGCTTCTTTCAGAAAAATACCAAGAAACAGGAATTCGAGATGAAATTTGGCACGAGCGGAATTCGTGGCCTGGTAGTCGACCTTCAAGGGCATGCGTCCGCGCTTTACGCAACCGCCTTTGCTCACCACTTGCTGCACAACAGTCTCGCCAAACCTGGAGATACAGTATTTGTCGGCGAAGACTATCGCCCCTCCAGCCCTGATATTGCGGCAACATGCGTCGCAGCACTCAGAAGGGCAGGCCTTAAACCAGTAAGCTGTGGCGCATTGCCCACACCTTCACTCGCCCTTTATGCGATGTCGAACAATAGCGCCTCTCTTATGGTCACTGGATCCCATATCCCTGCAGATCGAAACGGCATCAAGTTCTATCGCCCTGACGGTGAGATTGACAAGGCAGATGAACAATCAATCATTCGGATCGCCGAGGAACTCAAGGCGAAACCAACTGATATTACACCGGGTATTGCGGCTGACGAAGCGCTCCTGGCAAAGGAACTTTTCGCTGCCCGGACCCGAGCTATTCTCCCACCGGGTGGCCTGTCCGGTTTAAAGGTTGGCGTTTATCAACACAGCACAGTCGCACGGGACGAACTGGTCGAGACTATCGCGAGCTATGGCGCAGAAGTTATTGCGATTAGCCGGTCGGAAACATTCATTCCTGTCGATACCGAAGCAATTTCATCACAGACAGTCTGCCTGCTGAAATCCTGGGCCACCAAGTACGGTACAGATGCGATTGTGTCGGCTGACGGTGATGGTGATCGACCACTTGTGAGTAATGAGACCGGGCTACCGCTGCGTGGCGACCTACTTGGCATGCTGGTTGCGCAATTCCTGGGCGCCCAAGTGGTGGTAACGCCGATCACGTCGAACTCCGGAATTGAACATGCTGGAGATTTTGAGGTTGTTCGTACGCGCGTAGGTTCCCCTTATGTGATCGCCGGCATGAACGAAGCCATTGCCGCCGGGAACCACGCAGTCCTGGGCTTTGAGGCCAATGGCGGGGTCTTGGTCGGGTCGGATTTCCAACTCGGTGATCGTGTTTTGAGGGCATTGCCCACCCGTGACTGTTTCCTGCCCATACTTGCTGCCCTTTTTTATTGCCGTCAGAGCAACAAACCGCTGTCTGCACTTGTTGCCCACAGCGGGCTACCGTTTGCGCATGCAGGAAGATTGGAGGATTTTCCCTCTGAGGTGAGTGCCGCGCTGATGGACTATCTCAATAGGTCTGATGAGAATATCGCTGAGTGGTTGAGATCGATCGGTTCAGTCTCCGCTGTCAACAAGACTGACGGGCTTCGAATGGTGCTCACCGACAATCGGATCTTGCATCTGCGGCCATCGGGCAATGCCCCTGAAATGCGATGCTACGTCGAGGCCGAGGATGAAGAGGCTGCTACGGACTTGTTGCATCAGGGCCTGACCCTAATAAAACAATGGGCCATAGACTGCTGAAATATTGAATGGACACACAGCACATTGCCCCAATTCGAGTTTGGAGATGCCCATGAATCAGAAGATAATTCCCGTCATCATGGCCGGCGGCAAAGGAACCCGGCTTTGGCCACTATCGCGTGCGACCACTCCCAAGCAATTTATCCAGGTAGTCGACGAAAAGACGCTATTCCAGGAAACCCTGGAGCGCGTTGCTGATCCGGATTTGTACGAGGCGCCGGTTGTAATCACCAATCAGGACTTTCGGTTTGTCGTTGCCGAACAGGCTCGCGAGGTCGGAATTGCTCTGTCTGGAATACTTTTGGAGCCGGTGGCTCGCAACACAGCGGCTGCGATCGCCGCTGCTGCAATCTTTCTGAGCAAGCGATTTGGCGACGACGCCGTCCTGCAACTTCTGGCTTCTGATCACGAAATCGATGCGGGTGCCAAATATCGTCAGGCAATTCACGCCGCACGCGAAACTGCGGCTTTGGGCAAGATCGTCACCTTCGGGATCACACCCAGCGAGCCTGCAACGGGCTATGGCTATATCGAGCAAGGCATTGCTCTTCCTACAGGGGCGTTCGAGGTGAAACGGTTCGTGGAAAAACCGCAACTTGCTGCGGCGAAGGAGATGTTAGCAGGCGGCGGCTTTTTCTGGAATTCTGGCATATTTATGTGCCGTGTTGATTTGCTCATAAGCGAATTAAATGTGTACGCGCCTGAGGTGCTTCAGGCCGCGCGCGAAGCAGTCGAAAGAGCATCCGTTGATTTGGATTTTGTTCGGCTAGATATGACAAGTTTCAATGCGAGCCCTGATATCTCAATTGACTACGCAGTAATGGAGAAGACTGACAAGGCAGCTGTGGTTCCGTCTTCCTTCCAATGGTCTGATCTTGGCAGTTGGGATGCAGTCTGGAAACTTGGCGGCAAAGATGAAAATGGAAACGTCGTGATCGGCCATGCAACGGTCATGAACACAGAGAACTCGCTCGTACTTTCCCGGCACACGCACCTAGCTGTCCAGGGGCTGAAAAACGTCGCGGTCATAGCGGCCGAAGACGCTGTATACGTGGGCTGTCTGGATGATGCTCAACAGGTTGGAAAGCTCGTCAGACACCTTGCGTCAACAAAAAACACCGCTAGCCTCACCGAAACCCACCCCACCACCTACCGTCCTTGGGGCGGATACACATCTCTGCTCCAAGGCGATCGTTTCCAAGTGAAGCGCCTCTTCGTGTTGCCGGGCAAGAAACTTTCGCTCCAGAAGCACTTCCATCGTTCTGAACACTGGGTATGTGTCAAGGGAACAGCGGAGGTTACTATCGGAGACAGATTAGTAATTGTGCGTGAAAACGAGTCCGTTTACATACCCCAAAGTGAACTGCATAGGCTCCACAATCCCGGCAAGATCTTATTGGAAATGATTGAGGTACAGACAGGTTCCTACCTCGGAGAAGATGACATTGTTCGATTGTCGGACGAATTCGGGCGAGAGGAGTCTTAGCCAGATCTATTCAAGAGACTTCGATATTGGCGTGTTCCGGGTGGTGGCGAGTTCCAATCCCTTGACGAAATTCCCGTCAGGTTGCTCGACGGTAGGCTAGAGGCGACAAGCCGGCCTCGCGACGGAATGTGTTCGCGAAGTGGCTCGAACTTGAGAAGCCACAAGCGAGCGCGATGTCGGTGACCGACATGTCCGAGTGCCGGAGATATTCCTTCGACCGGTCAATCCGACGCTGGATGACGAAGGGGTACGGCGGGAGACCGGTCGTTTGCCTGAAGGCCCTGCAAAAGTGAGGAATACTCAAGCCGGCGATGTCTGCGAGTTGTGAGAGGGAAATATCGACGGCGAAATCTTCATCGATTTTCTCCATGGGTCACGTCCGTCAAGCTGGTGTAATTTCCCAAGTGGCCTGAGGGCATGATCAGGCTGCTTTGGTGGTGATGCTGAGAATGGGGTCGATCTCCTCCTTGTCGATTTGCGCGAAGGCCTCGACCATCATGTAGCGGCTCGAAGTCTGCCATTGGTCGTTTTGCTCGAACAGCACGGCGCCGATGAGTCGCATGATCGATGCTTCGTTCGGGAAGATGCCGACGACGTCGGCGCGGCGCTTCACTTCCTTGTTCAGACGCTCGATCGGATTCGTGCTGTGGAGCTTCGTGCGGTGCTGACGCGGGAAGACCATGTAGGCCAGCACGTCGTGTTCGCTGGCATCCATCAGGTCGGCGAGCTTGGGCCAGCGGGCACGGAGTTGGCCGGCGACGTGCCGCCATGTTTCGCCGGCGTGCTTTCGGTCTGGTTGCTCGAAGGCCTGGCGAATCGCAGCGGCGACAACGGTGTGCTGCCCCTTCGAGACGTGGGCCAGCGCATTGCGCATCCAGTGCACGCGGCACCTCTGCCAGGTTGCCTCGAAGACACGGGCGATGGCTGCCTTGAGACCGGTGTGTGCATCGCTGATCACCAGGCGGACGCCACTGAGCCCGCGGGCGCGCAATGACCTGAGGAAATCGGTCCAAAAGGTCTCGGCTTCCGAGGGGCCGATGCCAAGGCCGATGATTTCCCGGCGACCCTCAGTGTTGGCGGCGACGGCGATTATGGCCGCGACGCTGACGATCCGGCCGCCCTGTCGCTGCTTGAGGTAGGTGGCATCGAGCCAGACGTAGGGCCATTCGCCGCTCAGCGGACGGTTCAGGAACTCGCCGACCGGGAGTGTCATGAACTCTGTGTATCTGGCCTGGCCCATGCGGGTTTCAGATACGGTCACGCGTTGAAGCGCTCGCCGAACATGATAGCAAACTGGTTTCTGGCTGCAAACCATTCTCGGACATTGCGGCCGCCTTTCTCGAAGTTGCGGATGGCGAGATAGATCAGCTTGGTCGCGGCCTCCTCGGTCGGAAACGAGCCACGCGTCTTGATGGATTTGCGGATGACCCGGTTCAGGCTTTCCACGGCGTTCGTTGTGTATATGATTTTGCGGATAGCCGGATCGAAGGCAAAGAACGGGATCACCTCCTGCCATGCCCGCCGCCAGGCCGGGGCGATGGAAGCGTATTTTCCGGCCCATTTTTCCTCGAACGCATCCAGTTCATCGGCGGCCTGATCGGCGGTAGCGGCACCGTAAATCCGGCGCAGATCGGCAGCCACGATCTTGCGGTCTTTCCAGCTGCAGAAGTTCAGGGAATGGCGCACCAGATGCACGATGCAGGTCTGGACCGAGGCTTCCGGAAAGGCAGCGGTGATCGCCTCGGGAAAGCCCTTGAGCCCGTCCACGACGGCAATCAGGATGTCCTGGACGCCACGGTTCTTCAACTCGTTCATCACCGAGAGCCAGAACTTGGCCCCTTCATTCTCGGCGATCCAGAGGCCAAGAACCTCGCGGACGCCGTCCCGCGTGACGCCCAGCGCCACGTAGACCGCCTTGTTCTTGACCATGCGGCTGTCGGCGTCCCTGATCTTCACTCGCAGGGCGTCGAAAATGACGATGGGATACATCCGCTCCAGCGCCCGGCCTTGCCATTCACGAACCTCATCCAGAACAGCGTCGGTGACCCGGCTGATCAGGTCCGGCGAAACTTGAAGGCCGTAGACATCTTCAAGATGGGCGCGGATGTCGCGAACGGTTAAACCTGCGGCATAGAGGCCGATGATCTTGTCATCCATGCCATCGATCCGGGTCTGACCTTTCTTGACCAACTCCGGCTGGAAACTGCCATCCCGGTCTCGGGGTACTGAAATCGGCAGCTCGCCATCCTGGCCCTTCAGGCGTTTGCCGGCTGTGCCGTTGCGCCTGTTGGACTGACCAGGTGGCGCATCCTTGCCCTCCTCATAGCCCAGATGTGCCGTCAACTCGGCACCCAACATCCGCTCCATCAGCTTGATCTTGAGTTCTTTCATCAGCCCGGCATCGCCGAGAAGGTCTTCAGGCCGCTCGCAGCCCTTCAGAAGTTCGTCCAGCAGTTCCTTGGAAATCGTCATCGTCATTGCTCCTCTCAGGAAGCATGAACCAGATCACGGATACACAGAAAATCGGACACTCTCCGCCGACCCGCTCGTCGATATCCTTGCACAGCTTGGAAACGGTGCTCTTCGAGATGCCGTTCAGGCCCATGGCCTGCACCAGATCGTCGACGCGGCGGGTAGACACTCCGCTGATCCATGCTTCCTGGATCACCGCCACCAGCGCCTGTTCCGAGGTCTTGCGGGCCTCAAGGAAGCCGGGAAAGTAGCTACCCTGCCGGAGCTTCGGCACCCGCAGGTTCAGCGTGCCCAGCCGGGTGTCGAGGGAGCGATCCCGATACCCATTGCGCCAGGTCGTACGCTCGCCGCTACGCTCATGCCGCCCGGCGCCAATCAGGCCGTCGACATCGGCCTCCATGATCAGCTGAAGGACAGCTTCGGCAATGCTGCGGAGGAAATCTCCCTGATCGTGCTTTTGCAGAAGCTCGGACAGGTCCATGTTGGTCTTGGTCATCGGGGGCTCCGTGTGGTTCGTGGTTGAAGTCGCCAAACTCCACCTCGACCATACACCTCGATGGCCACCAGGGATTACGCCGAACGTGCCGGCAAAATTACACCACGCTCTCGGACGCTAACTCCAAGGTTCTTGCTGCCACCTGGCAGCGCTGCAGGGTTCACTTCATGCGCAATGCGCTGGCCCATGCCGGAAAGAGCGGACGGCGTGTAGTCTCCGCCTTCATCGCCACCGCCTTCGCCCAGGACACGCCCGAGGCTGCAAGCACCCAATGGCGCAATGTCGCCGACCAGATCAGGCCGAAAGTGCCGAAGCTTGCCACGCTCATGGACAGCGCCGAACAGGATGTGCTCGCCTACATGACCTTTCCAAAGCCGCACTGGGCCAAGCTTCATTCGACAAACCCGATCGAGCGTCTCAATGGCGAGATCAAGCGACGCACCGAGGTCGTCGGCATCTTTCCTAACGACGATGCCATCGTCAGACTGGTCGGTGCCTTGCTGCTTGAGCAGAACGATGAATGGGCCGTTCAGCGATCTCGCTACATGACACTTGAGACAATCGCGACGATGAGCGATGATCCCCTCATCAGCCTGCCAGCCGCAAGCTGATCCGTTTCCGGCTCTGTCCGGAAGGCACGGCAAACGCCGAAGCTACACCACGCCGTGGGACACGATCTAGATTTTGGCCCGGTCGGTTGGAACGTCACCCCTAGCTTCACAGATGATGTTGGAGATTACTATACATTTACACCCTACAATTTGGAGTCCATTAAGATTTCTTTTGATGCGGATTCTGTAGGGAATTTTGTGAGTATCCTTGGTGCCATACCGATCAGCGGCGTATCCAAAGTTGAGGGAGCGGTGGTCGGTACTTGGTATGGGGGTGTGCATACCGAACATTACGAAATCAGCGACAACCCAGGGCCTCTTGAGCCTGACTTTCGTCCCACCCCTGATCGAAGCTATGTAGAAAATGGCGCAGAAGGCATCCTTAGCTTCGTTAAAGGCGGCGGAATTAATCGCGAGACGGGATTAGACATAGATTGGAGCGAAACTACTTGGTCAGACAATGAATTTCCAAGTGCTGAAGCTGTATGGTATTTGACTGGTGAACCGGTGGTTTTTAGGTTCTTTGGGCTTGAGGGGCGTGGAACCACAGCGGAGATAGACGCTAAGAACAACGTCCCCGTTGAAGCCAATTATGACTTCAAGATTTTTCCGAAATCCGGATCAACCGACAGTCCGACAAACCCCGGAACTCAGCAAGGCAATACAACTGTCAATATCAGTTCCATTTCAGGCAGCGCCCTCAACCGTGGCGATGGCAAGGACACGGTAACGGTTGCAGGCAACAGAGCTGACCATTCGATCACGAATATTAACATCGCGTCCAATTCTATAACCATCGATGGCAAGACGATCACAAACGTAGAACGGCTAGCGTTTAGCGATGGAACATTGGCGTTGGATGACGAGGGTATCGCTGGACAAGCCTACCGTATCTACAAAGCCGCCTTTGCACGGACACCCGACAATGACGGCTTGAGTTACTGGATCGGCGAAATGGATGGAGCAGTTGCCCTACTCCAAGTCTCGACTGGGTTCATCGGTTCAGCGGAATTCAAATCCGTCTATGGCACCAATCCGTCAGGCTTGGAAATCGTAGCGAGACTCTACCAAAACGTATTTGGACGCGATGGCGAAAGCGCAGGCATTGCTTACTGGGTCGGCGAAGTCGATTCCGGCAGGCAATCGATCGCTCAGATCCTGGTTGGTTTTTCCGAAAGCCCTGAAAACGTAACCGGCGTGGCACCCGGTATCGCGGACGGAATATTCTACGCGTAGGGATGTGTGTTTGGACCTTCACGGCCCAGGTCTGCAACCGACCGGCGGGATCGGCTGACGAAGCAGATCGAGATCATGTTGAGCGATTAGTCACGGGCACCCGTCGATTCCGACAAATGCTTCTCAATAATCTGCCACGGCTCGGCCCCCTGTGTTGAGGGGTCGGCTCGGCCGGCCCGGGCAACCCTCGGAAGACCAGTGTAGGGCGAGCCAGCTCAGGGCGAAGACGGACCGTCTTGCGACACAACCACCGCCTCCGCATCAACACCTTGATGCGGAGGCGGTTCAGGCTGCGGAAGTTCGACATCAAATGTATCTTTGCCGCAAGCTCAGGAACGGTTTTTCGATCGTTTCATAGCTAAAGGAGGCGATCATCCAAACCAACGCATAAACAGCTGTTCCGACTAGCATAAGATCGAACTCGACCCTTCCTGTCACTTGTATGCTTCCCACTGCCTTGTGAACGAGGGAAATAACCACAGCGTGAAGCAGATAAATGGAGAAACTGATCTCTCCGCCACGAAGCATCAAACGATCCAACGGTTTTGGAATTGTAAATTTTGAATTAATCCATACCAGGATGAACACGCCCCAGACCGTCGCTTCCTGCAGTGACCAGATAATCCACATCGGATGCTTCAGGTCAGGATGCCACAGTGGATAGAACGCGGATTGGACGGCGCTACTGGAAAGCACGAGAACTACAGCACCCATCACAGCCAAAATGTTCATTTTCTGGAGCCGGCTCTTATACCTTTGATGCAAAATAGCAAATACCATGCCAATCAGAAATTGATCAAAGCGCCCAAGAAGTGTTGAGTAGTACATGTGAATAGATTCATTTACCTCCCAATAAGCGGCCAGCTTGAATACAAGAATTAGGCCGATAAGGCCAAAAATATATTTAAGACCTCGGGTTTTAGCGAACATAGCGAGAAAAGGAAATACAGCATAGAACGTAAATTCAATGGATATTGTCCATGCGGCTCCAGTGATAAAATAGTTTGATGTGGGCGCTTTTCCTATATTTGAGAAAAAAACGTAAAAAATGTCTGAGCCGGAAAATAATTCCCTTCCCATTGATATCGAAATAATAAATATAAATATAAATAGAGGAAATATTCTTAAAATTCTGTTTATCATAAATATTTTGTAATTTATTGTATCAGCTCCCATCGCAATTATCATAAACAGGAATCCTGATAATGTAAAAAATAGACCTACACCCGTATGACCCTCTGTAATAATCCCTGCCCATGGATATTTACTAGATGCTTTCCAGCCAATCCAAAAATAATGTGACATGTGAAAATAAAATACAATTGTTGCTGCAAAGAATCTTAAATGATCAAGTCTCGGAATATAGCTAACATTCTTGGATTGCATTTTATTACTTTCACGAATTGGGGCTGATTCTCGCTTGAGAGTGAATTGAGGCCCTAACTCCCTCCAGTTTTCCAGGAGAGCCTTGGGCTTTTCAATCTGACCTTATGCGAGCCTTTTTTCCAGAACCATTTTTGTGGCAAATTCATCGTGACGTTACCCAGTAAAGAATACAGTCCGTACGGTTGTGTTTCTCTTGCCATGCGATGATCTCAACGCGGCCATACGCAACGGTCGAGAACGGGGATCATTCAGGCCAGCGTCGCGAAAGCTGCCGTCAACGCTCTTGATTGGTTGTGGCCTCCTACATAACCCTCATCCAGCGTAGCAAGCGATGGTAGACGGACCTCAGGTCTCTACAGTGGTTTTGCAACGAGCGACGCCGCAAGGAGACCGACTATGACCGGTAGACCGTAATTCATCGGCGCCCTGCATATCGCACAAGCCGGACATGAGAATCTCCAACTAAGCGAAGCGGGGAGGTATCAAGGCTCCCGGTTGTCTCACCAGATTCCGCAACGACCGGCCGGAGGGTCCGACAAGCAGGGACTGTCCCGGATGTATTAAAACCGAACGCCCGAGATGGACGCTTGTCCAGACGCCCTTTCGGCATACTGCACAATAGCGGTTAAGTGAAGAAAATGCCGTCCGAGATCAACGGTGCAACGCCAGCGATGTTTTCCGGTTGAGCGGAAAAATCAGCTAAAACCTCGGCAGTGGTCTTGGTGCCCTTATCCAACTCACCAGTCCAGAATGCAATTCCCCCGGCTTCACCGTCGCGCCCTAAAACATTCTGATAGAACTTCTGAACGATCCCTTTATTGGTTGAGGCGCCACTATAGACGTTCTGAAATTCAGCGGAAGATACAAAGCCGCTGGCCGCTTCAAATAGGCCCAATCCACCGTCCAGTTGGCCAATCCAAAATTTCAAGCCGTCATTGTCCGGCGTGCGATTAAATGCGGCTTTGTAAATGCGGTAAGCTTGTCCCGCCGTTCCATCCGTATCGAAAGCCAGCGTCCCGTCGGTAAACACCAATCGCTCGATATTGACCAGCGTATCGATTCCATGTCCTGTCGCGGTGATTGTGTTTCCCGACTTCGTTATGTTGATCTGAGATCGGGCCACTCCAAATAAGGCGGAATCCAAACCCAGAAGCCCGTCGACAGTATCATTCCCGGCCGTCAGTGAGAACGTGTCGTTGCTGTTTGTCGCTGCGGATGTAATTTGGGTCTTGGCTCCATAGATCAACTGTGCACCGGTGATATCACCCGTCGCCAAAGCATTTTGAGTCGTCAGGGTTGGGAACATGATCGTCGCGGCATTGTCTGTGTGGTTGAGCCCGATGGCATGACCAATCTCATGCAAAGCGACGGAGAAAAAGTTCGTCTCGTTATTGGCAATATTGGTGCTTGAAGTCGACCAAGTCTGGGAGTGTCATGAACTCTGTGTATCTGGCCTGGCCCATGCGGGTTTCAGATACGGTCACGCGTTGAAGCGCTCGCCGAACATGATAGCAAACTGGTTTCTGGCTGCAAACCATTCTCGGACATTGCGGCCGCCTTTCTCGAAGTTGCGGATGGCGAGATAGATCAGCTTGGTCGCGGCCTCCTCGGTCGGAAACGAGCCACGCGTCTTGATGGATTTGCGGATGACCCGGTTCAGGCTTTCCACGGCGTTCGTTGTGTATATGATTTTGCGGATAGCCGGATCGAAGGCAAAGAACGGGATCACCTCCTGCCATGCCCGCCGCCAGGCCGGGGCGATGGAAGCGTATTTTCCGGCCCATTTTTCCTCGAACGCATCCAGTTCATCGGCGGCCTGATCGGCGGTAGCGGCACCGTAAATCCGGCGCAGATCGGCAGCCACGATCTTGCGGTCTTTCCAGCTGCAGAAGTTCAGGGAATGGCGCACCAGATGCACGATGCAGGTCTGGACCGAGGCTTCCGGAAAGGCAGCGGTGATCGCCTCGGGAAAGCCCTTGAGCCCGTCCACGACGGCAATCAGGATGTCCTGGACGCCACGGTTCTTCAACTCGTTCATCACCGAGAGCCAGAACTTGGCCCCTTCATTCTCGGCGATCCAGAGGCCAAGAACCTCGCGGACGCCGTCCCGCGTGACGCCCAGCGCCACGTAGACCGCCTTGTTCTTGACCATGCGGCTGTCGGCGTCCCTGATCTTCACTCGCAGGGCGTCGAAAATGACGATGGGATACATCCGCTCCAGCGCCCGGCCTTGCCATTCACGAACCTCATCCAGAACAGCGTCGGTGACCCGGCTGATCAGGTCCGGCGAAACTTGAAGGCCGTAGACATCTTCAAGATGGGCGCGGATGTCGCGAACGGTTAAACCTGCGGCATAGAGGCCGATGATCTTGTCATCCATGCCATCGATCCGGGTCTGACCTTTCTTGACCAACTCCGGCTGGAAACTGCCATCCCGGTCTCGGGGTACTGAAATCGGCAGCTCGCCATCCTGGCCCTTCAGGCGTTTGCCGGCTGTGCCGTTGCGCCTGTTGGACTGACCAGGTGGCGCATCCTTGCCCTCCTCATAGCCCAGATGTGCCGTCAACTCGGCACCCAACATCCGCTCCATCAGCTTGATCTTGAGTTCTTTCATCAGCCCGGCATCGCCGAGAAGGTCTTCAGGCCGCTCGCAGCCCTTCAGAAGTTCGTCCAGCAGTTCCTTGGAAATCGTCATCGTCATTGCTCCTCTCAGGAAGCATGAACCAGATCACGGATACACAGAAAATCGGACACTCTCCCAAGTCTCGGCCAGGTCAAATCGAATCTCGGCAGTACTCAAAGAGAAACGCGTGTCTCCCGGCTGAAAACTCTAGGCGGTATTTGCCTCGCCGACTTGATTGCTGACCCCATCAATAACGTCCCAGCCAAGCCTGAACGAAACCGCTGTGCTATCTACTACCTCGACGAAATCAATGTTGGCAATCGCTTCCCACGCATCAAATGCCTCCCGCACAAGAGCCTGAAAGGGCGCTTCCGTGATAAACTTATCAAATTGATAACCCGACGGCTTGCTGACAGCGGCGAAACTCCAGTTGACAATACCACCAGATGTCCCAAGTGCTGCACTTCCCCATTTGTATTGTTCAATGACATAATCGACCACGGGCTATATCCTCAGCGTCAGGTTCATATGACCAGCATGAATTGCAATGATGTAGGTTGATTCGGTCATGTCCGTCGCCCTGATCGAGTGGCGCCCTTTTCCAGATATCCTCACGTCATGATCCGGCGGAATTGAAAGCGATGTCAAGTATTAGATCTAGCTCTACCTCGCCGGCTCAAGCCAGGGCTTCGACCATCATGGTGCGGTAAGAGGGGAGCAAGAGCCTCACCAAACCGGGGCAGGGGAGCGAGACATGCTTTGTATCGCCGTGGGTTCCCACCACACGGATCGCTCTACAATTTATATTATACAAATTTTGATGAATTCAATACGAATAATAAATCAATTTAAAAAAATAATGCAATCCTATAAAATTGCGATGCTTAGATATAATCTATCTAACTCTCTGTATTTTTTATTTTCCACGGAACAATAAATGAGTAATGTGGCTGTATAAAGGCTGTGCGCATTCAGAAAAATCGCCATCGGTAATTGTTTCATCGATCCTCTTCTTAATGTATAAAAATGGTTTAATTCAGAGACCCCGTTTGGTTTCACATCATCAACCGGAAGCTATGCCCCGGGTACGGTCTGGGCGAGCCAGCAAAGGGCTACCGGGTGCTGACCGGAGCACAGGCCAGCACCGCGGAAAAGGCAATCTCTACCTGAGCGGAAGTCATTGACCTGAAAATTATAAAAATCGCCGGCGCAGATGCGGATATTCGTATCGCATCCTCAAGCTCCCCAACAACAGCGTGGGCTTATGGTCCCGGAAGCATCAGCAATGCCGGTGACGTATGGTTTGGGGCCGCAAAAGGTTATTTTGCCTCTCCCAAGCCGGCAATTACGCCTACAGCTCGTTCATCCGTGAACCGGGGCACGCTCTTGGCCTCTCACATCCGCATGAGAACAAGCTGGGCGCTTCGCTTCAGGATAAAACGGCAGTCATGATCCCAGTGTCGGTATCCGATTAGTGACTGGCCGAGCTTTGGAGGTCATCGCCACGGATTGGGGGATAGGGGGAAATACAATCCCGTAGCACTGTCGGCTCTGCCATAATCAAGTGTCAAATGTTCTGCTTCAGAGCCACCTGCCTTTCGATCTACGAAGAATTAACCAGAATTCCTCACTCTACCTTCAGGAAACCAAACTGGCTTTCGGACAACAGCCGGAGTCTGAACGAAGATGAGACAAGGATTGTGGTTCTGAGCACGTTTAATGCAATTCTTGACGGTCTGGCGAAGCAAAATGCAGACGCACCACCGCCATGCTCTGGCTCCTGGGGTGCGGTTCGCGGTCTGAATTCAGGCTTTGTCGGTTCCGTTTTCGGGCTGGATCACTCGGGAAGAGGCGAGCAACTCGCCGCAGCCTGCGCCGCCTATGGTGTCAACCACTTTGCTGCACCGCCCACGAGGTGCTTGGGCATTAGTGCCTGGCCACAAAGAGCCGGTATCGATAAGGTGGTAGAGCCGCCCAGAATTCGGATTGACACGTCTGTCTTCAAACGGCTGAGTCCGGAGGAAATTGTCAAGGATATTCGACTGCTGTCCACGGATACGCCGGCTCAACTTAAGATGAAACGTCGGAATTTCGCCCGCGAGAACCATCCCACCGCATATCCGCAGAATGGCGAGAAGCAGCAACAACCCGCATGAAGATAGCCAATCAGCTTATCGATGAAGCGCTAAGGAAGGCCGTGTCGAGACACTGTTGATTTCCGACCTGAGCATCTGCTCACAAAAAGACCTCGACAAAATCGTTGACAGCCTCAACAATCGACCCCGAAAAGCGCTCGGTATCAGGACACCTCTTGAAGCCTACCAAACTGAAATTCTCAAGCCAGTCTGTTGCACTTCAAATTTGAGACCGCCTACTTTTTTGGCGCCAAATGCGGTGTCCAGTTGACATAGGTCAATGCTGGATCAAGCTGGAGAGTATGTAATAATTTAGTCCTGTCGAATTAATCGATGGTAGGCCAAAGAAACTCTGCTTCTTTCAACCACCGCAAACGTAATCGGATCGTGCTCGCAGGTTGGTCCTTGCGGCTGGGATGGACTGAGCCGTCTATAGCCGTAAGTGTTGTTATGGGAGGTCAATACGATGACTATTAAGCCAGATGCATATGAACAGTTAATGCTGGAGCTGATCAATCAAGCGCGCATCGATCCAGCGGGTGAATTTGCAAGATTCGTTGCGGATGCGGCCACTCAGACCGGCACCACCGCCAACATTACCAGTGCAATCAAGTTCTTTAACGTCAATCTAAATGAACTCGCCAACCAGTTTAGCGCATTAACGCCGGTTGCTCCTTTGGCTTGGAGCGATCAATTGTCCCAGTCTGCGACAACGCACAGCCAACTCATGATTGCCAACGACCTGCAATCGCACAATTTGCCTGGCGAACCAAGTCTTGGCGACCGTGTGAAAGCAGCCGGGTTTCAATTCCAAACAATCGGCGAAAACATTTTCCTGTTCGGCGAAGATGCGCTCTATTCCCACGCCGCATTCTTTATAGACTGGGGCAATACCGCAACTGGAATTCAGTCCCCCCCCGGTCATCGCCTTACGATTATGGACGGAGCGAAAAAGGAAATTGGAATCGGGGTCGTAGCCGAGAGCAATCCAGCTACACAAGCAGGACCGAACGCGATCACACAACATATTGGAACGTCATTTACCACTCAGCAAAAACTGGTGGGTGTCGTAATCAACGACACGGATAATGACGATTTCTATGACATTGGTGAGGGTGTGAGCGGCGTAACTGTTACTGCCACCGGTGCAAGTGGAACGTTTACAACAGCAACTTGGGATTCTGGTGGCTATCAAATGGACTTAGCCAACGGCAATTACACCGTAGAATTTCGCGGTGTAAACGTTAATACGACCACCACTGTTACCATATCAAACAACAACACAAAGCTCGATGCCGAAACCGGTGGCGCGAACAATTCAGGCCCGACGAATGGCAATGACATTTTTGTCCTGACGTCCGGCAACGACAATATCGATGGACTTTTAGGTCTGGATTCCGCAACCTTTGGTGTCGCTCGCTCGCAGGTGAATATTTCGAAGAACGGAAATACAGTCACAGCTACGGGCCAAGGCACAGACACGTTGGTTAACATAGAGAGATTGGTGTTTAGCGACGGAACACTGGCTTTTGATACGGACGGAACCGCAGGTCAGGCTTATCGAATTTACAAGGCCGCATTCAACCGTACTCCCGATAATGATGGGCTCAAGTTCTGGATCGCCGAGCTGGACAAGGGCATGAACCTGATTCAGGCGGCAGGTGGCTTTGTAGCTTCAGCCGAATTCAAGAACCTCTATAGTGGTGCCACGACCAATCTCGGGGTTGTTGAAAAATTCTATCAAAACGTTCTGGGCCGAAACGGAGAAGCCGGTGGCATCAGCTATTGGACCGGCGAACTTGACAGCGGGAACAAAAGCACCGCTCATGTTTTGGCTGACTTCTCAGCTTCTCCCGAAAACGTTGCGGGTGTCGCACCTTCGATCTCGGACGGGATCTTTTTCGCGTAGCTATGATCAATCACAACACGCAAATGAGGGGCTTGGGTATTCGCCTGAGGTCTGTTCTCGGTTCTTCTCAGGTGTTTACGCCCTGCAAGGTGAATGGGGCATTCCATATTCCACGTTCAGGGTCCATTCAGGTGAATAATGTCTAAGTGAGTCATCAAGACCGATTTTGACTATATCGGTTTAAGTGCTAGAGACTTGTTGTTCATTGCCTAGAAGGATGATGGTTATGGCTATTTTGCACTCATATTATGGAACCGATTTTTGAGCCCGATTTGAAAGTTGTTGAGTGATATCAGTGGGATGTGATTCCGTCGGATTGTCAAAGATTCGATGGAGGCCACTATGTCCTGGACTGATATCACCCGCGCCGAGCATAACCGCAATTCCGACCGCTATCCAACCGATTTGACGGACGGCGAGTGGGCTGTGGTGTCACCGCTGGTTCCGCCTTCGCGAACAGGCGGCCGGCCTCGTACGAGCGACATGCGCGAGGTGATGAACGCAATTCTCTACATCGCTGGCGGCGGCATCCCATGGCGAATGCTGCCGAAGGATTTCCCGCCTGTTTCCACGGTGCGGGGCTATTTCTACCGCTGGCGCAACGATGGAACCTTGGCGTTGATGAATTTTGCGCTGGTGCAGGTGGCGCGGGAACTTGAAGGCAAGGAACCGTGCCCGAGTGCCGGGATAATCGACAGTCAGAGTGTTAAAACCACTGAAAGTGGAGGGGTTTGTGGGTATGACGCGGGCCAGAAAACCAAAGGCCGCAAGCGTCATATTGTGACTGACACCAACGGATTCATGGTCGGGTTGCTGGTGCATAGCGCTGCAGTTCAGGATCGTGACGGGGCGGTGCCGACGCTACGATCGATCCGCCGCTTCTATCCGTTCTTGCGGCACATCTTTGCAGACGGCGGGTATAGCGGCGACAAGCTGAAACAGGCGCTGACGGGCAATGGCGACTGGACCATCGAGGTTGTCAGGCGCTGCGACGACCAGAAGGGCTTCAAGGTCTCCCGCGCCGCTGGGTTGTCGAACGCACGTTCGCATGGCTGGGAAGGTCCCGCAGGCTGGCCAAGGACTGGGAGAAATCCATCCAGAGTTCAACAGCATGGACCCTCATCGCCCATATCCGCATTCTCATGCGGCGGTTGGCAAGGCATTGCGAGCAATGAATAACTTTTGAATCGGGCTCTTAAATGTAAGGCGCGAAAGATAAATCATTCAATATTCCACGGTAGCTCCTGATTAACGAATACTTCTAACCATTCGCTTTGTGAAAAAACAACTTTAGATCGCATATAGAATGTAAAGACCAAGCCACTGATTGCACCCTTTCTAATCAGTGGTGCGGCCTTCATGTAAAGCAGATTGCCGTATGGCAATTTTTGCTATTACAAGCGAGCGCGCTGAATATTGTCTGTCTATCCTCATTAATGCGTTTTCCGAATCATGACCTCTCAAATACATGGTACGGTAAACATTTTTGTAGGCGATCGGCAACATACTTGGATTGATTTCGAACAACAAAAAATACCGTTTGATCGTAAAACCGAGTTCCCTGGCGAAGGAGTCAGGCGATGAAACGATCAAGGTGGAGGCCTCCGGAAACGTGTTCGTTTGACCCTTTTTTGCAAGGATCGGCGCCTGGCCGCCTTTTCTGGTTCTGTTGCAAATCTTGGATATGGTCGAGAAAGAGCCGTTTCGGATATGCGGTCAGAAAGCAGCTGCCAGAGCGTGGAATTGCTCTGCAAGCGATGGGGTCGTGCTCTGATCCCAGTTGATGGACCACTTTCAGAGGGCTACTCCAAGACGGTATAGGTTCACTTTGCCACCCTGTCTCCGTTGCCGCTTCCCAGTGCCGTGGCAATGATGATCTTGAGATCCAGCGGTAGTGACTCGAGTGCCAGGTAGCGAGCATCCAGGTTTGCCAGTTTCTCGGGGTCGCTCATGTCCACACCATTGACCTGCGCCAGGCCGCTGATTCCGGGCTTGAGCGCAAGCACACCCAACCGGCGGCGAGCTTCCACTAGGTCCCTCTGCACCGGCAGGCAGGGGCGTGGCCCGATCAGGCTGATCTCGTTGCGGAAGATGTTGATGACCTGTGGCAATTCATCAAGTTTGAGTTTTCTCAGGACCGCGCCCAGCCTGGTCACGGAACTGGCGCTGACTTCATGGGTCCCGAGATGTGCCGTCCCTGTCTTCATGGTCCGGAATTTGTAACAGGTGAATGGCCGTCCGTTCCTGCCGACCCGCTCCTGCGCAAAAATACCGGGACCTTTCGATTCGATCCTGACCAGTGCCCAGATGATGAACAGCAGCCACCAGAAAAACGCCGTGATCACCAGTGCAAAAGCCAGATCAAGGCTTCGCGTGATGAAGCTATAGACCGGATTGCCGGATTGGCCGTCGCTGATGATGGCCGGTTCGGCCAGGACCGGAAAATCCCGGCTTTCCAGAGATCTGACCACATGAGCGATCCGGTGAATGGGAACGGTGGGTTTGAGCGAAGCGATTGCGCCGAAGGCGATGCGGGCGAGTGGGGCCGGAAGCTTCGAAAGGAATGTCAACCGGTCTGAAAAATCCGGGTTGTAGACATAGGGCAGGTAGAGGTTGATGACCCTCATGCCTTCGAGCCTGGCAAGTTCCTCGGCCGCTTTTCGCTTGCTGACCGCGTAGGAAGATGTGTTCGATTGATCGAGGGGATGAGTGGACGAGAAGTTTACAAAGATTTCGATCCCGGCTTCGCGCGCAAGCTCTGCCGTTTCCAAGGCGCCATCGACATTGACCTTGAGAAAGGTCTCAAGCGGTTCGCTGGAAGTATTGTTCAAAACCGCCAGATGCAGGAGAACCGAGTAGCCCTTGGCCTCCCGGGCAAGCTCGGTGTAGTCGCAGCACCTGCAGCCCGGAAACATGCGGCTGATTTTTGCTTTGTCCCGCCCGGCCAGAAGCAATTCCGTGCCAGGCTTCTGCAACAGCGGAACCAGGTTCTTGCCCACATATCCGGTCGCGCCTGTAATGACGATTCTCACTGGTGGCACTCCTTTGGGCGCGGAAAGCTTTCCGGTCGTGAAAAGGTCATGGCATCACTCGGTTCGAGCAATCAAGTCTTCTCACACACGAAGGTTTGGATGGGCTCTGCGAAAATCCCCATGCCGCTATCGCATGGCAGGAACAGGATCCCCCGGGCGGCAAGGGCTTGCGGTGCAAATCCCTGATCGCGACGATTATCCTTGATCATGGCAGACCAATATCCGCTGTATCAGTCCGCATCAACAGTATCCGCTGTATCAGTCCGCATCAACAGTTTTCATGCCTCGGATCCGCTCGATGCCGACAGCGCCGCGATAGGGGCAAGGCGCCCGAAATGGTGGTTCCTACCTGTCCGGCGGGGTCCAATCGGTTTCCACGGCCTTGCGGCGGCTCAGACGCAGCGCGAGACCGATGGAGACACCGGCGCCAATGGCCACGGTCAGATCGACAAGAACGGTTAGGACCAGCGTGAGAAGCAGAAGCAGGATGTCGCTTTTCCTGCCGCGCGCATATTCACGCCATTTGTGCGGTTCTGTCATGTTCCAGGCCGTGACGATGAGAAGGGCTGCAAGCGCCGGCATCGCCAGGTAGCTTGCGGCGGGCGCGGCAAACACCATCACCAGCAAGACGATAACGGCATGGACAAGCCCAGCGACAGGTGTCTTGCCGCCGGCCTTGATGTTGGTCGCGGTTCGCGCAATCGCGCCGGTCGCCGGAAGGCCGGTGAACAGCGCAGACCCGATATTGGCGATGCCTTGCGCCGTCAGTTCGGCATTTGGCCTGTGCTGTCCCTGGATCATCTTGTCGGCGACCATGGCCGACAGAAGCGATTCGACCCCTGCCAGAAAGGCAATGATGAAGGCGGACGGCAGCAGTTCGATCATGCGCGCGGGGGAAAGGTCGGGCAGTTGCGGCCACTGCATCTGACTGGGAAGCTCGCCGAACCGGGAGCCGAGCGTATCGACCGGGAGCGCCATCAGCGCCACGAGCGCCGACCCGATCCCGACGGCCACGATGAGGCCGGGGAAGCGGGGGGCGATGCGCCGCAGAAAGACGATCAATATCAGCGTGACAATCGCAATGGAAAATGTCGCCGGGCTGAAAGTCTCCCGCGCCTCCCACAGCACCGGAATTTTTTCCAGGAAGTCAGCGGGCTGCTTCTCAACGGCCAGGCCGAGGAAGTCCTTGAGCTGGCTCGTGGCGATGATGATGCCGATGCCGATGGTGAAGCCGTTGACCACGGCCTCGGGAACAAAGGCAATCAGGTTGCCCGCCCGGAAATAGCCGCCGACAAGCAGGATGATGCCTGCTATGAAGGTTGCCAGGACAAGGCCGTCATAACCGAACTGGGAGATCACGCTGAACACGACGACGATGAAGGCCCCTGTCGGGCCTCCGATCTGGACGCGGCTGCCGCCAAACAGCGAAATCAGGAAGCCGCCGACAACGGCGGTGACAATCCCTTTGTCCGGACCGGCGCCGGACGCAATCGCGATGGCGAGGCTCAGCGGCAGCGCAACCATGGCGACCGTTGCCCCGGCCAGCAGGTCGCTGACAAAAAGCTGCCAGCTGTAGGTCTGAAGTGTCGTGAGAATCTTTGGTTGACGCATTTTTCGAGAGCCCGTTGCCAAGATTGCCAGAGTTTAAGTTTCTCTTTGTGCAGCTTCGAGCGGCAGGATCGTCGGCAGGGCTGTCGGCGGTCGCTGTCGCGACTTGATTGAAGTTCAGTGCGGTATTGCGGATGCAGATAAAGGGGTTTTCAGCCTGACGCCGCGCCCGCCGGCGGTGCTGGCCGCGTGATCTCCGATGAGTTCGATGCCGGCCTTGTCGAGAGCCTCCGCCACCTTGGTGAGTGTGTCGATGGTGCCCCGGACATTGCCGTCACTGGCTTCCATCCGCTGGACCGTTGGCAGCGAGACCCCGGCCATCGCGGCCAGGCTTTTCTGGTCGATTCCAAGAAGCGCCCGGGCGGCGCGCAGCTGTGAAGCGGTGATCATGGTTCTGGCTCTTGTGTGAACACGCGATATCGACGTTTGGAATGTGCATACTGATGCTTGAGACATGGATACAGCGGTTTCAAACGTGATGCAAGTCGGCCTTTGATGGCGTGCTGCCATGAAGCGCTGGTGGCAGGCGCACTCCCGCCCCCGCGGACCTCACTCGCCTTGCGGCAGGGTCTGCGGGCTTGTGCCGGGCTCTGGCGATGGCTTGGGTCCCCACTCGAGCCGCTTGTAATCAAAGCCGTATTCGAGCGTTGGCTTGATCACCTTGAAATAGGGAGAGAGATCGAAATCCCGCGGCGCGAACAGCGAATGATGCCTGATGTGAAGGATCTCGCGGCGGGAATAGTCCGAATCCGCCCGTTGTCTGCCTGGTGCGCGCGTGATTTCGGGAAGGATCGGGTATTGCACCGATTGGAAAGCCTGGGCGATCATCGAGGAACAGATGGCGCGGGTCGGGTCACCCGAGCCAAAGGCGATCATCCGTCGGCGCCAGCGCACAGGCACCGGCGGCGTGGGAAAGAAATAGCGCAACATGTCGAAAATGTTCTTCATGTCGTAGCGGACGCCGAGCCGTTCCACCATGTAGGAGACGACGGCTGCCCGATCCCCGGGGGTCAGGCCCATTGGCCGGCAGATCCGCGTGTTGAAGCGGGCATATTTGGATAGCGGCACCGCAACGCAGCCTTCGCCGAGATTGACCTCGACGAGTTGCGGATATTCTTCGGCCCCTCCATCCTCCGGTTTCAGCGCGGTACCGACATAGAGCGCCGCATGCGACCAGGTGGACTGGGTCAGGTACTTGATCGCTGCGGACACTTTCTGGTTCCCCTCCACCAGCAGGATATCGCCTGGCTGAAGGGTCCGCGAAAGTGTTTCCGGATCGGATGGCGTGTAGGGCTCGTATCCCGGGTTGGCTGAATGCAGCCGCCGCGCCAGAAACCGTCCAAGGTGGTCGAGCAGACTGTCTTTCATCTCGCGTGCTTCGGTCATGCTGAAACACTTGGACGCCGCACGGCCCCGGATCAACCCGGCAGGGATCAACTTTGCGTATTCCCGGCTTGATAACGGCGCCGGAAACTTATAATTTAGAATCATTCTAATTTGTGGGGTTCCCATGCTCAATCGCATTCTCGGCTTCAACCGCAGGTCCTTCAATTCCCTGAGCGAGCAGGAAATTCTCGCGCTCGCGATATCGTCCGAAGAGGACGACGCGCGCATTTACCTTGCCTACGCGGATCATCTGAGGGATGACTATCCGCAATCGGCCAAGGTATTCGAGGAGATGGCGGCCGAGGAAAGCGTGCACCGCGCGCGGCTGATCGAGCGTCACAAGGCACGCTTCGGAGATCGCATTCCTCTCATTCGCCGCGAGCATGTGCGCGGGTTTTACGAGCGCAAGCCGGATTGGCTGGTGAAAAACCAGTCCGTCGACAAGATCCGGCTGATCGCCGAGGACATGGAGGCCCAGGCCCACAACTTCTATCTTGCTGCCGCGGGCCGCGCCTCGGACGCGGACACCCGCAAGCTGCTCGGCGATCTCGCGCTGGCGGAGAAGGGCCATGAATCCCTGGCGCGCCGGCTTGGCCTTGAACACACGCCCGAGGATGTGAAGGTCGAAGAGGCGCAGACCGACCGCCGCAAATTCATCCTGATCTATGTCCAGCCCGGACTGGCGGGATTGATGGACGGCTCGGTTTCCACCCTTGCGCCGATCTTCGCCACCGCGTTTGCCACCGGCGACACCTGGACGACGTTCCTGGTCGGACTGTCGGCATCCGTCGGCGCCGGGATTTCCATGGGCTTCACCGAAGCGGCCCATGACGACGGGGTGATTTCCGGCCGAGGATCGCCTCTCAAGCGCGGCCTGGCGTCCGGCATCATGACCGCGATCGGCGGTCTTGGTCACGCGCTTCCCTATCTGATCCCCGATTTCACCATCGCCACCTCGGTTGCCATCGCAGTGGTCTTCGTCGAACTCTGGGCAATTGCCTGGATCCAGAACCACTGGATGGACACGCCATGGAGCAGGGCGATCTTTCAGGTGGTCCTGGGCGGTGCTTTGGTCTTTGCCGCGGGCTTGCTGATCGGCAATGCCTGACCGCGCGTGAGCGGGAGAAGCGATTGGAGGAGGTTTCCACGAGCGGGACTGGTATGGCGGATGATGGGCCGGAACCGGGCGGCCCCGGCTGGCTAGTCGCGTGTTGACGCAATGCTATGCTAAATGGAAGGTGCTTGAGTTGCCAAGTGCCGGGTGCTGTGCCATTGAGCGGCCAGTCAGATTTCGAATTTCGACAGCGAATTGAACATCAAGAAGAGACTTCGAACATGATTCGTACTGTGATCCACTGGCTTGCTACGATGAGCCGGCGTTCCAAGCAGCTCATTCTTGTCATTATCGATTTCATTTTGTTTTCCAGCGCAGTGTGGCTGGCTTATTCGCTTCGTTTCAACGCGCTTTACGATCCCGATATCAACCAGGTGTTTCTCATGCTCGCGGCGCCGTTGATCGGAGTTCCGATCATGTATGCGTTCGGGCTTTACACCTCGATTACGCGCTATGTCGGCGAGCATGCGTTGTGGACAATTTTCAAGGCTGTCGGACTGACCGCCATTTTATGGGCCGTGGTGGCCTATGTGGCGCGTCTGGAAGGGTCCACCCTGGTACCACGGACCGTTCCGGTGATTTTCTGGCTCCTGTCTTTGCTGCTGATCTCCGGCTTCCGCTATATCTCGCGATGGCTGATTCTCGAATTTACTCAGGAACAGACGCAACGCAGGAACATCCTGGTTTACGGCGCGGGCGATGCCGGCCGCCAGATCGCCGCGACGCTCAAACAGAGCAGCAACCGGATCACGATCTTTCAGGTCGATGACGATCCGACCATGTGGGGCGCCACGATCGACGGTATCAGGATCAGCAATCCTGCAGACCTGGAAAGGCTGATAGAGAAAAAGAAAATCAGCGAAGCCATCGTAACGATGCGCAGCGCAAATACGGCGCGCCGTGCCGAGGTGGTCGAGCATCTGAGCAACCTCGGCTTGCGGGTCCGCATCCTTCCGGCCTTTGTCGACATCGCAGATGGCAAACACACGGTTGATCTGATCCGCGATGTGGAGATCGGCGACCTTCTGGGCCGCGATGCCGTACCACCCGATCTGGGACTTATGGAGGCCAACACCCGCAACAAGGTGGTGCTGGTCACGGGTGCCGGAGGTTCGATCGGATCCGAACTGTGCCGGCAACTGAGCGCGGTCGGAGTGTCCAAGCTGATCATGCTCGATTCGAGCGAATTCGCACTTTATCAGATCGATCGGGAGCTGGCCAAACAGACTGGATTTGAGAAGGTCGCTGTGCTTGGAGCCGTCGATGATCCGGCACTGATGCGCAGGGTGATACGCGATCATGCCGTTCACACGGTGTTTCATGCGGCAGCTTACAAGCATGTGCCGCTGGTCGAGGCCAATCCGTTCGAAGGCATCAAGAACAATGCGCTGGGAACCCTCTCCGTTGCTTCAGCCGCCTATGACAGCGACGTCGAAGTCTTTGTTCTCATATCGACTGACAAGGCCGTCAGGCCCTCAAGCATCATGGGCGCCTCCAAACGCGTCGCCGAATTGATTGTCCAGGATTTCGCCGATAAGGCAAAGCTCGCGAACAATGGAAAGGTGTTCTGTGCGGTCAGGTTCGGAAATGTCATCGGGTCCAGCGGTTCGGTCATACCCCTGTTCAAAGAGCAGATCCGCAAGGGTGGGCCGATCACCCTGACCCACTCCGAAACCACACGCTATTTCTTGTCCATCGAGGAAGCCGCCCAACTGGTTATTCAGGCCGGAAGTCTCGCCCGCCGCAATGATGCGCGTGAAGAATACCCGGGACGCATCTTTTTGCTCGACATGGGAAAAGCGGTCCGCATCCGGGACCTTGCCATCAAGATGGTGCAACTCTCTAACCTGACTGTCAGTGACGCTTCCAACCCCGCTGGCGACATCGCAATTCACGAGATCGGCCTGCGTCCCGGCGAAAAGCTCCACGAGGAACTGTATTTCTCCGTCGAGGCGGCAAAACCGACTTCACACCAGAAGATTACCGTTGCCGCGGAGTCTGCTCCCGAAGGCCTCGATATCGAAGAGATGTTCCGTGAAATCCAGGATCTGACGGTCAGTGAAGACCGGGAGCGATTGCTCGAGTTTCTGCGTCGCGCCGCCGGTATGGGTCTGGAGGCTGGATGACAATGCTCGGCCCGACGGGCCCTGTCATTTGCCGGATGGCGTGGTGATGAGCCGGGCGCGCCGCGTCGAGCCGCTGACGCTGCTCATCGGCATATCCATGACGATTGGCTACGGGACGCTGTATTATCCCTTTGCCATTCTCGGACCGGAGATCGCCCGCGCCCAGGGCTGGAGCACCGGTTTTGTGTTCGGGGTCTTTTCCGCCGCCCTGCTGACCAGTGCGGTCACCGCTTCGCTGGTGGGGCGGGCCATGGATCGCTTCGGCGCGCGGCCGGTGATGGTCACGGGATCCTGTCTGGCTGCACTTGCGCTCGTCAACCTGTCGCTGGTCCAGTCGATGACCGGTTTCGTTGTCGCCATGCTGGTGATCGAATTCGCCTCCCGCATGGTTCAGTACGAAACCGGCTTTGCGGCATTGACGGCCATTCACGGGCGCCATGCCCGGCGTCCCATTGCCCATGTCACGCTGGTTGCCGGCTTCGCCTCGACCATCTTCTGGCCGCTCATTCACTGGTTGCTCGGGTTCATGGACTGGCGCGGCGTCTGCCTTGTGCTGGCCGCGGTCAATCTGCTCATCGCCCTTCCGATCCACGCCTCGGTTCCCGGTGTCATCAGGACGCGCGACAACCCTCACCCTGCGCCTGTCGAGAACCGCGACCCCGGCCTGCTGAAGCGGGGAAACCGGACGCCGGCATTCGTGTTCATGGCCATCGCATTTGCCGGCGGCAGCTTCCTGATGTCCGCCGTGCACACATCCTTCTTCCTCATCCTCGAAGAGATGGGGCGCCCCGCGGCACTCGCCGCTCTGGCAGGTGCTGTGATCGGCCCGATGCAGGTGGCTGCAAGGCTTGTCGAGATGCTCACCGGCGAACGGGTGTCCTCCTCGGTCGTCGGCGTGATCTCGAGCACGACCCTGCTCCTGGGCCTGGCGTGCCTGGCGGCAGGGCTCTGGCTCGACGGTGAACTGATCGTGATCGTATTTGCGGTCAGTTTCGGCATCGGTCAGGGATTGAATTTCATCGCCCGCGCCATTCTTCCCGCCCGTCTGTTCGGCACCGAGGGCTATGGTGCCATGACCGGCAATCTCGCCACGCTTCGCCTGTTCGCAATGGCCGGCGCGCCGGTCTGCACGGCGTTGGCCATCAGCCATGCAGGCATAGGATTGACCTTCACGCTGCTCATGCTGGTGGCCGCGGTGGGCGTCGCGGCGTCCTGGGCTCTTTATGTGATTGAAAAACGGGCCACCGCAGCGGTGGTTGCGCCAACCGACTGACGAGCGTCTGTGCCGGGATAGTCGCGCAGCCCTATTCCAGCGCGCCGACCAGAACGTCGGAGCCGTTCTCGATGGTGACCCAGCGGCCGGAATTGGTCGACGCCTGGCGCTTGAGATAGCTGTAGGGCGTTTCGCGCCAGTTCTTGACCTCGTCGACCAGATTGTCGAGCACGAAATCGCCTTCGGAAGTCCTCAGCGTCAGCACCGCATGTCCTTCGCCATCGGGCTTGCGCACGACCGTGATCAGGGTGTCGGCGGGCGAAAACCCGCGCTCGATCAGCATGTGCCGCTTGAGCAGCACGTAATCTTCGCAGTCGCCGGCCACGTTGGGATAGGTCCAGACCTCTTCCTCGCCGAACAATTCCATGTCGGTCTTCGGCATCACCGAAAAATTGACCGCGCGGTTGATTTCCCGGATCACGTCCCAGCCGTAATCGGTCACCTTCGGCGCTGCGCCCGATCCCTTGACCGGTTCGCATTCGGACGTGAACTTCTTGCAGAATTCGTAGTGTCCGATGGGCTGCGACGTCACCCGCCCGACCTGCATCGACAGGCCGGAAGCCATCGCGCCCGCTGGCATCACAATCGACGCCAACAGGGCAATCATTGCCCGCCTTGCTCGTCCCGGTCCGCACAACATCGCCGGTCTACTCCACGCCATCCCATTTCGTTAACAAAGAGTTAAGATCGTATGGGCGGAAGAGTCAACGTCGCGGCCCCATCGTTGTCGAGACATGGTTACCGGCCGCGGCTTCTGCGCCACACCTGCCGGCATGGCAGGAAATGATCCGTTCCGGGACATTCTTGAGGTCGGCGCCTTGAGTGCATGGGGCCAGGATCCTCAAGAAATGCTGCTCGCGCGGCGCCGATCGGCAGGATCGGGCTGCCGCTCAGCTCCCTGTGGCGATCCCGTCCACGGCCGCGAGAATCCGGGCAATATCCTCGTCCCGCGACAGCCTGTGATCGCCGTCGCGGATCAGCGTCACGGTGACATTTTCCGACGGCAGGTGCTCGACAAGCCGAAGCGCATGCCGCCACGGCACGTCCGGGTCGGCCATGCCCTGGATGATGTGAACCGGTGCGCCGGTCTCGATCAGCCCCTCCAGCACACGGTTCTTGCGGCCGTCTTCGAACAAGGCCCGGGTAAAGACGTTCGGGTCCGGGCCGTAGGGGGTGGGTTCCTCGTAAAAGCCGTCCCGCTCAAGCGCTTCACGTTGCGCGTCCGTCAGTTCCGGTTCCATCAGTTCCAGCGTGAAGTCGGGCGCCGGCGCGATCAGCACGAGCCCGGCCACACGGTCACCCTGGCCCCGCGCCTTAAGTTCCTGCACCATGCGCAGCGCAATCCAGCCGCCCATGGAGGAGCCGACGAGGATCTGCGGACCCGACGTGCAGTGCTCGAACACAGCCAGGCTCTCTTCCAGCCACCGCGAAATCGTGCCGTCGCGAAAATCGCCGCCTGAAGCGCCGTGACCAGAATAGTCGAACCGCAGGCAGGCTTGGCCGTTGCGCCCGGCCTGCTGGCAAAGCGCTTCGGCCTTTGAGCCGGTCATGTCCGAACGGTAGCCGCCGAGCCAGACCACGCCCGGCAGGCCGGCGCCTTTCGCGGTGGCCTCGCGGGTCAGTGCCGCGATCGGACGCATGTCCGCCCCCTTGCCCACATCCAGTTTGCTGGCGACCGGTTCCGTCATCTCTCATGCGCTCCGTTTTCGTCGTTTCCGCTTCTTTTACAAGATTCGGACGCCTGTTAACGGCCCTGTGGTGATTTTTTCGCAAAGCCATGCTATTGACACCGGCCAGCCGATGACGACATTGCGCTCGAGACATACACACTCGCGTGCCGAAACCGGCGGAATTGCACGAGTTAATCAGGAGACCAAAGCCATTCGCAGACCATTCAGAGCGCCGCCAACAGCCAACGAAGGCCCCCGCGCGAACCAGAATATCCGGACCCCGACGGTCCAACTCATCGATTCCGAAGGCCAGAACCACGGCGTCGTGCCAACCGAACAGGCGTTGGCGATGGCCGAAGAGGCTGGCCTCGACCTTGTCGAGATCAACTCCGCGGGCGACGTGCCCGTTTGCAAGATAGTTGATCTGGGCAAGCTGAAATACGCATCGCAGAAGAAGGCCTCCGAGGCGCGCAAGAAGCAGAAGACCGTAGAGGTCAAGGAAATCAAGATGCGCCCCAACATCGACACGCATGATTATGACGTGAAGATGCGCGCCATGAACCGCTTCTTTGACGAAGGCGACAAGGTCAAGGTGACCTTGCGGTTCCGCGGCCGTGAAATGGCCCATATGGAACTCGGCATGAAACTGCTTCAGAAGGTCAAGGACGACACCGTCGCCATTGCCAAGGTCGAAGCCGAGCCGAAGCTTGAAGGCCGTCAGATGATGATGGTGCTGGCGCCGAAATAACATCCTGGATTGCCTGATGCAGACCGGTCCGGCGGATGCCAGGGCCGGTTTTTGCTTTTATCAGGCTGATTCAGTCGAACGCCCGTTGCGCTTTTGTCATGTGACAGTTATAAGGCGCGCGTTCAAACCGGCCGGCAGGGCATGCCGAGGCGGTTTTCAACGCTCGATGCAAAAGGGGTCTTCGCCCATTTGCGTCTCACCCAACAAGAAATGGCCATGCGGTGCCGACGAGGCGCCCTACAGGTCTGACAAGGAGTAGCGAAATGCCCAAGATGAAGACGAAATCGTCTGCCAAGAAGCGGTTCAAGATCACGGCGAGCGGCAAGGTTCTCGCTGCAGCCGCCGGCAAGCGCCATGGCATGATCAAGCGGTCCAACAAGTTCATTCGCGACGCACGCGGCACCATGGTTCTTTCCGAGCCTGACGCCAAGATCGTCAAGAAGTTCCTCCCCAACGGCCTGTAAGCAGAGCCGGGACCAGCGATTTTAAGGAGATCATGATATGGCACGCGTAAAACGGGGCGTTACTGCCCACGCAAAACACAAGAAGGTCCTGAAGAAAGCCAAGGGCTTTTACGGACGCCGCAAGAATACCATCCGCGCCGCGAAGGCTGCCGTCGACAAGTCGATGCAGTACGCCTACCGCGACCGCAAGGTCCGGAAGCGGAATTTCCGCGCGCTCTGGATCCAGCGCATCAACGCCGCTGTCCGCGAGCACGGCCTGACCTATGGCCGCTTCATCGACGGCCTGACCAAGTCGGGCATCGAGGTCGACCGCAAGGTTCTTTCCGACATGGCGATCCATGACGCGGAAGCCTTTGGCGTTCTGGTTGCCGCTTCCAAGAAGGCGCTCGAGTACCTCAAGGACTCGACACCGAACGAATTTGAAAGCGCTGTCGCCTAAGCCAGCGTTTTCCCGAAAACCGAGTTTGAATTTTGGGATCCCGCGCTGGCACGGCTGGCGCGGGATTTTTCGTTCCGGAACCGGGCAATCGCCTGTTTCGTGGATGTTCCAATTCGTTTAAGCACAGGCCAGCCGCCCTGCCGGATACGGGGGGCAAGAGACAGGTAGTCACAGACCATGAGCCAGTATCAGACCCTTGAAACCTCCATCATGGAAGAGATCGCCGCCAGCGCCGATGAAGCGGCCATCGAGGCCGTGCGCGTCGCGGCACTCGGCAAGAAGGGCTCGGTGTCCGAACTGCTCAAGGGCCTTGGCAAGATGACGCCCGAGGAACGCCAGGAGGCGGGGCCGGCGATCAACGGGCTCAAGGCCCGCGTCACCGATGCCATCGCCGCCCGCAAGGCCGAACTCCGGGATGCCGCAATCACCGAGCGCCTGGCACGCGAAACCGTCGATGTCAGCCTGCCGGTGCGTTCCTCGCCCGCCGAGCGCGGCCGCATCCACCCGATCAGCCAGGTCGTCGACGAGATCACCGCCATCTTCGCCGACATGGGCTTTTCCATCGCCGAAGGCCCGGACATCGAGACCGATCACTACAATTTCACGGCGCTCAATTTTCCCGACGGCCATCCGGCGCGCGAGATGCATGACACCTTCTTCCTTGAGCCCGACGACAATGGCGAGCGCAAGGTTCTGCGCACCCATACCTCGCCGGTGCAGATCCGCACCATGGAGGCGCAAAAGCCGCCGATCCGCATCGTCATTCCGGGCAAGACCTACCGGCAGGATTCCGACGCCACCCACTCGCCGATGTTCCACCAGGTCGAAGGCCTGGTGATCGACAAGACCGCAAATGTCGGCCATCTGCGCTGGGTGCTGGAAGAATTCTGCAAGGCCTTCTTCGAGGTCGACAGCGTCACCATGCGCTTCCGCCCCTCGTTCTTCCCGTTCACTGAACCCTCGTTCGAGGTCGATATCCAGTGCGACCGCACCTCCGGCCCGATCGTCAAGTTCGGCGAGGGCACCGACTGGATGGAGATCCTCGGCTGCGGCATGGTGCACCCGAACGTGCTGCGCGCCGGCGGGCTCGATCCCGACGAATACCAGGGCTTTGCCTGGGGCATGGGGCTCGACCGGATCGCCATGCTCAAATACGGCATGCCGGACCTGAGGGATTTTTTCAACGCCGATGTCCGTTGGATGAGCCATTACGGCTTCCGTCCGCTCGATGTGCCGACCCTGTTCGGCGGCCTGAGCATCTAATCAATCAACGCAAAGATCGGCACTCCAAATGACAAGCCTCGAAACCAAGTCTGACGCCGACATCGACCAGTGGATCATCAACCACGAGCGCGCGGGCAAGACGCGTGCGCCGTTGTTTCAGGAACTGATCATCGAGCGGAACCGGCGCCATGGAAAGGGCCTGGACATCGGCACGTCAATCGCGGCGATGACCAGATCCGCCAAAGAAAACCGCTATATCAGCTATGGTGATCTGGCCGCCTCGAATGGAATGACCTGGAGCAAGGCGCGGCCGTTGATGAACGGCAAACACGGTCACCTGGATGATCTTCTCGCCTACTGCCACTCACACGAAATGCCCCTCCTGACGTCAATAGTGGTTGGACGCGATCATCTCGACAGCGGTGAGATGGATGCGGACACCATTGACGGATTCGTTGCCGGTATCCGCCGGCTTGGCGTTTCCGTTTCCGAACCGGTTGAGTTCTTGAAACAATGCCAAAGCGAGTGTTTCGAATGGGCAGCCAAACAGCCTGACGCAATCGATACCGTCGAAGAATAAAGGTCTGAGGAAAACAGAATGAAATTCACCCTCTCCTGGCTTCGGGGCAATCGTGCATTGGAGCGCTTGATGAGCGGCTCTTTGCTGACGCGGAGATGAGACGGCAATGCCGACGCTGCTGATCTGGCATGGATACAGGTTCCGGTTCTATGCCCTGGACGGGGATGAACCGCCTCATATCCATGTGGTCAAAGACGGAAAGTCGCTGAAGGTCTGGCTGAAGAGTTTGGCGGTTGCCAGGAACGTGGGATACAATGACCGGGAGATCGAACGGATACTGGCGGTGATCTCCGAGCACAGAAATGAATGGATGGAGGCGTGGAATGAGTTCTTTGGAATTTGAAACCGAAGAAATGCGCCCAGTAAAGGCCTGGTGCACGCGAGACGAAGTGCACGTGACCCTTGCTGACGGCCGCACGATTTCCACCCCGCTTTGGTGGTATCCGTTCCTGCGTGGCCTCGATGTGGATGCGTTGAACGAGATCGAACTCATGTATGAGGGCATCTGGTGGTCTCGGCCGGATGAAGGCATCTCGGTCAAAAGCATGTTTCTGGGTCACAAGGCCCCGGGCGCGAAAGCGCCGGAGCAGGCCGCTTGATGGTTGATCCCTTGCCGACTTACTACTTCGTCACCGATGTCGAAACAAATGGCCCGGACCCCTTACAGCATTCTATGTTGAGCTTTGCGACGGTCGCCTTGCGCGCTGATGGTTTGGCCTGTGGGGAATTCGAGGCCGTTCTTGCGCCAAGAGCCGATCGCTATTCGGATGAGCGAACGATGACGTGGTGGCAGACGCAACCGCATGCTTGGGCGGCGGCAACAGCCAATCAGGAAGACCCGACTGTGATCATGCGCCGTTTTGTCGAGTGGACCGAGAGCTTTGATGGTCAGCGGGCGTTTGCAGCGCGGCCTGTCATGTTCGATGGACTGTGGATCGACCACTACTTGAGAACGTTCGTCGGCCGGTTCTTGCTTGACGTGCCCTACTGGGAGCAGTGCGTCTTCAACGCCGGCCCGCTTGACATCGGCACTTACATCCTCGGCGTCTTTGGCAAGACCACTCCGCAAACGGCCGGAGACAAATTTCCCGCCGAATGGCTTGGTCATCACCCGCACACGCACAGAGCAATTGACGATGCGCACGGCTATGCATCGCTTTTGTCGAAACTCTTTGAGGTCGCCCGGAGCCTGCCGGAAAACCCACTCGATTTTACAAGGGTACAGCAATGAAATTCACCCTCTCCTGGCTCAAGGATCACCTTGAAGCCGACGCAACGCTGGAGCAGATCTGCGAGCGCCTGACCGCGATCGGGCTTGAGGTCGAGGACGTCGACGACAAGGCAGCCTACCGGCCCTTCACCATCGCCAAGGTCGTTTCCGCGGAGCAGCATCCGAACGCCGACAAGCTGCGCGTGCTGATGGTCGACAAGGGCGACGGCAAGCCGGTGCAGATCGTCTGCGGCGCGCCCAACGCGCGGGCCGGCCTGATCGGCGCGTTGGCCGAGCCGGGCACCTATGTGCCGGGCATCGACGTGACGCTCGCTGTCGGCAACATTCGTGGCGTCGAAAGCCACGGCATGATGTGCTCGGAACGAGAGCTCGACATGTCCGACGAGCATGACGGCATCATCGATCTGCCCGAGGACGCGCCGGTGGGTACCTCCTTCGCCGCCTATGCCGGCCTCGACGATCCGGTCATCGAGATCAACCTGACGCCGAACCGTCCCGACTGCACCTCGATCTACGGCATTGCCCGCGATCTGGCGGCCTCCGGCCTCGGCACGCTGAAGCAGCCCGCCGAGCCGGATTTCCCGGTCGAAGGCGAGACCACGCAGAACGTGAAGATCATTCTCGATGACGAGAGCCTGTGCCCCGGCTTCGCCTGGCGGCTGGTGCGCGGAGTGAAGAACGGTCCGAGCCCGAAATGGATGCAGCAGCGGCTTATCGCCATCGGCCTCCGGCCGATCTCGGCGCTGGTCGATGTCACCAACTACATGACCTTCGACCAAGGCCGGCCGATGCACGTCTTCGACGCCGACAAGGTCAAGGGCGATCTGGTGGTGCGCCGTGCGCTCGAAGGCGAGGAAATCCTCGCGCTCGACACCCGCACCTACAAGCTCAACCCCGCCAATGTGGTGATTGCCGACGACAATGGCCTCGAATCCATCGGCGGCGTAATGGGTGGAGAACATTCCGGCTGCGACGAGAACACCACCAACGTGCTGATCGAATCGGCACTCTGGGACCCGATCAACATCGCCAAGACCGGCCGCAGCCACGGCATCATCACCGACGCACGTTACCGGTTCGAGCGTGGCGTCGATCCCGAATACATGCTGCCCGGCCTCGAGCGCACCACCGAACTGGTGCTTGCGATGTGCGGCGGCACCGCAGCCGAAGCCCGCATGACCGGCTACAAGGGGCATGAGAAGAAGATCGTCGATTTCCCCTTCTCGGAGGTCAAGCGTCTGACCGGCCTCAATGTTTCCAACGACGAGTCCCGCGAGATCCTCACCGGCCTCGGCTTCGAGGTCTCGGGCAAGGGCGAGACGGTCAAGGTGGCCGTTCCCTCCTGGCGTCCCGATGTCGATGGCAAGGCCGACCTGGTGGAAGAGGTCATGCGCATCCATGGCGTCGGCGAGATCAGGCCCGAGCCGCTAGCCCCGTCGGGCAGCGTCAATGGCCGGATCCTGACGACGATCCAGGTCCGCACATGGCTTGCCAAGCGCGCGCTCGCCTCGCGCGGCATGATGGAGGCCGTCACCTGGTCCTTCATTGCCGAAGACCATGCCCGGCTGTTCGGCGGCGGCAGCCGTGCGCTCAGGCTGGTCAACCCGATCGCATCCGACATGTCCGACATGCGGCCCTCGCTGCTGCCGGGCCTGATCCTCGCCGCCCAGCGCAATGCCGACCGCGGCTTCGGTGACGTGGCGCTGTTCGAGGTCTCGGGTACCTACGAGAACGACACGCCCGAGGGCCAGCGCCGTGTGGCCGGCGGCATCCGTCGCGGCACCGCGCAGATGAAGGGCGCAGGCCGTCACTGGGATGGCGCGGCCAAGCCCGTCGGCGTGTTCGACGCCAAGGCCGACGCCATTGCAGTGCTGGAAGCCTGCGGCGCACCGGCCGACCGGCTCACCTTCGAGCCTGGCGCCCCCGGCTGGTACCACCCCGGACGGTCCGGCCTGATCAAGCTCGGCCCGAAAACCGTGCTCGGCCATTTCGGCGAGTTCCACCCCAACACGCTCGATGCACTCGATGTCGGTGGACCGCTGTGCGGCTTCGAGATCTTCCTCGATGCGATCCCCGAAGCCAAGCGCAAGGCCACCCGCACCAAGCCGGGCCTCAGCCTCTCGGCGTTCCAGGCCGTGCGCCGCGACTTCGCCTTCGTGGTCGACAGCGATGTGCCAGCCGCCACGCTGGTGCGCGCTGCCCAGGGTGCGGACAAGGTGCTGATCGAGGGAGTCAAGGTTTTCGACCTGTTCGCCGGCCCCTCGCTCGGCGAAGGCAAGAAGTCAGTGGCCATCGAGATCACCATCCAGCCGCGCGACCGCACCCTGACCGACGAGGATCTCGACAGGCTGGCGAAATCCGTCATCGCCAATGTCGAGAAATCCTCGGGCGGCGTCTTGAGGGGGTAACCGGCCAGGCCCGCCTCCGGGCTCCTGTGCATCCATCAAAAAATCTGGCGGCGCTCTCCGATTGAAAGAGCGCCGCCTTTTTCATCGGATCACGTCTTTACCGCACGCAGTCAGTGCGCCAGCATTTCCTTCACGATGTCGTCTGCCGTCAGGCCTGCCGGATAGTATGTCGGCCAGTTGGTGACCTCCTTCAGCAGGGCGGCGCGGTCGTCGCCCGAGTAGATGTGATAGTGCCCTGCCTTCACCGGGGCGATGGCATGGTCGCTGAACTGAACGAACATCGGTGCTGCGGCATCGCCGGCGGTTTTCTTGAAGATGTAGCGAACCCCGCGGTTGCCCTTCTTGTAGGTCAGGACCTCGTGCCCGTCGGATGCGTAACGCGCCTGAACGGGCTTTCCCCCGCGATAGAAAGTGAACGTGTCGCCATTAATGACGATACGCTCGACATCCGTCTTGTAGCCGGACTGATAGTAGGCGCGATATTCCTCGATGGTCTTGTCGCCGTTTTCGGCCTTGTGGGCCAGGACCGGGTCGAGTGATCGGTCAACCAGGTAAGGATAAACCGACTGCCAGTCTCCTTCCCAGTCCGCGAGCGTTCTGGCCTCGATCTGGCTGTCATCGAAATAGCCGCGATAGATGTCGTCGCTCTTGTGCGCTTCGTGAACGTGGCCGTTTTCCTTTTCGGAAGCCGCCTCTGCTGTTCCGTAAGCGAATGCCATGGCGCCGGCAAGGACGGCGCAACCGATCCCGAGAGCCCTGCCGCATCTGCTGAAATATGTGTCTTGCATGTCAAAAACCTCGATCTTTGAAGGAGAGTCTATTCAAGTGTGTACGTCATGTAATAACGTAACGGCTCCATCTATCGGCGATTTCAGGATCTTGCAAGTCCCGTGTCAGGAATACGGGGACGAGTGTCCCGTCGAAGGCGGCGTCGGGCTCAACAGAGAAAATTCATCTCGCAAGGTAGGCGAACGGTCGCCGCCCGGTCTATAAGCGATCCGAACGCCCGTGAGAAACAAGCCCATGAACCTCATTCTCAATTCTGACAGCTACAAATACTCGCATTTCGCCCAGTATCCGCCCGAAACGGCGGCAATCTCGGCCTATATCGAGGCGCGGCCCGGCGGCAAGCATGACCATGTGCTGTTCTTCGGGCTGCAGATGTTCCTCAAGGACTACCTCTCGCGAAAAATCACCATGGCCGATGTCGACGAGGCCGAAGAGATGATCACGGCGCACGGGCTGCCGTTTCACCGCGAGGGATTCGAAAAGATCGTCACCCGCCATGACGGCCATTTCCCGTTGCTGATCGAGGCGCTGCCCGAGGGCATGGTCGCGCCGACCGGCACGCCGCTGGTGCAGGTCAGGAACACCGATCCGGATTTCTTCTGGCTGCCGACCTTCGTCGAGACCGCGCTGCTGCGCGCCGTCTGGTATCCCTCCACCGTCGCTACCGTCTCGCATGGCGCGCGTCAGATCATCTCCGCATCGCTTGATCGGACCTGCGACGCGCCGGCCGAGGTGCTGCCCTTCCGGCTGCATGATTTCGGCGCCCGCGGCGCCACCTCGCTGGAGCAGGCCGGCATCGGCGGCGTGGCCCATCTGGTCAGCTTCATGGGCACCGACACCGTCAGCGCGCTGGTCTATGCACGGCGCTTCTATCACGAGCAGATGGCCGGCTTCTCGATCCCCGCCGCCGAGCACTCGACCATGACCAGCTGGGGCGAGGACCGCGAGACCGAAGCTTACCGCAACATGCTCACCCAGTTCGCCGGGCCCGGCAAGCTGGTCGCCGTGGTGTCGGATTCCTACGATCTCTACCGCGCGGTCAAGAACATCTGGGGCGAGGAGCTGAAGGCCGAGGTCGAGGCGTCGGGCGGCACTCTGGTGGTCAGGCCCGATTCCGGCGATGCGACCCGCGTGCCGGTCGACACCGTGCAGATGCTGGGCGAGATCTTCGGCTTCTCGGTCAACGCCAAGGGCTACAAGGTGCTCAATCCGGCGGTCCGCGTGATCCAGGGCGACGGCGTCACCCCGGAGACGATCAGGATCATTCTCGGACGGCTCGAGGACAAGGGCTGGTCGGCGGAAAACATCGCCTTCGGCATGGGCGCCGGCCTGCTGCAGAAGGTCAACCGCGACACGCTGCGCTTCGCCATGAAGGCCAATGCCCGCCAGGACGACGACGGCCAGTGGCACGGCATCAACAAGAACCCCAAGACCGACCCCGGCAAGGCGTCAAAACGCTACCGCCAGGCGGTGGTGCGCGAAAACGGGACCCTGCTCGCCGTGCCGCTCAAGGATATCGGCGATCGCGAGAACCTGCTGCAGCCGGTCTGGCAGGATGGCGAATTGCTGGTCGACTGGACCTTTGCCCAGATCCGCGAACGGGCTGCGTCTGCCGGTTAGCCCGACCGAAAGGGCAGTCTCGGCGGCGGCAAGGCGACTTACAGGTCCGGCCCCGGACCGAAGACAAAGCGGGAATAACCCAGATAGGCGAATGAGGTCGCCGAGCCCGATCCGAAGATCAGCGCCAGGTAGGGCGAGATGCCCGGCAGGATCAGCAGCAGGCCGGAATAGACCGAATAATTGATCAGCGTGGAGACAAGGCCGACGCCGCCGTAGCGAACCCCTTCCACCGCCACCTTCCGGTGCGAGGCGCCGAAGGTGAAGGTGCGGTTGATGATGTAGCTGCACACCAGCGCCGCACCGATTGCCGGTGCTCTCGCGGTGAACGGGTCAAGCATCTTGAATTCCAGCAGCAGCCAGAGCACGCTCATGTCCACCACGAAGCCCACCGCGCCCGCAAACAGAAAGAATGAGAGTTTTTTCATGAAGCGGGTTTTCGGCCTTCGGGTTTGACAGCCAGAGCCTCGGCCCGACCGGAATCCCGGAAGTCCTCGCTTACAAAGCCGCCAGCGTCAACCCGCGCATGGCCGGGTTTTCCAAGAATCATGCATCCATATCCCCCGATCCGGGGCGTGAATGCAACCCGGGTGTTGACATGCCCCGCCTCCGCCGGGCTTGAATGTGCCCTGATTTGCTGCAGCGCCCTATGCCGGCACGCATCTTTAAGAATGGGAGTAAAGAACATGTTCCGATGGGGAATTTTGTCCACCGCCAAGATCGGCCGCGAGCATGTCATCCCGCAATTGCAGGATTCCGAAAACGGCGTGGTGACCGCCATCGCCAGCCGCGATCACGCCCGCGCCCGGGCGCTGGCCGACCGCTTCGGCGTCCCGTTCGCCTATTCCTCCTACGAGGAACTGCTGGCCTCGCCGGAGGTCGACGGCATCTACATCCCGTTGCCCACCTCGCAGCACATCGAATGGTCGATCAAGGCGGCCGAGGCCGGCAAGCACGTGCTGTGTGAAAAGCCGATCTCGCTCAACGCCGGCGAGATCGAACCGCTGATCGCCGCGCGCGACGCCAACAATGTCCTGGTCAGTGAGGCATTCATGGTCACCTACCACCCGCAATGGCACAAGGTCCGTTCGCTGATCGCCGAGGGCGCCATTGGCCGCCTGCGCCATGTCCAGGGCGCCTTTTCCTATTTCAACACCGACCCCGCCAACATGCGCAACGATGCCACGCTCGGCGGCGGTGGCCTGCCGGATATCGGCGTCTACCCGACGGTCACTACCCGGTTCTCGACCGGTTGCGAACCGTTGCGCGTGCAGGCAACCGTCGAGATGGACCCGGTTTTCGGCACCGACCGCTATGCCAGCGTCAAGGCCGATTTCGGCGCGTTCGAGATGAGCTTCTACTGCTCCACCCAGATGGCGGCACGCCAGTCGATGGTCTTCCATGGCGATGACGGCTTCATCGAGGTGACCGCGCCGTTCAACTCCGGCGACTATGGCCACCCGACCGTGACGCTTGAAAGCCGTGGTCACGATCAGGCCACCACCTTCCGTTTCGGCGGCGTGCGCCAGTACCGGCTCGAGGCCGAAGCCTTCGTCCGCAAGGTCGGCGGCAGCGACGATGAGGTGTTCACGCTCGAGCAGTCGGTGCTCAACCAGAAATTCATCGACGCCGTCTACCGCGCCGCAAGACATGACGGCTGGGAGACGGTGTGACTGTGCCTGAGTGGCTGCAGCCGCGGCCAAGACAGGCAGTTTGCAACGGGCAAAGGCCTGATGTATGCAAATTGCCCGTCCGGCTCGTGTTTGGCCGAATCAGTACCGCCATCTAAATATTTGATCTCAGTAGAGAATATTTGGAATTTCTGGACGGCAGCCATGGGATTCAGTCAAGCAGCGGGGCGACCAGCAACATGAACCGGGAACAGACCAACAGGATCAGGTTTGTCATCGAGGAACTGCTGCCGCCGATCGTGCGCGATTCCGTCCTGTTTACCGCGCTGGCCCGGATAGTCTGGGGCAAGCACATCGACAAGTTGGCGGATTTCCGCATCCGCGCGCCGTTCCTGACGCCCCAGGAATATGAGGCGCTCTATACCAAGCACCCGCGGGTGCATGACGAGACCGACAATTCGCAAGCCTGCATCGCGGAAATCGCCGCGGATCTGACCGGCGACAGCGTCTGCGACGTCGGCTGCGGCACCGGATACCTGCTCAGGGCACTGGCTGAACGGCGTAACGAGACGCCGCGCCGCTATGTCGGTGTCGATTTTGTCATTCCCGAGCATTTCAGCGACCAGGGCATCGAATTCGTCAAGGCGCCGATCGAGCAGCTGCCGTTCGAGGATGGCGCGTTCGACACGGTCATCTGCACCCACGTGATCGAGCACATTCTGGATTACCGGCGGGCGCTTGCCGAATTGAGGCGCGTTGCCCGCAAGCGCCTGATCATCGTGGTGCCGCGCGAGCGCGAGGCGATCTACACCTTCAATCCGCATTTCAATTTCTTCCCCTACAAGCACAGTTTCCTGCGCGCCATCCAGCCGCTCGAACACCGGTTCAAATGCATCGACATCGGCCGTGACATCTACTTCATGGAAGACAGGACGGCGCCGCTATGATGAAGACAACGACACTGGCCGGCGTCATCGCCGTGCCGTTGGTCATTTCGATCGGCCAGATCCTGTTCAAGCGGTCGAGCGAGACGCTGAGCGGACCGGGCGGGCCGCTGTGGGGATTGATCGGCAGCCCGCATTTCTGGATCGCGCTGGTGATGTACGGGCTGGCCACCGTGGCCTGGGTCTTCGTCATCCGCGACATGCCGATCGGCCGCGCCTACATGTTCATGGCGCTGTCCTACCTCTACATTCCGCTGCTGTCGCTGGTGTTCCTGTCCGAATCGATTTCCATCACCCAGATCATCGGCGCCTTGATCATCTGCGTCGGCATCGTCGTCAGCGGGCTGAAAGCCTGATCGACAAAAATGCGCTAGGCCACCTTGCGCGGTTTCCCGGCGGTCTTGCCGGCCTGGCTGGGCAGAACTGCGGGATCGAGGCGATCGCGTGACGCCGATGTGATCGACATGTAGTGAAACCGCTTCTGCTCGGCCCGTCCACGCGCCACCGAATCCAGGATCACGCCGGCCGAGAAGATCATCAGCGCCATCATCATCAGCGCCATGGCCAGCACCCATGTCGGCATCCGCGTCACCAGGCCGGTGAGGAAATACTCGTTGAGCACCGGCACCATGAACATCATCGACAGAGCGAGCGTGATGCCGCCGAGATAGCTGAAGAATGTGAAGGGCCGGGTTTCCTTCATCAGCATGGCGAACATCCATAGGATCTTCGCGCCGTCCTTGAAGGTCGACAGCTTGGAGTGCGAGCCTTCCGGCCGGCGTCCGTAATCGAGTGCCAGTTCGGTCACCGGGATCTTCAGGACGGAGGCATGCACGCTCATCTCGGTCTCGATTTCAAAGCCGCCGGACATCGCCGGAAAGCTCTTGGCGAAACGGCGCGAGAACGCCCGGTAGCCGGAGAAGATATCGGTGAAGTCATTGCCGAAGATCGTCTTGTACAGCGTGTTGAAGATCGAATTGCCGAAGGCGTGGCCGCGGCGGCCGGCATCATCGGTAACCCCGCGGCGGGTGCCGACAACCATGTCGCAGCGCTCGGTCAGCAGGGTGCGGATCAGTTCGGGGCCGTCGTTCGGCGAATAGGTGCCGTCGCCATCGGCCATCAGGTAGATGTCGGCGTCGATGTCGGAAAACATCCGGCGCACCACATGGCCCTTGCCCTGGCGCGGTTCGCGCACGACGATGGCACCGGCGAGCGCCGCACGCAGGGCCGTCTGGTCCTTTGAATTGTTGTCGTAGACATAGATCCGGGCGCTGGGAATAGCCGCGCGAAAGCCGGCAACCACCTCGCCGATGGTTGCCGCTTCATTGTAGCAGGGCAGAAGCACCGCGATTTCGAGGCCTTCAAGCAAACCGTCCGTCATGGGGATCCCCGTTAGCTGCGGGCCGGATTCGCCCGTCGCTTTACTATTTCTTGAGAAGGTTAAGGCTAGGTTGAATGTCACGGACAAATTTGCGTTGGAGTTCCCATTGACCAATACCAGCCCTGCCGCCGGGGAACCCGGCTTTGTGTCTGCCGGGAGGGTCGAACGGCCGCACCGCATTAGTCAGCTGGCGCCACTGCACATGCCGGTCCTTTTGGCCTTCGCTGCGCTGGTCGCGGTGACCGCAGCCATGCATTTTGCCTCCTACGTGGATTATGTCGGCGCCGACAATGACGATGTCATGCGGCTGATCGAGGTGCGCGATCTGCTCGCCGGCCAGGGCTGGTTCGATCTCATGCAGTACCGCCTGGGGCTCGACGGCGGCACATTGATGCACTGGTCGAGATTGATCGATCTCCCGATCGCCAACCTGATCCTGCTGTTTTCACTTTTCATGAGCCCGGTCATGGCGGAAGCCTCGGCGCTGTTTGTCTGGCCGTTGCTGACGACCTTGCCGATTTTCTATGCGCTCGGCGTCGGCGGAGGCGTGCTGGCGGGCGTGAAGGGCCGCCTTATGGCGCTCGCACTGGCCCTCCTGTTCGTGCTCGGGGTCAACCGGTTTCAACCCGGTTCGATCGATCATCACAATGTCCAGCTTGGCCTGATCGCCACCATTGCGGCCTGCTTGATCCTGCCGGGACGCCCACCGCTCGCCCATGCGATCGCCGGCGTGGCCGCGGCGCTGGCCATTGCTATCGGGGCCGAAACCACGCCGCATGTTCTTGTCGCAGCCCTCATCGTCGCCGTGCAGTGGCTCTGGCTCGGCAACCGGATGAACGCCGCCGCGGCAGCCTTTTCCCTTGCCATGGCGACGGCCCTGACCGCCGTGTTCTTTCTTACCGTTCCACCGGAGCGCTACGGCCTTGTTGCCTGTGATGCCCTGTCGACGGGATTTTACTCTCTCGGGGTCCTCGGGGCAGGAAGCTTCTTTCTGGCGGTGGCGACGGTATCCGGGCGTGGCTTCGCCTCCCGCCTGGCAGCCCTCGGCCTCGCCGGCGCTGCAACGCTGGGCGCCGCCGCGGTGATTGCGCCGCAATGCCTCGGCAATCCGCTCGGAAACCTGGATCCGCTGCTGGTCACGATGTGGCTCGACAGCGTGATCGAAGCCCAGCCGGTATGGTCGCAACTCGCAGAGGAACCGTGGACCGGGGCTGGGTTCTACCTGGTGCCGGTGCTGGCCATGGCGCTGTGCATGCGGCGGATCCATCAGCGCCGCAATGTCCATGCCCATGGTGTTCTGCTGGCGCTTCTGGCGGTCTCCTGGACCATCGCCCTGGTGCAGGTTCGCGGCGCGGTTTTCGGCAACCTGCTTTCGGCGATCCCGATGGCGGCTCTGGTGGCCGACATGCGGACCCGCGCCAATGCCGATCCGCAAAACCTGCGCAAGGGGCTGGCCTTCGCAGGTTCGGCCTTCATCGCCGTGCCATTTGTCTGGGCTCTGTCCGGGGCTCTTCTCTCGATGGCGGTCAACAAGGTCTCCGGCGAGGAGGTTGCCAGTCTTTTCCCGGAGGAGGAGGTTGTCTGCACCGATGAAGCGGCGATGCAGGCTCTGGCGCGCGAGCCTGCCGGCGTGGTCGCCGGACCTTCCAATCTCGGCGCGCACATCCTGCGCTTCACCCCGCATCGGGTTCTGTCGGCGCCTTATCACCGGAACCAAGGCGGCATGCTCACCGAACTGCATGCCGCGATGGCGACGCCGAAGGATGCCGTCAAGTTCCTGCGTGGCGCCGGTGTAACGGTCGTCGCATTCTGCAAGAGCGATCCGCAAGTCAGCACCATATCGAAAGTGGCTCCCGACGGATTGTATGCCGAGCTGGGCAAGGGAATCGTGCCCTTATGGCTCGATCCGGTGCCTGGAACGCAGGATCAGCCGCTGCAGCTCTTCCGCGTCAGATACTGACGAAGCACGCTCGGAGGAGGAGGTCGCGGTTTTCTTGAACGCCGCGACGCGCTATCCTCGGGCAAGGTGACGAGTGCATCATCCTGCCCGAATGCCTGGAGATCGAGCCACATGAATCCCGCCCGCAGCCTTGCAACGCTTGCCCGCCAGACGATGCTGGTTGTCCTGATTGCATGCGGGGCCAGTGCCGCTAACATGCACCAGGCTGCAGCCGACCAGCCCGCCAAGCAGATTTTCGGCGCCGCCAAACTGCCTGCTATGCTTCCCGCCCGCGCGATCGGTTTCTACTCCAAGGGCTGCCTTGCCGGCGGCATTGCCATTCCCACGGACGGGCCGACCTGGCAGGCCATGCGGCTGTCGCGCAATCGCCGCTGGGGACATCCCGATCTGATCACGCTGGTGGAAAAACTGTCACGCGAGGCCGCGGCATTGGATGGTTGGCCCGGGCTTCTCGTCGGCGATATCGCCCAGCCGCGGGGTGGCCCGATGCTTTCGGGCCACGCGTCGCACCAGGTTGGTCTCGATGCCGATATCTGGCTCACGCCGATGCCCGCCCGCACCTTGTCCGCTGCCGAGCGGGAAAGCCTTTCGGCCACTTCCATGCTGAAGAAGAACTCGCTTTATGTCGATGACCGGATCTGGACCCCGGCCCATGCAAGGCTGTTGATGCGGGCGGCCAGCTATCCCGAGGTCGAACGGATATTCGTGCATCCCGGCATCAAGAAGAAGCTGTGCGACACCTGGAGCGGCAACCGCGCCGCGATGGGAAAGATCCGCCCCTATTACGGCCATCACTATCATTTCCACATACGCATCAAGTGCCCGCCCGGCGCCAGCGGATGCAAGAGCCAGAACCCGCCACCAGCAGGCTCGGGATGCGACCAGTCGCTGGCATGGTGGTTCACCGATGAACCCTGGGCGCCAGCCAAGCCGAAGAAGGACGACAAGCCCAAGCCGAAGAAGCGCGAAATCCGGCTTTCGGATCTCCCGCAGGCCTGTACCGTCGTGGTTGAAGCACCCGCCCCCGCATCGGAGGCCGAAGTCACCCTGGGGGCGGACCCGATTGCCCGCATCGCCAAAGCAAATGCCAGTGCAGCCCCGGTGGCCGCCTCCGCCTTCGCGCCTGTTCCCCTGCCGGGCCGCATCCCGTTGCCGGTGCCCCGGCCGGCCAACTAGGGTTTTCGCGCCGGCTGGCATTGAATTATCGCGGTCTCGACGGCTTTTGTTTGTCGTGGGGACAAGCTATAGATTGGCTGATCAAATCGATTGAAAAAGTTGAATACGGCGTTCCGGCCGCGTTCTTCGAGATAATGGGCCGCCATGACCGTTCGAAAAGCCATTGCACTGATCGCACATGACCAGAAGAAGGATGACCTGGCGGACTTCGCCAGGACCCATCAGGCGGCGTTGGCGCGGTTTCCCATTGTTGCCACCGGGACCACAGGCGGCCGCATTGCCGAGGCGTGTCCCGATCTCGATATCAAGCGGCTCAAAAGCGGGCCGCTGGGCGGCGATCAGCAGATCGGCGCCCTGATCGCAACCGGCGATGTCGGCCTCGTCATCTTTTTTGTCGATCCGCTGACGGCGATGCCGCATGATGTCGATGTCAAGGCGCTGATGCGGCTTGCCATCGTCTACGACATTCCGATGGCGCTCAACCGCGCGACAGCCGATACCTTGCTGAAAGCGCTCGGATAACGCGCGGACCTTACCTGGCGCCGCCCGCCGGGCCGCGCCGCAACCAGACCAGGCTTACAGGGACCAGAGCATGCCCATTTCCCACGAAACCGAACATTCCATCGCCTTTCCCATCCTGATTGGCGATATCGGCGGCACCAATGCCCGTTTTGCCATCCTCACGGATGCCAATGCCGAGCCGAAGGAATTCCCGATTCTGGCCACCGCCGATTTCCCGACCATTGACGAGGCGATCCAGACCGGCGTGCTTGACCGCACATCGCTGCAGCCCAGATCAGCGATCCTCGCGGTGGCGGGTCCGATCAAAGGTGATGAAATCGACCTGACCAATTGCGACTGGGTGATCCAGCCCAAGGTGATGATCCGCGATCTAGGCTTCGAGAATGTCACCGTGATCAACGATTTCGAGGCCCAGGGGCTGGCGGCGGCTTCGCTCGGGCCCGAGTATCTGGAAAAGATCGGCGGCGGCGAGATCCGGCCGTCGACCTCGCGTGTGGTGGTCGGACCCGGCACCGGTCTCGGGGTCTCGGGTCTGGTGCATGCGCGCCACACCTGGTTTCCGGTGCCCGGCGAAGGCGGCCATGTCGACATCGGTCCGCGCACCGGCCGGGATTACGAGCTGTTTCCGCTCTATGAAACCATCGAAGGCCGGGTTTCCGCTGAGCAGCTGCTGTGCGGTCGCGGCATGATGAATATCTATCACGCGGTCTGCAAGGCCAACGGCGTCAAGCCGACCGCCGCCACGCCATCGGAAGTCACGGCGCACTGGGCGTCCGGGTCGGATCCGGCCGCGGTCGAGACGATCGAGCTGTTTGTCACCTATCTTGGCCGGGTCGCGGGCGACCTGGCGTTGATCTTCATGGCGCGCGGCGGCGTGTTTCTCGCCGGCGGCATTGTCCAGAAGATCCTGCCGGCGCTCAATCAGCCGCGGTTCCGCCAGGCGTTCGAGGACAAGGCGCCGCACAGTGCCATCCTCAGGACGATCCCGACCTTCGTCATCACCCATCCGCTGGCCGCCCTGTCCGGTCTTGCGGCCTATGCCCGCACCCCGGTCCGTTTCGGCGTCGCGACCGAAGGCCGCCGCTGGAAAGCATAGGCAAACGGAATTCAACCCGCTATAGAGCCGCCATGAACAGCGCGGGGACACTCCTGCCTGATTGAGACGGCGGTCCTGGCGGAACGCCTGACAGGATGACAAGACGTGAAGCTTGGCAGGAACATCAAGCTGGATGTGCAATCGCTGACGATGGTGATCCGCCGGATCATCCGTGAGAATGGCCGCGATTACATCAAGACCTACATATTTGCGGCCATTTGCCTGGCCCTGGTCGCGGCATCCACGGCCTTCATGGCCTGGATCATGGAAGCCGTCATCGACGAGACCTTCGCCAAGCGAAACACCGATATGATCTGGGTGATCTGCGGCTCGGTGCTCGCTGCCTTCATCATTCGCGGTGCCGCGTCCTACGGCCAGGCCGTGGCGCTGGCGCAGGTCGGAAACAACCTCGTCGCCCGCTATCAGCAGCGCCTGATCGACCACCTGATGCGTCTCGGGATGGGCTATTTCGGCGACACCCGTTCGGCCCATATTGCAGCCCAGATCTCCCAGAATGTCGCCGGCATCCGCGACGTGATGAACCTGACGATCACCTCCTTTGCGCGCGATCTGCTGACCTTGATCGCGCTCGTGGTCGTCATGCTGACCAAGGACCCGGTGCTCAGTGCAATGGTGTTCCTCGGCGCGCCGCCGGTGCTCATCGGCCTTCGCTACATTTCCAGGCGCCTCAGGAGCGCCACGCGCGAATCGGTCGACCTCAACAGCCGCGTGCTCAGCGCCATGCAGGAGACGGTGCAGGGCATTTCCATCGTCAAGGCCTTCACCATGGAAGAACAGATCAGCGCCCGTACATCCGAGCTGATCAAGGCTGCCGAAAGCCGCTCCAACCGCATCGCCCGGCTGACCGAGCGCACCGCGCCGCTTGTCGAAACCATCGCCGGCTTTGCGATATCCGGCATCATCGCCTATTCCGCCTACCGCTCGGTCTACGGCAACGAACTGCCCGGCGCCTTCTTTTCCTTCGTCACCGCGCTGCTGCTTGCCTACGATCCCGCCCGGCGGCTGGCGCGGCTTCAGGTCAATCTCGAGCGCGCCGTCGTCAATGCCAGGATGATCTACGAGATCCTCGACGAGGAGCCGACCCAGGGCGACCGGCCGGATGCCGGAACCCTCTTGGTCAAGGGTGGCGAGATCGAATTCCGCGGTGTCGGCTTCGGTTACGGCCGCGGCGATATCGTGCTCGAGGAAGTGAGCTTTGTCGCCGAGGCCGGAAGAACGACGGCGATTGTCGGGCCATCGGGCGCGGGCAAGTCGACCCTGATCTCGCTGGTGCCGCGGTTTCACGATCCCGCCTCCGGCCAGGTGCTGATCGACGGCACCGACATCGCCACCGTCACCAAGACATCCCTGCGCCACCAGATCGGCTATGTCTCCCAGCAGCCCTGGCTGTTCGAGGGCTCGATCCGTGACAATCTGCGCTATGCCCGGCCCGACGCCACCGACGCAGAGATCGAGGATGCGGCACGGCTTGCCAACGCGCACGAGTTCATTCTCGCCCAGCCGCAGGGCTATGACACCATGCTCGGCGAAAACGGCGTCAACCTGTCCGGCGGCCAGCGCCAGCGCATTTCGATCGCTCGCGCGCTTGTCCGCAATGCTCCGATCCTGCTTCTCGACGAGGCGACGTCGGCGCTCGACAACGAATCCGAAGCCGCGGTGCAGAAGGCGCTCGAAGGCGCCATGCAGAACCGCACGGTGCTGGTCATCGCCCACCGGCTTTCGACAATCGCCCGCGCTGACCGTATTGTCGTCATGCAGGCGGGTAGGGTGGTGGAGATCGGTAACCATGCCGATCTGAGCGCCAACAAGGACGGGCTCTATGCACGCCTTCAGGCCTACAGCGAAACCGGCGGCGACATGGTTCCCGAAACAGCAGATGCCGGCACGGACACGAACGGAGGCAAGGCATGACAACAGCAACCGGAAGCATGGGGCTCATCGTTGTCGGTGCCGCCGGCCGCATGGGCCAGGCGCTGATCCGCACCATCGCCGAGATCGACGGTGTCCATCTTGCCGGCGCCATCGAGCGGCCCGGATTGGACGTGCTCGGCAAGGACGCGGGCGAATTGGCCGGGCTCGGCGCGAACGGCGTGATCATTACCGACGACGCGCTGCCGGTCTTCGCCGGGGCCGAAGGCGTGCTCGATTTCACCGCGCCGCAGGCAACGCTCGAATTCGCCGACCTTGCCGCGCAGGCGCGCATTGTCCACGTCATCGGCACCACCGGCATGGACGAAAGCCACGAGTCCAGGCTGCATGCCGCCTCGCGCCATGCCCGCATCGTCAAGTCCGGCAACATGAGCCTCGGCGTCAACCTGCTCTCGGTGCTGGTGCGCCAGGCCGCTAAGGCACTGGATGCCGGTGACTGGGACATCGAGGTGCTGGAAATGCACCACCGCCACAAGGTCGACGCGCCGTCGGGCACGGCGCTTCTGCTCGGAGAGGCCGCCGCCGAAGGCCGCGGCATCGGACTCGGCCAGCACTCGGTCAGGGTCCGCGACGGCCACACCGGCCCGCGTGAACCCGGCAGCATCGGCTTTGCCACCCTGCGCGGCGGTTCGGTGATCGGCGAGCACTCGGTCATTCTCGCCGGCGAGGGCGAAACCGTCGAACTGAGCCACAAGGCCACCGACCGTTCGATCTTCGCCCGAGGCGCCGTTCGCGCCGCCCTCTGGGCCCGCTACCAGAAGCCGGGCTACTACTCCATGCTCGATGTGCTCGGTCTCGCAGACCGCTGATCGGGACCGCCTGAACCCAACCTGCCTGAACCCAACCTGCCTGCACAAAGGAAATCACCATGTCCGGAACGCTCGTCCTTGTCCGCCACGGCCAAAGCGAATGGAACCTGAAAAACCTCTTCACCGGCTGGAAGGACCCTGACCTGACCGAGCTCGGCATCGAGGAAGCCAAGACCGGCGCCCAGGCGCTGAAGGCCACCGGCCTCAAGTTCGACGTCGCCTTCACCTCGGTTCTGATCCGCGCCCAGCACACGCTCGACCTGATTCTGGAAGGTATCGGCCAGACCGGTCTCGAGGTGATCCGCGACCAGGCGCTCAACGAGCGCGACTACGGCGATCTCTCCGGCCTCAACAAGGACGATGCGCGCAAGAAATGGGGCGAGGAGCAGGTCCACATCTGGCGCCGCTCCTACGACGTGCCGCCGCCGGGCGGCGAAAGCCTGAAGGACACCGGCGCCCGCGTCTGGCCCTACTACATGACCGAGATCCTGCCCCGCGTGCTGCGCGGCGAAACCGTGCTGGTCGCAGCCCATGGGAACTCCCTGCGTTCGCTGGTGATGGTGCTTGACCGGCTGACCCGCGACGAGATCCTCAAGGTCAACCTCGCCACCGGCGTGCCCATGGTCTACAAGCTCAACGCCGATTCCACCGTCGCCTCAAAGGAAGTGCTCGGTGACATGTCCAAGGCGCACTGACAGCGCCACGTCCCGATCGGAACGAATCAAATCCGCCCGGCCAAGCCAGGCGGATTTTTTCATGCGGTCTCAGGCGCCTCGGGAAGTGCCCGCCTGCAAACACCCCGTTTCCCAGCCGAGCATCGCCCGCTTGCGGGTGATGCCCCAGTGATAGCCGGTGAGCGCGCCTGATTTGCCCAGCGCCCGGTGGCACGGCACCACGAAGGAAATCGGGTTGCGCCCGACCGCGGCCCCTACCGCGCGCGAGGCTGACGGCTTGCCGATGGCGCGGGCCACATCCTGGTATGTCGAGGCGGTTCCGAGCGGAATCCGCAACAGCGCCTCCCACACCCGCACCTGGAAATCGGTGCCGATCATCACGATCCGCAACGGCTGGTCGGCGTTCCATTGCTCCGGCGAAAAGATGCGGCTGACGTAAGGCGCGGTCATCGCCTGGTCCGGCGAGAACCGGGCGCCGGGCCAGCGCCTGGTCATGTCCTCGAGCGCCGCCTGCTCCTCGCCTGGATCGGAAAAGGCGAGGCCGCACAGGCCGCGCTCCGTCGCCATGATCACCGCCGTGCCGAACGGCGAGGGGTGAAACCCGTAGCTGATCGCGATACCGGCGCCGCCGGTCTTGAAATCGCCGGGGCTCATCGCCTCGTGGGTGATGAACAGGTCGTGCAGCCGACCCGGTCCCGACAGGCCGAGCTCGTAGCTCGCATCGAGCAGCGGCAGGCCTTCATGTCCGAGCAGGCGCCTTGCGTGGTCCAGCGTTACCGCCTGCAAGAACGCCTTCGGGGTCAGTCCGGCCCAGCGGCTGAAGGTCTTCTGCAGCCTGCCCGGCGCCACGCCGAGATCCGACGCGATATCTTCCAGCGACGGCTGCGCCCGGTAGTCGAGCGAGATCCGCTCGATGGTCTGGCGCACGAGGTCGTAGTCAGCGCCCTTCGGGGTGATGTCTCGGTCAAGCTGGGCGGTCACGGTCATCTTCTGGCTCCTCGCGGTGCGGTCGAATGCGCAGCTGCACGTTTGGCAACGGGCCCAATCAATCATGCGCCGGTTCGTGCCGCCACCCGAAACACGCCGGATCCCGGCGAAACGTCTTAGCGCTTCTTGATGGTCGCCAACGCCCGCTGGAACGCGGTCGCGAAGCTTTCCTTGTCGTCGGGATTGAGAAACGAGCCGACATCGGTCTGCCGGCCCTGTCCGCTGATGTGCATGCCGGTAATGCCGATCTCGTCGTGGCGGTCGACGTTGAACCGCGCCCAGAACGGGTTGAAGCGGTGGTCGATCGCCCGCCCCGACGGGAAGACCTTCTTCACTTCGAGATCCGTGCGTGACATGCGGATGAACTCGCGCATCCGCCCCGAGCGGTAGCTCAGCCAGAACGCCCCGAACAGCAGCGCCAGATCCAGCCCGAAAAAGGCAAACACCGGCCAGGCCCCGACCCGCGCGAATATCACCATGTGCACGGCGGTAATGACGGTCGTGATCGCCATCAGCAGCACGAAGCCAAGCCGGCCGAGCGATCGGTAGGGGCTGAGAACGGCCTCAAACAGCGGTTCGTCGTTCATTGCTGCAATCGTCTCCAGCCGGGGAGTGCCCCGGAGTTTGCCATGGACATGTCGCTCAGATTATAGGGATGAAATGGAAAAGCCCAAGAGCCCAAAACACGTCAAAGTGTCGCCGCTTGCGCCCAAGGCTCTGAAAAAGCCGGTTCAAGCCAAGACGGCGGCCGGGCGCAAGCCCGCCACCCGCCGCCCCAGGATCCCCTACTCGAAGGAGGAAATCCACGAGATCTTCCGCCGCTTCTCGATCCAGCGGCCGGAACCGAAGGGCGAACTCGAGCACGTCAATCCGTTCACCCTTGTGGTGGCCGTGGCGCTGTCGGCGCAGGCGACCGACGCCGGCGTCAACAAGGCCACGCGCGCGCTGTTTGCCGCCGCCGACACGCCGGAAAAGATGCTGGCGCTCGGCGAGGACAAGGTCCGCGACTACATCAAGACCATCGGGCTCTACCGCAACAAGGCCAAGAACGTCATCGCATTGAGCCAGAAACTGGTCGATGATTTCGGCGGCCATGTGCCGCGCACCCGCGAGGAACTGGTGACGCTCCCCGGCGTCGGCCGCAAGACCGCCAACGTGGTCATGTCGATGGCCTTCGGCGAGCCGACGCTGGCCGTCGACACCCATGTCTTCCGCATCGGCAACCGGCTCAGGATCGCACCGGGCAAGACCCCCGACGAGGTCGAGGCCGCGTTTCTTGCGATCATCCCTGAGGAGTACCTGTTCCACGCCCACCACTGGCTGATCCTGCATGGCCGCTACTGCTGCAAGGCCCGCAAGCCCGAATGCGAACGCTGCGTCATCGCCGACATCTGCAAGTCGAAGGAAAAGACCACCGACGTGCCCGCGCCGCTGGTCGAACTGCCTGAGCAGATTATCTAAGGGGTGGAAGTCATGGTGCACCGGTATGTCGTGGCCGGTTCCAGCTGTTGCAAGAAGCCAGGCAAGGTGATTCTGACTGTTGTTGTCGGCCCGGAGGGAACATTCGCGTTCGCAGCGTCTCGGAAAACCTGCACGCTGGCGATGCCTTCAAGCTGAGGCGACGGGTTCGGTTCGCGCATGCCCGAACGCCGCGGCCCCGCTCAAGTGCGGATTCTCATGACCGGCCCGCCAGGATCTTCGGCACCTTGTTTGGCCGAAGGCGATGGGCGTCCGGCATGCCCTTGCCCAGCAGCGGGCGAAGATACATCCGGAAATCGTCGGTCACGTCGTGACCGGAAGCAGAGATGAACGCGTCGGGCATTGTGCGGGTCTTGCCGGCAACCAGTTCCAGCGGGACCAGTTCGTAGTCGACCGAGTAGTGGCCGGTGCGCTTTATCGTCACCGATCCGTCGCGATCGCCGAACATGCCGTACTGAACGGCCTTTTCGCCGACTTCGCGGGCTTCGTTCTGGTCGACGTCGGAAACACATCCGACGAAACTGCGCTGGATGTAACCGAGCGTGTCACCCCGGACCCGCGTGATGCCCAGCTCGTCCTTGACCTTCTGCGTCAACAGATCAGCGAGCGCGCCGCTTCCGGACAATTGCACATTGCCATGCGCGTCACGTTCGACCTCCTTGGCCAGTTTGGCGATGATCGGTTGGCCCGAGCTGTCATGAATGCCTTCGCTGACGGCGACGACGCAGCGCCCAAGCCGGTCGTAGACCTGCTTGACGTCCCTGAGGAACCCGTCGATCTCGAAGGTTCGCTCGGGCATGTAGATCAGATGCGGACCGTCATCGGAGAATTTCTTGCCCAATGCCGAGGCGGCGGTGAGAAAACCGGCATGGCGGCCCATGACGACGCCGATATAGATGCCAGGCAGCGCCGCATTGTCGAGATTGATGCCCATGAAGGCTTGCGCCACATACCGCGCCGCCGAGGGAAAGCCCGGCGTATGGTCGTTCTCGACCAGGTCATTGTCGATGGTCTTCGGGATGTGGATGCAGCGCAGATCGTAACCCGCCTTGCGTGCCTCATCGTTGACGATGCGAACGGTGTCGGAGGAATCGTTGCCGCCGGTGTAAAAGAAATAGCCGATCTGATGTGCCCGCAGGACCTTGAAGATTTCCTGGCAGTACTTCAGATCCGGTTTGTCGCGCGTCGAGCCAAGCGCCGAAGACGGCGTATTGGCGACCATCTCCAGATTATGGGTGGTCTCTTGGGTCAGATCATAGAAATCCTCGTCGAGGATCCCGCGCACACCATGGACGGCGCCGTAGATCAACTCGACGGCGCGGAACTTGCGCGATTCCAGCACCGCCCCAACCATGGACTGGTTGATAACCGCCGTCGGTCCACCGCCTTGGGCGACCAGTACCTTGCCGTGAAACACAGAGATGCCCTCCTGCACGTGGAATTTTGAATCTGGCATCAATGGTGGTCAACGAACAAGCGTTTAATTGGGCGGCGGGCGCGATCAGGCCGGACGCGTCGAGCGCCGTGGTATTTGGCTAACGTCCCTTTGGAGCGCGCGAAGGTGCCCATTGGTGCAATCGTGTTTGATCGATCGGCCGTCTTGTCTGTTAAAGGTGGCGTTCCTTCGCGCGGCAACAGATGTCATTTTTCGCTCAAAGCGGTGAAGCCTTGTCTCCCCCCAATCGATCCTGTCCTTGAGACTTGCCGTTCACCGCCCCCCAACACCCTTAGCCGCAATCATCTTGTGCAGATGCACCATCATGCCCGCCGCGAACATCGGGGTCAGCAGGTTCAAGAGCGGCACCGACAGGAAGGCGGCGATGATCAGGCCGGCGAAGAAGATCGTCGTCGAGTTGCGCGATCTCAACCGCTTGGCGTCCGCCGGGCTCATGAAGCGCATGGCGGCGAACTCGAAATATTCCCGCCCCAGCAGGTAGCCGTTGACCAGGAAGAAAGCGGCAATGTTGATGCCGGGCACCAGCAGCAGGATCAGCGCGAACAGGTTGCCCAACCCCACCACCAGCAAAAAGCCGAGCGACTGCCGGATCGACTGGCCGAGCGGCATCGACCGGCCGGGCGCCTCGCCGGGGTAGTCTCGGGTTTCGATCACCTCGGCGATATCGTCGAGAAACAGGCCCGCCATCGCCGCTGTCACCGGTGCGACGAACAGCGCCAGCACCAGGGCGAGCCCGACGCCGGCGATGATCGCCGCCACCGTGCCAGCCCACCCGGCCCAGTCGGGCAGTCCGGGAAGCAGGTTTTCGAGCCATGGCATGGCAAGCAGCGAAAACGCTTCGCCGAGCCCGAACCACAGCCCCGCCAGAAGCAGGATGGTCAGACCCAGCGACTTGAACAGCACCGAGCGCGAAGCCGGTGCGAACAGGTTGGATCCGCCCAGTCTTGCGGCTTCAATGATCATCGGCGGCTTCCCTTCTTCAACATCTGCGCGCCATCCCGGCCGGTGCGCGCGGGAGTTCTCCCGCAGTGCCTGACCCGTAGCCGGTTCCATGTGGGGATTGCGACCATCCGGGTCAACATTTTCCCGCGGGCGCCGGCTCCAACGCCATGCCTGAATTTCATCATGCCAGGATGACAGATCGACACAAATCAGCCATGATTCGAGCGCCTCAGGGGCAGGCCGCCAATGGCTGTAATCACTCGCTTTCGGGAACGCCCATGTCCGCACAGCGGATACGTCCTGCCACCCTTTCTGACATCGATGCCCTGGACGCGATCGAGAAGGCCGTGTTTCCGGCCGACCGGATCTCACGCCGCTCGTTCCGCACGCTGATCGACCGCCCCACCGCCGAAACGCTGGTGCTGGAAGCCGATGGCGAGATCCGCGGCTACGCCATGATCCTGTTTCGCGCCGGCGCTGCACTTGCCCGGCTCTATTCGCTCGCCGTGGCCGCAGGCCATGCCGGCAAGGGCTATGGCCGGGCGCTTCTTGCCGCCGCCGAAAAAGCCGCCATGGAGCATGACCGCATCCTGCTCAGGCTCGAGGTGCGCGAGGACAATGCGCCCGCCATCGCGCTTTACAAGAATGCGGGCTACCACCGTATCGGCCGCGTCGCCGACTACTATGCCGATGGCATGGCAGCCCTCCGCTTCGAAAAGCTGTTGCGCGGACCCGAAGCTCCGGATGTGCTCACCCCGTTCTATGAGCAGTCCACCGATTTCACCTGCGGTTCGGCCTGCCTGCTGATGGCGCTGGCGCGGTTCCGCTCTCCCGATTTTCTCGATCCGGTCTGGGAAATCCGGCTCTGGCGCGAGGCAACCACCGTCTTCATGCTGTCGGGTCCCGGCGGCTGCGAGCCGTTCGGCCTTGCCATGGTGGCGCGCGAGCATGGGCTCGATCCCGAGGTCTGGTGTTCGACCGAGGAGCTGCTGTTCCTCGAAACCGTGCGCGATCCGGAAAAGCGCCGGGTAATGGAACTGGCCCAGACCGATTTTCGCGCCCGCGTTGCCGAAGCAGGCACGCCGGTGCACACCGAGGCCTTCACACTCGACTGGCTGCGCGCCCGCCTCGCCGAGGGGCATGTCGCCATCATCCTGGTCAGCGGTTACCTGATGATGGGCAAGAAGGTTCCCCACTGGGTGCTTGCCCACGGCGATGACGGCCGCCACATTTTCGTGCATGATCCCTGGGTCGAGGACGAGGTCGGCGAAACGGTTGCCGACGCCGCCAATATCCCGGTCCCCTACGCGGTCTTTGACCGGATCGCCCGTTTCGGCCGCACGGGCCTGCGCGCCGCCGTGCTTATCAAGGGAAAGTCTCCCCATGTCTGACTGGATCATCCTGTCCACCGCGCTGGCGGGTTTCGATCATGCCGCCACCAAGCACAAGGTGCTCGCCACCCGTGATTATCTGGCCCGGCCGGAACTATTCCGCGGCGCCCGGCCCAACATCATCAACCTATCGCGCTCCTATGCCTACCAGAGCCGCGGCTACTACGCCTCGCTGCTGGCGGCCGCCCGCGGCCAGCGGGTGATCCCCTCCGTCGAGACTATCATCGACCTGTCGGCCCGCAAGCTCTACGAGAACGCCATCCCCGAGCTTGAGGATGCGCTCAACAAGAGCCTGCGCGAGCACGGTGGCGAACCGTTGCCGGCACGGCTCAGGATCTTTTTCGGAACCTCGACCGACGTGCGGCTCGAGCGCTTCGGCAGGCTACTGTTCGACTGGTTCCGGGCGCCGATCCTCGAACTGACGCTCAAGAACGGAGACTGGATCTCGATTACCAGGATCGGGCTCCTGCCGATCAGCAAGCTCGACGAGGCTGGCCGCGAGGCCTTCTTCCAGGCCATGGCCCGCTACACCGCGCGGCAGTGGAAGGACGCCAAGTCGCGGGCGCCAGCGCGCTATTCCTTCGCCACGCTGGTCGACCCCAACGAAGCCCTGCCGCCCTCCTCGATTGCAAGCCTCAAGCACTGGTCGCGTGTTGCCGCGCGCATGGGCGTTTCGGTCGAGCCGATCACCCGCAAGGACCTGCCCCGGCTCGCCAATTTCGATGCGCTGTTCATCCGCGAAACCACCTCGATCTCCAACCACACCTACCGCTTCGCCCGCCGCGCCCAGCAGGAGGGCATGCCGGTGATCGACGATCCGGTATCGATGATCCGCTGCACCAACAAGGTCTATCTCGACGAGCTGATGGCCTCCAACGGCATCCCGGTGCCTGACACGGTGATGCTGATCGGGCCCGAGGATTTCCAGCGCGCCGCCGATCAGCTCGGCTTCCCGATGGTGCTCAAGGTGCCCGATTCCTCTTTTTCCAGAGGGGTCAAGAAAGTCGCGTCAATGGCCGAACTGAAAGAACTGGCCGGCGCCTGGCTGCACGATTCGGAAGTGCTGATAGCGCAGAAGTTCATGCCGACCAGTTTCGACTGGCGCATCGGCGTGCTTGGCGGCAAGCCGCTGTTCGCGGTGCAGTACCTGATGGCCAAGAAGCACTGGCAGATCGTCAAGCACGATACCGGCGGCAAGCCGCTGGAAGGCGGCTTCAAGTCGTTCTCGCTGGCGCAGGTGCCGCCGCTGGTGCTCGACACCGGCCTACGCGCCGCCTGCGCGGTGGGAGACGGGCTTTACGGCGTCGATCTCAAGGAAACCGCTGACGGCGTCTTTGTCATCGAGGTCAACGACAACCCCAATCTCGAGCATGGCGTCGAGGACGCCGCGGAGAAGGACGAGGTCTGGACCCGGCTGACCAACTGGTTCATCGAGCGGATCGCCACCTGATCCGGGTCCCGCAGGCCCGTCGTTCCGCCTCCGGTTTCGCGCGGACTGTCGTTTCCCCGCGAAACAGGCTATAGCAGCCGCGGGTTGGCGCGCCGAGCCGGCCCACTGATTGCGACCAGGACAAACTTCATGCTCAAAGCTGCCGAAGACAACCTCGATCTCAACAAGATTGTCGATCCGGCAAAACTGCGCAAGGCGCTCAATGCCATCGCCGCCAAGCATGGCGGCGCCAGCAACGAGGCCAGGATGGAAGTGCTGGCTGAGGTCAAGCGCGTCAACGCGCTCGGCCGCGAGACCGCCCGCACCATGCTGTTCGAGGATGGCGGCGGCACCGCCTGCGCCATGCGCATCTCGCATCTGCAGGACGTCATCACTGCCGCGCTCTATGACTACGCCAGCATCCATGTCTACAGGGTCGAGAACCCATCGAAATCCGAGCGCATGACGGTCACCGCAGTTGGCGGCTATGGCCGCGGCACGCTCGCGCCGGGCTCCGACATCGATCTGCTGTTCGTGCTGCCCTACAAGAACACGCCCTGGACCGAACAGGTGGTGGAATGGATCCTCTACATTCTCTGGGACATGGGGCTAAAGGTCGGCCACGCCACCCGCAATGTCGACGAGTGCATAAGGCTGTCACGCTCCGACATGACCATCCGCACCGCAATTCTCGAAGCCCGGTTCATTTGCGGAGAACGGGCGCTATTCGATGACCTCGGCGGCCGCTTCGAAAGCGAGGTGGTGGACAGCACCGGACCCGAATTCATCGCTGCGAAACTTGCCGAACGCGACGAGCGCCACCGCAAGGCCGGCGACACCCGCTATCTGGTCGAGCCCAACGTCAAGGAAGGCAAGGGCGGTCTGCGCGATCTCAACACGCTGTTCTGGATCGCCAAGTATTTCTACCACATTCGCGACACCGAGGAGCTTGTCGGCCTCGGCGTGTTGTCGCGGCGCGAGTTCAACCTCTTCGTCAAGGCCGAGGATTTCCTCTGGGCCGTGCGCTGTCACATGCACTATCTCACCGGCAAGTCCGAGGAACGGCTGTCCTTCGATATCCAGCGCGACATTGCCGCCGGCCTCGGCTACCAGGATCACCCCGGCCTGTCTGCGGTCGAGCGCTTCATGAAGCACTATTTCCTCGTCGCCAAGGATGTCGGCGATCTGACCCGCATCTTCTGCGCCGGGCTCGAGGACCAGCAGGCCAAGCAGGCCCCGGGACTCACCGGCGTCATCAGCCGGTTCGCCAGCCGCCCGCGCAAGATCCCCGGCACGCTCGACTTTCTCGAGGACAAGGGCCGCATCAACCTGGCCGATGCCGAAGTCTTCAAGCGCGATCCAGTCAACATCATCCGCATGTTCCACCTGGCCGACATACGCGGCCTGGAGTTCCATCCCGATGCGCTCAAGCGGGTCACCCGCTCGCTGCGGCTGGTCAACGCGGAGCTGCGCGAAAACGAGGAAGCAAACAGGCTGTTCATGTCGATCCTGACCTCGAAGCGGCAGCCGGCGGTGATCTTAAGGCGCATGAACGAGGCCGGTGTTCTCGGCCGCTTCATTCCCGAATTCGGCAAGATCGTCGCGATGATGCAGTTCAACATGTATCACCACTACACGGTCGACGAGCACCTGATCCGCACCGTTTCGGTTCTCTCCGGCATCGACAAGGGCGAGGGCGAACGCGAGCATCCGCTGGCCTCGAAGCTGATGCCCGGGATCGAGGAGCGCGAGGCGCTTTATGTCGCCGTCTTCCTGCACGACATCGCCAAGGGGCGGCCGGAGGATCATTCCATCGCCGGCGCTAAGGTGGCGCGCAAGCTCTGCCCGCGGCTCGGCCTCTCCGCCAACCAGACAGAGCTTGTCGCCTGGCTGGTCGAGGAACACCTGACGATGTCGATGGTATCGCAGACCCGCGATCTCAACGACCGCAAGACCATCAGCGATTTTGCCGAGAAGGTGCGCACGCTGGAACGGCTGAAACTGCTCTTGATCTTGTCGGTCTGCGATATCCGGGCCGTCGGACCCGGCGTCTGGAACGGCTGGAAGGGTCAGCTGCTGCGCACGCTCTACTACGAGACCGAGCTGATGCTGTCGGGCGGATTTTCGGAAGTCTCGCGCAAGGAGCGGGCGGCGCATGCCCGCAATGCGCTCGGCGAGGCCCTGTCCGATTGGAGCCCGAAGGAGCGCAAGGCCTATCTGAAGCTGCATTACGAGCCTTATCTCCTGGCCGTGCCGCTCGAGGAGCAGGTGCGTCACGCCAATTTCGTCCGCGAGGCCGACAGGGCGAAGAAGCCGCTCGCCACCATGGTGCGCACCCATGCCTTCCACGCCATCACCGAGATCACGCTGCTGTCGCCCGACCATCCGCGGCTACTGTCGATCGTGACCGGCGCCTGTGCAGCAGCCGGCGCCAACATCGCCGATGCGCAGGTCTTCACCACCTCCGACGGACGGGCGCTGGACACCATCCTGATCAACCGCGAACTGCCCGACGACGAGGACGAGCTGCGGCGCGGCGCCTCGGTCGGCCGCATGATCGAGGATGTGCTGGCAGGCCGGGCCTACATTCCCGAAGTGATTGCCCGCAAGACCCGCGGCAAGACCAGGAAGCGGCCGTTCATCATCAAGCCGCAGGTGACAATTTCCAACACGCTGTCCAACAAGTTCACCGTCATCGAGATCGAATGTCTTGACCGCACCGGCCTGCTCTCGGAGGTCGCTTCGGTGCTCTCGGACCTGTCGCTCGACATCGCTTCGGCTCACATCACCACCTTTGGCGAAAAGGTCGTCGACACGTTCTATGTTCGCGACCTGGTCGGCCAGAAGATCACCAACGAGAACCGCCAGACCAACATCGTGGCCCGGCTCAAGGCCGTGCTTGCCAAGGAAGAGGACGAGGTGCGGGACAAGATGCCGCCCGGAATGATCGCGCCGCAAGGCTCGGCGCGGCGGGGCAAGACCCCGGCATGAGCCTGATCGGAAAATTCGCAAGCGTCGGCGGTGCCACCATGGCGAGCCGCGTCCTCGGCTTCGTCCGCGAGGCGATGATCGCGGCATTTCTCGGCGCCGGACCGGTCGCCGATGCCTTCTACGCCGCCTTCCGCTTCCCCAACCTGTTCCGCAGGCTGTTTGCCGAGGGCGCGTTCAACGCGGCCTTCGTGCCGCTGTTTGCGAGCGAGATCGAGGGCGGTGGGCAGGCGGCGGCGAAGAAATTCGCCGAGCAGGTTCTCTCGGTTCTTCTGCTGTCGCTGTTCGTGCTGTCCGCCCTGGCGATGATCTTCATGCCGTTCCTGGTCGGCACCGTCATCGCGCCGAGATTCGCATCGGATCCGGAGAAATTCGATCTCACCGTGCTGCTCGCGCGCATCATGTTCCCCTATCTTGCCGCCATGAGCCTGGTGGCGATGCTGGCCGGCATCCTCAATTCGTTGCGGCGCTATTTCATCGCCGCGCTCGCCCCGGTGCTGCTCAACGTGGTTCTGGTGACGGGCCTGCTGGCGTCGGGTTACCTCGATCTGGCTGCGCCGGATATCGGCAGGGTCCTGGGCTGGTCGGTCACCCTCTCGGGTGTGCTGCAGCTGGGGCTGCTGGTCTGGGCGCTCCGGCGGGAGAATTTCAGCATCGGTTTCGTCCGCCCGCGATTGACGCCGGCCGTCAGGCGCCTCTTGTGGCTGGCCCTGCCGGCGGCGGTGACCGGCGGCATCACCCAGATCAACCTGCTGGTCGGCCAGATCATCGCCTCGGCCGAGGCCGGAGCCATCGCCGTCATCAACTATGCCGACCGCCTCAACCAGCTGCCGCTGGGTGTCATCGGCATTGCCATCGGCGTGGTTCTGCTGCCCGAACTGGCTCGCGCGCTCAAGGCCGGCGACATGAAGGAGGCGCAATACCTGCAGAACCGCAGCCTCGAATTCGGCATGGCGATCACGGTCCCCGCCGCCTTCGGCCTGGCGCTGCTGCCCGAACCGATCATCGCCCTGGTGTTCGAACGCGGCGCTTTCACCCGGGAAACGACGATCGTCACGGCCCAGGTCCTTGCTGCCTTCTCCATTGGCCTGCCGGCCTTCGTGCTCACCAAGATCTTCACCCCGGTGTTTTATGCCCGCCAGGACATGCGCACGCCGCTGTGGGCTTCGGCCCTGTCGGTCGTCGTCAACATTTCCGGCAGCCTGCTGCTGTTTCCGCGTCTGGGCGTGATGGGCCTGGCGATCGCCACCAGCCTCGCCGGCTGGCTCTCGGCGCTCTATCTCGGCCAGCAGCTGGTGGCGCGCGACCTGTTCCGGCCCGCGGCTGTCACCATTCGCCGCATTGTGCTCATCGTCACCGGCGCGGCGCTGATGGGTGTGCTGTTGTGGTGGGCCGAGGCAAGCTTCCCGCATCTCCTGCTCGACGCGTCGCTTCCGGTGCGGCTGGCTTCGGTGCTGCTGACGGTGGCTGCGGCCGCCGTGGTCTATTTCGGTTTCGCCTTCGCCACCGGCGCGCTCGACCGGGGCGAATTCGCCCGGGTGCTCAGACGCCGCAAAAAGACCTGAGGCAGGGCCGCGCGGATTGATAGCCCCTTGACCTGACATCGCTGCAGCCGCATAACCCCGCCCGATTTCAACGAGGTATCCGGGCCCTCCACAAGCCCGGCGGGAGTAAAAAATGTCCGCCACTTTCAAGCCGCTCGTCTTCTCAGGCGTCCAGCCGACCGGCAATCTGCAGCTCGGAAACTATCTCGGAGCGATCCGCAAGTTTGTCGCTCTTCAGGATCATCACGAGTGCATTTTTTGTGTCGTCGATCTGCACGCCATTACCGCGCAGCTTGTCCATGACGATCTGAAGACCCAGACTCGCTCGATTGCCGCCGCCTTCATCGCCGCCGGCATCGATCCGAAGAAACACATTGTCTTCAACCAGTCCGCCGTTCCCGGGCATGCCGAACTGGCCTGGATCTTCAACTGTGTCGCGCGCATCGGCTGGATGAACCGCATGACCCAGTTCAAGGACAAGGCCGGCAAGGACCGCGAGAACGCCTCGCTCGGGCTGCTGGCCTACCCAAGCCTGATGGCCGCCGACATCCTGCTCTACCGCGCCACCCACGTTCCGGTTGGCGACGACCAGAAGCAGCATCTCGAACTCGCCCGCGATATCGCCCAGAAATTCAACATCGATTTTTCCGACCGCATCCGCGCGGCAAATCTCGGTGTCGATATGATGGTCGGCGAGGAAAAGGTCTCCGGCTATTTCCCGATGATCGAACCCTTGATCGCAGGCCCGGCGCCGCGCGTCATGAGCCTGCGCGACGGCACCAAGAAGATGTCGAAATCCGACCCGTCGGATCTCTCCCGCATCAATCTCACCGATGATGCCGACACCATCGCCAAGAAGATCCGCAAGGCCAAGACCGATCCCGCGCCCCTGCCCGAGACGCTCGAGGAGCTCGAAGGCCGCCCCGAGGCGCAGAACCTCGTCGGTATCTACGCCGCGCTCAGCGACCGCACCCGCAAGGATGTCATCGAGGAGTATGCCGGCCAGCAGTTCTCGGTGTTCAAGCCTGCCCTGGTCGAACTGGCGGTCGCCGTTCTTGGGCCGATCACCTCCGAGATGCAGCGGCTGATGGACGATCCGAGCCACATCGATGCAATCCTCAAGGAAGGCAGCGCCCGCGCCAACATCATTGCCGAAAAAACCATGGCCGACGTTCGCGAGATCATCGGCTTCGTCTAGGCACCGGCCGCGGGGCCGCTGTCAGGCCGCGCGTCCCTGTAGGGACGGCTCGGCGAGGGTGCCCGCGGGAGTCTCAAAATCGCACTTGCGGGACAGCCCGCTCTGATGGCATTGTCCCGCCCATGGTATCAAGAAGACGTTCACGCGAGGCCGGCCACCGCCGCAAATTCCTCGCAGTCATCGATGACACGCCGGAATGCGAGCGCGCCATGCGCTACGCAGGGATGCGGGCTTACAATTCCGGCGGCGGACTGGTTCTGGTCTATGTCATCGAGCCCGGCGATTTCCAGCACTGGCTCGGCGTCGAGGAGATCATGCGCGCCGAAGCGATGGAAGAGGCCGAGGCGACGCTTGCCAAGGCCAGCGAGAAAATGCGCCAGATCATCGGCATAGATCCCGAAGTGGTGATCCGGCAGGGCAAGACCACCGAGGAGATCCACGCGGTCATCGAGGAAGACCAGGATATCGCCATCCTGGTGCTGGCCGCAGGCTCCGCCAAGGATGGCCCCGGGCCGCTTGTCGCTTCCATCGCCGGACGCGGCGCCGCCTTCCCGATTCCCGTCACCGTTATCCCCGACGCCCTGTCCGATGACGAAATCGACGCGCTGAGTTAGAGCATCGTACGATGCTCTAAGCCATATCCACCCTTGATTGCGCGGCCCTCGAGGCTTATCTTGTTTTGAAGAATTCTAAACTGGCCGGTCAATGCACCAGGCAGGGAGACCGACAATGTTCATCCAGACCGAATCCACCCCCAATCCCGCGACCCTGAAGTTCCTGCCCGGCAAGGTGGTGATGGATCAGGGCACCGCCGATTACCGCGACGCCGACGAGGCCGGCCCGGCTTCACCGCTCGCCGCCAAGCTGTTTGGCATTCCCGGCGTCACCGGCGTGTTCTTCGGCTACGACTTCATCACCATCACCAAGGATGGGCCCGACTGGCAGCACCTCAAGCCCGCCATTCTTGGCACCATCATGGAGCACTTCATGTCCGGAGCGCCGATCATGGCGGCCGGCAATGACGGCGCCCCGGTGACCGACGAGGAATTCTTCGAAGCGGGCGACGAGACCATTGTCGCCACCATCAAGGAACTGCTCGAAAGCCGGGTCCGACCCGCCGTCGCCCAGGATGGCGGCGACATCACCTTCCGTGGCTTCCGCGACGGCAAGGTGTTCCTGCACATGAAGGGCGCCTGCGCCGGCTGCCCGTCGTCGACGGCGACGCTCAAGCACGGCATCCAGAACCTGCTCAAGCATTTCGTGCCGGAAGTGCGCGAAGTCGAAGCCGTCTGACGCACTCGGCCTTTACCGCGCCTGCCGCTGTGCCTATTAACATCGGCAACAGGTTGCCATGCGCTGTCGGCATGGCTCTTTGCCATGGATGTGCCCGGTGCTGACGCTCGCCATTGATTGTTCCGCAAGGTTTTGTGCCGTCGCCCTGCATGACGCGGGCGGTGACCGGATCCTCGCGTCCGCCAGTCCGGACATCGGGCGCGGCCATGCCGAGCAATTGCCGGCCGTGCTTCAATCGGTGCTGGCGGATGCCGGCGTTGACCTGTCCCGGGTCGGGCGCATCGGCGTGACCATCGGGCCGGGCTCCTTTGCCGGCATCCGGGTCGGCGTCGCATTCGCGCGCGGCCTGGCGCTTGCACTGCATGTCCCCGCTGTCGGGGTCGGCTCACTCGAAGCCATCGCCGTCCCCGCCGCGCGCCGGAAAGGAAAGACCGCCATGGCGGTGCTCGACGCCAGGCGCGGCCACGTCTGGGCCATGATCGTCGATGCTGCCGGCGCGCTCATCGAGCCTGCCTGCGAACTCTCGCCCGAGGCAGCCGCCACGCTGGCTCTCGAGCACGGTTGCGCCATCACCGGCAGCGGCGCGGCACTGCTGGCCGACATCGACAACGCCCTGGCGGCCGGCGTCGTTGGCGACCTCGTCGCGCCGGAGATCGATGACGTTGCCCGCCTTGCGGCAGGCCTTGATCCCGCTGCAAACCCCGCCGAGCCGCGCTATCTTCGCGATGCCGATGCCAAGCCGCAGGCTGGCTTCGTGCTGCCGCATGAGGTTGCGAGCTGATGGTGTTCAATCTGTTCTCGCGTCAGCCGCAGTGCCTGATCCTGTCCATCGAGATGCAGGACGCGCGCACCGCCGCGCGCATTCACGGCGAGGCCTTTGCCCGCGCCTGGGGCGATGGCGAGTTCGAAAGCCTGATTTCCCAGCAATCCGTCTTCGGTTTTCTCGCCTGCCCGGAAGGCCGGTCCCGCGATGCTGCGGCGGGTTTCGTGCTGTCGCGCGAAGCGGCGGGCGAGGCCGAAATCCTGTCGATCGGAATTTCGCCGAAACAGCGCCGCGCCGGTCTGGGGTGGCGCCTGATGCGCAGCGCCATGCAGGAAGCAAAGCGGCGCGGCGCCGAGGAGATGTTCCTCGAGGTCGACGAAACCAACACGGCGGCGGTTGCGCTGTACCGCAAGCTCGAGTTCGTCCAGGTCGGCGAGCGGCGCGCCTATTATTCACAGGAAGGCGCGCCGAGCACGACGGCGCTTGTCATGCGCCGCGATCTTCGTTAGTCCGCAGGGGATCGTCGGCTAAGGTATCGCCGGCATAACCTCTCCACATCAACCGGCGGGGCAGGCGATGGACGAGCAGAAATCCCTGGAAGACAGATGCGCCGAGCGCGGCATGCGCATGACCGAGCAACGCCGGATCATTGCGCGTGTGCTTGATGGTGCCGATGATCATCCCGACGTCGAGGAACTGCACCGCCGTGCCGTGCTGGTTGATTCGCGCATTTCCATGTCCACCGTCTACCGCACCGTGAAACTGTTCGAGGACATCGGCATCATCGAGCGGCATGATTTTCGCGATGGCCGCTCGCGTTACGAGACGGTGCCCGAAGAACATCACGACCACCTCATCGATCTGCGCACCGGCCAGGTGATCGAATTCCATTCCGCGGAGATCGAGGCGCTGCAGGAGCGCATTGCCCGTGAACATGGTTTCAGGCTGGTCGATCACCGGCTGGAACTCTATGGAATTCCGATCAAGCCCGACAAGAAATAGCGCCCCGATGCCGGATTTCGTCTGTCTTTCAGCCCTGCCGGTCCGGCCATGATCGCCGGCCTGCGCATTGCCTTCGTGCTGGCGGCCTTCCTGGCCCTGACGCTGGCGCTGCTGCCGGTACAGTTGATCGCGCTTGGAATGGGCCATTCGGTCATGCGGCGGTTGCCGCGCTGGTGGCATCGGACGATGTGCCGGATCATCGGCCTCAGGGTGCATGTCAGGGGGAACCTGTCACCGGAGCGGCCTCTGCTGATGGTTGCCAATCACGTCTCCTGGAAGGATATCCTGGTCCTCGGATCGGTTGCCGACGTCGTCTTCATCGCCAAGTCGGAAGTCCGTAGCTGGCCGGTGCTGGGTTGGCTGGCGCGGCTGCAGCGCTCGGTATTCGTCGAGCGCGAGGTCCGGCGCAAGACCGGCGACCAGATTTCCGAAGTCTCCAGCCGTCTGCTGGCCGGGGAAGTGGTGGTGCTGTTTGCCGAGGGAACCACGTCGGACGGCAACCGGGTGATGCCGTTCAATTCCTCGCTGTTTGGCGCGGCAAGCGCCGCGCTGCCGTTCACGCCCGAAGGCAGGGTCAACATTCAGCCTGTGTCGATCGCCTATACCGGCATCCACGGCATGCCGATGGGACGTTATCATCGGCCGGTCGCGGGCTGGCCCGGGGACGTGGCGCTGGGGCCGCATATGCTGCGCGTCATCCGCTTTGGTGCGCTCGATGTCGAGGTGGTATTCAGTGAGGCCATCCCGTTTGATGCGGCCACCGACCGCAAGAAGACCGCGCGGCTCGTCGAGGCCCGGGTGCGCGAAGGCCTCAATGCCGCGCTGCGTGGCAGATTCAATGGCTGAATGGCCATTTTCAAGCCGTGATTTTGTCGTTAAAAGCCCGGCATGACACACGCTACCCTCACGCCTGATGCCAAACCGGACACTGCCCCTGCCGCACAAGGCGACGGACAGTCGCGGAAGGTCTTCGTCAAGACCTATGGCTGCCAGATGAATGTCTATGACAGCGAGCGCATGGGCGACGCGCTGGCGCGCGACGGCTATCAGACCGTCGACACCGTCGAGGCGGCCGACCTGATCCTCATCAACACCTGCCATATCCGCGAAAAAGCCGCCGAGAAGGTCTATTCGCAGCTCGGGCGGCTGGCCAAGCTCAAGCGGGAGCGCAATGCCGAAGGCGGCGACCTGATGGTCGCGGTGGCCGGTTGCGTCGCCCAGGCCGAAGGCCAGGAAATCATCCGCCGTGCGCCGGTCGTCGATGTCGTCATCGGCCCGCAGACCTATCACCGCCTGCCTGAGGCGCTGGCCAGGGCGCGCAACGGCGAGAGCGTGGTGGAGACCGAGTTCCCCGCCGAGGACAAGTTCGACGGCCTGCCGAACGCGCCGGAAAAGGCCATCCGCGCCCGCGGCGTTGCCGCCTTTCTCACGGTCCAGGAAGGCTGCGACAAGTTCTGCACCTTCTGCGTCGTGCCCTATACCCGCGGCGCTGAAGTCTCCCGCCCGGTCGACCGGATCCTCGGTGAAGCCGAGCGGCTGGCGGATGCCGGGGTCCGCGAAATCACGCTTCTTGGCCAGAACGTCAACGCCTGGCACGGCAAGGGCGCTGACGGTCGCGAATGGGGGCTGGGCGAGCTGGTGCGCCGCCTGGCGACGATCAAGGGCATCGACCGCATCCGCTACACCACCAGCCATCCTCGCGACATGGATGACGCGCTGATCGAGGCACACCGCGATCTGCCCGAACTGATGCCCTATCTGCATCTGCCGGTGCAATCCGGCTCCGACCGGATCCTCAAGGCGATGAACCGGCGCCACACTGCGGCGGAATATGTGAAGCTTGTCGAACGCATCCGCGCCGCCCGTCCCGACATCGCGCTGTCGGGCGATTTCATTGTCGGCTTCCCCGGTGAAACCGATGCGGATTTCGAAGACACCATGCGGCTGGTTCGCGAGGTGAAATATGCCTCGGCCTTCACCTTCAAGTATTCGATCCGGCCAGGCACGCCGGGCGCCGACATGGAGGACCAGGTCGACGAGGCGGTCAAGACCGAACGCCTGGCGCGGCTTCAGGATCTGATAAATCAGCAGACCCGCGCCTTTGGCCGCGAATGCGTCGGAAAGGTGGTGGATCTGCTACTGGAGAAACCCGGACGCAACACCGACCAACTCATTGGCCGCTCTCCCTGGCTGCAGCCGGTAATAGTTGATGCAAAGCTGGGGGAAATCGGTGACATTGTGAGGGTGCGAATCACGCAACCCGGCACGACCGGTCTTTTCGCGGAGCTTGTGGAATGACCGCCAAGTGCAATTATGGAGCCAGATCGTTTGACAGCTGAGCACCTGTCCCGGACAGAAGCCGCGAAGCCCGCCTCGGGCGCGTCGGACGCGACCCACCTCGCGCTCACCTTTGAAAACAACCGTCTCGCCAGTGAACTTTTTGGCCAGTTTGACCAGAACCTGGCGCTTATCGAGCAGAAGCTGAAGATAGATGCCCGGGCCCGTGGCAACACGGTCACCCTGCGCGGCGAGGATATCGCCACCAATCAGGCTCGCCGGGCGCTGGATTATCTCTATGACCGGCTGCTCAAGGGCGCCAGCGTCGAGAGTTCCGATGTCGAGGGCGCCATTCGCATGGCGTTGGCGGCGGACGATCAGCTGGTGTTGCCGACGCTTGAACGCAAGGGCAAGATGACGCTGGCGCAGATTTCGACGCGCAAGAAGACCGTCATTGCCCGGACCCCGACCCAGGACGCCTACATGCGCGCCATGGAGCGTTCCGAGCTGGTCTTTGGCGTCGGTCCCGCCGGCACCGGCAAGACCTACCTTGCGGTCGCCCACGCGGCGCAGCTGCTCGAGCGCGGCTCGGTCGAGCGCATCATCCTGTCGCGCCCCGCCGTGGAAGCGGGCGAACGGCTGGGCTTCCTGCCCGGCGACATGAAGGAAAAGGTCGATCCCTATCTCAGGCCGCTCTACGATGCGCTTTACGACATGATGCCGGGCGACAAGGTCGAACGCGCCATCACCGCCGGCGTCATCGAGATCGCGCCGCTGGCCTTCATGCGTGGCCGCACCCTTGCCAATGCAGCCGTGATCCTCGACGAGGCGCAGAACACCACGCAGATGCAGATGAAGATGTTTCTCACCCGCCTGGGCGAGAACTCGCGCATGATTATCACCGGCGATCCGAGCCAGGTCGACCTGCCGCGCGGCGTCACCTCCGGCCTGGTCGAGGCGCTGTCGATCCTTGACGGCGTCGATGGAGTGGTGACCTGCCGCTTCCGTGGCGCCGACGTGGTGCGCCACCCGCTGGTCCAGCGCATTGTCGAGGCCTATGACAAGCGGATCTACCCCAAGGCCGACGACGAAACATGAGCGTTGACCCGTCAGTCAGCCTGGCAATCGCCGTCGAAGCCGGGGAGTGGGGGGAAGTCGAGGCAATCGAGGCTTTGGCGCAGACGGCGCTTGCGGCGGCCGTGCGCGACCTGGCGGAACGGGAAGGCCAGCCCTTTCCCGAAACCCCGCCGGAAGTGTCGCTTGTGCTCGCCGATGACGCGATGATGGTCGATATCAACAGCCAGTGGCGGAACCAGCCCAAGCCGACCAATGTCCTGTCGTTTCCGGCGTTTCCGCTGGTCCCGGGCGGCCAGCCTGGCCCGATGCTTGGCGACATCATACTGGCCCGCGAGACGATCGAGCGCGAGGCCGCCGATCTGGGCAAGCCGGTCGACGCGCACATCACGCACCTCATCGTGCACGGATTTCTTCATCTTTTCGGCTACGATCACATCGAAAACAGCGATGCCGAGAAAATGGAAGCGATCGAGACTCGCATTTTGACCTCGCTTGACCTATCTGACCCATACGGCGATACAGAGCCGGTTTGATATTGAAGAGACGATGACAGAGAGCAATGCCCCGGCCCCGACCGGAGACGCGCAAGGCGCTTCGAGCGCTTCATCTACCGAAGAAGCCCCCAGTTATCTTCCCGTGCCTGTGCGCGGGGGAGATTTGGTCGTCCAGCAGGACGAACGCTCCGGAATGGGGCTTTGGCAGCGTCTCATGCGGGCCATATTTCCGCCCTCCGACCGCGAATCCATCCGCGAGGACCTCAACGACGCGTTGCAGTCCGGCGGTGAACTGCACGAGGCGTTCTCTCCCGACGAACGCGCCATGCTGCACAACATCCTCCGGCTCCGCGAGGTCCGTGTCGAGGACCTGATGGTTCCGCGCGCCGATGTCGAGGCGGTCGATCAGACCACCTCGCTTGGCCGTCTGCTCGAGATCTTCGAGGAATCGGGCCGCTCGCGCATGCCGGTCTATGCCGAAAATCTCGATGATCCGCGCGGCATGATCCATATCCGTGACCTTCTGGCCTGGATCACAAAGCAGGCGCGCACCAAGCGCAAGTCCACGGCCAAGAATGCTGCCAGCCTTCAAAAGGTCAATTCGCTCAATGCGCTGGAGCTTTCCCGGGTTGATCTGAGCAAGACCCTTCAGGAATCGGGCATTACCCGCAAGGTGCTGTTCGTGCCTGCTTCGATGCTGGCGTCGGACCTGATGCAGCGCATGCAGGCGAGCCGCATCCAGATGGCGCTGGTCATCGACGAATATGGCGGCACCGACGGGCTGGTCTCGCTCGAGGACATTGTCGAGATGGTGGTCGGCGACATTGCCGACGAGCATGACGACGAAGAGGAAACGCTGATCAGCAAGGCGGGCGAGGATATCTGGGTTGTCGACGCCAAGGCCGAGCTTGAGGATCTGGCCGAGGAAATCGGACCGGATTTTGACATTCGCGAGCAAAGCGAGGAAGTCGATACCATCGGCGGCCTGATCTTCTCCGAGCTCGGCCGCGTGCCGGCCCGCGGCGAGGTCGTCCAGGCACTGCCCGGTTTCGAGTTTCATGTGATGGATGCCGATCCCCGCCGCGTCAAACGCGTGCGCATCATCCGGAAACGCCAGGCCCCGCGCCGTCGCCTCACCCGTGGCGAGACGGCCCCCAAGAAAGACACCGGCCCCGGCGACGCCAGCGCGGCTTGAGGCGGTAGCGGCCTTAGTCGCGGCAACCCGGCAATCCGGTCCTGCCCGGCAAGTGCCCGGATCCGCTGCTGGCCGATCAAAAAAGCCGGGAGCAGCGACGGACATCGCCGCGGTTTTTTGAAAGGATACCGCAACTGATTCGCTTGACCGGAACGCGCCGGGCAAGCCGGATCCCTGTTGGCTGGGAGTAGACCGGATTTGGAACGGATCGCTGAATCCATCATGTTGAGCTGGGGCTTCAAGCGCCTGCTCCTGGCTTTCGCCGCCGGCGCGCTGTCTGTCCTCGCCTTGCCGCCGTTCAATTTTTTTGCCGTTCTGTTTGTCTCCTTTCCGGTTCTGGTCTGGTTGCTCGATGGCGCCAGCGGATCGGCCGAAAGAGGTCTGCTCGGGCGGATGCGGCCCGCCTTTGCCACCGGCTGGTGGTTTGGCTTCGGCTATTTCGTGGCGGGTCTCTGGTGGCTTGGTAATGCGCTGCTGGTCGATGCGAACGGCTTCGCCTGGGCCTTGCCGCTTGCCGTGCTCGGTCTGCCGGCGCTGCTGGCGCTGTTTTACGGCGTTGCCACCTCGTTTGCCTGGCTGCTGTGGTCGGATGGTGTCGGGCGTATCGCGGCGCTTGGCGCGGCTTTCGGGCTGATCGAATGGGCCCGCAGCTTTGTCCTGACGGGTTTCCCCTGGAACGCCATCGGCTATGCGGCGATGCCGGCGCCGCTGATGATGCAGTCGGTTGAGCTTGTCGGCATATTCGGCATGTCGGCCCTGACCGTGTTCGTGTTTTCGGCGCCCGCCCTGATCGGCACGAGGCGCGGCGCGGTTGCCGGCATGGTCGCGGCATTGCTGCTTTTTTCCGCCCATGTCGGCTATGGCTGGTTTGCGCTTCATCGTCTCGACCGCTCCGGGCTGACGCCCGCCGAGGCCGTGATCCGGATCGTGCAGCCGGCTATCGATCAGTCGCAGAAGTGGGATCTGGACGAGCGTGAGCGGATATTCTCGCGTTTGCTGGCGTTCAGCGCCCTGGCGCCGCGTGAAGGCGAGCCGCGTCCCACCCATATCGTCTGGCCCGAGACCGCGCTGCCGTTCCTGCTCACGGAGAACCCGGGTGCTCTCTCGCGCATTGCCGACATGCTGCAGGTCGGGCAGACCCTGATAACCGGCGCAGTCCGGTTCGAAGACGGGGCGGGAGGCGCGGCACAACGTTACTACAACACCATTTACGTCATAGACGATGAGGGCCAGATCATAGGATCCGCCGACAAGGCGTACCTGGTTCCCTTTGGCGAGTATCTGCCTTTCGAGGCGTCACTTCGGCGTCTCGGTCTGACGCCGGTCGCCGAAACCTTTGGCGGGTTTACCGCCGCCGATCGGCGCGGACTGTTGACGTTGCCCGGCGGACTGGGTGCCGTTCCGCTGATTTGCTACGAGGCGATCTTCCCGGATCTGTCGATCGTGTCGGAAGGCAGGGGGGATTTGCTGCTCAATCTGACCAATGATGCCTGGTACGGCATCACGCCGGGGCCCTATCAGCACTTGCACCAGGCTCAGGTGCGGGCCGTCGAGACCCGGCTTCCGCTTGTCCGCGCGGCCAACAGCGGCATCTCCGCCGTGGTCGATCCCGGGGGCCGTATCGTCGGCAGTCTGCCGCTTGGCGAGGCCGGCGTTTTCGATGTCAGGTTGCCGTCCCGCCCTGATCAATTCTCGCTTATAAGAATTAGGCGATTTAACTTTGGATTGATAATCGCCATAATGGTGGTGATGGCGCTCTTTGCTCGCTCAAGTAAAAATCAACGGTTTGATTGACGCAAAACCCCCAAAATAGCATAGTTGTTTTCGTCAACCCAATTCCCGTCTTGATCATGGACCAACTGACCGGGTTCCTCCGGTTTTTTTGAACTGCAATCAAAACGGGATAAAGCAACAATAGAGCCGAGGCTCTTGTCAGGACGAAAGTATGATTGAAAACAAGAAAAAGCCCAATCCGATCGACATCCATGTCGGCAGTCGGATCCGTCTTCGGCGAACCATGCTGGGCATGAGCCAGGAGAAGCTCGGAGAAGCGTTAGGCATCACCTTTCAGCAGATCCAGAAATATGAAAAGGGCACCAACCGTGTCGGTGCCAGCCGCCTGCAGAACATCTCGACCATTCTGAATGTCCCGGTCAGTTTCTTCTTTGAAGATGCCCCGGGTGATCCGGCGACAGCCCAGCCGGGTATGGCCGAAGCCAACAGCTCGAACTATGTGGTCGACTTCCTGTCTTCCTCCGAAGGGCTGCAGCTCAACCGCGCCTTCATCAAGATCCCTGACCCCAAGGTCCGGCGCAAGCTGGTAGACCTGGTCAAGTCGCTGGCATCCGAACCGGACTCCGACTGAGCATACTGTGTTGATCCCCGGAAGGGTCCGGGGAGGATTTCAGCTGTAAAACCGCCGCGTGCTGCACTCGTTGAGTGCGGGCGCGGCGGTTTTGTTCCAGCAGCGTCGGAAAGCCATGTACCGGCCAGGCCGATAGTCATCTGGATCGAATCCGATCATATCAAGATATATTTATGTCATTCTGACCTTGTCAGAATCGTGTGTTGCCACTAAACGTTCTCGACCACTTCAATCTGATGGAGCCTGCCATGGAGCGCTCGACTTTCCTTTTCACCAGTGAATCCGTATCCGAAGGACACCCCGACAAGGTGTGTGACCGCATTTCGGACGAGATCGTCGATCTGGTCTATCGCGAGGCCAAGAAGACCGGTGTCGACCCGTGGAGCGTGCGCGTTGCCTGCGAGACGCTGGCCACAACCAACCGGGTCGTGATCGCCGGTGAGGTTCGTGTGCCGCCATCGCTGGTCAAGCTCGACAAGAACGGCAAGGAAGTCATCAACCCGGCCAAGTTCAAGTCGGCGGCGCGCAAGGCCATCAAGTCGATCGGCTACGAGCAGGACGGCTTTCACTGGAAAACCGCCAAGGTCGAGGTGCTGCTGCATTTCCAGTCGGCCCACATCGCGCAGGGCGTCGACAACGCGGCCGATCACCAGGGCTCTGAAGGCGCCGGCGACCAGGGCATCATGTTCGGTTACGCCTGCAACGAGACGCCGGAACTGATGCCGGCTCCGATCTACTACAGCCACAAGATCCTCGAATTGCTCGCCGCCGCACGCCACAAGGGCGAGGGCGATGTCGGCAAGCTCGGCCCCGACGCAAAGAGCCAGGTCACCGTGCGCTACGTCGATGGCAAGCCATCGGAAGTGGTCTCCATCGTGCTCTCCACACAGCATCTCGACGGAAGCTGGGATTCGGCAAAGGTCCGCCAGGTCGTCGAGCCCTATATCCGCGAGGCGCTCACCGGCCTCAAGATCGCCGACGACTGCAAGTGGTATGTCAATCCGACCGGCAAGTTCGAAATCGGCGGTCCCGATGGCGATGCCGGCCTGACCGGCCGCAAGATCATCGTCGACACCTATGGTGGCGCGGCACCTCATGGCGGCGGCGCGTTCTCCGGCAAGGACACCACCAAGGTTGACCGGTCGGCGGCCTACGCCGCGCGCTACCTGGCCAAGAATGCGATTGCCGCCGGTCTCGCCGACCGCTGCACCATTCAGCTCGCCTATGCCATTGGCGTTGCCCAGCCATTGTCGATCAACGTCAATTTCCATGACACAGGGAAAATCGCCGAGTCCGCCCTCGAAGAGGCGCTGCCCAAGGTGATGGACCTGACGCCGCGCGGCATCCGCACCCATCTTGATCTCAACAAGCCGATCTATGCGCGCACCGCTGCCTATGGTCATTTCGGTCGCAAGGCCGGTCGTGACGGGTCGTTCTCGTGGGAGAAGCTTGATCTGGTCAAGCCGCTCAAGGAAGCCCTCAAGGGCTGAAGCTTTCCGGCAGGGGCAACGCGATGACCAGCCCGCAAAGGCGCAGCCGGTCGACCGAGGCATTCTATGGTCGCCGCAAGGGGAAGTCGCTCAAGGCCCCGCAGGCAGAGGCGCTGTCAGCGCTTCTGCCTGTGCTGAAGCTTGATCTTTCCTCTCCGCCGCCCGATCCGCTGTCAGCGCTGTGGCCGAAACCGGTCTCGACGACAAGGCTGGAGATCGGCTTTGGCGGCGGCGAGCATCTGCTTCATCGGGCCCGCCATGCCCCCGGTACCGGATTTATCGGCGTTGAACCCTTCGTCAATTCCATGGCCAAGCTGCTGGCTGGCCTGGAAACCGAAGGACTGGAGAACATCCGCCTTTATGACGACGACGCCACGCGGGTGCTCGACTGGTTGCCCGATGCCTGCCTCGACCACATCGATCTGCTTTACCCCGATCCATGGCCCAAGAAGAAGCACTGGAAGCGTCGTTTCGTTTCCAGGCTCAACCTCGACCGCTTTGCCAGGGTCCTCAAGCCCGGTGGCCGTTTCTGCTTCGCCTCCGACATAGATACCTATGTGAACTGGACGCTGGCCCACATTGCCGCCCATCCGGACTTTGAGTGGACCGCCCACAAGGCCGCGGACTGGCGCGAACCGTGGGAAGGCTGGCCCGGCACCCGCTATGAGGCCAAGGCCATCCGCGAGGGCCGCACGCCCTGCTACCTGGAATTCGAGCGCCTCGGCTGACAGGCCGCCGGCATCGGCGGATCTGACGGGTGCCGCAGGCCGAATACCCGAATTCCCTTGCCGAAGCGGTCAAATGAGTCTATATGGACTTCAAATTCTTGATCGCTATGAACAAGGGTGGGCCCGCGAGGACCCGCTCTTTTTTGTTGCCAGGCGATCGGTTGAACCATTGCAGCGCGCGTTGCCTCGGGGAGGACTCCCAAGGACGCTGCAGCACTCTCAATGTGCTGCATGTTCTACGCCTCGAATCCTCCGGGAGATTGGCGGATACATGCAGCAGCCAGGACAAGGTCCCGATGACAGACGAAACCGCAATGCCCAATGATGACAGACTGGTTACGGAAACCGGCGTTGACGCGCGCATTGCCGAAATTGTCGAGCCCGTGATCAAGGCTCTGGACATGCGCTTGGTGCGGGTTCGCCTGTCCGGCCAGAACGGCCTGACCCTGCAGATCATGGCCGAGCGCAACGACGGCACGATGAGCGTAGAGGATTGCGAGGCGGTGTCCCGCGCCATCTCCCCGGTCCTTGATGTTGAGGACCCGGTCGAGAAGGCGTATCATCTGGAAATATCGTCGCCCGGCATTGACCGCCCGCTGGTGCGCAAATCCGACTTTGTCCGCTGGGAAGGTCATCTCGCCCGCTGTGATGCGTCCGTGCTGATCAACGGCCGCAAGCGGTTCCGCGGCTACATCCGTGATGTGACCGAGACAGGTTTCTCGGTCGAGCGCGACCAGCCGGCCTACGGCGAAGAGAACGTCGCGGTCATCCCGTTTTCGGCGCTTGCCGAAGCCAAGCTGGTGCTGACCGACGATCTGATCCGCGAATCGCTGCGCGCCGACAAGGCCGCGAAGGCGGCGCAGGCGGCCAATGAAAACGATGCCGGGGAAATCCCGGAAGATCCCGAAGCCGGCGATCCGGCCTGAGACGGGTTGAACGAATTTGGGAACGCCCTTCGGGGTGCCTTTGATCCGGTCCGTTTGACGGACCCAAACCAGAGCAGGGCCGCAAGCCGCGGCCCGACATATGGAGACAGACATGGCAGTCAGTGCAAACAGGCTTGAGCTTCTTCAGATCGCTGACGCGGTCGCTCGCGAGAAGTCCATTGACCGCGAGATCGTCATTGCCGCAATGGCGGACGCGATCCAGAAAGCCGCACGCTCGCGCTACGGGTCGGAATCCAACATCCGCGCCGACATCAATGCCAAGACCGGTGAAATCCGCCTCCAGCGCCTGCTGGAAGTTGTTGATCACGCCGAAGACTATTCTCTGCAGATCCCGCTGGCGCTGGCCCGCGACCGCAATCCCGATGCGCAGCTCGGCGATTTCATTGCCGATCCGCTGCCGCCGATGGATTTTGGCCGCATCGCCGCCCAGTCGGCCAAGCAGGTGATCGTCCAGAAGGTGCGCGAAGCCGAGCGCGACCGCCAGTTCGACGAGTTCAAGGACCGCATCGGCGAGATCGTCAACGGCACCGTCAAGCGCGTCGAATACGGCAATGTCATCGTCGACCTCGGCCGTGGCGAAGGCATCATCCGCCGCGATGAAACCATCCCGCGCGAAGCTTTCCGCTATGGCGACCGCGTCCGCGCCTATGTCTACGACGTCCGCCGCGAACAGCGCGGCCCGCAGATCTTCCTCTCGCGCACCCATCCGCAGTTCATGGTCAAGCTGTTCCAGATGGAAGTGCCGGAAATCTACGACGGCATCATCGAGATCCGCTCCGTCGCCCGCGATCCGGGCAGCCGCGCCAAGATCGCCGTCATCTCCAACGATTCCTCCATCGACCCTGTCGGCGCCTGCGTCGGTATGCGCGGCAGCCGCGTGCAGGCCGTCGTTGGCGAGTTGCAGGGCGAGAAGATCGACATCATCCCGTGGTCGCCGTCGCCTGCAAGCTTCATCGTCAACGCCCTGCAGCCGGCTGAAGTAACCAAGGTGGTGCTTGACGAGGACGCCGAGCGCATCGAGGTCGTGGTGCCCGACGAGCAGCTGTCGCTGGCCATCGGCCGTCGCGGCCAGAACGTCCGCCTCGCTTCGCAGCTGACCGGCTGGGACATCGACATCCTCACCGAGGAAGAAGAAAGCCAGCGTCGCCAGAAGGAATTCAACGAGCGCACGCAGCTGTTCATGGAAGCGCTCGATGTCGACGAGATGGTCGGTCAGGTGCTCGCCTCCGAAGGCTTCAGCCAGGTCGAGGAAGTGGCCTATGTCGATATCGGTGAAATCACCGCGATCGAGGGCTTCGACGAGGAAACCGCCAACGAGCTGCAGACCCGCGCCCGCGAGTATCTCGACAAGGTCGAGGCCGAACTCGATGCCAAGCGCAAGGAGCTGGGCGTCGAGGACGAGCTGCGCTCGATCCCCGGCATGACCACGCAGATGATGGTGGCGCTCGGTGGCGACGGCATCAAGACGGTCGAGGACTTCGCCGGCTGCGCTGTTGACGATCTGACCGGCTGGTCCGAGCGCAAGGATGGCGAAACCAAGCGGTTCGACGGCCTGTTCACCGGTCTCGACGTGAGCCGCGCAGAAGCCGAGCAGATGATCCTGCAGGCACGTCTCGCCGTCGGCTGGATCACCGAGGACGAACTGGTCGCCGAGGAAGAAGAGGCCGTCGAGGCCGAAGGCGACGTGGAAGCGGCCGGCGACAAGGCCTGAGGCCCGGCGTTCCCGGAGGCAGTGCGGTGAAGGTCAGGATCGAACCCGTGAACGACCGGATGTGCATAGTGACCAGGGAGCGTGGCCAGCCGGATGATCTGATCCGGTTTGTCGCAGGGCCTGACGGGTCCGTGGTTCCCGACTTGCGCCACGCCCTTCCGGGGCGCGGCTGCTGGGTGACGGCGGAGCGGTCGGTGGTTGACCAGGCGGTCAAGCGCAAGCTTTTCGGCCGGGCGCTCAAGACGGAAGTGACCACCGATCCCGATTTGGGTGGTATGGTTGACAGGCTGCTGTGCGACAGCCTTTTCGGTATGATGAACCTGGCGCGAAAATCGGGCCAGTTCGTCACCGGATCTGGTAAGGTGGATGACGCCATCCGCTCCGGCGCTGCCCTTGCGCTGATGCATGCGACCGATGCGGCGGACGACGGCGTACGCAAATTGCGCCAGGCCAATACGGCGCGGGCCATGGGGGTTACTGAGGCGGAGATACCCGTCTTTCGGCTGTTTTCGGCCGACGAATTGGCGCTTGTCATGGGCGAAGGCGCTTTTATCCATGCCGCCGCGCTTGCAGGGCAGGCCGGTGAGGGTGTAGTGAAGCGCGCAAAGATGCTTGCGCGCTACAGGAACGGTCCCGATGCGGGGCCGGCCTAAAACGGGCTAAGGGGTGTAAAACCCCTGAGCGATCGATCAAGAAGCCGGCGCGCATGGGTGCGATGCGGTTTCCCGCGGAAACGGATACGGAATGAGCGACAGCAACGACGACAAGACAATCAGTGTTACCGGCAAGAAGACCTTCTCGCTGAAGCGCCCCTCTGTGGAACAGGGGATGGTTCGCCAGGAGATGGGCCGTGGCCGTACCAAGGCGGTTGTGGTGGAGACGCGCAAGCGCCGCATCAATCGTCCCGAGGATGACAAGCCGGTGCCACCGGTTACCCTCAAGCCGCGACCGGCCGCTGCCGCCGAAAAACCGGCTGAGCCGGCGCCTGCGGCGGCCCCCAAGGCCGCGCCAAGCGCCGCGACGCCATCTTCCGCGGCTCCTGCAGCCTCGACGCGCGCACCGGCGCCCAAGCCTGCGCCACGTGGCGCGGTGCTCAACCAGCTCTCGGCCAGCGAAGTCGAAGCGCGTCGCCGCGCCTTGCAGGACAGCCGCGTCCGTGACGTCGAGGAACGCAAGCGCGCCGAGGAAGAAGCCGCGCGCCGCGCCGAGGAAGAAGCCCGTCGCGCAGTGGAGGAAGCCGAGAAGGCCCGGCTCCAGGCGATCGAAGACGCCCGCCTTGCAAAGGAAGCCGAAGCCGAGGCTCTCGCCGCTCAGGAAGCGGCGGTCAACGCACCGGCCGAAGCCGTCCCGCCCGCAGCCGAGGAAGCTCCGCGCAGCCGCCGGCGCGAAAGCGAGGAAGATGAAGCTCCTTCACGTCCCGGCGGCGCTGCCCGTCCCGGTGGCCCGGCGCGTCCGGGTGCGAAGGTGGTTCGCCCCGAAACGCCCAAGCCTGCACGTCCGAAGGCCGAAGAAGACCGCCGTCGCGGCAAGCTGACCCTGACCGCCGCTCTCAATGACGACGGCAATTCGCGCGGGCGCTCCCTGTCGGCCATGCGCCGCCGTCAGGAAAAGATGCGCCGCTCGATGATGCAGGAGCCTCGCGAGAAGATTGCCCGCGAAGTGCAGCTGCCCGAGACCATCACCATCCAGGAACTCTCGCAGCGTATGGCCGAACGGTCGGTCGATGTGATCAAGTACCTGATGAAGGAAGGCCAGATGATGAAGCCGGGCGACGTCATTGACGCCGACCTTGCCGAACTGATTGCCGGTGAATTCGGCCATACTGTCCGCCGCGTGTCGGAATCCGACGTCGAACTCGGCATTTTCAATGTCGAGGACGAGGGTGGCGAAATGGTTCCCCGCCCGCCGGTGGTTACCATCATGGGTCACGTCGACCACGGCAAGACCTCGCTGCTCGATGCCATCCGCGACGCCAACGTGGTTTCGGGCGAGGCCGGTGGCATTACCCAGCACATCGGTGCCTACCAGGTCGAGAAGAACGGCCAGCTGATCACTTTCATCGATACACCGGGCCACGCCGCCTTTACCGCGATGCGTGCCCGTGGCGCCCAGGCGACCGACATCGCCATTCTGGTGGTTGCCGCCGATGACGCCGTGATGCCGCAGACGATTGAATCGATCAATCATGCCAAGGCTGCCGGCGTTCCGATCATCGTCGCGATCAACAAGATCGACAAGCCGACGGCTGATCCGCAGAAGGTCCGGACCGATCTCTTGCAGCACGAGGTCTTCGTCGAAAGCATGGGCGGCGAGGTTCTCGACGTCGAGGTTTCGGCGACCAAGAAGCTCAATCTCGACAAGCTGCTCGATGCCATCCTGCTGCAGGCTGAAGTGCTCGATCTCAAGGCCAATCCGGATCGCACCGCCGAAGGCGTGGTAATCGAGGCCAAGCTGGATCGCGGTCGCGGCTCGGTTGCCACCGTTCTGGTCCAGACCGGTACGCTCAAGCCCGGTGAAATCCTCGTGGCCGGCGATCAGTGGGGCCGCGTGCGCGCCCTGGTCAATGACCGCGGCGAACACGTCAAGGAAGCGGGACCCGCTTTCCCGGTCGAAATCCTCGGCCTCCAGGGCACACCGCAGGCAGGTGACCGCTTTGCCGTGGTCGAAAACGAAGCCCGGGCGCGTGAAATCGCCGAATACCGCCAGCGGCTCGCCCGCGACAAGGCAGCCGCCCGTCAGAGCGGAACACGTGGTTCTCTCGAGCAGATGATGACCCAGCTGCAGGATACCGGCAGCAAGGAATTCCCGCTGCTAGTCAAGGGCGACGTGCAGGGATCGATCGAAGCCATTGCCGGCGCCATCGACAAGCTCGGCACCGACGAGGTCCGGGCCCGGATCATCCATTCCGGCGCTGGCGCCATCACCGAATCCGATATCAGCCTTGCCGAGGCTTCGGGCGCGGCGATCATCGGCTTCAACGTCCGTGCCAACAAGCAGGCCCGCGATGCGGCCGAGCGCGACGGCGTCGAGATCCGCTACTACAACATCATCTACGACCTGGTGGATGATGTGAAGGCTGCGATGTCGGGCATGCTGTCGCCGGAACGTCGCGAGACCTTCCTCGGCAATGCCGAGATCCTCGAGGTGTTCAACATCACCAAGGTCGGCAAGGTTGCCGGTTGCCGTGTCACCGAAGGCAAGGTCGAGCGCGGTGCGGGCGTCCGCCTGATCCGCGACAACGTTGTCATCCATGAAGGCAAGCTCAAGACCCTCAAGCGCTTCAAGGACGAAGTCTCCGAGGTCAATGGCGGCCAGGAATGCGGTATGGCGTTCGAGAACTACGAAGACATCCGCGCTGGCGATGTCATCGAGTGTTTCCGCGTCGAGCACGTCACACGCACGCTTTGATCGGATAACGCCCGGCGCGCACACCGCGCCGGGCCCCCATCCATCTTGCGCTGCCTCGGGCCGTTGAGCCCGCAATTTCGGTTGGAACACCATGCCCAAGTCATCTTCCTCGGCTCCTTCCCAGCGCATGTTGCGCGTCGGCGAACAGGTCCGCGCGGCCATCACCCAGGTCTTGCAGCGCGGCGAAATCCGCGATCCTGTCCTCTCCAACACGCTCATCTCGGTGACCGAAGTGCGCATGTCGCCGGACCTGACGGTGGCCACCGCCTATGTCACGCCGCTCGGCGTGGAGGATCACTCGGAAACCATTGCGGCGCTCAACAAGAACGCCCGCTTCATCCGCGGCCGGGTGTCGCCGGATCTGCGCCAGATGCGCAGCATTCCGGAACTTCGCTTCCGCGACGACACCAGCTTCGAGAATTATTCCAAGATTGATGCGCTCCTGCGCTCGCCCGAAGTTGCCCGTGATCTCGATCACAACGAGGACGCGGACGGGACGGTTGAAAGCCCCGATTCCGAAGGCGAAGGAAAAGCCTGAGATGGGTCGTCGTGGCAAGAAGAAGGGCCGGCCGATTTCCGGATGGCTGGTTCTCGACAAACCGTGGGATTTCGGCTCCACCGAGGCGGTCTCCAAGATCAAATGGCTGTTCAAGGCTGAGAAGGCCGGACACGCCGGCACGCTCGATCCTCTGGCCTCGGGCATGCTGCCGATCGCGCTCGGCGACGCCACCAAGACGGTTCCCTACGTCATGGATGGCCGCAAGATCTATGAATTCACCGTCGCATGGGGGCAGGAGCGCAATACCGACGATCTCGAGGGCGAGGTGACTGCCAGTTCCGATGCGCGTCCCGACAAGGCCGCCATAGAAGCGATCCTTCCCCAGTACACCGGCGTCATCGAACAGGTTCCGCCCGCCTTCTCCGCTGTCAAGATCGCCGGCGAACGCGCCTATGACATGGCGCGCGACGGCGAGGTGGTGGAGATTCCCGCCCGCGAGGTCGAGATTCACCGCATCACGCTGGTGGGTTGCCCCGACGCCGATCACGCGGTGTTCGAGGTCGAATGCGGCAAGGGTACCTATGTGCGCGCCCTGGCCCGCGATTTCGGCCGCCAGCTCGGATGCTACGGCCATATCTCGGCTCTGCGCCGCACCATGGTCGCTCCGTTCTCGGAAGACGCGATGGTGCCGCTCGCCGATCTGGTCGCACTCGAGGAGATCGAGGACGACGCCGAACGGCTGGCCGCCCTCGACGCATTCCTGGTCCCAGCCGGCGAGGCGCTCGGCATGCTGCCGCGCATCGATGTCAGCGAGGATCAGGCCCATCGCATCCGCATGGGCAATCCGATCATCCTGCGCGGCCGCGACGCGCCGGTCGCCACCGATGACGCCTGCGCCTTCGTCCGCGGCCAGCTGCTCTCGATCGGCGAAGTCGCCGGCGGCGAATTCCGTCCCCGCCGGGTGTTCAAGGCCTGACCGGCGCCTGGATGGACCCGGCTGGGGCGTTGGCCACATTTCCCTTTCATTATGGCTTTATTTGGCCTATAGCCCAGCCGTTGTCGCAGGTCCTGCCTGCGTGACGCTTCGAGGCCCTTGCTGGACGACATCCCGGCAGCGGGCGCCATATCCATCCAGACTGAAAGGATTTGACGATGTCGATTACTGCTGAGCGCAAGGCTGCGCTGATCGAAGAATACGCCACCAAGCCGGGCGATACCGGCTCGCCGGAAGTCCAGGTTGCCATTCTGACCGAACGGATCAACAACCTGACCGGCCACTTCAAGGACAACAAGAAGGACAACCATTCGCGCCGCGGGCTGTTGACCATGGTGTCCACGCGCCGTTCGCTGCTTGATTATGTCAAGCGCAAGGACGAAGCGCGCTACGCAGCGCTGATCGCCCGTCTGGGCATCCGCCGCTAAACGGTTCTCCGGCGGGCGGGCCATGTGCCTCGCCCGCCGGACCACTTTCCCCGCCTCCGGTCCTCAAGGACCCGGAACGGGAACATGGCGCCAAGGCGCGCGCCACCGGGCTCAACGGCCTGAAACTCGCGCCGCAACCGTCCGAAGAACCGGGTAGTCCGGTTCGCAAGACATTAAGATAGCCTGTCATGGGGCAGGATTGCCGGATGCTTTCGCCGCGCTTCGAACGCGGCCCCTCAAAGCCTCCCGCTGTCTTGCCCGAGATGCGCTCGAAACCAACGGGACAGTGCAGTGCGCGGCCGGAAAGCGGCCCACGCCCACTTACCCGCATACGAAGGACAAGACATGTTCGATACCCACAAGGTCGAGATTGAATGGGGCGGCCGTCCGCTCACCCTGGAAACCGGCAAGGTTGCCCGTCAGGCTGACGGCGCCGTCATCGCCACCTACGGCGAGACCACCGTGCTCGCCACCGTCGTTTCGGCCAAATCGCCGAAGCCCGGCCAGGATTTCTTTCCGCTGACCGTCAACTACCAGGAAAAGACCTACGCAGCCGGCAAGATCCCCGGCGGCTATTTCAAGCGCGAAGGCCGCCCGAGCGAGAACGAGACGCTCACCTCGCGTCTGATCGACCGCCCGCTGCGCCCGCTGTTTCCCGATGGCTACAAGAACGACACGCAGATCATCATCACCGTTCTGCAGCATGACCTGGAAAACAACCCCGACATCCTGGCGCTGGTCGCGGCTTCCGCTGCGCTGACCATCTCGGGCATCCCGTTCATGGGCCCGATCGCAGGCGCTCGCGTCGGCTACATCAACGGCGACTACGTGCTCAATCCGCATGTCGACGAAATGCCTGAATCCTCGCTGGATCTGGTCGTCGCCGGCACCTCGGAAGCCGTTCTGATGGTCGAATCCGAAGCCAAGGAACTGGCCGAAGACGTCATGCTCGGCGCCGTCATGTTCGGCCACAAGAGCTTCCAGCCGGTCATCGACGCGATCATCAAGCTCGCCGAAGCCGCAGCCAAGGAGCCGCGCGACTTCACCGCTCCGGACCATTCCGAACTCGAAGCCGAAATGCTCGCCATGTGCGAAGCCGATCTGCGCGCCGCCTACACCAACACCGACAAGGCTGCCCGCTATGCGGCCATCGACGCGGTCAAGGCCAAGGTCAAGGAGCACTTCGCTCCGGCTGACGGCGAAGAGCCCCGCTTCACCTCCGAAGTCATCGGCGCCGTCTTCAAGTCGCTGCAGGCCAAGGTCGTCCGCAACGCCATTCTCGACACCAAGAGCCGCATCGACGGCCGTGACCTGTCGACCGTGCGTCCGATCGTCTCGGAAGTCGGCCTGCTGCCGCGCACCCACGGTTCGGCGCTGTTCACCCGCGGCGAGACCCAGGCCATCGTCGTTGCCACGCTCGGCACCGGCGAGGACGAGCAGTATGTCGACAGCCTGACGGGGACCTACAAGGCCACCTTCATGCTGCACTACAACTTCCCGCCCTACTCGGTCGGTGAGACCGGCCGTACCGGCTCGCCCGGTCGCCGCGAAATCGGCCACGGCAAGCTTGCATGGCGCGCCATCCACCCGATGATGCCGTCCGCCGATCAGTTCCCCTATACCCTGCGCGTTGTCTCCGAGATCACCGAATCCAACGGTTCGTCCTCGATGGCAACCGTCTGCGGCACATCGCTGGCGCTGATGGATGCAGGCGTGCCGCTGGCGAAGCCCGTTGCCGGCATCGCCATGGGCCTGATCAAGGAAGGCGAAAAGTTCGCCGTTCTCTCCGACATTCTCGGTGACGAGGATCACCTGGGCGACATGGACTTCAAGGTCGCCGGCACTTCCGACGGCATCACCGCCCTGCAGATGGACATCAAGATCGATGGCATCACCGAGGAAATCATGCAGATCGCACTTGGCCAGGCCAAGGACGGTCGCCTGCACATCCTCGGCGAAATGGGCAACGCCCTGTCGGAAAGCCGTGGCCAGCTGGGCGAATTCGCTCCGCGCATCGAAGTCATGAACATCCCGGTCGACAAGATCCGTGACGTCATCGGCACCGGCGGCAAGATCATCCGCGAGATCGTCGAGAAGACCGGCGCCAAGATCAACATCGACGACGACGGCACCATCAAGATCGCCTCGTCCTCGGGCAAGGAGATCGAGGCCGCCAAGAAGTGGATCCACTCGATCGTCGCCGAGCCGGAAGTCGGCATGATCTACGAAGGTACGGTCGTCAAGGTCGCCGATTTCGGCGCCTTCGTGAACTTCTTCGGCCCCAAGGACGGTCTGGTCCACATCTCCCAGCTCGCTGCCGAACGCGTCTCCAAGACCTCCGACGTGGTCAAGGAAGGCCAGAAGGTCTGGGTCAAGCTGCTCGGCTTCGACGAACGCGGCAAGGTCCGCCTGTCGATGAAGGTCGTCGACCAGGAAACCGGCAAGGAACTCGAAGCCGGCGAATAAGCCCGAACTTCAGGCCTGGGCGGAAAACCGCTCAAGCCCGCTGAATGAAGCAAACCTCCGGATCGAAATGGTCCGGGGGTTTTTTATTGACCGGGCATTAACCGTGAAAGTCCATGCTGGCCTGGATCTTCCGGGGACCAACATGGAATACGCTCTGACAGAATTTCTGGGTTATCTGGCTGCGCCGTTGCTGATGCTGCTGTCTGTTCAGGGCCAGTATTTCTGGGCCACCTATCTCGGTGCTGCGTTGTTCGCGGCAATGATCTACTTCGTCGTCCGGCGCGGTCGCCGGTCCAGCTGGCGGGGCTTGCGGGCGTTTGTCCTGCCTAACAGGATTCTCAGTCACCCCTCGACGCGGCTTGATCTCAAGCTGTATGTCGTTGGAACCATCTATGTGGTGGTGCAGGGGACAATCATTTTCGGCGCCATGCCGCATGTTCTCGACGCTTCTCTTGCCGGTCTGGAAGCACTGTTCGGACCCGGCGAGACGAACGGCACCCCCAGTCACCTTTTGACCGCGATGACCGTTTTCCTGAGTTTTCTGGCCCTTGAATTCGGCTACTGGTTCAGCCACTGGCTGATGCACCGCGTTGACTGGCTCTGGGAGTTTCACAAGGTTCATCATTCCGCCGAAGTGATGACGCCGCTGACCGAGTGGCGCCAGCACCCGGTGGAGCTGTTCATGTTTCCGGCCTTGATGGGGGCGGCGGTGGCGCTGGTCCACGCGCCGGTGATCTACTTATTCGGTCACAATTCTCAGACACTGGCGCTCGGCGGGGCCAATGCCATCCTGGTCGTCTTCTGGTATACGGTCGTGCATCTTCGCCATTCGCACATACCGTTCACCCTGGAAGGTTTCTGGGGACGCATTCTGCAGACGCCCGCGCACCATCAGGCGCACCACAGCACCGATCCACGCCATTTCAACCGCAATCTCGGCTACTGCCTTTCCTTCTGGGATTGGATGTTCGGCACTCTTTACGTGCCGCGCAAGGACGAACGCTTCGAATTCGGGCTCGGCGAGCGTGACGAGCCGCTCGAAACCCTGATCGGAAGCCTGGTGGCGCCCTTCGGCCGGGCCGCGAGCCTGATCTGGCGCCGTATCGGACTGACCCGGGCCGTCCCGTCGCCCGGATCCACGGAGGGGCCGGTGCCGGCACAAGAGACCGCGCTGCCCCGGACCTCGTCTGCGCGGGAACTCTCAGCTTGAACGCCACTCGGCCGCGCGAACTCCGAAAAGATCTCGTCAGGTGAGTAAGTCTCTTTTAGGGAGATGAAATGAAAGAGGCCCGCGGAGAAGCGGGCCCAGGATATCTTTCAGACCGGAATCGCGGGGCGGCATTTGGGCCTTGCGGGGGCGGCCTGCCCGGCCCCGTGATCGGGCGTTTGCCCGGATCAGTTCGCAAGGCCTTCGGCCCCCGTTTCGCTTTCGGGCTTGGAGAGGGCGATGACGGCAACAACGGCGGCGCCGTTCAGCCAGTAGTAGCCCGCATCGAGCCCCGTGAAACCCAGCGCAAAGGGAAGCGCCAGGAACAAAAGCCCCACCGCGAGATCAACGGCCAGATGCAGCCTGTACGGCAGCACCCGAATGATCCCCAGCTCGTGGTCGGTGAAGACGGTCAGCAGGAAGGCCGCCACACCGACGATCGGCGAAATCGCCAGTTCGAGCGGTTGATCAGCCCCCAGTCCAAGCAGGAACGGCAGGGCGACGAGTGCGAAGGCGACCGGGTAGTCGAGCCAGGCATGAATGGTCTTGGTGACAAAGCGCATGATGTAAGTCCTTTCGGCAGGTTGATGACGCGGCGGGCTATCCGCCGCTCCATCTGACTAGGCTGCCCGGCAGGAACGATGAACATTCGATTGTTCGGGATATTGGTCAGTTCGTCCGGAAGTTCGGACGAAGGGTCAGGCGGCCCGTTGCCGTTCTGTGCAGGCGTGCCGGAAGGCCGCGGGCGAAAGCCCGATCTCCTTCTTGAAAACGCGGCTGAAGGCCGATTCCGAGGCGTAGCCGGACACTTCCGCCGCTTCCGCCACCGAGAAACCGCGCGTCGCCAGCGCCTCGCGGGCGATTTGCATGCGCCATGCGGTAACATAGGCCATCGGGGTCACGCCCAGCCTGGCGGCAAAGCGTTCGGCGAAGCCGGTGCGCGACAGCGCGGCCTCGCGGGCGAGCTTCTCGACGCTCCAGTCGGACGCAGGCTGCCGGTGAAAGGCGCTCAGCGCCCGCGACAGGTGCGGATCGGCGAAACCCGCGACGCCGCTCTCGGTGCCGCTGGTCTGTTCGATATGCGCCCGGATCGCCTGCGCGAAGATCGCCTCCGACATCTTGAGAGCGATCAGGTCGCCGCCGAGCCGGGCGCCGCCGGCCTCGGCACCGATCACCCGCAGCGTCGCCTCGAGCCAGGGACCGGCTTCCTCGCCATAGCCGCGCAGGTGAATCAGCGGCGGCAATCGGTCGAACAGCATGTGCCGCGATCCCTCCGCCAGCGCGAAATGGCCGCAGATCAACTGCGTGTCCTGTGGCCCGTCCTCGCCGCCCCACACCAGCGTGCCGTGTCCGGAGAAACCCGAACGCGCCAGCACGTCATCGAGCGGCAGCGCCTCCTCCGGTCCGGTGTGCCGGCAGGACAGCACATGCGCCGCCCCGTGCGGAATGATCACCAGGTCCCCCTGGGCCAGGACGACCGGATGCGTTTGCCCCTCGACGCGCACGACCGCCTCGCCGCGGTGGGCGAAGTGGAAGCGCGCCACGTCGCGGTGGGCCGGAACGCGCACGCCCCATGGTTCGGTGAAGCTCGTCCGGAAATAGAGCGTACCGCGAAGGGACAGGCGGGTGAGGATATCGCTGAGCAGGTCCAACATGAGACCAGATTACAGGTTCTGTCGGCCTCGTACAGATCTTCGGACGATCGAGCGTAAAAACGGGACTTTCTAACATTAAAAAAAGAAAAGATCTGGGGCTCTATGGAACGGCGTCGACGCTGCTCGTGAGGTTCCCCTTCCTCCGCCGCAGATGACAGCGCCCCCGATCCGCGAGGATCGGGGTTGTTCCACCCAACCGCATCAACCGACACACCCGTTACACAGAAGAGGAATGACTATGTCCCGCAAACTCACTTTCGTTGTCGCCGCGCTCAGCGCGTTTTGCGCTTTCGGTTCGGCCATGGCCGCCGACGAATTCAACGTCGCTCCGGGCCTCACCTATGGCGGCGCGCCGCTCGGCCTGCATGGCGCCGATCCGGTGGCCTTGCTCGATGGCGGCAAGCACCTCGAGGGCAACGCGTCCTATGCCGCCGCCCACGATGGCGTCGCCTTCTATTTCGCCTCCGATGAAAACCTGAAGAAGTTTGAGGCCAACCCGGCCCGCTATGCGCCCCAGCACGGCGGTTTCTGCGCCTTCGGCGTGTCCGTCGGCAAGAAGTTCGACGGCGATCCGCGCTACGCCGCAGTCGTCGAAGACAAGCTCTACGTCTTCCTCAACAAGGACGTCTACGAGGCGTTCCTGAAGGACAAGGCCGGCACCATCTCCAAGGCCGACGCGAACTGGAAGACCATCGAACACACCGCAGCAGTCGAGCTGTAATCTGCGGCGTGAGCGCCGGGCCGGTGTTCGCCGCGCCGGCCCGGCCAATCTCGGGAGAAATCCATGACCAGTTCACTCACACTCGTGAGCCACGCGCTGTGTCCCTATGTCCAGCGTATCGCCATAGCGCTTGCCGAAAAGCAGGTGGCCCACGACCGCATCACCGTCGATCTTGCCAACAAGCCCGACTGGTTTCTGGCCATCTCGCCGCTGGGACGCACGCCGGTGCTGAAGGTTGGCGAGGCGGCGCTGTTTGAATCCGGTGCCATTCTGGAGTTCCTGGAGGACACGCAGGCGCATCCGCTGCACCCTGAGGACCCGGTCGAGCGCGCTCGCCATCGCGCCTGGATCGGCTTCGGCGCCGAGATCCTGGCCGATATTGCCGCCTTCTATTCCGCGCGCGGAAACGAGGCGTTCGAGGCCCGGATCGGCGTGCTGCGCAACCGGTTCCGGCGCGTCGAGGCCCAACTCGGACAAGGGCCCTGGTTCGCCGGCGCGCGGTTCAGCCTCGTCGACGCCGCCTATGCTCCGGTCTTCCGCTACTTCGATACGGTCGATGAGGTCGCCGATTTCGGCTTCTTCACCGGCCTCGACAAGCTCAATGCCTGGCGCGCCGAGCTCGCTCGCAGGCCCTCGGTGCGCGCCGTGGTCGGCGCGGATTACGGCGACCGTCTGCGCGACTTCATGCGGGGCCGCGGCAGCGCGTTGTCGAAGTTGATGGATGAAGCCGAGCGAGGCGCCCGACCGTGAAACCGGTCTTGGCGCAGGCGTCCCCCGACAGGGCTCCGGCGCAACACTCCGGCATACGCTTCAGGCGGCTGACGGAGGTTGCGCCTGAGGTTCTGGTCGCGCACATGTCCGATCCGCGCATGCGCGACCACATGCCCTTGCTGACATTTGCGTGGGATCTCGAGGTCGCTCAAAGCTTCGTTGCCGCCAAGGAAGCCTGCTGGCACCGCGATGGCCTGGGTCACTGGGCGATCTTTAACGGCGATCGTTACGTCGGCTGGGGCGGCTTCCAGAAGGAGGGGGAAGAGTGGGACTTTGGCCTGGTACTGAAGCCGCAATTTTTCGGCCTTGGTGCGCGCATTGCCCGCCAGGCACTGGCCTTTGCCCGTGCCGACGCGCGGATTCCCTTCGTGACTTTCCTGCTGCCGCCCTCGCGCCGCAACCTCGGAGCGCTGGCTAGGCTGGGCGCCTGTCTTGTCGGCGAGATCGAGCATGACGGCGCGCGGTTCAGGAAATTCGTTCTCGAAACCCCAACGCATCCCTCACCCCCTGGGATGACAGCGTTGGGTGGTCACAAGTAATTGCCCCGGATGTCTGCCCCAGTCCGGGCTGCTGCTACTTCGACGTGAATCTTGCTTTTCGGCAAAACCGATGGTCTTAGTTGATAAACGAACATCGAGTGCCCTGGAGTGACCAGTCTTGGACCACGAACGACCCGGTGAGACCAGGCGGAACCGAACCGCACTCCATGGGGATCATGTCGGCAAGCTGAGCCGGGACCTTCCGGTCGCTTCCGAAGGCGTCACTGGCGCTGGCCCGTTGCTGCATACGTCCCTGATAGAGGACCCCGCCCTCCAGGCGCATCTGCAGCCCTGGGTGGAGATGGAGTGCTACCAGCTCTCGAGCGGCCGCCAGGTCGCGCAAATGCAAAGCCTCGACCTGGGCGGCCCGAAGATCGTCCGCGAACACCAGACTGCCGCTGTCCAGAAGCTCGGCTTCGCCCCGGTGGATTTTTGCACGGTTTCCATGTCCAGTGGACGTGCTGCAACGCGTTTTTCGGACCGGTTGAGCGATGACGGCGGCACGGTCTTCTTCATGCCCGGCAACGTCGAATATGACATTCATGTGCCGGCAGACGTCGAGACGACCTATGTCGGTTTCAGCTGGGCGGAATTTCTGCACGCGGCCAGGGCGCTTGATCCGGTGCTGTGGGAAAATCCGCCGCAAGGCGTGGTGACGCTGCCCACACGCAGGCACCGTGAATTCAGGGCCACGCTGGATCTTTGGTTGAACGCTGCCGATGAGGGTCATCTGGACGGCGAACCTTCGGATGCCGCAGGTCTGCACAGCCATCTGCTGCAGGCGGTTCTGCAGATCGCTACGGTCCCTGAAGAGGATAGTATACCGTCCTATGAGGAACGCTGGCGGGCCTTGCAGATCGGGCGCGCCGCTCGAACCTTCGTCGATGACCGCCTCGATGAAGATGTGCTCCCGACGACCGTGGACATTTGCCTGGCGCTCGGCGTTTCCGAGCGGACCTTGCAATATGCCTTTCACGACTATGTCGGAATGTCGCCGCTTGCCTATCTGCGTGTGTGCCGCTTGAACCGCGTGCGCGCCGAACTGGCATCTGCCGATCCGGCAAGCACCACGATCACGCAGGTGGCAATGCGTTTCGGCTTCCTGCATCTTGGCCGCTTTGCCGGCGACTACAGACGCCTGTTCGGCGTGGCGCCCTCGGAAACACTTGCCTCCTGATTTCTTGCCAGGCTTGCCTGTGCAGCGGAGCAGACTTCGGCGGGCGTTGCGGTTATCGGATAGGCGCCCTTGTTTCGAATTCCTAAGGTAGGCCGCACCACATGCTCCGGATCCATTCCCGGTGAAGCTGGTTCTGCGCAATCGAACTCGATTTTGATTACCGAAACATTTTTAGAACACTTCGGACCCCAATGCATTCGTTACAGGTTCTCCGCCCGCAGCCACTTCACATTCGCCATTCTTCGTTGCACAAAAGCAGGACAATCCTGCTGCTCGCCACCGCGCTGACAGGCAGCCTTGTCGTCTCGTCTGCGCTGATGGACCCGGCGCGGGCACAAGCGCTGACAGGTGACGTTGTCGCCAACAATGGTGACACCGTCAACGTCACGGCTTCGTCGACACCCAACTCCGTGACCAACAACGGCGGGGAAGTCCTGGTTGAGACAGGCGGTGTGACACTGACCACCAATTTCGTGCAACAGGGCGGCGAGACCCGCGTTGCCGCCGGAGGCGTGCTGACGGACACCGACGGCGTGGTCGCTATCAGCGGCGGCGAACTGCAGAACAATGGCGGCGGCACGATCAGCAGCGCGGTATCGGTCAGCGGCGGCACCCTGACCGCCAGCGGCGGGGCGTTCGGCGGCGATGTCACGATCAGCGGTACCGGGGCGTTCAATATCGACGGCTCCGCCAATATCGGCACAACGACCCTGACCGGTGGCATTATTGACGTGGGGAATGCCCTTACGCTGAACACCGACCTCGTGCAGAGCGGCGGGACGACCACGATCAATTTCAACGCAACATTGACCGATGCCGGTGGCACGACACTTGCCGGCGGTACGATTGCAAACTCCGGCACGATCTCGAATGCCGTCACCGTGAATGGCGGAACGCTCACGAACATAACGGGCGGCACGGTCAATGGACTGACAACCATTCTTGGCGGGACGCTCAATGCCTCGGGCGGCGCCTTCGGCGGCGGCGTGACCGCTCAGGGTGGAACGGTGAATGTAACCGCGTCGCAGACCCTGGATCTGACCAACAATGGCTCCGTGATCAATATCAATACCGGTGTGAATCTGACCGATGACCTGGTCAACAACAGCGGGACCTTGAACATAGCCGGCACTCTCACCGGCAATCTGACCAACAGTGCGGCCGTTAATGTGGCCGGAACCATCACCGGCAATGTCATCAACAACAGCTCCCTCACATTCAATCACAGCAATGCCTCGACTTACGCTGGCGGCATATCCGGCACAGGCTCGCTGACCAAATCCGGCGCGGGTGTGTTGACCCTGACCGGGACAAACACTCATACCGGCAGCACCACGATAGAGGCCGGTACCTTGCGCGCTGGCTCAGCCGGCGCCTTCGCCGCAAATACGGTCTACACGGTCAATGGCGGCATACTCGATCTCAACGGGCATGATCTCACGATGTCGGCGCTTTCCGGTTCCGGCGGAACTGTTGCGTTGGGCAATGCCGCGCTCACGGTGAATCAGTCGGGCACCACCAGCTATGGCGGCGTGATCAGCGGCACGGGGTCGCTCACCAAGTCAGGCGCGGGCACGCTGACGCTGACCGGGACGAACACCCATTCCGGTGGCACCACGATTTCCGGCGGCAAGCTTGTGGTCAACGGCAGCATCGGCGCGGTTACCCTGAATGGCGGCACCGTGGGCGGGTCAGGCGCGATTGGCGGTTTGACCGCCAGCTCGGGCAGCACGATTGCACCAGGCAATTCGATTGGTACGCTCAATGTCACCGGCAATGCCGGTTTCGCCGACGGGTCTACCTATGCGGTCGAGGTCGACGGAAACGGCAATGCAGACAAGATCGCCGCCACCGGCTCTGTGACCGTCGACAGCGGCGCGAAGGTCAGCGTTTCGGCTGAGAACGGCACTGACGATGGCTCCACCTATGCCTCTACCACCACTTACACAATTATAACCGCAGGCGCCGGGGTTACCGGCACATTTGGCTCGGTCACCGAGAATTTTGCTTTCCTTGATGCTGCCCTCGGCTACAGGGCCAACGCCGTTTCCCTGACGTTGACCCGCAATGCATCGTCCTTTTCGTCGGTTGGTCGGACGGCAAATCAGCGTGCGGCGGCCAATGGCGTGAGCAGCCTGACCGCCGGCAACGGAGTCTACGACGCTATCGTCGGGCTTAGTGCTGATGGCGCCAGGACGGCTTTCGACAGCCTTTCGGGCGAGATCCATGCATCCGCCGCGGGCTTGTTCATCGAGGATAGCCGCTTTGCCCGCGCCGCCGGTTTGAACCGCATTCGCTCAGCCTTCGAAGGGCTTGCCGGCGGCAACCGGCAGGCGATGTCTTCCGGTGGTCCTGGCGGCGTGCCGGATGCCGGAGCCGTGTGGGGTCAAGCCTATGGCAACTGGGGCAGGTTCGGCGGCAACGGTAATGCAGCAATGATGGATTACAGCACCGGCAGCTTTTTCTTCGGCGCCGATGCGGAGATTGCCGGCGGTTGGCGCGGCGGGCTGATGGCGGGCTATGGCCATGCCGCATTCGGTGTCGACGCCCGCGCCTCTTCCGGCCATGCAGACAGCTATACACTTGGAGCTTATGCAGGCCGGCTGTTTGGTGCGCTCGGCGTGCGGTTTGGCACGAGCTACGCCCTGCATGACCTGTCCACCAGCCGCAGTGTAAATGTTGGTAGGCTGCGCAACACCCTGAGCGCGAACTACAGCGCCGCCACTGCCCAGGCCTTCGGCGAGGCAGGCTATTCATTCGACACGGGCGGAGCACGGTTCGAACCGTTCGCGGGTTTCGCCCTGATCCATCAGCGCAACCCGGCCTTCACCGAGACCGGCGCCGCTGCAGCGCTCTCGGTTGCTTCGGCCTCTCAGACCCTGGGCATCACCAACATCGGTTTGCGCGCCGAGCGGCAACTGGCTCCGGGCGAGACCTACACCGCCTCGCTCGGCGGTTCCCTCGGCTGGTCCCATGTTATCGGCAATCCCGGCCCGGCCTCGACAATGCGCCTTGCTGGCGGAAACGCCTTCCGGATCTCCGGGACGCCGCTCGACCGCGACGTTGCGCAGATCGAAACCGGCCTGAAGCTTGACTTCAGGAATGGCGGCAGCTTCGACCTGAAGTATCACGGCGCCCTGGGCGCCCGGACACAAAGCCACACGGTAGCGGCCAGGTTCGCGAAGACGTTCTGAACCCGGTTACCGCCATTCGGCCAGTCTTCCGCTTTGTCCGGAACCATCCCCCACCTTGATGCATTGCCCCTGTAACACCAACACAGGAGCAGACTCCATGGCTCACAAGCTTGCCATCTCGAAAATCGAAGACGTTACCCATGATGTCCGCCAGTTCACCTTTGAAAAGCCCGAGGGCTTCGAGTTCACGCCGGGGCAGGCGGCCGAGGTGGGGATCGACCGCGATGGCTGGCGCGATGCCGGCAATCCCTTCACCTTCACCGCATTGCCGGGGTGGGACGAACTGCAATTCACCATCAAGATCTACCCCGAGCATGATGGCCTAACCGAGCAGATCGGTACGCTCAAGGTCGGCGACAGCTTCATCGTCGGCGAGCCTTGGGGCACGATCGAGTACAAGGGCAAGGGCACCTTCATTGCCGGCGGCGCCGGCGTCACCCCCTTCATCGCCATCCTGCGTGACGAGTTCGACGCGATGCCGGGTCTGGAAACGATCCATGTGCTCAGCGAAGAGGACAAGAGCGGCTTCGAGCACGGCCTCGTCGACAAGGCGATGCTTGAACGGCTGGTTGGCAACACCGCGCAGCACTTCTATGTCTGCGGTCCCGATCCGATGATCGAGAGCGTCAACGACGCCCTCAAGCAACTCGGCGCCGATCCGCACGCGCTGGTCTTCGAGCAATAGGCATCTGGCCTGGGCACAAAAAAGCCCCGGATCTTCCGATCCGGGGCTCTTGTTTTTCGGGCCGGCGGGGACGCCTCAGCCGTGTTCGGTATCGGTCCGCTTCAACTCCTCGATGATCGGCATCGAGGTGATGTTGAAGCCCGAATCCACGTAGTGGATCTCGCCGGTCACGCCCGACGACAGGTCCGAGAGCAGGTAGAGCGCCGACTTGCCGACATCGGTGATGTCGACGGTGCGTCTGAGCGGCGCGTTCTTCTTCTGGTAGTTGAACATGGCGCGCGCGTCGCCGATGCCGGCGCCCGCCAGCGTCCGCACCGGGCCCGCCGAAATGGCGTTGACGCGGATTCCGTCCGGGCCGTAATCGGCGGCGAGGTAGCGAACCATGGCTTCCAGCGCCGCCTTGGCCACGCCCATCACGTTGTAGTTCGGCATCACCCGCATCGAGCCGCCATAGGTCAGCGTCAGGATCGAGCCGCCCTCGCTCATCAGCGGGGCTGCGCGCTGCGCAACTTCCGTGAACGAGTAGGCCGAGATCACCATGGTGCGGGAGAAATTCTCGCGCGTGGTCACGTCGGCATAGCGGCCTTTCAGCTCCGACTTGTCGGAAAACCCGATGGCGTGCACGACGAAATCGATCGTGCCCCATTCGGCCTTGAGCCTGTCGAACACCGCGTCGACGGTCGAGATGTCCTCGACATCGCACTGCAGCAGCAGTTTCGAACCGACGCTTTCGGCGAGCGGCCTGACCCGCTTCTCGAAGGCTTCCGCCTGGTAGGTGAACGCCAGCTCGGCGTCCGCTTGCGCCAGCTGCTGGGCGATGCCCCAGGCGATCGAGTGGTTGTTGAGCACGCCCATAATCAGGCCGCGCTTGCCCTTCATGATCCCGTCCATGCCCATCACCCGTTGTGACGCTGGAAGACGAGCGTCGCGTTAGTGCCACCAAAGCCGAACGAGTTCGACAGAACCATGTCGATTTTGGCGTTGTCGATGCGGCTCCGCACGATCGGCACGCCGTCGAACTCAGGGTCAAGCTCGGTGATGTGGGCGCTCTCGCCGATGAAGTTCTCCTTCATCATCAGCAGCGAGTAGATCGCCTCCTGCACGCCGGTGGCGCCGAGCGAGTGCCCGGTCAGCGACTTGGTCGACTGCACATGCGGCATGTCGCTGCCGAAGACTTCGCGGATCGCGCCGATTTCCTTGCTGTCGCCCACCGGCGTCGAGGTGCCGTGGGTGTTGATGTAATCGACCCGGCCCTTCACCGTCGAAAGCGCCTGGCGCATGCAGCGCACGGCGCCTTCGCCCGACGGCGCCACCATGTCGTAGCCGTCCGACGTCGCGCCGTAACCGGTCAGCTCGGCATAGATCTTGGCGCCGCGCGCCTTGGCGTGCTCGAGCTCTTCGAGAACCAGCACGCCCGCGCCACCGGCAATGACGAAGCCGTCGCGCGTCACGTCATAGGCGCGGCTCGCGGTGGTTGGCGAGGTTTCATTGTATTTCGAGCTCATCGCACCCATGGCGTCGAACAGGTTCGACATGGTCCAGTCGAGGTCCTCGTGCCCGCCGGCAAACATCATGTCCTGCTTGCCCCACTGGATCAGTTCCGCCGCGTTGCCGATGCAATGCGCCGAGGTCGAGCAGGCCGACGAGATCGAGTAGTTGACGCCGTGGATCTTGAACCAGGTCGCAAGCGTCGCCGATGCGGTCGAGGACATCGCCTTGGGCACCGCGAACGGGCCGATGCGCTTCGGGCTGCCGTTCTTGCGGGTGATGTCGGCGGCGTCGATCAGCGTTCGTGTCGACGGCCCGCCGGACCCCATGACAATCCCGGTCCGCTCGTTGCTGATGTCGCCCTCTTCAAGGCCGGCATCCTCGATCGCCTGTTTCATGGCGACGTGGTTCCAGGCACCGCCGCGCGACAGGAAGCGCATGGCGCGGCGGTCGACCATGTCGGTCGGGTCCAGCGTCGGTGCGCCCCAGACCTGGCTGCGGAAGCCATGCTCGGCGAAGTCTTCGCTGAAGCTGATGCCCGATCTGGCGTTGCGGAGCGACTCGGTCACCTCGCTCGCGGTGTTGCCGATGGAGGATACGATCCCCATGCCCGTCACGACGACTCGTCTCATGTCCTGCCCTTTCATGGTGAGGGTCCTGAAATTTCCCGGCGCCTCGTTCGCGCCTTGAGCGGGAGTGTCAGGCGGTTTTGTCCTTAGCAAGGCCGACCTTCAGATCGGTGGCATTGTAGATCGTTTCGCCATCTGCCTTGAGCCATCCATCGGCGATGCCAAGCACCAGCCGGCCGCGCATCACCCGCTTGAAATCGATGCCGTATTCGAGCTTCTTGACAGTCGGAGTCACCATGCCCTTGAATTTGACTTCGCCGGTCGACAGCGCCATGCCGCGGCCCTGTTCGCCGAGCCAGCCGAGATAGAAGCCGGTCAGCTGCCACATGCCGTCAAGGCCGAGGCAGCCGGGCATCACCGGGTTGCCCTTGAAATGGCAGGGGAAGAACCAGAGATCCGGGGTGATGTCGAATTCGGCGCGCAGGTAACCCTTGTCGAAGGCGCCGCCGGTTTCCGAAATATCGGTGATCCGGTGCACCATCAGCATCGGCGGCAGCGGCAGCTGTGCGTTTCCGGGTCCGAAAAGCTCGCCTTCCGCACAGGTCAGGATCTCTTCGTATGTGTAGCTCGATTGCCTGTCGACCATGAAAAAAGCGTCTCCTCGTTCGCCGTCTTTCCGCGCGGCTCAAATTAGTGATGTGCAAACTAGCACAAGCCCGCACCTTGGCGAAACCAACCCGCACGGCACTCCCGAATACCGGATGAGGCCTTCAAGTGAAAGAGGCAGGGGCGGCGGAAAGTGGATTTCGCCGGTCTATTGAAAGCAATGCCCACAAAAGATATATGAAACGAATGAAATCCATCGATCGGACGCCGTTGAACATGCCAGGTGCGCACGGATCAAAATCAGCCGACCGCGATTCGGCCTTGCGGCTGCGCGGAGCAGGGCTTCGCCCGACCCGTCAGCGCGTCGCTCTGGCGGACCTGCTGTTTGCCAAGGGCGACAGGCATCTGACCGCCGAGGAACTGCACGAAGAGGCCGTCGGCGTCGGCGTGCCCTGTTCGCTGGCGACCGTCTACAACACGCTGCACCAGTTCACCGAGGCTGGCCTGCTCAGGGTGCTGTCGCTGGAAACCGCCAAGACCTATTTCGACACCAATGTCTCCGATCACCATCATTTCGTGGTGGAAGGCTCCAACAGCGTGCTCGATATCCCGGTCGGCAACATTTCGGTGACTGATCTGCCCGATGCACCCGAAGGCATGGAAATCACCCATGTCGACGTGGTCATCCGCGTCCGCCCCAGGCGCTGACGCCGGCCCCGGCCGAATGCGTGCGATGGTGCACGATTTCAAGACAATGGAATGCGCTGCCTGCGCACCGGGCCGTCTAATCCTCTGACCGCTCTGGAAATACCGCCGATTACCGATTACTAGGGTCTCGACGTATCCGCGCGTGCCCTGCCGCGTGCGAGAATTTGTTTCGGGAGCCAAGAGGAAAACACATGCCGCCCTATCGTTCGAGAACATCCACCCATGGCCGCAACATGGCAGGCGCCCGCGGCCTCTGGCGGGCAACCGGCATGCGGGACGGCGATTTCGGCAAGCCGATCATCGCCGTGGTCAATTCCTTCACCCAGTTCGTGCCCGGCCATGTCCACCTCAAGGATCTTGGCCAGCTGGTTGCCGGCGAGATCGAGAAGGCGGGCGGCGTCGCCAAGGAATTCAACACCATCGCCGTCGATGACGGCATCGCCATGGGCCATGATGGCATGCTCTATTCGCTGCCTTCGCGCGAACTGATCGCCGATTCCGTCGAATACATGGTCAACGCCCACTGCGCCGACGCCATGGTCTGCATTTCCAACTGCGACAAGATCACACCCGGCATGCTGATGGCGGCGATGCGGCTCAACATCCCGGTGATCTTCGTCTCCGGCGGACCGATGGAGGCCGGCAAGGTCATTCTCGAGGACGGCACGGAGAAGGCGCTCGACCTGGTCGACGCCATGGTCGCGGCCGCCGATGACAATGTCAGCGATTCCGACGTGGCCGCCATCGAACGCTCGGCCTGCCCGACCTGCGGCTCCTGCTCGGGCATGTTCACCGCCAATTCGATGAACTGCCTTGCCGAGGCCATGGGCCTGGCGCTGCCGGGCAACGGCTCGACGCTCGCTACCCATGCCGACCGCGAGCGGCTGTTCCGCCAGGCCGGCCGCACCATCGTCTCTCTCGCCTGGCAGTACTATGACGGCGATGACGCCAGCGTTCTGCCGCGCTCGATCGCCACCTTCGCGGCCTTCGAGAATGCCATGACGCTGGACATCGCCATGGGCGGCTCCACCAACACGGTGCTGCATCTCCTGGCCATCGCCCACGAGGGCGAGGTCGATTTCACCATGGCCGACATTGACCGCCTGTCGCGCAAGGTTCCCGTGCTCTGCAAGGTCGCGCCGGCGAAGAGCGACGTGCACATGGAAGACGTCCATCGCGCCGGCGGCATCATGGCGATCCTGGGCGAACTAAGCCGCGCCGGACTGCTCGATGTCTCGGTCGGCACGATCCATGAAAAGACCATGGCTGACGCGCTCAGGAAATGGGACGTGATGCAGTCCAACGATCCGGAAGTGCACGATTTCTACCGTGCCGCGCCCGGCGGCGTTCCCACCCAGACCGCCTTCTCGCAGTCCCGCCGCTATGCAAACGTCGATCTCGACCGCACCGGCGGCGTCATCCGCAGCGCCGAGCACGCCTTTTCGCAGGACGGCGGCCTCGCTGTGCTGTTCGGCAATCTGGCTGAGGACGGCTGCATCGTCAAAACCGCCGGCGTCGACGAATCGATCCTGAAGTTCTCCGGTCCCGCACGGATCTTCGAAAGCCAGGATGACGCCGTCTCCGACATCCTGACCGGCAAGGTCAAGCCGGGCGATGTGGTGCTGATCCGTTATGAGGGACCGCGCGGCGGTCCCGGCATGCAGGAAATGCTCTACCCGACCAGCTATCTGAAATCCAAGGGACTGGGCAAGGCCTGCGCGCTGGTCACCGACGGCCGCTTTTCGGGCGGATCTTCCGGCCTGTCGATCGGCCACGTCTCGCCGGAAGCCGCCGAAGGCGGCACCATCGGCCTGGTCGAAACCGGTGACATGATCGAGATCGACATCCCGGGCCGCTCCATCAACCTGGCGGTTGACGAGGCAACGCTTGCCGAACGCCGCGCCAGGCGCGAGGCGGAAGGCTGGCAGCCCGAAAAGCCGCGCAAGCGCGCGGTCTCGACCGCGCTCAAGGCCTATGCCTCGATGGCCAGCAGCGCAGCAAAGGGCGCCGTGCGCATTCTCTGAGGCTGACGCGGAGCGACCGCCGCATGCGCCTTGCGCGGGCGGCGGGATGGATCTCGAAATCGAGTGTGATTTGCATTCAGGCGCGGGCAACTGCGCCTGAATCGTGTTCCGCCCGGGGCTCCGCGGAAACCGGTGCGGCAATCCTACTTGAAGGCTTCGCCGGGATAGGCGCCCCAGATCTCGCTCTGCTGCACCCATCCGCTGGTTCCGTCGGCTTGGGCTTCGCACCAGTCGCCGTCGCACGCCTTGACCGATACCACCACGCCGGGCTCCAGCCGCGCGACGACATCGGCATTTGTGCGCGCCTCGCGATGCATGTTGATGTAATCGTCCTTGGCTTCGCCCTTCTTCCAGGGAGCGGTCATCGCCGTGCGTTCGCCCGAAAGCAGCGACTGGTAGACCCAGCCCTCGGTGCCTTCGGCATCGCGTACCCGGCGCCAGTTGTCATATTCCTGGATCACCTCCATCGGCACGCCGGACTTGGTGTAGAGCCAGGCCACAGCATAATCCTGGCCCGGGCCGATTCGCAGGTTGACCCGCTTGGCCTTGAGGCTGACGAACCGGGGCAGGGGCAGTCCGCTCGGGCCTTTGGCCGCAGCCTGTGCCCGGGCGGCAAACCCTGCATCCGGACCGGCGCCGAGCATCGGACTGAGGGTCAGGCCGGTCAGGGCCAGGCAGGTTGCGGCAAAAAGGGAAAGGCGACGCATGACTCACACCTTTTGGGTTGGGGCGCCAGACAGGCGGCGCCGCTCTGTTCTTGTTTCAAGCCCGTGGTTCCCGGCTCTCTGGCCGGACGCTGTGCGGCCGGCGGCATCAGGCGCGGCGAGTGCCGACGAGTGCCGGGAGCGGGCTTGCAGCGCTTTTTAAACAGCAATACCGGCGCTTTGGATTGTCATCGCCGGAGGGTCTGATAGAAAAAGCGTTACGCATACGTCACTGTCGCCGAGTTTGGTTAAAAAGCTCTCAACGCCGGACCTGAATAAGATGCCGAACAAGAAAAAACCGAAGGTCTACATCACCCGCCGTCTGCCCGACGCCGTCGAAACTCGTATGCGCGAGCTTTTCGATGCCGAGCTCAACATCAACGACGAACCGCGCACCCAGCCCGACCTGGTTGCCGCCATGCGCTCGGCCGATGTTCTCGTGCCCACCGTCACCGACAGGATCGATGCGGCGCTGATCGAGCAGGCCGGTCCGCAGATGAAGCTGATCGCCAATTTCGGCAATGGCGTCGACAACATCGATGTCGAGGCGGCGCAGAAGAAGGGCATCACCGTCACCAACACCCCCAATGTGCTCTCCGATGACACCGCCGACATGACCATGGCGCTGATGCTTGCCGTGCCGCGGCGGCTGACCGAGGGCGCCAATGTCATCGTCGGGTCGGGCGGCGCCTGGAAGGGCTGGTCGCCGACCTGGATGCTCGGTCATCGCATCGGCGGCAAGCGTCTCGGCATCATCGGCATGGGCCGCATCGGCACTGCCGTTGCCCGCCGCGCCAAGGCTTTCGGCCTGTCGATCCACTACCACAACCGCCGCCGCGTCGATCCGGCCACCGAAGACCAGCTCGAGGCCACCTATTGGGACAGCCTCGACCAGATGCTGGCGCGCGTCGACATCGTCTCGGTCAATTGCCCTTCGACCCCCGCCACCTTCCATCTCCTGTCGGCGCGCCGGCTCGAACTGATGAAACCCGGCGCTTACATAGTCAACACGGCGCGCGGCGGCATCATCGACGAGGACGCGCTGATCAAGGCGCTGCGCGACGGCCGCCTGTCCGGCGCCGGCCTCGACGTCTTCGAGCATGAGCCCGCTGTCGACAAGCGGCTGGTCAAGCTTGCCACGGAGGGCAAGGTGGTGCTGTTGCCGCACATGGGCTCGGCCACCATCGAGGGCCGCATCGACATGGGCGACAAGGTGATCATCAACATCCGCACCTTCTTCGACGGCCACCGCCCGCCCGACCGCGTGCTGCCGATCCGGAACTGAAGAAGGTCAGCCCTTCCGCCCGTAGCGGATGGTCTGGAAGCTCGCCGCCAGCCCGTCGTAAAGCAGGAGCCGGCCGATCAGCGGTTCGCCGGCGCCGGTGATCAGCTTGATCACTTCCAACGCCTGAAGCGTGCCGATCACCCCGGTCAGGGCGCCGATGACGCCGGCTTCGGCGCAGCTTGGAACCAGCCCCGCTGGCGGAGCTTCGGGAAACAGGTCGCGGTATCCCGGGCAGAGCTTGCCGTCCGCCCTGGTCTCGTAGGGCGTCAGCACCGTTACCGAGCCGTCGAAACGCCCGACGGCGGCGGTGACCAGCGGAATCTTCAGCGCCTCGCACGTGTCGGCCAGCAGATAGCGCGTTTCGAAATTGTCCGACCCGTCCACCACCATGTCGTAACCGGTCAGGACATCGACCGCGTTGTCCGGGGTGAGCCGCATCTCGTGCGTCACCACTCTTGTGTGCGGGTTGAGACGCTTGAGCGCCCGCTGGGCGCTTTCGGTCTTGGCCATGCCGACATTTGCGGTGTCGTGCAGGATCTGCCGTTGCAGGTTGGACAGCGAGACGGTGTCGTCGTCGATCACGCCCAATAGCCCGACGCCGGCGGCGGCCAGATAGCTCAGCACCGGCGAGCCCAGCCCGCCCGCGCCGATCACCAGCACCCGCGCCGCTTTCAGCCGCTGCTGGCCGGCCCCGCCGATCTCGGCAAGCACGATGTGCCGGGCGTACCGCGCGACTTCGTCGGGATTGAGGTGTGAGCTATCCATCGGCAGTCTCCAGGCGCGAGAGGGCGCCAGATTGTTTTCATGGTTCAACCGGCAGAGGCATTCCCGTGCGGCGTCACCTGTCCGCCTGCCACCGAGAAGATCTGTCCGCGCGGCCCCAGGCTTGCAAACATCGAAACGTCGGTCCCGGTCATGAAGGCCTGGCACTCGAGTGCTTCGATCAGGTCAAACAACGCTGCCCGGCGGCCTTCGTCAAGATGGGCGGCGATCTCGTCGAGCAGCAGGATCGGCGCATGACCGGTCATCGCCCGCACCAGTTGCGCGTGCCCAAGCACCAGGCCGATCAGGAGCGCCTTCTGCTCGCCGGTCGAGGACAGCGCCGCGGGCATTCCCTTGGCCCGATGATGCACGATCAGGTCCGAGCGGTGCGGGCCCGACAGCGTTCGCCCTGCGGCCGCATCCCGCCGCCGCCCGGTCTCAAGCATGTTCGCGAAGGCGGCCTCCATGTCGCTCGCTGACGCCAGCGACTCGTCTTCGAGAAAGCCTTCGAGCCGGACTGTCGCGGCTGGAAACACGCTGTGCTCGGCATTGCTCTCGATCAGGTTCGACAGAAGGCTCACCACCTCATTGCGCGCCATGGCCATGGCCACGCCGAGTTCCGCCATCTGGGCTTCCAGCCCGTCAAGCCAGGTCGGGTCGCTCCGGCCTTCGGACAAGAGCCGGTTGCGGCTGCGCATGGCGCGTTCGTAGTTCAGCGCCCGGCCGCCATGCGCCGGATCCACCGACAGCACCAGCCGGTCCAGGAACCGCCGCCGGTCCCCCGCAGATCCGGTGAACAGCCCGTCCATTGCCGGTGTCAGCCACAACAGCCGCAAATGCTCGAGAAGCTCGTCGGTGGTGCGCGCCGGAGCACCGTTGATCCGCACACGGCGCGATCCGCTCTCCTCGACGCCGTCCACCCCGGTTCCGATGTCGACGGGACCGGCCATGCCTTCAAGCCTAGCAAAGACGCTGAACCCGGTGGCAGGTTCCGAGCCGGCGCCTGATCCGGACTTGATCAGGTCGCCATAGGGTGCTCGCCGCATGCCCCGGCCGGGCGTCAGTAGCGAAACCGCTTCCATCAGGTTGGTCTTGCCCGCACCATTGTCGCCGGTCAGCACCACATGGCGCTCATCGAGATCGAGCGACAGGCTCGCATAGTTGCGAAACCCGGCAAGCTTGAGTTTTTCGATGTGCACCCTGGCGGCCATGCAATTCCCCGCTCAGCCGCAGTGCGGCCGGCAGCCCGTTTCGGTGCGTAAGGACAAGCGCCCCTACACCCGCATCGGCATCAGCACGTAGAGCGCGTCATCGCCGGCGGTGTCGCGCACCAGCGTCGGCGATCCGGGATCGGCCAGCATGAACACCGCATCCGATCCGGACAGCTGGTTGGTGATGTCGAGCAGGTACTTGGCGTTGAAGCCGATCTCCAGCGGATCGCGATCATAGCTCACGGCCAGTTCCTCGGTGGCGCTGCCCGAATCCGGGTTGTTCACCGTCAGCGTCAGCTGCCCGTCGGCGATCGCCAGCTTGACCGCGCGGCCGCGCTCCGACGAGATCGTCGACACCCGGTCGACGGCCTGGGCAAAGGTCTGGCAATCGACGGTCAGTTCCTTGTCGTTGCCGGTCGGGATCACCCGCTGGTAATCCGGGAAGGTGCCGTCGATCAGCTTCGAGGTCAGCACCACCGAGCCGATGGTGAAACGGATCTTGGCGTCCGACAGTTCGACGGTGACCGTCACGTCCGGGTTGTCGACCAGCTTCTGCAATTCGCCCACGGTCTTGCGCGGAATGATGATGCCCGGCATACCCTCGGACCCCGAAGGCGCGTCGACGTCGGCGCGCGCCAGGCGGTGGCCGTCGGTGGCGACCGCGCGCAGCTTCAGCGCGCCGTCGCTCTCGATCGAATGCATGAAGATGCCGTTGAGATAGTACCGGGTCTCCTCGGTCGAGATCGCGAACTGGGTCCGGTCGATCAGCATCTTCAGCTGTGTCGCGGGCAGGCGGAACGTGTGGCTGAAGGCACCGGCGGTCAGGTCCGGGAAATCCGAACCCGGCAGGCACTGCAGCGAGAATTTCGAGCGGCCGGAGGCAACCGTCATCGTCGCGCCGTCGGCATCGGTCGACAACAGCACTTCAGACCCGTCGGACAGCTTGCGCACGATGTCATAGAGCAGGTGGGCGGGCACCGTGGTCGAACCTGCCTGTTCGACCATGGCCGCCGTCGCCTCGGTGATTTCCAGATCCAGGTCGGTGGCCTTCATGTCCAGCGTTGCGCCCTCTGCCTTTAGCAGCACATTCGACAGGATCGGAATGGTGTTGCGGCGCTCGACCACGCGATGCACGTGGTTCAGCGACTTGAGGAGGTTGGAACGCTCGAGGGTGACACGCATGATTTGACTACCGCTTGGCTGGGGGGCCGCGCGTGGCTGCGCAGGCCTTTCAAATTCTGTCTTGTCCGGCTTTTGTCCGGTCTGGGCCATCAGCTGGCGCTTGCTGCGCCAGGCCCGGGCGAGCAAAATGGCAGATTATGCCCCTGACATGCAACAAAAACCGGCCCGGACCTTTCGGGCCGGACCGGGATTCTGGGGATAAGCGCCCGGGTTTGTGGTCTATTCGATGATCAGCCGCTTGAGCAGTTCGATCTCGTGGCCGAGCTTGGTGTCCGAATTGATCAGCTCCTCGATCTTGCGAACGGCATGCAGCACGGTGGTGTGGTCGCGTCCGCCGAATCTGCGGCCGATTTCGGGGAAGGAACGCGGCGTCATGGTCTTGGCCAGATACATGGCGATCTGCCGCGGTTTGACGATGACACGGGTGCGGCGGTCGGACACCAGTTCCTGCCGCGAGACATTGTAGTGCCGTGACACCACCCGCTGGATGTCCTCGATGCGGACCCGCTTGGGCTCGCCCGCATTGACCAGGTGGCCGAGCAGCTGGTCGACCCGCTCGAGCGTCAGGTTGGGCTCGAAGCTGCGGCGGAACAGGAGCTGGTTGAACGCACCCTCCAGTTCCCGGCCGCTCGAGGTGATGTTCTGCGCCACATGGGCGAGAATGTCCTCGCCGATATCCAGCGTGCCGTCCTCGATCTGGGCGATGGCCAGCCGCTGGCGCAGCATTTCCAGGCGCATGTCGAAGTCGGGCGCCTCGATTTCGATGGCGACGCCGCCCTGCAGCCGCGACCGGACCCGCGGATCGAGCGATTCCAGTTCCCACGGCGCGCGGTCGGCGGCGACCACCACCTGGCGGGCGGAATCGAGCAGCATGTTGAGCAGATGGCAGAACTCGTGCTGGATCGACTTGCCCTGCAGGAACTGCATGTCGTCGATGACCAGCAGGTCGATATTGCGCAGCGATTCCTTGAACGACAGCGCGTCGTTGTCACGGATCGCGGTGGCGAAGCGCCACATGAAATATTCCGCGGTCAGGTAGACCACGCGCGGATTGCGGGCATGGCGGCTGGCGGCCGCGGCGATCGCCTGCAACAGGTGGGTCTTGCCCAGGCCCACATTGGAATGGATGAAAAGGGGATTGAAGCGCACCGCGCCGGTGCCGGCTTCGGCGATGGTCTTGGCTGCCGCGAGCGCCACGCGGTTCGACGAGCCTTCGACATAGCTCTCGAATGTGTAGCGCGGGTCGAGCGGCGAACCGATCACCGAGTTGGCGGCCTGCTGGCCCTTCGAAAAAGCCGGCAGATGCGCGCTGACGCCCTTGACCGACAGATGCACATCCTTGCGTGCGGAGGTCGGCGCCGGCTGGGCGCTGGATGCGTTGGCCGGGGTATCGGTCTCCGTTTCAGGAGCCTGCCGGCTCGCCCGGGTCGCCGACCGGACGACGATCTCGACCTTCAGGATATCCGGGTCTTCCTCGCTGAACAACGCGCTGATCTGGTCCAGATACTTGTTGTTGATCCAGGATTTCAGAAACGCAGTCGGTACCGACAGCCTTACGACGCTTTTCGATGCCGATTGAAGCTTGAGCCGCCCGAACCAGCTCGTGAAGACCTCCGGTCCCACCTGCGCCTTCAATCGCGCCATGACCCGATCAAAGGTCTTGGAATTCTTGTTCATGTCCGCCCCTTTTTCAGTCGCCGGGCAAACATCTCCGACAAGCGGGTGGGCGCTGGTTTCTTGTGCGCTCCATTGTGCCGCTTTACGCGCTGTTGTCATCTGTGTTTGCATCGCCGCTGTATTCCCTGTTGCCACATTTAGGTAAGCCGTCCCAACCATCATGGTCCGGCTCGGACAGTGTCCCGATCGTCATGTCCATTCTGTTGCGGGCGCCCCCCGCCGTCGTTTGCGCGTCCCTCCTGTTTCGGTCCCTTCCCGCGGCCTCGTATCGCCGGATTGGACAAATCTTCGCCGTTCCGCTGAAACCTCGGTTCCGGCGGGTCAAAGGTCCATCGCATGGCTAAAGAGATAGCCAATGCAACCGATGGTTTTATCTGGGTTTGCCCGGCACGAACGCCGCGCAACAAGGAGCAGGTTGGAAAACACTCACTGAAATTAAGCAAACTATCCTTGGAACCGCCCGGTTCCGTGCCCCTTGTCGAGGGCTATTTAGGCAGGATGAGATGGTCAGATCAAGCAGCTTATTTACGTTTCATTCACACTTTAGGGATTGACTCGCAAAGGTTAGAAAAAAGCTTTCCGCGGGCCTGCCGAACAGGCGATTGGATTCATTGCCTTTTCACCGGCTCAACTGTTTTGCTGCCCGGCAGGAAGCCTTGGATACAAGATTTCAGGGCTTGACAGGATATCCACCCAATCCGGTTTGATTATCCGGAGGCGAATCCGTCACCTCCCGCAAGCTGTTGAAAATAATCAATATTTGATGTCACCGTGACAGCGGCGTGACAATGCGGAACGAGCCGCCGGAATCGGTTTTGCGTAAGTCGTTGTGGCAAAACGAAAAAGGCCCGGACAAGCCGAACCTCTAGTCGACAAACTGTTTTTGGTTGATCAGGCGCTCAGCGCCTTGACCCGGCTCGACAGCCGCGAAATCTTCCGTGCCGCCGTATTGGCGTGGACGACGCCCTTGCTGGTGGCGCGCATCAGTTCGGGCTGGGCGGCCTTCAGCGCTGCGGCTGCAGCGGCCTGGTCGCCGGAGCTGATGGCTTCCTCGACGAGGCGGAGGAAACCGCGGACACGCGAACGGCGTGCCTTGTTAACGTCAGTGCGGCGGGCAATCTTGCGGGTCGCTTTTTTCGCCGAAGTTGTATTGGCCATGAATGCCTCTCAAAGTGTCACATGCTCTATTCCGACCGGAAAGCGCCTCTTGCGAGGTTTGTCGCTTCGACATGCGGAATGCGAGAAAACCATGGCGAGCCCTAAAGCTGCCATTCGATGGCGGGCGTATACCGGGTATCGCGGGTTTCGTCAACGCGAAAATCCTCAATACCCGCCGCCCGCGCTGCTTTTGCTCACCGGTGCTTGAACTGTGCCTTGCGCTTGTCGATGAAGGCGGCCATGCCTTCCTTCTGGTCTTCGGTCGCAAACAGCGAATGAAACAGCCGCCGTTCGAAGCGAAGGCCCTCGGCCAGCGTCATCTCGTCGGCGCGGTTGACCGACTCCTTCACCATCATCGCCACCGGCAGCGAGAACCCGGCAATCTTTTCGGCCGCCTTGGTTGCCGTCGCCAGCAGTTCGGCTGCCGGCACCACGCGAGCCACCAGCCCGGACCGCTCGGCCTCCTCGGCGTCCATCATCCGGCCGGTCAGGCACAGATCCATCGCTTTTGCCTTGCCGACCGCGCGGGTCAGCCGCTGGGTGCCGCCCATGCCCGGGATCACCCCGAGCGTGATTTCAGGCTGGCCGAATTTCGCCGTGTCGGCGGCGATGATGAAATCGCACATCATAGCCAGTTCGCAGCCGCCGCCGAGCGCATAGCCCGCCACTGCCGCGATCACCGGCTTGCGGGTGGAGGACACCGCGCTCCAGCCTTCGAAGAAGTCTTCCATATAGGCGCTGACATAATCCTTGGGCTGCATTTCCTTGATGTCGGCGCCGGCGGCGAAGGCCTTTTCCGAACCGGTCAGCACGATCGCGCCGATCTTGTCGTCAGCGCCATACTGCGCCAGCGTCTCGCGCAGTTCACCCAGCAGTTCCGAATTCAGCGCGTTGAGCGCGTCGGGCCGGTTGAGCGTGATGATGGCCACCCGGCCGCGTGTTTCAGTCTTCAAAGTGTTGAGCGCCATCGCGTGTCTCTCCTTGTTGCAGCCTTTCGGGCTGTCCTCCCCGGCAGGCAATCTGGTCCGGTCAGCTTTTCTGGCAGCGCGGGCAATGGAATGTCGATCGCCCGCTCTGCACGATGCGGCGGACCGTATCGCCACAGCCGGTCCGGGGGCAAGCCTTTCCCTCGCGGTCGTAAACGGAAAATCCGTGCTGGAAGTAACCGAGCGTTCCGTCGGTGCGGATATGGTCCCTGAGCGACGAGCCGCCCGCCGCGATCGCCTCGTCGATCACCTCGCGGATCGCCTGGGTCAGCACCTCGAGATCCTTGCGCGGGCGGCCGGTCGCAGTCACCAGCGCTCCCGCCGGCTTGAGTGGCGACAGGCCCGCCCGCCACATCGCCTCGCACACATATATGTTGCCCAGCCCCGCAATGATCCTCTGGTCCAGAAGTGCTGCCTTCAAGGGCGTCTTCTTTCCTGCGAGCCGTCCGGCCAGTTCACTGGCATCGAGACTGTTGCCGGTCGGCTCCACCCCGAGGCTCCTGAACCAGGGATGCTCCGCCAGCGCGGTCCGCGCCATCAGGTCCATGTAGCCGAAGCGGCGCGGGTCGTTGTAGATGATCCTTGCCCGGCCTGCCGGCCCGTCGACGTGAAACACCACGTGATCGTGCTTGTCGTCCTTCGAGCGGGCGTGATGAAACACCCCGGGTTTCAGGCTGCCGTCCCCGTCCGCCTCGATCCGGAACGAGCCGGACATGCCCAGATGGCTGACCAGAACCATGCCGTCGTCGAGGTCGGCGATCAGGTATTTCGCCCGGCGGCCGAGCGAAACGATCCGCCGGCCCGTGAGCCGTTCGGCGAAGCCGGCGGGAAACGCAAACCGCAGGTCGCCGCGCCGTTGCTCGACGCGGGCGATATCGGCCCCCTCCATCACCGGCGCGAGGCCGCGGCGGACCGTTTCGACTTCTGGCAATTCCGGCAAAAGCGCCTCCCCGGGCTGGTGGCAATATGCGGATGGCTGGCCTATAAGGCGAAGCGCTATGCCGCAGGCTGGTGTGTCATGCCTAGATAGCGTGGAGCGGAGCGATCCGCTATGGTCGCGGCACAATTGGCCGGTTTCCTCACCAGGTGCCGGCCGGTTTGATGCTGAGTGGAAGAAGTACGGGATTAGAAGATGTCAGAACAGCGCGTTTCCACGGATGGCGGGATGCAGACCAGCTACGGCTTTCGGACCGTCTCGGACGGCGAAAAGCAGGGCCTGGTCAACGACGTCTTCCACAAGGTTGCCAAGCGCTACGACATCATGAACGATGTCATGTCGGGCGGGCTGCACCGGGTCTGGAAAGACGCCATGGTGGCGAGCCTCAATCCGCCGCGCCGTCCCGGGTTCCGCTTTCTCGATGTGGCCGGCGGCACCGGCGACATCGCCTTCCGCATCGTCGCCGCATCCGACAAGCAGGCAAAGGGCACTGTTCTCGACATCAACGGCTCCATGCTCGGCGTCGGCGCCGAGCGCGCCGCCAAGAAGGGCTATGCCGACAACCTCGACTTCGTCGAAGCCAACGCCGAGGAACTGCCGTTTCCGGACGCGAGTTTCGACGCCTATACGATTGCCTTCGGCATCCGCAATGTCCCCGACATCGACAAGGCGTTGAGAGAAGCCTACCGCGTGCTCCGCCGCGGCGGCCGCTTCCTCTGCCTCGAATTCTCCGAGGTCGAGATGCCGATCCTCGACCGGGTCTATGACGCCTGGTCGTTCAACGGCATTCCCGCTATGGGCAAGGCGATTGCCGGCGAGGCCGAGCCTTATCAGTATCTGGTCGAATCGATCCGCAAGTTCCCGCGCCAGGCCGATTTCGCCAGGATGATCGAACGCGCCGGCTTCTCCCGCGTCGGCTACACCAATTATACCGGCGGCATCGCGGCGCTTCATTCCGCCTGGAAGATCTGACCGGCATGGCAAGTCTTGGCACCTATCTGCGCCTGATGCGGGCGGGCTTGATCCTCGTGCGCGAGGGCGTGGTTTCCTCGCTGCCCGCCGACGAGCTCCCCGCGCCGCTGCAATTCGGCCACCGGGTGGCGGGACTGCTTGCCAAACGCCGTGCAAAAAGCGCCGAGCGCACCGACAGGCTGGCCCGCGCGGTAGAGCGGCTGGGACCGTCCTGGGTCAAGCTCGGCCAGTTTCTCGCCACCCGCCCCGATGTGGTCGGCGCCGAGATTGCCGACGATCTGTCGGGTCTGCAGGACCGGATGGCGACTTTCCCCGAGGCCCAGGCCCGTGCCGCCATCGAAGCCTCGCTCGGACGTCCGATCAGCGAACTCTACTCGCGTTTTGATCCGCCGATTGCCGCAGCCTCCATCGCCCAGGTGCATCCCGCCGAGGTCACCGACGAGAACGGCACCCGCCAGGTCGCCGTCAAGGTGGTCCGCCCCGGCGTGCGCCAGCGCTTCAAGCGCGATCTCGAGGCGTTCTATCTGGTCTCCGAACTGCAGGAGCGGTTCATCCCGTCCTCGCGCCGGCTCCGCCCGGTGGAGATCACCAGGACGCTGGAGCAGACCACCCGCATCGAGATGGATCTGCGGCTCGAGGCCGCCGCCCTGTCGGAAATGGCCGACAACACGCGCGACGATCCCGGCTTCCGGGTGCCTGCGGTCGACTGGGAGCGCACCGGCCGCGACGTGGTCACCATGGAATGGATCGACGGCATCAAGATGAGCGATGTCGCCGGTCTCAAGGCTGCGGGCCACGATCTCGATCAGCTCGCCGATACGCTGATCCAGTCCTTCCTGCGCCACACCCTGCGCGATGGCTTCTTCCATGCCGACATGCACCAGGGCAATCTCTTCGTCGACCCAGTGGGCATGATCGTCGCCGTCGACATGGGCATCGTCAGCCGTCTCGGCAAGAAGGAGCGCCGCTTCCTCGCCGAAATCCTCTACGGCTTCATCACCCGCGATTACCGGCGTGTCGCCGATGTGCATTTCGAGGCAGGCTATGTGCCGGCCAGGCACGATCCGGCGAGCTTCGCCCAGGCGATCCGCGCCATCGGCGAGCCGATCCACGGCCAGCCGGCCGAGACCATTTCGATGGCGCGGCTCTTGACGCTGCTGTTCGAGGTCACCGAGCTGTTCGACATGCAGACCAGGCCCGAGCTGGTCATGCTGCAGAAGACCATGGTTGTGGTCGAGGGCGTGGCCCGCACGCTCAACCCCAAATTCAACATGTGGAAGGCGGCAGAGCCGGTGGTCGGCGACTGGATCCGCGACAATCTCGGGCCCAGGCGCATCGCCGTCGACGTCAAGGCCGGCGCCATCGCGGCTCTCAAGCTTGCCGAGCAATTGCCCGATCTTGCCGCCCGCACCGAGCGGTTCGTGGGCGAGGTCGGCGACATGGCCGAGCACGGCCTGCGTTTCGATGCCGCCACATCCGAGGCCATCGGCAAGGCGGAGGCGCGTCACACCCGCTCCGGCCGGGTGGCGTTGTGGATCATTGCCGCGGCCGCGGTCTGGATGGCGCTCGCCTTCCACCCTATATGGTGAGCGTGACCTTCTACCGGCCCATTTCTCTTGACGACATCGATGTGGAGCCCCTGGCCGACGAGGCCTGGGCCGACGGCTATCCTTTTGTCGAGCGCATGAGGCAGGACTGGAAATCCGGTGACAATCGTTTCGATGGCCCCGGCGAGCGGCTGATCGGGGCCTTCGAGGACGACACCCTGGTCGGTTTCTGCGGTCTCAACCGCGATCCCTATTTAAGCGAGAACGCCGGCCGCATCCGCCATCTCTATGTCGATCGCGACCATCGCCATGCGGGCATCGCCCGTACGCTGGTCGGAAAGGCTCTGGAGGGCGCAGAGATCTGGTTCCCGCGTGTCCGCCTGCGGGCCACTCCGGCCTCGCGTGGCTTCTACGAACAGCTCGGGTTTCAGGAAGTCGAGGAGCCGGAGGCGACGCACACGATGCTGCTCAGGCAATCTCGGCCATGATCGCCTGGTTGTCGAGCACCTGGGCGATCTTGCCGTCCATGTAGCGTAGCGACACAAGCTTATGATCCTCGTCGTAGGAATCGGTCGCCTCGGCGGCCAGCATCACCCGCATATCACGCTGATAGGCGTCGATCGCCGCCATCCTGACGCAGGCATGGGTGTTGATCCCCGCGATCACCAGTGACCGGATGTCCAACTTCGCGAGCACCGCATCCAGATGCGTGGCGAAGAACGGGCTGTAGCGTTTCTTGACGATCGTTATGTCGCTGTCGCTTGTCTCGAGACGAGCGTCGAGCTGCGCCCCGGCCGTGCCGATGATGTTCAATCTCACATTTCGGTCACGCATTTCCAGGAATGCATCGCTCAGATCCTCCCTGAAGTCCTGCCGGACCCAGACAATCGGGCGTCCAGTCCGGCGAAAATGCCGCACCAGGTCGTTGGTCGCCGCGATCAGTCGCGCACGGCGGTCCGGCTCCCAGGCGGCGAGAAAATCATTGGTCAGGTCGATGACCATCAGGGCGGGGGTGTCCAAGTCAAAAATCCGGTTTTCTCGGAATGGAAGCTGGCGGAAGTACTCCAAGTCCATGTCGGATCCGTGACATATGAGACTGTGGAGCCCGGGTTTGCACTATCCGCAATCCCGGCGGTGGCGAGTCGCCGGATTTGCATTTCCGGGCCTTTTCGCGCAAAATGGAACCACTGGACCGGCCGTCAGGCGCCGGATCAGCAATCGCCGACGGCCAACATGTGCCGTCAGGGCATAAAACCCGGCAGCGGGATGCAGCAGGCATGCCCTCCGTACACTAACGGACGCGCCGGGACAAACACAAGCATTGGATGAACATATGAGCGAGGCCAAATCCGGCGACACCGTGCGGATAAACTACACCGGCAAACTGACAGACGGCACCCGGTTCGACAGTTCCGAGGGACGCGAGCCTTTGGAGTTCCAGCTTGGCTCCGGCCAGATCATCCCCGGCCTTGACCGCGAAGTCGCGGGCATGAAGGTCGGCGACAGGCAGACGGTCACCGTTCCGGCCGAAGAAGCCTACGGTCCGCATGACGCGGCGAAGGTCCAGCAGATCCCGCGCAGTGCCCTGCCGCCGGAACTCGAGCCGCAGGCAGGCATGCAGCTGCAGGCCCAGACGCCGCAGGGAGGCCAGGTGGCGCTTGTCATCACCGCCATCGGCGAACAGGAAATCACCGTCGACGCCAACCACCCACTGGCCGGCCAGGACCTGGTTTTCGAAATCGAGGTCGTCGAGATCGTCAAGGCGGCCTGACCGAACGAGACTTGGCAGCCCGGCATCAGCCGGGTTGTCGTTTCCCTGCGGGAACCAAGCGCTTCTGGCGCGACCAGCCCCTGGGCAGAGACCTCAACGCGCCCGGCAGGATCCGCGTTTGACTGCAATGCATGCAATGCCTACATTGCCGCCGCAAGCATAGATCTCCCTGCCTGAGGAGGCGCCCGTGGCGACACTGACCATCCGCAACATCGACGAGTCCGTCAAACAGGCCTTGCGCGAGCGCGCCGCCCGGAACGGCCGATCGATGGAAGAAGAGATGCGCCTGCTTCTCTCGGCGCTGGATGCCGGTGGGGCCACGCCCTCTCCGGTTCTCGCCCAGGCCGCACCCGCGAAAGCCGTGCCGCAGCCCGTGCCCAGCCCCGCCGGACACCAGAGCCTTGCCAATAAACGCATTCTGCTGATCATTTCCGGCGGCATCGCCGCCTACAAGTCGCTCGACTTGATTCGCCGCCTGCGCGAGCGCGGCGCTTCTGTGCGGCCCGTCATGACCGCCGGGGCGCAGGAATTCGTCACGCCGCTCGCCGTCGGCGCGCTCGCCGCTGACCACGTCTACACCGACCTGTTCTCGCGCGAGGACGAGCAGGATGTCGGCCATATCCGTCTGGCGCGCGACTGCGACATGATCTGCGTCGCCCCCGCCACAGCCGACCTGATGGCGAAGATGGCGAATGGCCTGGCGGGCGATCTCGCCTCCACCGTTCTGCTCGCCACCAACAGGCCGGTCCTGGTCGCGCCCGCCATGAACCCGGCGATGTGGTCCCATCCCGCCACCCGCCGCAACGTGGAGACGCTCAGGCGCGACGGCATTCGCTTCATCGGTCCGATGGCCGGCGAAATGGCCGAATCGGGCGAGGCCGGCGAGGGCCGCATGGCCGAGCCGCTGCAGATCGTGGCCGCCATCGAGGCGCTGCTGGACGACGCGCCGAAGCCGCTTGTCGGCAAGACCGCCATCGTCACCTCCGGCCCGACGCACGAGCCGATCGATCCGGTGCGCTACATTGCCAACCGCTCGTCCGGCAAGCAGGGCCACGCCATCGCGGCCCATCTCGCCCGCCTCGGCGCGCAAGTGACGCTGGTCTCCGGCCCGGTGACGATCCCCGATCCCGCCGGCATCCACGTCATCCGTGTCGAGAGCGCCCGCGAGATGCTCGATGCCGTCACCAAAGCCCTGCCTGCCGACATCGCCGTCTTCGTCGCCGCTGTCGCCGACTGGCGCGTGTCAGCCTCGGCCGACAACAAGATCAAGAAGAAGGAAGGCGAGGGGCCGGCGCCGCTGGAGCTGACTGAAAACCCCGACATCCTCAAGACCATCGGCCACCATGCGAACCGCCCGAAACAGGTGGTCGGCTTCGCCGCCGAAACCGCCGACGTGATTTCCAACGCCCAGGCCAAGCTGGCCCGCAAGGGCGCCGATTTCATCGTCGCCAACGACGTCTCCCCCGAAACCGGCATCATGGGCGGCGACCGCAACCGCGTCCGCATCGTCTCGAAGGATGGCGTCGAGGACTGGCCGGATCTGTCAAAGGACGAGACGGCGGCACGGCTGGCCGAGAGGATTGCGGAGAATATGACCCGCAAGCCGTCGTGATGGTTTTCAACTAGAGGAACTGCGATGGTCCGAGTGTTGGACAAATTAGCCGTGGCTTTGAGCTTCTCGCTTAGAGCCCGATTTGAAAGTTGTTGAGTGATATCAGTGGGATGTGATTCCGTCGGATTGTCAAAGATTCGATGGAGGCCACTATGTCCTGGACTGATATCACCCGCGCCGAGCATAACCGCAATTCCGACCGCTATCCAACCGATTTGACGGACGGCGAGTGGGCTGTGGTGTCACCGCTGGTTCCGCCTTCGCGAACAGGCGGCCGGCCTCGTACGAGCGACATGCGCGAGGTGATGAACGCAATTCTCTACATCGCTGGCGGCGGCATCCCATGGCGAATGCTGCCGAAGGATTTCCCGCCTGTTTCCACGGTGCGGGGCTATTTCTACCGCTGGCGCAACGATGGAACCTTGGCGTTGATGAATTTTGCGCTGGTGCAGGTGGCGCGGGAACTTGAAGGCAAGGAACCGTGCCCGAGTGCCGGGATAATCGACAGTCAGAGTGTTAAAACCACTGAAAGTGGAGGGGTTTGTGGGTATGACGCGGGCCAGAAAACCAAAGGCCGCAAGCGTCATATTGTGACTGACACCAACGGATTCATGGTCGGGTTGCTGGTGCATAGCGCTGCAGTTCAGGATCGTGACGGGGCGGTGCCGACGCTACGATCGATCCGCCGCTTCTATCCGTTCTTGCGGCACATCTTTGCAGACGGCGGGTATAGCGGCGACAAGCTGAAACAGGCGCTGACGGGCAATGGCGACTGGACCATCGAGGTTGTCAGGCGCTGCGACGACCAGAAGGGCTTCAAGGTCTCCCGCGCCGCTGGGTTGTCGAACGCACGTTCGCATGGCTGGGAAGGTCCCGCAGGCTGGCCAAGGACTGGGAGAAATCCATCCAGAGTTCAACAGCATGGACCCTCATCGCCCATATCCGCATTCTCATGCGGCGGTTGGCAAGGCATTGCGAGCAATGAATAACTTTTGAATCGGGCTCTTAGGCGCTCTGAGAACCGGGGCAAGCACACAAACGCGCAAATCGATGGAAACGATCTTCGACTTAGCCGCTGACCACACCGGCAGATAGTTTGAATGGAGACCGCACCTGATTTGCGAAGGTCTGATCCGCTCAGGAAGGGAAACGCTTTAGTTGAGGTGTCCCGGCTGGAATGCCCAAATATCCACGGAAGAATCGCCGCTTAAGAAAAGGCCTGTACTCATGGCTGATATTCGACATGAGCCCGTGCATCGAGAAGAACTGCTGTTCGCATCACGCTGCGATTGAAATCCTGTTTCGTCCATTTTTCTTTGCCCGATACATGGCAAGGTCAGCTATGCGAAGGCAGTCACCCAAATTGAGTTGCGGCTCTACCCGAGTTACTCCGATACTAGCCGTCAATGCTATTTGCTCTCTTGAAAATCCTGGGACTACAGTTTCCTCCACTTGCCGCCGAACGCGTTCTGCGATTTTGGATGTCAACTGAGGTGTCGCTCCAGGGAGATAAATTCCAAACTCCTCCCCGCCTAGACGGCCAACAATGTCAGTGGGCCGGAGCGCCTTGCCAAGGGCAAACGCTACGGACTGAAGGGCATGATCGCCCGTCTCGTGCCCAAATCTGTCGTTTATCGATTTGAAATGATCTACATCCAGGACAATTAGACCGTCAGTACTGGAAGTTCGGGATAGCTCAACATGCCGTATGAAGCCTCCCCGGTTGAGTAGCTGCGTAAGATGGTCTGTCTCCGCCACTCGAGCCAGCATAGCGTAGGCTTCAACCAAGTCCCTATTTAGCTTAGCAAGAATCTCGCTTTGCTGAAGCAGTTTTCGTGAAACGAAATAGGAGATCGAGGCTGGAATTAGGACTGAAACTATCCAGTAAGGCGGAGGAATTTCCAAGCTGGGGAACTGTGACATGATCGAAAGCGGCAGCAACGTTGCCGCCACGGAAATAATAACCCAAAACAGTGGTCTGCGAGTACCCAACATGGGCGCATCTTAGATATCTCTGATTTACGCTCGGTAAATGTTATTCGGTGATCCGAACAATCGTCCGATGCGACAAAGGCAGCGGGATCAAAACCTTGTAGACTTGCGTTGGATGAGCTTCAACGTGGAAGCTTGCATGTATTACAGAAAGTTAGCTTTGGGCCGAAGCCACGGTAGATGCAGGATATGCCTCTGAGCAAGGTTTGAAGCCTACGTGGCGGCGTCCGTGGCCAACTTCAGTCCGTCTGCAGACCGCGTTGGTCCTCAAGCCACCTCTGCGATCTCCACCGCTTGGCTCTGCATCGGCTCGAACCGCTTCGAGTTCATGCCTGAGGCCGTCAGCGTGACGATGCTCCCGGCCGGAATCTCATGCCACTTGGTGTCGGTGTCCTTGAACGGTTCGGACACCAGGCAATGGCCCTGGTTGTTGGCGGTCGGCGCGGAATAGAGCGTCGGCGCGAATTCGTCGCTGGCGTAGCGGATCGCGTGCAGCGCGTGGCCGTCGGAGAAGGCCGCGGTAAACCGCACCAGTTCGCGCACACCGGCACGGGCAGCTTCCGAAAGCGCGAACCGGATGGCTTCGCCGAAGGCCGCCGCCGGATCGGTTTCAAGTCCGAACTCAAGCGCCAGCAGGAACAGAAGTTCCGAATCCGTGGTGCCGTGCCGGGCCTGGTATAGCCGGTCGGAAAGGGCTGCTTCCATCGGCCGGCGGATCTTTTCGAAGCCGGCGATCTGGCCATTGTGCATGAACGACCACTTGCCGTTGACGAACGGATGGCAATTATCGCGGCTCGTCGCCCCGCCGGTCGAGGCCCGCACATGGGCGAGAAACAGCGGCGAGCGGATCTGCCGCGCCAGGGATTTCAGATTGCAGTCCGACCAGGCCGGCAGCACGTCGCGGTACAGCCCCGGTTCGGGGTGCTCGCCATACCAGGCGACGCCGAAGCCGTCACCATTGGTGGCGGTCTTGGCCTGGGTGGCGTGATGCGATTGCTCGATCAGCGAATGGCCGGGGGCGGAGACAATCTGCTCCAGCGGGATCGGCGTTCCACGGTAGGCGGCCCATCGGCACATGCGCGTCTATTTGCTCCGGTTGTGCATCCGGTGATGCATCTCGTTGATCATACGGCTTGCAGTTTTCTCAAAGGTAAACGGCAGGATCGCATGCACCAGCGCGCAGAAGCCGGCGGCGAACAGTTTGCCGGAAAACTTGCCGGCGAAAACGAGATGTTCGAAATAGGTCTCGTCGACCGATTGCGGGTGGTCGGTGAAAAGGCGGGCGATCTGGTTGGACATGTGCTTGTATCCCTCATTTGAATTGGTTGCTGAGAGGATAGCCCGATTCAAAGGGAGAAATGTCCCATTTATCCTTTGATATGGAACAATATTGGGATATATGTCCCTCTATGCACCAGATTGACGATATGGATATCCGAATCCTCGGCCAGCTGCAGCGCGACGGCACCCTGTCGGTGGATGCGCTGTCGGAGCGGGTCAACCTGTCTCGCAATGCCTGCTGGCGTCGCGTCAAGCTGATGGAGGAGCGCGGGCTGATCAAGGAGCGGGTCGCCATCCTTGATGCCGAGGCCGCCGGCTGCGGTCTTTCCGTGTTCATTTTCGTCCGCGCCGCCAGCCACGACGCCGACTGGCTCAGGCAGTTCCGCGAGGCGGTGGCGGGCTTTCCCGAGATCGTCGGCGTCTATCGCACCTCCGGCGATCTCGATTACGTGCTCCGCGCCCGCGTCTTTGACGTCAAGGCCTATGACCGGCTCTACCAGCGGCTGATCGCCAGGGTGAAACTGGCCGATGTCTCCGCCTCCTTCGTCATGGAGGAGATCAAGGAGACAACCCAGATCCCGCTGTCCGCACTCGGCCGCGGCGCGCCGGGTTGACACAAGGCTTGGCGCCGTCGGTCAGTCCTTGCGGTCCTTCAGGCGGGACAGCGCCATGTTGATCGACGCCATGCGGGCTTCGACCTGGTCGAGATCCGCGGTGCCGCGGCCGGTCTGCCGCTCCAGCTCGAACTTCATGTTGGTAATCCGTTCGATCTTCTCGTCGGTGGTCAGGTTGTGATGCTCGGCTACGTCTTCCGGCGTCAGTTCGGTCTCCAGCTTGGAATCGATCTTGAGGCTCATCTCTGTCTCCATTCCTGGTGATAGACAGACAACGCATGCCGCCCGCCGGAGTTCCTGCCAGGAGTGCGCGAAATTGAACAATCCGTTTCCATGTAGACCCTTATAAGATGCCACCCAGGCCGCTACATTCCGACCAACGCAAATCCTGCCGGCCCTTTATCCGGCAACGATCTTCAGGAGACTTCCATGTCCATCAGGCCAGTCCGTCACCAGTCCACCGCCGTGCCGCACCTCGAAGGCGCCGGTGTGCATCTTCAGCGCGCTTTCGGTTTCGATGATCCGTCGCTCACCGATCCGTTTCTGCTGTTTGACGATTTCCGCAATTCCCAGCCGGAGAAGTATCTCAAGGGCTTTCCCTGGCATCCGCACCGCGGCATCGAAACCATCACCTACGTGCTGGCCGGCACCGTCGAGCACGGCGACAGCCTCGGCAACACCGGCACCCTGGGCGCCGGTGACGTGCAGTGGATGACCGCCGGCAGCGGCATCATGCACCAGGAAATGCCGAAAGGCGATTTCGCCGGCAAGATGCACGGCTTCCAGCTCTGGGCCAACCTGCCGTCCTCGATGAAGATGACCGCGCCGCGCTACCAGGATGTCAGCTCCGCCGACATCCCGGTCGAGGTCGATGACGACGGCACTGCCGCCCGCATCATCTGCGGCGAGTTCTGGGGCAAGCGCGGTCCGGTCGACGGCATCGCCGCCGAGCCGTCCTATGTCGACATCTCGGTGCCGCCGGGCAAGCGCAAGACCTTCAAGGTCGACGCCTACCGCTCGGCGTTTGCCTATATCTTCGCCGGCTCCGGCACCTTCCGCGACGCCTCCAGGCCGTTCGGCGTGCTGGTCGAGAAGGAAGTCGAGGGCGAGGAGATCCAGATCCGCGACATGTCCGGCGACCGCACGCTGGTGGTGTTCGACACCGGCGACGAGGTCACGGTTCAGGCTGGCGAACAGGGCATCCGCTTCCTGCTGGTCTCCGGCAAGCCGATCCAGGAGCCGGTGGCCTGGCATGGCCCGATCGTCATGAACACCCGCGCCGAACTGATCCAGGCCGTGACCGAATTGCAGAACGGCACCTTCATCAGGCCGGCGCACTAGGCCTGGCCGCGCGATCATCGCTCCGAAAAGTGCCGGGCTCGTCCCGGCATTTTTGTGTTCGGCTTTCACCGGTCTATCCCGTCTTGCCACGTATCGGCAGGTCGGACGCGGTGATACAGTCCATGGTGAGGAACCGGAAAGGCCACGCCATGGACAAATCCCTGCTTGAAGAGATCCAGGATCGCCTGCGCGCGGCGCGCCAGGAGCTGGAGCAGGAGCTCGACCGGCAGCTTGAGGAACGCCGGGCGGAATTCCGCTATCGCTTGCAGCGCGGCAAGGTGCGCTTCGACCGCGAGGTGCAGGCCCTGCAGAAGACCTACCGGATCGGCCTGTGGCGCTATGTCACCGGCGCCCGCATCGCCACCGTTCTCACCGCCCCGGTCATCTACAGCCTGATCATTCCGCTCGCCCTGCTGGATCTGTCGGTGACGATCTATCAGCACATCTGTTTCAGGGTCTACGGCATCGATCTGGTTCGCCGCGCCGATCATGTCGTCCTTGATCGCCACATGCTCGCCTATCTCAACCTCATCGAGAAGATCAACTGCGTCTACTGCGGCTATGCCAATGGCGTCATCGCCTATGTGCGCGAGATTGCCGGCCGCACGGAAGCCTATTGGTGTCCGATCAAGCATGCCCGTCGGACGCTGGATCCCCATGGCTCTTTCGACAGTTTCATGGAATTCGGCGATGCCGAGGCCTATCGCGATTGGCTGGCCAGGGGGCGCAAGGTCAAACCCGTCGCACATCCGAGATCCTGATCCGGTCTCCCACACACTGGAGGCGCAGGAACGCCGAGCTCTCAATTCAATTGTTTGATATCGAATGAAATATGTTCGACATCAAACAAATAGGAATCGGCATGCCGTACCGCAGGCGTCTCGGATGCAGGCTGCTCTGTTTGGCTATTTTCTCAGGCAGGGAGATTGCAGGATCATGGGCGAGGCGTTCCCGGGCCTTGTGGCAATTCGCAAGCTGCTCCGGGACAACAGCGGCGCCGCGCCGGGATAACGGCAGACGATGCCAGGATACCGCAGGCTGGCGCCGCCTTCCTCGCCAGCGGGAGCGGTGCAGGGCCTGCCCCCGGCCTGGTCTTCAGGGGGGGCGCATGATGCGGTGACTGTTGTTTGAGCGGTCATTTTGCCTGCGCACACGGACTCCCTGAGAGACGGAAGATCGATGATAGGGGCTGTTGGAGTTGACGACATGGGGCGGACGGCTGCATATACCAGTTTCAAAAATAGTGTGGTCGTTTAACTATTTTGTCAGCCGCCCAAGACTGATGAAGACAAGGGCAAGGGAATTTTTTGCGAAATGGACTCGGGGAACAAGGCAGGTCAGGTTTTCGCTTTCTTCAATGAGGTAGCCATCATTGATCAGCTCGGGACAACGCTGCTTGGCAAGGTACTGCCTGACGGCGTTCACCCGTCCCATTTTGCCATCGTCGTGCATCTCGCCCGCGCAGGCAACGGCAAGACGCCCGGGGCCCTCGCCAGCGCCATGCAGGTGACCAAGGCGACGATGAGCCATTCGCTTCAGGTGCTGGAACGCCACGGGTTCATCGAAATCAGGCCGAACGAACTGGACGCCCGCTCGAAGAATGTCTTCCTCACCGAGGCCGGCCGCGCCTTTCAGGCGGAGGCGCTCATGGCTGCGGCCCGGACATTCAGTCAGTTCATACGCGCAACCCATATCGAGACCGTATCCGAACTGCTGCCCGGGCTCGCCATGATCCGCAAGCTGCTTGATGAAAACCGCAATCCGGCGGTCGACTAGAGGCCCGCAATGCCGATGCCTGCGGGGAGCCGGGCTGCGCCGTGTGATCGTCGGGCCAGGGACCCCGTGAACGGCGTCCGGAGCAGTCGGAAGCCTATTTTTTACGTTTCCGGGGCCCTTCTTGAGAAAAAGCCAGGATCTCAATACGGTTAGCCTATGCGCATAAGCCGCTTGCGCTTGAGGGCGGCACAGGTCAAGAGTTCCGGCAGTTGGATCTTGTCTGGTTCCTTTCGGCCTGTCTTGAGCGCTGCAGCCGGAACAAGGGGATGAATGAACGGAATGAATTCCGGAAAAACACGCAACGAGGCTTACCTGTTCTTCAGCGAAGTCAATATCATCGACCTGCTGTGCAAAACGCTGGTCGGAAAGATATTGCCTGACGGCGTCCATCCGTCCCATTTCGCCATCATTCTGTATCTTGTCCGTCTGGGGGACGGCAAGACGCCGCTCAGTCTTGCCGGCGCCATGGAGGTAAGCAAGGCCACCATGAGCCATTCCCTGAAAGTGTTGGAAAAACGCGGCCTCATTCAGGTGCGCCCGTGTGAAGAGGACGCCCGTTCCAAGCAGGTGTTCATGACCGACGCCGGCAGGGATTTTCACGACCAGGCACTTGCCGCTGCTGCGCGGACCTTCGGAAGTTTTCTCAGCGACGACCACCGTCGGATGATGGCGGACACCCTTCCTGCGCTCGTTGCCATCCGCAAGCTGCTCGATGAAAACCGCCAACCGGTGCCGGGAGACTAGAGCCGGTCAGGGTCTGCTGGCAGTCACGAAGGCCCCGGCAAGAACCAGCGCAATGCCGATGATCGCATTCGGCGATACCGGCCGGCGCGACAGCCCGAACCAGCCGAAATGGTCGAGGATCACCGCGCCCGCCATGTTGCCCAGGATCACCAGCATCAGGAACAGGGTCACGCCGAGCCGGGGCACCGCCAGCGTCGAGATCATCACCTGGTAGGCGCCGAACAATCCTCCGAGCCATAGCCACCAGGGCAGGGCAAGCACCTGTCTGGCCTCGGGCAACCGGATCTGGCCGATCAGCAGGCAGACGCCCAGCACCAGTGCCGCGCTGGCAAAGGCCAGGAACACAGGCACCAGCGGATGTGCGCCGAGCCCCGACGCCATCCGCGCATAGATCGGCCCCTGCGCTGCCACCAGGCAGCCCCCCAGGATAACCGCCAGCGCCAGCAGCAGCGACATCCCCGCCCTCACAGCGTCTTGTACATGTAGGTGGTGGCGTGCAGGGCCGCACGGTCCGGATCGAGCGCGAAGCCGGGAACCACCCCCGCCACCTTGAACCCGGCCGCCCGGTAAAGCGGCTCGGCGTTGTCGCCGGTCTTCGTGTCGAGCGTGATCAGGCTCTTGCCCGCGGCGCGGGCTTCGGCATCCAGCGCCTGAAGCAGCGCCCGGCCGACACCCCTGCGACGTGCTGACGGCGCCACCATCATCTTGGCCACCTCGCAACGGTGCGGCTGGTTCCGCGGCAGCGCCACGATCAGTTGCACGGTTCCCACGGTGTCGGCACCCAACTTGGCGACGAGCAGCCGGCGGTTGCCGGCGCGGACCTCCGGGAAAACCGAGGTGGCAAAGAACGCATGTCCGTCATCGAGCGAGAACGGTTGCAGATAACCGATCGCGGCCCCGCCATTGACGGTCTCGGTCATGATCCCGGCCAGCGCTGCCGCATGGGCGTCCAGCTGGTCGGGCCTAAGGGAATGAATGCTGATGCCGGTCATGCTGCCTCACACGAGAACGATGAAATAGGATGCGGGATCGACGCCGGTCTGGAACCGCGACGGGCCAAAGAGCTGGTAGCGCAGGCAGTCTCCGGCCTCGAGCCGGTGTTCCTCGCCATCGACGGTCACGGTGAGCGAGCCCGACAGCATCACCAGGTGATGCTCATGGCCCGGCACCGAGGCTGCCGCGTAGGCAATCATCTGGTAGGCCTCAAGCTCGCAGCGCACCACTTCCGCCGACAGCCCGCCACTCGGCGGCGACACCACCCGGCGCGAGAACCCGTTTTCGGCATCATGCCACAGGCTCTGCTCCACCTGCCGCACCAGCGGCGTGAATGGTGCCTCGATCGGCGCCAGCAACTGCGATATGGTCATCCGGTAGGCGGTCGAGAGCGCTCCCAGCGTCTCCGCCGTCGGGCTGACCTCGGCGTTCTCCACCCGCGACAGCGTCGAGCGGCTGATCCCGCTGGCGTCGGCCAGCTGCTGCAGCGACCAGTCGCGCTCCGCGCGGATCTGCCTGAGCCGCTCCGCCAGCCTTTCGTTCAGGTTCGTCATGTGTATTTCCGTATTCGGGAATATATTTCAGATGCGGGATACGAGAATCAGCAGGCGTCGTCAAGTCATCGCCGGTGCGTTGGCTTCGCGCGTAAACCCTTATTAAGCCCTCTCTGGTAGGCAAGGGGTCCACCGGGAGCCTGCCGATGAGCCATAGCCTATATCTCGACCACTCCGCCGGCGCCCGTCCGCGGTCCTTCAGGCTGGCCGAGCTTCTCGGCGCTCTCAGCTATGCGCTGGACATGACCGAGGGCCAGCCCCAGGGCCATTGCATCCGCTGTTGCTGGATCGGCACCCGCATCGGCGAGGTGCTCGGTCTTCCCGATAACCTGCTCCAGGACCTCTATTACACGCTGCTGCTCAAGGATCTCGGCTGCTCGAGCAATGCCGCGCGGATCTGCGAGCTCTACCTCGCCGACGACATTTCCTTCAAGCGCGATTTCAAGACCATCGACGGCAGCCTCTCCTCCGCCTTGCGCTTCGTCTTCAAGAAGACCGGGCTTGAGTCCGGCCTGAGCGAGCGCATCCGCGCCATCGTCAACATCCTGCAGAATGGCGGCGAGATCTCCCGCAGCCTGATCGAGACCCGCTGCCACCGCGGTGCCGACATCGCCGCCCGGATGCGCTTTTCGCAGACCGTGCAGGATGGCATCCTTTCGCTTGACGAGCACTGGGACGGCTCCGGCAAGCCCGAGGGTCTGAAGGCGGAAGAGATCCCGATGATCTCGGGCATCGCCCTGCTCGCCCAGGTGGTCGACATCTTCCACACCGAAAACGGTGCCGCCGCGGCCTTGCACGAGGCCGAAACGCGCGCCGGAAGCTGGTTCGATCCCGCCCTTGTCGAGGCCTTCCTGGCAGCCCAGGCCGATCCCGAGTTCTGGGCCACGCTCGCCGCACCCGACCTCGAGGCCCGGGTTTTTGCCATGCGGCCCGCGCTTGCCTCCGAACCGGTCGACGACGACTATCTCGACGACATCGCCGAAGCCTTCGCCGAGGTGGTCGACGCCAAGAGCCCGTTCACGGCCGACCATTCCAACCGCGTCACCCTCTACACCGACATGATCGCCGAGGAGCTGGGGCTCGACGCAGCCCACCGCCGCTGGCTCCGCCGCGCCGCCCTGCTGCATGATCTCGGCAAGCTCGGCGTGTCCAACCAGGTGCTCGACAAGCCCGGCAAGCCCGATGAGGAAGAGTGGCAGTCGATCCGCCGCCACCCGGCCCAGAGCGAAGCCATCCTCGCCCGCGTCGAGGCGTTTTGCGACATTGCCCCGGTCGCCGCCGCCCATCACGAGCGGCTCGACGGCAAGGGCTATCCCTGTGGACTTGCGGGCGACGCCATCTGCCTCGAGGCGCGCATCCTCACCGTTGCCGACGTCTTCGACGCGCTGTCGGCCGACCGGCCCTACCGCGCCGCGATGCCGATTGCAAAAGCGCTGGCGATCCTCGACGCGGACGCCGGAACCGCCTTCGATCCCGCCTGCATCGCCGCGCTGAAATCAGGCCTCTCCAGGCTCAACGCCGAGGTTGCCGCCTGAGCGGACGCGCCTGTCTCCCGCATCCCTGTTTCAATCATCTTGACGTCAGGCGCCGTGGCGGGCGCTCGCGTGGCCCTGCCGCAGGCGCAGGCGCGGCGCCAGCATCCAGGCAAGCGGCAGTGTTGCGGCAAGGCCGGCAACGATGACCGCCGGCAGCAGGTACTTGGCCTCATCGGCCAGCGGCGGAATCGACAGCACTGCAATGGCGCCGGCGCCGAACAGCACGGCGTTGACCGGCAGGGAAATCAGCACTGCAATCCATGCTCGGGTTCGCCAGGTTTTGATTTGCATGACAGTCTCCTTTCCTGGAAAGGAAACGCCTCAGCCCCGGTCTGGTTCCGCACCCGCCCCATACACCCGTATAGCCCCTCCCCACCTGTGGGGAGCGGTTGGGGAGGGGCTTCCTTCAGACCGCGAACCGCCCCCACGAACGGCCCCGCGCTCCTCAGAACTCGGTGACCACCGTCACGCCGGTGCCCTCGAACCGGTCCATGCCCGTCAGCGCCTCGATCGATTGTTCGAGGCTGATCTTCCGCCCCACCAGCTGTTCGGGTTTCAGCCGTCCCGCCTCGATCATTGCAAGCATCGCGCCGTAGCGGTGCGCCTGCATTCCGTGGCTGCCGAGGATTTCGAGCTCGTGGCTGATCACCCGCCCCATCGGCACCGGAGGTGCTGCGTGCTCGCCCGCCATCAGCCCGACCTGGACATGCCGCCCGCGCTTGCGCAGGCCGTTGATCGAGTTCACGCAGGTGGTCACCGCGCCGAGCGCGTCGAGCGACACATGCGCCCCGCCGCCCGTGATCTCGCGCACCGCGCCCGCCACGTCGTCCACCTCGGTCGCGTTGACCGTCGCCACCGCCCCGAGATCGCGCGCCAGCTTCAGCGCCGCTTCGGAAATATCGACCGCCACCACCTGCGCGCCGCAGGCTACAGCGATCATCACCGCCGACAGCCCCACCCCGCCGCAGCCATGCACCGCCACCCACTCGCCGCCCGACACCCGGCCCTGGTCGACCACGGCGCGGAACGAGGTGACGAAGCGGCAGCCGAGGCTCGCCGCAGTAGTGAAATCGAGGCTGTCGGGCAGCGTCACCAGGTTGAGATCGGCCCGGTGGATCGACACGAATTCCGCGAACGATCCCCAATGCGTGAACCCGGGCTGGAACTGGTGGTCGCACACCTGCTGGTGCCCGGCATGGCATTCGGGGCAATGCCCGCAGCCGCCGACGAACGGCACCGTCACCCGGTCGCCAACCTTGAACCGCGTCACCGCGCGCCCGACGGCGGCCACCGTGCCGGCGAGCTCGTGCCCGGGCACATGCGGAAGCTCGATATCCGGGTCATGCCCGACCCAGCCATGCCAGTCGGACCGGCAAACCCCGGTCGCCTCCACCTTCACCACCACCCCGTGCGCCTCCGGCGCCGGATCGGGCAAGGTGGCCAGCTTCGGCGGGGCGGAAAAGGCTTCGTAGAGAACGGCTTTCATCGAGGATACCCGGGGCAGGAGGGAAGGTTGCGCAGAGCTTTACACCGGCGGAGGGGGATTGGGGAGGGGGCAACCGGACGCGGATTGGGAAGGGGGCAACCGCGGCTCGTGTAAAGAGCGTGGTGCCGGGGATCGGCGGAAAAACCTCTTATCCCCAGACCTTGGCCGAGGCCGCGTCAAAATAATCTACCTTCAGCGCAGGAAAAGCCTTCGGTCTTAACCCGACGATGTGATCAACATTGGCGCGGATTGTCTGGTTCGCCTTGCCGGATGGGTCGCCGTAAAGGCTGACAAACAGGTGAGCGATCTTCCCGTTTCCAATCAAGCTCAGAACATGAGCGTCATTCTTCGCGAACGAGTGGCCATAGACGAAGAGAGCCGTGCCATCCTTCGATTTTGTCTGGCATACCCCGGCGAAGCTCTTGAAATTATGATGCAAATACGCGCTGTGCTGAATTTTAGTCAGCTTGCTCTTGCTATCGCCTTCGGCCACAAAGACGGGGAACAAGTTCTTCTTGAGCGCTTCATTCGCTTGATCGACCAGTGCCTTGCCGGTGTTCACCCATGTATATTTCTGAAGCTGGTAACCGGCATCGAACAGGTGAAGCGCGCCATGCAGATAATGAATGTTCTGACCATGCGCGGCTCCTTCACCCTGCCATTCCACGTAAGGCGCGTCATAGTCTTCTTGATCTTTGCGGAAGCCATCATCGTGCTTCAACGCAATGCGCGTCAGTACGTCTTCCTCTTCATGCATCAACGCCCAATAGAGCAGCAGATCGTAGTTCATCGTGTAGATTTTGCCGTTCGCTCCTTCGCCCACAAAGTTTGAGAGGAAGGTACGGCAGGCGGTATAGCGCTCATCGGCTATATCATTTGGCCGCGCCGGATGACGGCCCGCAACCGCTTGGATAAGATCGGTTTTAAGCTTTTCGGCATCGGCCAAAAGCAGCCTCTTGGTCGACACGAATTTAGGCCGATAGACGCTGACGATTGCAGCGGCATGCTGAAGCGCACGAATGACCTCCTCGAAGTCCTGCGTGCCCATCGCGGCGAAGATGGCAGCCAGCTCCTTGGACATGGTCTTCTTCGCCTCTTCGAAGAGAGATCCATAGGCAAAGATGTCCGGCTTGCAGGCAATGCTAAAACCGTTGCCGAGCAGAAGGTGCTTCTTGCCGTAGGTATCGGCCTTTTTGAGAGCCTGCTCGAAGTCGAGGAACTTGATAGTCATCCTATCTTCCCCTCGACCACGGCCTTCACGAAATTGGCGGCAAGCCGGTTTGCTTCGGCATTGCTAAGGTTCCTTTTAGTAAACTGCGAGATGCGCGTTTCGCGGCCTGACGTTCTGTTTGTTTTGAAAGCGGAAAAGGAAGCGTTCGATCCGGCGGAAGGCGTGTGCTCAAACCGATAGGTGTGCCGGGCATCTTCACCGTACAGCATTCCGGTGGCATCAACTGTCCAGTGTCCCGCAAACGACAGTTTTTCGAGCGCTCGCCGCATATCCAAAGCGGACTGGAAGCGTTTGGCGGGATCAGGGTCGATGGATGTCATGACCGCACGGCAAACCGCATTTGGTATGAAGGGCGGAAAGTCTGCGCGGGTGATTAGCGATCCCTTTGCAAGGGCATCAGCATAGGCAGCGTCGCCAAGTGTGTTAAACTTCGCTTCGAGAGCAGGAAGGCCAACCAGCAATCTGAAGAGGGTAAGGCCGGTCTGGAAAATGTCTGTGCGCGCTTCAATTCCGTTGCCTGCGACCGTCTCTGGCGCGGCGTGAAGCACATACCAGCTCGAAGGTTGAACCGGCCCGCCGTTGGTCGATATGCCGACAATGCCATAATCGGCAAGTTTTGCTTGGCCCTGCGGACCCCGCAAAATATTCTGGGGTTTCACGTCGTTGTGGAAGAAATTATGCAGATGCAGGTGCTCCAGCCCCTGAAGCATGTCGACAACCGTGCGCAAAGCAGTAGGCAGAGGTAGGAAGTTTCCCGGATTTGCGAGAGTCGTTATCGACCCGTCCGGGAAATAGTCCATCGCAATGACGACTTTTCCGTCGGTCGCGACATCAGCCTGATGCACCCGTACAAGATTGTTGTGCGTGAAAGCATGCCCCACCTGAGCTTCGCGTAATCGCTGATCGATGCCGATCCCGGCATTCAGGACCTTGATGGCGTATTCATGGTTTACGGCCTGATCCTGTGCCAGCCACACCTCACCGAAAGAACCGCGCCCAATAGGCCGCATCAGACGATACTTATTGTAGAATGTAGTGCCGTTCGTGATCGGCAGGGCGACAGGGGCGAGGCTCATGGGTTGGTCGCCCCCCACCATGCTGCAATGACCGCGTCAGCCATCTTGCTGTCCCAGTAGCGTGTCGTCTGACCAACGCGTGCGATCGCATGGTCGCGAACCTGGGCGCTCCTTGTGCCGAGAGAAGCGTATATCTTCGTGATGACCGGCTTGTTGTGCAGACCGCAATGGAGAAGCAACGCGGCTTCCTGATACGATGCGACTCGTTTCGCGTTGTTATCTCCCTGTGTAAATTCGCCCTTCTTGATGACAACGCGGGCGATATCGGGATGTGTATGGAAAATCCTCTCGAACTCTCGGTGGAGCCAAGTGATCTTTGCGGCCTCCTCAGTGCAGTCTGCGGGGAAACGTAGACGACTTTCGGCGTCTGCATTTCGGAGTACAAGCGGCGTAGCCGCGCCATCGACAATTGCATAGCGTGGCGTCGTCGGGTCGCTCCTGAAACCCAAAATTACCATTCCCTCACCAGTCTATCTGTTGAATTCGCGTATAGCGAGCAAAGGTGTCCATAATTTCAACAAGAGTTAACTGAAGCTCTTGATGCTAATTCAATAATGAACTTCGACGTTCGGGCAGCTTCGGGTCCAGTGTGGCCCATGCTGAGTGGTGTTGACAGAAAATATACCCCCAACCCCCCCCCTTGCCCCCTCCGCCCCGATGCCGCAAAACCTTCCCGAGGGCAGGCCACGGACGGGCTGCCGGAGACCGGGACCATGCTGCCGCCGCCATGGATCAATTTCACCGTCGCGCTGGCCATCGGCCTGCTGATCGGCGTCGAGCGCGAGCGCACCAAGGGCGAGGGACCGTTGCGCCGCGCCGCCGGCATCCGCACCTTCGCCCTCGCCTCGCTGCTTGGCGCCGTGGCGATGCATGTCGGCGGCGTTCCGGTGCTGGCGCTGGCCTTCGGCGCCACCCTGCTGCTCACCGCCCTGTCCTACCTCAAGGGCAACAAGGAAGATCCTGGTCTGACCACCGAGATTGCCCTGGTGCTCACGCCGCTGCTCGGGGCGCTCGCCATGGCCGACACGCTGGTCGCCAGCGCGCTGGCGGCCTTGGTTGCCGTGGTGCTGGCGATGAAGGCGCGGATCCACCGCTTCGTTACCAGTGTGCTCACCGACGCCGAAGTCGGCGACGGGCTGATCTTTGCCATCGCCACGCTGGTGATCTGGCCGCTGCTGCCGGACCGGTTCATGGGCCCGTTCGACGCCATCAACCCGCACAAGGTCTGGCTGCTGGTGGTGCTCATCCTCGCCATCGGCGCCGGCGGCCATGTCGCCATGCGCCTGCTCGGCGTCCGTTTCGGCCTGCCGGTCGCGGGTTTCGCCTCCGGCTTCGTCTCGAGCCTCGCCACCATCGGCGCCATGGCCGGCCGGGCGAGCCGCGATCCCTCGGCCCTCGACGCGGCAGTTGCCGGCGCGGCGCTGTCCACGGTGGCGACATTCGCGCAACTGGCCGTGCTTCTGTTCGTGGTGAGCCCGGCCACCTTTTTCGCGCTCGCCTGGCCGCTGGCAGCCGGCGGCGCCATCGCCGCGCTCTATGGCCTTGCCTTCACCTTTCGCGCCGCGCACGCGGGCGATCCCGGCGAGCAGGCGCCCGGCCGCGCCTTCAGCGTCACCACCGCGCTCGCGCTGGCGGGCTCGATGAGCTTCATGCTGGTGGCGGTGGCGGCGCTGAAACTCTGGTACGGCGATGCCGGCGTCATCGCCGGCCTGGCGCTGGCGGGCATTGTCGACGCCCATTCGGCGTCCGTCTCCGCCGCCTCGCTGGTGGTCTCGGGGCAACTGGCGGCGGAGCAGGCGGTGATCCCGGTGCTCGCCGCCGTCAGCACCAATGCCGGCGCCAAGATCGTCATGGCCGTGGGCGCCGGCTCCTCCGCCTTCGCGCTGCGCATCGTCCCCGGCGTCATTCTCTCGCTCGCTGCCGCCTGGGCGGCCGTTCTGCTCTAGGCCGGTCGTCCCGGCGTGTCATTCCGCTTTTTTCCACACCCTGGTCCGCCATGCGACAATGCTCCCACCTTCCGTCCTGACGGATGGCTGCGGCCCACGGAGCTTCGGCCGGCGGAAGGCGGTGAGTTCCGGCGCGCGGGGGCCGTATCCGCTGCCGGAAGCTTGCGAAGCAACACCCCGGCCAGCGCGGGGGCCTGCCCGATCGAGGTGGATCATGGCAAGGGTTTCACCCGCGCGAATGGCCGGAACCGGCTGCAGGCAGCGCCGCGCGTCCCTCCGGATGCCTGCTGCAATGGCTTCAGCCGGCGGCGTTTGATCCGCATCCCTGTCCGGGCGGGCTGCCCGGCCAGGACGGGTGGCGCCACCGCAAACGCCGGCCTGCCAAGTCCCTGCCGCGCCTGACACGCGCCGGGTGGGAGAGGGCGGTGTTCGGCCTCCAAAGGGTGCGAACAAGACAAAACCGCCAGGGCTTGCGTCGAGCATTGCAGGAGGACTGGCCCGCCCGTGCCCGGAAGGCATGGGGCATCTCTCACCGGCGGGGCGCGGGCGACTGCGCCATGCCCATTTTCTGCCACCCACCACGGGCCTTTCGCCCGTGCCCCGCAAGTCCGGCTTCTATGCCGGTACTGGAAATGCCTGATGCCGCCGGCGAACATCTTCGCGCGCGGTGCTTCGGCATGCCTTGGGGCTTGAGCCATCCTTCCCGCGGCAAGCGGGCGCGGTCGCTCAGGGAAAGATCCTGAACGACATGTCCGATTGCGCCTCGGTGGGATTGTCGAGATTGGCTTCGTAGATCGGGTCGATCACATAGCTTGTCAGCACGAACTGGCCATCCCTGAGCTGCCACGTGCCCGCCGACCAGGCGTCGCCGAGGCCGCGCCATTTGGCCGAGCTCGACAGCGTGTTGGTGTCGGCATCGAAATCGGAATTGACCAGCGTGGCGGCGGTCAGGAACCCGGTCACCACGGGCGGAGCTTTCAGTTCGGTATACATCTGGTCGCCCTCCGCATATTCGACATCGAAGGCCGGCTGGGCATAGCTCACCAGCGACAGCTCGCCATTTTCCGGTTTCAGCACATAGGCATGAACCACGTTGTAGGCGCCGAACATGCAGAACAGCCGGTACAGCGTTGCCCGTTCGTCTTCGCCGCCCCAGCTGGGCTTCCACGACACGGAAATGGCCGTATCGGTGAAGTCACTATCCGCGCCGGGCGTCTCCGCGTCGCATTCTCCCGGCAGGGCGGCGAGCGCGAAGGCGCGGGCCTCTGCAATCTCCGCCGCTTCGCCTTCCCCGGCCAGCGCCGGGCCGGCAAACAGGCTCAGCGACAGTGCAAACAAGGCTGCAGCCTTCATCGGTCAGTCCCTCCGCAAGGGCGCCGCCTCAGGCGGCCTTGGCGACATGATACTCCTTGATCGCCACCATATCGATCATTTTCCAGCGCTCCGCCTCGTAATTCAGTGAGAACTGGTCGGATGCCAGGAACACCGGATCGCCGTCGAGATCGCGGGCGATGTCGCCGCGATGGCTGGTGACGAAGCGTTCGAGGTCGGCCTTGTCGGCCGATGAAATCCAGCGGCAGACCGAGAACCGCGCCATCTCGAAACTCACCGGCAGCCCGTACTCCGCCGACAGCCGTTCCTTCAGCACGTCGAGCTGCAGCGCGCCGACCACGCCGACGATCGCCGGCGATCCGTCCTCGGGCGAGAACAGCTGCACCACGCCTTCCTCGGCCATCTGCTGCAGCGCTTCCTTCAGTTTCTTGGCCTTCATCGCGTCCTCGAGCCTCACCCGGCGCAGGATTTCCGGCGCGAAGTTCGGCACGCCCTGGAACACCAGCGCCTCGCCCTCGGTCAGCGTATCACCAATGCGCAAGGTTCCGTGGTTGGGGATTCCGACGACGTCGCCGGCATAGGCCGTGTCGGCGATCTGCCGCTGCGAGGCGAAGAAGAATTGCGGCGCCGACAGGCTCATCGGCTTGCCGGTGCGCGCCAGCCGCGCCTTCATGCCGCGCTCGAGCTTGCCCGAGCACACCCGCACAAAGGCGATGCGGTCGCGGTGGTTGGGGTCCATGTTGGCCTGGATCTTGAACACGAACGCCGTCATCTTCGGGTCTGTGGCCTCCACCGTGCGGGTGTCCGCCACCTGCGCCCGCGGCTGCGGCGCGTATTCGCCGAGCGCGTCGATCAGGTCGCGCACCCCGAAATTCTTCAGCGCCGAGCCGAAATAGACCGGCGTCAGGTGCCCCTCGCGGAATGCCTCTAGGTCGAACGGCTTGCAGGCTTCCACCGCAAGCGATGTTTCCTCGATGAAGGTCTCGCGTTCGTTCTCCGGTAGCAGGCCGGCCACGGCGTCCGATTCCGGCCCGTTGACCGGCGTCAGCGCGGTCTCCCGGTCAGACAGCCGGATCGCCGATTTCGCCAGGTGATAGGTGCCCGCGAACGACCGGCCCTGTCCGATCGGCCAGGTCATCGGCGCGCAGTCGAGCGCCAGCTTCTGTTCGACCTCGTCGAGGATCTCGAACGGATTGCGCGCCTCGCGGTCCATCTTGTTGACGAAGCTGATGATCGGGATGTCGCGCAGGCGGCAGACCTCGAACAGCTTCAGCGTCCGGGGCTCGATGCCCTTGGCCGCGTCGATCACCATCACCGCCGCGTCCACCGCCGTCAGCGTCCGGTAGGTGTCGTCGGCGAAGTCCTCGTGGCCCGGCGTGTCGAGCAGGTTGAAGACATGGTTGTCATATTCGAAGGTCATCACCGAGGTGACCACCGAAATGCCGCGCTCGCGCTCGATCTTCATCCAGTCCGAGCGAGTCTGGATCCGGTCCTTCTTGGCCTTGACCTCGCCCGCGAGCTGGATCGCGCCGCCGAACAGCAGAAGCTTTTCGGTCAGCGTGGTCTTGCCGGCGTCCGGGTGCGAGATGATGGCGAAGGTGCGGCGGCGGCCGACTTCCTCGGCTAGTGGTTCGGGCATCGGGGGCGGATTCCTGTTGATTGCGCTGCCTTCTACCGTCTTGCCGCCCGCCATGCAATTGACCTGAGCCCGGCAAGAGTAAAAGCTCGCACGATGACCAATCCCGTTCGCCTGTCTGAGCCCGCCCCGGATGCGCGCCCCGCGCTCCTCGTCCTCCGTCTGCCGCACGGCGAAGGCCTCGATCTGCCGTCCTACGAGACCCCGGGCTCCGCCGGCATGGATCTGCGCGCCGCAATTGCCGAGGACGCTCCGCTTGAGATCGCGCCCGGCGGCCGCTTCGCCGTCCCCACCGGGCTGGTCATGGATATCCCGCAAGGCTTCGAGGGCCAGGTCCGTCCGCGCTCCGGTCTCGCCCTGAAATCCGGCATCACCTGCCTGAACACGCCCGGCACCATCGACAGCGATTATCGCGGCGAGGTCAAGGTCATTCTCGCCAATCTCGGCACTGACGTCTTCACGGTGACGCGGGGCATGCGCATCGCCCAGCTGGTCATCGCCCCGGTGGTGCAGGCCCGGATCGTTATGCACGACAGCCTGAGCGAAACCGCTCGCGGCGCCGGCGGATTCGGCTCGACGGGAACCGCATGAGCGGCCCGCTCACCGTCATCGACATGCATACCGGCGGCGAGCCGCTCAGGATCATCACCTCCGGCTATCCCGATCTGCCGAAGGGTACGATCCTGCAAAAGCGCGCCCATGTGCGCGACAACCTCGATCACTTGCGCAAGATCCTGATGTTCGAGCCGCGCGGCCATTTTGACATGTATGGCGCGCTGCTGGTCGAGCCGGATCTGCCCGGCGCCGATCTGGCGGTGCTGTTCATGCACAACGAGGGCTATTCCACCATGTGCGGCCACGCCATCATCGCGCTTGGCCGCTACGCGGTGGATCAGGGGCTGGTCGAGCCCGACGGCGACCGCGCCACGGTCAACATCGAGTGCCCCTGCGGGCTGGTGCGCGCCGAGGTCGCCATCCGCGACGGCAAGGCCGCCGATGTCAGCTTCGAAAGCGTGCCCTCCTTCCTGTTTGCCCGCAATCAGACACTTGCGCTCGGCAATTGGGGCAAGATCGATTTTGACATCGCCTATGGCGGCGCGTTTTACGCGCTCGCCGATGCCCGCCAGTTTGGTCTCAGGTTCGGCCGCGATCCGGTCGCGGCTTTCGTCGAAGCCGCCGATCAGCTGACCAAGGCGGCCCAGGCGGCAATCCCGCTGAGCCATCCCGATGCCGAGGATCTGGCCTTCCTCTATGGCTCGATCCTCACCGATGGCAACGATGCCTATTCGGAGCGACCGACGCGCAATGTCTGCGTCTTCGCCGACCGCCAGGTCGACCGTTCGCCCACCGGATCCGGCGTCACCGCCCGGCTGGCGGCAATGCAGGCCCGCGGCCAGATCGCGGCCGGGCAGACGCGGATCTTCGAAAGCATCGTCGGCAGCCGGTTTTCGGGCTCGGTCGCCTCGCTGACGAGCTGCGGGCCGCACCCCGCCATCACCGCCCGTGTTTCCGGACGCGCATTCTATGCGGGCAAGGCCGAGTTCATCCTCGAGGAGGATGATCCGCTGGCGGCGGGGTTTCTCGTGCGCTGACGGGCTTTGCCGATTTGCTGGTGCCCAGATAGATCGAGCCGATGATGATGGCCAGCGCGAGCAGCCGCTGTGCGGTCAGGGCCTCGCCAAGCAGCAGGAACCCCAGCAGCGCCCCGCCGACCGGCACGGCGAAATTGACCTGCGACATCCGCGTCGCCCCCAGCCGCGGCACCAGGTGGAAATAGACCAGGTTGGCGCAGCCTGTTGAAAACAGACCGAGGTAAAGCACCGCGCCCAGCGAGGAGGCGCCGAGATCCGTTCGCCTCAGCTCTGCATCCGAAACTATAACGATGCATCCCATGATCAGCGTGGCAACGAGCATGGACCCCGCCGCCATCTCCAACGGCGGGCGGGTGACTGCCCGGCGGATATAGACCGTGGAGGCGGCGTAACAGGCGGTCGCGGCAAGAATCGCCAATTGTCCGCCAAGCTGTTCACCCAGACCCGCAAGTGCTGCCGGTCCGACAAGCACGGCGACGCCCGATAACCCTCCGGCGATTCCGATCGACGTTCGCAGCGTCAGCCGCTCCTGCGGAACAAGCCATGCGGCAAGCAGCAGGGTCATCACCGGTGACGCGCCCATCAGGATCGAGGCGAGCGCACTGTCGACCGATTGCTCGCCATGGGTGATCAGCAGAAAAGGCACTGCACTGCCCAGCAACCCGGTCACCGCGTAGGAGAACCATACCGCCGGATCCCGCGAAAGAACCAGCCCGCGGCTCCGCAGGATGGCGTGGATGATGACGCTTCCGGCCAGCAATCGTCCAAAAACCAGCACCGCTGGTTCGAGGGTTGCAACGCCGATTTTGATCACCGCGTAGGAGGAACTCCACATCGCGGCCAGGGCCAGCCACAGCACGATGTCGATAAAGGATGCCTTGCCCATTCCGGTGTTTCCTGTAGTTTGCTACTATATCAGTAGCATTGCACGCTACGAAAATAGTAGCAACAGGCCTGTCACGCTTGTGACCGTTCTTGAAAGGGAGGCCGCGATGCCGAGCGACAGCAAGCCTGTTGCAAGATTGGGACAACCGGTTCGCGGCTCGCGGAGCGGGCAACCGATCATGGTGCTGTTTGACCTGTTGAGCCGGCGCTGGGCCATGGGCATTCTGTGGAACTTGGCGGGGACGCCGCGCACCTTTCGCGACCTGCAGGACCGTTGCGGCTCGGCGTCACCCAGCGTGCTCAACACCCGCCTCAAGGAATTGCGCAGCGTCGGTCTCATCGAGAACACCGCCGCAGGCTACGCGCTGACGAAAACCGGCCGTGATCTGTTCGCTCACCTCGAGCCCCTGGGCGATTGGGCCATGCACTGGGTGCCCACGCTGCCGCCGGAGGCGACCGAGGACTGACCCGCTCACGGATGCTGGCGGTCAGGATTGGACCGCTTGAGCCGGAATGTGGAATGTTGTTCCGAAATAGGCTTGAGAATGGGAATGAGATTGCGTGCCATTCGACCCGTCGCCGGTGGTGATGGCTGGCGCGAGGTCGAGGCCTGACCTACACTCGCGCCAACCAGAAGGAGCATCTCATGTCCGCTTATTCCAGTGAAACGCCCGGCCGCGGCCGCATCTACGATTCCATCATCGACACCGTCGGCAACACGCCGATCGTCCGGCTCTCCAAGCTTGCGAGCGCCGACGGCGTCAAGGCCGAAATCCTCGCCAAGCTCGAGTTCTTCAATCCGATCGCCTCGGTCAAGGACCGCATCGGCGTCGCCATGATCGAGAGCCTGGAAGCGCAAGGAAAGATCGCGCCGGGCAAAACCACGCTGGTCGAGCCGACATCCGGAAACACCGGCATCGCGCTGGCCTTCGCCGCCGCCGCCAAGGGCTACCGGCTGATCCTGACCATGCCCGAGACCATGTCGGTCGAGCGCCGCAAGATGCTGGCGCTGCTCGGCGCCGAACTGGTGCTCACAGAGGGTCCGAAGGGCATGAAAGGCGCTATCGCCAAGGCCGAGGAACTGCTCAACCAGATCCCGGATTCGGTGATGCCGCAGCAATTCGAAAATCCGGCCAACCCGGAAATCCACCGCAAGACCACCGCCGAGGAGATCTGGAACGACACCAAGGGCGGCGTCGACATCCTGGTTTCCGGCATCGGCACCGGCGGCACCATCACCGGCGTCGGCCAGGTGCTGAAAGCAAAGAAGCCCGGCCTCAAGGTTGTTGCCGTAGAACCGGCCGATTCGCCGGTGCTGTCGGGCGGCAATCCCGGCCCGCACAAGATCCAGGGCATCGGCGCCGGTTTCGCCCCCGGCGTGCTCGACACCGGCATCTACGACGAGATCGAAAAGGTCACCAATGACGAGGCCTTTGACATGGCCCGCCGGGTGGCGAAACTCGAAGGCCTGCCGGTCGGCATTTCCTCGGGCGCAGCGCTCACCGCCGCCGTCCGGGTCGGCCAGCGGCCGGAAAATGCCGGCAAGCAGATCGTCGTCATCATCCCGTCCTTTGCCGAACGCTACCTCTCGACCGCCCTGTTCGACGGGCTGGGCGGCTGAGGCTCATTCACCAGAAATAGCCCCTCCATACCTCGGGTATGGAGGGGCGGCTTCGCCCTAAATATTATATTCTCACTTACCGATACCACCGGACGCGCGGGAAGTGGCAGCCGGCAGCGCGGAATACCGCGGGCTCACGCCGCCTGCGACACCCGCTCGGCGCCGATACGGTAGGAGATCGCCTCCGCCAGGTGGATTCGCCCGACGGTTTCCGCGCCGTCGAGATCGGCCAGCGTCCGCGCCACCTTGAGAATGCGGTGGTAGGCACGCGCCGAAAACCGCATCTTCTCCGCCGCGTCGCTCAACAGCGCCTGTCCGCCCTGGTCGGGCCGGGCTACCTGCTCGACCAGCGAGGTCGTGCATTGCGAGTTGGTGCGGATGTCGGGCCGGCCGAGATCGAGGTAGCGGGCCTGCTGCATGCGGCGCGCCGCCGCCACCCGGGCGGCTACGTCGGCGCTACCCTCCGCCGCCTGCGGCTTGATCAGGTCCTGCGCGCTGACCGCCGGCACATCGATGCGGATGTCGATCCGGTCCATCAGCGGTCCTGAAATCCGCCCCTGGTAATCGGCCTGGCAGCGCGGTCCGCGCGAGCAGCTGTGTCCCGGCTCGCCCGCCATGCCGCAGCGGCACGGGTTCATCGCCGCGATCAGCTGGATGTTGGCGGGATAGCTGACCCGGTGGTTGGCCCGGGCAATCACGCTCTCGCCGTTCTCCAGCGGCTGCCTCAGTGAATCGAGCACCTGCGGCGTGAATTCGGGGAATTCGTCGAGAAACAGGATGCCGTTATGCGCCAGCGACACCTCGCCCGGCCGGGCGCGCAACCCGCCGCCGACCATCGCCGCCATCGAGGCCGAATGATGCGGCGCCCGGAACGGCCGCCGGTCCGAGAGCTTGCCGCCCGCCAGCTGCCCGGCGATGGAATGGATCATCGAGACTTCCAGCAACTCGGCCGCCGATAGCGGCGGCAGGATCGAGGGCAGCCGCGCCGCCAGCATCGATTTGCCGGAGCCGGGCGGCCCGACCATGATCAGATTGTGCCCGCCGGCGGCTGCCACCTCGAGCGCCCGCTTGGCGGTCTCCTGGCCTCTTATGTCCGACAGGTCAGGCATGTTGGCGGGGGCGGCCCGCATCGCCGGCACCGGGCGACCCAGCACCTGCGTGCCGCGGAAATGATTGGCGATGGCGATCAGCGAGCGCGGCGCGAGGATGTCGATCTCCGCGCCGGCCCAGGCCGCCTCCGGCCCGCTGCCCGCCGGGCAGATCAGCCCCTTGCCCAGCGCATTGGCGCCGATGGCAGCCGGCAGCGCGCCGGCGACGCTGGCGATGGTGCCGTCGAGCGACAACTCCCCCAGCACCACGTAGCCGTCGAGCGCATCGCCCGGAATGGCCCCGAGCGCCGCCATCAGCCCCAGCGCGATCGGCAGGTCGAAATGGCTGCATCTGCCATATTCGACATTCATGTATCTATAGACGATCTATGGTTGATTTCAAAAGTTATACAATCAAAAAAGCATCTGCCGAAGGCAGATTCCGCTTTGTCAAAGGGTCGGTGATCTGGCCATCGCCACTTGTACAGCCGAAGATCACCGACGTACCTTTGAACAAGAAAAGCCGGCCGAAGGCCGTCCACTTCGGCGAAGCCGCCCGGACCCGACCGTCAGGTCGGGCTTATTGAACTCCATCGCAGCGACGCTTAGAGGCCTAGAGAATCTTAATATCCATGCCGTGGCTCTCCGGACGCCAGCGTACTCCGGCCCCAATAATTTCACTGCTTGCAGAATTCACGGCTATGAACTGGATATGGTTTTCTTCGAGGACCCGTCGAAGTCTGTCGCTAGCCTTCGCGGTCAGCGGCCTCTTATTCAGCTCAAAATCACTTAGAGCCCGATTCAAAAGTTATTCATTGCTCGCAATGCCTTGCCAACCGCCGCATGAGAATGCGGATATGGGCGATGAGGGTCCATGCTGTTGAACTCTGGATGGATTTCTCCCAGTCCTTGGCCAGCCTGCGGGACCTTCCCAGCCATGCGAACGTGCGTTCGACAACCCAGCGGCGCGGGAGACCTTGAAGCCCTTCTGGTCGTCGCAGCGCCTGACAACCTCGATGGTCCAGTCGCCATTGCCCGTCAGCGCCTGTTTCAGCTTGTCGCCGCTATACCCGCCGTCTGCAAAGATGTGCCGCAAGAACGGATAGAAGCGGCGGATCGATCGTAGCGTCGGCACCGCCCCGTCACGATCCTGAACTGCAGCGCTATGCACCAGCAACCCGACCATGAATCCGTTGGTGTCAGTCACAATATGACGCTTGCGGCCTTTGGTTTTCTGGCCCGCGTCATACCCACAAACCCCTCCACTTTCAGTGGTTTTAACACTCTGACTGTCGATTATCCCGGCACTCGGGCACGGTTCCTTGCCTTCAAGTTCCCGCGCCACCTGCACCAGCGCAAAATTCATCAACGCCAAGGTTCCATCGTTGCGCCAGCGGTAGAAATAGCCCCGCACCGTGGAAACAGGCGGGAAATCCTTCGGCAGCATTCGCCATGGGATGCCGCCGCCAGCGATGTAGAGAATTGCGTTCATCACCTCGCGCATGTCGCTCGTACGAGGCCGGCCGCCTGTTCGCGAAGGCGGAACCAGCGGTGACACCACAGCCCACTCGCCGTCCGTCAAATCGGTTGGATAGCGGTCGGAATTGCGGTTATGCTCGGCGCGGGTGATATCAGTCCAGGACATAGTGGCCTCCATCGAATCTTTGACAATCCGACGGAATCACATCCCACTGATATCACTCAACAACTTTCAAATCGGGCTCTAAGGCATTGTGTCATGGCGGGCCCTCAAAGGGTGGTCGCCCGCCGTTCGATCCCATCCTGAAGTTTATGATCCTTGTGCTGCAGTCAATTCGTGATCTGAGTCTTGGGCAGACCGCCTACATGTTGCGCGACCGGCTGCCTTAGATGCGGTTCCATTGTCTTGGCTCCGCCGACCAAATGCCCGATGCCAATACGCTGCCGGAATTTCATGAGGTATTGATCGAGGCGATATTCCTCGACAAAGCGTTCAAGTGGCGGGACCGGGCGATCAATTCGGCGGGTTATCTTCCAATTGGCGGAGGGTTTACCCATCATGGAATTGGGTACGCAATTGGCTGCCGGACAATGGACGCAACACTGGTTGCCACGCCGCGCCAATGCATCACCGAAGACGAGAGCGGTTGAGGAGCGCTTCGGAAAACACCACTTCGATGCGTGAAGTAATTGTATCCTATGCAATCAACAAAAAATATCTCATTAAAACAATGGTTTGAAGTCTGAATACAAATCTCGAAGTGGCAGAAGGACTCCCTCCTTGGGCAGGTCCGCCGGCGCCAGGTTGACGGTCACCTTCTTGGCCGGCAGCGACAGCCCGGAGGCGTGCAGCGCCGCCTGAACCCGCTCCCGGCTCTCGGCCACAGCCTTGTCCGGCAGCCCGACGATGTGCATGTTCACCTTGCCCGGCGCGATCATCACCTGGACATCGACCGGCACCGCCTCGATGCCCTGGAACGAAACCGTACTGACCCGCGCGACCATGTGTGCCTGCCCCCTCATGTTGCCTGTCCACCTGCGCCGGGCCGTAACGTCTACCCGTTATGCGCGATCTGCCGGTGATTGAAACACGGTATGCGGACTAAAACAAGAACAATATGGCAACAAATACACCATAAAGGCGAAAAAGGCTGTAGCTGGTTGTAGTGCTGGAACGCCGGACGGCGCCAGGCTGACAGGTGCCGGCCTCGCCGCGCTTCCGGGGGCTCGCCGCACCGCCACCGCTGGTCGTGGCGGGTAAAAGCGCGGCCTGTGCACATGATTGTTGGCCGCCGGGGTACAAATCCGGCGGAAACTGAATTACGTCATTGCCATGGTCCGGGCGCGCCCGGCGGAACCGGCACTCGACCGGACAGAGCAGTTCCAGCGAAAGCGGCAACCGGTTTCGCGCCCGGAACCGCGTGAAAACAAAAAGATGGAGCTGGTCCGGCGACTCTGGTTTCGCCGGCTTGGCTTTATCGTCCTGCAGGCAGTCCGGCACGGAGCAGTAGAATGGCATTTCTCAAGGATGGCGAGCATCTCTTCGTCATCGATCTGACCTACATCACCGCGCTTGAAACCATCGACCCGCTGGTCGCCCCGCACATGGCTTTCATCGACCGAAACTATGCAGCCGGCCTGTTCCTGGCTTCGGGCGCCAAGGTGCCGCGCACCGGCGGCGTCATCATCGCCCGCGGCCGCTCGGTTGCGGACATCGAGGAACTGATTACCGCCGACCCGTTTCACATGGCCGGCGTCGCCAGGTACAAGATTACCGAGTTCGATCCCGGTAATGTCGCTGCCGCCTTGAGGTAACCGGTTTCCCGGGTCGCTGACGGCCCTACCGGCGCCTGCATTCCGCCGCGCTCACGGGGCGCCTCAAGAACAATTGTTGGTCGGCCAGGGAGTCCAGGTCCAGGTGTTGGCGCCTATGTACTTGCTGGTGCAGGTGCGTGTATCTCCGGTATCGCTGCGGTGTGCGTGGAGATCGTGATTGCCGACCGTGACCGGTATCGAGCAGGTCGATCCTGCGGACGTGTTGCACCCGTACACGCCGTCGACATTCACGGTCAGGTACCCGTCGGTGTTGTTCTTCACGTAAAGCGTCGTGTTTTCAGCGATCGCCACGCCGGCAATCGCCAGAGAAATGGCCGCAGAGGCAGCGGTCACCATGACAACCCGAAATCTGCTCATATCTCTTCACTCCTGAAGCGACCATCTCGCTTTCGAGCGGTCGGAAATCCGAAAGCTCAAGTGAAATCATGGCAGTCCGGGATCTGCGGTCATTGATGTCCGTCAATCGCCGTGGCCGGGCCTGGCGGCCTCCCGGAGAGAAGGTTCAGTTCCGCTTGGATTCGACCGCGTCCCAGAACAGGCTGGCGATGTCGGGCCCGCCAAAATTCCTGATTTCGCGGATGCCGGTGGGCGAGGTGACGTTGATCTCGGTCATCAGGTCGCCGATGATGTCGATGCCGACCAGAATGAAGCCGCGCGCCTTCAGCGACGGGCCGATGCGGGCGCAGATTTCCTTTTCGCGATCCGTCAGTTCGCTGTGTTCGGCGCGGCCGCCGACATGCATGTTCGAGCGCGAATCGTGTTCCGCCGGCACCCGGTTGATGGCGCCCACCGGCTCGCCGTCGATCAGGATGATGCGCTTGTCGCCGGCCCGCACATGCGGCAGGTATTCCTGCGCGATGAACGGCTCGCGGTACATCTGCGCGAACATTTCCAGAAGCGAGGACATGTTGCGGTCGTCGGGCTTGATGTGGAACACGCCGGCGCCGCCATTGCCGTAGAGCGGCTTGAGGATCATGTCGCCGACTTCCGCGCGGAAGGCGTTGATCGTCGCCGGATCGCGCGAAATCAGCGTCTTCGGCATCAGGTCGGGGAACTCGGTGACGAAGATCTTCTCCGGCGAATTGCGCACCCAGGCCGGGTCGTTGACCACCAGCGTCTTCGGGTGCACCCGCTCGAGCAGATGCGTCGAGGTGGTGTAGGCCATGTCGAACGGCGGGTCCTGGCGCAGCAGCACCACGTCCATGCTCGAAAGATCGATCTTCTCCTGCGGCCCGAGCTCGAAATGGTCGCCCTCGACATCGCGCAGGATCATCGGCTCGGCGATGGCCTGGACGACTCCGCCGCGCATCGACAGCTGGTCCGGCGTGTAGTGAAACAGCTTGTAGCCGCGCGCCTGCGCCTCCAGCGACATGGCGAAGGTGGAATCGCCGGCGATCTTGATCGAGCTCACATGGTCCATCTGGACCGCGACATTCCGGATCTTGCTCATGGGTAGGGTCTCTCCGCCAATCTGATGCCCTCACATAGGGTGAGGGAGGGGGAGATTGCAACGGGGGAGGGGGCCGTCACCCCCTAAAACGCATCCTCCAGATGCACCGGCCACTTCCACGGGCTGACGACGATGACGTCATGCCGCCAGGAGAGTTTGGCCGAATCCCGCTGCCGGCTGATGAACAATTCGCCCGCGGCCGCGATCCGCCGCTGTGCCGGATAACTCACCGCGTCGATGCCCGCGGCCAGATCCCGCCGCGCCTTGACCTCGACGAAGGCAACGAGATCGCGTTTGCGCGCCACGATGTCGATTTCTCCCACCGGGGTGCGGTAGCGCAGGGCGGTGATGCGGTAGCCCTTGAGCATCAGGGCGAGCGCGGCGAGCCACTCGGCACGGCGGCCCTTGCGCTCGGAGCGCCGTTTCCTGTCGAGCCTGTCGCCCGCGCTCACGCCCCACCTTTCGGCGAGGCGGCTTTCATGGCGAGCAAGCGCTGATAGAGATCCTTGCGGTTGAGCCCGGTCAGCCGGGCCGCTTCCGTCGCCGCCTTGCCGGCGGGCAGCTCGCTCGCAAGCCTCGCCAGCAGCGTCTCGACATCGTCCTCCGAGGGCGGCGGCGTCGAGCCGGGACCGATCACCAGCACGATCTCGCCGCGGATGTTTTCGTCCACGTAACTGGCCGCAAGCTCGCCCAGCGTGCCGCGCCGGATTTCCTCGTAGGCTTTGGTCAGTTCCCGGCAGACGGCCGCCGGCCGGTCGGGGCCGAGCACGTCGGCGGCGGATTTCAGGCAGGCCGCCAGCCGGTTCGGGCTTTCGAAGAACATCAGCGTCGCTTCAGTCGCCGAAAAACCCGCAAGCCGGTCGCGCCGCGCCTTGTCCTTGGATGGCAGGAAGCCGGCGAACAGGAAGGTGTCGCTGGGCAGGCCCGAGGCAACAAGGGCCGCCATCGGCGCCGAGGCGCCGGGAATCGGGATCACCGGCACTCCGGCCTCGATCGCGGTCTGCGAGATCCGGTAGCCCGGATCGGAGACCAGCGGCGTGCCGGCGTCGGAGATCAGCGCCACGCTCTTGCCCGCTTCAAGCGCCGCCATCAGCTTCGGCCCGGCGCGCTCCGCATTGTGTTCGTGATAGGCGTAGGGTCTTGTCGTGATGCCGAAACGGTCGAGCAGCACCCGGCTGACGCGGGTGTCCTCACAGGCGATGATGTCGGCGCCGGCCAGCGTCTCTAGCCCGCGGATCGTCATGTCGCCCAGGTTTCCGATCGGCGTCGACACCAGGTAGAGCCCAGGCTCGAGCGGCCGTGCGGCGATCTCGTGCGCACCGATACGGAAAGACCGCGCCGGCTGGCCGCCTTCCGCCATCGCCATGTTGCCGCTGTCTGCCGAAGCCGTCGATTTCCTGCGTGTCATGTTTGCCCCGCAACCCGGCCTGGTCTGTTGCAGGCGGGCATGTTTCATACCGTCCCGGTTTAGCAGGTTTTTCGAACGCGGTGCGAGAGGTGTGCGGGCGGAAACTAGTCCTTTCTCCACCCCCTCGGTCCAACCGCCTTGCGCCCAATGTCGTTGGATACCAGACCGGTCATGCCTTCATGTTCATGAGGATCCGCCTCGATCCTCTGACTATTGTCACAAACGGGGTGCAACATGGCGGCTATAACGAAATGAGGAACGGGTCCGGGAAGTATCATGGGTACTCTGCAGCAACTGGCAAATGATATATGGATCGCTGACGGGGACATCGTCGATTTCTACGGATTTCCCTATCCGACCCGCTGCGTCGTTGTCCGGTTGGCCGATGGCGGTCTCTGGGTGTGGTCGCCGATCGCCCTGACATCCGGATTGCGGGCCGAGATTGAACAACTGGGTCAACCGGCGCATCTCGTCAGCCCCAACAAGATCCATCACCTCTATCTGCAGGACTGGCACGCCGCCTATCCGGAAGCCCGGCTTTGGGGGCCGCAATCGACGATCAGCAAGCGGACGGATCTGGCATTCGAAGCGCCGCTGGAAGACAATCCGCCGGAAGTCTGGCGGCAGGACATCGACCAGGCATGGTTCCGCGGATCCGGTTTCCTCGATGAAATCGTGTTATTCCACCGGGCATCCCAAACAGCGATCATTGCAGACATGTCGGAGAACTTCACCGAGGATTTCCTGCGGCGGCACTGGTCGGCCTGGAAGCGCTGGATCGCCCGGGTCTGGGGCATCGTCGAAGGGAAAGGCTATGCCCCGCTGGAGGTGCGCTGGTCGTTCCTGTCGAAAGGCTCCCTGCGCGCCGCGCGCGACAAGGTTCTGGGCTGGAATCCGCGTCGAGTTGTGATGGCCCACGGAAGAATACAGGAAAATGGTGGCAGGAGTTATCTGGCCAAGGCATTCGAATGGATCGGCTGATTCCTACCGGATTTGATGCTGCGTTCAGAATACCTGGCTGATCAGGCCTGCCGTCGACAAGAGCGCGAGCAGCGCAAGACACGCGGCCTTGTAGAGGTGCTCGTAGGCCGGGTGGAACAGCCGGATCCCGGCAAACACGCCGATGAGCACTACCGGCGTCATCAGCACGCCGCGCCAGATCGCCTGCATGGTCATCAGGTCATAGGCGATGAGCGAAACCAGTGAGGTGAACAGGCTGATCGCCAGAAACATCACCAGCGATGCGCGCATCTGTCTGGGCGGCGCTTCGCTGGCCAGCACGTAATGCGCGATCACCATGCCGCCGACGGACGCCAGCCCGGTGGCGATCCCGGCGGTCAGGCCGCTGGCGTAGAGGCCTTTCGGGGTGCCCAGGAAGGCCGGTTTCAGCCTGAAGAACTGCGCCAGCGTCAGCGTCAGGATCAGGCTCAGCGCCAGTTTCCGCGACAGCTCGACATCGATGCTCGTGGTGGCGAGCAGCCCAAGCGGCATGCCGATGGCCGAACAGACCACCAGGCCCCAGACGATCTTCATGTTGGCGTGCGCCATGCCGCCCCGGAACATCGCCAGGCTCGCCGCGCCCTCGAGCAGAAAGCACATCGGGATCAGTTCGACCGGAGGGATCAGGACGGCGACCGATGCCATCACGATGGCCGACAGGCCGAAGCCGGCAAAACCGCGGATCAGCCCGGCCATGAACACCGCGGCCAGGACAATCAGGAGGTCAGCCGCGGCAAGCCCGGTGTACTGCGTCAGGGTGGCGAGCATCAGGCAGCCTGTTCCTTCATGTGAGCGCCCAGACCGGACGGTTCGTCACCGGTGTCAGGGCAAGCGGGTTTTCAAGGCTGACCGGATGCATGCGGCCAAGAGCGGGTTCCGGAAACTCTAATTTAATATACACGATGTTTTTTTAACGGGAGTGTTTCTTTTCTCAATTTGATGACGGCCTCCGCAAGTGATGAAGTCAGTGTATTCCCTATTGAAACGTCTGGTAACGGTTCCCGCAGGGAATGCCGATCTGCTCAAGGCCCAGTTTGAGGTTTTCTCGAGCCAGGTGCCGTTGATGTACTCCATCGTGCTGATCAACGCTTGGGCGCTTGCCATCACCTTCACGCCGGAAGCGCCCGCCTGGCTTACATTCTGGATTCCATCGGTCATCACGTTGATCTGCTGTGTCCGCACCGCAGCCTGGTGGCGCTCGAGGCGCAGCAGCCCCACGGCAGAAGCCGCCCACAAGGCGCTGACCCGGACCAACCAGTTCAGCTTCATCCTGACCGCTGGCCTTGCTGTCTGGGCACTGTCTCTCTACCCCTATGGCGATGCCTATATGCATGGCAACATCGCCTTTTTCGTCGGCATCACCGGGCTTGGAGTCATCATCTGCCTGCAGCAGCTGCCGTCGGCGGCCTTTATCGTCGCTATTGTCATCAACACCCTGTTCGTCCTGTATTTCAGCATAGCGGGCATTCCGTATTTCTTCGGCATGGCGGTCAACCTGGTGCTGGTCTCGGCTGCAATGCTTCTGATCGTGACCGTGCAGTACCGGCATTTCGCCGCTGCGGTGGGCGCACGAACCAAGCTTGAGCTCGCCAACCGGGAAAATGCACGCATTGCAAATCTCGACAGCCTGACCGGGCTTGCCAACCGCCGCCAGTTTTTCACGCAGCTCGAGGAGGCCTTTGCCGAGTCCGAGGGCAAGCGCCTGGCCGTTGGCGTCATCGATCTGGATGGCTTCAAGCCCGTCAACGACCTTTATGGCCACACCGTTGGCGACGCCCTGCTCTACGAAGTCGGGCAGCGCCTCTCCGGCCTTGCCGGCAGCAATGGGCAGATATCCCGGCTTGGCGGCGACGAGTTTGCCCTGACGGTGACCGATTGCCCCGATGATGCGGAACTGCTGGCCCTGGGCGAAGAGATTTGCACGGCGTTGCGGGCCCCCTTTGTGCTGGCCGAGGCGACGGTTCAGATCTCCGGTTCTGTCGGGTTTTCGGTCTACCCGCAGCTGGCCGACGATGTCCACCAGCTCTATGAGCGGGCCGACTACGCCCTGTATCAGGGCAAGCGCAGCAACCGCGGCCATGCGTTGCTGTTCACAAGCGAGCACGTCGCTGCCATCGAGCAGAACCAGCAGCTTGAACAGGTGCTCAGCAGGGCGGATCTCGATGCCGAACTTACCGTCCTGTTTCAGCCCATCATCGATATCCAGACCGGACGGACGATGGCTTTCGAGGCCCTTGCCCGCTGGAACAGCCCGGTGCTGGGATCGGTGTCGCCGGCTCTTTTCATTCCCGTTGCCGAACGGATAGGCCTGATCGGCGACCTGACATGCGTGCTGCTCAGGAAGGCGCTGGCCGCGGCCTGCCGCTGGCCGGACAATGTCGGCCTTTCATTCAATCTGTCGACCCATGACATCAGCTCTCCCGACAGTGTGGCGACGATCGCCAGCATCATTCTGTCGAGCGGCATTGATCCCAGGCGGCTTGATCTCGAAATCACCGAAACGGCGATGATGTATGATTTCAGCCAGGCCAAGGCGTCGATCGAGGTCTTCAAGATCCTCGGTTGCGGCATCGCGCTCGATGACTTCGGGACCGGCTATTCGAGCCTCAGCCAGCTGCACGCCCTGCCGCTGACCAAGATCAAGATCGACCGCAGCTTCGTCTCCGGCCTTCACCAGAATCCGGCCAGCTACAAGATCGTCAAATCGCTGCTGGCGCTGAGCTCCGACATGGGGCTGGGCTGCGTCATCGAAGGGGTCGAGACCGGCGAGGAGCTCGATGCCTTGAAAAAGCTCGGCGGCGTCTTGGTCCAGGGCTATTTCTATTCCCCGCCCGTCGCGGAAACCGAAATCGCCGGTTTTCTGCCGGTCCGCAATCCGGTCCGCATGACGGGATAGGCTTCCCGCCTTGCGGTTGACGGATGCGGCCAGTGCGGGGATCAGGCCGTGCGGGCCTCGGATTCCGGCAGCGAGCGGGCGATCTTCTTGACCACTTCCGGGATCAGAAGGGCAGGCGCCGGCCTCGAGTAGTAGAAGCCCTGAATGGCGTCACAGCCCATTTTCCGGATCACCGCCACCTCTTCGCCGGTCTCCGCTCCTTCAATGACGATACTGAAACCGAGGCCGCGGCCCAGTTCGAGAATGCCCCGCAGCACCTTCTGCTTGCGCACATCGGTGTCGATGTCGGAGATAAAGCTCCTGTCGACTTTCAGCTGGTCGAACGGCAGGCGGTTGAGATAGCCGAGCGATGAATAACCCGAGCCGAAATCGTCAAGCGACAGCAGCACGCCGAGCTCCCGGATTGCCGAGAGAACCTTCTCGATCCGCCGTTCGCTCTGGTCGACAAACACCCCTTCGGTGATTTCGATGCAGATCTCGCTGCCGGACAGGCCATGACGGTTGAGCGCGTCTTTTACCACCGCGACGAAGTTGGACTGCCACAGCTGGATTGGCGACACATTCACCGAGATGTGCCTGAAATCGAAATTCTTCTCGCGCCATTTCGCGGCCTGCTCGCAGGCGAGATCGAGGATAAGCGTTCCCAGATCGACGATCTGCCCGCTGCTCTCCGCGATGGGAATGAAAAGCCCCGGAGAAATCGGTCCTTCCGCCGGATGGGTCCAGCGGGCCAGCGCCTCGACACCCGCGAGCTGGTTCGTCGACGGGTCGATCTGCGGCTGGAAGTGGATCTCGATCTCCCGCTCCTGGATCGCCAGCCGGAGAATTCGCTCCATCCGGATGTAATTTTCGAACTCGTCATGCAGCTCGGAGGAGAAGATCACCGCCCGGTCGCCCGTGGCCTTCGCCTTGCGCAGCGCCAGGCCGGCATTGCGATGAGCCTCGTCCGCATCTCTGGCATCATGCTGCAGCAGAACGATGCCGGCCGATCCCGTTATGTGAAATTCGCCTGCCCGCAGCTCGATCGGCTGATGCAGCGCGTTCAGCAGCTTTCCGGCCAGCACAGACACCTGGTCGGCGGACCGGCCATCGCCGATAAGGATGGTGAAATGATCGGCGGCCAGACGGGCAATGCGTGCGCCATCGCCCGCGGTCTCCTTGATCCGGGAGGCTGCCACCTTCAGCAGGCTGTCGCCGGCCGTCTGCCCGTAGGCGTCGTTGATCTTTTTGAACTTGTCGAGATCGAGATGTATCAGCACCCATTTGCGCTTGCCGGAAAGGCTTTCGTCCAGCGCGGTTTCCAGGTCGGAGAGATAGCGGCCGCGGTTGGAAAGCCCTGTCAGCGAATCCGTGTAGGCGAGGTGGGCGAGCTTGTCCTGCAGCGCCACGACCCGCTCGAGCCCCTGCGCCAGCGCACCGATCTCGTCGTCCCGTGTGCTGTAGGGGACCGCGCCGCTCGGCACGCCCGCTGCAAGATCGTCGGCGTATTTTGACAGCACCCTGAGCGGCTTCATCTCCGCGCCCATGCTGGCCGCTCCGAAGGCCGCGACAAGCACGAGGATGAGGCCGGTCGCGACGATGATCTGCCAGCGCAGCTCGGTCTTTGCCGCCACCAGATCGTCGACCCAGCCGACATCGACGGCCAGCGCGCCGGCGATGGCGCCGCTGGCGGCCTGGATCGGCGTCAGGTAGGCCAGACGCATCCGGCCCATGACCGGCACCTCGCCTAGGTGCGGCCGGTTGTTGATGAGGTTGTCATAGGCGGGATGCAGGATGCCGATCGACATCGGCGGCGGCATCGACCCGTCCGGTTTCCTGAAGGTCGTGGCGAAACGGTCGAAAGCCTGCGTTTCGGGATTGAGCCTGAACAGGTTGGCGGCGCCCTGGTTGATCGCGCCGATTTCCTTGAGAAGCGTATCGTGCCCCTCCCGGAAGGTAAGCGGTGCGGCGGTGTCGGCACTCTTGATCCGAAGCGCCTGAGGGCGGCCGTTTTCGTCGCGGATGGCGGTGAATTCGGACGCGAGCCGTTCCGCAAACAGTGCCGTCGCCGCGCGCGCGGCACGGTCGATGCGGACCGAGGAGTTCGTCGCCGTCACTTCGTAGAGTTTGAAGTAACCGAGAGTGGCGGTGATCAGAATTGTAGCAGAAACAATGAGTACCAGCAGAGCGGTCGCTCTGCCGGTTGTTCCCTTCAGGAACGAGAAAAATGCGGACATATTCAGCTGCCCCTATAAATTAACTAAATAATATATGAATGCATACTGACGAAAGCTTGCGCGAAAATGAAGCGAGCAGAGTCAATTTTCAATACTTGGCAGCGGGCAGGATCTCGCCTGTCAGCTCAAGACGTTCAACGCGAATACTGTGATGAGCCGGCGGTGCAGGCAGAAAGTGCGGCTGGCTTGTTGACGAGCGCGGCCGCCCGGCTTGAGCGGGATGCAGCATGTTGCTTGTCGCCTTCAAGCCGGCTGCAATGCTGCCAGGGGGCCGCCGATTGCCGTTGCTGCGGTCAGAACGCCAGATCGGCCACCACCGCGTCAAGCACCAGCATGCCGGCGGGCGTACAGCGGATCCGGTCCGCGTCCATCTGTTCGATCATGCCGTGATGGATCAGGAAACCGGTGCGGTCGGGGTCGAGACCGCGCCCGGCCAGAGCGCCCCAGCGCTTGAGGTTGATTCCCTCGCGCAGCCGCAGCCCCATCAGCAGCAACTCGTCGGCCTGCTCGGAGGCGGTCAGCTCTGTGGTCTCGACCATGCCATGACCGTTTTCCGCCACCAGCTTCAGCCATGTCTCCGGCGTACGCTCGGTCGCCGTGGCGATTTTCCCGGTTTTGGTTGACAGCCGGCCATGCGCGCCGGGACCGATGCCGGCATAGTCGCCATAGCGCCAGTAGGTGAGGTTGTGGCGGCTTTCCGCGCCCGACCGGGCATGGTTGGACACCTCGTAGGCCGGCAGCCCGTGGCTTTCGCAGACCTGGCGGGTCAGTTCGTAAAGCTCCGCCGAAAGCTCGCCGTCGGGAACGATCAGCTTGCCGGCCTTGTGCAGGCCGTAGAACGGCGTGCCTTCCTCGATGGTCAGCTGGTAGAGCGACAGATGGTCGGCGGCCAGGGAAATCGCCTCCTCAAGCTCCGCCGCCCAGGCTTCGGCCGTCTGCTCGGGGCGGGCGTAGATCAGGTCGAACGACATGCGTGGAAAGATGTCGCGCGCCAGCCCGATGGCCTTCAGCGCCTCGGCCCGGTCGTGCAGCCGGCCCAGCCGCTTGAGATCGGCATCATTGAGCGCCTGCACGCCCATCGACACCCGGTTGACCCCGGCCTTTCGGTAGCCGCGGAACCGGCCTGCCTCGACGCTGGAAGGATTGGCCTCGAGCGTGATCTCGATCCCCTCGGGCACCACCCAGGCCTGGCGCACCGCATCGAGAATGGCGCCGACCGTGTCGGGCGACATCAGCGACGGCGTCCCGCCGCCGAAAAAGATGCTGGTGACGACCCGCGGGCCGGAGAGTGCCCGCATCGCCGCGATTTCGCGGGTGAAGGCGGCAACATAGGCCTGCTGGTCGATGCCTGCATGCCGGACATGGCTGTTGAAATCGCAATAGGGGCATTTGGCGGCGCAGAACGGCCAATGCAGATAGACGCCGAAACCGGGTTTGCCGGTATCCGGCGCAATGGTATCGACGGCGGATGCACTCCCGTCAATTGGGTGAGAGGGCGTGGTCACGTGGCAGGCACACCGAGGCATTGTTCGGCAAACAGCTTGAAGGCGCGTGCCCGGTGCGACAGGGCCGTGGCTTGGCCCGGCTTCCAGCCGTGCTTTTCCTCGGCGGGCATCTCGCCGAAGGTGCGGGTGTGCCCTTCGGGCCGGAACACCGGATCGTAACCGAAACCGAGCGATCCGCGCGGCGGCCAGACCAGCACGCCCGGCGCCTCGCCGCGGTAAAAGCTCGTCTCGCCTTCTGGCGTTGCCAGGCACAGCACGCTGACGAAGCGGCCGGTGCGGCGGTCATCGCTGTCCGCCCCGCGCGCCTTGAGCGCATCCTCGACCTTCTGCATGGCGATCATGAAATCGCGGCTGCCGTCTTCCAGCGTCGCCCAGTCGGCGGTGTAGACACCCGGCGCGCCGCCCAATGCATCGACCACGAGACCGGAATCATCCGACAGCGCGATCAGCCCGGAGGCCTTGGCCGCGGCCAGCGCCTTGGTGGCGGCGTTGGCTTCGAATGTGTCGCCGGTTTCCTCGGGTTCGGGAAGGCCGAGTTCGGCCGCCGAGGTGACCTCGACGCCGAGCGGTCCGCACAGATCGCGGATTTCCGAGATCTTGCCGGCATTGTGGCTGGCAACCAGCAGCTTGGTCAGGGGCGCGTTCGGCATCGTGTCACAGCGGTCCCGCGACCGCTTCCTTCTGCATGGCAACCAGATCGGAGATGCCGTTCTTGGCCAGTTCCAGCAGTTCCAACAGCTGTTCCTGCGTGAACGGCTCGGCCTCGGCCGTGCCCTGGATCTCGACGATGCCGCCCGACCCGGTCATGACGAAATTGGCATCCGTCTCGGCTGCCGAATCTTCGAGATAATCCAGATCGATCACCGGCTGGGAGGCAAAAATGCCGCAGGAGACGGCGGCGACATGATCCTTGAGCACCCGCTCGGTCTTCACCATGGCGCGCGCTTCCATCCATTTCAGGCAATCATGAAGCGCGATCCATGCACCGGTGATCGCCGCGGTGCGGGTGCCGCCATCGGCCTGGATGACATCGCAGTCGATGGTGATCTGGCGCTCGCCGAGTTCCTTGAGGTCGACCACGGCCCTGAGCGAGCGTCCGATCAGCCGCTGGATCTCGAGCGTCCGGCCACCCTGCTTGCCCGAGGTCGCCTCGCGCCGCATGCGGTCGCCGGTCGAGCGTGGCAGCATGCCGTATTCGGCCGTCACCCAGCCCTTGCCGCCGTTGCGCAACCATGGCGGAACCCGCTCTTCGAGGCTTGCGGTGCACAGCACATGCGTGTCGCCGAACCTGACCAGGCATGAGCCTTCGGCATGCTTGGATACGCCACGTTCAAAGCTGACCGCCCTCATGCTGTCTGTTTTCCGTCCCGAGGGGCGCATCATGTCTCTCCTGATTTCAGTGTTGCCGCCTTCTATCGGCGCGCGCGGCACGATGCAAAGAAAAAGCGTTCCGCTCTCGTCTATTGCTGAATGCTCCGTCAATCCGCGCCGGGCCGGGGTTGCCTCTTCCGTGTTGATCCGCAAATCCCTATATTCCCGCTAGGTGCTGCCGCGGGCGGCCTGTAGAACAACAAGCATGACCATGACAAAGACATGACCATGAACACGCCATCCATTCCTGCCGATCTTGTCGGAGCGCTCGATGAACGCTCGCGGGAGATTTTCCGCGCGCTGGTGGAAAGCTACATGGAATCCGGCGATCCGCTCGGCTCGCGCAGCCTCTCTCGCATGTTGCCGATGTCCCTGTCGCCGGCGTCCATCCGCAACGTGATGAGCGATCTCGAGGATCTGGGCCTGATCTACGCACCCCATGTCAGCGCCGGCAGGTTGCCGACCCAGAAGGGCTTGCGGTTTTTTGTCGACGCTTTCATGCAGGTGGGCGACCTGCAGCCGGAGATGCGCCAGACCATCGAACGCCAGGTTCATTCCGAAGATACCAGCCGACCGGTCGAGACCCTGCTCACCGAAGCGAGCCAGATGCTCTCGGGCATGACCCGCGGCGCCGGGCTTGTGATCGCGGCCAAGCAGGATTCGACCATCCGCCACATCGAGTTCATCCGGCTTGACCCGAAGCGGGCGCTGGTGGTGCTGGTCGGCGGCAACGACCAGGTCGAGAACCGGGTGATGGAACTGCCGGACGGGGTGACCGCCGGGCAATTGACCGAGGCGGCGAATTTCCTCAATGCCCATCTCGCCGGGCGCACGATGAGCGAGGTGCGACGGGAGCTCGAGCGCATCACCGCCGAAGTCCGCTCCGAACTTGACGTGCTGTCGCGGGATCTGGTCGAGCGCGGGCTGGCGGTCTGGGCCGGCAGCCGCGAGGGCGCCAATGCGGCGCGGCTGATCGTGCGCGGCCGCGGCAACCTGCTTGAGGGCCTGTCCGCCGGCGAGGAGCTGGACCGCCTCAAGCTGCTGTTTGACGAACTCGAGCGCAAGGAAAGCCTGATCGAGCTGATGACGCTGGCCGAAGAGGGCTCCGGTGTTCGCATCTTCATCGGCTCGGAGAACAAGCTGTTCTCGCTGTCGGGATCGTCGCTGATCGTCGCCCCCTGGCGCGATGGCGAAGACAAGGTCGTCGGCGCCGTCGGCATTATCGGGCCGACCCGGCTCAACTACGCCCGCATCGTTCCGATGGTCGATTACACCGCGCAGCTGGTCTCGCGGCTGGTTCGCAAATAGCCTGGCTGAGACATCGCCGGCCGTTCCGATTGCCTGCCCGGCCTTGTGGGTTTGATCGGATGCGCGGCGTCTCGGGCCTTGATTTTTGCCCCCCGAACGTCGATATGCGGGGCAACTCCCTAAAATTGTTTCAAACAGTCAGGACATGCACAACATGAGCGATGAAAGCCAGGGCCGCGAAAACGAAAACCCGCAGGCAGACGCCGCAACCAAGGCTGATGAGGCTGCCAACCCTTCAACCGAACAGGAACTCGACCCGATGCAGGTGCTGATGGCCGAAGTGGCCGAACTCAAGGATCAGCGCCTGCGCATGGCCGCCGAGATGGAAAACCTGCGCCGGCGCACCGCCCGCGAGATCAAGGACGCCAAGAGCTACGCTATTTCCGGCTTTGCCCGGGACATGCTGCAGGTCTCCGACAATCTCCAGCGCGCGCTGGCCGCCGTTCCGGAACAGGCCGAGGCTGCCTCCGACAACGGCCTCAAGACCCTTGTCGAGGGCGTCGAGCTCACCGAACGGGCCATGCTGTCGACGCTCGAGCGTCACGGCGTACGCAAGCTTGAGCCGATGGGCCAGAAGTTCGATCCGAACTTCCACCAGGCCATGTATGAAGTCCCCAACACCGATGTGCCCAACAACACCGTCGTCGACGTGGTCCAGCCCGGCTATGTGATCGGCGACCGGATGCTGCGCCCGGCGATGGTCGGCGTCTCAAAGGGTGGCCCGAAGGAAGCGGCGCAGCCCGAATCTGCCCAGCCCGACTCCGACGGACCCGATCCCGCGTCCGGCTACGACGTCTAAGGCCATCCCCGGCGGGGAAAGGAATTACCCATGACCCCGCTCGAAGCACTCGATTACGCCGGTGTCGCGGTTTTCGCCGCCACCGGCGCGCTCGCCGCCTCGCGCAAGCAGCTCGACATGATCGGCTTCGTCTTCCTTGCAGCCGTGACCGGCATCGGCGGCGGTACCTTCCGTGACATCGTGCTCGGCGCCACGCCGGTGTTCTGGGTCGAGAAGCCCGCCTACCTGATTGTCTGCGTCATTGTTGCGGTGATCGTCTATTTCACCGCCCATCTGGTGGAATCGCGCTATCGCCTGTTGCTCTGGCTCGACGCCGTCGGCCTCTCCGCCTACGCGGTGATGGGCGCGGCCAAGGGCCTGTCGCTGACCGGCTCCCCGATCGTCGCGCTGGTCACCGGCATGATGACGGCGACACTCGGCGGCATTCTGCGCGATCTTCTGTCGGGCGAACCCTCGGTACTGATGCGCCCGGAGATCTATGTCTCGGCAGCCCTTGTCGGCGCCGGCGGTTTTGTCGCCGCCAGCCTGCTCGGCGCGCCGCTGATCGCGGCCTCCGCAGCCGGTGTCATCGCAGCCTTTGCCGTGCGCGGCGGCGCCATCCGCTACGGCTGGGCGTTCTCGCCCTACCGCTCGCGGGCAGGCCGCCCGCCCGAAGACGTGATGTGAAGCAGGCCGGGGTCAGATGAACCCGGCGTCGCGTGCGGCGTCCTTGAGCGACAGTTGCGGCCGCGGGCCGATCTGCTGGATCACCAGGCCGGCGGCGAGGCTGCCGAGCTTGCCGCAGACATCGAGCGGCTGGCCATTGGCATAGCCGTGCAGGAAGCCCGCGGCGTAGAGATCGCCGGCGCCGGTGGTGTCGACCACCTCCTCGATGTCGATGGCGTCGATGTCATGGCGTTCGTCGCCGCGGACAACCACCGATCCGTGTTCCGAGCGGGTAACGACCGTAAGCTTGCAGTCCTTGCGCAGCTGAGACACCGCGTGCTCGAAATTGTCGGTCTGGTAGAGCGACTTGGCCTCGTCCGCATTGGCGAACACGATGTCGATGGTGCCCGAGCGCATCAGTTCGAGAAACTCGTCCCGGTACCGGTCGACGCAGAACGGATCCGACAGCGTCATCGACATTTCGCGGCCGTGCTTATGGCCGATTGCGGCGCACAGCCGGATCGCGTCCTTGGCCAGCGGCGGATCCCACAGATAGCCTTCGAAATAGGTGACCTTGCTGTTTGCCACCACGTCAGCTTCGACGTCTTCGGGGCCAAGCTCGACACAGGCGCCGAGATAGGTGTTCATCGAGCGCTCGCCGTCCGGCGTGACGAAAATCATCGACCGGGCGGTCGGCGGCGTACCGTTCAGCGGCCGGGTCTCGAAATGCACGCCTTGCGCGCGGATGTCGTGGCTGAAGATCCGGCCCAGCTGATCATCGGCGACCTTGCCGAAATAGGCCGAGCGGCTGCCGAAACTGGCGATGCCGGCCGCGGTGTTGCCGGCGCTGCCGCCGGAGGCCTCGATCGCCGGACCCATGCGGGAATAGAGCAATTCGGCGCGCTCGGCGTCGATCAGGTTCATCGCCCCCTTGATGATCGAATTGTCGACGAGAAAGGCCTCGTCGCAGCGGGCGATGATATCGACAATCGCATTGCCGATGCACAGGACGTCAAACTGGCTCATTCCGGATCCTCTTTACCGACTGCGATCTTGCTGCGCAGCCGCCCTTCTTTTATCGTTTTTTAGGCGGGATGGAACCCCGCCGAAGGTGTAGACCTTGTTGAAGCTCAGCTTTTCGACGACTCCGACAGCTGCCGCTTGAGCTCGTAAAGCGCCTCCAGCGCCTCGCGCGGGCTCATGTCGTCCGGGTTCAGCTCGGCGAGATAGGTATCGGACCGGGATGGTCCCGCAGCCGGTCTGGCGGGTTCCCGGTGCACCGGCACGGCAAACAGCGGCAGGTCGTCGACCAGCCGGGCCGCCGGGTTCTCCCGCTCGCTGGTCTCGAGCAGCCGCAACACCTCCTTGGCGCGCGCCACCACCGCGTCGGGAAGCCCGGCAAGCCGCGCCACCTGGATGCCGTACGAGCGGTCGGCGGCGCCTGTGCCGACCTCGTGCAGGAACACCACGTCGCCCTGCCATTCCTTGACCTTCATCGTGGCGTTCGACAGCCGCGGCAGCTTCTCCGAAAGTGCTGTGAGCTCGTGAAAATGCGTCGCGAACAGGCCGCGGCAGCGGTTTTCGGCATGCAGGTGCTCGACCGCCGCCCAGGCGATCGACAGCCCGTCGAAGGTTGCGGTGCCGCGGCCGATCTCGTCGAGGATCACCAGCGAATGCGGACCGGCCTGGTTGAGGATCGCAGCCGTCTCCACCATCTCGACCATGAAGGTCGAGCGCCCGCGCGCCAGGTCGTCGGATGCGCCGACGCGCGAGAACAGCCGGTCGACCACGCCGATATGGGCCGAGCCTGCCGGCACGAAGGAGCCCATCTGCGCCAAGATGGCAATCAGCGCGTTCTGTCTCAGAAAGGTCGACTTGCCGCCCATGTTGGGGCCGGTCAGCAGCCAGATCGCGCCGCCGTCATCATTGTCATCGGGTGGCGAGAGATTGCAGTCATTGGCCACGAACGGCTGCGCCGCCTGTTTCCGCAGTGCCTGCTCGACCACCGGATGCCGCCCGGCGACGATCTCGAAGGCGAGGCTGTCATCTACCCGCGGCCGTGAATATCCCTGTTCCTGGGCAAGTTCGGCCAGCGCCGCCGTCACGTCGATCACCGACAGCGCGTCGGCGGCCGCCTTGATCGCATCGGCATGGGCGACCGCCATCAGCACCAGCTCGTCGAAGGCCGCAAGTTCGATCGCCAGCGCCTCGCCCGCCGCGTTGGCGATCCGGGTCTCGAGATCGGAGAGTTCCGTGGTGGTAAACCGCATGGCGTTTGCCATCGACTGCCGGTGGATGAAGCGGCTCTTGGCCTCGTCGCCCTCGGTCAGCGGCCCGGCATTCTGCGCCGTCACCTCGATGAAATAGCCCAGCACATTGTTGTGCTTGATCTTCAGCGATCGCACGCCGGTTTCCTCGGCATAGGACAGCTGCAGCCCGGCAATCACCCGCCGCGACTGGTCGCGCAGCGCCCGGAGGTCATCGAGTTCGGCGGAGTGACCGGCGCGGACGAACCCGCCGTCGCGCTTCATCAGCGGCAACTCGTCGTCAAGCGTTGCCGCCAGCCGCTCCCCGATCTCGCCCGGAACCGCCCTGAGCGCCGTAACGGCTTTCTCGAGATGGGCAGGGATCTCGCCGTCGCCGAACAGTGCCGCGATGTCGGTGGCGGCCCGGAGCCCGGCAAGGATGGCGCCGAGATCACGCGGTCCGCCGCGATTGAGCGCCAGCCGCGACAGTGCCCGCGGCATGTCGGCCACACCCTTGAGCGCCCGGCGCAACTTGTCGCCAAGCGCCGGGTTGGCGATCAGATGCGAGACGCCGTCAAGCCGCGCATTGATGGCGTCCGGGTCGGTCAGCGGCGCCATCAGCCACTCGGCCAGCTTGCGCCCGCCGCCGCCGGTCACCGTGCGGTCGACTGCCTTGATCAGGCTGCCCTGCCGCTCGCCCGACAGCGTCCGCACCAGCTCGAGGCTGGCCCGCGTCGCCGGGTCGATGAACATCCGCGCCCCATCGCTTTCCCGTTCGGGCCGTCCCAGTGGCGGCCGCTCGGAAATCTGGGTCTTTTCGACATAGGCGATCACTGCCGCCGCCGCCGCCAGTTCCGCGCGGGTAAAACTGCCGAACCCGTCAAGCGAGCCGACATCGAAGAACCGGGCGATCCGGCCTTCGGCGGACGCGCTGTCAAACAGCACCGACGGCTGGGGGGCGGCGACGCGGCCGATCTGGTCGATCAGCGGCCGGATTTCGGGATCGTGAAACACGCTGTCGGCCAGGATCAGTTCGCGCGGTTCCACCCGGGCGATATCGGCCATCAGCCGCGCCAGCCGGCTTTCGGCCACGTGAAACGCGCCGGTGGAAATATCGATCCAGGCCAGCCCGAACTGGGCCTCGCCGGCGCCCTTGACCCGCGCCAGCGCCATCAGGAAGTTCGACTGCGACGGATCGAGCAGCTTCTCTTCGGTCAGGGTTCCGGGCGTCACCAGACGGGTCACGTCGCGCCGCACCACCGATTTCGAGCCGCGTTTCTTGGCCTCGGCCGGATCCTCGGTCTGCTCGCAGACAGCGACCCGGAACCCCAGCGAGATCAGCTTCTGCAGATAGTCGTCGGCCGCATGCACCGGCACGCCGCACATCGGGATGTCCTGGCCCAGATGCTGGCCGCGCTTGGTCAGCGTGATGCCGAGCGCCCGCGACGCGTCGACCGCATCCTCGAAGAACAGCTCGTAGAAATCCCCCATCCGGTAGAACAGAAGCGAATCCGGATTGTTCGCCTTGATCTCGATGAATTGCTCCATCATCGGCGTCGCCGTCGCCCGGCTTTCCGCCGTGGCAAGCTGGGCGGTCGTCAAAATAGCAGGATTAAACGGATTTTCGGCGTTCAAGAGCAAATGCCTGTCTTGGGTTTTCAAATGATTGCGATGTAAGCTTCGCCAGTCGCGCGGCTTTACAGCTCGCGCCAACCACCCTAACGGTGGGACGAGGACAAAGACAACAGGGTTGAGGCGCCATACACAAGGTCGCCCACAACGGGATGGAGACACATGCCAGGGACGGACAAGTCAGATCGCTCGATTTCAGCAGTGACCGATCAGGAGGCGCTGGATTTCCACTCCCGCGGCCGTCCCGGCAAGCTCGAGATCACCCCGACCAAGCCGATGTCGACGCAGCGCGATCTGTCGCTGGCCTATTCGCCCGGCGTCGCAGTCCCGGTCAAGGCCATTGCCGAAGATCCCTCGCGCGCCTTCGACTACACCGCGAAGGGCAACCTCGTTGCCGTGATTTCCAACGGCACCGCGATTCTCGGGCTCGGCAATCTCGGCGCGCTGGCCTCCAAGCCGGTGATGGAAGGCAAGGCGGTGCTGTTCAAGCGCTTCGCCGATGTCGATTCCATTGATCTGGAAGTCGACACCGAGAATGTTGACGAGTTCATCAACTCGGTGCGGTTTCTGGGGCCAAGCTTCGGCGGCATCAACCTCGAGGACATCAAGGCACCGGATTGCTTCGTCATCGAGAGCCGACTGCGCGAGCTCATGGACATTCCGGTGTTTCATGACGACCAGCACGGCACCGCCATCATCGCGGTTGCGGGCCTCATTAACGCGCTGCACCTGACCGATCGAGATCTCAAGACCACCAAGCTGGTCTGCAACGGCGCCGGCGCTGCTGCCATTGCCTGCGTCGAGCTGGTCAAGGCGATGGGCTTTTCGCCGCAGAACATCACCCTCTGCGATACCAAGGGCGTGATCTACAAGGGTCGCACCGAAGGCATGAACCAGTGGAAATCGGCCCACGCGGTGGAGACCAAGGCACGCTCGCTGGCCGATGCCATGGAAGGCGCCGACGTGATCTTTGGCCTCTCGGCAAAGGGCGCTTTAACCTCTGACATGATCGCCTCGATGGCGAAGAACCCGATCATCTTCGCCATGGCCAATCCGGACCCGGAAATCACGCCCGAGGAAGTGGCTAGGATCCGCAACGACGCGATCATGGCGACGGGCCGCTCGGACTATCCCAACCAGGTCAACAATGTCCTGGGCTTCCCCTACATCTTCCGCGGCGCGCTCGATGTCCGCGCCACCACCATCAACGAGGACATGAAGATCGCTGCCGCCAATGCGCTGGCAGCGCTTGCGCGGGAAGACGTGCCTGACGATGTCGCCGCCGCCTACCAGGGCGTGCGTCCGCGCTTCGGCCCGCAATACATCATCCCGGTTCCGTTCGATCCGCGGCTGATCTCGGCCATTCCCGTGGCCGTCGCCAAGGCCGCGATGGATTCCGGCGTGGCGCAGAAGCCGATCCTCAACATGGATGCCTATGCACAGGAACTCTCGGCCCGGCGCGATCCGATCGCCTCGACGCTGCAGCGGCTTTACGAGCGCGTCCGCCGCCATCCGCGCCGCGTCGTCTTCGCCGAGGGCGAGGAAGAGCAGGTCATGCGCGCCGCCGTGTCTTATGTGAACCAGCGGCTCGGCACCGCCTGCCTGCTCGGCCGCGAGGAGCAGATGCGCGAGACCGCCAAGCTCGCCGGCATCGATCTCGACCGTCCCGGCATCGAGCTGGTCAACGCCCGCGTTTCGCGCCGGGTGGACGCCTACACCGATTATCTCTACGCGCGGCTGCAGCGCAAAGGCTATCTGCATCGCGACTGTCAGCGGCTGATCAACACCGACCGCAACCATTTCGGCGCCTGCATGGTGGCGCTCGGCGATGCCGACGCGATGGTCACCGGCACCACGCGCAACTACTCCACCGCGCTGCAGGACATCCGCCGCTGTGTCGACGTCAAACCGGGTCACCGGATGATCGGCGTGTCGCTGGCGCTCTGCCGCGGCCGCACCGTGTTGGTCGCCGACACCGCCGTCATCGACATGCCCAATTCGGAAGAACTGGCCGACATCGCCGAGGAAGCCGCCGGCATGGCGCGGCGCCTCGGCTACGAGCCGCGGGTGGCGATGCTGGCCTATTCCACCTTCGGCCACCCGACCGGCGAGCGCTCGGAGCGGGTGCGCGACGCGGTCAAGATCCTCGACAAGCGCCGGGTCGATTTCGAGTATGATGGCGAGATGGCGGCCGACGTGGCGCTCAACGCCACGGTGATGGAGCAGTATCCGTTCTGCCGCCTGTCGGGCACCGCAAACGTGCTGGTCATGCCGGCCTTCCACTCGGCATCGATCTCGACCAAGATGCTGCAGGAACTCGGCGGCTCCACCGTCATCGGCCCGCTGCTCGTCGGCCTCGACAAGTCGATCCAGATCGTCTCGATGGGCGCCAAGGATTCCGACATCGTCAACATGGCGGCCATCGCCGCCTACAACGCGTCGAACTGAGTTTGTGGAGCTCGATTAAGCCGCGGCAGGGTCACTTCGCCGCGGCGGCATCCAGATAACGCTCGAACGCCTTGAGCGTTATCTCCGACACATGGTGTTCCAGGCCCTCGGCATCCATTTCCGCCGTTTCCGGCGGCACCCCGACAGCGACGAGAAGATGAACAACCGTGCGATGCCGCGCCCGGACACGCTCGGCGAGGTCAGCGCCCTCATCGGTCAGGAAGACGCCGCGATAGGGTCGGGAGACCGCCAGGCCCTCGCGCTTCAACCGGGCCACCGCCTTGGTGGCGGTCGGGTGGGTGACCCCCATCCGGCTGGCAATGTCGGTGATCCGGGCTTCGCCCATTTCCTCGATGAGGTCGCTGATCATTTCGGCATAGTCTTCAAGGATCGCCATGGCCTGCGCCGCGCGGGCCTGCTGGAACCGTTCGGGCTGGTTCGGGGGAGCATCGTTGTCTTCCGCGTCCTTTGTCAATCTATCTGCTCCCACGTCTGTCTGCCGAATTTGAAATCGCAAACACAGAATACAGACACGGCTACATTTTGAAAAGCTGGGGCAATCCCTGCTGCCGGGATTCTGACATCGCGCCACTCAGTTGAACCTTGTTGACAAAAATGTAGCCAAGGCTTTAAAAACACCATGAAGTACTATATTCATGACCTGCGCACCAAATTGAGGATTTAGGAGATGAGTTCGACCTTGTCGGGACGGACACAGGCGGCGTTCGCGGACGTTCTCGCCGGCAAGGGCCGGCGCGGGCGCGGAGCATTGCTGTTCGCTGGACCGGCTGTTGTAGCCTCGGTCGCCTACATGGACCCGGGCAACTACGCCACGAACATTCAGGCCGGCGCCGGCTATGGTTATGGCCTGCTCTGGGTGGTGCTGGTTGCCAACCTGATCGCGATGCTGTTTCAGGCGCTTTCGGCCCGCCTCGGCATTGTCACCGGACGCAACCTGGCCGAATTGTGCCGGGAACATTTTCCGGCGCCGGTTGTCTGGGTGATGTGGGTGGTAAGTGAGATTGCCGCCATGGCCACCGATCTTGCCGAGTTTCTCGGCGGGGCGATAGGGTTGGCACTGCTGTTAGGCATGCCGCTGATGGCCGGCATGGTGGTCACCGCAATCGTCACTTACGGAATCCTGCTGTTCGAGGCCCGCGGTTTCAGGACCATGGAGCTGATCATCGGCACCCTCGTGGCAATCATCGGCCTGAGCTATGTCATCGAGATCTTCATTGCGCCGATTGCATGGGGTGACGCCGCCCATGGCGTCGTGACGCCGGAGCTCGCCGATATCAATGCCGTTACCATCGCAGTGGGGATCATAGGGGCTACCGTCATGCCGCATGCGATCTATCTGCATTCAGGGCTGATGCAGGATCGGGTGGCCCTTCCCGATCAGTCAGCGCGCCGCAAGGTCCTGCGCTTTTCAAACATCGAAGTCGTGGTGGCGCTTTCGATCGCCGGGATGGTCAACATGGCGATGGTGATGATGGCGGCGAGCGCGTTCCATGCCGGCCACAGCGAAGTGGCCGAGATCGAGACCGCCTATCACCTGCTTACCCCGTTGCTGGGAAGCGCCGCAGCCAGCGTCTTTCTCGTCTCGTTGATTGCTTCGGGCGTCTCGAGTTCGGTGGTGGGGACGATGGCCGGGCAAATGATCATGCAGGGTTTCACCACCTGGCGCCTGCCCGTCTGGTTCCGCCGCCTGATCACGATGATCCCGGCTTTCGTCGTGGTGGCGCTCGGCGTCAACGCCACCAATGCGCTGGTCATGAGCCAGGTGGTGCTCAGCATCGCGCTGCCGGTGCCGATGGTGGCCCTGATCCTGTTCGCCGGGCGCAGGGACATCATGGGAGAATTCGCCAGCGGACCTCTGCTTCGGGTGCTGGCAATTCTCGGCGCCACCATTGTGCTGCTGCTCAACTTCGTGCTGCTGGCTCAGGTCTTCGGCATTGACCTGCCGGGTTTCGCACCCGGCTAGAATAGGGGGTGAGCGCGGGACAGATACCGTTCTGTGAACGGCGCTCGTCTCAGCCGTAAAGCAGCAGCGGCTCCGGGATCGAGTAAACTTCTTCCTCGGCCAGCGGCTTGCGCACGAACCAGAGCGGCTTCCGGCCGCCGTCTATCCGCTCCGGCTTGACCGGCTGATCGGCAAAATACTCGTCCACCGCGCGCGAGGCGCCGGGCCATTTCGGCTCGGCGTAGTCGTCGAACACCACGATGCCGCCCGGCACCAGTTGCTCGTAGAGAACGTTGAGGCAGTCGAGATGCGATTCGTAGATGTCGCAATCGATGAACATGAAGCAGTACTTGCGCGGCTTCATCTTCGGCAGCGTGTCGGAAAAGAAGCCCTTCACCACGTAGCCGTTGATGCGGTAGGCGTCGAAATAGGCGATCAGCCGTTCGGGCACGTCGGAGGCGTGCCTGAACTTGCGGCGGACCTTGAAGCGGAAACGGAACGGGCCGAGATCGGCGTCGAGTATCCGGTCCTGGGGAAACCCCTCGAAACTGTCGCAGGCGAACAGTTTCTTTGATGGCGCCACGTCACGCATCCTGCGGCCCATCAGCCGCGTGGTGGCGCCACGGTAGACGCCGCACTCGATCACGTCGCCTTCCAGCCCGAGGCTTTCTTCCAGCAGTTCGATCAGCGGACTTTGACGGCACTCTGTGTCGAGACGGCGCCAGTACTCGGCCTGGCCTGCCTCGGTCTGCATCAGCCTGGCGATCTCGTCGTCCTTGCGGATCCGCAACCGGTCAACCCGCTTCATGGCCGGGCCGCAGCTGGCGCGCACCAGTCTTCTGGCTGCCGGATATCTTGCAATTGCTGCACGGACTCAAACCTTCACATCGCATTTCTTGACTTGCAGCAGACGCGGCGGATTGGCTCCACGCTGGTTCGCGTACGCTATGACGCCCCAGACTGGCTGTTTATGGTTAATTATCCTTTACATACAGGTGGTCAGCGGCGGATGTCCGGCCCAGGGCGAGCGCCCGTCGGCGAGGCAGCTACATCCATTCCGTACAATCCGCCGATAAACCGGTTGGGCTCTAGCCCCGGTTGCCCGATTTTGGTATCTCACCCCTCGGATCCCGTGGGGCGGGATTGAACCCGGGATCGCGGTTCGGGCGCGGAGACAAACAGCGGGATGCCCGAAAGATCGGCGGCCCGGGGACAAGGCTTGGCAATGCACGGTGAAAAGCCATTCAAGACATACCTGATCAATCTTGATCGCGCGGTCGACCGGTTCAGGTTCATGGATGCGCAGCTTCGCGATCTCGGGATCGATTATGAACGCATCGCGGCCGTCGACCGGATGAAGATCGATGCATCGGTTCCCGAGTTCGATGCCACCGGCTACAGGCTGCTGCATGGCCGCAGCTTCCACGACGGTGAAATTGCCTGCTACCTAAGCCATATTGCCTGCCTGCGGGCCTTCCTCGCCAGCTCTGCCGATCACGCGCTGATTCTCGAAGATGATTGCCGTCTTCCCGCCGATTTGTCTGCCATCATCAAGGCTGCCATCGCCGCTGGCGGCGAATGGGACATTCTGCGGCTATCCACGGTCAATTCCGGTATCCGTGTCCCCTACCGCAAACTCGACGGGACGCATTCCCTGGCGATTGCGCTGACGCGCGAGAAGGGAGCCGGCGGCTACGTGGTCAACCGCCGCTGCGCCGAAGTCTTCCTCAAGAGACTGCTGCCGATACGGGTGGCCTGGGACATCGCTTTCGACATCGAATACCTCATGGGGTTGAGATCCGTTTTTGTCGAGCCGGTGCCGATCGATCAGAACACCGGCATGGAAACCCAGATCCAGGTCACGACCAAGCGCGTCAAGCTCTCACCCGCGCGTTACCTGACAGTTTTCCCCTATCGCGCCCATCTCGAGATCAACCGGTTTGTCCGCCGTGGCCTGCGGTTGCTCTGGAAGAAAGCCGTCGGCCGGAAGGCATGATCGCCGACTTACCGTCTCGACCGGCGTGAGCCGGTCAGCTTGCTGGCCTGATACCTGAGATAGCTCGAAACAATGCGTCCGCTGCCATAGAGCTGCTCTGACAGCTCACGCCCCTGGCGCGCCTCATTCTCGACGATGTCCGCATCCATTTCCGCCCGCCGGAAGATGATGCCGGTCGGATCGATGATCCGTTCCGGTTTCAATCCGGCGCGGGCGGCAGCGACCACCAGGTTGTGCCGGTTGAAGCCTGTCAGGTGGGCGAAGTGCAGCGCGCCAAATCCCTTGTTGGGATCGTTGCTCCCCAGATCAGGGACTTCGACATAAACAAGCCCGCCGGGAACGGTCCACTCCGCCATCTGCCGCATCGCGGCAACCGGGTCACGCAGATGCTCCACCACGTGAAAACAGGTGACAAGATCGAAGGGCGCGTCGAACTTCACGTCCTGCCAGCCGGCCACGGTGATCCGCTCGCCATACAGAGACCTGGCATAGCTGCCATAGGTGTCACCGGGTTCGAAACCATGGGAATCGTATCCCTTCTCCAGCATACCGCCGACAAATTCACCCGAGCCGCAGCCGAAATCCAGCGTCTGCGCACCGGGTTCCAGCAGGCCTTCGAGTTGCGCAATGCGCCTGGCGGCCTCGGCCCGGCGCTTGCGCAGATGCCGTTCCTTCGGCTCGGTCGTGGCCGCCTGGTAGTCGAACCGGTAATAGTCCTGATAGTAGGTCGCGAGCTCCGCATCCGTCGGCATCGGGTTCGTATAGAGCAGCCCGCAATGCCTGCACATGGAGGTCGGCAACCGCTTCAGCCGCCGGTCGAGCGAGACCAGCGGCTTGCTTTCGGAATGTCCGCAGGCAGGGCAGGGTACTGCCTCGCCCTCGTAGGGATAGGCGGTGAAAGGCAGGAAGAACTGCAGGATATTGTAGCCCATTGGCCCCTCGCAATGGCACGGCATGATTAAGGTTGGCTCGGGCCAACCCTTCGACATGCTTTTGCCCTACCCTTTGCGGGAGGCTAAAGGCAAATGGAAAATTCACGGCAACCGCGTGCCGACGTGATCAATCGGGGATCGGCTCAGCCGGTTTCGCCCGGAGATCGTTGTCCCGCTCAGGCGGCGAACCGGGAGGCGTCGGCGCCGTAGTGGTTGATGTAGCGGCCGTTGATCTGCTTGACCGGCAGGATCACCAGCACGTCGGTGGTGCCGAAGGCTGTATCGACCACGGCCTCGTCCGAGACCAGCGCGCCGACCCTGAGATAGCCCTTGACCAGCGGCGGCATCGCCGCCAGCGCTGCCCGCGGATTGATCGCCTCGACCGGCATCATGTCCATCGACAGGCCGCGGCCGGCAATCGCCCGGACTTTCCAGTCGACATTGGCCGAGGCGGTCTGGTTGAGGAACGACAGCGCCAGCGCATGCGCATACGGCCTGTCGCCGGGAAACGAGGCGCATCCGAACATCACATCGATGCCGTGAGCAAGCGCATAGGCCCAGTTACCCTGCCACAGGGCTTCCAGGGTGCGGCGGGTGCGGTAGGTGCTGAGCACGCAGGACCGGCCGAGCTCCAGGAAGCGCTTGTCCGCATTGCGCGCGGTCAGGTCGACCACATCGAATTCGCTTTGCGAATAGAACCCGTCGTGGCGAGCGGCAACTTCCTGCCTGAGCAGTCTGTAGGTACCGACGATCTGCTCCTCGACATCGCCTGTCAGCGCGGTATCGAGTACCAGAAGGTGATCGCAATAGCGGTCGATACTGTCGAAATCGCGCTTCTGCCGCATGGCGTCCTCGGGAAGCCGGGCACCCATTTCCTCGACGAAGACCCGGTAGCGCAGCGCCTGCGCCGCCTCGACTTCGCTGCGTGTGACTGCAAGCCGCACTTCCAGGGATCCGATGCGGCCGAGAACCTGGCTCGCTGGCTTGTAGCCTGGGAGCGGAGCGAGGAATGGAGTGGACAAAGGCCGATGCAATTGCGTTTCCATGGGTAATCTCCCGAGTGGTGATGCCGGGGTTCAACCATGATTCTGCGACATCCGAGTGACATTTGCCATCCCGCATGTGGTATTTTGGAGGTCAATCTGTGTCCGGATCGAAACAGAGGTGCCTGAAAACCGGTGCCGGGCCTCAAGACAAGACCCGATCGTGCGCCGCGGGCCTTATCCTGTTGCGCGCAATTTCTTTCCCGCGGTCATCGTCACCAGTTGCAGAAGCCACTCCGGATCGACCGGTTTCTCCGCATGCCCGTCAGCCCCGGCGGCCAGCAGGTCGTCGCGGGTCGAGGCCTGGCCGTCGGCGGTCAGCACGATGATCGGCAGACGGGCAAGCTGGCCTGCCGCTTCCTCGGCACGGATCTTCTCGATGGCGCTGCGGCCATCGAGTTCCGGCATCGACAGGTCGGTGATCACCAGGTCATAGCCGGCCACGCCGCCGGGCCGCTCCATAGCTTGGTTCACAAGCTCGCGGCCGTTGACGACCACGGTGACACGGTGGCCCTGGCGGGCGAGGTTGGTGCGCACCACCAGCGCATTGACCGGATCGTCTTCGGCGAGAAGGATGTCCAGCGTCGGATTGTCGGAAGACCGCTCCAGCATCACCGGCCGCGGCTTTGAGTGCAGCCGGTCGCGATCCTCGCGGTCGTCGCGCCGGGTCAGCACATTGATCAGCGAAGCCCGGCGGACCGGACGCACCAGCCAGGCGTTGGCGCCATGCCCGGCAAGACTTTCCAGATCGCGGCTGTCTTCCGGAGCGATCACCAGCGTGCGTTCGATCCCGGCCGGCAGTTCGGTCGGCGCCGTCGCCAGCAGGGTGTCTGCGCGCTCGGCGATGCGTCGGTCGACGATGATGTCGCTCAGTCCCGCGCCGGAGCGATACAGACGGGTCAGCGCGGCAATCATGCTCTCGGCGTCATCCGCGGTCTCGGCGATGCCGCCGAGATCCCTGATGGTCCACAGCAGCGCGGTCGAAACCGGGCCGCGCGGAGCGATCACCAGCACGGCGCGGTCGGCAAGCGGGCCGCGCACCGGCACGCCGCCTTCAGGCACTGCCAGTTCCCTGACCGGAACCGTGAAGCGGAAGGTGCTTCCCTGGCCCGGTGTCGAGGTCACCCCGATTTCTCCGCCCAGCGCCTCGACGATGCGTGCGGAAATCGAGAGCCCGAGGCCGGCGCCGCCATGCTTGCGGGTGGGGCCGTTGTTGGCGCGTTCGAACTCGCCGAAAATGCGGGCCTGGTCGGCCTCTTTCAGTCCCGGACCGGTGTCGGAAACGATGAACGCCAGTTGCTTGTCCTCGCGCGTCACCTCGATCAGCACGCCGCCGGTTTCGGTGAACTTGATGGCGTTGCCGACAAGGTTGAACAGCACCTGCCGCAATCTGCCGATGTCCGAGGTGATCATGCGCGGCACCTCGGGCGCGACATGAACCGCGATCTCGATGCCTTTTTCATGGGCGCGCGACGCCATCAGTTCGCAGACGCCGTTGACCAGGTCTTCCAGGTTGCTTTCCTCGTGCCGCAGGTGCAGGCGGCCCGCCTCGATCGACGTCACATCGAGCAGATCCTCGATCAGCGACAGCAGCGCCATGCCGGATTCGCTCGCGGTCTTCAGGTAGCTGGCCTGTTCCGGCGTCGTCTCGGTCTGCGCGAGCAGGTGCGTCATGCCGAGAATGCCGTTGAGCGGCGTGCGGATTTCATGGCTGACGGTGGCCAGGAACCGTGACTTGGCGTGGTTGGCGGCTTCCGCCTTCTCGCGTGCGTCGACCAGTTCGGCTTCCGTGTGCCTGGCTTCGGTGATGTTCCGGCCAATGCATTGCCGGGTGATCTGGCCGGACACCGGATCGCGGGCCATGGTTTCATGCCAGGTCCAGATCGTCTGGCCGTCGCCTTCGCCGAGCAGCAGTTCGGCAGGGCCGCCGCCTTCTGTCTTTACCGGCTCGATGCCGGCCATGGGGAGCGTCAGGCCGACCGGATTGTCAAACCCGGTCGCCGCTCTGAATGTTTCGTTGGCATAGACGATCTGGCCGTTGAGCCCGCAGACGACCACCATGTCGCCCAATGCATCGAAAAGGCTGGCGAGCTGATTGGAAAACTCGCCCAGTTCCCACTTGCGGTCGCTCTCGTGTTCGGAGAAACCGCTTGCGCCCGATCCCGGACGTGCCGGGTCAGCGGATGCAGGCCCGTTGAACGAACGCTGCAGCAAGGGGACTGCCGCATAGATGGCAATGCCCGCGACCGAGGCGAGCAACAGCGCCGGTGCGTTGAACGCCACGGAAACCGCTGCTGCGGTCAGCGCCGTGGCGACCGCAAACAGCGGCCGCGAGGCGGCATGGACCGGGGGCTGCTGTGCCCGCTCGCTGTCCACGAACACGTCGGGAACCGGGTGCCTCGCCGCCGGATCGGCTTGCAGCGTGCTCGCCTGCGGGGCCGTCTGATTGCTCAGGGCTTGCTGGAGGGTTTGTTGCAGTCGTAGCGGTTCTGTCATCATGGGCCCGTGATAGCACGGGCCCCGTGAGCAAAGACTTCAGCGAAACCGTCAAATTTTAGCGATTACGCATTTGGCCTTTTCATGTCGACAACCACCCGGCCGCGGATCTTGCCGTCGATGATCGAATGCGCGGCGTCGATGATGCCGTCAAATCCGATTTCGGTTGACAGCGCCTCGAGCTTTCCGAGATCCAGGTCCGTCACCAGGCGCGACCAGGCTTCCTGCCTGAGCGCCAGCGGCGCCATCACCGAATCGATGCCGAGCAGCGACACGCCGCGCAGGATGAACGGCGCCACCGATGTCGGCAGATCCATGCCCTGCGCCAGCCCGCAGGCCGTCACCGCGCCGCCATAGGAGGTCATCGACAACACGTTGGCCAGCGTATGGCTGCCCACAGCGTCCACCGCGCCGGCCCAGCGTTCCTTGTTGAGCGGCTTCGCCGGACCCGACAGTTCGTCGCGATGGATGACTTCGGAGGCGCCCAGGCTCTTGAGGAAGTCGGCCTCCTCTGTGCGTCCGGTCGAGGCAATCACCTCGTAGCCGAGCTTGCCCAGCACCGCGATCGCAACTGTGCCGACGCCGCCATTTGCGCCGGTGACCACCACCGGGCCGCGTCCGGGCGTGATGCCGTGGCGTTCGAGCGCCATCACCGACAGCATGGCGGTGTAACCGGCGGTGCCGATCGCCATCGCCGAGCGGCCGTTCATGCCTTCGGGCATCGGGATCAGCCAGTCGCCCTTCAGCCGCGCGTAGGCGGCATAGGCGCCGGTGTGCACCTCGCCGACGCCGAAGCCGTTGAGGATCACCTTGTCGCCGGCCTTGAAGCGTTCGTTTTCGGAGCTGACCACCGTGCCGGCGCAGTCGATGCCCGGCACCATCGGCCAGCGTCGCACCACCGGTCCCTTGCCTGTGATGGCGAGGCCGTCCTTGTAGTTGACGGTGGTCCATTCGACCTCGACGACCACATCGCCTTCCATCAGATCATCAAGGCCGAGCTCGGTCACATTGACCGACATCACCTTGTTTTCGTCGCGGGTGAGCAGAATGCCCTTGAAACGGTCTTGCATGGAAGCTCCTCTCATGTGTTGGCCCAGACTGGCCCGCCCCGACCGCAAGATCAAGGGTGGCTTCGCCGGGGCAGGTCTCAGGTTCGTTTGTTGCGTTCGCGGATGGTGGCGATCACTTCATCGAGCACGATCAGCGTCGCGCCGATGCTGATGAAGCTGTCGGCCAGATTGAAGACCGCAAACGACCAGGTTGCGGTGTGGAACAGGATGTAGTCGACGACATGGCCATAGACGGCCCGGTCGATCAGGTTGCCGAGCGCCCCGCCGATGATCAGCGCAAAGCCCAGATGCGCAATGCCGCGGTTCGAAGGTGTCCGCCACCACAGGTAAAGCACGAAGACGATCACCAGCAGCGTCAGCGCCAGCAGGCCTGAATCGGGCAGCCCCTTGAGCAGCGAAAACGCGATCCCCTCGTTCCAGGTGCGGTAGAGCGCGAACATCGGGACCACCGGCACCAGTTCGTGAAACGGCAGCCGGGTCTCGACCAGCCACTTGATCGCCTGGTCGATCGCAACCGCGCCACCGACAAGCGAGAGCATCGGCACTATCCGGCTCAGAGCGGACGGTGTCTTCACGCTGCCGCTCATGCGCCGGGCTCGCCAAGCTCGAGCAGATGCCTGCGCGCCTCGAACAGCATCACGCCTGTGGCAATCGCCAGGTTGAGCGAATCCGCCCGGCCGGTCTGCGGAATCCGCGCCAGCTTGCCGCAGCCGCCGGCCAGCGTGTCGGGCAGGCCCTGCTGCTCGTTGCCCATCAAGAGCACGACCGGCTGGCCCTTGTAGCCGATCGTCCGGTAGTCGACGCTGCCCTTGAGGTGGCTGCCGACCACCAGAACACCGGTTTTCTTCGACCAGCTCAGGAACTCCGCCTCGCTGGCCCGCACCAGCGGAACCGCGAACACCGATCCCATGGTGGCGCGCACCGTTTCCATCGAGAACGGGTCGACGGTTTCGCCGATCAGGATCACCCCGGAGGCGCCGGCGGCATCCGCCGTGCGGATGATGGTGCCCAGGTTGCCCGGGTCGCGGACCCTGTCGAGCGCGATCCAGGTCTCGTCCCGTGCCGGCGAAATGCCGCCGAGGGCTTCGAGTTTCTGGTCGAAGACGGCAATCACGGCCTGCGGATTGTCGCGCCGCGTGATCGCGGTCAGCACCTTCTCGCTGACTTCAAGCACCAGGCCGCCGCGCGCAACCGTCAGTGCCGCGATCTTTTCGACCTGAGCCTTGCCGCGTTGCGCCTTGGCGTAGATCAGCGTGCGGATGGTCCAGCCGAGATCGATCGCATCGATCACCAGCTTCAGCCCTTCGGCCAGAAACGTGCCGGTCTCGTCGCGGTGCTTCTTCATCGACAGCGCGCGGATGTCCTTGATGATCGGATTGGAGAGGCTGGTGATCTCCTTCACCTGTCCGACCCGCGCCGCGCCGCCCTTGGAAACTGCAGGATCGCTCATTGCGGCAACCACCTCGAGTAAAGCGATGTCGACAGCGCCCGGCACTCGTCCGTGTCCGGCTTGCCGCTCTCGCGGATGATCAGTTCGCCCGACTCCACCCGGCCGCCGGCGCCGCGCATGGTCTCGCGCATCAGCTCGTGCGTCGCATAGAACGAGGCCCGGATCGAGTAGGCCGTCAGCACCAGCCCGACCGGCTTGTCGCTCAACAGCTCGCGGCAGATATCGAGCATCAGAGGCAGGTGTTCGAACAGCTGCCAGACTTCTCCGTTCGGTCCGCGGCCGAATTTGGGCGGATCGGTGAGAATGATGTCGTAGCGGTTGCCGCGGCGCTCCTCGCGGGCGATGAACTTCATCGCATCCTCGCAGATCCAGCGGATCGGTCGGTCTTCGAGCCGCGCCAGCGCCTGGTTCTCCCGCGCCCAGCCGATCGCCTTCTTCGAGGCATCGACATGGGTGACCTCGGCCCCGGCCTTGGCCGCCACCAGCGAAGCGACGCCGGTATAGCCGAACAGATTGAGCACCTTCAAAGGCCGTTTGGCTTCCGTGATCCGGTCCGCCATCCAGCGCCAATGGGCGATCTGCTCGGGAAACACCCCGACATGGCGGAACGAGGTCAGCCGGCCGTGAAAATCGACGCCGAGCAGCTTCATCGGCCAGGTTTCACCCAGCGGAGCGTGCGGGAACGCCCAGCGGCCGATGCCGTCCTCGTCGGTGTCGCCGGTAAACACGGCGTCCGCCCTGTTCCATTCCGAATCCTGCAATCCGCGGCTCCACAGCGCCTGCGCTTCCGGGCGGACGATCCTGAGGCTGCCATATTGTTCGAGCTTCTCGCCCTGGCCGGCTTCGTTCAGCCCCATGTCGAGCAACCGGTAGCCGTCCTCGGTACCGGTTTCCAGGATCAGCGGCGCGGTCTGGCTTGGCAATGCGCCCTGCCGCTTGATCAGCGGCCTGATCGGCGCTTGCGGCTGGGTGTCCGTCCGCCGTTCGGCAGTCTGGCGTTCCGCCGGTTTCCGCTCCGGTCTCGCGCGCTTGTCCGGCTGCGGCCCGGCCTGGGCCGGCCTTGACCACGGTTTGGCGTCCCTGGGCTTGTCCTCACGCGGCTTGCCGCCTCCGGGCCTGCCGCCCTTCGGTCTGGCATCCCCCGGTTGGCCGGGGCCGCCGCGTCGTGGCTTTTGGGTGCGCTTGTCGGCCAAAATCCGAAATGTCCAGTCTGTGTGCGTGGCCAGGGCCTCGACGGCGCCATGACCCGGGATTTCATGAGAGACTGGACATAGCAACCCGATCTGCACTTGGCAAAGCCGTTTTCGCTTTGCATAGATAGGGCAGAATTCAGGGAGGAAATTGTCCGATGGAAATGAATGGCGAAGAACGTATTGCCGCGCCGCGCCAGCTGGTCTGGGAAGCGCTCAACGATCCCGACGTGCTGCGCGAGTGTATTCCCGGCTGTGAAAGCCTGGAAAAGAGCTCCGACACCGAGATGTCGGCGACCGTCAAGATCAAGATCGGCCCGGTCTCGGCGAAGTTCTCGGGCGAGGTGACGCTCGAAAACATCAACGCGCCCGAGAGCTACACCATCTCCGGCGAAGGCAAGGGCGGCATCGCCGGCTTCGCCAAGGGCGGCGCCGACGTCAAGCTCACCGAGGACGGCACGGAAACCGTTCTGAGCTATGTGGTGAACGCCCAGGTCGGCGGCAAGATCGCCCAGCTCGGCTCGCGCCTGATCGATTCCACCTCGAAAAAGCTCGCCGGCCAGTTCTTCACCAGGTTCAACGAAGTGGTGAGTGCGAAGGCCGCCGGTATGTGAGGCGGCGGGCCCAGATTGAAGAGACGGGAAGGAATCTGGCGGTAGCCATTGTGTGTCTGAGCCACGTGTCTTCAGCTCATTGACTCATGCTGCTCTGAACAGCTTTTCCCAGTCCGGGTTGCCTTGGCTTCAAGAGTTGGGAGATGCCAGTCGGCCTTGGTGTTTGGCTGTGACTCGCCACAGTTTTTTCCTAATTCCGACGGGTTCAAGATGCCGGTAGGCGCCACCCGAGAATTTTGCCCAGTCTAGCGCCAGTCCTTGTTCGACAAGAGCGGCCGAAAGGTCCGTTCCGTCTGGAAGAAAGCACCTCGCAACGATACGATCATAACTTTCTCCCTCCAGAATATGGGCCGTGATCACCTTGCCTTTACACAAGCCGATCATCGCAAATTTTACGCTCTTCCCCCATGGTTGATCAAGCTCTGGAGCATCAATCCCAGCTAAACGTATTCGGATATCACCGATCACTATTGTGTCGCCATCAATCACATAGCACTTGCCTTGCAGGGTTCTGATGCTTGCTGGATTGATTGTGGGTCTGTTGCTTTCATAAGGCTGCGAAGCCTGAGCTTGTGGCTTTGAGTATCCGCGGCCTTGTCGGGGATAGGTTTTCCATGTTTGTTTCTTCGGGGCAAATAGGAAGCGAAAAATTATTCTGAAAATTCGCAAGGCTCCGCATCCCGATCATGGTGTTGAACGTGCGGCATGCTCTCCCAAATTGCACTGTACATCAATCTGGAAAATGGAAATCGGACTGTTTGTTAACGAGATTGGGCCGCAGATTATCTCTTGGCTCAGGCGGAAAGATCGCCCAGCTCGGCTCCCGACTGATCGATTCCACCTCGAAAGAGCTCGCCGGCCAGTTCTTCACCAAGTTCAACGAGGTGGTGAGTGCGAAGGCTGCGGGGGTGTGAGTTGATGCGGCTTGCGGCGAAATCGGCTCTTGAGATCGTGAGACTCAATCCGTCTTGCCGTAGGCTTTCAGCACACGGAGTGCCATCAGCGTGGTCCAGCGGCTCGGACCGCGCGGCGGTTCCATGACAAGGAATTGTTTTCCCGGCAGGGCTGCTTCCCGCCGCCACAACCCGTTTGTGCCGCGCTTTCCGGCGATGATCTCGAGCGCATCCTGCATGCGGCCATCATAGGGCGCGCTGGCGTTCCGGAAATGGTCGAGAGCCCTCAGAATGTTGTAGTACCAGTGCGGCGGGTAGGGAAACTTCAGGAACCGCTTGTCGATGATGTCCCCGGTGCGGTCCGATTTGAAAAAGCGATGCAGCAGGATGAAGTCGCGCGACAGCCGGGCCGCCTCCTGCAATTCGTCCAACCGGTAGGTGTATCCGTTTCCAGCATATTCGTGGATGCCCTCGATCACCGACAAGGTGGAGTGAAGCGAGCTGTGATGCGCGCCGGAGCGGTTGGACTGGCAGTTGAACCCGCCGTCCTCCATGTGTTCGGTGAGAAGAAAATCGACGATGGAGCCAAGATCGCCCGCCGCCGCGCCGAAATACGAGGCGTAGTTCAGCACCATGCCATTGACGCAGACATCGCTTTTTCGGGCGCAGCGCGAGCAGCCGATGCCGCCATCCATGGCCTTGTAGTCAGTCAGGATCCTGCCGATACTCTGCCTGATCAGCGGCTGGTCCGGCGCAATCGCCAGGCCTTTCAAACTCAACAGCGTGTAATGCGAACTCGTCCATTTCGGACGGTAGAAATCAACACCCCAGGAGCCATCCGGGTTGCGCTGGTCGAGAAGCTGCTTCCCCCAGCCTTCCTGAGCAATGCGGGCACGCAGATCGGGGCGATCCGCGTCCAGCAGGTCGCGATGCGCCTGATACTGTATGGCCACATCGCCCTGCAGCAGCCAGCCGATGCAATCTGTCTCCCGATCAGGCATTTGAACCTCCAGTGGTCAGGACTGCGCCGGGCTCATTGCGACACCGGCAATTCCGCTGACGCGGGCGGGGCATGGACCTTGAGGAACTCGCCGATGCGGTCCCGCACTTCGTCTGCATGACCCAGCAGCAGATGCCCGCCATCCGGCAGCGCCAGCAGCTCGGCGCCGGCGATGGCCTCTGCCGTGGCCGCGCCGATCGCGAACGGGTTGATGCCATCGTCCTGCGCGTGCACCACCAGCGTCGGCGCCTTGATTGCCGCGAGATCGTAGCCGGTCCGCGGATCGATCGCCGCTCCCTCGTTGCGCAGGCCTGCAACCCGTCCGGTCACGGGCAGGAAGGCGTCGACCAGCCCCGAGACGAAGGCCTGATCCTCTCGGCTCAGATGCGCGCGCGCCTCCGCACTGACGTCGAAGAAAGCATCCAGCCGCGACGGGAAGAACCTGGCGACGGTCCAGAAAATGAAATCCGAACTGAACAGCGCCTGGTACACCCAGGCCGGAATGGCGAGATCCTGGTCTGCCACGGTCATCGGCGTGTAGGGCGCCGCGGACAACAGCACCAGCGCGGACGTCCGGTCCGGGAAGAGCCGGGCGAACTGAAGCGCCGGCGGAACGCCGCCCTACATCGCCAGCACCGCGACCTTGCCGACGCCCAGCGCATCGATGAGGTCGGCGAAGGCCTCCGCCTGCGCCAGTGTGGATCCATCTTCAGGCAATTCAGAACGCAGATAGCCGAACCGGGACACCGATATCCACCGGTATCCGTCGCCGCCAAACCGCATCGGCAGCAGGCGGCCCTGATCATAGCCGCCGCCCGCGCCGTGCACGACAAGCACGGCGGGACCGTTGCCCCAGGCCGTGAACTCGATCTGGCCGTGGCGCGTCGCGACTAGATCGCTGCCTGAGGCTAGGTGTTCAGTGATACGGTTCATGTCGGCGATGTAGGCGGTCAGGCCCAGCGCCACCGCGAGTGCGGCACTGGCCAGACCGGCCACAAGCCATCTGCGCGCGGATGATTTGTCAATCATCATTCTTCCTGCCCTTCCCCTGACTGCTCAATTGAGGATGCGGCACATGAGGCCTTCTCTCGTTGATGGATGTCAAACGGTCGGGCGGCGGAAGCTGACGCGCCTCTTGCGCATCAGCTTCCGTAGATGACCTGCACGGCCTATTTGCGGCTGGCTTTCATCATCCACAATTGCTGTTCATGCCATTCCAGGCGGTCCGTCAGCATGCCGGCCGATGGTTCGTCACCGGCCTTCTGTGCGACAACGATTGCCTCGCGCAACGCGCTGGCCAGGGCTTCGTGAGCCGCGATCAGCCTGTCCATCATCTCGGCGGCGGAATTAACCCGTGCCGGCTCCTCGCCGGCAAGCCCGACGAGTTCGCTGAGCGAACCGGGCGCGTAGGCGCCGATCGCGCGGATCCGCTCGGCGATCGGATCGAGTGCGTTCCAGAGGTTCTGATACTGCTCCTCGAACAGCGCATGCAATTGCCGGAATTCAGGACCTTCGACGTTCCAGTGATAGGCGTGGGTCTGGACATAGAGGCCGAAGGTCTGGCCAAGAACGCGGCTCAGGCTGTCGATATGGGAATTGGTCATGGCTGTGGTCCTTTCGGGATGTCGGTGAAATCGGTTTGGGCAACCGTGGCCCGCCAGGCGGGCCACGGTCGGATGCTCAGAGTTCGCGGGTGGAGAAATACCAATCGACGGTCTTGTATCCCTCGCCGGCGCGGGCCATCGCGGCCGCGGGTGTTGCCGGTGTCGGCACGATCACCGGATCGCCGGGAACCCAGTTTTCGGGCATCGCGCAGCTGTTTTCGTCCGCCGTCTGCATTGCCACCAGCAACCGGTAGATTTCTGCCACCGACCGGCCTGCGTTCATCGGGTAGTAGACCATGGCACGCAACACGCCGTTCGGGTCGATCAGGAAGGTTGCGCGAACGGCGGCGGTATCGGAAGCGCCGGGCTGGATCATGCCGTAGGACTGCGCCACCTTCATGTTGAGGTCGGCAATGATCGGGAATTTGATTTCGACGCCAAACTTTTCCTTGATGTTGAGCATCCAGGCGATGTGCGAGTAGTGGCTGTCGATCGAAAGCCCCAGCAGTTCGGTGTTGCGTGCCTTGAAGTCGTCATGACGGTTGGCAAAGGCGATGAACTCGGTCGTGCAGACCGGGGTGAAGTCGGCGGGATGCGAAAACAGCACCAGCCATTTGCCCTTGTAATCTTCAAGCGTCTTGCGGCCATCGGTGGTCGGTGCATCGAAAGCCGGGGCGGGTTCGTTCAGCCGGGGCATGGAGACTTGATTTGCTTCGGTCATTTCCTGGTTCCTTCTGGTTGACTGGAATGTGATGACCGATATCTAACGGCTTGCATTAAATTGGTGAAATCGATAATAATTAGAAAAATAATAGAGAAAATCTATATATGATTCCGGCCATCACGCTTCGCCAGCTCGGGTTTCTTGTCGCCGTCGCCGACGAGTTGAATTTCTCGCGCGCCGCGGAGGCCTGTTATGTCACGCAGCCCACCTTGAGCGCCGGCATCAAGGAGCTGGAGACCCGCCTGGGCGTGGTCCTGATCGAACGGACGAAGCGCTCGGTCCTGCTCACCCCGCTGGGTCAGGAGCTCGCGCAGCGGGCCCGCGCGCTGTTGCTGGATGCAGGGGAAATCGAGAAACTGGCTGCTTCAGGCGCCAATCCCGAGCAAGGCGACCTCCGTCTCGGCGCCATTCCGACGATCGGCCCCTTTCTCATCCCCAAGGCCCTGCCGCTCATCCGGCGGACGTTTCCGCAACTCCGGCTCTATTTGCGTGAGGCGATGACGGAGCAACTGCTTGCCGGGTTGCATGCCGGGCGGCTCGACCTGGTCCTGTTTGCCCAGCCTTTCGAAGCGGAAGGGCTTGAGACGCTGCACCTGTTCGATGACGGCTATCACCTGGCCGCCCAGGCCGGGGCGCTTGGCAATGGGGCGGTTGATGGGCCGCAGCTTCAGGGCGTCCGGCTCATGCTTCTGGAGAAGGGGCATTGCCTGCAACGCCACGCGCTGCAAGCCTTTCCAGATCTCGATATCGAGCAGGACGAAAGCTTCGCGGCCAGTTCCCTGGCCACGCTGATCTCGATGGTCAGCGAGGGATTGGGGATCACGCTCTTGCCGGATCTTTCGATTGATGCAGGGGTGCTGGCAGGGCAGGAGGTGGCGATCACGCCACTCGCGGACGCCTGTCCGCGCCGTGTCATGTTGGCCTGGCGCCCCTCAACCTCGCGCCAGCAGGTATTCGAGCATATCGGGAAGATCCTGCAGACGACGCGCGAGGCCATCCGCTCGGAGCCCGTGAAGTAGCATCGGCAAGGTTATGGTGTTGGCTTGGGGGCAAGCCGGCCGGACTGCCCGGGCGCTTTCAGGCGGCGGTGCGCTTTTCCGGGGCCGGCAGGGCGGCGGCGATCTGCTGGGCCTTGGCCTTTTCGCGGTCGGCCTCGGTGCGCCACTTGACCGCTTCACTGGTCTTGGCCCGCACCTGCTTGCGGTGCTTGCCCTGTTTGAACCAGGTCGCCAGCGACCCGATGATCATGCCGGTGATCAGGGCCGCAAACAGGAACACGAAGAACGGCAAGGTCACCGACAGCAGCGTGTCTGCCGGATCGAACGGGTTGAGCGCCAGCGTCACGGCCTGGCGGTTGGCCACCGACAGCATGATGAGAACGATGCCGAGCGGCACGAAAACGGCCAGTGCGATGATGCGCTTGATCATGTCTTGATCCAGTCTTTCAAGAGCCCGGGGTGCCTGCGGCGCGCCCGCGCGTTCATGCAATTGACGGCGGCGAGCGGGGTGATGGCTTCACCGCCCAGACCGCCTGGCTGATCCCCCTCAGATAGGTTCGCGCCGCAACCGGCGCAAGCGCGGCCCTTGTCGTTCGGCCTCAGTCCTTGTCGTCGGGATTGAGCCGCTCGCGCAATTCCTTGCCGGTCTTGAAGAACGGCACCCACTTCTCCTCGACGAACACCGGTTCGCCGGTGCGCGGATTGCGGCCCGAGCGCGGCGGACGGTTCTTCACCGAAAATGCGCCGAACCCGCGCAATTCGACACGGTTTCCCTCCGACAGCGCATCCGTGATCTCATCCAGTACGGCATTGACGATATTCTCGACATCCCGGTGATAGAGATGCGGGTTGCGCGCCGCAACCGCTTGAACCAATTCCGATTTGATCATTTTCCTCGCCCCAACTCGAAACTCTCCGACTGGCCGCCAACCTGCCAAACGGACACAAGGCCGTCAAGGAACAACTTGCCGCCCGACAGCCGGTCGATTTCACTGGACAGCGACACGGGAAGACCCAGGAACTGCTGCACGATACTCGCCAGGCGGGTGCCGAGCAACAGGTTCGCGGTCTCGTCCGCGGGTTTCCAGTCGACAAAGTCGAGGGTGTCGTCGATATCGCGGCTTTTCAGGTAGGCGCGGATTTCCGCCTCGCCGCCGAGCGCATCGACCAGACCGTTCTTCAGCGCCTGCCGGCCGGTGAAGATCGAACCGTCCGCCAGCGCCAGCACCTGCGTGCGGTCCATCTCGCGCCGCGCCGCCACCAGGTCGACAAACCAGTCGTAGCTGTCGAGCACCATCGACCGGATCATCGCCTTGGCCTCCTCGCTCGCCTCGTGAAAGGGCGAGGGTTCGGCCTTCAGCGGCGAGGACTTGATCTCTTCCAGCCGCACACCGATCTTGTCGAGCAGATCGCGGGCCTGGGCATACTGGAAAATCACCCCGATCGAGCCGACGATCGAGCTCTCGCCGGCAACGATGTGATCGGTGGATGCGGCGATCATGTAGCCGGCGGAGGCTGCCAGCGTACGAATGTCGGCCACCACCGGTTTCGACTGGCCGGCCTTGACCAGAGCCTTGTGGATGCGCTCGCCGCCATAGGTGGTGCCGCCGGGCGAGGATATGGAAACCACCAGCGCCTTCGCCGCGTCGTTCTCCGCGGCGTCCGCGATCAGGTCGAGCAGTGGCTGATCGTCGGTGATGACGCCGCTGATGTCGATGCGGGCGATGTGATCGCCGTGCCGTCCTGTTCCCTGAAAGCGGGCAAACAGTCCTGCCGCCAGGGCGATTGCGACGACAACGGTCATGAACCGCCAGAAACTCAGCTTGCGCCGGATCCGGCGTCGATCGGCAAGAATGTCCGGGTCGGTCACGCGTGGTCCTCCGATGGTGGGTTGGCGCACAGGTCTGCGGCAGGTTGGCAGGGCCGGCGGCTTCGATCCTGCCCCGTCTAAGCTTTGCTTTTGCCATTGTCGGCGCGGCGTGGCAATCTCTGGCAACTGCTTCGCATTATCACCATATTGGCATGCGAAGCCGACCGCAACCGACACCCGGGCAAGCAGCAGCCCCATGCTCGACCGGGATCCGATCTGACCCTATCTGATGCTGACTGCCATCAGGACTGCAGGAACGAATGACCGCATCGCCAGTGTCCGAAATGCCAAACAGCGGCAGCTATGCCGGGCGTTCGCATGCCGAGTACCAGCGCGCGCAGGCCCATTCGCGGCTGGTCAGGGTGCTCAAGATCCTGTTGCCGCTGGCCGCGGCCTTCACGGTCGTGGCATTCGTCATCGTTTCCAGGCTCGACAATCTGGTCCCGGAAGGGGTCGGGATTGAATCCGTGGTGATCAAGGACGGCAAGCTGGTCATGCAGAGCCCGGTGATGAGCGGCCAGGGCCCGGGCGCGCGGCCCTACACCATGCGCGCCGCACGCGCGGTACAGGACCTTGCGTCGCCCGAGATCATCGCGCTCGAGGACATCTTTGCCGACCTGCCGGTTGCCGATGGCGACCAGGCGGTTCTCAACGCGGCCAGCGGCACCTACAACCGCACGGCCCAGACCCTGATGTTCGACAAGCCTTTCTCGGTGACCAGCCAGAGCGGCATGTCGGCGAATTTGCAGTCCGCCAGCATCGATCTGGCCAATGGCAGCCTGACCTCGGATGCACCTGTCTCGATCAGTTCGGGCGAAGCCTCCGTGGTTGCGCAATCCATGCAGATGACAGATAAGGGCCGCGTCATCATCTTTCAGGACCAGGTCCGCATGACGATCAACCCCTCGGCGATAAAACCGAAGGCTGGAGCGACGAACTGACATGGCAAGAACGCCTTTGCATTTCATCAGGATTGCCGCGGTCGTGATCGCGGCCGGCGTGCTTGCGCCTGTCTCCGGCGTCCTGGCCCAGACCACCGAAAGCCGGATGTCCGGCCTGGCACTGTCGAGTGACGAGCCGATCCAGATTGAGAGCGACCTGCTCAAGATCAATGAGGAAACCAGCCAGGCCACCTTCACCGGCAACGTCAAGGTGGTGCAGGGCGACACCGTGCTGCAGGCGGGCGAGATGATCGTCAACTACACCAAGGGCGGCGGTTCTGTCGCCTCGGGTTCGGCCGATATCCGCGAGATCGAGCTTTACAAGAAGGTGCTGATCCGCTCCGGCACCCAGACCGCCACCGCCGATACCGGCAATTTCAACATGGCCGAAGAGGTGCTCGTGCTCTCCGGCGAGAAGGTTGTGCTCACCGATGCCGACAACGTCTTCATTGGGTGCAAGCTCACCGTGCAGATGAAGAACGGCCAGGCCAAGCTCGACAGCTGCGGCCGCCGCGTCATGATCCAGCTCGACCCCAAATCGCGACCCAAGCAGTGATCCGGGCGCTCTTCTCATCCCTAACAGACGGCAATGCAGGCACGGACGTCGCGCAGACCTCCGGCGATCCGGCGCGCTATGACGGGACGCTGATTGCCCGCAACCTGACCAAGTCCTACAAGTCGCGCCGGGTGGTGGACGGCGTCTCGCTCGGCGTCCGCCGCGGTGAGGCGGTGGGGCTGCTCGGCCCGAACGGCGCCGGCAAGACCACCTGCTTCTACATGATCACCGGCCTTGTGCCGGTGGATGCCGGCTCGATCGAGATCGACGGGCATGACGTCTCGAGCCTGCCGATGTACCGGCGTGCCCGGCTCGGCGTCGGCTATCTTCCGCAGGAAGCCTCGATCTTCCGCGGTCTGAGCGTCGAGGCCAATATCCGCGCCGTCCTGGAAGTGGTGGAAAAGGATCGCGCCAAACGCGAGGCCAAGCTCGACAGCCTGCTCGAGGAATTCCACATCTCGCATCTGCGCAAGTCGCCCTCCATAGCCCTGTCCGGCGGTGAGCGCCGCAGGCTGGAAATTGCCCGCGCGCTAGCCTCCGACCCGACCTTCATGCTGCTCGACGAGCCATTTGCCGGTGTGGATCCGATTGCGGTCGCCGACATTCAGGACCTTGTCCGCCATCTCACCCGCCGCGGCATCGGCGTTCTGATCACCGATCACAACGTCCGCGAAACCCTGGGTCTCATCGATCGCGCCTACATCATGAATGCGGGCGTGCTGCTGACCCACGGGCGGCCGCAGGATATCGTCGCCAATCCCGATGTCCGCCGGCTTTACCTCGGCGAGCAGTTCTCGCTGTAACGGCCTGAACCCGGCTGCACGCCCCGCTGCTGCCTTGTCCCGGGGCATTCGAGCCCGGAAGCGAGGCAATTTTACCCTGTCCATAGGTCGCACTTGACCCGAAGGGAGAAAAAAGCAATTTTCGGGCCAGATGGGTCGATGGGGTGTCGCTGGAGGCGTCCCGAATCCGGACAGAATGGACACGGCAGGGCTGCCATCCAAGCTGACGGCGGCCCGAGCGGGGAGTAGTGCGTCGCCATGGCCTTGTCAGCCGGTCTTCAATTGCGTCAAAGCCAGTCGCTGGTCATGACGCCCCAACTGATGCAGTCGATCCGTCTTCTGCAGTTCAGTCATGTCGAGTTGACCCGGTTCATCGAGCAGGAGGTGGAGCGCAATCCGCTGCTCGAACTGGTGAGCTCCGACAATGATCAGGCAGATGCCGGCGCGGAAGCACCGGTCGAGGCACAGGCGGGTCAATCTGCTGCCACCGACATGGGCGATGACGCCGCCTGGACCGGCTCGACCGAAAGCCAGGCCGAGCGCATGACCTCCGAGATCGATGCCCGCTACGAGAACGTCTTCCCGGACGATCACGGCACGGAGCGTGTCGACCAGCCCGAATTCATCGACAGCTGGAAATCCATGCCGGGCAGTGAGGGTGGGCACTCGGGCGAGGGCTATGATCTCGATGATTTTGCCGCCCGTGCGCCGACCCTGCGCGATCACGTGGCCGAACAGATCGCCTTCGCCTTTTCCGATCCCGCCGAACGGCTGATCGCCACCGAGCTTGCCGATCAGCTCGATGCCGCCGGCTACATGGTCGGCGACATGGCCGAAACCGTCGAGCGGCTGGGCGCCGATCCCCGGCAGGTCGACGCGGTGCTGGCGCGCCTGCAGGAGTTCGAACCTGCCGGCCTGTTTGCCCGCTCGCTGTCCGAATGCCTTGCCCTGCAACTGGCGCGCAAGGACCGGCTCGATCCGGCAATGGCGGCGCTGGTCGACAATCTCGAATTGCTGGCCCGCCGGGATTTCGGCGCGCTGACACGGATCTGCGGCGTCGACGAGGAGGACCTGCTCGACATGATGGCCGAGATCCGGGCGCTGGATCCGAAGCCCGGAACCCGGTTTGAAACCGGATCGAGCGAGATGATCGTCCCGGATGTGTCGGTGCGCCCGTCATCCGATGGCGGCTGGAACGTCGAGCTCAACCCCGACACATTGCCCAGGGTGCTGGTCAACCAGACCTATTTTGCCACCGTGACCGGCAAGATGCCGAAAAATGCCGCAGGACAGGAGTTTCTCAGCGAATGCCTGCAGACGGCCAACTGGCTGGCACGCTCGCTCGACCAGCGGGCGCGGACCATCATGAAGGTCGCCACCGAGATCGTCCGCCAGCAGGATGCCTTCCTGCTGCATGGCGTCGATCATTTGCGGCCGCTCAACCTCAAGGCCGTGGCCGAGGCCATCGGCATGCATGAATCCACCGTCAGCCGGGTGACCTCCAACAAGTACATGATCACGCCGCGCGGCGTCTTCGAGTTGAAGTATTTCTTCACTGTCTCCATCGCCTCGGCTGAGGCCGGCGGCGACGCGCACTCCGCCGAATCAGTGCGCCACCGCATCCGGGTTCTGGTCGAACAGGAATCCCCCGAGGCGGTGCTCTCCGATGACGATCTGGTCGATTTGCTGAAGAAATCCGGCGTCGAGATTGCCCGGCGAACGGTTGCCAAATACCGCGAAGCCATGGCCATTCCGTCGTCTGTCCAGCGGCGCCGGGAAAAACGCGCCCGGGCCCGTGCCGCAGCGGTCTGATCCCTGTCGTACAATGGTTTGAAATTGTTCTCTATTTAAGCAAGAGACGTGCCAAACTTGACAGGCGGAGTGCATCGGCGTAGAAGCCCGCCGCATTGGGTGACGCGGTTTGACGGCGCTCCTCAACCCGGATGTGTCAAGCGAAAAATTGCTTGGACCGGGCCAATTGACCGCCGCCGGACGCTTGGATGAGCGCCGCGCATGGCTTAGACTAAATTCCCAAGTCATAACAAGAAGGGATGACCCATGAGCGTGCGAGTGTCGGGTAAGCATATGGAAATCGGCGAGTCTTTCATGACCCGCATCGAGGACCAGGTTACAGGTGCGGTTCGGAAATATTACGATGGCGGCTTTTCCAGCCACGTGATCGTCGAGAAGTCCGGGTCGCGGTTTACGGCTGATTGCAAGATCCATCTTGATACCGGTGTGGTGCTGCACGCGACCGGCGAAGCCCAGGATCCCCAGCTTGCTTTCGACGCCGCGGCTGAGCGCGTGGAAAAGCGCCTGCGCCGCTACAAGCGCCGCCTCAAGGATCATCATGCCAACAACCAGCAGGCACAGGCCGAACTGGCCTATGCGGTGGTGGATTCGGCGGGTGATGATGCGGCCGAAGTGCCCGAAGATTATGCACCGGCGATCATTGCCGAAAGCACCAAGCAGCTGGTGACCATGAGCGTCGCCAATGCGGTGATGGCTCTCGATATGACGGATGAGCGGATCCTGATGTTCCGCAATGCGGGCAATGATGCCCTCAATGTTGTCTATCGTCGTGATGACGGCAACATTGGCTGGATTGACGCGGGCGGGATTAAGTCCTGACGGCGTTGGCTGAAATGAAATAGGGCTGCAGGCCACGGGCCGCCTGAACCGGCAATGGCCTGCAACCCTTCACATGAAGCGAACAATGAGGTCCGGAACGCGGACCCAAAACAAGGAATTCAACATGGCGCTTGCTGATCTGATTGCGCAGAACTCCGTTCTGCCTGCGCTCAAGGCAAACTCCAAGAAACAGCTGTTGCAGGAACTGGCGGCCAAGGCCTCGGAAGTCACCGGACTTGCCGAGCGCGAAGTGTTCGACGTCATCCTGCAGCGCGAACGGCTCGGCTCCACCGGTGTTGGCAATGGCATTGCCATCCCGCACGGCAAGCTGGCATCGCTCGACAAGATCGTCGGCGTGTTTGCACGCCTGGACCAGCCCGTCGATTTCGAGGCGCTGGACGACCAGCCGGTCGACCTGGTGTTCCTGCTGCTGGCTCCCGAAGGCGCCGGCGCCGATCACCTCAAGGCGCTCTCGCGCATCGCCCGTGTCATGCGTGACAGCGAGATGGTGGCCAAGTTGCGCGCCACCGACAACGCCGCCTCGCTGCATGCCTTCCTGACCGAGGAACCCGCCTCCAACGCGGCCTGAGCCATGCCATGCGGCGGGCCGGCTGATGGTTCGCTCAAAGGTTTTCCATTTGCTGATACGAAGAAGCCCGAGAATCCGTGAGATTCTCGGGCTTTTTTTAGTGCTCTCAGGCTGCCGGGCGTCAGTCTGCCTACCTCAAACGGCGCAACAGACGGTCTGGTCCTGAAGACTGTGAGGCGTCCCGTATCAGTGCAGGGCGACGGTCTTGAGTTCGTCTTCGGCGGCGCGGTAAAACGTGCTCGAGCGGTTGTCGGTCAGCAGGATCGGCGTGCCGTCGGCGCCAAACAGCGCCCAGAGTTCCAGACCGGGATCAAGCACTGGCGCTTCGGGGAAGCGGGCGCTGACGTCCTCGGAACGCATCTTGCGGATATAGCCGATCTTGCCGGCTCCAAGCAGGGCCAGATCATTGGCGGACAATTGGGTTTTTCCCGATTTGGCAATCACGTCGATTTCCTCCTGAAGGTGGCAGGAAACATCCTGTTGGCTCGAACTGTAATCTTCAGTCTCGAACCGAAATGTTAATTTTTCGCACCATGCGCTCCGGTTCGGGCCGAATTAGATCGACGGAAAGCAATCCGTTCTGCAATTCGGCGCTGACAACCTGCATCCCGTCGGCCAGCACGAACATGCGCTGGAACTGCCGTGCCGCGATGCCGCGGTGCAGGTATTCCCGGCCGTCATTGTCGGACTGGCGTCCGCGGATGACGAGCTGGTTTTCTTCCGTCGTCACCTCGAGATCCTCGTCGCGGAAGCCTGCAACGGCCAGCGTGATCCTGAGCCGTTCGGACTTGCTTCCGTCGGCCGAGGCGCGGACACGTTCGATATTGTAGGGCGGATAGCCTTCAGACCCCTTGGCGATCCGCTCCAGGGTCTTTTCCATCGTGTCAAAGCCCAGCAGCAGCGGGCTTGAAAAGGGCGTCATGCGAGACATGGCTTGTCCTCGTTCTCAAGCGACAGGCGCCGGACCCGCAATCGGCATCCGGCATGATGCTAATATGGGAACTTCATTGCGGCTTCGCAAGAACCTTGCTCCATCACAGGTGCCACTCTTAATGTCGCCTCAACCGAATCGCCTTCTTCAAAGGATGGACCATGGCGCCGCGCAAGATCATCATCGACACAGACCCCGGCCAGGACGATGCCGCGGCGATCATGCTGGCGCTGGCCAGTCCGGAGCTCGAAGTGCTGGGTGTGACGGCGGTCGCAGGCAATGTGCCGCTGGCACTGACGGCGCGCAATGCCGGCATCGTCACTGAAATCTGCGGCAGAAGCGACATCGCGATCTATGCGGGGGCAGACAAACCGCTCGCCCGCAAGCTGGTGACCGCCGAACACGTGCACGGCAAGACCGGCCTCGACGGTGTCGACCTGTTCGAACCTGCCCGCCCGCTAGAGACCCAGCACGCCGTCGATTTCATCATCGAGACGCTGCGCAATGAACCGGCCGGGTCCGTCACGCTCTGCCCGCTGGGGCCGCTGACCAACATCGCCACGGTGATCGAGCGTGCGCCGGACGTCGTATCCCGGATCAGGGAAATCGTCTTGATGGGTGGTGGCTTCTTCGAAGGCGGCAACATCACGCCTTCGGCCGAGTTCAACATCTTCGTCGATCCCGAAGCCGCGAAAATCGTCTTCAGTGCCGGCGTGCCGCTCACCATGATGCCGCTGGATGTGACACACAAGGTGCTGACCACGAAGCTGCGGGTGGGGCGTCTGCGCGCCAACGGCAACCGGCCTTCGGTGGTTATGGCCGACATGCTCGAGTTCTTCGAACGCTTCGACGAGGAGAAATACGGCACCGATGGCGGCCCGCTGCACGACCCGACGGTCATCGCCTGGCTGATCGATCCGGGCATGTTCGCCGGCCGCGCGTGCAATGTCGAGATCGAGACCGGCTCGGACCTCACCCTCGGCGCCACGGTGGTCGACTGGTGGAAGGTCACCGGTCGTTCTGAAAACGCCTTCGTGGTCCGGGACGTCGATGCCGACCGCTTCTTCGATCTGTTTATCGAGCGGGTCGGCCGGCTCTGACGAGATCAGAGACGGGCATCGACATCGGCTGACAGCGGAATCGACGGTTGCGCCCCTGGCTTCAGGCAGGCCAGCGCGCCCGCCACGGCCGCGCGGCGGATGGCCGTGGCAAACTCCATTCCGGCGTCCAGCCCCTGGGCCAGGTAACCGCAGAACGTGTCGCCGGCGCCGACCGTGTCGACCGGCTTGATCTTCAGCGATGGCACGTGTTCCACCTTGCCATCCCTGGCCCAGAGCACACCGTCGCCGCCAAGGGTGACGATCAGGCACTGGCCGGTCCGGCCATGCAGCACCTCGACTTCGGCCCGCGCCGCCTCAAGCGTTTCCGCCGGCCGGCCGGACAGCCGGGCAAACTCGGTTTCATTGGCAATGACGATGTCGGCCAGCGGCGCGAGCCGTTCGACGGCATCTGTCAGCGGCGCGATGTTGAGAACGCTTCGGACGCTCCTGGCCCGTGCCGCCTTCAGCGCCGCCTCGATTGCCGCTTCGGGGATCTCCATCTGCAGGACCAAGGTGTCGCCCGTTGCCATCGCGGCTACGGCGTTTTCCGCGTCTTCCGCCGTCACCTGGCCGTTGGCGCCGGGGATGACGGCGATCATGTTCTCGCCGTCGCCGCCGACAAGGATCAGCGCCGTGCCGGTGGGGCCGTCAATGTGGCGGATGAGGCTCAGGTCGGCCCCGGCTTCATCGAGCAGCGCAAGCGCCTCGCCAGCAAAGGCGTCGTCGCCGACCGCGCCGCACATCTTGACCGAGGCGCCTGCCCGCTGCGCCGCCAGCGCCTGGTTGGCGCCCTTGCCGCCCTGCGCCGTGGCGAAATCGGTCCCGGCCACGGTTTCGCCCGGCTCGGGCAGCCGCGGCGTGGTGGCGATCAGGTCCATGTTGATGGATCCGATGACGGTGATCATGGCGGCCTCCCTTGCTCCCCGGCATCCGCCATCCGGCCGCCGGGCTACGCTCGCAATCGTGTCATGGGCTTTCTGTCAGGTTATCGGGAGCGAGAAAAGGGGTCAGTCGTCTTCGTCGACAACCCGCAGCTTGAGCGTCGAGGAGCGCGGTTCGAATTTCGGGGTGTCCCGCGATGTGGCAGCATCAGTCTGGTTCTGGCGCGCAACCGGCGTGTCGTCGGTCAATTGTGCAAACTCCAGCGCCTCGATCTTTGCCCCGCGCTTGGTGAGCTTCTCCGACGAGGTCAGGATCAGGTCGACATCCTTCTGTGCCATCGAGAAATGTGCCTGCAGCTTGCGCACCCGGTCATCGAGCCGCGAGACATCCTCCATCAGCCGGACGACCTCGCCCTGGATCAGGTGTGCCTGTTCGCGCATCCGCGCATCCTTGAGCAGCGCCTGGATCACCTGGATCGACAGCATCAGCAGCGAAGGAGAGACGATCACCACCCGTGACCGCTGCGCCTTGTGAATGATCGCCTCGAACTTCTCGTGGATCTCGGCAAAGATCGATTCCGACGGCACGAACAGGAAGGCCGTATCCTGGGTCTCGCCGGCAATCAGGTACTTGTCGGCGATATCGCGGATATGCACCTCGATGTCCCGGCGAAAGCGTTGTTGCGCGCCCTGCGCCGCCTGTTCGCCGCTGCCTTCGGCCTCCGCCTCGCGCATGGCGTTCCAGGCTTCCAGCGGAAACTTGGCGTCGATCACCAGATCCGGCGCGCCGTTCGGCATGGCGATGGTGCAGTCGGGCCGCATCCCGTTCGAAAGCGTCGGCTGGAACCGGAACGCCCCCATCGGCAGCCCGTCCTTTATGATGGTTTCCATCCGCGACTGACCGAAGGCGCCGCGGGTCTGCTTGTTCGACAGGATCGCCTGCAGCCCGACCACATCGCGCGCCAGCGACTGGATATTGTTCTGGGCCGTGTCGATCACCGCAAGCCGTTCCTGCAGTTTCGAGAGGTTCTCGTGTGTCGATTTGGTCTGCTCGGTGATCGAGGAGCCCAACCGCTGGGTCATGCCGTCGATGCGCTGGCCGATCGCCTGGTTCAGTTCTGCCTGTCGGGCGCCGAACAGCTCCGCCATCGCGCCCATGCGGCCCTGCATTTCCGATTGCGCCTTGAGGATGTCGGCGAGCCGCACTTCCGCCTGGGCCGCCCGCGCCGCCGCATCGGCTTCCGCGGCGGCCCGTCTGCGGCCGGCACGGTTCAGGCTCAACGCCAGCCAGACGGCAAGCAGCACAAGCGCCGTAAGCCCGCTCGCAAGGCTTTCACCCAGCGTGACCATGTGGCCATTGAGCTCGAAGAGCGGGATTGAAAACAGCGTCGCGCCAGTCTGCATGATCATGGCCTAGCTGATTCTCCGGCTTTTGTCAGATCAAAACAAGAACATTTGACTCCGGCCATGCCTGGCACAGATTGACGCCGCGCGGATCAATGACTATTTCACCGCCATGACCATCAAGCCGATCATCTACTTGCCCGACCCCGTCCTCCGCCAGCAAAGCATGGCGGTGGAGCGTGTCGATTCGGAAATGAACAGTTTCATCGATGACATGCTTGAAACCATGTATGACGCGCCCGGCATTGGCCTGGCGGCCATCCAGGTCGGTGTGCCGCGGCGGCTGTTGGTGATCGACATCGCCGGCAAGGACGAGGAACCCAATCCGCAGGTCTTCATCAATCCGGAGGTCGTGGCGACCGGCGACGAGACCAGCGTCTACGAAGAGGGATGCCTCTCGATCCCGGATTACTATGCCGAGGTCGAACGGCCTGCGACGATCACCGTCAGGCATCTCGACCGTACGGGCAAGGAGCAGGTGACCGAGGCCGGCGGCCTGCTCGCCACCTGCCTGCAGCACGAGATCGACCATCTGAACGGCGTGCTGTTCATCGACCACATCTCCAAGCTCAAGCGGGACATGGTGGTGCGCAAGTTCACCAAGCTCGCCAAACAGCGCGTCACCGCCTGAGGCTAGGCCTGGAATTTGCCGTTTGGCGGCCGTTCGCCTGCCGCGAATGTGTTTTGAGGAACCGCCATGCGCATCATCTTCATGGGAACGCCGGACTATTCGGTGCCGACGCTTGAGGCGCTGCACGCGGCCGGTCACGAGATTGTCGCTGTCTACTCCCAGCCGCCACGCCCGGCAGGCCGCCGCGGTCTGGAAGTGCTGCCGTCACCGGTGCACCGCGCTGCCGATCGGCTGGGCATTCCGGTGTTCACACCCAAAAGCCTGAGAAGCAAAGAGGAACAGGCGGCCTTCCGCGCCCTTGAAGCCGACGCGGCGGTGGTTGTCGCCTATGGCCTGATTCTCCCCAGAGCCATCCTCGATGCGCCGCGGCTTGGCGCCTGGAACGGCCATGCCTCGCTGCTGCCGCGCTGGCGCGGCGCCGCCCCGATCCAGCGCGCCATCATGTCAGGCGACACCGAGACCGGCGTGATGATCATGAAGATGGATCAGGGCCTCGATACCGGACCGGTGGCGCTGACAGAAACCGTGGCGATCACGCCCTCCATGACCACCGGCGAATTGCATGACTTACTCTCCGCTGTGACGGCCGAGCTGATGGTCGAGGCTATGGCGCGGCTGGAAGCCGGGGGGCTGCCGGTCACCCCGCAACCGGATGAGGGCGTCACCTATGCCGCCAAGATCGACAAGGCCGAAACCCGCGTCGATTTTTCCAGGCCGGCACGGCAAGTGCACGACCATGTGCGCGGTCTGGCGCCATCGCCCGGCGCCTGGTTCGAGCTCGAATCCGGCGGTCGCAGCGAGCGGGTCAAGCTGCTGGCAACCGGACTGGCCGACATCGGCGCACATCAGGCCGCCGCCGGGACCGTGCTCGATGACGGGCTGACGATCGCCTGCGGCGAGGGCGCCATCCGGCTGCTCACCTTGCAGAAAGCCGGCGGCAAGCCGCTTTCGGCCGGGGATTTCCTGCGCGGAACGCCGGTTCCCCAGGGCACGGTGATCGGCTGATGCCACGCTACCGGCTCGACATCGAATATGACGGCACCGGCTATGCCGGATGGCAGCGCCAGGACGATCATCCGTCGATCCAACAGGCGATAGAGACCGCGATCCTCGGCTTTTGCGGCGAAACCGTCAGCATTCGCGGCGCCGGGCGGACCGATGCGGGCGTTCACGCGTTGGGCCAGGTCGCCCATGTCGATCTCGTAAAGACCTGGCCGGATGACACGGTGCGCGACGCCATCAACGCGCATCTGCTGATGGCCAGGGAGCGGGTGGTCATCCTCGCGGCCCGCCAGGTCGATGAGGCGTTCGATGCCCGTTTTTCGGCGTTGAAACGGCACTATATCTACCGCATCGTCTGCCGCCGCGCGCCGCTGGTGATCGAGAAGAACCGGGCGCTCTGGTCACCCAAGCCGCTGGATGCCGCCGCCATGCACGAGGCGGCGCAGCGCCTTGTCGGCCGGCACGATTTCACGACCTTCCGCTCGATGAGCTGCCAGGCCAACTCGCCGGTGCGCAGCCTGGAACGCCTCGACGTGGTCAGGGGCGATGCGGATGGTCTCATCGAGATCCACGCCTCCGCGCGCAGTTTCCTGCACAACCAGATCCGGTCCTTTGCCGGAACGCTGCGGCTGGTCGGGGAAGGCAAGTGGTCGGCGGATGATGTCGAGGCGGCCCTTGCCGCGAGAGACCGCAAGGCCTGCGGCCCGGTTGCGGCACCCGAGGGTTTGTATTTCCGCGCCGTCGAGTATCCGGATCCGGAAATCTGAAGACTGCTCTCCCGTCCGGATCAGTTGCCGAATTGTCTCGGGTTTGCCCGAACCGCCGCCAGGGCAGCAGGCAGGAGTCCTTGCAAGGCTGCGATCCGGGATTTCCCGAGTGAACCACCGGGACCTGCGAAACCGCACATCGGTACGATTTCGAGAATTAGGAATCGGTTTTTAACCGAAAGGTAACGCAAACCACGGAAAGCTTATCGCGCCAGTATCCATGTTCGCGTGGACCGCATGATGCCGTTCTGGACGTCTTTGATTCTTTGAGACATGTCGACGAATTTGCTCGAATTAGGGAATCCTGATGCTGATTTCGCGAAAATTGCCGCTTGCCGCCGCCTTGCTGACGATCGTTTCAATCGGTGTCTCCAGCGTTGTCAGCCTTCAGATCGGATCCAGCGCGGTCAACGAAAAGATTGTCGAGAAGCTCGAGGCCGTCGTTGACGGCCGACGCAACCAGCTCGAAACCTTCCTCGCCAACCTGCAGCAGGATCTGGCGGCGACCTCGCAAAACAACCTGATGCGCATCGCACTGGAAGGCTTCAAGTACGATTGGGGCTTCCTCGGAGCCGATGCAACCAACGAGCTGAAGCGGCGCTACATCACCGAAAATCCGTTTCCCGAGGGCGAACGCCAGAAATACGACACGGCGCAAAAGCCGGACGACGCCAAGATCAGTTCCTACGACCAGACGCATGAGCGCTACAACGCACAGCTGCGCGAGATGGCGGAAAGCCGCGGCTGGGAGGATTTCTTCCTTGTCGACATGAACGGCAACGTCATCTACTCGGTCAACAAATACGACGACTATGCGTCCAACCTTCGCTCAGACGCCTTCAAGGACACCGGCATCGGCAGGGTCTACGAGGGCATCGTCGGCGCCAATGTCATCGACAAGACCGTGTTCGCGGATTATTCGGCCTATCCGCCGATCAACAACCAGCCGGCGGCTTTCATGGGCCATGCCCTGAATTCGCAGATGGGCCCGGTCGGGGTCATCATCATCCGCGTGCCCAGCGGCAAGATCGCCGAAATCATGTCCAACACCTCGGGTCTCGGTGAAACCGGCGAAACGGTTCTGCTCAATTCCGAAGGGTATCTGATCAGCGATTCGATCCGGACTCCCGAAAACGACATGCTCAGCGTCAAGGTTGACAGCGACCTTCTTCAGGATGCCAAGGGCAGCGCCGTGATCACAGGCACGCTCGAGGGCTACCGCAACATGCAGGCCGACGTCGCCATGACCGGAGTCAAGTTCGATGGTGCCCAGTGGTCCGTCGCCGCCCTGATCGACAAGAGCGAAGCCGGCGCCAGCATGGTGATGATGCGCAATGCCATCCTTGGCATCTCGCTCCTGCTTCTGCTTGGCGCCATTGCCGTCTCCACCTGGTTCTCGCGGTCGATGACCAAGCCGATCGAGGCCTTGGTTGAAAACATGCGGCGCCTTGCCGAAGGCGACACCACGATTGAACTGGCCGGTGAAAACCGCAAGGACGAGATCGGTGAAATGGTCCGTTCGGTTGCGGTTTTCCGCAACGCGGCGATCGAGAAGGTCGAGCTGGAGCGCGAGGCTGACGAGACCCGCTCCCAGACCGAAAAAAGACGCCATGACCGCGAGGTGGCCAAGGCCGAGGAAGCTGCGCAGATGCAGCAGGCGGTCGATGAACTGGCCGATGGTCTGCGCAAGCTGTCCGACGGTGACCTGACAATCCGGCTCGACCGGCCGTTCATGGAAAGCCTCGACAGACTGCGGCTCGATTTCAACGCGTCGGTTGAAAAGCTCAATGCAACGCTGAGCGATGTCAGCGAGAACATTCTTGGCATCAATGGCGACACCGGTGAGCTGCGCGCAGCCGCTGATGACTTGTCGCGGCGCACCGAGCAGCAGGCCGCTTCGCTCGAGGAAACCTCCGCGGCGCTGGACGAGATCACCGCCACGGTCAAGAGTTCCTCCCAGCGTGCCGATGAGGCGACAACCAAGGTCGCCGAGGCCAAGCAGTCGACCGAGACCTCAAGCAAGGTGGTGGCCGAGGCAATCAGCGCCATGGGCCGGATCGAGGATGCCTCCGTCGAGATTTCCAAGATCATCAACGTCATCGACGAGATCGCCTTCCAGACCAACCTGCTGGCGCTCAACGCCGGTGTCGAGGCGGCCCGTGCCGGCGAAGCCGGGAAAGGTTTTGCCGTTGTCGCCCAGGAAGTCCGCGAACTGGCACAGCGCTCCGCAACCGCGGCGAAGGACATCAAGGACCTGATCAACAAGTCAGGCGACGAGGTCAAGTCCGGCGTGACGCTGGTCCACGAGACCGGCGATGCGCTCGGCCTGATCGCCGAGCATGTCAGCGCCATCAACGATCAGATCAATTCGATCGCAACGGCTGCACGCGAGCAGGCGGGCGGTCTGACGGAGATCAACTCCGCGGTCAACCAGATGGACCAGGTGACCCAGCAGAACGCCGCCATGGTCGAGGAAACCACAGCTGTCACCCACCGGCTCACCAGTGGCGCGGCGTCGCTTGAAAGCCTCGTCAGCCAGTTCAGGCTGTCTGACAGCCGTCCGGTCTCCGTTCCGGTCCGCACGGCCATGCCGGGCCCGGCCAGACAGGCTCCAGCCGCTGAACCGGCCCCGCGCTCCAAGGGAGCGGCAGCCGTCAGCGCTTCTACATCCGGGTCGCGTCCGGTACAGTCGCCGGCCCGAAACATGCTGAAAACCGTCGCCAATGCCTTTGGTGTTGGTGGCAAGTCCAACAACTCAACCGCAGCGTCTCAGGACGACTGGGAGGAATTCTGATGCAGGAATCCGCAAACAACAACGTGGCCAGCACTGGCTATCTTGAAATTATCTCGTTCCATCTGGGCAAGCAGGTATTCTGCGTCAACATCATGTCGGTCCGCGAAATCCGCGGCTGGGCGCCGTCGACCACCCTGCCGCACTCGCCGCCGCACGTGCTTGGCGTGATCAACCTGCGCGGTTCGGTGATCCCGGTCATCGACATGGCCATCCGTCTCGGCCTGCCGGCGATCAAGCCGACCGAGCGCTCGGCAATCATCGTCACCAACATCGCCGGCAAGCTGGTTGGCCTGCTGGTCGAGAACGTGTCCGACATGATTACCGTCAACAATGCCGATCTGCAGCCCGCGCCGGATGTCCTGCCGGCCGCCGAACGTGCGCTGACCAAGGCGATCATTCCGGTCGACGAGCAGATGATCTGCTATCTCGATCTTGATGCGCTGTTCTCGACCGAAGAGGACATGGCCGCCTGATCATCTGCCGATGGTTCTTGTATCAAGCCATCCCCGTACCGTTCGGATGAACGGCGCAGGGGTGGCTTTTGCATGTTCGGCCGGAGCCGGAACGGTCAGCCGGCCAGCGCGCTGAAGGCGATTTCCGAGATTGTCAGCCCGGCCATCACCATCATCAGGGTGATGAAGATGGAGATCATCAGATCACCGTCGAGGCACATCCGGACCACCCTATAGTAAAGCCAGATGACCACCACGTAGACGGCCAGCGAGATGAAGGCGCTGGCAGTGTCGGAGACCGGGGTCAGATAGCGCAGCGCAGCGGGAAAAAACCCGATATAGGCCGACAAAAGCCCGAACCAGTTGTTGACGACCACCAGCTGCGAAGCCTTGGCCGAGAGGCCGAACAGCTGGCAGACTGCCAGCAGCAGCAGCGCCGGCAGTACCCATGCAGCAACGTCGAACCCGGTTGAGACGAAAAAGAACCTGAACAGGCCCTCAGCCGTATCGGGCCGGGTTTCCGGCGCTGCGCGCCACATCCCGGTCCACAGGAAGCACTGCACCGGCCATGACCAGAAAAACGCGCCGAACGATCGCCAGAACCCATCCGGAGAGGTGTCGAACAGGCGCAGGCCGTCACGGTTCCCGAGGATCAGGTAGAACAGCCCGGCCAGGGACCGGCCGGCCTCCAGCCGTGTCGGGACGACGCCACCCGCCAAGATCAGCCCGCCTCCGTGCCGGAAGCCCGGCGCTCGAACCAGCGCTCGAGGAACAGCTCGTAGATGCCGGTCAGGCTTTCCAGGTCGCTGAGCGCAACCCGCTCGTCGACCATGTGCATGGTCTTGCCGACGAGGCCGAACTCGACGACCGGGCAGTAATCCTTGATGAAGCGTGCGTCTGAGGTGCCGCCGGTGGTCGACAGCGCCGGTGTTTTCCCGGTTGCCTCGAAGACCGCTTCCGACAGCGCATCGATCAGCGCGGTGTCCCGTGTCAGGAAGGAGGGTGAGGAGCGCGCGTCAAATTCCACGCTGTAACGCGCCGGGCCGCGCCCCGGCCGCAGTCCAGAGTCACCGGCCGCCCGTTCCAGCCGGGAGCGCAACTCGTCCGCCAGGGTTTCTGCGGTCCACAAGTCGTTGAAGCGGATGTTGAAGCGGGCGGTCGTGCGCGCCGGGATGACGTTGGTCGCCACGTTGCCGGTATCGATGCTGGTGATTTCGAGATTGGACGGCGGAAAACGTTCGTTGCCGGCATCGAGCGGCGGATCCAGCAACGCGCCGGCAAGCGCGACCAGCCCGCGCAGCGGATTGTCGGCAAGATGCGGATAGGCGACATGGCCCTGCACGCCCTCGACCTTCAGCGTGCCCGAGAGCGAACCGCGCCGTCCGATCTTGATCATGTCGCCCATCTGGTCCGGATTGGTCGGTTCGCCGACCACCGCCGCATCCCAGCGCTCTCCCTTTGCCTTCGCATAGGCGAGAAGCTTCTCGGTGCCGTTGATCGACGGGCCTTCCTCGTCGCCGGTGATCAGCAGCGACACCGAACCTTCGGGTGCGCCGCGACGTTCGATCAGCCGCGCCAGGGCGGAGACGAAACAGGCGATGCCGCCCTTCATGTCGACCGCGCCGCGGCCATACATCTCGCCACCCACGATCTCGGCGCCGAACGGCCCTTGCGTCCAGGCGGCCTCGTCGCCCACCGGCACCACGTCGGTGTGCCCGGCAAACATCAGGTGCGGGCCGCCGGACCCCAGCCGGGAGTAGAGATTTTCCACATCCGGCGTGCCCTCGTCGGAGAAGGTCACGCGGTCGTTGGCAAAGCCGAGTTGGCTCAGCATTTCGGCAAGCGCCGTCAGGGCGCCGCCCTCTTCGGGGGTTACGGAAGGACAGCGGATCAGCGCGGCAAGTGTCTGTGTCGGATCGGTAAGGTTCATGCGATGTTTCCGGTTCTGCTGCCGCGGCGAGGTCCGCCTTCGTCGATCATGGCGATCTTTTGCCAGATCTTGCGCGACAGGTTGGCGGCCAGGTTTTCGATGTCGTTCACTGCCTCGACGACGTCCCTATCATTGACCGATTGGGCGTGCAACGCAGCCAGCTTGCCGCTCAGCGACAGCAGTTCGGAGCAATAATCCAGATACCGCTTCAGATCCGGCGCGCCCATCACCCGCTTGGGCGAACTGGCGGTCGGCTTGAAATCTCGGGAGAACACCACCGGATCCTTGGTCAGCTGATGCATGTCGATGACATGAATGATGGAGCGCAATCCGTGCAGGCTTTTCAGCACGCGGCGGCGCTTGAAGCGCTCCTCCAGATTGACCAGTGTGAACATGCCCAGCCCCAGCAGCACGATCATGTTGATCGCCGCTTCGATCCCCTGGACGAGATCGAAGGCGGTGCTGCTCATCCGGTCGAACGACAGGAAGGTGCCGACAAAGATGAACACCAGCATGCCGGCGCCCACGACCAAAAACACCATGGCGCGCAGCCACCAGATCGGCTGTTCCAGCTCGGCGGCGGTCTTCTCGGTGTCCCGGGCAAGGTTGACCATCTCCGCGGCGATCTTGCTCAGGCCGGAGTCCGGAAACCGTTCCGCCACGCGCGCCGAAAGGATCTTCGCGGTGTCGATGATGCGGGCGGGGTCAAGCTTGCGGTAGGGCATGGGCCGGGGCGGGTTGGGGATCGACGGATGACGCGGTTCGGGCGAACCAGCGGGTGGACCTCAACCTAAATTGCGGAAGCGGATTAGAGAAGCAAAAAACGAATCCGCGGCCACGGCCGTCCTGTCTCGTTGAATGCTCTTGGCGACCGCGGCTTTCTTAGTATCCCGGCTGGTCAGGCGCCGGTCCGTGCTTGTTCGGGCCTTTGGTGGGCGGCCACAGCATGATGATCAGCAGCATGAAGAAGGACGCGGCGGGAATGACCAGGACTCCCACCAGAATGCCGGGCAGGCCGGCATCATGCAGGCGCTTGATGCTCATCACCGCGATCGACCAAGTAGCCGCCAGAACGGTCAGGATGATACCGAAACCGGCCATGGTCATGGCACTGCTGTCGGGTTCGGCACCGACCGCGGCCGACACCGGGACAGACACCACCGCCATCCAGAACAGCAGGGCCCAGGCATAGGTCCGGCGCGACAGCCGACCGGAAACGCTGAACAGAAGCCAGCGCATGCCGGAGCCGGGCCGCCGCGCCATGCGGTTCTAGTCCCTGAGCAGTTCGTTGATGCCGGTCTTCGACCGGGTCTGCGCGTCGACGGTCTTGACGATCACCGCGCAATAGAGGTTCGGCGCCGCTGCGCCGTTGCCCATGGTAACCGACGATGGCATCGACCCGGCGACAACGACCGAATAGGGGGGCACTTCGCCATAGCTGATCTCGCCGGTCATCCGGTTGACGATCCTGGTCGACTTGCCGATGTAGACACCCATGCCGAGCACCGACCCTTCGCGGACGATGCAGCCTTCGACCACCTCCGACCGGGCGCCGATGAAGCAGTTGTCCTCGATGATGGTCGGGCCTGCCTGCAGCGGTTCCAGCACGCCGCCGATGCCGACGCCGCCGGAAAGGTGTACGTTCTTGCCGATCTGGGCGCAGGAGCCGACCGTCGCCCAGCCGTCGACCATGCTGCCTTCATCGACATAGGCGCCGAGATTGACGAAGGACGGCATCAGCACGACGTTCTTGCCGATGAACGAACCGCGGCGGACGATCGAGCCGGGAACAGCGCGGAAACCGGCGCGTTCGAATTCGTTGGCGCTCCAGCCTTCGAATTTCGATGGCACCTTGTCCCACCAGACCGCGTCTCCAGGACCGCCCTTGATCACTTCCATCGGGTTCAGCCGGAACGACAGGAGCACCGCCTTCTTGAGCCACTGGTTGACGGTCCATGTGCCGTCGTCGCCGCGCGTCGCCACGCGGGCTTCTCCGAGATCGAGCAGATTGAGCGCCGTTTCAACCGCATCACGGATTTCTCCGCGGGTTGAGGTGGAGACGGCATCGCGGTTGTCGAATGCAGTTTCGATCGTGCTGGCGAGGGCGGCCAAATCATGTTTCATCGTGGCGATTCCTTAAGGTTCAACGTCTAGTCTGTTCGGTCATGGCGATATCAAGCCGGGCCGCCAGCGCCGTCGCACTTCTCCTAAGCGAGGCTGGGCGCGGGGTCAATTCCGGTCCGACCGCCTGCGCCAAACGGGGAAATGTAGATGAATGCCAATCGCACAAATCAGGTCTGGGATCCGCTTGCCGACAGCCGTCAGGACAAGCTCCGTGCCGACCGTCAGCCCAAAACCCCGCAAAGCACGTCCCCGTCCTACCGGCTGGCCTATGCCGACGATGATTTCCTGTGCCGCGAGGAACTCCGGCCGGTGCGCCTGCAGCTGGAGCTGCTCAAACCGGAAATGATTCTGATGGAGGCGGGGATCCGCTCCACCGTGGTGATGTTCGGCGGCGCACGCATTCCCGAACCCGGCCGGGAGCCCTGGGCCGCCAAGAACGAGATCCAGGCGAAAAACCTCACCGCCGCATCCCGCTACTATGACGAGGCCCGCGCCTTCGCCCGGCTGTGCTCGACCCATTCCCTGGCGACCCGGGGCCAGGAATTCGTGATCTGCACCGGCGGCGGTCCGGGCGTGATGGAGGCGGGGAACCGGGGCGCTCATGATGTTGGCGCGGCCTCGATCGGCCTCAATGTCGTGTTGCCGCACGAGCAGGCCCCGAATGAATACGTGACGCCCGAGTTCAGCCTGAACTTCCACTACTTCGCCATCCGCAAGATGCATTTCCTGATGCGCGCCAAGGCCGTCACCATTTTCCCCGGCGGATTTGGCACCATGGACGAGCTGTTCGAATCGCTGACCCTGATCCAGACCGGCCGCATGGAACATGTGCCGCTGATCCTGTTCGGTTCGGAATTCTGGAATTCGATCGTGGATTTTCAGGCGCTGGCCGATTTCGGCACCATTTCCCCGGGTGACCTTGATCTGCTCAATTTCGTCGATACTGCCGACGAAGCCTGGTCGGTCATCGCCGCTCACTACGGCATCACCGCCGCCCCGTAAAAAACCAGGCCGGAAGCGAATCCGGCCTGGCTTCTGATGTGGGCGACGGGGGGCGATCCGGCAGGATCAGTTGTTGTCGGCGCGATCGCGGTAGAAGTCGGTGATATCGATCTTCTTGTCGCCGTTGCGGTCGAAGCGCTCGAACATCCTGGCGTCAAGCGAGGTGAATTCCTCCAGGCTGATTTCACCGTTCTTGTCGGTATCCAGCCGCTCCATGCGCGGTCCGCCGCGATGATCGCCGCGGCCTTCACCCCGGCCTTTGCCCCAACCGTCACCCCGGCCTTCGCCGTTACGCATGCCGTCCTGCTTGCCGGCCATCCGGCCGTCACGGTCGCCATGCTTGCCCATGCGCTGGCCGTCCATCTTGCCCTGGCGCTCGGCGCGGCGCTCTTCGCGGTTCTGCTGGCGCATCTCCTTGCGCATGTCACCGAAGGCCTTGAGCTCATCCTTGCTCAGCGAACCGTTCTTGTCGGTGTCGGCGCTTTCGAACATCGCCAGGCGATGCGCCGAAACTTCCTCGAGCAGAACGGTGCCGTCGCGGTCGGCGTCAAAGCGTTCCATCAGGCGTTCGATCCGCGGTCCATGGCGCGGGCCGTCACCCTTGCCTTGTCCAGCTCCCTGTGCGGCCAGCGCCGGCGCTGCGGTCGAGGCGATCAGGGCGGCGGCGAGTGTGGCGAGAATTGTCTTTTTCATGAGCGGTGTCCTTTGTCGGGGTTGCGTTGCCTTCCACCCCAATGTGGCCGCTGCTGCCGCCAATCACCACTTAAAGCCCTGTAATGTAGATTAAACTTTGGAAAGGAAGGGATCTGTTCCGATTTCGCCGGATTGGCCTCTTCAGGAAACGATGCGGTTCAGGAAGTCTGCAAGGTCGTCGGTGACATGATCGATATGCGCGCCGTCCTTGCCCTCGTGTTCCCAGACCTCGTCCAGCACCACATCCAGGTTGTTGGGCACGATCAGCACCGTCCGCATGCCGAGCGCATGCGGCGCCAGCAGATTGCGCGGCAGGTCCTCGAACATCGCCGCCTTGTCCTTGTGAACGCCGTGCCTGGAGAGAAACCGGTCATAGGTTTCAGGCGCCGGCTTGGGCAAGAGGTCCGCGGCGATGATATCGAAGATATCGTCGAAATGATCGAGAATCCCCAACGCCCGCGCCGTCCTCTCGGCATGCGGCGTGTCGCCGTTGGTGAAGATGAACTTACGGCCCGGCAGCGCCTTGATCGCCTCGCCCAGCGCCGGATCCGGCTTGATCCACGAATAGTCGATGTCGTGCACCTTCTCGAGGAAATCGTTCGGATCGATGCCGTGATGCAGCATCAGGCCCTGCAACGTGGTGCCGTGCTCGCGGTAATATTTCTTCTGGATTCCGCGTGCGGCCTCGTGATCGAGGCCGAGAAGATTGCGGACATACTCCGTCATTTTCTTGTCGATCTGGGAGAACAGGTCGATGTGACGCGGATAGAGCGTGTTGTCGAGATCGAACACCCATTCGCTGACATGGGCAAAGGCCTGGGGATCGGGCAGGGCCGATTTATGGGGCATGAAAACTTCAATCCTGTCCTGGAGAGGTCGATATGGTTCAATCTGGAACATCGACCTCAATTGTAAACAGCAGATTTACCTACTCTGTACACCCGCTGTCAAAACTATCCTGCGATGCATCGCGCGTCACAACACCAGGAAGTGCGATCCATGCAGCCTACCGGCAAGCCGCCGACGATTTCCCTTGCCCTGTTCAGAAAGATGGCCCTGCTCACCGCCGGTTCTGTTGTTCTGTCCCTGTCGATAACCGCTCTCATCATGGTGTTGACCGGCCAGACGGGGGCCATGACCCTGGCGCTTGCCATTGCCGGCTTCTGCCCGCTGCTGGTAACCCCTCCGGCAACCTACGTGTTTTGCCGGCAGACCCTGGAGCTCCAGGCCGCGCACAGGGCGCTGGGCGAAGCGCACCGCAACCTGTCCGAAATTCACACCAGGCTGAAGGCTGCACACGAGGATCTCGAGCATCGGGCAAGTCACGACGCGATGACCGGGCTTGCCAACCGCGAACGGTTTCTTGCCCACCTGTCGGAACTCAAGCGCCAGTCGGACTCGGGCTTCCTGCTGATGATCGACGCCGATCATTTCAAGCAGATCAACGATCTGCATGGCCACGACGCGGGAGACCGCGCCTTGCTGGCCGTCGGGCAGGCGATCGCCGGCTCGATCAGGGCCAGTGATCTCGGCGCCCGTATTGGCGGCGAGGAGTTTGCCATCATCCTTCGCGGCTCCAGCGCAGAAGACGCGGCGCTGATCGCCGAGCGCGTTCGCGCCAATGTCGAGAAGATCTCTCTTTCCACCGCAGACGGCAGCCCGCTCAAGGTCACGGTCAGCATTGGCGGGACGGCCTTCGGACCGCAGTCGCGTTCCAAGGAAATCATGCGCCAGGCTGACAGCCAGCTGTACCTGGCCAAGCGCGGCGGGCGCAATCGCGTGGTCATGGACGACAAGGCGACCCGCGCGGCCTAGCGTGGCTCTCGTCACCGGATTTGGCCTTCACGAGGCTTGTCGCGCCGCGTTCCGGGCTGCTAGACCGTTGATCTTGTTTCGGCCGGCCCGGCTTTGAGAGCCAGGAAGGCAGGACGTGTCGTGTCTGATCCCAGAAACTGGACCTGCCGCATCAAGATGGAAACCTGGGTTCTCATAACCATTGCCGCGGCGTTCCTGCAGAACATCCGCTCTGTGCTGCAGAAGCACCTCAAGGGCGTGATGGGCACCAGCGGCGCGACCTTTGTCCGCTTCGGCTTCGGGGTCCCGTTCGCGCTCGCCTTCGTGGCGCTGCTTGCCTTTGGCATCGGATATCCGTTGCCCAGACCCAATCTTCCGTTTTTCGGATGGGTTGTCCTTGCGGCACTGGCCCAGATCACCGCACAGGCGTTGCTGATCCAGATGTTCAGCCACCGCAATTTCACGGTGGGCACGGCCTATTCGCGCACCGAACCGGCGCAGGCCGCACTCTTCGGACTGGTCTTTCTGGGTGACCGGGTCAGCACCGGAACGCTGGTTGCCATCGCCATCAGCCTGGTCGGCGTGGTGCTGATTTCGGTCGCCCGTTCGGCCTCGGGCGCATCGGCATTGCTGCGCTCGGTGTTCTCCCGAACGGCGGCCCTCGGCCTGGCGTCGGGAACGGTCTTCGGGATCGCGGCCGTCGGCTACCGTGCAGCCTCGCTGTCGCTCGACGGACCCAATTTCATGATGCAGGCCGCCGTCACCCTGCTTGTGGCGATCGTGCTGCAGACCATCATCATGCTGGTCTGGATGGGATTGAAATCGCCGGGCGAACTGGCGAGGGTTCGCGCGGCCTGGAAAATCTCGGCGATGGTCGGTCTGGTTGGCGCCACCGCCTCGTTCGGCTGGTTCATGGCGATGACGCTGCAAACCGCGGCCGCGGTCAAGGCTCTGGCGCAGGTCGAAATGATTTTCACATTCGCCTCGTCGGTGCTAGTCTTCAAGGAACACGTCAACAAGCTCGAGATTGCCGGCTGCATCCTGATTGTAGCGGGGATCCTTGTGCTGTTGATGGTCTGAGCGGCGGGATGGCGGCGGCTCATGGTCTGAATCCGGCCGCACCATGGAACGGGAACGGAAACTCTATGCCCGCATGGCGCCTGCAGATGATGAAACTCCCGGTCCCGAACATGCGGCAACCGGCGCGCGCCGGCTCCTTGCTGCTTGCAGCGTTTCTGATGAGCTGCGCCAGCCCGCCGGAAGGGGTGTTGTCGCCGATTGCCCAGACGTATGCGGATGCGACAGCGGTCTCGATCATGGTCGCCACCACCCGTGCGCCATCCGAAAATCCCGGCCTGCTCTACACCGGCGAGCGCGGCGATGCGATCGACTTCAATGAACTGGTGATCTCGATCCCGCCGGACGCCAACCGCAAGGTCGGCGAGGTGCAATGGCCGAAGAAGCTGCCGGCCAATCCGTCGCGCGAGTTTGCCACGCTGTCGGCAAAGCCCTTTTCCACCGTCGAAGGTGTGAAGGCCTGGTATCAGCGCAACAGATCATCGACCGGGCGGCTGCTGATCTTCGTGCACGGCTTCAACACCCGCTACGAAAGCGCCGTCTACCGCTTTGCCCAGATCGCCTATGACAGCAACACCGACGCCGCCCCGGTGATGTTCACCTGGCCGTCGCGCGGTTCTGTGTTCGATTACGGCTATGACAAGGAAAGCACCAACTATTCCCGTTCCGCGCTGGAGGCGCTTCTGACCGGCGCTGTCGATGAGCCGGAGATCAAGGACATCACCATCCTCGCCCATTCCATGGGCACCTGGCTGACAATGGAATCGCTGCGCCAGATGGCGATCCGAAACAAGGGCGTGCCCTCCAAGATCGGCAACGTCATCCTCGCATCGCCGGACCTGGATGTTGATGTCTTCCGCCAGCAATTGGCCGACATGGGACCGAAGCGGCCGAAATTCACTGTCTTTGTCTCCAAGGATGACCGGGCCCTGACGTTGTCGCGCCGGATATCCGGCAATGTCGACCGGCTTGGCCAGATCGACATCTCCAACCCCGTCTACCGCGACGAGTTCGAAAGCGGCGGCATCACGGTTCTCGATCTGTCCGCCTTGCAGGTCGGCGACAGTCTCAATCATTCCAAGTTCGCCGAAAGCCCGGAGGTCGTCAAACTTCTGGGACAGCGGCTGATCGACGGGCAGGCGGTCACGGAACAGGATCTTGGTCTCGGCGCTGAACTTGGCGCCACGGCCATGTCCGTGTCCAATACGGTGGGCTCCGCCGCAGGCATGGCGATATCCGCGCCGATCGCGATTCTCGATCCGAAAGCGCGCGATACATTCGATGCGCAATCCCGGCGTTTCGGGACCGGCCTCGGCGACAGCATCCTGGGCGTGACAACCGGTTTGAGCGCTGGCTCGAGGCGGGCGCGAAACCCGCAGGCTGCACAATCCGGCCCCAACTGAGCGCTGACATGGCCGAGCATCATCCCGAACTCAGCGAGCTGTGGCTGGACACGCCGATTGGCCCGATGCGGGCGGTTGCCGACGAGACCCATCTTGTGCGGCTGGAGTTCCACGACGAGGCAACAGGGCCTCAGGTAACGGAGGCCATCGAGCGCAACGCGCCGCTGATGCAGATCGCGGCGGAGCTGAAAGCCTATTTTGCCGGCGAGAGCGCCGACTTCCGGACACCGCTCAGAATCGAGGGCAATGCGCTCGAACGCAAGGTCTGGGCCCGGCTGCTTCAGGTGCCGCTCGGCGAGACGTGCTCCTATGGCGATATTGCCCGCGATACGGCCACCATCGAGGCGGTACGCGTGGTCGCCAAATATTGCGGCACCAATCCCATTCCGGTGGTCATCCCATGCCACCGCTGCATCGGTTCGGACGGCTCCCTCACCGGCTTCGGCGGAGGCCTGTGGCGCAAGAAATGGCTGCTGCGGCATGAGGGCCGGATGCGGCCTGTCGGCTTGTTCGCCCTCTGAATCCGGAACGGTTCCGGACCGGCCGGGCTTACGGAACCAGCAGGGTTCCCGCACCGTGGGCGGTGAACAGCTCGAGCAGCACCGCATGCGGCTTCTTGCCGTTGAGGATGACCACGCCCTTCACGCCGCGTTCGAGCGCCTCGATGCAGGTCTCGACCTTGGGGATCATACCGCCGGAGATCGTGCCGTCGGCGATCAGCGCCCTGGCTTCGCTGGCGGTCAGCTCGTCGATCAAGTTCTTGTCCTTGTCCAGAACGCCAGGAACATCGGTCAGGAACAGCAGCCGCGATGCCTCGCAGGCACCCGCGATGGCGCCGGCGAAGGTGTCGGCGTTGATGTTGTAGGTGTGGCCGTCGCGGCCCGGCGCCACCGGCGCCAGCACCGGGATCATTTCGGACTTGGCAAGAAGGTCGAGCAAAGTGCGGTCGACTTCCACCGGTTCGCCGACAAAGCCCAGGTCGAGCACCCGTTCGATATTGGAATCGGGGTCGACAAAGGTCTTTTGCGCCTTCTCGGCGTAGACCATGTTGCCGTCCTTGCCGCACAGCCCGATCGCCCATTCGCCCTCGGCATTGATCAGCGCGACGATTTCCTTGTTGATCGATCCGGCCAGCACCATCTCGACGATCTCGACGGTCTTCTCGTCGGTGACCCGCAATCCGCCCTCGAATTTCGATTCAATGCCCATCTTCGCCAGCATCGCGCCGATCTGCGGGCCGCCGCCATGTACGACGATCGGGTTGACGCCCGATTGCTTGAGCAGCGCGATATCCTGCGCAAACGCCTTGCCGAGCGCGGCGTTGCCCATGGCATGGCCGCCATATTTGACCACCACCGTCTTGTTCTCGTAGCGCTGCATGAACGGCAGCGCTTCGGCGAGCAGGCGGGCCTGGGTGGCGGCATCGTCGCTTGGAGTGTCAGACATTGGCTGGCGTCCCGGTTTGGATTGCGTGTAAGCTGCAAGAGGTCCGGCGCTGTTTAGCGGCAATCCGCACCGGCTTCAATAACTCCTTCAAACAATGCCGGAGTTGGCCGGCGGAATGCGCAACCGTTTTCGCAATTTCGCCGTATAGGGTTTCAGTAGTTCAGGAAACTGCTATCTGTTGGGTGAACTTGCGGAGAAACCGAAGCTGTTATGAGTCAAGATTTGCTCGCCGGATTGATCGCGCGCACCGCGCTGGGGGACCGCAAGGCGTTTTCCGCACTTTATAACGAGACCAACGCGAAACTATTCGGTGTCGCGCTCCGTATTCTCAAGGACAGGGCCCAGGCCGAGGATGCAATCCAGGAGGTCTATGTCCGCATATGGCGTCGCGCCGGCAGTTTCAGAGTGGACCAGGCCTCAGCCATGGCCTGGCTTGTGACCATTGCCCGCAACCAGGCGATCGACCTGATCCGCAGCCGCCAGCCGGCGACGCTGGAATATGACGACGCGCCTGACGTCGCCGATGCGGCGCCGGACCCGGAGGCACAGGCGTTGCTGAGCGGTGAAGCCCGGCGCATCGACCGGTGCCTGGGCGAATTGGAGGAGAACAAGGCCGCTGCGGTGGTGGCGGCCTATGTGGAGGGATTGAGTTACCAGGAGCTGGCCGACCGGAACGCCGTGCCGCTCAACACGATGCGAACCTGGCTGCGGCGCAGCCTGATCAAACTGAGAGAGTGCCTGAACCGATGAGTACCGGTGCGCAAATTCCCGACGACGAGGCCCTGGCCGGAGAATACGTGCTCGGCGTTTTGCCGCTTGCCGAGCGCCGCAGGGTCGAAGAGCGAATGACCCGCGACAGCGATTTCGCGGCGCTGGTTGCCTCCTGGCAGGCAGATCTCTCAAATCTCGATGAGGCCTATCAACCCGAAACACCGCCCAAAGGCGTCAAGGCGCGGATCGACGCGCGGCTGTTTGCCGAAGCAGCAAGGCCGGCCGGCGGGCTTTGGGGATCGCTGGTCTTCTGGCGCGGCCTGGCGCTTGCATCGGTTGCCGCCGCCGCCGCTTTCGGTATCTACACCAGCGATTTCGGACGCCCTGCCGGTCCCGGTGCTCCTGCGCTTGTCGCCGAACTGGGCGCTCCGGGCAGTTCCGTCGGGCTTATCGCGGCACTTGACCCGGAGGAGGGGGCGTTCACCATAACGCCTGCGGCCTTCTCGCCGGACGACGGAAAGTCGCTCGAACTTTGGCTGGTTCCCGGGGACGGCGTTCCGGTTTCCCTCGGTCTCGTTCCCGGCGACGGCGGGCAGCTCAAGCTGGACAAGGACCTCGTCAAGAAGGTCTCCGACGGCGCCCTGCTTGCCGTCAGCGTCGAGCCTCTCGGCGGTTCGCCCACCGGCACTGCGACCGGTCCCGTGGTGCTCTCGGGATCGCTGTCGAAAAAATAGTCCGAGATTTCTGAAACTTTTCCTGCAACGCTCCCGTCTTCCTCTTTAACCGCCGCGGAAAAAACGTGGCGGGTGACGAAGGGCCCGGATGATCCGGCCTGACAACACAACAAAGAGGCTGACTATGAAAAATACTCTTCGCTCCATTGCCGCCGCCGCTGTTCTTCTCTCGGGCGCAAGCCTGGCCTTTGCCGCAAGTCATGGCGGCAACAAGATGGTCGGTGGCGCCGAAATGTTCCCCGACAAGAACATCGTCGAGAACGCCGTCAATTCCGCCGATCACACCACGCTTGTCGCCGCCGTCCAGGCTGCCGGCCTTGTCGACACGCTGTCGGGCGAAGGTCCGTTCACCGTGTTCGCGCCGACCAATGCAGCTTTCGCGGCCTTGCCGGACGGCACTGTCGACACGCTGCTCAAGCCTGAGAACAAGGACCAGCTGACCAAGGTGCTGACCTGCCACGTCGTTGCCGCCGACGCGATGTCGGACGCGATCATGAAGATGGTTGACGATGATGGCGGCGCGCATCCGGTCAAGACCGTTGGCGGCTGCATGCTCAACGTCACCTACAAGGGCGACAAGATCATGATCGAGGACGAGACCGGCGGCGTGGCCAACGTCACCATCGCCGATGTCGATCAGTCCAATGGCGTCATTCACGTCATTGACAAGGTGCTCCTGCCCAAGAGCTGAGCCTGGTAGCCGGTCCCCCCTGACCGGCATCATGTCCGGGCACGCCGCGGCCCCCTGCATCGTAAATGCCGGCGTGCCGTATCCGGACAGCCTCCCGCTCCTATCGGGCGGGAGGCGCTCACGGGCAAGTGAAGACATGTGCTTGGCGCTTTGCCGCCGCATCACCTAGATTGAGATCACCACAAGGAGACACACGATGACAACGAAGACAGAGATGAGCCGCCGCGCGCTTTTGACTGCCGGTGTTGCCGGCGTGGCCCTGTCGGTGTTCGGCCGCCGGGCGCCCGCCAACGCGTCGGAAGGCACGTTTGAAATCATGCTGAGCGAAGCGGAATGGAAGGCGAAGCTGACACCGCAGCAGTTCGCGGTTCTGCGTCAGGAAGCCACCGAGCGTGCGTTCACCAGCCCGCTGAACGAAGAAAAGCGCAAGGGCATGTTCCATTGCGCCGGCTGCGATCTGCCGGTCTACTCGTCTGAAACGAAGTTCGACAGCGGCACTGGCTGGCCAAGTTTCTGGCAGGCCGAGGACAATGCCGTCCGCACCAAGGAGGACCGGTCGCTGTTTTCCACACGCACGGAAGTCCATTGCCGCCGCTGCGGCGGTCACTTCGGTCACATTTTCGATGATGGCCCGCCGCCCACCGGCAAGCGTCACTGCATCAACGGCGTCGCGTTGAGCTTCAAGCCGGCGGAAAACGCCTGACCCGCTGACCGATTGGCTGCTACAGCGTAATGGCCAGGGCGATTGCCACCCTCAGGTCGTCGATTCCGGAGCCTTTTTCGGAAGATGTTGCAATGATCTCCGGATAGGCCGCAGGCCGACGCTTCAGCGCGGCCACGGTCTCCGACATCAGCCGCGGCACGCCCGCTTCCTTGATCTTGTCGGTCTTGGTCAGCACCACCTGGTAGGACATCGCAGCCTTGTCCAGGAGGTCCATGACCTCTTCGTCGTTCTTCTTGATGCCATGCCGGCTGTCGATCAGCAGGTAGACCCGCTTCAGCGTCGAGCGCCCGCGCATGTAGTCGAACACCAGCTTGGTCCACAGGTCGACCTGATCCTTCGGCGCCTTGGCGTAGCCGTAACCCGGCATGTCGACCAGCGCCATCGGCGGCAGGTCGCCTTCGTCGCCTGAATAACCCGACGGTACGAAATAGTTCAGTTCCTGGGTCCGGCCCGGCGTGTTCGAGGTCCTCGCCAGGCCATGGGACCCGACGAGCGCGTTGATCAGCGAGGACTTGCCGACATTCGAGCGGCCGGCAAACGCAATTTCAGGCGGGCCTTCGGGCGGCAGGAATTTCAGCGACGGCACGCCGCGGATGAACACCCACGGCTTGGAAAACAGCGTGGCCGCCAGTTCCTTGGCGGCCTGCTCGGCCGGATCTGCGGACAGTTGGGTCATCGCTCCGGCCTCCGCGTGCCGTCAGGTCGTTTTCTTCTTGGGTTTGAACAAGGCGGCGAGATTGTCCCAAAGCTCGATCTTGGCGCCCTGGCGCTTCATTATCACGCCCTGCTGGATAACCGAAAGCGTGTTGTTCCAGGCCCAGTAGATCACCAGGCCGGCCGGGAACGTCGCCAGCATGAAGGTGAAGACTACCGGCATCCAGGTGAAGATCATCGCCTGGGTCGGATCCGGAGGCGTCGGGTTCATGCGCATCTGGATGAACATGGTGATGCCCATGATCAACGGCCAGACGCCGATCATCAGGAATGAGGGCACGTCATAGGGCAGCAGGCCGAACAGGTTGAACAGCGAGGTCGGGTCCGGCGCCGAAAGGTCCTGGATCCAGCCGAAGAACGGCGCGTGGCGCATTTCGATGGTGATGTAGAGCACCTTGTAGAGCGAGAAGAACACCGGGATCTGCAACAGCACCGGCCAGCAGCCGGCCACCGGGTTGATCTTTTCCTTCTTGTAGAGCTCCATCATCCCCTGCTGCAGCGCCATCTTGTCGTCGCCGTGCTTGGCCTTCAGCTCCTCGAGCTTTGGCTGCACCTTCTTCATGTTGGCCATCGACACGTAGGACTTGTTGGCCAGCGGGAAGAAGATCAGCTTGACGATAACGGTGGTCATCAGGATCGAGATGCCGAAATTGCCGAACAGCTTGTAGAGGTAGTCGATCAGCCAGAACATCGGCTTGGTCAGGAAATAGAACCAGCCCCAGTCGATCATCAGGTCGAAATTGAGGATGTTGTACTGATCCTTGTACCCGGCAATGACCGGGACTTCCTTGGCGCCGGCGAACACCAGCGTCTTCGACGTCACGCTGCCGCCGGGTGCGACGGCCATGGTGTCGGTCTTGAAATCCGACTGATAGCGCGCCCGGCCATCGGTGAAATGGGCAAAGCGGGTCTCGAATCCGGCGCCCTGCGGCGGCACGAGAGCGGCCGCCCAGTACTTGTCGGTGATCCCCATCCAGCCGGCGGTCGCCTTGGCGACGCTGATGACCGGGGTGTCCTCGACATCGGAGTAATCGACCTCCTGCAGCCCTTCCTCGCCGATCACGCCGATCAGGCCTTCGTGCAGGACATAGATGCCCTGGGTCTTGGGCTTGAAGAACCGGGTCACGCGGCCGTAGCCGGCGACGGATGCGGCCGCGTCGCCGGAATTGGCGATCGTGTCCTCGAAGCTGAACATGTAATGCTCATCGACGGAGATGACGCGGGTGAAGGTCAGGCCCTGGCCATTGTCGAAGGTCAGCGTGACCGGAGTTGTCGGAGTGAGCGTCTGGCCCGGGGCAGCAGTCCAGACGGTGTTGGGACCGGGAGCCGGACCCGACTGCGCATCGGCAATGAAGCCGACTTCGGCAAAATAGCCATTGGCCATGGCCGCCGGGCTGAACAGCGTGATGTTTGCGCTCTTGGGATCGATGGTCTCGCGATATTCCTTCAGCAGCAGATCGTCTATGCGGGCGCCGGACAGGTTGATCGATCCGGAAAGCGACGGGGTATCGATGCTGATCCGGCCAGTCTGGGCGACGGCGTCTTCGCGCGAAAGGCTGCCCGCCGGGGCGACGGCGGCACCGGGGATCGCTGCATCGCTGCCGGGCGCCGATCCGCTGACCGCGCCCGGAGCCGCGGCTTCGCCGGTCCCGGTCGCAGGTGTCTGTTCGGCCTGCTGGGCCTGCAGCGCTTCTGCGGCCAGGCGTTCCCGCTCGATCTTCGGGCTGACATAAAGAAATTGCCAGGCGACAAGGACAAGCACCGACAAGAGAATTGCGACGAAATAATTGCGATTGTTTTCCATCACTCAATCCTGATGTTCAGGCGCCGATTGCCTGGTGTTCTGGTGTTGTCCGGTGCGCCGATCGGTCTCGGGGCGCGTGTGTTGGGGCCGTTTCTGTCTGTCGGCATCTTCCACCCGCTCTGTGAGCGCGGCGATCAGTCCGTCAAACGGCGCGCTCAGCGTATCCCTGCGCGCGACCACCACATAGTCATGTCCGGGCTTGAATGGAACCCCCGCCATGTGACGCACGACTTCCCTGAGGCGGCGGCGCATCCGGTTGCGCTCGACCGAATTGCCCTGTTTTTTCGTCACCGTGAAGCCGATGCGCGGGGCCTGGTCGGGTTCGCCCCGGTCGAGGGTTTCGAGTAGAAAGTAAGGTCCGCGCAGACGTTTTCCCTTCTGCACGGCGAGGAAATCCGGCCGGGTTTTAAGCCGCCCGGGTTTCTTGATGGTATCGTCCCGTGCCACGCGATCGTAGTCCTTCGCGGGCCCGTCGTCAGCGCTTAAGCCGACAAACGACTGCGCCCACGGGCGCGGCGAGCCTGGATGACCTTGCGGCCGCCCTTGGTAGCCATACGTGCACGGAAACCGTGACGCCGCTTGCGAACAAGCTTGGATGGTTGGTAAGTACGCTTTGGCATTTATTTTAATACCGCGGTGTGCGGCCCTTCTTGGAACATCTTGGTTTGGGTGTTCAGTCCGTCAAAACACACTCCCGGAAACCGGAAGCTTCCACGGACGAGCGGCTTATAGGCGCGATCCCGGTCAAAAGTCAATAAGCCAGCCTGCCTTGCCTTGAGCCGGATCAGCGCTCAGCGCGCGGCCGGGGCCCGGCTTTGCCAGGCTCCGTTGGACCACTCAACCGGCCCGGAACGGGAAAGTCCGGTCACGTCCGTTCACAAGCCGGTGACATCGCCTGTGCGGCGGTTGCCTCGAGCGCGGCCCTGCGCCACGTCTCTGTTGGACAGACAGCGCCACATCGAGCCAAGGATAGCAAACGCCATGAATCTTGACCGCCGTACCCTTGTCGCCGGATCTCTCGGCCTTCTTGCAGCAACGGTGCTCCGACCTCTGCCCGCAGCCGCGGCCTTGACCGGTTTTCGTCCCAAGGGCGGGTCCGGCGTCGATCATTCCGCCTATGACGCGCTTCTCAAGGCCCATGTCAAACCCGACGCTGAGGGCTACAACAGGGTCGATTATCGCGGCGTGAAGGCAAATCTTTCGACGTTGCGCGCCTACATTGCCTCGCTTGAAGCGGCCAATCCGGTTTCGTTGTCGCGCAACGAGGCGCATGCCTACTGGATCAACCTCTACAACGCCAAGACACTCGAGGTGGTGGCCGAAGCCTATCCGGTGACTTCGATCAAGAAGATCAATCTTGGAGGCTCCTTCCTGTTTGGCGCCGGCCCGTGGAAAGCGAAGATCATGCGCGTCAACGGCACCGAGCTGTCGCTTGACGATGTCGAACACGAGATCGTCCGCGCCATCTTCAAGGATCCGATGTCCCATTACGGGCTCAACTGCGCCTCCTACTCCTGCCCCAATCTTGCCGCCCGCGCCTTCACCGGCGCCAATGTCGACGCCCTTCTCCGCCAGAACGGGGTCGAATATGTCAACCATCCCCGTGGCGTTATAGTGGAGAACGGCCGCATCACCGCCTCGAAAATCTATTCCTGGTATGCCGGCGATTTCGGCGGCAAGGGCAGGCTCAAGGATTACTGGATGTCGCTTGCGGAACCTGGCAAGGCCGCCCGGATCGCGTCCGCCGCAATTTCGGGTTATGAGTATGACTGGAGCATCAACGCGCTCTAATGCACATGCATCATTCTGAAGTGCTACAGCGCCCTTTGCGCATCCAATTGGATGCACGGCGCTTCAGGCCTGATGACGTCGGCCTCACGCCGCCGTGAGCTTTGTGTGCTTGGGGTTCACGCGAGTTTGGGAAATAGCGAGGGATTGTCATTGGCGTCGGAAGGCGCATCCTTCTATTCATTCTTCGGAGCGATACTGCGGCGGCCGAACGGCTGCCACCAATCTGGAGATCCGGCATGACCTCGCAATTCCCGACAGGGCAGATGGAAAAAGCCATGGCATGCAATCCGGAGCAGGACCCGGCCGCGGGCAGGAAGCCGGCCTGGCGGCGCTATCTGCCGCTGGCGATCATTGCCACCGGTCTGGCGGCCGCCTATGCGGCGGGCCTTCAGGATTACATCTCGCTCACGGTTCTGGCAGAGCATCGCGATGCGCTCAAGCAATTCGTCGCCGAGCACCGCATCGCCTCGGCCCTGGGCTATTTCGTGCTTTATGCACTCGCCGTCGCCTTTGCATTTCCCGCGGCCTCGATCCTGACCATCTTTGCGGGCTTCGTGTTCGGATGGTTCATCGCCGGCACCCTGACGGTCTTTGCCGCCACCACCGGCGCCGCCGCCATCTTCCTCGCCGCAAGGTCGGCCTTTGGCGATGTGCTGCGCAGGCGCGCCGGACCTTTTGCCGCCAGGCTCGCCGACGGGTTTGCCGAGGATGCATTCGGCTATCTGCTGGTGCTGCGCCTGGCGCCAGTGTTCCCGTTCTTCATCATCAACATCGCGCCTGCCTTTTTCGACATCAGGCTGCGCACCTATGTTGCCGCGACCTTTCTGGGCATCATCCCCGGCACCTTCGCCTACACCTGGCTGGGGCAGGGGCTGGACAGCGTCATTGTCGCCGCCGCCGGGCGCGAGATCTCGATCTCGGACCTTGTGACGCCCGAGATCACCATCGCATTTCTGGGACTTGCAATCGTCGCGGCAATCCCCACCATAGTGCGCAAGTTTCGCGCGCGATCCTGAAAAGAACCGGAATCATCGCCCGCCAGCGGTCAAAGCATACGGAAGACAGCCCATGAGCAGCCCATTGACACCTGATATCTGCATCATCGGCGGAGGCTCCGGCGGGCTCTCGGTCGCCGCCGCCGCTGCCGCCTTCGGCGTCGATGTGGTGCTTGTTGAAAAGGGCAGGATGGGCGGCGACTGTCTCAATTACGGCTGTGTCCCGTCCAAGGCGATGATCGCTGCCGGAAAGCATGCCCATGCCATTGCCGAAGCGCCTGAATTCGGTGTGACGGCGGGCGAGGCCAAGGTCAATTTCCGCAAGGTCCATGATCACGTCCATTCGGTGATCGGTGCCATCGCCCCCAACGATTCCGTTGAACGGTTCCGCGCCATGGGCGTCAACGTGATTGAGGCCGAGGCCCGCTTTGTCGACAAGTCCACGCTGATGGCTGGCGGCACCGAGATCCGCGCCCGGCGTTATGTCATTGCCACCGGGTCTTCGGCCTTCGTGCCGCCGATTCCGGGTCTCGATACGGTCGATTACCTGACCAATGAAACCCTGTTCGAGCGCACCCGCGCGCCCCGGCATCTCATCGTCATCGGCGGCGGTCCAATCGGCATGGAAATGGCGCAGGCACACCGCAGGCTTGGCGCCGAAGTGACCGTGGTCGAGGGCTTGAAGGCGCTGGGCAAGGACGACCCGGAACTGGCGGCGATCGTGCTGGAGAACATCCGGGCCGAAGGCGTGACCATTCACGAGGGCTCGAAGGTGACCTCGGTCGAAAAACGCGGCAAGACCGGCATCCGGGTCAATTATGAAACCCAGTCCGGCGAAGGCTTCGTCGACGGCACCGATCTGCTGGTTGCTGTCGGTCGCCTCGCCAATGTCGAGGGGCTGGGGCTCGATGCCGCCGGTGTCGAGCATGACCGCCGCGGCATCAAGGTCGGCGCCAATCTGCGGTCAAGCAACAAGCGCATCTATGCCATCGGCGATGTTGCTGGCGGCCTGCAATTCACCCATGTCGCAGGCTACCATGCCGGTCTCGTGGTGCAGCAGATCCTGTTCCGCGTGCCTGCCAAGGAAAACCGCGACATCATTCCCTGGGCGACCTACACCGACCCCGAGCTCGCCCATGTCGGACTGACCGAGGAAGAGGCGGCGAAGCGTTACGGCGGGCGGATCTCGATCCTGCGCTGGCCCTACGCCGAAAACGACCGCGCCCAGGCCGAGCGCAAGACAACCGGGTTGATCAAGCTGGTGGTCGACCGCAAGGCCCGCATTCTCGGTGTCTCCATCGCCGGCGCCGGTGCCGGCGAAATGATCAACATATGGGCGCTGGCGGTGACGAACTCCATTACGCTCAAGGATGTGCGCGGCTATGTTCCGCCCTATCCGACGATGGCGGAGATTGGAAAACGCGCCGCCGTTTCCTATTATACACCTTTGACCCGCAAGCCGCTTGTGCGCTGGCTCGTGCGCTTCTTGAGGCGGTTCGGCTAAGGGATCTCGAGATCAGGGGCAGGAACATGGCGGACACCGATCCATCGCAAACCGATCCGGCCTGCGCCGTGCATGTCCGACGCGGCATGAGTCTTTCCTCGCGGCTGTTGTGGCTGACCATCCTGTTCGTGATGATCGCCGAAGTGCTGATCTTCGTGCCATCGGTGGCCAACACCAGGGTCCGCTGGCTGCAGGACCGGCTCAACACCGCCGCCGCGGCCGCCGTGGTCATCGACGGCGTCAATGAGATGGAACTGCCCCAGTCGATCCAGAACGATGCCCTGATGGCCACCGGCACCAAGGCCATCGTTCTGCACAAGGCCGGCTCTGCGCGCATGATCGCCAGCGCCGACATGCCTCCGGTCGTCACCCATTATTACGATCTGTCGGATGTCACGCCGCTCAGCGCGGTTCGCGACGCCTTCGACACCATCCTGTTCGGCGGCGACCGGGTGATCCGCGTCGAGGGGCTGGTCGCCGACGACCCGGGCATGATCATCGAGCTGGTGCTTGAGGACACGCAACTGCGGCATGCGATGCTGATCTACGGGCGCAACGTGTTCCTGCTGTCGGTGCTGATCTCGCTGATCACCGCGAGCCTGGTGTTCTTCTCCATTTCCCGCATGCTGATCCGCCCGGTCCACCGGGTGACCGAAAACATGAAGGCCTTCGCCGAGGATCCTGAAAACCCCAACAGGATCATCGTGCCAAGCCCGGCTGTCGATGAGCTGAGTGCCGCCGAGGGTCACCTTGCCGACATGCAGACGCGGCTTCAGCAGACGCTCAAGGAGCAGCGCCACTTGGCCGATCTCGGCCTCGCCGTCTCCAAGATCAACCACGACATGCGCAACATCCTCACCTCGGCGCAGCTGATGTCGGACCGCCTGGCGATGATCGACGATCCGATGGTCAAGCGCTTCGCGCCCAAGCTCTTGCGCACCATCGACCGGGCAGTAAGCTATTCGAGCGAGGTCCTGGCCTATGGCAAGGCCCGCGAGGCCAAGCCGCGCCGCCGCTTTCTCAATTTCCTGGCCCTTGCCCGCGAGGTCACCGAGATCGTCGCCGAGGAAACCGAGGCCGATATCAACTACGTGCTCGACATTGATGAGGCCCTCGAGATCGAGGCCGACAGCGACCAGCTGTTCCGGGTGATCTACAATCTGGTGCGCAACGCTGTGCAGGCCTTCGCCTCCGATCCGTCGGACGATCCGGTGCTCGTCCGCCGCATCACCCTGTCGGCGCGCCGCACCGGCTCGGTGGTGGAGATCCGCGTCATCGACACCGGGCCGGGCCTGCCGGCCAGGGCGCGCGAGAACCTGTTCCAGCCGTTCCGCGGCTCGGCCCGCGCCGGCGGCACCGGTCTGGGGCTGGCGATTGCCCGCGAACTTGTGCTTGCCCATGGCGGCTCGATTGCCCTCGACGAGGCCGTTTCGCAGGGCACGTCCTTCTGCATCGAACTGCCCGATCAGCCCGTGCCGCTCGACGGCTACCGGGCCCGCGCCTGATTCTGCCCGGATGCTCCGGGTCAGTCCTGCTGAGTGACGGCAACCCGTGCTAGCGGCAGCCTCCGGTGCCTTGGAAAACTGTGCGATTTCCTGTCCGGTTTTTCCGAGCATGCGACAATTGTGCGACAATCGCTTTTTTCGCCAAATCCGCTTGCAATCCCCCGCAGTCCGTTTTAGGAGAACGCCTCGCAGGCGAAAGACACCTGCAGCGCGCGCCCGTAGCTCAGCTGGATAGAGCACCAGACTACGAATCTGGGGGTCAGAGGTTCGAATCCTTTCGGGCGCGCCATTTTCTCCTTGCCCGTTCCAGGTACATACCTTCCTTCAATCTCCATGGCATTCAGATCCTGCGTCCACCCATGGTCGCGCGGGTGCTTGCGCGGATTCGGAATCTGCTTCCGGGATAAGGGCTGACCACGGACAAGGCAGCGATCATGGGGCAGGGAAGCGCCTGGCCGGCTGCGCTGCAATTCCGGGCTTCTCCCTTTCGAGCCGGGTTTTCACCGACCCCTCACACGCTGCAGGCGCTGCTTGGGAGGACGGCAACAACTGGCCGGAGGCAGCGGTGGGAATCGGCGTCCGCAATGACGTCCGCAGCAGTGCTTTTCAGCGCGCCAAAGAGTTTCGGTTCTGCGGGCAGGGGGCATCGCGATTTTCCGGGTGCCGACAAATGCGATCGCCCCCGTGACTTCCGTCCGGGGGCGATCCAGAGATGATAGACTGGTCGTTCAGGTCTCGACGCTGGGATAGTCCTTGCCGCGCCAGTGCTGCAGCTTGGCGGCGAACTCCCGCTGGAACGACAGCGGCCCTGATTTCTTCATGTAGGGCTCGTCATAGATGCCGATATACATGGTCAGGTTGAGAAAGAAATGCGCCCCCATTTCGAACAAGGCAACGTAATCGTGGTTGACCAGTGCGTCGCGCTCGGCGTCGGTCAGGCTGTTGACGGTGGAACGCTCGGCATCGTTGAGCTTGGGCCCGATCGACTGTTCCCACGTGGCAACGAAGGACTTCGGGTCCTCGATGTAGCGCTTGAGAGTCGGACTCAAAATTAATACCTATTGATTTCAATCCCTTGCTATGAGCCTTGCTGTGCGCCGGATGGAAGCGATGAGTAGCCATGCATCGGAAGATGCGATGGTTACCTCCCAGTCCTTCGCCAGACGGCGGCAGCGGCCGAGCCAGGCAAAGGTGCGTTCGACGACCCAGCGACGAGCGATGACGACGAAGCCCGTTGCACCATTGGGACGCTTGACGATCTCGATTGTCGGTCCGTCCATAGTCTGCAGGGCGGTTTCCAGCTTCTCACCGGCATACCCGCCATCCGCGAACAGATGGGCGAGCGTGGGGAAGCTTTCTTTCGTGCGGGCGATGACATCCGGCGCGCCATCCCTGTCCTGGACATCGGCGGTGTGCGTGATCGCACCCAGCATATTGCCCTCAGTATCGGTGAGGATGTGGCGCTTGCGACCCTTGATCTTCTTGCCCGCATCATAGCCGCGGGGCCCACCACTTTCCGTGGTTTTCACGCTTTGGCTGTCGATCACACCGGCCGTCGGCGCAGCCGCCCGACCAGCCAGAAGGCGCGCGGACATCACCAGCGTTTCGTTGATGATGTCGAGCACGCCGCTGTCGCGCAGCCGGTAGAAATAATGCTGCACCGTCGTGAAGGGCGGGAAGTCTTTCGGCAGCATCGCCCACTGGCAACCTGCCGCCGCGATATACTGGATGGCGTTCCATATCTCCCGCATCCGCCATTTGCGCGGCCGACCGACCTTGTGCGGAGCAGGCATGAAATGCTCAATCAACGCCCATTCCTCGTCCGTGCAATCACTTGCGTAGCGAAGGTGCCTCCGGTCATATTGCTCCCGAGTGATTTCAGTCCAGGCCATCCGATCCTCCGTAGTCTTCGCAAACCACAGAGAATCACAAGTCGCTGAAATCACTCAACATAATTTTCGGTTGGGCTCTGAGGTATTCCGGGTCCCGGTCGACGGTGAAAAGGAACTTGTTGACGTAATACTTGCTCATGCGGCCTGCTCCTTAGGATACCAGGTGAAATAGGCTTCCATGGTGTGGAAAAGGTCGAGATTGTCGACGTAGTCGGCATTTTCCGGCCCGGCCACGCCCAGCATCAGGATGAAGTTGAGAAAGCCCTGGGTGGCGTTGCCGCTCTTGATCATGCTCTCGTGGGTGACGTTGTCGAGAATCGCCTCGATGTCGCCGTTGCGCAGCCATTCGATCGCCTGCCGGTCGAAGAGCGGGTCCGGGCCGGTCTCCATGAACTGGCGCGGACCGCCGAGTTCGAGCGACAGGTGGCCGGTTCCGATCGCGGCGACGCGCTTGTCGGACGGGTAATCGTCGATCGCCTTCCGGATCGCGCGGCCGAGATTGTAGAAACGGCGCGGACTCGGCAGCGGCGGGGCGAAGATGTTGGTGTAGATCGGCACCACCGGCAGGTCGTTCTGCGGCCTGACCGTGATGATCGGGCAGATGATCGAATGGTCGATCTTCAGCTCGTTGGAAAAGGCGAAGTCGAAATCCTGGTCCATCAGGTGCTGGTGCATGAAGCGCGACATCGCCTCGTCGCCCTCGAGCACGTATTTCGGAATGCCGAATTCGCGCTCCTCGTTGTAGAAGGTGGCGTCGTAGCGCGGCGCCTTGCCGATCAGGAACTGCGGGCAATTGTCGAGGAAGATCTGGTGAAAATGGTCCGACCCGATCATCACCAGGATGTCCGGCTTGGTCCTGGCCAGGGTCTCCCGGTAGGCCTCGACCTTGCGCTTCCATTCCGGCGCCTGCGGCATCTGCTGCTCGGGCGGCATGGTCGTCGCCTTGAGGTAGAACGGGTGATGTGTGGAGGCCAATGTGGCAACGAGCTGAGCCAAGGTCCTACTCCTCTTCTTGATCTTTCCGGTAAGCCCGGAGGCACGGTTTTCATGTTTCGGCCCCGGCATGGTGCCGGGGCAGGGATTTGATCAGCCTCAGGCGAACAGGTTCCGTTCGATCTTGGCGGCTTCGAAAAGGTAGTCGCGGCTTGCCTCGAGCTCGCTGCGCAGGCGGTCGATGTCGAAGCCCATGATCTGGCCCTTCCACTTCTTCACCTCGCCTGCGACCATGACCGTGTCGACATTGGTCCGCTCCATTAGCGTGACCACCGCGCCGGGCACGTTGTTGAGTGGTGCGACGTTGATGGCCTCGGCGTCGAGAAGGATGATGTCGGCCTCCTTGCCCGGCGTCAGCGACCCGATCTTGCGGTCGAGCTTCAGCCCTCTGGCGCCGCCCATGGTCGCCTGGCGGATCGCCTGCATGGTGGTCATCAGTTCCGGGTAGTCCTGGCCGGCAAGGGCCTTCTCGTTGACGAACATCCGCTGCAAGGTCACGAGGCTGCGCATCTGGGTGAAGAAGTCGGCGGTCATGGTGCATTCGACGTCGGTGGACAGCGACATCTCCATGCCGAGGTCGATGGCCTTCTGGATCGGCGGTGTACCGTGGCGCATCTGCATCTCGATCGGCACCGACAGGGAAACATGGGCGCCGGCATCCGAGGCATATTTCCAGCCGGCATCCGACATGCCGGTCATGTGAATGAAGATGTTGTCTTTGCCAAACATGCCCGCAGCGCCCAGCTCGTCGAAAGTCGGCTGCATGCCGAAAGTGCCCACGACATGAAGCGCGATCGGCAGTCCGAGCTCGCGTCCGATCTTCCAGGCCGCTTCATAGCCCGGAAGGTAGATCTCGCCGCCCATGACCATCGTGGTCAGCTGGTCTTCGGAGGAAAAGTACTGCTGCTTGATGCGGGCGGCGTCCTGCGGGTACTTGGCGCGGTCGCCCCAGCCTTCGAAATAGCCGAAGACGCCGCGGCGTCCCGCATCCCTTAGCCCCTCGATCGCGGCATCGGAATGTTCCGGTGAATGGTGAATCTGGCTGACATCCATCACCGTGGTCACGCCGGCGTCCAGCTGTGCGATGCCGCCGAACAGTTCGTTGATGTAGACGTCCTCCGGCCGGTAGACCATCGAGAAGCCTTGCAGGATCGTTTCGTAGTAGTTCGACGCGTTTGCCGGCCGGCCATCATTGATCAGGATGCCGTTGGCGAGCTGGCTGCGCAGCGCGGTTTCGAACTGGTGGTGATGGGTGTCGACGAAGCCCGGCATGACGATCTTGCCCGATGCATCGATCTGCACCGCGTCGGGCGCATCGATGTTCGCTCCGACCTCGACAATGGTCTTGCCGTCGATGAGCACGTCGCCCACCGGGAAGTTGCCGACGGTATCATCGACGGACAGCACCGCGCCGCCCTTGATCAGAACCCTGCGCCCCGGCGTGCCAAGGCCTTCGGGCAGCGTTGATGACGCGGCTTCCTGGGCTCGTGCTGTCGCGGTCGATCCCAGTCCGAGCGTTGCGGCCGCGCCGCCGACGGCGCTCGCGGTGAGAAAGTCCCGCCGCGTGGGGCAGGGCAGCTGAGGTCGTTTCGGATCGCAAAGTCGGCACATTCTGGTTTCTCCTCCCGTGAGTCTTCTCGTGGATTCAGGATCCGATGATGGAAACGAGCATCGGATATCGCGTCAGTGCATTGGCAATTCGGGACGCAGTGGCCCGCAACTCTGGCAGGCGGTTGGCGACCAGGAATTCGGCGTCCACCATGCCGCTGTAGCCCGACGTGTTCAGCGCTGCGATCGTGCGGCCATCAAGGGCCCGTATCGGTACGGCCAGTGCCGTGATGCCGTAATCGAGCTGATCGACCGTGGTCGAATAGCCGTCCCGGCGCACTTGCTCGATTTCCTCGCGCAACTGCACCGGGTCGGCGATCGTCTTGGATGTCAGCGGTTCGATGACAAGGCCGTCGAAATAGCGGTCGAGCTCGCCGTCGCTCAGACCGGCAAGCAGCACGCGGCCCAGCGACGTCGCATATGCCGGGTAACGGGCGCCCACCACCGCGGCGGCGCGCCGTGCCCGCTGCACCGAGTTGTGGGCGATGTAGATGACGTCGCGCTGCTCGAGCGTGCCGACCGAGGAAGCGTCGCCGTATTTCGCCACCAGCTCGCGCAGATGCGGCTGCAGCACTTCGTCGATCTGGGCGGAATAATAGAACCCCGAACTCAGCGCCATGATCTTGGGGCGCAGGTGGAAGCGCTTGTTGGTCTGGCCGACATAGCCGAGCGCCATCAGCGTGATCAGGCTACGCCGGGCTGCTGCGGGCGAGTATCCCACCTTCCTGGCAATTTCGCTCAGCGTCATTTCCGGATTGGCGGCGTCGAAGCTCTCGAGGATCGAAATCCCCTTGGCCAGAGCCTCGACGAACTCGTCTGGCTTGCCCGGCTTGGTGTCTGCACCGGGTGTGGCGGACGTCTGGACATTTGCGGCTGGGTGATCAGTCATGGCGGAACGGGACCTTCTTCATTGCTGCGATGTTCCCTTCCTACGGTGTGGCCGGCGATTTTCACAGGTCCGGCGGGTGACTTGACGGGACGATAAATCAGTGCAATCTTTTCGGCAAGAGGAAATATTTTCGGTATGCGAAAAAAAGGACCCGAAATGCGCATTGGAAAACAGGATCAGGCATTCACGGCGATCGCCACGTCGGATGCCGACTCGATCACGGTAAGGGGGCACGATCTGTGCGGTGACCTGATCGGCAAGATCGATTTCACCGACTACTTCTGGCTGCTCGTTGTCGGCGAAAAGCCGACCGCCGCGCAGCGCAAGATGATGGACGCCTGCCTGGTGGCGATTGCCGAGCACGGCCTTGTGCCGAGCGTGCAGGCGGCGCGGATGACGCTGGCAGCCGGTCCTGATGCCTGGCAGGGTGCAATGGCGGCAGGCCTCCTCGGCATGGGAAGCGTCGTTGCCGGCAGTTCGGAAATCGCCGGGCAATATATTGCTCAGGTGCTGGCCGATGCCGAGAAAAATGGCACCGATGTCGAGACGGCGGCGATTGCCAGCCTGAAGCAACTCAAGGCGGCGCGCCGCAAGGTGCCGGGTCTGGGTCACCCGCAGCACAATGCCGGCGACCCGCGCGCCGACCGTCTGCTCGAGATTGCCGACGAACTGGGCATTTCCGGCCGCTACATTTCAACTTTGCGCATCCTGGCCGAGCATGCGCCGGGCATCATCGAACGGCCGCTGCCGATCAATGTCTCCGGCGCCATTCCGGCGGCGATCCTCGATGCCGGCTGGCCGCTCGAGGCGATCAAGGCGGTGCCCTTGCTGGCGCGGACCGCCGGGCTCGCCGCCCATCTCTACGAGGAATCGCTGCGCTCGATCGGGTTCATCATGTCGCACAAGGCCGATCTCGCCATTGGCTATGACGGTGCATCCGCATCGGATCCGAAGGCAAAGGCATAGGGCGCATCCATGGTCAAGATTCTCAAGGACATCCGTGTCATCGAACTCGGCACCTACATCACCGGCCCCGCCGCCGCCCTGCATCTGGCCGATCTCGGCGCCGATGTCATCAAGGTCGAGCGGCCCGGCACCGGCGATCCGTTCCGCGCCTTCAAGGGCGGGCTCTATTCGCCGCACTACCAGACCTATAACCGCAACAAGCGCTCGATCGCGCTCGACACCAGGGATTCGGGCGATCTCGACACGCTCCATCAGCTGATTGCCACCGCCGACGTGTTCATCCAGAATTTCCGTCCCGGCGTTGCCGAGAAGTTGGGGGTCGGCGAGGACGATCTGCGCAAGATCAATCCGAAGTTGATCTATTGCGCGATCTCCGGATTTGGCCAGTCGGGCCCGTCAAGAGACCGTCCCGCATTCGACACCGTGGCGCAGGCCGCCAGCGGTTATCTCAGGCTGTTGACGCCTCCGTCCAATCCCAGAGTCATCGGGCCGGCGATCGCCGATGCCGTCACCGGGCAATATGCGGCCACGGCAATCCTCGCCGCACTTCTCGAGCGCAGCAAGAGCGGCAAGGGAAGGCGCATCGACATCTCCATGCTGGAGGCGATGACGCATTTCAACCTCGACAGTTTCACGCACTATTTCTCCGAAGGCGAAATCATGGGGCCGCTGTCGCGCCCGGTGGTGTCGCAGAGCTACACATTCGAATGCAGTGACGGCAAGTGGATCGCCATTCACATGTCCTCGCCGCCGAAGTTCTGGGAAGGCTTCCTGGAAGCCACCGGCCAGCAGGCGTTGGCAACCGATCCGCGGTTTGCCGACCGCCTTGACCGCATCCGGCATCAGGACGAGATGATCGAGATCTTCACGCCGATCTTCAAGACAGACACCCGTGACGCATGGTGCGCCAAGCTGCTGGCTCTCGAGGTGCCGCATGCGCCGGCCTACGATTCCAACGAAGCGCTGGAGGATCCGCAGGCGGTGCATCTGCAGCTGGCGGTCAAGACCAGCCATCCCGAAATGGGCGAATCCAAGACAGTGCGGCCACCCTACAGCTTTGACGGCGAGGCCGATTTGCATGTCACGCCACCGCCGACGCTGGATCAGCACGGCGCCGAACTGCGTGCCGAACTGGCGGCAGGCAAATCCGAATGAGCCGCAACAGGGGGAGGCAAGCATGAGCAATGAGGACATGATCACGTCGGTGCCCGCTGCCGGCGTGATGGAAGCAAGCAAGGCCATGCTGCAGAAGCAGCTCTACGCCATCTTCACCAGGCCGGTGAACGGCATGGGCCCGGTTTTCGAGCACCTGGAAGCGCATCTGCAGTTCCAGGTCGGCCTGGAGCGCGACGGCATCATGTTCGCCGCCGGTCCGATGTGGAGCGACGACGAGCAGAGCTGGGAAGGCGAGGGAATGGTCGTGGTCCGGGCGGCATCTCGCCAGGAGGCGATCGCGATCGCCGAACGCGATCCGATGCACACAAGCGGTGCCCGCAGTTTTCACGTCCGGCCATGGCTCATCAACGAAGGAACGATCACCGTCCGGCTCGACTATTCCAGCCAGACTTTCACTTTGGCCTGAACATCACTTGGGAGAGAGAAAATGAAGAAGTTTTTGGGAATGATGACGGCAGGCATGTTGCTGCTGCCGAACGTCGTATCGGCGCAGGAGGTAATCAACCTGACGGTGGCCTCGAGCCACCCTACGGTGGTCCCGTGGGTGGGCATGATCCAGACCCACTTCATGGCCCGCACCGACGAGATCCTTGCCGAGAAGGGCAATTACAAGATCGAGTGGAATGAGGCCTTTGGCGGCACGCTCTACAAGGCGAACGCCACGCTGAGTTCGGTTGAGGAAGGCATCACCGATGTGGGTTGGGTATTCTCCTTCCTCGAGGCGGCAAAGCTGCCGCTGAGCCAGGTGTCCACCAACACCCCGTTTGCAACGGCAAACCCGCCGGTCCTGCTCGAGGTGATGGAAAAGCTTCTTGAAACCAACGAGGCCTTCCGCAACGAGTGGGAGGGGCACAACCTCAAGGTCCTGGGGCTGACCGCAACAGATCTCTACGACATCTACACCAAGAAGCCGCTGACCGGCATTGCCGACATCAACGGCATGAAGCTGTCTGCACCCGGCGTGCTCGGAAGCTGGCTGCGCGGCACCGGTGCCAATGCGGTCGACGGCGCGCTGACGACCTTCTACACCGACGTGCAGACTGGCGTTTCCGACGGCGCGCTGACCCTGGCGCTCGGCGCGATGCCGATCAAGCTTTACGAAGTCGCTCCCTACATCAACCGCTTCGATGCCGGCGCTGCCTTCTCGGGCGCTGTCGCAATCAACAAGGACAGCTGGGATGGCCTTCCCGAGGAAGTCCAGGCGGCGATGATCGAGGCCGGCAAGTACTACACCAAGTCCCACGGTCAGGACATGGTCGACCGTCATGAACTGATGCTCGACCTCATGGTCAAGAACGGCGCCGAGCAGTCGCCGCCGGTCACCATCGTTCCGATGCCCGCGAGCGAACGCCAGAAATGGGTCGACATGCTGCCCGATCTCGCTGGCGAATGGGCCGCAAGCGTCGACGCGCAGGGAGGCCAGGGCACCGCGTTTCTCGGTGAATACATGAACGCCCTCAGGGCCGCCGGCGAAGTCCCGGCGCGCGACTGGGACAAGAAGTAACCGGGCGCGGGCGGGATCATGCAAGTGAACCAACAGGACGGGCATGATCCTGCCCCGCCGCGGCAGCCCGGCGCCGCGGTCGGACGCGCCTGGCAATGGCTGGTCGAGGGCTTTGCAGCGCTCGGAACGGTGCTGATCGGTGTGCTGATGGTCATCATCTGCGCCGACATCGTCGCCCGCAACCTGATGGGGGCGTCCCTGCCTCTGGTCTCGGAACTCGGGGCGTTGCTTCTGGTCATGATCGTCAGCCTGCAACTGGCGACGACCATCCGTGCCGACCGTCTCGCCCGCACCGACCTTTTTCTTGTCGGCTTGAAACGCTCCCGTCCCAGGGCCGCGGCCTTGCTGTCGGCAGTCTTCAACCTGGTGGGAGCGATCATCATCGGTCTCATCGCCTACGCATCGATCCGCATTCTCGGCAAGGACTGGTCGTCGGGCGACTACATCGGAATCATCGGGATCGCGACTTTGCCGACATGGCCCTTTCGCGCGCTCATCCTGGCCGGCATGGCGATCGCTTCACTCGAATTCCTTGTCCGGATGATCGCCGATCTCCGTTCGATCGCGACACGTGAGGCCAGGCCATGAGCCCAATCGAAATCGGTGCCCTGGCAACCCTGGCCCTTCTGGTCCTGATCTATCTCGGCATGCCCATCGGCATCGGCATGCTGACGGTTTCCTTTCTCGGCGTCGCGGCGATCCGCGGAGACGTCGTCTCGCTGCGGATGATGGGCCAGGTCGCCAACGATTCGCTGCGCGAGTATCTCTTCGCCGTCGTGCCGCTGTTCGTGCTGATGGGCTTGCTGGTGACCGTTTCGAGGGTCGGCAAGGACACGTTCGATGTGTTCCAGCAACTGCTGGGACGCGTGACCGCCGGTTTGGGAATAGCCACCGTCTTTGCCAATGCGGTGTTTGCTGCCATCACCGGCATATCGATCGCGTCCGCCACCGTGTTCAGCCGCGTGGCGGTGCCGGAAATGGTGCGCCATGGCTACACCCGCAAGTTCGCCACCGGCGTGGTTGCCGGATCTTCGGTGCTGGGCATGCTGATCCCGCCCTCGCTGCTGATGATCGTCTATGCCGTGCTGGCCGAGGAATCGGTCGGCCGCATGTTCCTCGCCGGCATCGGCCCCGGCATCCTGCTCGCGGTCGCCTTCTCCATCACCATCGTCCTGCTTGCCCGGTTCCGGAAGGATTTCGTCTTCGCCGCCGCCGATACCGGCCCGGTCGATGAACCGATGAGCGGGCTCGGCATCGCCGCCAAGTCCGTCCCCATCCTGTCGCTGATGCTGGTGGTGCTCGGCGGTCTGTATGGCGGCTTTCTCAATCCGACCGAAGCGGGTGCCGCGGGCGCTCTCGGCGCCCTCGTCATCGCGCTCAAGCGACGCTCGCTGGATGCGAGGTCGTTCTGGCGGCTACTGCTGGAAGCCGGGCAGATCACGGTTTCAGTCCTGTTCCTGATCCTGGCCGCCACCTTCTTCAGCCGCATGCTGGCGCTGTCGGGCGTGCCGCGCGGGCTGGCCGAATTCCTGCTGGAGGGCTCGATCGGACCCTACGGCTTTCTCATCATCTATCTGCTGCTGATCATCGTGCTGGGCTGCCTGATCGATTCGATCTCGATCATGCTGATCCTCCTGCCCATCGCCCTGCCGGTCGCCGAAGCGGCAGGCTTCGACCTGGTCTGGTTCGGTGTGCTGACGGTGGTCACGGTCGAGGTCGGACTGCTCACCCCGCCTTTCGGGCTCTCGGTCTACATCATCAAATCGGCAATGGACGATCCCGACCTCAAGGTTGGCGAGATCTTTCGCGGCACGCTGCCCTTCGTCGGCGCCATGCTGGTCTCGATTGCGATCATCATCGCCTTTCCGCAAATCGCCACATGGCTGGCGCGTCTCTAGACAGGTGACTTCATGACACAGCTTCTCTTCATTCCCGGCAGCCTGCGGGAGGCATCCTCATCCCGCGCCACGGTGCGGGCGCTTGTCAGCCGCCTCGAACCCGACGTCACCTGCCAGGTCGCCGATCCCGGCCTGCTTCCCCATTACAATGCCGATGTCGGCCAGGACCCGGCGGTTGAACGCTTCCTTGCCGAGGTGGCCGCGGCCGACGGCGTCGTTTTCGTCACGCCCGAGTATAATTACAGCGTCCCCGGCCTGCTCAAGAACGCCATCGACTGGGCATCGCGGCCGGCTTACAATTCGGTGTTCAAGGACAAGCCCTGCTTCATCGTCAGCGTCTCGGGCGGAGCGCTCGGCGGCGTGCGCGCCCAGGCACACCTCAAGTACATCCTCAACGGCATGCTGGCCAGGCCATTCGCTTGCCAGGAGATCGTCATTCCGCAGGCCAACGCCAAGGTGGTGGATGGGCAGCTCGCAGACGAGGCGATCCTGGCTTTCGCCGAACTCAATCTCAAGGCTTTCATCGCCAGTCTTTGAAGCCAGGTGTCATGGTCGCGGTCTACGGCGCCGCGCGCGCTCAGCCTGCCTTGCGTGGCGCCATCTGGCGGTAGCTGGCCATCAGGTCGTTGAAGCGTTCGCCCTGGATCGCAACGTGCTGGCGCAGCATGGCGGCGGCGGCTTTCGGGTCGGCTTTCTCCAGCGCCGCATAGATCGCCCGGTGCTCGCGCATCGACTGCGGCATGCGGCCGTTGACCCGCAGCTGCATGCGCCGGTATGGCTTGAGCCGCTTGTGCAGCCGCGCCGCCTCGCGCGCCAGGAAGCTGTTGCCGCTGGCCTCGTAGAGCAGGTGGTGAAAGGTCTCGTTCTCGCGGTAATACTCGTCCGAATCGCCCCGCGCGATCGCCGCTTCGCAGGCCTCGATGGTGCGGCCGATGTCGCGCATCTGCTGCTCGCTCACCCGCCGCGCGGCGCGGAAGCCGCACATCGCCTCCAGTTCCGCCATCACCTCGAACATCTCGACCAGCTCGACGAAATCCGGATGCCGGATGAAGGCGCCGCGGCGAGCCTCCAGCGTCAGCAGACCGGAGGCTGCGAGCGACTGGAACGCCTCGCGCAACGGGGTCCGCGACACGCCGAACTGCTCGGCCAGCTTGACCTCGTCGAGACGCTCGCCGTCGGCGAATTCGCCGGTGACGATCATCTGTTCGATGCGTTCGCGAATGGTGTCTGCAATGCGTGTTCCCATGGCCGGCATCATGCTCAATCCGGTTGAAAATGCAAATTCATTCTTCTTGTATACAAGAGGTTTGACTTTGCATTCAGAAAGTGATCCCATTGATACGCGCCAGGACCGGAGGAGGTTCTGCGAACAAAATCTTCTGGGAGGTAGACATGAAACTAGGATTATCTGCGTTCGCGGGCATGCTCGCCGCATCCATCGCCATGACGGGTCTTGCACAGGCCGAGACATTGAAGGCTTCGCACCAGTTTCCGGGCGGCAAGGGCGACGCGCGCGACGAAATGGTTCAGCTTTTCGCCAGGGAACTGGCCGCTGCCAATGTCGGGCTTGATGTCCAGGTCTATCCGGGCCAGTCGCTCTACAAGGCCAAGGAGCAGTGGGGCGCGCTGACCAAGGGCCAGCTCGACATCACTTCGTTCCCGCTCGATTATGCTTCGGGCCGCGTGCCGCAATTCTCGGCCACCCTGATGCCTGGCCTGGTACGCAACCATGAGCGCGCCAAGCGGCTCAACGCCTCGCCCTTCATGGACGAGATCAAGAAGCTGATCGAGGACAACGGCGCCATCGTCATCGCCGACGCCTGGCTCGGCGGCGCCTTCGCTTCGAAGAAGAACTGCATCACCTCGCCCGACACCATCAAGGGCCAGGTCACACGCGCTGCCGGACCTGCCTTCGAGCAGATGCTGGTTGGCGCCGGCGCGTCGATTTCCTCGATGGCGTCATCGGAAATCTACACCGGGATGCAGACCGGCGTGCTCGATGCGACCAACACCTCGTCGGGATCCTTCGTCTCCTACCGCATCTACGAGCAGGTCAAGTGCCTGACAGAGCCGGGCGAGAACTCGCTCTGGTTCATGTACGAGCCGATGCTGATCTCCAAGGAAACCTATGACCGCCTGACGCCGGAACAGCAGGCAGCTGTCATGGCAGCCGGCAAGAAGGCCGAGGAGTATTTCGACAAGGAGGCTGCAGGCCTCGACGACAAGATGGTCGAGACCTTCAAGAAGGCCGGTGTCGAAGTGGTGTCGATGTCCAAGGACGATTATGACGCCTGGCTGGCGATCGCCAAGGAGACTGCCTACAAGCAGTTCGCCGAAAAGGTTGACGGCGGCCAGCAACTCATCGACGCGGCGCTCGCGGTCGAATAAGCGGCGGACCGGGGGAGGTTCGCCTCCCCCTTTCCGCTCTGCCTGTCCTGTCTTTCAATTCGAGGATTGCCCGGAGATGAAACGCTTTGTTTCGGTCGTCGACAGGCTGTCGCAGCTGTGCGGCCTGGCATCAATGCTGCTGATCGCCGCTTCCACGCTCGTGGTGTCGCAGATGGTGTTCATGCGCTACTTCCTGGGCGCTTCCACCATCTGGCAGACCGAATTCGTGGTCTACGCCATGATCGCCTCCACCTTCATCGGCGCGCCTTATGTGCTGATGCTCAAGGGACATGTCTCGGTCGATCTCCTGCCAAATCTCATGGGTGGGGCGGCCAAGCGGTTGCTTGACGTCCTGGCCGCGGTTCTGAGCCTGGCGTTCTGCGGCCTGCTGGCCTGGTCCGGCTGGCACTATTTCTACGAGGCGCTGTCGAAGGGCTGGACCACCGACACCGTGTGGGCGCTGCCCCTGTGGATTCCGCTGCTGCCGCTGCCGCTCGGCATCATCATCCTGTGCCTGCAATACATCGCCGAGATCTACAAGAACTGGACCGGAACCGGGGAGAGCCACGCATGAGCCCGCTCGAAATCGGCCTTCTCATTCTTCTCGTTCTGATCGCCCTGTTTGCCATCGGCATGCCGATCGCCTTTGCGCTCGGCGCCGTCTCCATCGGGACCCTGCTGTTGATCGACGGCTTTCGCTCGCTCGACATTCTCGGCGAGACATTCTTTTCCGGGCTGAATTCCTTCACCCTGGTTTCGATCCCGATGTTCATCCTGATGGGGGCCGCGGTCTCCAATTCGCCGGCCGGCAAGGATCTCTACGAGGCGCTCGACCGCTGGCTCAACCGCGTGCCCGGCGGCCTGGTTCTCTCCAACCTCGGCGCCTGCTCGATCTTCTCGGCACTGTCCGGCTCCTCGCCCGCAACCTGTGCTGCCATCGGCAAGATGGGCATTCCGGAAATGCGCAAGCGCGGCTATCCCGACGAGATCTCCGCGGGCTCGATTGCCGCCGGCGGCACACTCGGCATTCTCATTCCGCCCTCGATCACCATGATCGTCTACGGCATCTCGACTGAAACCTCGATTGGCCGGCTGTTTCTCGCCGGCGTGATTCCGGGGCTGATGCTGACGGCCATCTTCATGGCTTGGACGCTGTTTTCCTGCTGGCGCAGCGGGCTGAAGCTGTCGGATGTGACGCAGCATTACTCGCTGAAGCAGAAATTCGAGATCCTGCCGCGGGTATTGCCGTTCCTGGCCATCGTCGCTGGCATCCTGTTCGTGCTCTATGGCGGGGTGGCGACCCCGTCAGAGGCCGCCGGCGTCGGCGCGCTGTTCTGCCTTGTGCTGGTGGTCGTCGTCTACAGGATGTTCTCGGCCAGGCCGTTTCTCGACATGTTCCGCGATTCGACCCGCGAGTCGGTGATGATCATGATGATCATCGCGGCCTCGGAGCTGTTCGCCTTCACCCTGTCCTCGACCTTCGTCACCCAGTCCATTGCCGGCTGGATTTCCGATCTCGAGGTTAATCGCTGGGTGCTGATGGCGATCATCAACGTCTTCCTGCTCGTAGCCGGCTTCTTCCTGCCGCCGGTGGCGGTGATCCTGATGACGGCGCCGATCCTGCTGCCGATCATCACTTCGGCCGGCTTTGATCCCTACTGGTTCGCCGTCGTGCTGACCATCAACATGGAAATCGGCCTCATCACCCCGCCCGTCGGCCTCAACCTCTATGTCATCAATTCGATCGCGCCGGACATTTCCCTCGGCACCATCCTGCGCGGCTCGCTGCCCTACGTGATGTGCATGATCCTCGCCATCGTGCTTCTGTGCATCTTCCCGTCGATCGCGACCTTCCTGCCGAACCTGGTCATGGGGGGAGGAATTTGAACCGGTCGGGCTTTTTCTACGATCTGCTGTCGACGCTGTTCGAACGCCCCAATATCGCACAGGTCAAGGGCGACGGACGCTCGATCACCGCACTCTGCGAAGCGCTGATTGCCAGTTCGAGCGAGGGGGCCTCTCACAGCATGGGGCAGCAGATCCTGTCTCGCTTCAGCGAACTGACGCACGAGGCCGAAGTCGAATTCTTCCGCTATCTGACCGAGCAGCTCGACATCGACACCGAGCGGCTGATGGAACTGACCGCAGCCTACCAGGCAGACCGGTCACCCGAAAATTTTGCCGGCCTGCTCGAGGCTGCCGAACCGCGGCGGCAGGAACTGCTGCGCCGCATCAACCGGGTTCCCGGCGCCACCGGCGAACTGGTGAAGATGCGGGCCCGGCTGCTCACCCTGCTCAAGGACAATCCAAGCTTCGGGCGGACCGATCTCGATTTCCAGCACCTGTTCGGCTCCTGGTTCAACCGCGGCTTCCTGGTGCCGCGGCGGATCCACTGGCAGAGCCCCGCCAACATCCTCGAAAAGATCATCAGGTACGAAGCCGTTCATGCCATCGATGATTGGGACGATCTGCGCCGCCGGGTCGAACCCGCCGACCGGCGCTGCTACGCCTTCTTCCACCCCGCCATGCCGGACGATCCGCTGATCTTCGTCGAGGTGGCGCTGGTCAAGGGCGTGCCGGGCTCGGTGCAGGATATCCTGGCAGAAAACCGCGAGACCCTCGATCCCGCAAGCGCCGATACGGCGGTGTTCTACTCCATTTCCAACTGCCAGGCGGGCCTGCGCGGCGTCTCCTTCGGCAATTCGCTGATCAAGCAGGTGGTCGAGGACCTGCAGGCCGAGGTGAAATCGATCACCACCTTCGTCACCCTGTCGCCGATCCCGGGCTTCTGCCGCTGGCTCAGCCAGTCGCTTGCCGACCAGCCGGATGCGGGCGCTGTTGCCGACGCTGTCAGGGTTGCCACGGAAACCGGTGATCTGGCCGGGCTGAAGGACCAGGCGCAATGGCTGCGCCGCCAGGCAGCCCACTACCTGATCAACCAGAAGGACCGCAACGGCGTGCCGCTGGATCCGGTGGCGCGCTTTCACCTCAACAACGGCGCCATGGTGCACGACATCCATGCCGGCGCCGACCTGTCGGAAAACGGGGTGCGGCAGTCCTGCGGCTTGATGGTGAACTACCTTTATGATCTCAGGAAGATCGGTCAATTCCACGAGGGCTTCGCCGAAAACCACACGGTGGTGGCCTCGCGGGAGGTCAAGACGCTGGCCGATGCGGCGGCCACAATCAATAATGGCAGGAAATGAAAATGGCTGAAAACTATCTCTTTGACGGACTGCTTGCCGACAAGCTGTCGACGCCCGAAGGCCGCAACGCGCTGTTTGCGACCCTGCCGGACGATGGCCGCCGCTTCACCTATGGCGATGTCGAGGATGTGTCCGGCCGGTTCGCCAACGTGCTTGTGGATCTCGGGGTCAAGCCCGGCGACCGCGTTGCGGTACAGGTGCCCAAATCCATCGAAGCCATCATGCTTTATCTCGCCGTCGTCCGCGCCGGCGCCGTCTTCCTGCCGCTCAATACCGGCTACACGCCGGCGGAAATCGAGTATTTTCTTGGCAACGCCACCCCGCGCATCTTCGTCTGCGATCCGAAGAAGCGCGCCGACTACGAGGCGCTGACCGCCAGGCTCGGCATCGGGCTCGAGACCATGGGCGTCTGGCAGAATCACGAGACTTCCGCGGGCTCGCTGCTTGATGCCGGGCTCGCCGCACCGACTGCCTTCGAAACCGTGGCGCGGTCGGCGGGTGACCTTGCCGCCATCCTCTACACGTCGGGCACCACCGGCCGCTCAAAGGGCGCCATGCTCAGTCACGCCAACCTGCTGTCGAATGCTCAGACCCTGGTCGATGTCTGGCGCTTCACCAGGGACGATGTGCTCTTGCACGCGCTGCCGATCTTCCACACCCACGGCCTGTTTGTCGCCACCAACGTGACGCTGAGCGCCGGTGCGTCGCTGATCTTCCTGCCCGGCTTCTCCGCCGAGGCGATCATCGCCAATATCCCTGAGGCGACCGCGCTGATGGGGGTTCCGACCTTCTACACGCGGCTGCTCGACGAGCCCGCCTTCACCCGCGATCTGGTCAGGCACATGCGCCTGTTCGTCTCCGGCAGCGCACCGCTTCTGGCCGAAACCCACGTGCTGTTCGAACAGCGCACCGGCCACCGTATTCTCGAGCGCTACGGCATGACCGAGACCAACATGAACACCTCGAACCCCTATGACGGCGAACGCCGCGCCGGCACCGTCGGCTTTCCGCTGCCGGGTGTGGACTTGCGCATCGTCGACGCCGAGAGCGGCAAGACCTTGCCGCAGGGCGAGATCGGCATCATCGAGGTCAAGGGTCCCAATGTCTTTACCGGCTACTGGCAGATGCCGGAGAAGACCAAGGAGGAATTCCGCGGCGACGGTTTCTTCATCACCGGCGATGTCGGCGTCATCGATACCGACGGCTATGTCCAGATTGTCGGCCGCTCCAAGGACCTGATCATTTCCGGCGGCTACAATATCTATCCCAAGGAGCTCGAGCTGCTGCTCGACGAGGAAGAGGGCGTGCTTGAATCCGCCGTCATCGGCGTCCCCCATGCCGATTTTGGCGAGGGCGTGGTTGCCGTGCTGGTGCCCCGGCCTGGCGCGAAGCTCGACGAGGCCACGATCCTGGACAGCATCAAGCCGAAGATCGCCCGCTTCAAGCAGCCCAAGCGCATCGTCGTGCTCGATGAACTGCCGCGCAACACCATGGGCAAGGTGCAGAAGAACGTGCTGCGCGACGCCTACAGGACATTGCTGGCGGAATGAACCGTAGATAGACCCGGCTTCCCCAGGGTCGGGAAATGTCCGGAGACGAGCTGCGCGCCACGAGCTTTCAGGCCTTGCCTTGCTTTCTCGCAAGAGCAGCGATTGCGGCGCCAGTGCCCGGCGGCCCCAATCCGTCTATTGCCGTTGATGGCGGCAGCCAATATACCGGCACCCGAACAGTTTTGAACTTGGGGCTCACCGCGTCAGCGGCTGCAGCGGGCGTCACATGATTGGATCGCACCGGTCAGGGCCTGCCCTCAACCGGAAGAATTGACGATGCTCAGGAAATTCTCCCTTTTTGCCAGCGGATCGGTCATCGGCGCAGCCATCGACTATCTGGCGACGCTGGCGCTGGCCCGGTGGACGAGCCTTGATCCGGCCATCGCCCTCGCGCTTACGATGATCGTCAGCGCGACCGTGGTGTTCCGCTTTCACAGCCGCATCACCTTCCATGAAGCCAATGACAATCTCTTGCGGCGCTATCTGCTGTTCATGGCCTGGAGCGGTTTGGTCTTCCTTCTGCGCGCCCTGCTGCTAAAACTCTCGCTTTATGCCGGTCTGCCCCTGGCCGTGGCGCTGCTTGTGGCGATCGGTCTGGCGTCGATCATCAACTTCGCTGTCTCGTCAGCAGTCATTTTCGCAAAGAAGCAGTCATGACCGGAAAAACCCTGTCGATTGTCGTTCCAGTCTACAATGAGGCCGCGGTGCTGCCCGAGCTGCTCGACCGGCTGGAAGCCATTGCCGGCACCCTGGCGGACGAATTCCAGCTGGCCGTCGGGTTCATTTTCATTGATGACGGCAGCGCCGACGACAGTTTTTCGATTCTGGACACCCATGATTTCGGTCCGCGCCCGGTCCGCCTGCTGCAGTTCTCCCGCAATTTCGGCAAGGAGGCTGCCCTGTCGGCAGGCATAGACGCTGCGCAATCCGCCGATGCGGCGGTGCTGATGGATGCCGATCTTCAGCATCCGCCGGAAATGATCAGCGAGTTCGTCCGCATATGGCTCGAAGAGGGTGCCGACAGCGTCTATGCCTACAAGGCCAGCCGCCGGTCCTCGGAAGGATATCTCAAGGCTGCCGCCTCCCGGCTGTTCTTCTGGGTCATCAACCGCAACATCCGCTATCAGATCCCGCCGGGCGCGGGCGATTTCCGCTTGATCAATCATCGCTTCATGAAGGCCCTTTGCTCGCTTCCCGAGAGCGACCGGTTCATGAAGGGCCTGTATGGCTGGGTCGGCTTTCGCCAGACCGGCCTGCCGCTTGAACCTCCGGTGCGCGAGCACGGCGCCAGCAGCTTCGGTGCGTTCCGCCTTTTGTCGATGACGATCGACGCCATAACCAGCTTCACCACCACGCCGCTGCGGCTGATGGCCATGGCGGGCATCGTCATTGCCATGTTCAGCGCGGCTTACGGTCTGTATGTCGTCATCGAGACCCTGTTCTTCACCGGGGTGACCAACGGCATTGCCTCGGTCCTGACGCTGATCGCCTTCTTCGGCGGCGTCCAGATGATCTTCCTGGGGCTGCTTGGCGAGTATATCGGCAAGTCCGTTCTCGAGGCCAAGAAGCGTCCCCCCTACATCCTGGCGGAAGACATCAGCCGCAAGGGGGATGCTGTTGAGGATCGCTGACGATTTCGGGCTTGGCCGCAAGCATGACCGCGTCATCCTTTCGCTGATCGAAGCCCGCCGGCTCGATGCAACCTCCGTCATGGTCAACGATGCGATCGACGCCGGCGACGTTGCCCGCCTCAAGGCGTTGAGGGACGCGGGCGCGCAGGTCGGGCTGCACCTCAATCTCACCCAGTCGCTTCCCGGGCACACCGAAGCATGGCCGCTTCGGGCACTCCTCCGGCCGCGGCTCCCCGACGGACTGCGCGCCACCGTCGCGGCTTCGCTCAAGCGGCAGACGGACGAATTCGTTTCCCTCTTCGGCAGTCTTCCCGACTATTATGACGGCCATCAGCATTGCCATTGTTTCCCCGGCATTGCGCCGCTTGTCGCGCAATTGCCATCCGGACCGAAGACCTGGATCAGGGTTCCGTTGCCCGCCAGCTGGTCGGGGCGCTGGCGCAATCTGCGCGCCGGGGGTGCAAAGGGTATCCTGATCATGGCGCTTGCTGCCCGGGCGCGGGAGGTCTTCCGGCAAGCGGGACACCAGGTCAACGAGGATTTCTCCGGCTTCCTCCGTCTTGACGATCCGGCCAGTGTTCGTCACTGGTTACCCCGCCTGCTCGCAGCGGCGGGCCCGGACTGCCTGATGATGCTGCATCCCGGTGATGCCGGCGACCAGATGCAATGCGCAGGGCATGCGCCGGAAAGCCGTGATTGCGAGACAAACATCCTGCTGCAGGGGACAGTGAATTGACCAAAAGCCGTGCCATCCTCTGGGGTTTGTTCCTGCTGCTCGCCGTGCGTGTGGCGGCGATGATCTGGGTGCCGCTGACCGACCCGACCGAGGCGCGCTACGCCGAAATCGCCCGCAAGATGGTTGAAACCGGCAACTGGATCACCCCGCAGTTCGACTACGGCGTTCCGTTCTGGGCCAAGCCGCCGCTGCACACCTGGCTCTCGGCGATGGGCATAGCCGCCTTCGGCGTGACGCCTTTTGCGGTCAGGCTCGGGATATTGCTGTCGGCGCTTGCGACGCTGGCGATCCTGTGGTTCTGGGCCCGCACCGTCACCGACCGGGTCACCGCCGGCGTTGCCGTGCTGGTGGCGGCGAGTTCGGCGCTGTTCTTCGTCGCATTGGGGTTCGTTCAGACCGACATGGCGCTCACCCTTGGCGTTACCGCCTGCATGGCCGGCTTCTACGGAGGTCTGCAGGGAGACCGCCGCTGGGGCTGGCTGTTCTTTCTCGGGCTGGCCATCGGGCTTCTGGCCAAGGGGCCGGTGGCGACGGTTCTGTCGATGATGCCGATCACCGCATGGATGATCTGGCGCGGCAACTGGAAGGATCTGCTGCAACTGCCGTGGCTCGGCGGAACCGTGCTGGTCGCGGTTCTGGTCATCCCCTGGTATCTGGCTGCTGAAATCGCCACGCCCGGCTATCTCTACTATTTCATCGTCGGCGAGCACATCCAGCGCTTCTTGCAGCCTGGCTGGTCCGGAGACCTCTACGGCGCCGGGCGCGCCCATCCCAAGGGAATGATCTGGCTGTTCTGGATTCTGGCCACGCTTCCGTGGAGCCCGTTGCTGCCGATCCTGCTCTGGCGGCTGCGCGGGGGCATTCCCCGCGAACGGCCCGGTGATGGCGGCCTCTATCTCTACCTTCTCATGTTCGCCCTGGCGCCGCTGGCGCTGTTCACGCCCGCGGCGAACATCATTGTCACCTACGTCCTGCCGGGCGTGCCGGCTGCAGCACTTCTCGCGGTGATGCTCTGGGCTCGAACCGGTCCCATGCAGACCAAATGGGTGCATCTCGGCGTGTCCGAAGTCCTCATCGTTGCCGCGGCTCTCACCCTGGCGGCGGCCCTCGGCCTCGGCCGCTCGGCTGTGCCGTCCGAGGCTCAACTCGTCGAAGCCTTCCAGGGGGCGGGCCGCCTCGGCATTCTGGATGCGCGCAGTTTCTCCGCCGAGTTCTATACCCAGGGCAAGATCACCCGGTTGAGGACGATCGAGGATGTGGGTACCTGGCTTGCTCCCGGTGACGGGGTCCTGGTGCCAAAGCGCTATCGGGACGAGTTCCTGAACCGCTTCGGCGACAGGGTCACACCCGTCGCGGAAAACCGCAAATATCTGCTCTACGTTCCCGTGACCTGAACGGGCTGACGGGATGCCGTCGCCGGTTGCCGCTCGAGCGTGATGTGACGGGTTGTCCCGGCCCTTATGCGTCCGGCGGGATAACGCCCTTGCGTAGCATGAAGCAGCCGTAGAACCGCCGTTCGCCGGTCTGGATCACCGCATAGGCCTGTTTGGCCATGTCGTAGAAGGCGAAGCGCTCGATGCCGGCCATCGGCCGCGGCCTGCCTTCCGCCGTATCAATCACCGCCTGGACTTCCGCCTGCACCGGTGCGATTTCATCCGGGCTGCCGACGATTTCCATCCGGCCGGCGAAATCATCGACAAAGGTGTCGAGCGGCAGCACCGACAGCACCGCTTCCGCCGCCTGGGCCGAAGTCAGATTATCCATCCTCAGCAACTCCCCCAGCACCGTCTGGCGGGCCAGCGTGTCGGATGGAAAGTTCGTGTCCGCGATAATCAGCGTGTCGCCGTGTCCCATGGCGCGAAGCGCGTAAAGCACCTCGGCATTGAGCCGCGGATCCAGTCCCTTGAGCATGAAGTCCTCCCGGTGATGTCCTTGCGCGCCGTTGCCGGAGCCGCGCTTTGCCCCGATCCTGCCGCTGGACAGCCCGCCATTCAAGCCCAATCGCCATGGAGGCGGGTTCTCCCACTGCAAAGTGCTGTCTCAGGCAACAGGAGAGATGCGATTCGTGAAAGGATCGGCTAGGTTGCCGGGCGGACAGGGAGGAGCTTACGCATATGAAGACACGCCACTGGGACCGGACCGGCAATGGCGGGCTGACATTCACCGAGCTCGGCTTCGGCACGGCGCCGCTCGGCAATCTCTATCGCGCCATCTCTGACGATGAGGCCCATGCGGTGCTGACCAAAGCCTGGGATCTCGGCGTCCGCTATTACGACACCGCGCCGCTCTACGGGCTCGGGCTTGCCGAGACCCGTTTGAACCGCTTCCTGCGCGGCAAGCCACGCGGCGACTACGTGCTCTCGACCAAGATCGGACGCCTCCTGCGCCGCTGTGAACCGGGGGAGGAACGCACAGGCGAGGGCAAGTTCTTCGATGTGCCCACACGTCGTGAAGTCTACGACTACAGCTATGACGGCGTCATGCGCTCGCTCGAATTCTCGCTGGAGCGGCTCGGCGTCGACAGCATCGATATCCTCTACGCCCATGATCTCGATGTCTTCACCCATGGCAACGAGGCAGCGCGCGACGCCCGGCTCGAAGAGCTGATGGCGGGCGGTTACAAGGCGCTGGTTGCGCTGCGCGATCAGGGCGTCATCAAGGCCTTCGGCGCCGGCGTCAACGAATGGCAGGCCTGCCAGTGGCTGACCGAGCGCGGCGATTTCGACCTGTTCCTGCTGGCCGGCCGCTACACGCTTTTGGAGCAGGAAGCGCTCGAGACATTCCTGCCGCTGGCCGAACAGCGCGGCATCGGCATCGTCATCGGCGGCCCCTACAATTCCGGCATTCTGGCGACCGGGCCGAAGCCTGGGGCTTTCTACAATTACGATCCCGCGCCACAGGCGATCCTGGACCGGGTGGCACGCATTCAGGCGGTCTGCGAACGCCATACTGTGCGTATGGTCGATGCGGCGTTCCAGTTTCCACTGCGCCATCCGGCCGTCGTCACGGTGATTCCGGGCGGGCAGGGGGTGGCTGAGATGGAAGCCAACGCGGTCGCCGCCAGCGCGGAAATCCCGCCAGCGCTCTGGACCGACCTGAAGACCGAAGGGCTGATGCGCCAGGATGCACCGGTTGGCGCCTGATCCAATCGTCACCATACTTCGCGTATGGCGCTCTAGCCGCTGGTAAAAAGCTCCGGCCGTTCGTCGACCAGCGGCTCGAGCAGCAGGATCAATTGGCCGAGATGATGCCGCGTCGCCTTGCGAGCGGCTTCCGGATCGCCCGCTTCGAGCGCCGCGACGATGGCCTTGTGTTCCTCGAGCGTGGCCTGCATCCGCCGCGGCATCGGCAGGTTGAGTTGGCGCGCGCGATTGACGTGGATCCAGGCCGTTTCCGCCAGCGATGCCAGCCGCCGGTATCCGGTGAACGACAGGATCAGCTCGTGCATCTCTGCGTCCATCTGGTGAAAGCCGGCCGTGTCGCCGTCCTGCATCAGCGCTTCCTGGATGCGCAGGTTGCGCTTGAGCAGCACCAGCTGCTCCTCGGTGATCGTGGTGGCGACGCGCTCGACCGCCGCCAGCTCCAGCGCCTCGCGTAGGAAGGCCCCCTCGCGGATTTCCGCCATCGAGAACCGCGTCACGTAGGTTCCCGCCTGCGGCACGATATCGGCCAGGCCTTCGCTGGCGAGCCGCGCCATGGCTTCCGTCACCGGTGAACGCGAGACGCCCAGCTGTTTGCAGATCTCGGACTTCTGCATCAGTTCGCCGGGCCGGAAGGCCAGCGACAGGATCGCCTGCTTCAGCGACATGTAGACTTTCTGGGAAAGCGAGCCGGGAAAGTCATCCAGGGGCTGAAGCGCGGGAACGGATTTTTTCGCGTCTCGCAGTGGACTATCCTCGCTGACTGGCATACTAACATGTTAGATAGAGTTATCCTCCTGTCAAGCCACGATCCGGCCTCAGATCAGGTCCCGATCCGGCTTTGCAACCACGAAGCGCTCTGACCGATGACAAGAGATATCCCGCAGACCATCCGCCTCAACGCAGCCGACAACGTGATCATCGCCCTCAAGGACCTTGCCGGCGGTGCGACGGTGCCCGGGCTCGACGTCCCGCTCGCCGAACCGATCGCGCGCGGTCACAAGATTGCCGTGCGCCCGATTGCCGAAGGCGAGAAGGTTCTCCGTTACGGCCAGACCATCGGCATCGCCACCCGCGCCATCGCGCCCGGCGAGCACGTTCATGTGCAAAATCTCGGCATGGGCGGTCACGCCGAGGCGCAGGAATTCTCGACCGAGGTCCGGCCGCTCGCCGCCCCTGCCGAGAAGCGTCATTTCATGGGCTATCACCGGGCCGATGGAAGCGTCGGCACCCGCAACTATCTCGGCATTCTCACCTCGGTAAACTGCTCCGGCTCCGTCGCCCGTTTTATCGCCGAGGCGGTGGAGAAGCAGGGCTGGCTCGAGGAGTTCGAAAATGTCGACGGTGTCGTGCCGATCGTCCACGGCACCGGCTGCGGCATGTCGGGAAGCGACGAGGGCTACGACACCCTGTTCCGCACCCTGCAGGGCTATGCCCGCAATCCGAACTTCGCCGGCATCCTGCTGTTGGGTCTTGGCTGCGAGGTCATGCAGATCCCCGACCTGGTCGGCCGCGGCCGCATGCGCGCCGACGGCAATTTCCGCTACATGACCATCCAGCAATCTGGGGGCACCCGCAAGACCATAGAGCGCGGCGTCGAGCAGCTGAAGGAAATGGCAGCGGAGGCCAACAGGATCACCCGTGCGCCCGCAGGCCTCGAACACCTGGTGATCGGCATGCAATGCGGCGGCTCGGACGGCTATTCCGGCATCACCGCCAACCCGGCGCTCGGCGCCGCATCCGATCTGCTGGTCGCTCATGGTGGCACCACCATCCTGTCGGAGACCTCTGAAATCTACGGCGCCGAACACCTGCTCACCCGCCGCGCGGTCACGCCCGAGGTCGGCGCCAAGATCGTCGAGCGCATTCACTGGTGGGAGGATTACGCCGCGCGCAACGGCGGCGAAATGGACAACAATCCCTCGCCTGGCAACAAGAAGGGTGGCCTGACCACCATCCTCGAAAAATCGCTGGGCGCCGTGGCCAAGGGCGGCACCGCGCCGCTGACCCAGGTCTACAAGTTCGCCGAGCCGATCACCGAGCGCGGTTTCGTGTTCATGGATTCTCCCGGCTACGACCCCTGTTCGGTCACCGGACAGATCGCCTCGGGCGCCAACCTTATCGCCTTTACCACCGGCCGCGGATCGGTGTCGGGCTACAAGCCGACGCCCTGCATCAAGCTTGCCACCAATTCGGAAATGTACGGCCGCATGTCCGAGGACATGGATGTGAACTGCGGTGACATCATCACCGAAGCGGTCAGCCTGGAGGACAAGGGCCGCGAGATCTTCGAGCTGTTCCTGCGCGTGGCTTCCGGCGAGCAGACCAAGAGCGAGCAACTCGGTTTCGGCGGCGCCGAGTTCGTGCCCTGGCAGATGGGCGCGGTGATGTGATCGTTGCGGCCTGGTCCGGCTGAAGCGTATGCGCCGGATGGCTTGTGCCGTCCGGTAAAAGATCCCCTCTGTTCTTGTCCACAAATCATCCGATTGACTCTCGCGCCGAGTCCGGTGTTTATTAGAACATAACAGGAACAAGTTGGATCAAGCATGAGTCTTTCGAGGCTGCAGACCGCGACCGATATCTTGAAGGCGCGCACCCGCGCCTATGAGGCCCAGGCGTATCGGGCGCACCGGGGGATGGCGCTTGGTGACGCAAGCGAGGCTCGACCATTGCCGCTCGGCGCCAGCGCGGTCGATCACTGTCTCGACGGCGGGCTCGCCTGCGGCGGATTGCACGAGGTGCGCAGCCCGCTGGCGCGCGACATCGGTGCCGCCACCGGATTTGCGCTCGGGCTCGCTGCCCGCGCCATTGAGGCTGGTCGCTCCGGGCGCAGCGGCATCGTCTGGATCAGCGGTCCGGCCACCCGTGTCGATGGCGGCGGGCTTTTCCCGGCGGGCCTCGCCCAGTACGGGCTCGACCCGTCATTGATCACGATTGTCGAGCCGGGCGATCTGCAGGGCGCCATGTGGGCGGCCGATGAGGCGGCGGGATGCAACGGGCTGGCGGCGCTGATCTTTCAGATCAAGGGCAATCCGGGGCGCTTCGACATCACCGCCACGCGGCGGCTGATGCTGCGCGCGCGGCAAAGCGGCGTGCTGGCGCTGACGCTGCGCCAGAGCGGCGAGGAGGAGGCCAGCGCGGCGGCCACGCGCTGGCGGGTGAACACGGAGATATCGGGGGCGGACGACATTCTTGAACGTGGCGTGGGGGCAATGCGGCTGTTGCTCACGCTGGAACGCAACCGCGCCGGACGGACCGGCCAATGGCTTTTAGCCTGGAACCCCAAAGACAGAAGTTTCCATCATGCCGCACCCCATCCAGCCTCACGCAGCAAGCCGCCAGCGCATTCTCTCGATCGCCTTCCCGCATCTGCCGACCGACCGGGTGCACCGGGCCAGATGGGGCAAGTCCTGGATCGCCGGCAGGATTTTGGACGCGCATCCTGACGCGCCGCCTGTCGTCGTCACCGATACGGTCAGGAACGCCATCCGCATCGTCGCGCTCGATAAGCGCGCCCGCGCCCGCGGCATCAAGCTGAACCAGACCCTCAGCGATGCCCGTGCGCTGGTGCCCGGCCTTGACTGCCATCCGGCCGACGACGAGGCGAACCGGGCGCTGCTCTTGAAGATCGCCGGCTGGTGCGAACGCTACACGCCGCTTGTCGCGCTCAGTTCGGACCCTGCTTCTGAACGTGATCACGGCCTGTTCATGGACATAACCGGCTGCGCCCATCTGCTTGGCGGCGAAGAAGCGTTGGTCGCCGACCTGGAGGCAAGGCTGCGCGCACAGGGCTTTCACGTCCGGCTCTGCCTCGCCGACACGCCGGGCGCCGCCTGGGCCATGGCGCGCTATGGCCAGGAGCGGATCATCGCCGAGGGCGCGCATGGCGATGCGGTGCTGCCGCTGACGCTCAGCGGCCTGCGCCTGCCGCCGGACATGGTCGCCTCGCTCGGTCGCGTCGGCCTCAAGACCGTCGGCTGCATCGCCGGCCTGCCGCGCGCCCCGCTGGCCGCCCGTTTCGGCGCCCGGCTGATGCAGCGGCTCGACCAGGCCCTGGGCCGCGAGGCGGAGGCGATCTCGCCGATCATGCCGGTGGCGGAGCTCTCCACCGAGCGCCGCTTCGCCGAACCGGTCACCCACCAGGACGAGATCAGCCATGTGATCGCCGCACTCGCTGCCGGCATCATCGAGCCGCTGGAGCGCCGCGGCCTCGGCCTGCGCCGCTGCCGGCTCAAGCTGTTCCGGGTCGATGGCCATGTCAGCGAACTTGGCGTGCAGACGGCAAGGCCGCTGCGCGATGCCCGCATGATCGCCCGCCTGTTCGCCGAACGCATCGCCGGCCTGCATGACGATCTCGACGCCGGTTTCGGTTTCGACCTGATCCGGCTCGACGTCGTCCATGCCGATCCGTTCGAGGGCGCGCAGACCGAGATGATGGCGCATCAAGCCGCCGGGCAGGGCCATGATGCCCTGGTCGACCGGCTCGGCGCCCGGCTGGGGCTGGATCGGGTCCAGCGCTTCGTGCTTGCCGAAACTCATATTCCCGAACGCAGTTTCGGCCGCCAGCCGGTCGCCCATCTTGGCGCCCCCGGTCCCGGCGCCCGGAGATCGGCCGCAGGCAATGCCGCGCTGGCGCTCGCACCGGAAGCCGCCGGCGAGATCATCACCCGGCCATTGATCCTGTTCGACCGGCCGGAACTGATGCAGACCATCGCCGAGGTGCCCGACGGCCCGCCGCTCAGGTTTCGCTGGCGCGGCGTCTCCTATGAGGTTGCCCGTTCCGAAGGTCCCGAACGCATTGCCTGCGAATGGTGGCGCGATGGCCGCGGCGCCCGCACCCGCGATTACTTCCGCGTCGAGGACCGCCAGGGCTATCGTTTCTGGATGTTCCGTCACGGCCTTTACGGCCGCGAGACCAGTGAGCCGGCATGGTACATGCACGGGCTCTTCGCATGAACGAGATCTCTCCAACCGGGCCGGCCTATGTCGAACTCGCCGCTGCCAGCAATTTTTCCTTCCTGCGCGGCGCCTCGCATGCCGAGGAGCTGGTGGTGCAGGCGCACCGGTTGGGCCTCGGCGGCATCGCCATCACCGACCGCAATTCATTGGCCGGCGTGGTGCGCGGCCACATGGCGGCGAAGGAGGCCGGCCTTGCCTACGCGCCGGGATGCCGGCTGGTGTTTATGGAAGGAACGCCGGACATCCTTGTCTGGCCCGAGGATCGGGCGGCCTATGCCCATCTCTGCGAATTGCTCACCACCGGAAAGCGCCGCGCGCCGAAGGGGGAATGCCATCTGACGCTCGAGGATCTGCTCACCCATGGCCGGGGCCTGCTGATGGCCGTCGTCGCGCCTGCGGCAGTCACCGGAACGGGCCTCGTCTCCGTGCTGGAGCGGTTGCGCACGGGTTTTCCCGACCATCTGTATCTGGCGGTGTCGCGCGCCCATGGCAGTGCCGACCAGCGCCGCATGGCAAGCCTCGCGCGGCTGGCGCGCGAGCTTGGCCTGCCGCTGCTGGCGATCGGCGACGTGCTCTACCACGCGCCCAAACGCCGGCCGCTGCAGGACGTGCTGACCTGCATCCGCGAGGGCAGGACACTGGCCACCGCCGGCACAAGGCTGGAGATCAATGCCGAGCGGCATCTCAAGCCGCATGCCGAAATGCTGCATCTGTTCAGGGGCTACGAGGCAGCTGTTGCGCAAGCCGCCACGCTGTTCGGGCGGATCCGGTTTTCGCTCGATGAGTTGCGCTATCAATACCCCGACGCGCCATTGTTTGAGGACCTTGGCCCGGAGCCTCTTCCCGCGCAGGAGGCGCTCGAAAAGCTCACCGCCATCGGCCTGAAGAAGCGCTATCCGGACGGCGCGCCTGAAAAGGTGCTCAAGGCCATCGCCCATGAGACGCAGCTGATCAGGAAACTCGACTACGCACCCTATTTCCTCACCGTCTACGACATCGTCCGCTTCGCCCGCTCGCAGAAAATCCTCTGCCAGGGCCGCGGCTCGGCAGCCAATTCCGCCGTGTGCTATTGCCTCGAGATCACCGAGGTCGATCCCGGCAAGGTCGATCTGCTGTTCGAGCGCTTCATCTCCGAGGAGCGCAACGAGCCACCCGATATCGATGTCGATTTCGAGCACGAGCGGCGCGAGGAGGTGATCCAGTACATCTACGCGAAATATGGGCGCGACAGGGCAGGGCTCGCCGCCACTGTCATCACCTACCGCGCCCGCTCGGCGATCCGCGAGGTCGGCAAGGTGTTCGGCCTCTCCGACGATGCGATCTCCGCCATATCCGGCACCAAGTGGGGCGGCTGGTCGCGTGAGGTCGACACCGAGGACGCCCGCCGCGCCGGTCTTGATCCATCCGACAAGCACCTGGCGCAGATGCTCGATCTGGCCTCCCAGATCACCGGCTTCCCGCGCCATCTCTCCCAGCATGTCGGCGGCTTTGTCATCACCCGCGACAAGCTCTCCTCGCTGATCCCGATCGAGAACGCGGCGATGGAGGATCGCACCATTGTCGAGTGGGACAAGGACGATCTCGAAAGCCTCGGCATGCTCAAGATCGACGTGCTGGCGCTTGGCATGCTGACCTGCATCCGCAAGGCCTTCGCGCTGCTCGACACCCATTACGGCCGCCGCGAAACGCTCTCCTCGCTGCCCGATGGCGATCGCGCCACCTATGACATGATCTGCCGCGCCGACACCATCGGCGTGTTCCAGATCGAAAGCCGGGCGCAGATGTCGATGCTGCCGCGCCTCAAGCCGCGCTGCTATTATGATCTGGTCATCGAGGTGGCGATCGTTCGCCCCGGCCCGATCCAGGGCGACATGGTCCACCCCTACCTGCGCCGCAGGCAGGGCAAGGAACCGGTCTCCTTTCCCAAGAAGGAACTTGAGACAGTGCTCGGCAAGACGCTGGGCGTGCCGCTGTTCCAGGAGCAGGCGATGAACATCGCCATCGTCGCCGGCGGTTTCTCGCCGGGCGAGGCCGACAAGCTGCGCCGCGCCATGGCCACCTTCCGCCGGGTCGGCACCATCGGTTCGTTCCAGACCAAGATGGTCGAGGGCATGGTCAAAAACGGCTACGAGCGCGAGTTCGCCGAACACTGCTTTCGCCAGATCGAGGGCTTCGGCGAATACGGCTTTCCCGAAAGCCACGCCGCCAGTTTCGCGCTGCTGGTCTATGTCTCCTGCTGGCTCAAGTGCCATTATCCGGATGTCTTTTGCGCAGCCATCCTCAACTCCCAGCCGATGGGCTTCTATGCCCCGGCCCAGCTTGTCCGCGACGCCCGCGAGCACGGCGTCGAGATCCGGCCGGTCGACGTCAATTGCTCCGGCTGGGATTCCACCCTTGAACCCGGCGCGGAACCGCAGCCGCTCTCACCCCGGCACCGCGACATGAAGGATGTCATGAAGCACGCTCACGCTGTGCGGCTGGGGCTGCAACACGTCAAGGGCTTCGGGGAGGCCGAAGCCTTGCAGCTCATGCAGAACCGCGGCCGCGGCTATGACAGCGTCCGCGATCTCTGGATGCGGTCCGGCCTGCCGCGCCGCGCCATCGAACAGCTGGCCGAGGCCGACTGCTTCCGCTCGATCGGGCTCGACCGGCGTGATGCGCTGTGGGCGGTCAAGGCGCTCGATCCGCTCTCGAGCGCCGAGCGGCTGCCACTGTTCGCCCTTGCCGACAGCCATGATCTGCAGAAGGAGCCCGATGTCGACCTGCCGCCGATGCCATTGGGCGAGCAGGTGATCAATGACTACCAGGCACTGTCTTTTTCCTTGAAGGCGCATCCGATGTCGTTCCTGCGCGAGCGACTTGCGGGCAAGGGCTGCCGGCCCAACTCCGATCTGCAGGACATCCGCATCGGCCGGCAGGTCAAGGTTGCAGGCCTCGTGCTGGTGAGGCAGCGTCCGGGCTCGGCCAAGGGCGTGGTGTTCGAGACCATCGAGGACGAGACCGGCGTCGCCAACATCATCGTCTGGCCCAAGGTGTTCGAGAAGTTCCGCGCCATCGTGCTCGGCAGCCGCTGCGTCGGCGTGCGCGGCCGGCTGCAGAACGAGGATGGCGTCATCCATGTCGTGGCCGAGTATCTCGAGGACCTGACCCCGATGATGGCGCAGATCTCGGACATGGCGGGCGAGATGGGCGGGCTTGCCAATGCCGACGAGGTGCGTCGTCCGATCGAGGACATGCGCCCGCGCACCAAGCCCGTCGCCCGCATCGTCAGGCTGATCCGCGAGGCGCCGGAACTGCGCCGCGACTATGAAGAGCTGGCGACCGCCAGGGCCGCGAGCCGCGCGCTGCCGAAGGGCAGGAACTTCCACTGAGCTGTAGGAGAGGCGGGCCCGGGACGGGCCGGAAAGATCAGACAGCCGGATCGGCAGGCGGCGGACCGAGCGTTCCGCGCTCGATGATCTCTGTCGGGATCTCGATCCGCCGTTCCACCGGTTGCTTGCTGATCAGCTTGATCAGCATCTCGGCTGCAGCCTCGCCCATGCGGTTGTGCGGTACCCGCACGGTGGTCAGTTTCGGATCGACCACGCTGGCGAGATCGATGTCGTCGAAGCCGGTGATAGACACATCCTCGGGCACCCGCAGGCCAAGTTCGCGGGCCTTCTGCAGCGCGCCCACTGCAAGAACGTCGTTGCCGCACAGCACCGCTGTCGGCCGCGGCGAAAGCGCCATCAGTTCCCCGAAGGCCTTCGCGCCATCGTCAAAAGTGTAGGCCGCCTCGATCACCGGCAACTGGTCCGCACCGATCCCGGCCTGTTCGGCGGCAGACCGCACGCCTTCCATCCGGTCGGCGGCACGGTCATTCATGTAGGTGATGCCGGCAATCATGGCGAGGCGGCGGTGCCCCCGGGCCAGAACCGCTTCGGTCAGCCCGGCGGCGGCGGCGCGGTTGTCGAAGCCGACGAAATAGCCGTCCTCGCCGCCAAGGTTCCAGGCGCCGAGAAATGGAATGCCGCGGCGGCGAAGGAACTCGACGCTTGCCTCGGGCCGTGCCGAGCCGATCAGCAGCATCCCGTCGACGCCGCGGCCCGCCATCACTTCCATCTGTTCGCGTTCGCGCGCCGGGGAATAGCCCGAGCTTGCCACCAGCAGCGTCTTGCCGAAGCGCGACAGCGCTTCCTGGAACGACTGCAGTCCCCGCGCGAAGATGGCGTTGTCCATGGTGGGAATGATGGCGCCCACCGTGTTGGTCCGGCGCGAGGCCAGCGCCCGCCCGCCGAAATCCGGTGTGTATCCCAGCGCCTCGACAGCCTGCATCACCCGCTCGCGCGTCGCCGCGATCACCAGGTCCGGCGCGTTCAGGCAGCGCGACACCGTCGCCGTCGACACCCCTGCCGCGCGCGCCACGTCATCCAGCGTTGGTTTTGCCAGTTCGCTCATTGCCCCTCTTGCGCTCACTATACCCGTGAAATGCAGAATGCACGATGTAAGCGCTTGCACAAACTAATGTAAGCGCTTACACTCCATATTGCTAGAACCTTGGGAGGGGTCATGACGCAAGCAGGAAGACCGGCATTCCGGATCGCAGCCCTGTTCATGGCGGTGTTTGCCGCAGATGTGGTCGCTGGCGCATTCTTCCGTGCAGCTTTCCTGTCCGATGTCATGCAGGCCGTGATGCTTGCGATCTCCTGCAGTTTCTTTGTCGCCGGCATTCTCCTGCTCGAAGGGCAGGCCAGGCGCGACGATTCCACCGCAATGCATAGGGAGGAGGAAACCCGATGACAGACAAGACTATCGAAAACGAACTGGCTTCCGCAGAGAGACGCAACTTTCTCAAGCTGACCGGCGCGGGCGCGTTTACCGCGGCCATGCTGCTCGGAGCGGCCGGTACCTTGTGGTCCGACGAGGCGGTTGCCCAGACCGCCAAGGAGGAGAGCGATCGTGAAGCCGCGGCCGCTCACGTGATGACGCTCGCCACCGAATATGTGATCGGCACCTCGCGCAGCTATCCGATGATGCAGCTCGATGTGAAGGAAAACATCCAGAACGCCTCCAATGGCAAGGTCTATGTCAAGCTCGCTCCGGGCGGTCAGCTCGGCATCGGTTCGGCGCTGGCGCAGAAGGTGCAGGGCGGCACGGTCAATGCCGGCCAGTTCTCGCTGTCGAACTTCGCGCCCTTCGCGCCGGCGGTCGACCTCATCAATATGCCCTATTTCTGTGGCGCCAATCAGCGCTTCGTCAATCTCGTGACCTCCGATATCTGGAAGAAGGAAGTCGATGCGCTGGTCGAGGCGCGCGGTTTCAAGCCGATGTTCTATTTCTGCATCGACCCCCGGGTGATGGCTGTGCGCCAGGGCGGTTCCGCAATCATCACGCCTGCGGATCTGGCAGGGGTGAAGTTCCGCGTGCCGGGATCCAAGATGCTGCAGCAGTTCTACCGCATGGGCGGCGCCAATCCGACGCCGGTTGCCTGGGGCGAAACGCCTTCGGCGATCAAGCAGGGCGTTGCCGACGCGCTCGATCCGTCGGTGGGCGCGCTCTATGCCTTCGGCTTCAAGGATATCCTCAGCCACGTGACATTTACCCAGGCCGTGCCCGACAGCCAGACCTATGCCTGCAACCTCGAATGGTACAACACGCTGCCCGGCGATGTGCAGGACGCGATTGCCTGGGCGTCGGAGATGAGCTTCCACCAGAACCTCGCCAAGGTGCCATCGGCCCGGGCCTACGCCATGGCCGAAATGGCCAAGTCCGGCGTCGAGTTCCATTCGCTCACCGAAGACCAGCTCAACGAGTGGAAGGACACCGTCGGTTACCAGCGTTCCGAATGGGACGGCTTCAAGACCGAGCTGGCCGGCTCGATGGACACCTTCGACAAGCTGGTCGAGGCGGCCGGGACGCGAGGCAAGTACTACGTCCACGACGCCTGATTTTCCCGCAATGCCCCGCCGCCGGACCGACCCGGCGGCGGGGACTTCATCAACCCAACTTCTCAGGCGGACGGGCTGAATCGTGCCCAGGCCGCAAGGGGGCGTCGTGTCGAAGTTTCTAAGCGCGCTGGACAGGAACCTGGAGCGGTGGGCCCTGCTCATGTTCTATGTTCTCCTGGTGGTGACGATGGCGGTCGAGGTGCTTCGCCGCGAGGTCTTCGCCTACTCGTCGATCTGGGGCGAGGAGGTGGTGCGCTATGCCTTCATCTACCTGGTCTGGATCGGAGCCGCCTCCGCGGTGCGAGAGCGCGGCCATATCCGCATTGACGTGGTGATGCATTACCTCGGGCCACGCGCCAAGGCGGCGCTCTACATCTTCGGCGACCTGGTGATGTTCGTGGTCGCCCTCATCGCGCTCTACTGGTCGTTCGAAACGGTTCTCGTTTCTGCCAAGTTCGGGTCGGTCAGCGCCGGTCTGCGGGTGTCGATGGTCTGGTTCCTGATGGCGGTGCCGGCCGGATTTGCGATCATGCTGTGGCGCCTGATCCAGTCGCTTGCCCGCGATCTGAAGAGCCTTCGTGACGGTACGCCCGTCTACGAAGGCGACCAACTGTTCGATTGAGGACCGGATCATGCTTTGGCAACAACTCAATCAGACTGTCGAACTCGGTTGGGACTTCTACGCCCCCGTCATCCTTTTCGTCGCGCTGATCGCGCTCGCCGTACCGGTCTGGGCGTCCATCGGATCGGCCGCGATCCTGATGCTCGTCATGTCCGGCGACATGCCGCTGAGCGCTGTCGGCGAAAGCCTTTTCACCGGCATCGACGCCTTCGCGCTGACCGCCGTTCCGCTGTTCATTCTCACCGGAGACGTGCTCGTACGCACCGGGCTCAGCCGCAAGTTCCTCGATGTGGCCGAGGCGCTCACCTGCTGGACGCGTGGCGGCTTCGGCTCGGCCACGGTGCTGGTCTGCGGCATGTTCTCCGCGATCTCCGGCTCCGACGCGGCAGGCGCCGCGGCCGTCGGCCGCATGACCATCGCCCGGCTGGTGGAAAGCGGTTATCCGCGGCCCTATGCCTGCGCGCTGGTCGCGGCCGGGGCCTGCACCGGCATCCTGATCCCGCCCTCGATCGCCTACATCATCATCGGCCTGGTGCTGGGCATCTCCGCCTCCACCCTGTTCCTGGCGGCCCTCATCCCGGGACTGTGCATTCTCGCCTCCATTCTTATCACCAACCTCGTCGTCAACCGTCTTTACAAATACGAGGGCGGCGAACCGATGACATTCGGCGAATGGGGTTCGAACCTTGTCAAGGCGCTGAAATCCGGCTGGTATGCCTTCATCGTGCCTGGCATCATTTTCTACGGCATCTTCTCCGGGCGGCTCACTCCGACCGAAGCCGGCGCCACGGCCGTTGTCGTGACAATCCTGATGGGCTTCATCCTGCGGACGCTGAGCCTTGCCGATTTCCCCGCCATGCTGCTCAGTTCCGCCAAGGTGAACGGGGTGATCCTGCCGATCATCGCCTTTTCCGCCCCGCTGGCCGAGGCGCTGGCGATCATGGGCGTGCCGCAGGGCTTCGTGGCGGCGGTGACATCGCTCAGCGAGGATCCCACGGTCATCATCCTGATGATGATCTTCATCCTGATCGCCGCCGGCTGCGTCATGGAGACCACGCCCAACATCGTCATCCTGGCGCCGATCCTCAAGCCGCTCGCCGACAATATCGGCATGAACGAGATCCAGTTCTGCGTCATGATGATCACCGCGCTCGGTGTCGGTTTCATCACCCCGCCGCTTGGCCTCAACCTGTTCGTCGTATCTGGCATTACCGGGGAATCGATCCTGAGAATTGCCTGGCAGGCGATCCCCTTCGTATTCTTCATGCTGATCGTGGTCCTGTTCATCGCCTTCGTCCCGGCGCTGTCCACCACGCTGCTGCCCGCAATCTATCAATAGTCCGCACATACCAATAGGAGGACCGGGGACATGTCCCGCACCTATCTCAAGAAAGCCGTCAAGACCTCGACTTCCGATTCCGGGTCCGTCCGCGACACAGTACAGGCAATCCTCGACGAGATCGAAGCCGGCGGCGAGGCGGCGGCCCGCGGCTATGCCGAGAAGTTCGACCGTTACACCGGCAACATCAAGGTCACCCGCGAGGAGATCGAGGCGGCTGCGGCAAGCCTGCCGCAGAAGCTCAAGGACGATATCCGTTTCGCCCACGACAATGTGCGCAAGTTCGCCGAGGCCCAGAAGAAGACCCTCACCGACATCGAGGTCGAGATCGTCCCGGGACTGACGGCGGGCCAGAAAACTATCCCGATTGAGGCAGCCGGGTGCTACGTTCCCGGCGGCCGCTACAGCCATGTCGCTTCCGCGATCATGACGGTGACCACCGCCAAGGTGGCCGGCTGCAGGCACATCACCGTCTGCTCGCCGCCGCGTCCCGATGTCGGCGTCCATCCGGCGATCCTCTACACCGCCGACATCTGCGGTGCAGACACGATCCTCGCCATGGGCGGCGTTCAGGGCGTGGCCTCGATGGCCTTCGGCCTTTTCGATGTCCCGCCATCGGGCATTCTTGTCGGGCCGGGCAACCAGTTCGTCGCCGAAGCCAAGCGCATCCTGTTCGGTCGTGTCGGCATCGACATGTTTGCTGGTCCCACCGACAGCCTCATCCTGGCCGACAAGGACGCCGACCCGGAGATCGTCGCCGCCGACCTCGTCGGCCAGGCAGAACATGGCTACAACTCACCGGTCTGGCTGGTCACGGACGACCGGGCGCTGGCCGAGAAGGTGATGGACCTGGTACCTAGACACATCGAAACCTTGCCCGAGGTCAATCGCGACAACGCCGAGGCCGCCTGGCGCGATTTCGCCGAGGTCATCCTCTGCGACAGCCGCGAGGAAATGGCCGCCACCTCCGATGAATACGCCCCCGAACATCTCACCGTTCAGGCTGCCGACACCGACTGGTGGCTCAACCGGCTTGGCTGCTACGGTTCGCTGTTTTTGGGTGAGGAAACGACAGTGGCCTTCGGCGACAAGGCTTCGGGCACCAACCACGTGTTGCCGACCTCGGGCGCCGCGCGCTATACCGGCGGCCTGTCGGTTCACAAGTTCATGAAGATCGTCACCTGGCAGCGCGCCACCCGGGAAGGCTCGAAGCCCATTGCCGAGGCGACGGCGCGGATCTCGAGGCTCGAGGGAATGGAGGGTCACGCGCGCACCGCCGACATCCGGCTGCGCAAGTATTTCCCCGGCGAGAATTTCGATCTCTCCGGCACAGGGCAGGATATCTGAAATGGAAGGTAATGCATTGTTCGGACTGAGGGGCCGCGTTGCGCTCGTCACCGGCGCGAGTTCGGGGCTCGGGCGGGCGGCGGCGACCTATCTCGCCCAGGCCGGCGCCCGGGTCGTCGGCCTGGCGCGCCGCGCGGACTCTCTCGAACAGTGGCGCTCGGAGACGGAGGGGCAGACGGCCAGCCTTGCCGCCGACCTGGCTTCCGGCGTCGACCTCGTTTCCATTGCGGCCAAGGCCGCTGAACCCTTCGGTCCGCCGGACATTCTCGTCAATGCAGCCGGCCTCAATCTGCGCCAGTCGGCCGATCAGGTAACGCCCGATGGCTGGGAAAGAACCATCGCGCTCAACCTCACAGTGCCATTCTTTCTCGCTCAGGCGCTCGTGCCGGGCATGCGGAAGAAGGGCTGGGGCCGGATCATCAATTTCGCGTCGCTGCAATCGCGCCGTGCCTTCACCAACGGCATCGCCTATGGCGCTTCCAAGGGCGGCGTCGAACAGATGACCCGCGCCATGGCCGAGGCCTGGTCGCGCGACGGCATCAACGCCAATGCGCTGGCGCCGGGCTTCTTCCACACCGAACTGACCGGCCCCGTTTTCGCCGATCCCTCGGTGTCCGCCATGCATGCGGCCGCCACCTGCATCGGCCGCAACGGCGAAATGGCCGACATCGAAGGGCCGCTGCTTTTTCTGGCGTCCGATGCGTCAGCCTATGTGACCGGGCAACTGCTCTTCGTCGATGGGGGATACACCGCGAAATGAAAGCGCTTGTCTATACGGCTCCCGAGAGCCTGGTCTGGTGTAAAGAGCCCGAACCCGATCTGCCGTCCGGCGAATGTCTGATCCGGGTCGAGGCAGTCGGCATCTGCGGCTCCGACATGCACGCCTATCTCGGCCATGACGAACGCCGCCCGGCGCCGCTGATCCTCGGCCACGAGGCCGCCGGCGTTGTCGTCGAAGGCCCGGGCTCCGGCCGGCGGGTCACGGTCAATCCGCTCGCCACCTGCGGCAAGTGCCGGGCCTGCAAGACCGGGCGCAACAATCTGTGCGCGAAGCGCGAGATCCTGTCGATGGCGCCGCGCCAGGGCGCCTTTGCCGAATACATCGCCATTCCGGCGGAAAACCTGGTCGAGATGCCGGATCATGTCTCCTTCGAGAAGGCCTGTCTCGCCGAGCCGCTGGCCTGTGGCTGGCACGCGGCGCGGCTGGGAGCACGGGCCGAAGATGTTCCGTTGCCGGCAGCCCGTTGCCTCGTCATCGGCGGCGGCGCCATCGGCCTTGGCGCCGCCCTGGCGCTGAGAGCCAACGGCGTCGCCGACATCACAGTCAGCGAAGCCAACCAGCGCCGGCTTCCCGCCCTGAAATCGGCCGGCGCCTTCAGGATCGCCATGCCCGACGAGATCATGGCGGAGGATCCGGGCGGCTATGATCTGGTGATTGACGGGGTCGGATTTTCCGCCACACGTGCGACCGCCAGCCGTGCGGCCCGGCCGGGTGGCGTCATTGTCCACATCGGGTTGGGCGACGCGTCCGCCGGTCTTGATGTAAGGCGTCTGACGCTGCAGGAAATCACCTTCATCGGAGCCTACACCTACACGCCGCAGGATTTTCGCGAGACGGCTGAGGCCATCTTCGACGGGCGTCTGGGCAGTCTCGACTGGGCCGAGGAGCGCGCCATGGAAGATGGAGCCGAGGCATTCGCCGATATCCTGGCCGGGCGGGCTGCCGCGCCGAAGATCATTCTCAAACCCTGAGCGCGGGATCGGCCAGCGCCCTCTCGTCCGCCGTTCCGCAAGGTCTGAAGTCATCCCTGAATTGCCGGGGCGTCTTCAGTTTCCACCGGCAAGTCCCTGCAGGTTCGGTCGTAGCTGGAAGCCTGGTGCCAAGTCGGCACGGAATGTCATGCCGGGTATCGTTTTTTGAAGTGTTGGTCTGCATAGCAGGATAGATAACCTCCATGTTGAATATACCCTTGCGCGCCAAAACCCTGTTTCCCGGTCTGCTGCTGGCTCTCACCATCGCTGCGGCGGCGAAGTTTCTCTCCGAGCATTATGCTGCGCCGGTGATGCTGTTTGCGCTGCTCATCGGCATGGCCTTCAACTTCTTGGCTGACCAGGAACGCACCTCCGAAGGCGTGGTCTTCGCCTCGAAAACCCTGCTCAGGCTTGGCATCGTGCTGCTCGGTGCACGCATCACGCTGGGCGATATTGCCGGGATCGGGACCTCGGGTCTGGTGACGGTGGCCAGCCTTATGGCGTTGACCATCGGCTTCGGCTTCGTCTGCGCCAGGCTGTTCTCAAGGGGATGGCGGTTTGCCATCCTGACCGGAGGATCGGTCGCCATCTGCGGAGCCTCGGCGGCGCTGGCGCTGGCTGCCGTGATACCCGCCAACGACAAGACCGAACGCAACGTGCTGTTCACGGTCGTCGCCGTCACCACGCTGTCGACCATCGCCATGATCATCTATCCGGTGCTGTTCGGCCTGGCCGGGCTGAATGACATGCAAAGCGGTTTCCTCATCGGTGCAACGGTGCACGACGTGGCGCAGGTGGTGGGCGCCGGTTACTCGATCTCGACGGAGGCCGGCGACACCGCGACCATCGTCAAACTGCTCCGCGTCACGCTCTTGCCGGTGGTGCTGATCATCGTCGCGCTGTCGACGGCGCGGCGTGAAACCGGGTTTTCCCAGGTGCGGTTGCCGCTGTTCGTCGTCGGCTTCGGCGCCGTCACCATCGCCAACAGCATCGGCCTGATCCCGGCGGCTGTCGCGGCGCTGCTGGTCGATGCCTCTTCCTGGCTGCTGGTGATCGCGATTTCCGCCCTTGGCGTTCGCACCAACATGAAAGCCATGATGGATCTGGGCTGGCGCCATGTCGCCGTCATCGTGCTGGAAACGGTATTTCTGCTGGCCCTTGCCTGGGTTGCGGTTTCCTTTGGCCTGGCAGGTATCTGACACCGGTCCGAGCACCGCCCGGTTTCGATTGTTCAAGCCATTACAACGGGCTACCTGACCGCAGCCATCGCCGATGCCAGGATATCAGCATTTCCCGCCATTCGTGTGACAGCGCGGGATCGTTGCACCAACCGCCTCCCGTCAGCACGCTTGACAGTCCCCTTGGGCTGTGACCTCAATGCGGTATCCGCAGGGTGACAAGGCGGAAAGCCTGCCCCTTGCAAGGATTCATTCGGGAACACGTTTACCTGGGAGTTTTGTTGTGAAACACGTTAAAAAATTCGTGGCAGTCGCGCTGATGTGCACCGCCGCTGCACTGGCGCCGGTGACCGCGAAAGCGGAAACCCCGGCCGACACGCTGATTCAGGCTTGGTCGATTGACGATGTCATCTCGCTCGACCCTGCCGAGGTCTTCGAATTCACCGCCTCCGAGGTGCTGGGCAATGCCTATCAGGGCCTGATCGGCTACAACGTCAAGGATGTCTCCGAGATCTTCGGCGTGATTGCCGAAAAATGGGAAGTCTCCGCCGACGGCAAGACCTTCACCTTCACCATCCGTCCCGGCATGAAGTTCGCGTCGGGCAACCCGATCACCGCCGAAGACGCGGTCTATTCGCTGCAGCGCGCCATCAAGCTCGACAAGTCGCCGGCCTTCATCCTCACCCAGTTCGGCTTTTCCGCCGACAATGTCGACGCGATGATCCGCAAGACCGGCGACATGACCTTCGAATTCGAGATGGACAAGCCCTATGCGCCGACCCTGGTGCTCTATTGCCTGACCGCAACCGTAGGTTTCATCGTCGACAGCGAGCTGGTCAAGAGCCATGAGGCCGATGGCGATTTCGGCTACAACTGGCTCAAGACCAATTATGCCGGCTCCGGCGCCTTCACCATCCGTGACTGGCGCGCCAATGAAGCCATCGTGCTCGAACGCAACGACAATTATTCGGGCGAAGCCCCGCCGATGGCGCGTGCGATCTATCGTCACATCCCCGAAACCGCGACCCAGCGCCTGCTGCTCGAGCAGGGCGACATCGATATCGCCCGCAACGTCGGCGCCGAGGAAATCACCGCGCTCTCCGACAATCCGGACATCGTCGTCGAAAGCGGGGTCAAGGGATCGATCTACTATCTCGGGCTCAACCAGAAGAACGAGAACCTGGCCAAGCCGCAGGTGCGTCAGGCGATGAAATATCTGGTCGACTACGCCACCATTGCCGACACCATCATGAAGGGCAAGGTGATCCCGCATCAGGCGTTCCTGCCGCTCGGCTTCCTGGGTGCGCTTGAGGACACACCGTTCTCGCTCAATGTTGAAAAGGCCAAGGAACTGCTTGCCGAAGCAGGTCTGCCCGACGGTTTCACCGTCACCATGGACACCCGCAACACGCCTGAAATCACCGCGATGGGCCAGGCCATCCAGCAGACCATGGCGATGGCCGGCATCAAGATGGAGCTGATCCCGGGCGACGGCCAGCAGACGCTGACCAAGTACCGTGCCCGCAATCACGACATCTACATCGGCCGCTGGGGTCCCGACTATCAGGATCCGCACACCAATGCCGATACCTTTGCCCGCAACCCCGACAACTCCGATGATGCCGCCTCCAAGCCGCTGGCCTGGCGCAATGCCTGGGACATCCCGGAAATGACCCTCAAGGCCGATGCGGCGATCCTTGAAGCCGATGCGGCCAAGCGGGCGCAGATGTACATCGATCTGCAGACGGAACATCAGCAGACGTCTCCGTTTGTCATCATGTTCCAGGAGATCGAGGTTCTGGCGCGCCGCAAGAACGTTGAGGGCTTCGTCGTCGGCCCGTCGTTCAACGACAACTCGTTCAAGGCAGTGACCAAGTAATTGTCTGTGGCAACCGCTCTTGCGGAAGGGCGTTCACGCGCCCTTCCGGCTTTCCTCGGCAAGACCGTCAGGTTGCTTGCCACCATTGCCGTCACCATTCTTGGCCTGCTCGTGGTCACCTTCCTGATCGGCCGCGTGGTGCCGGTCGACCCGGTGCTTGCCGTCGTCGGCGACCGTGCTTCGCAGTCGACCTACGACAAGGCCTTCGTCGAACTCGGTCTCGACCGTCCGCTCTACGTGCAGTTCGGCCTTTATGTCGAAAAGGCGGTGACCGGCGATTTCGGCCAAAGCATGCTGACCAAGAAACCGATCATCGATGACATCGCCCGGGCCTTTCCTGCCACTCTTGAGCTGGCAACGGTGGCGATCCTGATTGGCACACTGTTCGGTATTCCGGTCGGCGTCTGGGCCGCGGTCCGGCAGGGCAAGCTGGTCGACCAGGTGGTGCGCATCGTCGGTCTGATGGGCTATTCCGCGCCGATCTTCTGGCTCGGCCTGCTCGGCCTTCTGGTGTTCTACGCCAAATGGGGCATCGTCGCAGGCCCCGGCCGCATCGACATCTCCTACGAATATGCGTTCACGCCGACCACCGGCCTGTTTCTCCTCGATACCGCGATGCAGGGCCAATGGGGCGCGTTTCGCAACGTGGTCTCGCACATCGCGCTTCCCGCCTCGCTGCTCGGATACTTCTCGATGGCCTATATCGCCCGGATGACCCGCAGCTTCATGCTCAACGAACTGGCGCAGGAATATGTCGTCACCGCCCGGGTCAAGGGCGTCGCCGAATGGCGCATCATCTGGGTGCATGCGCTCAGGAACGCCGCCGTGCCGCTGGTCACCGTCGTCACCCTTTCCTACGCCAGCCTGCTGGAAGGCTCGGTGCTGACCGAGACCGTCTTTGCCTGGCCCGGCCTCGGCCAGTACCTGACCAACTCGCTGCAGAACGCCGACATGAACGCGGTCCTTGGCGGAACGCTGCTGATCGGCATCATCTTTGTCGGCCTCAACCTGCTTTCGGATTTCCTCTACACCGTGCTCGACCCCCGGGTCAGGAGGCGGGCATGAGCATCGGCGCCTCCCGCCAGAGCCTCGGCGAATGGCTGCAGAGCGAGCAGCCGGCTTCGCGCCGCCAGGCCCGTCTCGGCCAGGCCTGGCGCACATGGCGGTTGTTCACCGGCAACCGGCTCGGCATGATCGGCCTTGCCATCGTTCTTCTGCTGGTGCTTGTCGCCATCTTTGCCGATGTCATCGCGCCCTATGATCCGCTGCTCGGCGGTGACCTGAGGACGATGCGGCTGCTGCCGCCGTCGATGGATCACCTGATGGGCACCGACGATCTCGCCCGCGACATCTTCAGTCGGGTGGTTCACGGCGCGCGGCTGACATTGATGGTGGTGGCGCTGGTTGCCATCATCGCCACGCCGATCGGCCTGCTGGTCGGCACCGTTTCGGGCTATTTCGGCGGCTGGGTCGATACCGTGCTGATGCGGGTCACCGACATCTTCCTGGCCTTCCCGCGGCTGATCCTGGCGCTGGCCTTCGTCGCGGCGCTGGGGCCCGGGATCGAGAACGCCATCATCGCCATCGCGATCACCTCCTGGCCGCCCTATGCCCGCCTCGCCCGCGCCGAAACGCTGACCATCCGCAACGCCGAACACATCGACGCGATCCGCCTGCAGGGCGCGTCCTCTGGGCGTATCATCTGGGGCCACGTGGTGCCGCTCTGCCTGTCTTCGGTGATCATCCGCGTCACCCTCGACATGGCCGGCATCATCCTCACCGCCGCCGGGCTCGGCTTCCTTGGGCTCGGCGCGCAGCCGCCGCAGCCGGAATGGGGCGCGATGATCGCCGGTGGCCGCCGCTTCATCATCGACTACTGGTGGGTCGCGACCATGCCCGGCATTGCCATCTTCACCGTCTCGCTCGGCTTCAACCTGCTCGGCGACGGCCTGCGCGACGTGCTTGACCCGAAGGCCGGGAAATGAGCCCGCTGCTGTCTGTCGAGAACCTGCGCATTGCCTTCCCCTCGCGCCAGGGGCCGGTCGAGGTGGTGCGCGGCGTCAGTTTCAGTCTGGGCCGCGAACGGCTCGGCATCGTCGGCGAGAGCGGCTCCGGCAAGTCCCAGACCGGCCGCGCCATCCTCGGGTTGACGCCGGTCTCGGGAACCGCGACCGCGGACCGGCTGGAGTTCGACGGTGTCGATCTGCGCAGCGCCAGCACCCGGCAATGGCGCAAGCTTCGCGGCGCGCGCATGTCGATGGTGATGCAGGATCCGAAATTCTCATTGAACCCGGTGATGACCATCGGCCGTCAGCTGATGGAGGCGGTCAAGCTGCACGGTGGCAAGTCCGAGGCGCACGACAAGTCGATCGCCATGCTCGAGGCCGTGCAGATCCGCGATCCCGAACGGGTGATGGCGGCCTATCCGCACGAACTCTCCGGCGGCATGGGCCAGCGCGCCATGATCGCCATGATGCTGGTCACCGAGCCCGATCTGCTGATCGCCGACGAACCGACCTCGGCGCTCGATGTGACGGTGCAGATCGAGGTCCTGCGCATTCTCGACCGCCTGGTCACCGAGCGCGGCATGGGGCTGATCTTCATCAGCCATGACCTCAGGCTGGTCTCGACCTTCTGTGACCGGGTGCTGGTCATGTATGCCGGCCGGGTGGTCGAGGAGCTCGACGCGCGGCGGATGAGCGAGGCCACCCACCCCTACACCCGTGGCTTGCTCAACTGCCTGCCGACCATCACCGGCGACAGCCGCCCGCTGCCCGTGCTGGCGCGCGACGATGCCTGGCTCGAGTAGGAGCGCCCTGATGGCTTTCATCGACATCGAAGACCTTGAAGTCACCTTTGAAGGCAGCGGCCGTCAGGTGCGGGCGCTCAAGGGCGTGTCGCTCGCCGTTGGCGAAGAGGAGAGTTTCGGCATTGTCGGCGAGAGCGGTTCCGGCAAGTCCACCGTGCTGCGCGCACTGTGCGGCCTGGCGCCGGTCACCGGCGGCCGCATCAGCATTGCCGGCGAGCCTGTGCAGGCGCCGCGCGACGCGGTCTTCTATCGCCGCGTCCAGATGGTGTTCCAGGATCCCTACGCCTCGCTGCATCCCCGCCACACGGTTGACCGGGTGCTCTCCGAGCCGCTCGCCATCCATGGCTTCGACCACGCCGAGGACCGGGTCGAACAGGCGCTCGAGGATGTCGGCCTAGGGTCGGGATTCCGCTTCCGCTATCCGCACCAGCTCTCCGGCGGCCAGCGCCAGCGCGTCGCCATCGCCCGCGCCCTCATCCTGGAGCCGAAAGTGATCTTGCTCGACGAGCCGACATCGGCGCTCGATGCCTCGATCCAGGCCGAGGTTCTCAATCTGCTCGACCGGCTGCGCGCCGAGCGCGGCCTGACCTATGTTCTGGTCAGCCATGATCTGGCCGTCGTCTCGCACATGTGCGACCGGCTGGTGGTGATGCAGGGCGGCGAGGTGGTCGAGCAGTTGACCCGTGAGGCTCTGCAGGCCCATGCTACGACCGAGGACTACACCCGCAACCTGCTGACGGCGAGCGAGGGCTTTACCCGGGATCCCGCCCTTCAGCGCTGATGGAGCCAGCCATGGCGACAATGCCATTTTTCGACGGCCACAACGATTTCCTGCTGCGCCTGTTGCGGGAACCCGAACGCCGCGAAGCCCTCTGGCTTGAAGAAGGCCAGGAGGGCCATCTCGATCTGCCGCGGATGAAGAAGGCCGGTTTTGCCGGCGGCTTCTTTGCCATCTACATTCCCTCGCCGCATGCGGACGATGAACCCGATTACCAGGCGATGATGGACGCGCCGCCCTATGATCTGCCGCTGCCCGAACTGATGAACGCGGGCGAAGCGCAGTCGACCGCCTTGCAGATGGCGGCGCATTTGATGTGGATGGAGCGGGCCTCCGAAGGCGCGCTGAAGATCTGCCGCGGCTCCGCCGACCTTCGCGCCTGCATGGAAACCGGCACCATCGCCGCAATCATGCACATGGAGGGCGCGGAAGCCATCGGTCCCGATCTCGACGCACTCTACGCCTTCCACGCCATGGGCCTGCGCTCGCTCGGCCCGGTCTGGAGCCGTCCGACCGTGTTCGGTCACGGCGTTCCGTTCCGCTTCCCGGGTGACCCGGACACCGGACCCGGCCTCACCGACGCCGGCAAGGCGCTGGTCAAGGCCTGCAACGAGCTCAGGATCATGCTCGACCTGTCACACCTCAACGAAAAGGGCTTCGACGATGTCGCGAGCCTGTCGGACGCGCCGCTGGTCGCCACCCATTCCAACGCCCACGCGGTCACGCCCTCGACCCGCAACCTCACCGACCGGCAGCTCGCCATGATCCGCGAGAGCGGAGGCATGGTCGGCCTCAACTACGCCACCGTGTTCCTGCGCGACGATGGCCGCAAATCGACCGATTGCGGCTGGGACCCGGTGATGCGCCACCTCGACCACCTCGTCGAAACGCTCGGCGAAGACCATGTCGGCTTCGGCTCCGATTTCGACGGCGCCGAACTGCCCGACGTGATCGGCGACGTCACCGGCGTTCAGGCGCTGATTGAGGAAATGCGGGCGCGCCAGTACGGTGAGGCGCTGATCGAAAAGATCGCCCGGAAAAACTGGGTATCGCTGCTGGAGCGGACCTGGGGGGCATAGGGCCCCATGTTTCCAGGATCTACACGTTCCGCTTCAACCCCGAAATTCGCGCCAGCACGGCATTCGCCGCGTCGAGGACGTTCGAGCCCGGGCCGAAGATCTCGGCGACGCCCTTTTCGCGCAGGAACGCGTAGTCCTGTTCGGGGATCACGCCGCCGACCACCACCTGGATGTCGGCGCGGGCCTTGTCCTTGAGCCGGGTGATCAGCTCGGGCACCAGCGACTTGTGGCCTGCGGCGAGCGACGAGACGCCGACGACGTCGACGCCGAGCGCGATCGCCTTGTCGGTGACTTCCGCCGGCGTTTCGAACATGTCGGTGAGATCCACCTTGAAGCCCATGTCGGCGAACGCAGTGGCGATCACCTTGGCGCCGCGGTCGTGGCCATCCTGACCCATCTTGGCCACCAGAACATGCGGCGCCCGGCCCTTGTCGGCCTTGTAGTCGGCGATGCGCGCGCGAATCGCCTGGTATTCCGGATCGTCGTGATAGACGTCCTCGTAGACCCCGCCGATCACCTTGGTCACCGCGTGGTGGCGGCCGCCGAAACCGCGTTCCATGGCGTCGGAGATTTCGCCCAGCGAGGCCCGCGCCCGCGCCGCGTCGATTGCGGCGGCGAGCAGGTTGCCCTTGCCGGATTTGGCCACCTGCTCGAGTGCTGCGATCGCCGCTTCGTGCGCCTTCGGGTCGCGGCTTGCGCGCATCTTGTTAAGCCGCGCCACTTGGCCGGCGCGCACCTTGTCGGTGTCGATGTCGAGAATGTCGACCTGCGGCTCGTCGGCCAGCCGGAAACGGTTGACGCCGACGATGACGTCCTCGCCCCGGTCGATCCGCGCCTGCCGGCGGGCAGCTGCCTCCTCGATCCGCATCTTCGGCAGGCCCTGCTCGACCGCCTTGGTCATGCCGCCGAGCGCCTCGACCTCGGCGATCAGCTCCCAGGCCTTCTCGGCCAGGTCAGCGGTCAGCTTCTCGACATAGTAGGAGCCGCCGAGCGGATCGACGACATTGGTGATGCCGGTCTCGTGCTGAAGGATCAGCTGGGTGTTGCGGGCGATGCGGGCCGAGAATTCCGTCGGCAGCGCGATCGCCTCGTCAAAGGAGTTGGTGTGCAACGACTGGGTGCCGCCGAGCACCGCAGCCATCGCCTCGAACGCGGTGCGGACCACGTTGTTGTACGGATCCTGTTCGGTCAGCGACACGCCCGATGTCTGGCAATGGGTGCGCAGCATCTTCGAGCGCTCCGACTTGGCGCCAAAATCGGTCATGATCTTCGACCACATGGCCCGCGCCGCGCGCAGTTTCGCCGCTTCCATGAACACGTTCATGCCGATGCAGAAGAAGAACGACAGCCGGCCGGCAAAGGCGTCGACATCGAGCCCCTTGGCTTGCGCCGCACGGACATATTCCATGCCGTCGGCCAGCGTGTAGGCCAGTTCCTGCGCCAGCGTCGCCCCGGCTTCCTGCATGTGGTAGCCGGAAATCGAGATCGAGTTGAACTTCGGCATTTCCGCTGCGGTGAACTCGATGATGTCGGCAACGATCCGCATCGAGGGCTCGGGCGGATAGATGTAGGTGTTGCGGACCATGAACTCCTTGAGGATATCGTTCTGCACGGTGCCGGTGAGTGCCTTGCGCTCGACGCCCTGTTCCTCGCCGGCGACGATGAACATCGCCAGCACCGGGATGATGGCGCCGTTCATGGTCATCGACACGCTCATCTCGCCCAATGGAATGCCGTCGAACAGGATCTTCATGTCCTCGACGGAATCGATCGCCACGCCGGCCTTGCCGACATCGCCCGTCACCCGCGGATGGTCGGAATCATAGCCCCGGTGGGTGGCGAGATCGAAGGCAACCGACAGGCCCTTCTGCCCGGCGGCGAGGTTCTTGCGGTAAAACGCGTTGGAGTCCTCCGCCGTCGAGAAGCCTGCATACTGACGGATCGTCCAGGGCTGGCCGGCATACATGGTCGAGCGCACACCGCGGGTGAACGGCGCGAAGCCCGGTAGCTCGCCAGCCGCGCTTTCGGGCAGGTCCTCGGCGGTGTAGAGCGGCTTCAGCGTGATGCCTTCAGGTGTTAGGGTGTTGAGGCTCTCGACCGGCTTGCCCTTGAGATCCTTGGTGGCAAGCTCGAGCCAGTCGCGGGTGGTCTTGCTCATTTCGCGAACTCCATGATGATTTCGTCGACGGCGAGGCTGTCGCCGGCTTTCACCGGGATGCGCGAGACCACGCCCTTGCGCTCGGCCTTCAGCACGTTTTCCATCTTCATCGCCTCGACCACCGCCAGCGTCTGGCCCTCCTGCACCTCGTCGCCTTCATTCACGGCAATGGAGACGATCAGGCCGGGCATCGGGCAGAGCAGCAGGCTGGAAGTATCGGGCGCCACCTTCTCCTTCATCAGCCTGGCGAGTTCGGCGACGCGCGGAGAAAACACCTGCACCCGCACATCGACGCCCAGTTGCCGCAGCCGCCATCCGGCGTCAGCCGGCTCCACCTTGATCGCATGCATGACGCCATCGATGTCGAAGATCGCCAGCTTCGCGCCCGGCATCCAGTCGGTCGCAACCGCCATCGGTTCGCGGCCGGGCAGGCGCACCATATAGACGTCGTCGGTGTCGTCGATATGCCCGGTGATCTCCTGGCCGGCGATGCGGACCACCTTGTCCTCGTGCGCCCGCTTCTCCGCCTGGCTGAAGCGCGCGCCGGAGATCTTTGCATTGCGCTCACCCGAGATGTGGCTGAGCAGCAGCGCCGCGATGGCAAAGCGCTCGACGGTCGCATCATTGGGCGGCACCGGGCCGAAGCCGTCGGGATATTCCTCGGCGATGAAGCCGGTCGACAGCCGCCCTTCGCGCCAGCGCGGATGCTGCATCAGCGCCGACAGGAACGGCAGATTGTGGCCGATGCCTTCGACCTCGAACCGGTCCAGCGCGTCGGCCATGGCGTCGATCGCCTCGAGCCGGGTCGGCGCGTGGGTGCACAGCTTCGCCACCATCGGATCGTAGAACATCGAGATTTCCGAACCTTCGGTCACGCCGGTGTCGTTGCGGATGGTGACGGTGTCGGTCGTGCCTTCCTGCGGCGGCCGGTAGCGCGTCAGCCGGCCGATCGAGGGCAGGAAGTTGCGGTAGGGATCCTCGGCGTAAAGACGGCTTTCCACCGCCCAGCCGTTGAGCTTCACATCGGCCTGCGTGAAGGGCAGATTCTCGCCGGCGGCGACCCGGATCATCTGCTCGACCAGGTCGACGCCGGTGATCAGCTCGGTCACTGGATGCTCGACCTGCAGCCGCGTGTTCATTTCAAGGAAATAGAACTTGCGGTGCTTGTCTACGATGAACTCCACCGTGCCGGCAGACTGGTAATCCACGGCTTTCGCCAGCGCCACCGACTGCTCGCCCATCGCCTTGCGGGTTTCCTCATTGAGGAAGGGCGAGGGAGCTTCTTCCACCACCTTCTGGTTCCGCCGCTGGATCGAGCATTCGCGCTCGCCGAGATAGATCGCGTTGCCGTGACTGTCGGCGATCAGCTGGATTTCGATGTGGCGCGGCTCCTCGATGAATTTCTCGATGAAGATCCGGTCGTCGCCGAACGAACTTGCCGCTTCCGATTTCGAGCGCGAAAAGCCCTCGCGCGCCTCGGCGTCGTTCCAGGCGATCCGCATGCCCTTGCCGCCGCCGCCGGCCGAGGCCTTGATCATCACCGGATAGCCGATCTCGGCGGCGATCTTCGCCGCATGCGCCTCGTCGTCGATCAGCCCCATGTGGCCGGGCACGGTGGAGACGCCGGCTTCGGCGGCGATCTTCTTCGAGGTGATCTTGTCGCCCATCGCCTCGATGGCCTTCACCTTCGGGCCGATGAAGGCAATGCCTTCCTTCTCCAGCGCCTCGCAGAACGAGGCCCGCTCGGACAGGAATCCGTACCCCGGATGCACGGCCTGCGCGCCGGTTTGCTTGCACGCGGCAATGATCTTCTCGGCAATCAGGTAGGACTGGTTGGCAGGCGGAGGCCCGATATGCACCGCCTCATCGGCCATCGCCACATGCACCGCATCGCGGTCTGCGTCCGAATAGACGGCCACCGTCGCAATGCCCATGGCCCGCGCGGATTTGATGACCCGGCATGCGATTTCGCCGCGATTGGCGATGAGGATTTTCTTGAACACTTTTCCCACCCATTCGAATTTGATGTCTGCGGAACGTCAGCCGAGCCCGTAGCGGACGACGGTAAAGACAAGCACATGCACTGCCATGTAGATGACCGCGAGCGAGCCGAGCGTATAGAACGTGGCGCGGACCTCGTGGCTTTGTTTGGTCGCATAGGCCAGGGTGTGAAACCCCCTGGCCAGAACGAAGCCGTACATCATGACCTGGGCCAGGATCAGCGGCGGCTCGGTGGCCGCAAACAGAAGTCCGGCGGCCAGAAAGGCGGGTATGTTTTCGAGGTCGTTCCGGTGCATCCGCCGCGACCGGTCGACATAATCATTGATCTCGAGTTGCTCCGGACGGGGATCCTTGTTCAACGGCCCCGGCCGCAGGTCTTCCGGGCTGGCCAGCCCGGAATTGCTCTTCATCAGGCGGTAGACCGTCATCCAGCCCTGGCCCATGATCTTCAGCACCGCGAGAGAGGCGCTGATTGCGTAGATCTGAAAGGCCGGGTTGCTGAAATCGAGCACGGTCATACCTCCAGCACGTCCTCGAATGCGGCGGGGTAGCTCGCCCGCCCCACGCGTTCGTCGATCCTGAGCAGCGCCGTGTAGGATTTCGGATCGAAGGGCTCTTCGGCGGGCACGATCTCGCGCCCGAACAGCCAGCTGATCCGCCCCGCATCGAGATTGCCGCGTTCGAACGGTTCGTCGCCGAACCGGTGCCACAGCGCATGCAGGAACGCAGCGTCGGCGAGTTTCTCCGTCGCCGTCCGGTCCGCCATGCGGCGGCGGTTGATGATCGGCGAAACCCCGCGCGGATTGGCCCGGCGGATGGTGAACTGGAACCCCGTGCCGGGCAGGCCGGACGGGATTCCGCGATGCTTGGTCATTTCCGGCAGCTTTGCCATCAGGCCTTGCCTTCCTTCCCTGCGTCCAGCTTGTCCTGGGTGCGAAGTTCGAAATCGCTGGCGTCGTGCCGCTCGTGCAGCTGCTCGGACGGCTCGCCAAAGGCGCGGTTGACCATGCGGCCGCGCTTCACCGCCGGGCGCTCGGCGATCTGGTCGGTCCAGCGCTTCAGGTTGGTGTAGATGCCGGTGTCGAGATAGTCGGCGGCGTCATTGTAGACCTTGCCCTGCATCAGCGTGCCGTACCAGGGCCAGATCGCCATGTCGGCAATCGAATACTGGCTTCCGGCCATGAACTCGTTCCTGGCCAGGTGCTTGTCGAGCACGTCGAGCTGGCGCTTGACCTCCATGGCGAAGCGATCGATCGCGTATTCGATCTTCATCGGCGCATAGGCATAGAAATGCCCGAAGCCGCCGCCCAGGAACGGGCCGGATCCCATCTGCCAGAACAGCCAGTTGAGCGCCTCGGTGCGGGCGTGGTGCTCTTTCGGCAGGAAGGCGCCGAATTTCTCGGCGAGGTAGAGCAGGATCGAGCCCGATTCGAACAGCCGCGTCGGCTCCGGCGTCGAATGGTCGACCATCGCCGGGATCTTCGAGTTCGGATTGATTTCCACAAAGCCCGAGCCGAACTGGTCACCTTCGCCGATATTGATCAGCCATGCGTCGTATTCCGCACCCTTGTGGCCGGCGGCGAGCAGCTCTTCCAGCATGATCGTCACCTTGACGCCGTTCGGCGTCGCCAGCGAGTAGAGCTGCAGCGGGTGCTTGCCGACCTGCAGGTCCTTGTCATGCGTCGGGCCGGAGATCGGCCGGTTGATATTGGCGAAGCGGCCGCCATTGCCCTGCTTCCATTCCCACACCTTGGCAGGCTGATAGCCGGCGGGAAAATTGTTCTCGGGCGGGAAGGTGGTGTCATCAGTCATCAAAAAGGATCCTTGTTGGCGAGAAATGTCTCACCGAACCATATAGGCCGAAGGTCGAACAATTGCAGCCGCCCTCTGCCCGTGACACCCGGTCAAAAACCTGTGAGCGCCCGCCATACGCCGCCTCAGCCGAGATAATCCGCATCGTCCACTTTCTCGAGCCAGTTAACGACCACACCATCGAGCGCTTCCTGAACAACGATATGCGTCATCGCAACCTCAGGCGAAGCGCCATGCCAGTGCTTCTCGCCGGCTGCGAACCAGACCACATCGCCCGGACGGATTTCCTCCACCGGGCCGCCCTCGCGCTGCGCTCGGCCCACCCCCGAGGTGACGATGAGCGTCTGCCCCAGTGGATGCGTGTGCCATGCCGTCCGCGCCCCCGGCTCAAACGTCACCGCCGCGCCTTGAACCCGTCCCGGTTCCTCGGCCGCAAACAGCTTGTCGAGCCGCACGGTGCCGGTGAAGTAATCGTCCGGGCCTTTGGCCGAGGGCGTCGATCCTGCGCGTGTGATCTTCATGGCATGCTCCTCTGGGGGCTGCGACGGCTTACAACGGAATGTTGTCGTGCTTGCGTAGCGGCTGCGTCACCTTCTTGGTCTTCAGCATCTCGAAGGCGCGGACCACCCGGCGCCGCGTCGAATGCGGCATGATCACCTCGTCGATGAAGCCGCGCTGGGCGGCGACGAACGGGTTGGCGAAGCGGTCCTCGTAATCCTTGGTGCGGCTGGCGATCTTGTCCGGGTCGCCAAGCTCGGAACGGTAGAGGATCTCGGTCGCGCCCTTGGCGCCCATCACCGCGATCTGCGCGGTGGGCCAGGCGTAGTTGATATCGGCGCGGATGTGCTTGGACGCCATCACGTCGTAGGCGCCGCCATAGGCCTTGCGGGTGATCACGGTGACCTTCGGCACGGTGGCCTCGGCATAGGCGAACAAGAGTTTCGCGCCGTGCTTGATGATGCCGTTGTATTCCTGGCCGACGCCCGGCAGGAAGCCAGGCACGTCGACCAGCGTCAGGATCGGAATGTTGAAGGCGTCGCAGAAACGCACGAAGCGCGCGGCCTTCTTCGATGAGTCGATGTCGAGGCATCCCGCCAGCACCATCGGCTGGTTGGCGACGACGCCGACGGTCGAGCCGTTGAGCCGGATGAAGCCGCAGAGAATGTTCTTGGCGTGGTTGGCCTGGATCTCGAAGAAATCGCCCTCGTCGCCGACCCGGGAAATCACCTCGCGCATGTCGTAGGGCTTGTTCGGATTGTCCGGGATCAGCGTGTCGAGCGCGTTCTCGATCCGGTCCGGCGCGTCCGCGGTCGGGATCACCGGTGGGTTTTCGCGGCTCGACAGCGGCAGGAAATCGAACATCCGGCGGATCTCGATCAGTGCCTCGACATCGTTGTCGTAGGCCCCGTCGGCGACCGAAGACTTTTTGGTGTGGGTCGAGGCGCCGCCGAGTTCTTCCGCCGTGACGATCTCGTTGGTCACGGTCTTGACCACGTCCGGGCCGGTCACGAACATGTAGCTCGTGTCCTTGACCATGAAGATGAAGTCGGTCATCGCCGGCGAGTAGACCGCGCCGCCGGCGCAGGGGCCCATGATCACCGAAATCTGCGGGATCACGCCCGAGGCCTGGACGTTGCGCCAGAACACTTCCGCATAGCCGCCGAGCGAGGCCACGCCTTCCTGGATGCGGGCGCCGCCGGAATCGTTGAGCCCGATCAGCGGGGCGCCGTTCTGCACGGCGAGATCCATCACCTTGCAGATCTTCTCCGCATGCGTCTCCGACAGCGAGCCGCCAAACACGGTGAAGTCCTGGGAGAACACATAGACCGGGCGGCCGTTGATCGTGCCCCATCCGGTGATCACGCCATCGCCCGGAAACACCTGGGCCTCCATGCCGAAATCGGTGCAGCGGTGGGTCTTGTACATGTCGTATTCCTCGAACGATCCCTCGTCGAGAAGCACTTCCAGCCGTTCGCGCGCGGTCAGCTTGCCCTTGGCGTGCTGCGCGTCGATGCGCGCCTGCCCGCCGCCGAGCCTGGCCTGTTCGCGCCGGTGTTCAACCTCTTCGATAATCTCCCGCATCACAGGCCTCCCTTTCTGGCAATCATCGCCCATCTTGCCGGAAACACTGCCGCTGCCAAGGCTGCTTTGGTCGTATCCCCCAGGATGAACGGCGTCAGGCCCCAGGCGAGGATCGGCTGGTCCCAGCCGAACAGCGCGCCAAGCCAGAGCACGCCGGGCACATAGATGATGGCGCTGGCAATCAGCGCCGCGAGGAACGCGGTCAGCGGCGAGCGGTCCATGCCGCGCTCGGCAAGCGTGCCGGCGGCAAACGCGGCCAGCAGGTAGCCGAGCAGATAGCCGCCGGTCGGTCCCATCATGTAGGCAAGCCCGATGCCCTTCTCCGGCGTTCCGGCGAACACCGGCAGGCCGAGCGCACCCTGGACGAGGTACAGCGCCACCGCAGCAGAGCCGAGCCGCGACCCGAGCGCCAGCCCCAGCCCGATGACGACGAAGGTCGTCATGGTCAGCGGCACCGGATAGAACGGGATCGAGATCTTCGCCGACAGGGTCAGCAGGATCGAGCCGGCAACGGCCACGAGACTGGCGATGGCCAGCTTTTCGGGCCGGGCGGCGGTCAGGGCGGCATAAAGGGTCAAGGCGGACACTCCGTGAAACCGGGAATTGATTGGACGGTGGTAGCGCGAATGAACGTCCTGTGACAGGGTTGAAAAGGTAAGCATGTTGCACTAGCAATGTTTGCAACTGCAATTTTGCAAAGTTGCGAACATCCATGCGCGCACGCAAGCTCTTCATCGGCGGCAAGATCCGCGCCATCCGCGGCGAGCACGGCCTGACCCAGGCCGGCTTTGCCCAGAAGCTCGGCATCTCGACAAGCTATCTCAATCAGATCGAGAACAACCAGCGTCATGTCAGCGCCTCGGTGCTGCTGGCGCTGGCCGAAGCCTTCTCCGTCGACATCACCACCCTGTCCGACCAGGACACCGACCGGCTGCTGGCCGATGTCTCCGAGGCGTTGGCCGATCCGGTGTCGGGCGGGGCGCAGCCGTCGCTGACCGATGTCAAGCTGGTGGTGCAGAACGCCCCGTCCTTTGCCCGCGCCTTCCTGTCGCTGCACCAGGCCATGCGCCGCTCCGGCGACCAGCTCGCCGAACTCGACGAGACGCTGGAACGCTCAGGTGCCCTGAGCGAGCCGACGCCTTACGAAGAGGTCCGCGACTTCTTTCATTATGTCGATAACTACATCCATGAGTTGGACCTCGCCGGCGAGGCGCTGAGCAGGGACCTGGCGAAAAGCCGTGGAGTGAGCCTCAAGGCGCTGGCCGATCACATCGAGCGCCGCCATCGGGTGCGGGTGGTGATCGGTTCTGGCGGTGAGCCGGGTGCAGGGCAGGGCGATGCCGGTGGCGGCGGTCTGCGCCGTTTCGATCCGGTCAGCCGCGTGCTCTGGCTCAATCCGCGCACGCCGGTCTCGACGCAAGCCTTCCAGATCGCCTGCCAGATCGCGCTGATCGAGCATGACGCGGCGATGAGCAGGATCATCGACGAGGCTCGCTTCCGTTCCGCCGATGCCGCCGGCATCTGCCGCATCGGCCTTGCCAATTACTTTGCCGGCGCCGCCATCCTGCCCTATGGCGCCTTTTCCGCCGCGGCGCGGGAACTGCGTCACGACCTGGTGCTGCTGGCCGACCGCTTCGCCACCAGCCTCGAACAGGTGGCGCACCGGCTCTCGACCCTACAACGCCCGGGGCATAAGGGCGTGCCGTTCTTCTTCGCCCGTGTCGACAAGGCCGGCAACATCACCAAGCGCCATTCCGCCACCAAGCTGCAATTTGCCCGCTTCGGTTCGGCCTGTCCCTTGTGGAACGCGCACTCGGCCTTCGAGACCCCCAACCGCATCATCCGGCAACTGGCCGAAACCCCCGACGGCGTGCGCTATCTCTGTTTGGCCACCGCGGTCTCCAAGCCATCCGGCGGCTGGCGCGATCCGGTGCAGTCCTATGCCTTAGCGCTCGGCTGCGAAGTCGCGCACGCTGGGGAGCTGGTCTACGCCGATGATCTTGACATCGCTCGCGCCGAGGCCTTCGAGCCGATCGGCGTCTCCTGCCGGATCTGCGAGCGCCGCAACTGCCATCAGCGCGCAGTCCCACCGCTCAAGCGCCGGCTGGTGGTCGATCCGAATACCCGCAAAACGGTGCCCTACGGATTGGAATGATTGCCGGGGAGGCTTGCGGCATGTCATCCGCTCGGGCTAGGAATTCGCATCGCCCCGTTTCAGGGGCAAGCGACCTGACTCTCAGCGAAAGGCAGACCCGGTGACCGGCACGATCTATGTCCTCAACGGACCGAACCTCAACCTTCTGGGCAAGCGCCAGCCGGAAATCTACGGCCGCGAAACCCTTGCCGATGTCGAGGCGGCAGCGCTGAGCCAGGCCGAAAGCTACGGCCTCGGCGTCCGGTTCCTGCAATCCAACGCCGAGCACCAGCTGATCGACTGGATCCACGAGGCCCGTGAAGACGGCGCAGCCATCGTCATCAATCCCGGCGCCTTCACCCACACCTCCATCGCGATCCTCGATGCGCTCAACACCTTTGAAGGCCCGGTGATGGAGGTGCACATTTCCAACGTGCACAAGCGCGAGGAATTCCGCCGCCATTCCTACGTGTCGCTGCGCGCCGACGGCGTCATCGCCGGCTGCGGCACCCAGGGCTATCTGCTGGCGATCGACCGGGTCGCCCGGCTGGTGGCCGCCACAAACTGAGCGGCCGGCTGAGCGCCCTGTCCTTCACGCCGGGCTGAAGTGGTTTTCCGCTTTCACATTCACGGAGCACCCAAGTGCCTGTCTCGATGATCTCCGCGGCATTGGTCGCAGCCCTTGTCGGCTACGGCTCGACCATCGCGCTGGTGCTTGCCGCCGCGGCCGCCGTCGGCGCCGATGCCGGGCAGACCGCCTCCTGGGTGGCGGCGATCTGTTTTTCCAAGGCCATCGGTTCGGCGCTGCTGAGCTCCTGGAAGAAGGTGCCGGTGGTGCTCGCCTGGTCGACGCCGGGCGCCGCGCTGATCGCAGCCTCCACCGGGGTCGACATCCACCAGGCCGTCGGCGCCTTTGTCTTCGCCGGCCTGCTGATCGCCCTGACTGCCGCCATCCGCCCGCTCAACCGCGCCGTCAACGCCATTCCCACCGGCGTCGCCTCGGGCATGCTGGCGGGCGTGCTGCTGCCCTTCTCCATGGCCGTCGCCCTGCATGCCGCCAATGAGGCAGTGCTGGTGCTGCCGTTGATTGCGGTGTTCCTGATCGTGCGCATGGTCAATCCGCTGATGGCGGTTCTGGCGGCGCTGATCGCCGGGCTGCTCATCGCCTTCACCATTGCCGGAGCGCCGCTTCCACCGATGGATGTCGGCTGGACATCGCTGAGCTTCATCCGGCCGGAGTTCGATCCTGCCGTGCTTCTCGGTCTCGGGGTGCCGCTCTATCTTGTCACCATGGCCTCGCAGAACCTGCCCGGTTTTGCCGTGCTGCGCGCCAACGGCTACGAGCCGCCGGTCACTGAAGCGCTTGGCGTGACCGGCCTCCTCTCCGCCTTCTTCGCGCTGTTTGGCTCCCACACCATCAACATGGCGGCCATCACCGCAGCGATCTGCCTCGGCGACGATGTCCATCCCGACCGAAGCCAGCGCTGGAAGGTGGGGCTGGTCTATGCGCTGGTCTGGGCCACGCTCGGCCTGTCCGGTCCGTTCATCGTGCCGGCCATCCTGGCGATGCCGCCCGAAATCATTGCCGTGGTTGCCGGTCTCGCCCTAGTCCCGCCGCTGATCGGCGCGCTGGTCTCCGCCTTCGATTTGCCGGCGACCCGTTTCGCCGCGGCGGCAACGTTCGCGGTCACCGCCTCCGGTGTTGCAGCCTTTGGCATCGGCGCGGCCTTCTGGGGTCTGCTCGCAGGCCTCGTCGTCCATCTCATGGATCACCTCAAGCCGCGCTGATCCGTGCCGCCGCATGCGCGACACGATTTATTCGATGCAGTTTGACGCGAGTCAAAGCCCCCGGACTGTTTTGGAGTCATACTAATAGCTTCAATCGAAGAGGGGTCGGAATGACAGAGATCAAAAGCGAACTGAACACAAAACCCAATGGCGCGGATGCAGCTCCTGAGGTTGCCGAGCAGAAGCCCGTTGAAGACACCGGCGCCGATGTCCTGATGGCTGATGTCACAATGGCGGAGGGCGAAGGCGCTGCTGCTGCAAAGCCGTCGCGGCTGAACACGGCTGCAATCCGAAAGGATGAGGCTGCGATCGCGCAATTGTTCGAGCAGGGCGTCTATCCCTACAAGACCAAGATGCGCCGCGCGGCCTACGAGCACGAGAAGGCGCTGTTGCAGGTCGAACTGCTCAAGGCCCAGCGCTGGATCGAGGAAACCGGCCAGAAGGTGGTGATGCTGTTTGAAGGTCGGGACGCGGCCGGCAAGGGTGGCACCATCAAGCGTTTCACGGAGCATCTCAATCCGCGCACGGCTCGTGTCGTTGCCCTCAACAAGCCAACAGACCGGGAACGGTCGCAATGGTATTTCCAGCGCTACATCGAGCATCTGCCGGCGTCGGGCGAAATGGTGTTGTTCGACCGCTCCTGGTACAATCGCGCCGGTGTCGAGCGGGTCATGGGTTTCTGTTCGCCCACCGAATATCTCGAATTCATGCGCGAAGCGCCCGAGATCGAGCGCATGCTTACCCGCTCGGGTATCCTGCTGTTCAAGTACTGGTTCTCGGTCACGCAAGGCGAGCAGCTCAGGCGCTTCGGCGAGCGCGAGAAGGACCCGCTCAAGCAGTGGAAACTGTCACCCATCGACAAGGCTTCGCTCGACAAGTGGGACGACTACACCGAGGCAAAGGAGGCGATGTTCTTCTACACTGACACCGCCGACGCGCCCTGGACCATCGTCAAATCCAATTGCAAGAAGCGCGCCCGGCTCAATTGCATGAAGCACTTCCTGTCGAGCCTTCCCTATCCGAACAAGGATCATCTAGTCGTGCATCATCCCGACCGGCTGATTGTCGGATCGAGCAGCCATGTCATCGGCACCGATGATCACATTCTCGGCAAAACCCTCCATCCGGATGTCCGCAAGCCGAAGATGTCCGCCGTCTAAGCCGAAACATCCCCTGTTCCAGTCGCTCGGAAAGCGCCGCAATCGCGGCGCTTTTTTGCGTGAAGATTCCGGGCCTGCAAATATATATAACCTCTTGAATATGGAAAATCGCTTATATATATGTGAGTCAGGCGCAACGACGCCGCGGCTGGAAATCGGCCTGATCTAGGAGGGAAGCAACGATGGAAACAGAATTCACGCCTTGGATGTCGCTGGCCGGCGGTGTCCTGATAGGCATATCGGCGGTCTTGTTGATGATGTTCAATGGCCGCATCGCCGGAATGACCGGCATCATGACCGGCATCATTCCGCCCTTTTCAACCGACTGGCCCTGGCGCATTGCCTTCCTTGCAGGTGCGGTGATCGGCCCGGTGGTGTTTCTGGCGGCCGGCGGAGCGATTCCCTACGCGGTTCCGGTGTCGCTGCCCCTGCTGGCGCTTGGCGGCCTGATCGTCGGTGTTGGCGTCTATTACGGCGCCGGTTGCACCTCGGGCCACGGCGTCTGCGGCATGGCGCGGCTGTCGCCGCGCTCGATCGCCGCAACCATCACCTTCATGATCTTTACCGGACTGACCGTCTATGTCGTCCGCCACATCGCGGGGATCTGAGCCATGCAGAAATTCATTGCCTCCGCACTTATCGGCGCGATCTTCGGCCTTGGCATCGCCATTTCCGGCATGGCCAATCCGGCAAAGGTTCTCAATTTCTTCGACGTCGCGGGCAGCTGGGATCCAAGCCTGATCTTCGTGATGGGCGGAGCCCTGATCACCACGGCGATCGGCTACCTGGTAATCTTCGGCGCACGCCAGAAACCCGTATTCGATGCGGATTTCCATCTGCCGATCAACAAGACCATCGACGCCCGCTTGATCGGGGGCTCGGCCGTCTTCGGAATTGGCTGGGGCATTGCCGGCTTCTGTCCCGGCGGCGCCATCCCGGCTCTCGGATTCGGCGGCTTGCCCGTCATCGCCTTCGTCGGCGCCATGATCATCGGCATCGTGCTGGCCCGGTCGATCGACGGCCTGCGCCACAAGCCTGCCAAGGCATTCTGAACGAAACCCGGGCCACCTTGAGTGGCCGGGGCAACCCAAACCAATTGTCGCAGCCACATCCGGCGCGCAAGCAGACCTACGCAAAGAGGAGATGATACAATGTCGAACTATCCAGTGGACATGTCGGTGACGCCCGAGGTCAAGGCCTTCTTTGATCCCGACACCAACACCATCAGCTATGTCGTCAAGGACCCGGCCTCGAAGTCGTGCGCCGTCGTCGATTCCGTCATGGACATCGATTACGCGGCAGGCCGCATCACCTATGGCCACGCCGACCGGATGATCGAGTACATCAGGGAAAACGGCCTCACGCTTGAATGGATCATCGAGACCCATGTTCACGCTGACCATCTCTCCGCTGCCCCCTATATCCAGCAGAAGCTGGGCGGCAAGATCGGCATCGGCGACAAGATCATGGTCGTCCAGGACACCTTCGGCAAGATCTTCAACGAAGGCACCGAATTCCAGCGTGACGGGTCGCAGTTCGACGCCCTGTTCAAGGATGGCGATACTTACCAGATCGGCACGATGCAGGCCTTTGCCATGTACACGCCCGGCCACACGCCTGCCTGCATGGTGCATGTGATGGGCAATGCCGCCTTTGTCGGCGACACGCTGTTCATGCCCGATGGCGGATCGGCCCGTGCCGATTTCCCCGGTGGCGATGCCGGCACACTCTACGATTCGATCCAGAAGGTCCTCGCGCTGCCCGACGAGATGCGCCTGTTCATGTGCCACGACTATGGCCCGAACGGTCGCGACATCCAGTGGGAAACCACCGTTGGTGAAGAGAAGACCCACAACATCCATGTCGGCGGCGGCAAGAGCCGTGAGGAATTCATCAAGTTCCGCACCGAGCGCGATGCCCAGCTGGCGATGCCGAGGCTGATCATCCCGTCGCTGCAGGTCAACATGCGCGCCGGCGACATCCCGACCGACAAGGACGGGCGTGCGATGTTGAAGGTGCCCGTCAACGCACTTTGACGGGCCACGCGCAGACGCCGGACAGGTCGCAACCACAGACAGGCCGTAACCACGGATTGGATGAAAGCAGCAATGGACATCAGGAAGATCAATCGCGGCCTCTCGGTGAGCCCGCAAATCGCCCCGGCCGACATGGTCGAACTAAAGATGGCGGGCTTCCGCTCCATCATCTGCAACCGGCCCGACGGCGAGGGCAATGACCAGCCGACCTTTGCCGAGATGGCAAAGGCCGCGCGTGCCGCCGGTCTCGAGGCTCACTACATGCCGGTTGTTCCTGGCCGGGTGGCCGACGAGGATGCCGGCAGGTTCGATGCGGCGCTGACCGAGCTTCCTGGACCGGTGCTCGCCTATTGCCGCACCGGAACGCGATCGACCACGCTCTGGGCGCTTGCCGAGGGCGCGCGCGGCACCGCCTTGCCCTCGATCCTGGCCGCCACCAAGGCCGCCGGATACGACATGTCGGGCGTCGTCCGCCGCATCGCCAATGGCGGCAAGACGCCGACCGACGTCGCCGACTTCTCCCATGACATCGTCATTATCGGTGGCGGTTCGGCGGGGATTTCGGTGGCCTCGAGCCTGCTCGCCCGCGAATCCGGTCTCGATATCGCCATCATCGACCCGCAGGACGTGCACTACTATCAGCCCGGATGGACCATGGTCGGCGGCGGAATCTTCGAACCCGAAGTCACCGCCCGCACCATGGCATCGCTGATCCCGCGCGGAGTGGCCTGGATCAAGGCCGCGGTTGCCGCTTTCGAACCTGCCAACAATGCGCTCATCCTCGATGGCTGCCGGGTGGTGCGCTACAACCGCCTGATCGTCGCCCCCGGTCTCAAGCTCGACTGGGACGCCATCGAAGGCCTGCCCGAAACCCTTGGCCGCAACGGCGTGACCTCGAACTACCGCTACGATCTGGCGCCCTACACATGGAAGCTGGTCAAGGGCATGAAGTCCGGCAAGGCGATTTTCACCCAGCCGCCGATGCCGATCAAATGCGCCGGTGCGCCACAGAAGGCGCTCTATCTCTCGGGCGATCACTGGTACAAGTCCGGCAACCTCAAGGACATCGACATCGAGTTCTGCAATGCCGGCGGCGTGCTGTTCGGCGTCAAGGACTATGTGCCCGCGCTTGAGGAATACATCGCCAAGTACAATGCCCACCTCAGCTTCATGCACAATCTGGTCAGGATCGATGGTCCGGCGAAGAAGGCTTGGTTCTCGGTCACCGACGCCAGCGGCAACAAGGAGATCGTCGAGAAATCCTTCGACATGATCCATGTGGTCCCGCCGCAGACGGCGCCCGATTTCATTCGCGTCAGCCCGCTCGCCGATGCCGCCGGCTGGGTCGACGTCGATCAGACCACCCTGCGCCACAAGAGCTTCGAGAACATCTGGTCGCTGGGAGATGTGATGAATGCCCCCAACGCCAAAACCGCTGCCGCGGCCCGCAAGCAGGCGCCGGTGGTTGCCAACAACGTTCTCGCCGACATGGGACGCGCCAGCGGCATTGCCCATTATGACGGTTACGGCTCGTGCCCGCTGACGGTGGAACGCGGCAAGATCGTGCTCGCCGAGTTCGGCTATGGCGGCAAATTGCTGCCGAGCTTCCCCGGATTCCTGATCGACGGCACAAAGCCGAGCCGGCTGTCCTGGCTGCTCAAGGAACGCATTCTGCCGCCGATCTACTGGAAGGCCATGCTCAGGGGCAAGGAATGGATGGCCAAGCCGGAAGTCGTCGGCTGAACTGACGGAACCGCATTCTGACATTGCCCGTCCGGCGGTCCACCGAGACCGCCGGAAGGTCGACCTAATACGAGACTATCGCGTAGCGTACACTGCAAGGACTTCGACATGCTGAAAGATCCCGTCCTCCTCAATCGCCTTGCCCGCGTCATGCCGGTGTTTGACTGGGGACGCCGCTATGACCGCGACGCGCTGGGCAACGACCTCGTTGCGGCCGTGATCGTCACCATCATGCTCATTCCACAGTCACTGGCCTATGCGCTGCTGGCCGGCCTGCCTGCCGAGACCGGGATCTACGCCTCGATCGCACCGATCGTGCTCTACGCCATCTTCGGCACCAGCCGGGCGCTGGCCGTCGGGCCGGTGGCGGTGGTATCGTTGATGACTGCCGCGGCGATTGGAAACATCGCCGAACCGGGGTCTCCCGAACTGCTGCTTGCCGCCGTCACGCTGGCCTTCCTGTCGGGCGCCTTCCTGATCCTGCTCGGGGTCTTCCGGCTGGGCTTTCTCGCCAATTTCCTCTCGCATCCGGTGATAGCCGGCTTCATCACCGCCTCGGGCATTCTCATCGCCATGAGCCAGTTGCGGCATGTTCTTGGAATTTCCGCCGGCGGCGCCAACCTGCCGGAACTGCTGCAGTCCCTGTTCGAGCATCTGGGCGAGGTCAACTGGGTGACCTTTGCCATCGGCGTCAGCGCCACCGCCTTCCTGTTCTGGGTGCGCAAGGGGCTGATGCCGCTGTTGCTGTCGACCGGCATGAAGCCGAAGCTGGCAGGCGTGCTGGCGAAGGCCGGGCCGGTGGCGGCGGTGTTTGTCACCACCTTCATTGCCTGGGTCTTCAATCTGAATGAAAGCGCCGGGGTCCGGGTGGTCGGCGACGTGCCGCAGGGCCTGCCGCCGCTGACCATGCCGTCCTTTTCGCCCGATCTGCTGGGCCAGCTGATCGGCCCCGCGGTGCTGATCTCGATCATCGGCTTTGTCGAATCCGTCTCGGTTGCCCAGACACTGGCTGCGCGCAAGCGCCAGCGCATCGTTCCCGATCAGGAACTGATCGGCCTCGGCGCCGCCAATGTCGGTGCGGCGTTTACTGGCGGCTACCCGGTCACCGGCGGCTTTGCCCGTTCGGTCGTCAATTTCGACGCCGGTGCGGAAACCCCCGCCGCCGGTGCCTACACCGCGGTCGGACTGCTGCTCGCAGCCATGCTGCTGACCCCGCTGATCTACAACCTGCCGCAGGCAACGCTTGCCGCCACCATCATCGTCGCGGTGCTGTCGCTGGTGGATTTCTCTATCCTGAAGAAGACCTGGGTCTATTCGCGCGCCGATTTTGCCGCCGTCAGCGCCACCATCGCCCTGACCCTCCTCTTCGGCGTCGAGGTTGGCGTGACCGCCGGCGTGGCGCTGTCGATCCTCATCCACCTCTACAAGTCGTCGCGGCCGCACATGGCCGTGGTCGGCAGGGTTCCGGGCACCGAGCATTTCCGCAACGTCAAGCGCCACAAGGTGGAGATCGACGAAACCGTGCTGACGCTCAGGGTCGACGAAAGCCTCTATTTCGCCAATGCGCGCTACCTGGAAGACAGCCTGTACGACATGGTGGCCGCCCGCCCGAAGCTTAAGCACGTGGTGCTGATGTGCCCGGCGGTCAACGAGATCGACATGAGCGCGCTGGAATCGCTCGAGGCGATCAACGAGCGTCTGCACGCGATGGGCGTCACTTTCCACTTGAGCGAGGTCAAGGGACCGGTGATGGACAGGTTGCGCCGCGGCGATTTCCTGCATCACCTCAGCGGCAAGGTCTTCCTCAGCCAGCACCAGGCGGCACTCGAACTTGCCGCCAAGCCTTCCCAAGGCAGAATCACAACTTCCCAACCAAACTAAGGAGATTTTCATGACCATACGGATTGGCGACACTGCCCCCAATTTCAAGGCCGACACCACCAACGGCCCGATCGATTTCCATGAGTGGATCGGCTCGTCCTGGGCATTTTTCTTCAGTCATCCGGCTGATTTCACCCCGGTCTGCACCACCGAGATGGGCCGCACCTCGCAGCTCTCCGACCAGTTCGCCGCCCGCAACGTCAAGCCGATCGGCCTGTCGACGGACGGCGTCGAGGAGCACATGGCCTGGATCAAGGACGTCAACGATACGCAATCGACGACCCTGACCTTCCCGATCGTGGCCGACAAGGATCACAAGGTGGCCGAGCTCTATGACATGATCCACCCCAACGCGAGCACCACGGCCGCGGTCCGGTCGGTCTTCATCATCGATCCGAACAAGAAGATCCGCCTGACGATGACCTACCCGATGAATGTCGGCCGCAACTTCGACGAGATCCTGCGCGTCATCGACGCCCTGCAGTTGGCCGACGCGAAGACGGTTGCCACGCCTGCCGACTGGCGTCCGGGCGGCAAGGTCATCATCCCGACCTCGGTCAGCAACGAGGACGCCAAGGGGATCTTTCCGCAGGGCTGGGAAGAAATCCGTCCCTATCTGCGTGTCACCGAAGTCGGCTGAGTTATCGCCAGTCAACAGGAACGCCCGCTTTTCAGCGGGCGTTTTTGTGTCGCCACACAACGGACGACCCGGAGCTGCCGGCGTGGTCAGCTCAGCGGCCGGATCCGCACGGCGAGCAGATCGATGCCCTTGCCGGCGCCTGAGATATCGCTGTTGATGACCAGGAAGCCGCCTTCGTTGGGCGCCAGCGCGCGGTCGTAATCGAGGTTGAACAGGAGATCGGTCGTGTCATAGGTCACGTCGAAACGCCGACGTCCGCACTCGCCCAAAACCGAGAACTCGCATTTGACATAGATCTGTGTTGCTTCGGGTGACGCCGAGCGCACCGTCAGCGCCAGCACCGAATTGCGCCCGGCCAGCGCCTGCATGACTTCCGCGCCAAGCGGCACCAGCACCTCGCCATCCGTTCCGCCGCTCCTCGAAATGATCCGAAGCACGTTGCCTTCGGCCTCCTCGATCACCTCGGCGCTGGCGTTGCCACGGACCTCGGCTGCGCCGTCGCGGCCGGGCGTGAACACATTGGCCCACTCCCCGGAAAACCCCGAGCCGGGATTGAGCTGCTGCGGCCCGCCGGCGAAATCGTCACGGCTGAGCGAAGGCGGCGGATTAGGCACGCTGGTGTCGCGTTCCGCGGCACTCTTCAGCGCGCCGCTCTCGATCAGCCACCAGACTCCGATCCCGAGGAACGACAGCATCACCGCTGCCGAAAACATCGAGGCGAAAACGCCGCGCCGGCGCTTTTCCTTGCGCGGCTTCGGGGTCTTGACCTTCTTCGCAGGCTTGGCCGGTTTTGCCGGCGCAGCGGCGGGAGCCTCGATGTGCGGCGGCCGTTCGGCGGCGATGCCGGGAGCGGCCGCTGCCGGTGCGGCATGGTGGCCGGCATCCGGTGCGAAATCGAGGTCTGAGCCGGCGACGGAGGACGCCGGGCCCCGCGTCTCATGCGAGACCGGGGCCACCGTTGGCGCGGGCCGGTGCGGGCGTTCCGCGGACCCGGCCATGTCGTCCCGTGAAGGGGCATTCACGAATGGGCCGTCATGTTCCGGCCCGAGCGCCGCCTGCACGTCATACACCGGCCGGGAAGGCGCGGGTGTTTCGGGCTCCGCCGGTTCGGGATCGCGGGGGGATGCAACAGCCGGCGCTTCGGCAACAGCCGGCGATTCCGCAACCGGTGCCGGTTCGGGCGTGCTTGGCGGGGTCCATTCGGCCTCGATATCGGCAATCAGGATTTCCAGCTTGTGCCGGTGCTCATCCACCCGTTCCGGATCGATGATACCCTGGCGCTCGAGGCTGCGGTCGAGCGCGGCACGGGCGGAATCATAGATCCGGCGCCGGGCCTGTGCACCCGGAATCCCAGCCTTGTCCAAAGCCCCGCGAATTGCCGCTTCCATGCCGGTCAATGGTCTGTCTCCGTACCGCCGGTCTGGGTGTCACCAGGCCGGAACTGTCAATTCTGGCATTTTCGCGCCGATCTGGCTGCAACCAGACAAGATGCAGTCATAAGCGCTGCCTGCCGGCCCATGCCGTAATCCTGTGCGTATCCGCTAACCCGGTAAAACTCAAGCTTGCAGCGGAACCAGGACCCATCCGGCTATGGAGCCGGCTTGGCACGTCAAGCCTTTTCAGCTTACCCCGGCTCTGCTATGGGGATTGACGTTTGCGTAAACGTCACTGTGATTTGCGAGGCCCTATGACCCTTCCCGCCGTTCTCCAGACCAATTTCCGGCTTCCAGTCGTTGCCGCACCCCTGTTCATCATTTCCCACCCGCCGCTGGTCATGGCCCAGTGCAAGGCGGGCATCATGGGGTCGTTTCCCGCGCTCAACGCCCGCCCCGAAGCCCAGCTTGACGAATGGCTCGCCGAAATCACCGAAGGCCTCGCCGACCACACCGCAAAGAACCCGGATCGTCCGGCCGCTCCGTTTGCCGTCAACCAGATCGTCCATCGCTCCAACAAGCGGCTCGAGCACGATCTGACCATGTGCGTCAAATACAAGGTGCCGGTGGTGATTTCCTCGCTCGGCGCGGTGCCCGAAGTCAACGCCGCGATCCATTCCTATGGCGGCATAGTACTGCATGACATCATCAACAACCGCCATGCCCATTCGGCCATCAACAAGGGCGCCGATGGCCTGATCGCGGTTGCCGCCGGGGCCGGCGGCCACGCCGGTCCGCTCTCGCCTTTCGCGCTGGTCCAGGAAATCCGCGAGTGGTTCGACGGCCCGCTGCTGCTTTCGGGCTCGATCGCGACCGGTGGAGCCATTCTCGCCGCCCAGGCCATGGGTGCCGACATGGCCTATATCGGCTCGCCCTTCATCGCCACCGACGAGGCCCGCGCCGTCGACGAGTACAAGCAGATGATCGTCGACAGCGAAGCCAAGGACATCGTCTACTCCAATTATTTCACTGGTATTCCCGGCAACTATCTCAAGCCCTCGATCGCGGCATCCGGACTGGATCCGGAGAATTTGCCGGTGGCCGATCCCAGCAAGATGGATTTCGACAAGGCATCCTCCGGGCCGAAGGCCTGGAAAGAGATCTGGGGCTCGGGCCAGGGCATCGGCGCGGTCAAGAAGATCGGCCCGGTCGCCGATCTCGTCGACCGGCTTGAGAGCGAATACAAGGCCGCCCGCCAGCGCCTGGCGCTTTGATCTGCGAGGACCGGACAGGCGTGGCGCCAAAAAATCCGCCAGGCTGCCGATGACCGCTTGAATTCGGGGGGCAATCACGGTATTTGCCCTCCATCCTGCGGGAACGGATCCCGCGATGAACTGGCATGCCGCTTTAGCTCAGTTGGTAGAGCACGTCATTCGTAATGACGGGGTCACGTGTTCGAGTCACGTAAGCGGCACCATTTCCCGCCTTTACCCTCATTCCACTCACTACAGTCGAGGCATCAGTTCGTCGGTGCTGCCGCCGCGCGTTTGCCGCCGCGGATGTTGATCCAGTTGGCAAGGATGATGATGCCGCCGCCGAGCAGGATGAAGACGTCGGCCTTTTCACCGAACAGGATGGCGCCGACGATGACGATCAGCGGCAGCCGGGCGAAGTCGATCGGCATCACGAAACTTGCCGGAGCCAGCGACAGCGCGGTCGTCAGGCAGTAATGCGCCAGCAAGCCTGCGGCGCCGATCACCAGCAGCCATGGTAGCGTCGCCAGCGTTGGCCAGCTGACCGAGGGCTGCAACACCAGCGCAACAAAGCCGAAGCCCAGCTGAAACAAGGTTAGCCAGAACAGGATCGAGACAATGCTTTCATGACGGGTCAGCGCCTTGGTCATGATGATGGTCGCGGCGAAGAAGATCGCCGACATTGCCGCGGTGATCAATCCGGGCTCCAGCGAGCCGAAATCCGGCCGCGCGACAACGAGAATGCCCAGAAAGCCCAGGCCTGCGGCAACGATCTTGGAACCGGTCAGCCGTTCGCCCAGAAACGCGAAGCTCAACAGGATGACCCAGACGGGCGTCGTGAACTCGAGCGCGAATACCTGCGCCAGCGGAATTGACGCCAGGGCGAAGAACCAGAGGTTCTGACCGGTGAAATGGAACAGGTTCCGGAAGAAATGCTGTTTCAGCCGCTCGCATCTGATCTCGCCGAGCCTGCGGCTTGCGCTGGCAAGGCCGAGAACGATTATCAGACCGACCAGAGAACGGAACGCCATGATCTCGAAGGTCGAGTGGACGGCCGAGACATAGCGGCCCGCCACGGCCATTGCCGAGAAGGAACTGATCGATCCGCACATCCACAGTGCAGCCTGGACCGGCCGATAGGTTTGAGGCATGCGCGGGGCTCTCCGTGTTTCCGGCAGGAGAACCCTGTGCCGAAGACTCAATTGCAGACAGACCGGTTTAGGCCAACCAGGCGGCGGCGACAATTGCCTTGCTGTCAGGTCAACGCAATTCGGCGCCGCAACTCGGCGTGCAAGACCTCTCCGCTGCTTTCCCATTTGCGCTCCGCAGCGTCTGGCCCTACCGTTCGGGCTGGAGTGAGGGCAGGAACACGAGGGCCGCAGAATGCATCTACTGGTGATCGGAGCTGCCGGCATGATCGGTCGCAAGTTGGTGAACGCCGTTGTGGCCACCGGCAGGCTGGGCGCTCATGAAGTGATCCGGTTGACACTCGCCGACACGGTCAAACCGGAAGTCCCGACCGGCTTTTCAGGGGAGGTTGCAAGCCTTGCACTCGATATCTCCGATCCCCGCGCGGCACACCAACTTGTCGCCGGCCGGCCCGATGTGGTCATTCACCTGGCAGCAATCGTTTCGGGAGAGGCGGAACTGGATTTTGACAAGGGCTACCGCATCAATCTTGATGGAACCCGCCACCTGTTTGATGCGATCCGCCATCTCTCGGAAGTGGACGGCTATTGCCCGCGCGTGGTGTTTTCGTCTTCTGTCGCGGCCTTTGGCGCTCCCGTGCCCGACGAGATCGACGACACGTTCCTGACCGCGCCGCTCACCAGCTACGGCACGCAGAAGGTGATCGGCGAACTGCTTCTGCAGGATTACACCCGCCGCGGCTTCTTCGACGGCATGGCGATCCGCCTGCCGACGATCTGCATACGCCCCGGCATTCCGAATGCTGCGGCATCCGGCTTCTTCTCCGGCATCCTGCGCGAACCGCTGGCCGGCAAGCCCGCGATCCTGCCGGTCCCCGATACGGTGCGGCACTGGCACGCCAGTCCGCGCGCCGCGGTCGGCTTCCTCACCCATGCCGCGACCATGGACACAGGCCCCGTCGGGCATCGCCGGGCGCTCAACATGCCCGGAGTATCGGCCACCGTGGCCGAGCAGATCGAGGCGCTGCGGCAGATTGCAGGCGACAAGGCGGTGGCGCTCATCCGCCGCGAACCCGCGCCCGAGATCATGCGCATCGTCTCGGCCTGGCCGCGCGGTTTTGCGCCCGAGAAGGCGCTGGCGCTCGGCTTCCGGGCGGAATCCTCGTTCAACGAGATCATCCGCATCCATATCGAGGACGAGATGGGCGGCGAGATCCGGGTCTGACCCGGTCCGGCCCTATTCGACCTGGGCTGTCACCTCGATTTCGATCAGCATTTCCGGACGGATCAGCTGGCAGACGATCATCGTCGCCGCCGGATCGATGCCGCCCAGGTGTTCGGCCAGTACCGGCGCCACGGCATCGAAGTGTTCGGGCTTGGTGACATAATATCTCACCCGCACCACATCGCTCAGGCTGGCATCGAGTGCCGCCAGCGAGGCGGCAATAGTGGTGAAGCAGTTGCGCGCCTGGTCGGCGACGCTCGCCGGCATTTCCATCGCGCTGTAATCATAGCCGGTTGTACCCGACACCTGCACGAACGGGCCCTGTCGAACGGCGCGGGAATAGGCTGCCGCCTTCTCGAACGGCGAGCCGGTGGAATGTTTGCGTCTTTCGCTCATTCAGCCATTCCTGTCGCGTCTTCTCAGGCGTGCGCCCAATCCATGTAGATTTCGCGGGCCTTGCGGCCGGTCGGCCCGGCCTGCAGTTCCCGGTCCTCGATCTTGATCACAGGTACCACCTTGGAGTGGTTGCCGGTCGAGAAGATCTCGTCTGCATCCATGAAGTCGGCGACGGAGAGCGATTTCTCCACCACTTCCGTGCCCGCCTCGCGCAAAAGCTTGATCGTCCGTGACCGGGTGATGCCGGTCAGGAAGGTTCCGTTCGGCGCCGGCGTGAACACCATGCCGTCCTTGACCATGAAGATGTTGGAGGTACCGGTTTCCGCGACATTGCCGAGCATGTCGAGCACCAGCGCGTTGTCGAAGCCGCGCGACTTGGCTTCCATCACCGCCCGGCCGTTGTTGGGGTAGAGGCAGCCCGCCTTCGCATTGGTTGGTGCGGTTTCATAGGTCGGACGCCGGAACGGCGACACTGTGACCGAAAAGCCTGACGAGGCGATCATCGGGCTTTCGAACAGGCACAGGCAGAACCGCGTCGAGTCCGGATCGGCCGGCACCGACATGTAGCCGCCGTGCTCTGCCCAGTACATCGGCTTGATGTAGACGGCGGTCTTGCCGTCGAACTTTTTCAGTCCTTCGCGCGCCAGCGCTTCGATCGCTTCGGCTTCCATGGTGGCGCGCATCCCCAGCGCATTGGCCGAGCGGTTGACCCGCGCGCAATGCAGATCGAGATCGGGAGCCACACCGTCAAACCAGCGCGCGCCGTCAAACACCGTCGAGCCTAGCCACATGGCGTGGCTGACGGGGCCGATCAGCGGCGGATTGCCTTCAAGCCACTCGCCATCGACATAGGTCCAGGTCTTGGTGCGGGCTTGGGTATTGACGGCCATGATGTCCTCCTGCCGATGGTATCTCTGTGAACGGACATTCGACCGCCGCCGCCCCCGTCGTCAAGTCATCACCTCGCGACAAACAGGCGGGGTCTGGTCAATCGCACGATCCTTGCGTATTGCGGCACCGCCGGGAAATTTTTGGACCCGGCGGGTATTCGGCGCCACGGGACGTGGTTGGCGCTTGACTGTTGCGCTGCAACACGGGCATCGTGTGCGCGTTGCACGAGGAATACCCCAATGGCCTATGCCGCATATGTCTTTGATGCCTATGGAACCCTGTTCGATGTTCATTCCGCAGTACGCCGCCATGCGGACGCGGTTGGACCGGACGGGCAACTGCTGTCGGAGATCTGGCGGGCCAAGCAGCTTGAATACTCCTGGACCCGGGCGCTCATGGGACAGTGGCGCGACTTCTGGGCGCTGACCGAGGAAGCGCTCGATCATGCCTTCGAGCGGGTCCCAAGCGCCGACAAGAGCCTCAGGCCGCAATTGCTCGATGCCTATTTCAAGCTTGATTGCTACCCCGAAGTCCCCGCCGTTCTGAAGGCGCTGAAAGCCACCGGCGCCCGCGTTGCAATCCTGTCGAACGGCTCGGTGAAGATGCTGGATTCGGCTGTCACCAATGCCGCCCTCGACACCGTCATCGACGATGTATTCTCCGTCGACGAACTCAAGACCTTCAAGACCGATCCGGCAGTCTATGACATGGTGACCACCGCCTACCGGCTCTATCCCGGTGCGGTGTCGTTCCAGTCGTCCAACCGCTGGGATGTCGCCGGCGCAACCAAGTTCGGTTTTCGCACGGTCTGGATCAACCGGGCCAAGATGCCCGACGAGTATCGCGACCTGTCCCCGTCGCTGATCCTGCCCGACCTCAACGGCGTCGAATAGCGCCGCGGCCGGTCGCACCGCCATTCACCTGCCCATCACGCAGATGTCATCACCAAACGCGATTGCTGTGGCAAGTTCGCCACAAGCCAGGCGTGGGAAAGTCACAATCGGAACTCAAATGTGCCCCAGCGCGTTGAGTCGGGCCGGGGATTCTTCCGGACGGATATCGGCGCCGATTTCGATCTCTTGAGACTTGAGGACTTTCCGCGACATGACCGGACCAAACCAAAAAGACCTGAACTCGACCGGTATCAGTGGTGGTGAGCTGGCATCGCGTGGCCTCTCACGGCGCAGTTTCCTGGCGCTCGGCTCTGCCGCAACTGCCACGCTTGCCGGCTGCGCCGGACCGCAGACAACCCAGCAATTCATGACCGACACCCGGCCGGTCTTCCGTGAGCCCGCCAACCGAGGCTCCGGGCTGAGCGCTGTTTCGTCTTATTACGACAGCATGTACGGCCCGAAGCTCGACGAGCCCTTTCCGTTGCCGGCCATTCCGTACCAGGAGATCGATCCGGCCTTTCTTCGCCAGGAGGTGGCTGATCCGACAGGCGAGCGGCCCGGCACCCTGGTCGTCAATACATCCCAGCGTTTCCTTTATCTGGTCCGCGAAAATGGCAGGGCCATGCGCTACGGCGTCGGTATCGGCCGCGAGGGCTTTGCCTGGTCGGGCCGCGCCATCGTGCAGTGGAAGCAGAAATGGCCGAAATGGACCCCGCCCGAGGACATGATCGCCCGCCAGCCGGAACTGGAGCGCTATTCGGCCGCAAACGGCGGCATGCCGCCCGGCCTCGACAATCCGCTCGGCGCCCGTGCGCTCTACATCTTCCAGAACGGCGAGGACACGCTTTACCGCCTGCATGGCAGTCCCGAATACCGGTCCATCGGCAAGGCCGTGTCGTCGGGTTGCGTGAGACTGATCAACCAGGATATCTGCGATCTCTATGACCGTGTCCCGACCCGGACTCCCATCCTGGTCGTCTGAGCATCGGCGTCTTGCGGCCGGATCAGGTCCGGACCGGTTTTCGCGTTGCAGGCATGTCGCTTCGCCGCCCGGGGGTCTTGCGAAGGCCTGGCCGCAGCGCACGCACCGGCAGTTGAGCGCTGCGGTCGCTTTGTGCTATCGGGAGCGATGATTGATATAGCGGCGGGAAACACGATCCCCGAGCGCTGGTCGGGGAAACAGAAATGCGACAGGATATCCGTTGGCTCGTGGTGGTCGCAGCTGTGTCGGGCCTTCTCGTCCCGGCAGGATGCGTGCAGCAGGATTACGGCTGGGCGACGTCATACCTGCCCGACCACAATGCGAAGATTGCGGTGGTGATGCCGCAGCAGGCGCCGTCGATCTCGCAGCAGTTCTACCGTGATCCCGACGGGTCCGGACATCTCGGCATCGACATCATCGACAAGATCGGCACGCCTGTGCTCGCCGCGGCCGGCGGACAGGTGGTCGATTCCTATTTCGAGCCCGCCTATGGCAATCGCGTCACCATCGATCACGGGCCGAATGCCGACGGTTTGCGGATGATGACCGTCTACAAGCACCTCAACAGCCGCGGCGTCTCGCAAGGCGCCAGGGTCGAGCGTGGCCAGCAGATCGCCACGCTCGGCAATACTGGCGCCCTAGCAGGTGGCCTGCCGCACCTGCATTTCGAGGTGCGCCGGGAAGTCAGGCCGCAAGTCTTCAGGGCAATTGATCCGCACAGGGTCTGGGCCGGTGGCGTCGGCCAGGTCACCTGCTTTGCGCCCGGCATGACAATCGAGTCCGCAGAATTCCGCAGCACCTACCCGGTCCGCTGCCGCCCCGGCGCCAACAGGTCACCGGATGTGGTTCAAGATAACCGGAAGGGTTTGGCGAGCCTGCTCAAAAGCCCTTCTTGAGGGACCCCAGAATACCCCGAACCAGGGCGCGGCCCAGCGATGTCGCGGCCGATCGCGCAACCGACTTGATCACGGTTTCGGTCACGGTCTGGCGCTGGTAGCCCGGGCGCGAACGGCTCGAACTCTTGCGCCGCGAGGACCTCGAGCGGCCGCGATCGTCCTCGTCATCGTCGTCGCCATAACCGGGCAGGGTCCAGCGCCGGCTTTCGGGCCGATCCTGTTCCTTTTCCTCTTCCCGGCGGCGCTCTTCCTCTTCGGCCTTGGCGGCCTCCTCGGCGCGCCGCGCAAGCATCTCGAAGGCACTGTCGCGGTCGAGGTCCTTGTCGTACTGGCCGGCGACGGGGCTGACCGCCATCACCTTCTGCCGTTCCGGCTCGGTGATCGGGCCAAGCCGCGAGGCGGGGGGGCGGATGAGCGTCCGTTCGACCATGGAAGGCACGCCTTTAGCGCCCAGCGTCGAGACCAGCGCCTCGCCGACGCCGAGCTGCGTGATTGCCTCGAAGCAGTCGAAGGCAGGGTTCGGCCGGAAGGTTTCCGCCGCCACCTTCACCGCCTTCTGCTCGCGCGGCGTATAGGCCCGGAGCGCATGCTGGATCCGGTTGCCGAGCTGGGACAGCACGGTCTCGGGGACATCGAGCGGGTTCTGGGTGACGAAATACACGCCCACCCCCTTGGAGCGGATCAGCCGCACCACCTGCTCGACGCGGTCGATCAGGATCTTCGGCGCCTCGTCGAACAAGAGGTGCGCCTCGTCGAAGAAGAACACCAGCCGCGGCCGGTCGGGGTCGCCGACCTCCGGAAGTTCCTCGAACAGCTCCGACAGGAGCCACAGCAGGAACGTGCCATAGAGCCGCGGGTTCATCATCAGCTTGTCGGCCGCCAGAACCGAAATCGCGCCGCGCCCGTCATTTGTGGTGCGCATGATGTCGGCGATTTTGAGCGCAGGTTCCCCGAAGAAGTTCTCCGCGCCCTGCTGCTCGAGCACCAGCAGCCCGCGCTGGATCGTCGCCAGCGACTGCTTGGTGATGTTGCCATACATGGCCGAAAGGCTTTCGGTCTCGCCCGCCATGTAGTTGAGCAGCGCGCGCAGGTCCTTGAGATCGAGAAGCGGCAAGCCGTTCTCGTCGGCCAGCTTGAAGGCGATGTTGAGCACGCCTTCCTGGGCGTCGGACATGTCCATCAGCCGCGCCAGCAGCAACGGTCCCATCTCCGAGATCGTGGTGCGGACACGGTGGCCCTTTTCGCCGAACAGGTCCCAGAAGATGACCGGGAACTCCTGGAAATCGTAGGGATCGAGGCCGATCGTCTTGGCGCGTTTTTCAAGGAAATCCTTGTATTCGCCCATCGCGGCGATGCCCGAAAGGTCGCCTTTGACATCTGCGCAAAACACCGGAACGCCGGCATTGGAGAAACTCTCGGCCAGGATCTGCAGCGTCACGGTCTTGCCGGTGCCGGTGGCGCCGGTGATAAGCCCGTGCCGGTTGGCATATTTGAGATCGAGATATTCGCCCTTGTTGATGCTGTCGTCGGGATTGCGGCTGGTGCCGACGTAAAGCTTGCCTTCTTCGAGCATGTCGTCCTCGTGCTGCGCCGGTCGTGGCGGTTGGGCTGTCGCATGCGCAGCGCGCAAGCATCACCGTTCACTTATAGGCAAGCCCTGTCCCCGGAACAATGCTTGTCGTCAGCTTAACCCGTTCCTTCCGTTCGGTCTCGCGACAGCCTCGGGAAAGCTTGTGGCTCTAGCTTTCGGAAGCTGATTGTCAGGGGAATATCGGGCACCATGAAACATGGGGCAACAACGAGGCCTGAAAACATCTGCCTGCCAACCGGGCCGGCGGATACCTTCGGCTGTCGCCGGACGAGCCCGGGGGGTGCGTCATGAAGGTTGTGATTCTGGCCGGTGGCCTGGGTTCGCGGCTCTCGGAGGAAACCCATCTGCGGCCCAAGCCCATGGTGGAAATCGGCGGCCGGCCGATTCTCTGGCACATCATGAAGCTCTACCACACGCACGGCCTGCGCGACTTCATCATCTGCTGCGGTTTTCGCGGCTACGTGATCAAGGAATATTTCGCCAATTACGCGCTGCACATGTCGGACCTGTCGTTCGACATGTCCGACAACACGGTGCATTTCCACCGCCAGAGCGCAGAGGACTGGCGGGTCACCCTCGTCGATACCGGCGAGAACACCTTGACCGGCGGCCGTCTGAAACGGGTGGCGCCCTATCTCGAGGGTGAAGAAAGCTTCTGCTTCACCTATGGCGACGGGCTGTCGGACGTCGACATTTCGGCCACCATCGACTTCCATAAATCCCATGGTCGGCTCGCCACTGTCACCGCCGTGCGCCCGCCCGCACGCTTCGGTGCGCTCAAGCTCGATGGCGACAAGGTCCAGGGGTTCATTGAAAAACCGGAAGGTGAGGGCGGGTTCATCAATGGGGGGTTCTTCGTTCTGGCCAACCCGGTGCTTGACCGGATCGAGAACGATCAGACCAGTTTCGAGGGCGCGCCGCTGACCGGCTTGGCAGAGGCCGGCGAGTTGCGGGCATTCTTTCACAGCGGTTTCTGGCGGCCGATGGACACTTTGCGGGACAAGATCATGCTCGAGGCGCTCTGGACGGAAGGGAGCGCGCCGTGGAAAAGCTGGTGATCAAGGGCCTGCCCAATCGCGATTTCTGGCGCGGACGCCGGGTGCTGCTGACCGGTCACACCGGTTTCAAGGGCGCCTGGATGCTGTTCTGGCTCGAGGCCATGGGGGCAAGGGTCACCGGCTGCTCGCTGGCGCCGGAACAGCCCGAAGCACTTTTTTCGCACCTGCATGCGCCCGAACGGCTGGCAAGCGAAACCGTCGATATCCGCAATCGCGACGAGGTCGAAAACCTCGTTGCACGGGCGCGGCCGGAGGTCGTCTTCCATCTCGCCGCCCAGTCGCTGGTGCGCCGCGGATACAGCGACCCGCATGGCACCTTCGCCACCAACGTGCACGGCACCAACAATCTGTTGCAGGCGCTGGCGCAGGTGAACACCGCACTCGCCATTGTCGTCACCACCACCGACAAGGTCTACCGGAACTCCGATGATGGCCGGGCCTTCGTCGAGACCGATCCGCTCGGCGGTCACGATCCCTATTCCGCCAGCAAGGCGGCTTGTGAAATGGTGGTCGACGGATGGCGCAGCCGTTTTGCGGCCGAGGGATGCGGCATCGCAACGGCGCGCGCCGGCAACGTGATCGGCGGTGGAGACTGGGCCGAAGACCGCCTTGTGCCCGACGCGGTCCGGGCCTGGTCGTCGGGCGAGACGCTCAAGGTCCGGCGTCCGGAAGCCACGCGGCCCTGGCAACATGTGCTCGAGCCGCTGCGCGGATATCTTGTTCTGGCCGAGAAGCTGGCCTCCGGCGCGGATGTGGCGCCGGCCTACAATTTCGGGCCGCGCAGCGAGAGTGCGACCGTCCGCAAGGTGCTGTCGCTGGCGGCAAGCGAGTTCGGCGACGTGCGGACGGATTTCGCCGACACGCCGGAAGGCCCGGCGGAGGCACATGCCCTGGCGCTCGATCCCACCCTGGCCGAAACAGATCTCGGAATATCCGGTCTTTGGGGGTTGGACCAAACCGTTGCGCTGACCGCGCAGTGGTATCGCGATTTTCTTTCCGGCCGCCGGGCGCGCGAATTGTGCGAGGCTGATTGCTGCGCCTATCTCGATGCCGTCAGGCGCGCATCGATGGCATGCGTCCGGTGAGTGCTTCCCCCTTCGGACTGACGCCGCTGATGCCGGACCGGAAGGATGGCCCGGTGCTGGTGCGGCGCAAACCCTTTGCCGACGAGCGCGGCGCCTTTGCCCGCATCTTCTGCGCCGAGGCGCTCTCCGGGATCGGCTGGCCCGGCCCTGTTGCCCAGATCAATCATAGCCGCACGAAAAAGGCCGGCACCTTGCGCGGCATGCATTATCAGCGCCCGCCCCATGCCGAGGCCAAGCTGGTCGTCTGCATCCGTGGCGCCGTTCACGATGTCGCCGTCGATGTTCGCGATGACAGCCCCTCCCGCTTTGCGCATGTCGGCGTCGAGCTGTCTGCGGAGGCGGGCACGGCGATCTATGTTCCGGAAGGCTTCGCGCACGGGTTCCAGGCGCTCACCGATGACGCCGAACTCATCTACATCCATTCCGTCGCCTACAACCCGGAACACGAAGCCGGCTTGCGTCACGACGACCCGGCGCTCGGCATCGACTGGCCCCTGCCGGTCACCGGGCTGTCCGCCCGCGATTCCGCCCATCCCCTGATCGACGCAACGGGGCTGCTCTCATGATGCGCTGCAGACATTGCGGCGGCGGCGATTTCATTCCGTTCCTGGATCTGGGCGAGGCGCCGCCGTCCAATTCCTATCTCGACGAAGCCGATCTGGACCTGCCGGAAAAGCGCTATCCGCTGGTCATTCGCACCTGCACCGAGTGCTGGCTGACCCAGACCGAGGATTTTGCCGACCGGGAGGAATTCTTTTCCGGCGATTATGCCTATTTCTCATCCTTCTCCAGAACCTGGCTCGATCACGCCAGGGCCTATGTCGGCGCGATGCGCGACCGGTTCGGTCTCGGTCCGGACAGCCTGATCGCCGAGGTTGCCGCCAATGACGGCTATCTGCTACAATACGCACGCGAGCTTGGCATTCCCTGCTACGGCATCGAGCCGACGCGCAGCACCGCCGAAGCGGCTCGTGCGAAGGGCATCGAGATCGTCGAGGAATTCTTCGGGCAGGAACTCGCCGCCAGACTGGCGTCGCAGGGCCGGCAGGCCGATCTCATCGCCGCCAACAACGTACTGGCCCATGTTCCCGACATCAACGATTTCGTTGCCGGCTTCGCCACCCTTCTCAAGCCCTCGGGTGTCGCCACCTTCGAGTTTCCGCATCTCTACGAGATGGTGCGCGGCAACCAGTTCGACACCGCCTACCACGAGCATTACTCCTACCTCTCGCTGCTGGCCGTAGAGCGGATCTTCAGCGCCAACGGTTTGACCGTGTTCGATGTCGAAACCACGCCGCACCATGGCGGCAGCCTCAGGGTCTTCGCCTGCCGCCGCGATCACCGCGCGCACCAGGTGACCCCGGCGGTCGAAGCCATGCTCGAGACCGAGCGGCGCGCCGGAATGAACAGCGAGGCATTCTATACCGGCTTTCAGGTGACCGCCGAGGCGGCACGCGATGAATTCCGCGCCTTCCTCGATGAGGCTCGCGCCACGGGCCTGAAAGTGGCTGCCTATGGCGCTGCCGCCAAGGGCAACACGCTTCTCAATTTCGCCGGCGCGGATGCCGGCGACATCGCCTTCGTTGTCGATCGGAACCGGGCCAAGCAGGGGCGCTACATGCCCGGCTCGCACATTCCGATCGTCGGCGAGGAACGGCTTATCTCCGACCAACCACACAGGGTGGTAATTCTGCCATGGAATATCGAGACCGAAATCAGGACCCAGCTTACCTTTATCAGCGATTGGGGTGGACAGTTCGTGACCGCAATCCCGAAACTGCGGATCCGAAGCTAGGCGAGACGATCGAGATCGAGATCAACGACAAGAAGACCAAGTCCTCGACCGTTAAGTCAGGCGAGCCGAACGCCTGACTGCAATCGCTTCTGGCTGAACAGACACGCGGCTGTCTGATTACAAGAGGTATTTGCCCCGTTCCTGTACAGGGCTGTTCCGCCGCGGCGATCGGCGGCTAAAAAACACCTTGGCGGCCCGGCTGATTCTCTGGCATGAGAAAAAACAGTCGCGAACAAGGAGACCGCCATGCGCACTGTCTATGTCAACGGAAGCTATGTGCCGGAAAACGAGGCCAAGGTCTCGGTGTTTGATCGCGGTTTCCTGTTCGGCGACGGCATCTATGAGGTTGCCTCCGTGCTTGGCGGCAAGCTGATCGATTTCCCGGCCCACATGGCGCGGCTGCACCGCTCGGCCGGCGAACTCGGCATGCGCTTCACGGTCAATGACGACGAGCTGCTGGCAATCCACCGCGAACTGGTCAGCCGCAATGGCGTCGAGGAAGGCGTGGTCTATTTGCAGATGACTCGTGGCGCCATCGACCGGGATTTCCTGTTCGACACCGAGAAACTGACGCCGACGCTGGTGCTGTTCACCCAGAGCCGTCCGCTGATCGACACGGCGGTGGCGAAGAACGGCCTGAAGATCGTCTCGATCCCGGATCTGCGCTGGGGCCGCTGCGACATCAAGACAGTTCAGCTGCTCTATCCCTCACTCGGCAAGATGGAAGCCAAGGCGCGTGGCGCCGATGATGCCTGGATGGTGCGCGACGGCGTCGTCACAGAAGGCACCTCGAACAACGCCTTCATCGTCACCAGGGAGGGCGCGATCGTCACCCGGCCGCTGTCGCATTCGATCCTGCCGGGCATCACCCGCGCCGCCCTGATCGCCTATTCGCAAGCCAACGGCACCAGGATCGAAGAGCGTACATTCACCATCGAGGAAGCTAAGAACGCCGCCGAGGCCTTCATCACCTCGGCTTCCGTCTTCGTCGGTCCGGTGATCTCGATCGACGGCGTCGAACTCTCGGGCGGCAAGCCCGGTCCGGCAACGCTTGGCCTGCGCAAGACCTACATCGAGGAAAGCCTCAGCCGCGCCCTGTGAAGCCGAGCCGGGCCGCGAAGACCCGGCTCGTATTGTGCGTCAGACGGACTTGATCGCACCGCCGTCGCAACGTATCATCGAGCCGTTAATGTAGCTCGCCCGCGCGCTGACCAGGAACGCAGCGGTCGCGGCAAATTCCTCGACCGCGCCGTAGCGTCCGACCGGGATCTGTGCCTGCGCGGCTTTCGCCACCTCGGCCACATCCTTGCCCGCGCGCTTGGCGTTGGCGGTGTCGAGCTCCTTCAGCCTGTCGGTGTCGATCCGGCCCGGCAGCAGCATGTTGAAGGTGATGCCGTCGCCGGCGGTCTCGTTGGCCATCGATTTCGACCAGCCGACCAGCGTTGCGCGGAGCGCATTCGACAGGCCGAGATTGGGGATCGGCTGGATCACCCCGGAGGAGGCCACCGTCAGCACCCGGCCCCAGCCCTGCGCCCGCATGCCGGGAAGCAGCCGTGCGGTGATGTCCATCACGCTCAGCACCATGATCTCGAACTGGCGATGAACCACCGACAGATCGGCCTCGCTCATCAGGCCGGGCGGCGGGCCGCCGGTGTTGTTGGCCAGGATGTCGAGGCCGCCGAACTCGCGTTTGACGGTTTCTTCGAGCAGGGCCGGAGTGGCCTTGTCAGCAAGGTCCGTCACCACGAACCGCGCCTTGCCGGCGCCACGTGCATTGATCGCCGCGACGGCCGCTTCGAGCCGCGCGCCATCACGGCCGGTGATCAGCACATCGGCGCCCTCTGCGGCGATCGCTTCCGCGATGCCAAGCCCCAGTCCGCGCGATGACGCCAGCACGAGCGCGCGTTTTCCTGTCAATCCCAGATCCATCAAGTCTTTCCCTGTTTGCCTGTTGCCTGCTAAAGGCTTGCCTATCAGTTGCCGCCCGAGACCGAAAAGGTCAACCCCGGCACCCGGGCAGATAGGGCCGCACAATTCAGGGAGAAGCCGAGCGTGGAAGAAATTACCATTCCGAAGCCAGATGACTGGCATCTGCACCTGCGCGATGGCGCCATGCTCGAAGGCGTTCTGCCCTACAGCGCCATGCATTTCGCCCGAGCCATCATCATGCCCAACCTGGTGCCGCCGGTGGTCACCAGCGCTGACGCGAAAGCCTACCGCGACCGCATCATGGCGGTACTACCCGCGGGTCTCGATTTCACCCCCCTGATGACGCTCTACCTGACCGAAGGCACCGATCCGGCGGATGTCGCAAGCGCCCATGCCTCGGGTCTGGTCACGGCGGTGAAGCTTTATCCCGCGGGTGCTACCACCAACTCCCATTCCGGCGTCCGCGACCTTGCCAAGGTCATGCCGGTGCTCGAGAAAATGGCCGAGATCGGCATGCCGCTGTGCATTCATGGCGAGGTCACCGATCCGGCGGTCGACATATTTGACCGCGAGGCCGTGTTCATTGAAACCGTGCTCGATCCGCTGCGCCGCAAGCTGCCCGAACTCAGGATCACGCTTGAGCACATCACCACATCCAACGGCATCGACTATGTCATGGGCTCGGACGCCAACCTGGCCGGCAGCATCACCACCCATCACCTGATGATCAACCGCAACGCCATTCTCGCAGGCGGCATCAAACCGCATTATTACTGCCTGCCGGTCGCCAAGCGCGAGAGCCACCGGCTGGCGCTGCGCAAGGCCGCGACCTCCGGCGACAAGCGCTTCTTCCTCGGCACCGATTCCGCCCCGCATGTCGATCCGTTGAAGGAATGCGCCTGCGGCTGCGCCGGTATCTTCACCTCGATCAACACGCTGTCGTGCCTTGCCCATGTCTTCGAAGAGGAAAATGCACTCGACAAGCTTGCCGGCTTTGCCAGCCGCAACGGTCCGGCCTGGTATGGCTTGCCGGTCAACAGCGAGACCGTGACGCTGGTGCGGCGCGACCAGCCGGTGTCCTGGCCTGACAAGATCGAGACCGGTGACGGGCCGGTGACGGTGTTTGACCCGCTGGTGCCCATCCACTGGGAAGTTGCCTGAGCGCTCTTTAATCCGCTGGTCCGAACTGGTATTCGGATCGCCGAAACCCTTGCCGGAGCGAATGTTCGGGCCCGACCCTGGAGGCAACGCCGATGTTTTCCAACACGTTTCCCGACAAGGCGAAGATCGCCGAACTTGTCGCCAGCCAGCTTCTTGAAATCAAGGCGGTGCATTTCAACGCCACCGAGCCCTACAAGCTTGCCTCCGGAATGATGAGCCCGGTCTATATCGATTGCCGCAAGCTGATCTCCTATCCGCGCATCCGCTCCGCCGTGATGGATTTCGCCGCGGCTACGATCATGTCGGAAGCCGGTTTCGAGCAGTTCGATTGCGTGGCCGGCGGCGAGACAGCGGGCATCCCCTTTGCCGCCTTTCTCGCCGAACGGCTAGGCCTGCCGATGATCTATGTGCGCAAGAAGCCCAAGGGCCACGGCCGCAACGCCCAGATCGAGGGTGAGCTGCTGGAAGGTTCGCGGGTGCTGGTGATCGAGGACCTGACCACCGCCGGCGGATCGATGTTCACCTTCATCGACGCCATCCGCGCGGCGGGCTGCACCGTCGATCATGGCATTGCGTTGTTCTATTACGGCATTTTCGAAGAGGCCGGGAAGCGCTTCGCCAACGGCAATGTCGAGCTGCATTACCTCGCCACCTGGCGGGATGTGCTGGCCGCGGCGACCCGGCAGCAGGCTTTCGATCCGGCGACGCTGAAATCGGTGGAAGCCTTTCTCGACGCGCCGCTCAAATGGTCGGCCCAGCATGGCGGCGTATCCGAACTTCCGGCTTAACCCCGGCAAACCCTGTCCGATTGGGCGGCATGTGGAGGACACGAGATGATCATCTGTTGTGGCGAAGCGTTGATCGACATGCTGCCGCGGACGACGACGCAAGGCGAAGACGCGTTCTCGCCCTATGCCGGCGGATCGGTGTTCAACACGGCGCTGGCGCTCGGACGGCTGGGGTTGAAGACCGGCTTCTTCACCGGCCTTTCAAGCGACATGTTCGGCGACATCCTGCGCAAGGTCCTGAGCGAGAGCGGCGTCGACTACAGCTATTGCGCCACGCTGGACCTGCACACAACGCTGGCATTCGTGCGGTTGGTCAACGGCCAGGCCAGCTACGCGTTCTTCGACGAGAACACTGCCGGCCGGATGATCACCGAGGCGCATCTGCCTGCGCTCGGCGATGAGGTGGAAGCCCTGCATTTCGGCGCCATCAGCCTGATCCCGGATCCCTGCGGCGCCACCTATGAAAGCCTGATGCGGCGCGAGCATGGATCGCGCGTGATTTCGCTCGATCCCAACATCCGGCCCGGTTTCATCACCGATGCCCCAAGGCACCGCGCCCGCATCGACCGCATGATCGCCATGAGCGACATCGTCAAGATGTCGGACGAAGACCTCGAATGGTTTGGCATGCCGGACATGGAAACCGCTGCCAGGACCTGGCTCGGGCAGGGACCGAGCCTTGTGGTCTTCACCCGTGGCGCCAGGGGCGCCATTGGCTTTAGCCGCGAGCACACCGTCGAGGTTGACGGCGTGGCCGTCACGGTCGCCGACACGGTGGGCGCCGGCGATACTTTCAACGCCGGCATTCTCGCCTCGCTCAAGCGTGACGATGTTCTGACCAAGCAGGCGATGAAGACGCTGTCCGCAGAAGCCATCGGCAATGTGCTCGGTCTCGGCGCCAGGGCGGCGGCCGTCACCGTCTCGCGTCCGGGCGCCAATCCACCCTGGGCCAGCGAAATCGGTTTCTGATCAGCCGCGCATCTCGCGTATGGTCTGTGCCAGCAGCAGGGTGGAGCCGTCATGGCCTTCGCCGCTGCTCTCACCCTTGACCACCGGCAGCAGGGCTGTCGCCAGCTCCTTGCCCAGTTCGACGCCCCACTGATCAAACGCATTGATCCCGAAGATCTGCGCCTCGACAAACACCCGGTGCTCGTAAAGCGCGATCAGCCGTCCGAGCGCAAACGGCGTCAGCCGGTCATAGACCATGGTGATCGATGGCCGATTGCCCAGAAACGTTTTGTGCGGCGCAAGTCGCTCCGCCTCGCTCCCCGAAGCGCCGCCCGCAATCAGCTGCGCGCGCGCTTCCTCCGTGGTGCGGCCGCGCATCAGCGCTTCCGATTGCGCCAGGCAATTGGCGATCAGCAGCTGGTGCTGGTGCGCGAGATGCGGTTCATGCCCGTTGGCGGCGATCATGAATTCAACCGGGATCACGTCGGTGCCCTGGTGCAACAGCTGGAAGAACGCATGCTGGCCGTTGGTCCCCGGCTCGCCCCAGACGATCGGCCCGGACGCCGTGTCCACCGGCTTGCCGTCAAGGCCGACCGACTTTCCGTTCGATTCCATGTCGAGCTGCTGCAGATAGGCCGGAAACCTTGAAAGCCGTTGGTCATAGGGAATGATCGCCCGGCTCGGATAGCCGCAGACCAGCCGGTGCCAGATGCCCAGCAGCCCCAGCAGCATCGGCAGGTTCTCGCCAACCGGAGCGGACCTGAAATGCTCGTCCATGGCGCGCGCGCCGGCAAGAAACGCGGCGAAGTCGGTTTTGCCGATGGCAATCATCAGTGGCAGCCCGATGGCCGACCAAAGCGAGTAGCGGCCGCCGACCCAGTCCCAGAAACCGAAGACGCGGTCCTCGTTGAGACCGAACTTGGCCACCTTGTCGAGTGCGGTGGAGAGAGCGGCGAAATGCTGCCCGACGGCACTTTCGCCGAGCTTCGAAACGATGAATTCCCGCGCCGTCGCGGCGTTGGTCATGGTCTCGATGGTGGTGAAGGTCTTCGAGGCAACGATGATCAGCGTCGTTTCCGGATCAAGCCCCGAAAGCGTGTCGGCGATGTGCGCGCCATCGACGTTGGAGACGAAGTGCAGCCGCGGCCCGTCATGATATGGCGCTAGCGCCAGTGTCGCCATCACCGGGCCGAGATCCGATCCGCCGATGCCGATATTGACGACATCGGTGAACGGCTTGCCGGTTGCGCCACGGATTGAACCGCTTCGTACCCCGTCCGAGAACGCGCCCATCGCGTCAAGCACCGCGTGCACCTGCGGCACCACGTTTTCACCACCGACACGGATGTCGGCGCCAGGGGCTGCCCGCAAGGCGGTGTGCAGCACCGCGCGGCCCTCGGTTGTGTTGATTGCCTCGCCGGCAAACATCCGGTCCCGCTGCACTTCCACGCCGGCGGCCCTTGCCAGTCCGGAAAGCCGCGCCAGCGTCTCGTCATTCACCGCGCATTTGGAAAAATCCATCCTCAGATCGTCAAGTCTGGCGGTGTAGCGCCCGGCACGGCCCGAATCCGCCGCGAATGCTGCCCGAAGGGTGTCGACGGCGCCGCTGTCGCGATGGGACTTGAGATCGGACAAAGCCTGATGGATGGTCTTCGACAAAGCATGGGCCTCCGTGTTTGGGATACCCACCTATGCGGCGAGGCCCGCGGGAAATCAAGTTTCCCGCGGGCCTCTCTCAATTCGGAAAGGATCTTTGATCAGGCGTCGCGCAGCTCGCGGCGCAGGATCTTGCCGACATTGGTCTTCGGCAGTTCATCCTTGAAGACAACGATCTTGGGCCGCTTGTAGTTGGTCAGCCCGGTGGCGCAATGGGCCTTGACGTCGGCCTCGGTCAGGTTCGGGTCCTTGCGCACGACGAACAGCTTCACCGCTTCGCCGGAATGCTCGTCCGGCACCGCAACCGCCGCCGCCTCGGCCACGCCCGGATGCGAAACGGCAACCTCCTCGACCTCGTTCGGGTAGACGTTGAAGCCCGAAACCAGGATCATGTCCTTCTTGCGGTCAACGATTTTGGTGTAGCCGCTCTCGTCCATGAAGCCCATGTCGCCGGAGCGGAAGTAGCCGTCGTCGGTCATCACCTTGGCGGTCTCGTCGGGCCGGTTCCAGTAGCCCGCCATCACCTGCGGACCCTTGATGCAGATTTCGCCGACTTCGCCCAGCGGCATCGACTTGCCATCCTCGTCGCGGATGTCGATGTATGTCGAGGGTAGCGGCAAGCCGATCGTGCCGGAAAAATCGTCGGCATCAAACCGGTTCGCGGTGGCCACCGGGGCGGTTTCCGAGAGCCCGTAGCCTTCCGAAATCACGCAGCCGGTCAGTTGCTTCCAGCGCTCGGCCACCGGACGCTGCACTGCCATGCCGCCGCCGAGAGACAGCAGCAGCGGCTTGAAGTTCAGTTTCTGGAAATCCTCGTTGTTGAGCAGCGCGTTGAACAGGGTATTGAGCCCCGGAAAGACATGAAACTCGTACTTGCCCAGTTCCTTCACAAAACCGGGAATATCGCGTGGGTTGGGGATCAGCAAATTGTGTGCGCCTTGCGACATCCCCATCAGCGCGTTCACCGTCAGCGCGAAGATGTGATAAAGCGGCAGCGCGCAGACATAGAGCAGGACTTCGGGCTTCTGCTTCTTGATGAAGGCTGCGGGAAGCCATAGATCGTTCTGCGCCACGTTGGAAAGCACGTTCGAGTTCGTCAGCGTCGCGCCTTTCGACACGCCGGTGGTGCCGCCGGTGTATTGCAGGAAGGCCACGTCCTCGGGCTTGGTATCGGCAGCCTTGAGTGTCTTGCCCTGGCCGGCCGACAGCGCCGCCTTGAAGCTGACATGGCCGGGCAGTGACCAGGCCGGAACCAGTTTCTTGACCTTGCGGACAACGAAATTGACCAAGTGTCCCTTAAGCCCCAGAAGATCGCCCATGCTCGCCACGCAGACATGCTTGACATCGGTGCGGGCGACAACCTGCTGCAGCGTGACGGCGAAGTTTTCGAGGATGATGATCGCCTTGGCGCCCGAATCCTTGAGCTGATGCTCGAGTTCGCGCGGAGTGTAGAGAGGATTGACATTGACCACCGTGTAGCCGGCGCGCAGCACGGCCGCCATCGCCACGGGCATCTGCAGGATATTCGGCATCATCACCGCAACCCGGTCGCCCTTCTGAAGGCCGAGCGACTGCAGCCAGGCGCCGATTGCCGAGGACATGCCTTCCATCTCGGAATAGGTGATGGTCTTGCCCATGCAGGTATAGGCAGGGCGGCCGGCAAAACGCTTGAATGAATCCTCGATCAGCGCCGCGACGGATGAGTATGGCAGCGAGCCGATATCGGCGGCGGTGTTTGGCGGGTAGGATGCCAGCCAGATGCGGTCTTTGGCAGCAGTCGTGTTCATGATGTCTCACTCCCTTTTTTTTATCCGGCTGTGGGCGCATGCCGCGGACTGGCTGCTGCCCCTCTTCCCTCACTCCGGTATTTTCAAGATTTAGAATGCCACGATGCCGGTTGCAATGCCTTCCCTTGACGTAAACGTCAAAACTTGACGCATTATTTTGTTGCTGCCGATCGATATTGGCGGATTGCCGAATTCCGCCGCCGATGGCAGCCGGCTTCAGCCGCCGATTGCATCGGCGCCCCTGCCGGTGATGGCCTCGTCGATCTGGCCGATCGCGCCTTCGTCCTTGCCGGCATAGGGCAGTTCCGACAGGATCGTCCGGATGACGTTGATCCGCGCCCGGCGCTTGTCGTTGGCCCTGATCACGGTCCACGGGGCATGAGCGGTATGTGTTTCCCTGAGCATCAGGTCGCGCATCTCGGTATAGTCATCCCACTTGTTGAGGCTCGCGATATCCATCGGCGAAAGCTTCCAGGCCTTGAGCTTGCTGTGCCGGCGGTCGTGGAAGCGCTTGAGCTGCATTTCGCGGCCGATATTGAGCCAGAACTTGAAAAGGTGAATGCCTGCCTTCACCGGCATGTGTTCGAAGTGCGGTGTTTCCTCGAGAAAATGCACATGCTGCTCGGGCGTGCAAAACCCCATCACCGGTTCGACGCCGGCGCGGTTGTACCAGGAGCGGTCGAACATCACGAACTCGCCCGATGTCGGGAAATGATCGACGTAGCGCTGATAGTACCATTGCCCGCGCTCGGTTTCGGTTGGCTTGGGCAAAGCCACGATCCGGGCCGATCGCGGGTTCATGTAGGCCCGAGTTGCGCCGATAGACCCACCCTTGCCGGCCGCATCCCGACCCTCGAACACCGAAATTACCCTGTTACCGGTCTCGCCGAGCCAGGTCTGGACCTTGACCAGTTCGATCTGCAGCGCTTCGAGCGTGTCCTCGTATTCGTCGCGGTCGAGCTTCTTCTTGTAGGGATAGTTGTCCGACGTGAAGGCGTTGTCATCCACCCAGTCCGGGAGTTTCGGTTCATCAATGTCGAAGGTCCTCAGCTTGCCGTTGACCTCGATCTCGACAGCCCGGCTGGTGTTATCGGTGCTCATCACTTGTTCCCCTGGAAACGGTCTTCATCTGCAAAACGGCCCATCATCCCGGAAGCTTCAACCCGGATGGGTCATGTCTTCGGGACGGACAATACGGTCGTAATCGGCGGCTGTCACGAGGCCGCTTTCAAGAGCCTCCTCGCGCAGCGTGGTGCCGTTTGTGTGCGCCTTCTTGGCGATCGCCGCCGCGTTGTCATAGCCGATGGTGGGCCCAAGCGCGGTCACCAGCATCAGCGAGCGCTCGAGCGCCGCCTTGATGTTGTCCTCGCGCGCCTCGATGCCGGAGACGCAATTGTCGGTGAACGAGACCGAGGCATCGGCGATGAGCTGCACCGACTGCAGGAAATTGTAGGCCATCACCGGGTTGTAGACATTGAGCTCGAAATGCCCCTGGCTGCCGGCGAAGCTCAATGCCGCATTGTTGCCGAACACCTGGACGCAGACCTGCGTCATCGCCTCGCATTGCGTCGGGTTGACCTTGCCCGGCATGATCGAGGAGCCCGGCTCGTTCTCGGGCAGGGCCAGTTCGCCGAGGCCCGATCGCGGACCCGAGCCGAGGAAGCGGATGTCGTTGGCGATCTTGAACAGCGCCGCTGCGGCCGAGTTGATGGCGCCGTGTGAAAACACCATCGCGTCATGGGCAGCCAGCGCCTCGAACTTGTTGGGAGCCGTGACGAACGGCAGTCCGGTGATGGCGGCGATACGCCCGGCGACCTTCTCTGCGAAGCCGACCGGCGCATTCAGGCCGGTGCCGACCGCCGTGCCGCCCTGCGCCAATTCATAGAGGCCGGGCAACGTCGTTTCGATCCGCCCGATCGATGAAGCCACCTGGGCGGCGTATCCGCTGAATTCCTGGCCGAGCGTCAGCGGTGTCGCATCCTGCGTGTGGGTGCGGCCGATCTTGATGATCCCGGCAAAGGATTTCGCTTTCTCGGCGAGTGCCGCGTGCAGGTGTTTCAGCGCCGGCAGCAGCTGATGGACGACTTGCTCGGCGCAGGCGATGTGCATGGCCGTCGGATAGGTGTCGTTCGAAGACTGGCTCATGTTGACGTGATCGTTGGGATGAACCGGTTTCTTCGAGCCCATCTCGCCGCCCATCATCTCGATGGCGCGGTTGGAAATCACCTCGTTGGCGTTCATGTTCGACTGGGTGCCCGATCCCGTCTGCCAGACCACCAGCGGAAAATGCGCGTCGAGCTTGCCGTCGATGACCTCCTGCGCCGCGGCCACGATGGCGGCGCCGATCTTCGGGTCGAGACGTTTGAGCTCCATGTTGGTTTCCGCCGCCGCGCGCTTGACGATCCCGAGTGCCCGGACGATCGAAAGCGGCTGCTTTTCCCAGCCGATCCTGAAGTTGCCGAGCGAGCGCTGCGCCTGCGCGCCCCAGTATTTGTCCGCCGCCACCTCGATCGGGCCAAAGCTGTCGGTTTCGGTTCTGGAGCTGGACATTCCGGGTATCCTTTTCACGTTATTGCGTATCGGGCGGGCCGGCTTGCCACTTGAAAGGCCACATCGTCATTGTGATTTCAAGTTGTGCGGTTAAACAAGTAGAGCATCAGGGGCGCTGGCAAGTGCGGGCGGGGGAATTCATGGTCGAAAACACACAGGATCTGCAGGAAGGCGAGGATGCCCGGCCCGGCCTGGCATTGCGGCTGAGAACCCAGATCCATCCTCTTGCCCTGGGCGCCGTGGCAGCACTTGCCTCCGTGCCCGCGGGAGTGCCGCCCTGGCAGGCCGCGATTGGCTACGGTGTCTTCGCCGCGGGGCTGCTCTTCTGGCCGACGAGCAGGAGAGCTGCCCGGAAGCGGGCGGAAAAAAAGGCGGCCAAGTCGGCCCTCCCGGATTTCGCGATTATCGAAACATTGGACATGCCGACGATCGTTTTCGATCGCGAGACCCAGATTGTCCGCCAGAACGCCGCCGCACGATCGCTCGTCGGGGCCTATCCCGAACGTGCGGCGCTTTCCGCGCGAATAAGGTCACCGGTCATTCTGGATCTGGTGGCGCGGGTTGTGGCCCGCGGAATTACCGAAAGCGTGGAGTACTCCGAACGGGTACCGTCCGAACGCTGGCACGAGGTCCGGGTGGCCCCGGTCGCCACGGCAGCTGAGCCCGGCAAGCGGCTGTTCGTGCTGACTTTCCGTGATCTGACCGAAGCCCGGCGCATGGACCGGATGCGGACCGATTTCGTCGCCAATGCCAGCCACGAGCTCCGGACCCCGCTCGCCTCGCTCATGGGCTTCATCGAAACCATGCAGGGACCGGCGCGCAACGATGAAGCTGCGCGCACCCGCTTTTTCGGCATCATGCTGGAGCAGGCCCAGCGGATGGCCCGTCTGATCGACGATCTTCTGTCCCTCTCGCGGCTTGAGATGCGGGCCCATGTCGCGCCTGAGGGCGAGGTCGATCTCGGGCGCACCGTTACCCATGTCGTCGATACACTGAAACCGATGGCGAAGGATCTCGGCGTCGAGATCGCGCTGACACTGCCCGCAGAACCGCTTGTCGTCACCGGCGATGTCGACGAACTGATCCAGGTCTTCTCCAACCTGATCGAGAATGCCTGCAAGTATGGCCAGACCGGCAGGCGCGTCGAGGTGACGGTCGCCGACACCGAGGCCGAAGGTGCGCATGTGACGGTGAAGGATTTCGGTCCCGGCATTGCCAAGGAGCATGTTCCCCGCCTGACCGAACGGTTCTATCGGGTGGATGTCGAGACCAGCAGGGCAAAGAAGGGAACCGGTCTCGGCCTGGCGATCGTCAAGCACATTCTTGCGCGGCACCGGGCGCGGCTGGTTGTTCGCTCCACACCGGGCGAAGGATCGGCCTTTACTGTCAAATTCGGCCGTGCCGAGTCCGGAAGCAATACGAAGACTAAGGAATTATACAAATAAAAACAATCGTTTAAAGTGTCATAAAACAGTGACCTAACTGTCATAAAAAGGAATCTCGAAAGGCCTAGAAAGGGCCAGCCTTAGATGGCTGACAAGCGGCTCTGCAAAAGGGCCACGCCACTCTGACCCACGACGGGAGATTCTCATGAACGCAATCAAATTCGCCGCTGCCGCACTTGTGGCCTCCACGGCCTTCGCTGGCGCCGCTATCGCCCGCGATCAGATCCAGATCGCCGGTTCCTCGACCGTTCTGCCTTACGCCTCCATCGTTGCCGAAGCCTTCGGTGAAAACTTCTCCTTCCCCACACCGGTTGTTGAATCCGGCGGTTCGGGCGCAGGCCGCAAGAAGCTTTGCGAAGGCGTTGGCGAGAACACCATCGACATCGCAAACTCGTCCTCTCGCATCAAGCAGTCCGACATTGACCTGTGCGCCTCCAACGGCGTTACCGAGATCCAGGAAGTCCGCATCGGCTATGACGGCATCGTCTTCGCATCCGACATCAACGGCGCAAGCTTCGCCTTCACCCCGGCCGACTGGTACAACGCCCTTGCTGCCAAGGTCGTCAAGGACGGCGCACTGGTCGACAACACCGCCAAGACCTGGGCCGACGTGAACCCTGACCTGCCTGCGCAGGACATTCTGGCATTCATCCCCGGCACCAAGCACGGCACCCGCGAAGTCTTCGACGAGAAGGTCATCGCTGCCGGTTGCGAAGCGACCGGCGCTCATGAAGCCTTCAAGGCTGCTGGCGACGAGAAGGCCAAGGGCTGCAACGAACTGCGCACCGACGGCGTGTCGGTCGACATCGACGGCGACTACACCGAGACCCTGGCACGTATTGAAGCCAACAAGAACGCCATCGGCGTGTTCGGCCTGTCGTTCTATCAGAACAACACCGACAAGCTGCAGGTTGCCACCATGAATGGCATCGTTCCTTCGACCGAATCCATTGCGTCGGGTGAATATCCGGTTTCGCGTCCGCTCTACTTCTACGTCAAGAACGCGCACCTCGACGTGATCCCCGGTCTGCAGGAATACATTGAGTTCTTCGTCTCCGACGAAATCGCCGGCCCTGACGGCCCGCTGGCCGCTTACGGTCTCGTCTCCGATCCTGAACTCGCCAAGACCCAGGAAATGGTCAAGAACCGCACCCCGATGGCTGCGCTCAACTAAGCCGTTTCACCTGAAAAGGGGCGGCGCGTCAGCGCCGCCCTCCTTGCTGACAGAGCGCTTCCGGGCGCGGCGTACACAGGCGAATGTGACATGACTCTCAGCCTTATCGTACTTATCGTGCTTGGCCTGGCGGTTATCGGCTATTTCCTCGGCCGGCAACGTGCGGTCCGGACAGCTGAGCGGGATGGCGTGAAACTTCATTCGCTGCCGTCCTATCACGGCGAGTCGGTAGCCCTGTTTGCGGCTGTTCCCGCGCTTTTCCTCCTCGGTGCCTGGCTGTTCATTCAGCCGGTGCTGATCGAAAGCTCGATCAGCGGCAAGATCCCCGACAGCGCCGTTCCCGAAGGCGGGGCCAAGAGCCTCGTCATGTTCGATGTGCGCCGGATCGCCGACGGACTGAACCAGATCATCGCCCAGGGCGACATATCCGAAAGCGATCTTGTCAACATGAGCGCCGACGTGACGGATGTGCGCGCGCGCCTGGCTGAGGTCGGCGTGGCACTCGGATCCGATGTGTCCCCCGTCGTCTTCGAGGCTGCCAAGGAATACCGCAGCATCGAATTGACGGCCTCGTTCTTCCGCAATCTGGTCGTCCTGCTCGTCGCGCTCGCGTTCGGTATCTGGTCCCTCGCCCGCATCCAGCCGGGACTGCGCGCGCGCAACATCTCCGAGACCTTCGTCACCGCGCTGTTGATGGGCTCGTCCCTGGTGGCGATCCTGACCACGGTGGGCATCGTCGGCTCGCTGCTGTTCGAATCGATCTCGTTCTTCAAGATGTACCCGGCAAAGGACTTCTTCCTTTCGGCCACCTGGAACCCGCAGTTCCGCGGCGGATCCGATCTCGGGTTCCTGCCCCTGCTCTGGGGCACGCTCTACGTGTCGGTCGTCGCGCTGGCGCTTGCCGTGCCGATCGGTCTTATGATCGCCATTTACCTGGCTGAATATGCCGGCAGCAAGTTGCGCTCTTTCGCCAAGCCGGCGATCGAGGTGCTGGCCGGTATCCCGACCATCGTCTACGGTCTGTTTGCGCTGATCACCGTTGGCCCGTTCCTGCGCGACTGGATCGCCCAGCCGCTCGGCCTGGGAAGTTCCTCCTCGTCGGTGATGACAGCCGGTCTGGTCATGGGGATCATGCTGATCCCGTTCATCTCGTCGCTGTCGGACGACATCATCAACGCCGTGCCACAGGCGATGCGCGACGGCTCCTACGGTCTGGGCGCCACCAAGTCGGAGACCATCAAGCAGGTCATCCTTCCGGCGGCGCTTCCGGGGATCGTCGGTGCCTTTCTGCTCGCCGCCAGCCGCGCCATCGGCGAGACCATGATCGTCGTCATGGGCGCCGGAGCTGCCGCGCGTCTTGACCTCAACCCGTTCGAAGCCATGACCACCATCACGGTGAAGATCGTTAGCCAGCTGACCGGTGACACCGAGTTTGCCAGCCCCGAGACCCTGGTGGCCTTCGCGCTGGGGCTGACGCTGTTTGTCTTCACCCTCTGCCTGAACATTCTGGCGCTCTACATCGTGCGCAAATACCGGGAGCAGTACGAATGACCGAAGTCACCGCTGATATCGCCACGGCGACCGGCCGTACGACTGGCAGATCGCTCTTCAAGGTCGACGAACGTACCCGCAAGCGCCATGCCGCCGAGCGCCGTTTCCGGATGATGGGCCTTGCGGCCGTCATTTTCTCCATCCTTGCTCTTGTCGGCCTGATGACATCGATCCTGTCGAACGGATTGTCGTCCTTCAGCCAGACCTATGTGACCCTGGATGTCCATCTGGACGCGGCAAAGCTCGACAAGCAGGGCAACCGTAATCCGGCAGACCTGGAAAAGATCACCACCTTCACGATCCAGCCGCTGATCCAGTCGGCACTGCAAAAGACGATGCAGGAACGCGGGATCTCCGTCGAAGGCGTGAACGCCAAGAAGGCGGTGGAACTGATTTCCAAGGAGGCGCCCGCGCAGCTGCGCCGGTTCATCCTCGACAATCCGGATGTCATCGGCAAGACCGTGACGTTCGACCTGCTCGCGTCAGGCCGCATCGACGGGTATTACAAGGGCAGGGTGACGATGGAATCCGCGGCGCTCGACCGCAACATCTCGCCCGAGCAGCTGACGCTCGCCGACGCGTTTAAGAATGCCGGCATTCTGGAAGCCCGCTTCAACTGGTCGTTCTTCACCGCGCCAGATGCCTCGGACACGCGGCCTGAGGCAGCCGGCCTCGGCGTCGCCATTCTCGGTTCGGCCTACATGATGCTCGTCGTGCTGGTGCTGGCTTTGCCCATCGGTGTTGCCGCCTCGATCTATCTCGAGGAATTCGCGCCGCAGAACCGCTGGACCGACCTCATCGAGGTCAATATCGCCAACCTGGCCGCGGTACCGTCCATCGTGTTCGGTATCCTCGGCCTGGCGATCTTCATCAATTTCGTCGGCCTGCCGCAATCCGCCCCTATTGTCGGCGGGCTTGTGCTGACACTGATGACCTTGCCGACGATCATCATCGCCACCCGTGCGGCGCTGAAGGCGGTGCCGCCGTCGATCAACGACGCGGCGTTGGGCATCGGCGCCTCCAAGATGCAGGCGATCTTCCACCACATCCTGCCTCTGGCGGCCCCCGGCATCCTCACCGGCACGATCATCGGCCTGGCCCAGGCGCTGGGCGAAACGGCGCCGCTGCTGCTGATCGGCATGGTGGCTTTTGTCCGCGAATATCCCGGCGCGCCGCCGGAAGGCTTCTTTGATCCGGCCTCCGCCCTGCCGGTCCAGGTCTACAACTGGACCCAGCGTGGCGATCCGGCCTTTGTCGAGCGGGCATCGGGTGCGATCATCGTGCTGCTGATTTTCCTGGTCATCATGAACGCGATCGCCATCCTGCTGCGCCGCCGCTTCGAGCGCCGCTGGTAGGACCCTGGCGCCGCCTTTGAAACAACCAAGCCCTGAGTATACTGAAATTGTTGAAGGGAAGACGGAGATGAACATCATGTCTGAAGCGGCTACTGAAAAAGCGGTCGATGCTGCGATCGAGGAATCCGCCATCAAGATGCGCGGCACCGATGTCAGCGTCTTCTACGGCGAAAAGCAGGCGCTTTTTGATGTCAATCTCAAAGTCCGCAAGAACAGCGTGACAGCGTTGATCGGGCCCTCCGGTTGCGGCAAGTCGACATTCCTGCGCTGTCTCAACCGCATGAACGATACGATCGACGTCTGCCGGGTCAGCGGCGAAATCACGCTCGACGGCGAGAACATCTATGACCCCAAAATCGACGTGGTGGAACTGCGCGCCCGCGTCGGCATGGTCTTCCAGAAGCCCAATCCGTTCCCGAAGTCGATTTATGAGAATGTCGTCTACGGTCCGCGCATCCACGGCCAGGTCTCCACGCGCGCCGAAATGGACGAAGTTGTCGAGCGCAGCCTGATCAAGGCCGGCCTGTTCAACGAGGTCAAGGACCGCCTGCAGGAGCCGGGCACCGGCCTGTCGGGCGGCCAGCAGCAGCGGCTTTGCATCGCGCGCGCCATCGCCGTCAGCCCGGAGGTCATCCTCATGGATGAGCCTTGTTCGGCGCTCGATCCGATTGCCACCGCCAAGGTCGAGGAACTGATCGACGAACTGCGCGTCAACTACACCATCGTGATCGTCACCCATTCGATGCAGCAGGCCGCCCGCGTCTCGCAGCGCACCGCGATGTTCCATCTGGGCAAGCTTGTCGAGGAAGGTGATACCGACAAGATGTTCACCAATCCGGACACCAAGCTGACCCAGGATTACATCACCGGCCGCTTCGGTTAATGCGACCGCCGTTCGCATCACGATTACAGCATTGAAGGATCAAGCCATGCCCGAAGCCCACACAGTAACCTCCTATGATGACGATCTCCGTTTCCTCACGCGCCGCTTGTCCGAAATGGGCGGTATCGCCGAGCGCATGGTCGCCGACTCCGTCTCGGCCCTCGTCAACGCCGACACCGCCTCGGCGCAGCGCGTCATCTCGGAAGACCTGTTGCTCGACAATGGCGAACGCGAGATCTACGAGAAGGCGGTTCTGGTCATCGCCAAGCGCCAGCCGGTAGCGTCCGACCTGCGCGAGATCATCGGCTCGATCCGCATCGCCTCCGATCTCGAGCGCGTCGGCGATCTTGGCAAGAACATCGCCAAGCGGGTGATTGCGGTTCACACCATGGCCCAGCCGCGCAAGCTGGTCCGCGGGCTCGAGCATCTAGCCGAACTGGCACTGACGCAGCTCAAGGAAGTGCTGGACGCGTTTGCCACGCGGTCGCCCGATCTCGCCAATTCGATCCGTGAGCGCGACGAGGAAATCGACGCGATCTACACCTCGCTGTTCCGCGAATTGCTGACCTACATGATGGAAGACCCGCGCAACATCACGGCCTGCACGCATCTTCTGTTCTGCGCAAAGAACATCGAGCGGATCGGCGACCACGCCACCAACATTGCCGAGACGGTCTATTACGTCGCAACCGGCGAGCAATTCACGACCGAGCGCCCGAAAGATGACGACACCGCCACCATGGTCGCCCCCGCACCGGGCTCGGCCTGACGGCGTTACGGAGTGAATGAACCATGGCGATGAGTCCGCGTATTACTGTGGTTGAGGACGAAGAGGCTCTCTCGGTGCTGCTTCGCTACAATCTGGAAGCCGAAGGCTACGAGGTCGACACCGTGCTGCGCGGCGACGAGGCCGAGATCCGTCTGCAGGAGCGTGTGCCGGATCTCCTGATCCTCGACTGGATGCTGCCCGGAATATCCGGCATCGAACTCTGCCGCCGCCTGCGCGCCCGGCCCGAAACCGAACGGCTGCCGATCATCATGCTGACCGCCCGCGGCGAGGAAAGCGAACGGGTCCGAGGCCTGGCGACCGGCGCCGACGATTACGTTGTCAAACCGTTTTCAACGCCCGAACTGCTGGCCCGAGTAAGGGCCATGCTGCGCCGCGCCCGGCCGGAGGTGATCTCCAGCCAGCTCAAGGTCGGCGATATCGAACTCGACCGCGAAACCCACCGGGTCCGGCGCCGTGGCCGCGACATCAAGCTCGGGCCGACCGAATTCAGGCTGCTGGAATACCTGATGAGTTCGCCCGGCCGGGTCTATTCGCGCGCCCAGCTGCTCGATGGCGTCTGGGGGCATGATGTCTATGTCGATGAGCGCACGGTCGACGTGCATGTCGGCCGGCTGCGCAAGGCGGTCAACCTGTCCGGCATGCGCGACACCATCCGCACTGTGCGCGGCGCCGGTTACTCGATCGAAGGCTGAGATTGGCGAATCGGACCGCTTCACGGTGCAGGATCCGGCGGCGCAGAACAACTCTGAACGCGCAGAAACAAGAAAGCCCGGATCAAGCAAGATCCGGGCTTTCTGTGTGTTCAGAGCTGGCTCTTGTCAGCCTTGCCGGCAATCAGCGGGCCCGCTTGCGCTCGCTTGATGGCTGGAAGGCCAGCTTGGCGTGATATCCGCAATAGGGCGAGCCATCGCCGGAATCATTACCGCAGAAGTGAAAGCCTTCCTGCAGCGGATCGCCGACCGGCCATTTGCAGGTCCGTTCCGAGAGCTCCACGAGCGAAAGCCGGCGTGAAATCGGCACCACCACGTCTTCCATCGGACGCGTATCGATCTCTTCCGAGGCGACAACGTCGAGATCTTCCTTCAACTGCGCTCCGCCGCTTGAACGGCTTACGGTGCGGGTTGCCTGGGCAGCGGTGCGACCGGCGTAATTCGGCGCACGGGGTGCTGCCGTCGTGCGCTTGGTGCGCACCGATGCCTGCCCGCCGCTCTTTGCGCGTCCGGGCAGATTGAGACGGTGCACCTTGCCGATCACCGCATTGCGGCTGACGCCGCCCAATTGTGCCGCGATCTGGCTCGCGCTGAGCCCGTCCGCCCAGAGTTTCTTGAGTCTTTCGACCCGTTCATCAGTCCAGTTCATGCAATGCTCTCCCTGTATCCCGTAATTCGGGATGGCAGAATCCCTCACCGTCGCCCCGGATGGCCGGAACTCGAACGCTCGGTTACAATGAGGTGAATAGTGTCCGCCGCGAACCTCTACTTCATGGTCTCAACTTAGTGGTCGGCAGACTCCGTGACAAGAGTCAGCCGAATCATGCTGATTCCTTTTTGCGGTTTTCCCCAACTTAGGCGGCGGATACGAAATCTTACCCGTTAGCGGTTGCGAAATGCGGTCCGGATCGAAAACGGTCTTCGGGACATGATGGAAATCGGCCCGGACGGCGTGGGCATCCTGTCTCATTGACAGGCATGGCGTAAATGTAAATAGTGCCCTCGCCGCCCCGGAAAGGGCGGCATTTTGGTTTTCCGGCATGCCCTGCCGTTCGGGTCGCTGCGGCGCTCGCGAGGCAAGTGGCAATGCCCTGTTGTCCGTTCTCTAAAGGGGGAGAGAAGCGCCATGGCCGACGCCAAGCCGCTTTATGATACATATAACCGCGTGCCGATCGTTTTCGAACGCGGGCATGGCGTCTGGCTGGAAACCCCTCAGGGCGAGCGCTATCTGGATTTTGCCGCCGGCATCGCGGTCAATTCGCTCGGCCACACCCATCCGCATCTGGTCGAGGCGCTCAAGGCCCAGGCCGACCGCCTGTGGCACCTCTCCAACGTGCACGAGATCCCGGATCAGTCGCGTCTGGCCAGGCGCCTCACCGAGGTGACCTTTGCCGACAAGGTGTTTTTCACCAATTCCGGCGCCGAGGCGCTTGAATGCGCGATCAAGACCGCGCGCCGGCATTTCTTTGTCAACGGCCAGCCCGAACGCTACCGCATCATAACCTTCGAAGGCGCCTTTCACGGCCGTACCCTGGCGACGATCGCCGCTGGCGGCCAGCCCAAATATCTCGAAGGCTTCGGCCCCAAGGTCGAGGGTTTCGACCAGGTGCCGTTCGGTGACGTCGAAGCCGTCAAGGCGACGATCACCGAAGAGACCGCCGCCATTCTGATCGAGCCCGTGCAGGGCGAGGGCGGCATTCGCCCGCTGTCGAATGAAAGCCTGCGTGCCCTGCGCCAGCTGTGCGACGAGCAGGGCATCCTGATGATCCTTGACGAGGTCCAGTCGGGCGTCGGTCGGACAGGCAAGCTGTTCGCCCATGAATGGGCTGGCATCGAACCGGACATCATGGCCGTGGCCAAGGGCATTGGCGGTGGCTTTCCATTTGGCGCCTGCCTTGCCACGGCCAATGCGGCCGACGGCATGACGCTTGGCACCCATGGCACCACCTATGGCGGCAACCCGCTCGCCATGGCGGTCGGAAACGCGGTGCTGGATGTCATCCTGGAGCCGGGGTTCCTGCCCCATGTCAACGATGTGGCGCTGGTGCTGAGCCAGGGCCTGGCTTCGCTCAAGGATCGCTATCCCGATCTCATTTCCGATGTCCGCGGTGCGGGCCTCATGCTTGGCATCAAATGCGCAAAATCTAACGCCGACCTGGTGCTGGCCATGCGCAACGAGCATATTCTCGGTGTCCCGGCCGGCGACAATGTCGTGCGCCTGCTGCCGCCGCTGATCGTGACCGCCGAAGAAGCCCGTGACGCACTCTCCAGAATAGAGGCCGCGCTCGAAATGCTGTCCCGCAACGGCACGGCCAACTAGAACGGACTGGATTCCATGACACAGACCAAATCCGCCAGTGATCGCCATTTCCTGGATCTATCTGCCGTCAGCGCCGCTGATTTGCGCACCATGATCGACGCTGCGCGATCGGCCAAGACGGCGACCGAAACCGACCGGCCGCTGGCCGGCAAGATGCTGGCGATGATTTTCGAGAAGCCTTCGACCCGTACCCGCGTCTCCTTCGATGTCGGCATGCGTCAGCTTGGCGGCGAGACCCTGTTCCTGTCGGGAACAGAGATGCAGCTTGGCCGCGCCGAGACCATTGCCGACACGGCAAAGGTTCTGTCGCGATACGTCGACATGATCATGATCCGGACTTTGGACCACTCCCGCATGCTGGAAATGGCCGAGCATGCCACGGTACCGGTGATCAACGCGCTCACCGATGACACGCACCCCTGCCAGATCATGGCTGATATCCTGACGTTCGAGGAACATCGCGGCCCGATCAAGGGCAAGACACTGGCGTGGACCGGCGATGGCAACAACGTGCTTCACTCGCTCATCGAAGGCGCTGCACAATTCGGCTACCGCATGCAGATTGCAACGCCGGAAGGTTCGGAGCCGGAGGCGAAATTCGTCGAATGGGCCCGCAAGCTCGGTGCGGAAATCGACATCAGCGCCGACCCGGACCGTGCAGTGAAGGGCGCCGACTGCGTGATCACCGACACCTGGGTGTCGATGAACCAGGAACACAAGGCCCGCGGCCACAACATCTTCGTGCCGTACCAGGTCAATGAGAAGCTGATGCAGAAGGCCAATCCGGACGCTCTCTTCATGCACTGCCTGCCGGCCCACCGTGGCGAGGAAGTCACCGACGGCGTGATGGACGGACCGCAATCGGTGGTGTTTGACGAGGCGGAGAACCGTCTGCATGCGCAGAAGGCGGTGATGCGCTGGTGCATGGGCGTCCTGTAGCGCCTCTGGCACTTGCCGCCGTCAGTACCTATATGGGCCGTTTGAAATGTGAATCCGGACCCGGCCCGATCGATCGAAGCCAGGGTCTGGCGTGATGAGCAATCGGAATAGATGATGGAAACCGACATCCAGACCCACGGCGAGCCTGTTCTCGCCGGAGACGACCGCGTTCTGCCGTTCGAGGTGGATGGCCTCGATGTGCGTGGCCGTGCAGTGCAGCTCGGCCCGATGATCGACGCGATCCTGTCCAGGCATGCCTATCCGGAGCCTGTGGCGCGGCTGCTCGCCGAAGCCATCGCCCTGACGGTGCTGCTCGGCACCTCGCTCAAGTTCGAGGGCAAGCTGATCGTCCAGACCAAGGGTGACGGGCCGGTGGATCTGCTGGTCGCGGATTTCTCCACGCCCGGCAACCTGCGCGCCTATGCCCGTTTTGACGAGGACCGTCTGGCCGCGGCCGAGGCGTCGGGCGCAACCAAGCCCGCCGAATTGCTCGGCAACGGCGTGCTGGCCTTTACCATCGATCAGGGCGCCTACATGCAGCGCTATCAGGGCATCGTCGAGATGAAGGGCGAGTCCCTGGAAGCCATGGCCGAAACCTATTTTCGCCAGTCCGAACAGATCCCGACCGTCGTTCGCCTCGCCGTTGCTGAACTCATCGACCGCGACGACGAAGGCAAGCCACGCCACAGCTGGAGGGCCGGCGGCATCGTGGTTCAGTTCCTGCCGCAGGCGCCGGACCGCATGCGCACTCCCGATCTTCCGGGCGGCGATCTGCCGGAAGGTGTCGAGGCGATGGTGCACCATGAGGATGACAGCTGGGCGGAAGCCAAGGCGCTGGTCACCACTGTGGATCCCGGCGAACTGACCGATCCCGAAGTCGGCGCCGAACGTCTTCTCTACCGGCTGTTTCATGAGCGCGGCGCGAAAATCTATCCACCGGTGCCGGTTTTCGACAAGTGCAGCTGTTCGCGCGAACGGCTGGGCGAGGTTCTGGCAGGCTTTTCGGAAGAAGAGCTGCAGGAGAGCGTGGAAGACGGCGCGATCACCGTCCAGTGCGAATTCTGCTCGACCTCCTATCGCTTTGATCCGGCCGAAATCCGGCGCTGAGAGCCGCGGCGCGGCAACATGACGAAACTTTAATTTGCCATGTATCGCCATTACGTTACCTGTTGATCTGCAACGGAGTGACGCGATGCTCGACAAGGCAGACAAACGGCTGGACCTGCCGACGGAACCAGCGGGTGCAACACCTGCGCCGTCGCGCCGTGCCTTTGTGCGGCCGATGGTGCAGATCGCCCTGATGGCGTTGGTGCTCGCCGGAGCCTGGGTGGCGATGGAGCGTCTTGCGGATTCCCGCAAGCAACGCACGCCGCGGCCGTTTACGCCGTTGGTCTACACCGTCGAGACAACGCTCGCCAAACGCGCCGACAACCGGCCCGACATCCGGCTTTATGGCCAGGTCGACACCGGCCGCAATGTCGATCTGCGCACGGCGGTGAGTGGCGATGTTGTCGAGATCCATCCCGACATGGTGGCTGGTCGTCGTGTTGCCAGGGGTACGGTGCTGTTGCGCGTCGACCCCTTTGCCTACGAAGGCGCGCTGGTCGAGGCCCGTGCAAATCTCGCCTCCACCCGTGCCGCGATCGCCGAGATCGATGCGCGGCTGGCCTCGGAGCGCGAACAGCTCGAGGCAGCCGATGCACAGCTCGAGCTTGGCCGCGCCGATCTGGAACGGGCGCTGTCGCTTGCGGGCTCAGGCGCGCTGACCGACAAGGAAGTCGATGCGCGGCGCCTGATCCTGTCGCAGCGGGAGCAGGCTTCGAGCCTGCGGCGCAACAACATCCTGATTGCCGAAGCGCAGCGCACCCAGCAGGAAGCCAATGCCGAGCGGCTTGAATGGAAGGTCCGCGAAGCCCAGCGCAAGCTGGAAGACACCGCGCTGATTGCACCCTTTGACGGCATCATTTCAGACGAGACCGTCGAGACCGGACGTTCCGTGAATGCCAACGAAGTGGTGGCGTCGATCTATGACGACAGTGCCCTCGATGTGGAGTTCACCCTGACCAACGCGCAATACGGCCGCATGGCCACCGATGCCGACCCGCTGGTCGGCCGCGAGGTGGAACTGAATTGGAGCGTCGGCGGAACGCAATATACCTGGCCCGCGACCATCGACCGGATCGGCGCGCGGGTCACGGCAGAGCGCGGCGGCGTCGAAGTGTTCGCCCGCATTGGCGAAGCCAATAATCCGGTGCAGCTGCGGCCCGGGGCGTTCGTTTCGCTGACCGTGCCGGACCGGATCTGGCCGCAGACGTTTCGCCTGCCCGAGACCGCGGTGCGCAACTCCGATCACGTCTTCCTGGTGGTTGACGGCAAGCTTGAGCGCCGGGACGTAAGGCTGATCGCCTGGGATGGCGAGGATGCCATTCTCGATGGCGACCTGAACGATGGCGACATCGTGCTCGCCACGCGGCTGACCGAAGCCACGGAGGGCGTCAGCGTGCGCGAGCCGTCGCAGGAAACGGCGACGCCGGAAGCCCAGCCTGGCTCCACCGAAAAACCGGATGCCGGCGAATGACCGGCAGCGAGGCGCAAGCGCAGGGGCTTTTTGCGGGCCGCGGCCTGGTCAGCACCTTCATCCGTCACCCCAATGCGGCCAATCTGCTGATGGTGCTGATGATCCTGTTCGGCGCTTTCTCCATCGCGCGGATCAACACGCAGTTCTTCCCCACGATTGACCGGCCGACCATCACAATTGGTGTGGCCTGGTCCGGCGCCAGCGCCGAGGATGTCGAAACCAACGTGCTGGCCTTGATCGAACCGGAGGTGCGTTACATCTCCGGCGTCGACCGGATGACATCGACCGCGGCGGAGGGCTCGGCCACCGTGCGGCTCGAGTTTGCCGACGGCACCGACATGACCCAGGCCATGACCGATGTCGAATCCGCGGTCAAGGCGGTGGGCAATCTGCCCGAGGACGCCGAGGATCCGACCATCGCCAGGTCGGTGTTCTTCGACACCGTCGCCAAACTCGCCGTCTTCGGCAGCGCCGACGAGGTGGTCAAGCGCGCCTGGGCCAAGCGTATCCGCGACGACCTTATCGATCGAGGCATCGACAAGATCAATTTCACCGGCTTGCGCAGTGCCGAGATCCGTGTCGAGGTTCCGGAAATCGAGCTTCGCCGCCTCGGCATGAAGATCTCCGACGTCTCCTCGGCGATTGCCGCCAACAGCCGTGACCTGCCTTCCGGCACGGTCGAGGGCGCGGTCGACCGCCAGTTACGCACCCTGGCCGATGCCCAGGGCGCACGGGAACTGGCCGATGTGGAAGTGAAATCCTTCCCCAGTGGCGAGAAAGTGCTGCTTGGCGATATCGCCGACATCACTGACGGGTTCGACGCCGATGACACCCGCGGTCTTGCCCGGGGATCGCCGGCCATCGAACTCGATGTCCGCCGCGCGCCGACAGCCGACACGCTCAAGACGGCAGCCATCCTGTCTGCCTATCTCGACGAGATCACGCCCAAGCTGCCGCCCGGCGTCGAGATCGCCACCTACGAGGTTGCATCCGACGCGCTGTCGGCCCGGATCTGGCTTCTGGTCAAGAACGGGCTCAGCGGGCTTCTGGTGGTCGTCGCCATCCTGTTCCTGTTCCTCAATGCCCGGATTGCCTTCTGGGTGGCGGCAGGCATCCCGGTGGCGATGCTTGCCACCGTCGGGTTCATGTATACATCCGGCCAGACGATCAACATGATGTCGCTGTTCTCGCTGATCATGATGCTCGGCATCATCGTCGACGACGCCATTGTGGTCGGCGAACACACCGCCACCCGGCTGCAAATGGGCGACGACCCGCAGACTGCGGCGGAGAACGGCGTCGGCATGATGTTCACGCCGGTGATGGCGGCGATGTCGACGACGCTTGCCGCCTTCGCGCCGATCCTGCTGATCGGCGACACCATCGGCCAGATGATGGCGGTCCTGCCGATGGTGGTGATCGCCGTGCTGGTGGCAAGCCTGCTCGAATGTTTCCTCATCCTGCCCGGACACCTCGCCAACTCGCTCTCCGGCCGCAAGGCGCCCGGCTGGTCCTGGTGGCGCCAGTTCCTGGTGGCTCTCATCTTCATGGTGTTCCTGACCGGTCTGTCCGGCCGCCTGGCCGTCGACCTGGCGCTTGGCGCCGGCGACAATGGCTTGCGCTCGGCCGCCCGCGGCTTTGCCGACCTGCCGCAGTCCGGCCGGATGGCCATCGTGGTCGGGTTGTCGCTGGCGCTGGCGACGCTGATGGAATGGGTCTTGCTGGTCCTGCGCCGGCGCAAGAGCCGTGCGGGGAATCGTGTCGAGGAGCTGGGCGAGAGCCGGTTCCGCCGGGCTTTCGATCGCGGTTTCGATCTTTTCCGCGACGGTCCGTTTTCCCGCCTGGTGCAACTGGCCTGGAGCTGGCGCTATGTGACGCTGTCCATCGCCATAGCCATGGTCATGGTGCTGGCCATCGGCCTGGCCCGGTCCGGGCGCGTGGAGTTCGTTTTCTTCCCCTCGCCGGAAGCCGAGAATATTTCCGGCACCATCATTTTCAATGCCGGCCTGCCCGAACAGACGGCGCTTGCGGCCATCGCCGCCCACGAGGACGCCCTGCGTCGGGCGGACAGGGCGCTGGCGGGCAGCGGGCCATCCTCGATCAAGGCGGTTTTCACCACCTTCGGCGCATCCAGCCGCAGCGGCAGCGCCACGGCCCGCATCAGGGTGCAGTTGACCACATCCGAGGAACGCGACGTCCGCACCCCCGATATCGTCAATGCCTGGCGCAAGGCAGTCCCCGACATCGCCGGCGTGACCCGCTTCACCGTGGCCCAGTCGCGCGGCGGCCCTCCCGGCCGGGATATCGAGGTGCGGCTGCAGGGCGAACGCGTTTCGGCGCTGAAGACCGCCGCCGCCGACGTTGTGGCGCTGCTGTCCGGCGTCAGCGGCATTACCGGACTGGATGACAATCTGCCCTGGGGCAAGCCCGAACTGGTCATGCAGCTGACGCCGCATGGCGCGGCACTCGGCTTTTCCATCGAGGATGTCGGCCGGCAGATCCGCAATGCCTTCGACGGATCCGTTCCCTTCCGTTTCCCCCGTGGCGACGACGAGGTTACCGTGCGGCTTGTGCAGAAGCCGGCCTCGCCCGGCTCGCAGGCGCTGCGCGATTTCGAACTGAGAAGTCCCGGCGGCACCTTTGTGCCCTTGTCGGAAGTCGTCAACATGACCGAACGCCAGGGCTTCTCCGCCATCCAGCGCCGCGACGGCAAGAGCACGATCTCGGTGACCGGCGACATCGACACTGCGGTGACAACCACCGGCGCGGTGGTCGAACAGCTGACGGCCAACGGCGGCCTTGACCTGATCGCGGCGCGCCACGGCGTGACCTATTCCTTCGGCGGGCGCTCGGAGGAACAGGAAAACGCCTTCGCCGACCTGCAACTCGGCGTCGTCGTGGCGCTCAGCGTCATCTACATCATTCTCGCCTGGGTGTTCGCCAGCTACTGGCGGCCGATCGCCGTGCTTCTGATCATTCCGTTCGGCGTCGTCGGCGCGATCTTCGGTCACTGGGTGCTTGGGTACCAGCTGACGATCCTGTCCTTCATCGGCCTGCTTGGCCTGGCGGGCATCCTGGTCAATGATTCCATCATCCTTGTCGCCCGGCTGGAGGAACGCCGCGCCGAAGGCGACAGCCTTGCCGAGGCCGCGGTCGGCGCCAGCCGCGACCGCCTGCGCGCCGTGTTGCTGACGTCGCTCACCACCATCGGCGGACTCTTGCCGCTGCTTTACGAAACCAGCCTGCAGGCCCAGTTCCTGCTGCCGATGGCGATCACGATCGTGTTCGGCCTGGCGATGACCACGCTGCTGGTTCTGTTTCTGGTGCCTGCGCTGGTCGGCATCGGCGATGATATCGCCCGCGCGTTTTCCTACGTCTACGGCAGGCGGCCGGTCGCGCAGCGCGCCTGAACCGGCCTAAAGCGCCGCGCATCCAATCGGATGCGCAAAGGTCGCTGTAAACCCATGCATTAAGACCGCCAGAAGCGCGGCAGGAACAGCACCAGCACGGTGAACAGCTCGAGCCGCCCAAGCAGCATTCCGGCCGCAAGCAGCCATTTCTGGACATCGCTGAGCGACTGGAAATTGCCGGTGGGGCCGATGATTTCGCCCAGGCCGGGCCCGACATTGGAGAGGGCCGTGCCGGCGCCCGACAGCGCAGTCACGGTGTCCAGTCCCGTCAGCCTGAGCAGGATCGCCAGCACCACGAACGAAGCCATGAACAGGAAGAAGAAACTCATCACCGAGGCGATGACGCGGTCCTGGATTGGCTTGCCGTTGAAGCGGGCGCGAAACACGCCGTTCGGATACATCACCTGCGAGACATGCTGGCGGACGGCCTCGATCAGCACCTGAAAGCGGAAGATCTTGATGCCGCAGGAGGTGGAGCCGGCGCAACCGCCGACAAACATGATGATGAAGAAGAACGCCACCGCGTGCGGCCCCCACAGGCCGTAGTCGGTCGAGGCATATCCGGTGCCGGTGACGATGGAGACCACGTTGAAGGCCGAATGCCGCAAGCCCTCGAGCCCGATATGGTTCTCGCTGAAATGCGCCATCATCCAGCCGGCCAGAATGGCGACGCCCAGAAAGCTGATGAACGCCTTGACCTGGTCGTCGGCGAGGATCGGACGAAACCGCCCCTGCAGCATCTGGACGTAGAGGATGAACGGAATCGATCCGAGCACCATGAACACCACCGCGATCCACTCGACGGCGGGATTCTGAAAATAGCCGATGGAAGCGTCCTTGGTTGAAAAGCCTCCGGTGGCGACCGTCGTCATGGCATGGATCACCGCGTCATCCGCCGCCATGCCGACGGCCATGTAGGCCACCGCGCAGATCCCGGTCATGGCGATGAACACCAGGGTGATCGAGGTCGAGATCTGCGTGGCGCGCGGCAGGATCTTCTCGGCCGTGTCGAAAGCTTCGGCCTTGAACAGCTGCATCCCGCCGATCTGCAGCATCGGCAGCACCGCGATCGCCATCACGATGATGCCGAGGCCGCCGAGCCATTGCAGCAACCCGCGCCAGAACAGCAGTCCCGGCGGCGCAGTATCCAGCCCGGTGATCACGGTGGCGCCGGTGGTGGTCAGGCCGGACATCGATTCAAAGAAGGCGTCGGTGTAGCTCGGCACGATCCCCGACCAGTGAAACGGCAGCGCGCCGAACGCCACCAATGCAACCCAGGACACCACGGTCATCAGCATCGCCTGCCGCGTCGACAATCCTTTCGGGATGCCCCGGTTGGCGGCAAACAGCCCCAGCCCGACCAGCATCGTCATCGTGCCGGCGCTGGCAAAGATCATCCAGTCGTCATTTTCCGCCGCCAGGTCGACCAGCGCCGGCAACAGCATGGCGAAGCCAAGCGTTGCCACCAGCAGGCCGGTCACCAGCATGACCGGACGGAATTCGGAAAAGGCGGTCAATTCAGTGTTCTTGCCATGCCCGGCAGGTCCAGCGAAAAGGCCGGGATCTCGACGTCGAACAGCTCGCCGGCGGCCGATTGCATCTGGTAGGTGCCGACCATGACGCCCGACGGCGTATCCAGGGGACAGCCGGAGGAGTACTCGTAGGTGTCGCCGGGACCGAGCACGGGCTGCTCGCCGACGACGCCCGGGCCGCGAACTTCGTCGATCAGGCCGTTCTCGTCGGTGATCTTCCAGTAACGGCTTTGCAGCTGAACGATCTGGTCGGAATGATTGACGATGACGATCCTGTAACCCCAGACATAGCGGCCGTCCTCGGGGTCCGATTGGTCCTCGAGATAATAGGGTTCCACCGTCACTTCGATCTCGCGTGTAAGCGCACGATACATCAGCCACTCCTTGCCACACTCATTCTACAGTGGGGCCCTTGCGTCAAGCATTCCGGCGCTTTCAAAGCGCCGGGAAGGGCGCTTTATGTTGACTTGATTGTGATGATGTCCGCAAGCGACGGGGCGTGACGGGGCGGACCGGCCACGCTATCAAATGGGCCGGACAGGGAGGCTGCACCATGATGGACGGAACCGCACGCAAGATCATCCAGCCGGGTCTCGACCAGGTTGGGATTTGGCTGGCCGCGCGCGGCGTGAAAGCCGATCATGTGACGGTCTTTGCCTGCCTGGTCGGGCTTGCGGCGGCCAGCCTGATCGCGCTGGGCTACATGATAGCCGCACTCATGCTGATCATCGTCAGCCGGATCTGTGACGGGCTGGACGGGTCGGTGGCGCGGGCCTCGCGGAGGACCGATTTTGGCGGCTATCTCGACATCACGCTGGATTTCGTCTTTTACGGCGCTGTTCCCCTGGCCTTTGTTGTCCATGACCCTGCCGCAAATGCGCTCGCCGGTGCGGCGCTGATTTTCTCGTTCTACATCAATGGCGCGAGCTTTCTTGCCTATGCCATCGTCGCCGAAAAACGAGGGCTCAGGACAGAGGCCCGCGGCGTCAAGTCGATCTACTTCACCACGGGTCTCGCCGAAGCCAGCGAGACCTATATCGTGTTCGGCGTCTTCTGCCTCTGGCCGGCGTGGTTTGCGCCGGTCGCATGGGTGTTTGCCGCAATCTGCCTCTACACCGCGCTTTCGCGGATCGTGCAGGCACGGGCCGAGTTTCCCAACGAGCCCTCAGAGGCCTGAGAGCGCGCGATCGAAGTCCTCGATCAGGTCATCGACATCCTCGATTCCCGCCGACAGCCTCAGCACCCCGGGGCCGATGCCCAACTCGGCGCGCGCTTCCTCCGAGAGGTTCTTGTGCGTCGTTGTCGCCGGGTGCGTGATCAGGCTCTTGGCGTCGCCGAGATTGTTGGACAGCTTGACCACTTCGAGCCTGTTCTGCATCGCGAACGCGGCCTGTTTGCCACCCTTGAGCTCGAGCGCCACAAGCGTTGATCCGCCCTTCATCTGACGCGCGCAGATCTCGGCCTGAGGATGGTCGGCGCGGCCGGGATAGATCACCCGCGCGATAGCCGGATGGTCGGCCAGGAAGTCGGCCACCCGTGCGGCGTTCTCGGTCTGCTGCCGCACCCTCAGCGGCAGGGTTTCGAGCCCCTTGAGCAGGGTCCAGGCGTTGAACGGTGACAGCGACGGGCCGGTGTGGCGGAAGTAGTCGTGCAGATGCTCGTCGATCCAGTCCTTGTCCGACAGGACCACGCCACCCAGGCAGCGGCCCTGGCCGTCGATATGCTTGGTCGCCGAGTAGGCCACCACATGCGCGCCGAGTTCGAGCGGTTTCTGCATCAGCGGCGTTGCAAACACATTGTCGACCACCAGCTTCGCGCCGATCTGGTTGGCGAGCTTCGCGACGCCGGCGATGTCGACCACTTCCAGCGTCGGATTGGTCGGGCTTTCGAGAAAGAACACCTTGGTGTTGGGCCGGATTGCGGCTTCGAAATTGGCCAGGTCACGTCCGTCCACCAGCGTGGATTCGATGCCGTATCGGGGCAGCAGCGTTTCCACCACCCAGCGGCAGGAACCGAACAGCGCGCGTGCGGAGACGACATGGTCTCCAGCCTTCAACTGGCACAGCAGCGCCGCCGAGATCGCCGCCATTCCCGACGCCGTCGCCCGGGCGTCTTCGGCGCCCTCCATTAGGCACATGCGCTTTTCAAACATGTCGTTGGTCGGGTTGGCGTAGCGCGAGTAGACGAAACCGGGATCTTCACCCTTGAAACGCGCCTCCGCCGCCTCGGCGCTGTCATAGACAAAGCCCTGCGTCAGAAAGATTGCTTCGGATGTTTCTCCAAACCCGGAGCGGCTGGTGCCGCCATGCACGAGCTGGGTAGCGGGGCGGAATTGTCGGTTGCTTGTCATGGTCTTTGTCCAACACACAAAAAAACCGGCTTGCGAAGTCGCGAGCCGGTTTTGCAACCCGACCTTTTTAGCGACTTGTTTAACGTGGCTGCAAGCCGGTCGGCCAAATCACCACGGGATAACGTCGCTTTTAGTGGGTTCCCGCGCTTGCGTCAATCGCTTTGCCTTGCCATCAAGAAACCGGACAATCTGGAGCAGGTGGAACTTGGCAGAAGGCATTCTCTCCGATCGCGCTATTCAGGCGCTCTTCGAGGCTGGAAAGCTTGCCTCCGGCCGTGCTCTCGATGCGGACCAGGTCCAGCCGGCCAGCCTTGACCTCAGGCTCGGCGCCCGGGCCTACCGTGTGCGCGCCAGCTTCCTGCCCGGACCGTCCGCGCGTGTTGAAGACAAGCTCGCGCGGCTGAGCATGCACGAGATCGATCTTTCGGCAGGCGCTGTGCTTGAGACCGGCTGTGTCTACATCGTCCCGCTGCTCGAAAGCCTGGAGCTTCCCCCGGAAATTTCCGCCTCGGCCAATCCGAAGAGCTCGACTGGAAGGCTCGATATCTTCACCCGGCTGATGACCGATTACGGCCAGGAGTTCGACAAGATCGCTCCGGGGTACAATGGTCCGCTGTGGCTCGAGGTCAGCCCGCGGACCTTCCCGATCGTGGCGCGCACCGGATCGCGGTTGTCGCAGATCCGCTTCCGCCAGGGCCATGCCGTACTGGGCGAGGACGAACTGTCCAATCTCCACCGCACCGAAACGCTGGTAGCCTCCGAAACGCCCAATGTCTCGGGCGGCGGCATCGCGCTGTCGATCGATCTGATGGGGCAGGGGGACGACGCGCTCATCGGCTATCGCGGCAAGCACCACACCGCCGTGGTCGACGTCGACAAGCGCGCCGCCCAGGGCGTGTTTGATTTCTGGGAGCCGCTCTACAATCGCGGCTCCGCCGACCTGATCCTTGACCCGGATGAGTTCTATATTCTGGTGAGCCGCGAGTCCGTGCACGTGCCGCCGCTCTATGCCGCCGAGATGACGCCGTTCGATCCGCTGGTGGGCGAGTTCCGGGTGCACTATGCCGGTTTCTTCGATCCCGGTTTCGGGCACACCGAAGCCGGCGGCGCCGGAAGCCGCGCCGTACTCGAGGTACGCAGCCACGAGGTTCCCTTCATTCTCGAGCACGGCCAGATCGTCGGCCGGCTGATCTACGAGCGGATGCTGGAACGTCCCGCGGCGCTCTACGGCACGGGAATGGGGTCGAACTACCAGGCCCAGGGCCTGAAACTGTCCAAGCATTTCCGCGCCTGAAAACTGGCCTCCGGCAAGTCTGCCGTCCCGGTCACGACGGCCGGGAAGTGCCGGCCTGCGCCGCGCGCAATTCGGCCAGGTCCCGGCGGATTGCCTTGAGTTCTTCCAGCATGGCGCTCTGGTCCGATGCCATGGCCTCGCGGTTCGCTGTGGCCTCGGCTTCGTGTTCCTCCTGCATGGCCGACACGATGATGCCGATGAACAGGTTGAGCACGGTGAAGGTTGTGCAGGCGATGAAGGGAATGAAGAAGGCCCAAGCCATCGGGTGGACTTCCATCACCGGACGGACGATGCCCATCGACCAGCTTTCAAGCGTCATCACCTGGAACAGCGAATAGGCCGACGCCGGAATCGAGCCGAACCAGTCGGGAAAGGTCTCGCCGTAAAGCTTGGTCGCCATCACCGAGAAGACGTAGAACACCAGGGTCAGCAGCAGCATGATCGAGCCCATGCCTGGAAGCGCGCTGACCAGCCCGCCGACAACCCGCTTGAGCGACGGCACCATGCCGATGATCCTGAGCACCCGGAGAATGCGAAGTGCCCTGAGCACCGACAGGCTGCCGGTGGCCGGCACAAGCGCCACCCCGACGACCACGAGATCGAAGATCCTCCAGGGATCGCGAAAGAAATCTAGCCGCCAGGCGACCAGCCGCGCCGCCACCTCCATCACGAAGACGCCGAGGATGATCCGGTCGAGCAGCATCAGCAGCCCGCCGAAACGCTGCATGGCTTCCGGCACGGTTTCGAGCCCCAGCGTGATCGCATTGATGACGATCAGGGCGGTGATGACGCTTTCGAAGCGCCGCGAAGACAGGAAGGTTTTCAGCTGGTCCATGAAACGTATCTGGGTTGGAATGAAGGCCATTGATATGAGGCCGGGCCGCTCCTCCGTCAAGCCAACTCCTGGCTCCGGGCGGCTTGACACCGTCGCTGAACAACGCCAAGGATCGTCTGGCATCGGCGGGTGTAGCTCAATGGTAGAGCAGGAGCTTCCCAAGCTTAAGACGAGGGTTCGATTCCCTTCACCCGCTCCAAAATCCCCACATTAGCGAACTCTGGAAGTCCTTGATCCGCAAGGCGTTCCTTGATTCGTAAGGGGTTGCGGCGCTGGCCTGATCTCCGCGATTGTGCAACAATGTGTGCAACATTGGTGTAACACTGCGAGGCATTCAAACCTACATGTCGAAACGAGATATGAATCACTTGACCTTGCGCAGGGGGCGCTGGGTCTATGTCCGCCGCGTGCCGGAAGCCGTGGCGGCCTATGACCGGCGCGCCCCGACAATCAGGCAGGCGCTAGGAACGGATGATCGCCGACTCGCTATGAACCTGCGCGATCAGCACGATCGACGAAACGACCGGCTCTGGTCGGCGCTGAAGTCTTTTCTGGCCGGCGGCGGGCGTTTGGAGACGGGCAGGGCGGTCGAGCAGATCGAAATGATTCTCGGCCTCGACCAGTTGCCGCAAGAGGGGAATCTTCTGCTGGTCAACCGGATGGCCGCACTGGCGGATCAGATTTACGGGATCGGCAATCTGCCAAGCGTCACTCAGGCGGATGCCTTGCAGGATCTGAAGCCCATTGCGCTCGGCGTCGAGGCTGGAGAAGTCATGGTGAGCGAATTGGCCGAGATCTGGATCGGCCGGATCAAAGCGGTTGACTTCGCGTCCAAGTCGGAAGCCCAGCGGCACCGTGCGTCGATCTGGCCCCGCCGCGCCGTGGCGATCTTTCTGGAGTGTTGCGGCGACAAGCCGGTCGAGGCTGTGACCGCAAAGGATGCCCAGCGAGTCGAGGATTATTGGTCTGACCGACTGCAAGAGCGGAATCCGCGGACGGGCTCGCTCTACAGTGCAGACACTGCCAATCGCTGTCTGGAGACGCTGGGGCGGATGCTGAAGGACTTCGCCCGACATTCCGGCGACCGGGAATACAAGTCTCCATTTCAGGGGCGGAGGTTCAAGGCCCAGCCTCGGCGGGCGCTGCCATATTCCGGCGACTGGATCCGCGACCGCATCCTTACCGGCGGCGACATAAAGCGCATGAACCGGATGCACCGGGCGATCTTTCTTGCTTGCGTCGAGAGCGGCTGCAGGTTGAGCGAAATCGTGAATCTGTTGCCATCGCACATCCGGCTCGACCATGAGGTGCCGCACATCGTCATCACCGACTATGATCAGGGAGACACGCGGCGCGAGCTCAAGACCGCTGCCAGCGTCCGCGAGGTGCCGCTGGTCGGCGTGAGCCTGATCGCCATGCAGGCGTTTCCTGAGGGGTTTCCGGCGCTGCGAGACAGGGAAGACAGCGTTGCAACATCGGTCGGAAAATTCCTAAAAGAGAATAACCTCTTGCCCCCGCAACAGGCCGCGAGCCGCGCCAGCACCGGGCGGCCACGACCGATCCACAGCCTGCGCCATGCCTTCAAGGACCGCTTGCGCAAGGCAGGTGCCGGCGACGAAATGGTCCGATACATCGGCGGGTGGAAGCGCGAGGACCAGGAATATGGTGAGGGTTTCGATCTGGAGGCCAAGGCCGAGGTAATGCGCCGAGCGGCGCTGCAGTTCGATACATCGATCATGGACGGGCAAGCGCCGCGCAGAGGCATCAAGCCGAAGCCCTAAGGCCGATCTGCAAAAGCTGCACCTTGAACGTGCCGAAACCGTTCGCCTGAGGCGCTGTGACCTCATAGCGGCCGATCTCGTTTCCGCATCCATCGAGGCGGGCGAGGACATCACCCTGCCGGATGTCGGCGACAGCCAAGGAGTGAATCTCCAGCGTCGGATTGCTGGTCGAGACTTCAGTGAACTTGTACCGCATTCGGTCGTTCTGATGCGGATCACTGAAGACGCCACAGATCACCACGGACGCCCGCGATGGATCCGGCACGGCTGCCTTATTGGCTCGCGCTGTCATCGGCGTGAAGCGCCAGAGGGTGCCAAAGGCGTCGACCGTTGCGACATGTAGTTCTTGCTCCACGCTCGGACACGGGTCCGAGTTTTCATCCTTGTAGGGTCCAGAGCATATTGTTGCCGCGCAGGATCGAGTTAAGCAATGCCCGGCCGTTGGGCAGACTCGGCGAACTTTGACTCTCTGAATAATCTCGATCAGCCCCATCGTGAAACAACGCCCCGCGAGAGTTAACCAACGTTTCGTTGAGTGGTCGAATCGTTGAAAATGTATATTGAAGGTATGCACGCATTATGTTTTTAATAACCATACTTTTTGGGGATATATGAGATCACGTAGGGTGGTGTAGTTTATGGCGTCTATTCAGGGTATTTATGTTGCATTGTTTGGCCGTCCGGCAGATCCCACAGGTCTGGACCATTGGAGCACGGTGACAAATGGCGGAGCGGATCTATCAAATATCGGTGATTTGACGGGAACTGCAGAATATCAGGACAGATTCACCGGCCTTTCGAATACACAGGTCATCAACGCGATCTATCAGAGCCTGTTCGGACGTGATGCTGATCCTGAGGGGCTGGCATTTTTCCTCGCTGAATTGACAGCGGGTCGTCAGACGATCAATTCAATTGCTATCAACATTCTAGATGGAGCAAAGGGCGTAGATCTTGAACTGATCGATGCCAAGATTGCTGCTGCAGACCTGTTTACCGCTGCACTCGACACCGATGCCGAAATTGCTGCTTATGTTGGCAATGACGCCGCCCAAGTTGGGCGCGACTTTCTATCCGGTGTGACTGTCGACAATCCACCCACTATTGATGATGTAAACGCTTCTGTTCTGACGCTGGTCACAAATGCTGGGCAGGAACCTGCTGGGCCAATCAGTGGCGGCGGCGGCGGCCCGGTGAATGCAGCGCCATCCATCACCTCCGATGGCGGAGGCGATACGGCTGCGGTGAACGTGGCGGAAAATTCGACAGCGGTCACGACAGTGGCCGCGACAGACCCGGAGGGCAGCGCCGTGACCTATGCCGTGTCAGGCACGGATGCGGCGCTGTTCACCATCGATGCCGGCACGGGTGCCTTGTCCTTCACGGCCGCGCCCGACTTCGAGAACCCCGGCGATGCCAATACCGACAATGTTTACGAGGTCACCGTCGAGGCGTCCGACGGGTCGCTTAAGGAAAGCCAAGCCCTGTCCGTCTCGGTGACGAATTTGGATGCGCCTGTTGCGCTGAATGACACGCTCAAAATGGCTGCGCCGGAATTCGTAGTCAACACATACACACAGACCATTCAGCGTGAACCCGTGATCGCCAAGCTGGCCAATGGCGGTTTCGTGGTTGCGTGGGAGTCAGAGGACGGGCAGCAAGGCGATACGTCCAACCGGGCGGTCAAGGCCGGCATTTTCGATGCCTCGGGCAACGAGGTGAAGGGCGAATTTCTTGTCAATGAGAAGACATATAGCGAGCAGTACCAGCCATCCATCGCCGCACTGGACAATGGGCAATTCGTCATCGCATGGGCGTCGACTGATGGACAGCAAGCCGATACATCGGGCGCTGCCACCAAGGCGCGGGTTTTCAATGCCGATGGAACGCCGGCGACAGGTGAATTCATCGCGAACACGTTTTATCCTGGGAATCAGGTCCATCCGGCTGTGGCGGCGCTCGGGGACGATTCGTTTGTTCTCGCTTGGGACTCGCCTCCTGGCGGCTCAATCAAGGCCCGGATCTTTGACGTCAGTGATATGTCGATAGAAACGGATGGGTCTGTCAGCGGTCTTGGAGAAGAATTCCTGGTCCGTAGCGCTTCTGGCGTGCGCAGTCTGGCTGTAACCACGCTTTCCAGCGAAAAATTCATCATCTCATCTGAACCATTGAATTCAGATCCCCGTCCTGTCGATCTGGTCGATGTCAGCGGCATGAGCATTGATGCGGGGACCGGCGCGGTGACAGGCGTCGATGTCACCGAGATCGTGAGCAACTTGCAGGCCAATGGCAATTCTCCTTCGGCGGCGGCCCTGGCGAACGGATACATCGTTGTAACGTGGACCAAGTCGAATTCGATCTATGCGCGGGTGATCGACGAAGCCGGCACAACCAAGGCAGATTTCCAGGTCGATACCAACACCTTGAACAACCAATGGGATCCTTCGGTCACCGCCCTGTCCGATGGCGGTTTCGTCATCGCATGGCGGGCGAACCCGAATAGCGGGGACTACGACATCAAGGCCCGGAAATTCACTATTGACGCCAATGGCGCCTTGGCAACTCAAGGCACGGAGTTCTCTGTCGATGGAGTCACGGGCAATAATGCTTATCAGCTCGAGCCATTCGTGACCGCGCTGGACAACGGCTTCGTCGTGGCGTGGCGAGGAAACCCCGGAGAAAACATCAAGGCCCGCCTTTTCGACATCAATCGGACCGTCTCGGAAGACACGACGGCGGTAATCGACGTCGCCGCCGACCTCCTCGCCAATGACAGCGACCCGGGAGCCCTCTCGTTCTCCGTGAAAACGGTCGACGGCACCAGTGCCAAGGGAGCGGCCCTGACCTTCGATGCGGGTGCCGGAACCATCACCTATGATCCGACAGGCGCTGCGACCTTGCAGGCGCTCAACACGAACCAGAATACCACGGACACGTTCACCTATACCATCGAGAACACCAACGGCGAAACGGCGCAAGCTGTCGTCACCATCAGTGTCCTGGGCCTGAATGAGGTGTATTAGTCCAAGCACCTGCGCTGAACGCGACGGGAGGCTCCGGTGCCGGGTTGATCTTGAACACCGGGGCGTCTCGCATTTGCGCGACTGGTGCAAATCTTCGATCCAACCGTGGTTCGGGCCCATGTCTCGGCAGCGGGATGTCTCGGCAGCGGGTGCAAACGGGGGCAGCAGAGTCAGGCGCTTGGGCGCTCGCGAGGTGGCTTCTCGACGAAAATCCATTCGAAAACAGACTTTGATTGCTACCCGGTCGCCTTTGATCTGCTCGCTGGCGAAAAGGCCGACGCGCCGCACTTTCCCATCCTCCCCGTACTTGGTCCCGATGCCGATCCGCGAGCGGCGGTCGACGACAAGGGTTATGCGAGCAAGCCAAACTGACCCACCGACTCCATCCTGCTCAGCCGCGATCCTATGGGCCGGCTGATTGGTACTCAGGGATCTTTGAGGTCGCGCACCTCGTGATCGTCACCGGTTCTGAAGGCGGTCGCTAGATTCACACACCAAGTGCGACACTCGGTATATCCGGGATCGCTAACGTTGCCCACCAGCGCGGCGACTTGTGCATCCGAGAGATTTGGTGTGCGTTTGTGTCGTTTCGTCATTGTGGGGCATCCTGCTGAGGTTGTCCCGTCCCGGCGACTTGGATAGCTGATTCACAGCCAGTGATCACTCACCAAATGCGCCGGTCAACGCGGCGTTCATGGTTAATCAAATTCTAATGATTTGCTGCAATTTATTGCAATGACAGATGCAATGAAAGACAACACAGATGCGCAACAAAGCCTTATCAGTTCTGGTGAACGATGCCCATGAACTTGCTCTGCAATCACACAAAGCACGGCGAGTTTTGGAGGCGCTTTTCGATGACGCGTCCGAAATTGATGACGGGCGAAAGTTTGCGCTGGATTGTGAATCCGTCTCACTAATGCTGAAGGAATTAAGTATTGGGCGGACTCACAAGACATCGGGCGTCGGGCGGTCGCCTCAATCGAAAGCTACTAATCCACCCGCTTTCAGCCGCGCCGGCCGTCGTGCTATGAACCCCGCTCCACTCCCAGTAAAGGAGCAAGCGGCAAGTGACCATCCGCACCCACATGAGCCGCCGCGAGGCTGACCGCCGATTGATGGCGCTTCTACGTCAAACAGCGAACGATCTGTAACGAAACAGGGCGGCCTAGGCCGCCCTTTTCTTGTCGCCATGCATATCAGGATCGCCCTGCCGAGTAGCCCGTTGTCGGCAGATTCGCCGCAGGCGCTGCGCTTGCGGCCTTGCCTGCGCCTTGGCCACCGCCATTCCACGGAAGCGCGAAATTGATTGAGCCGGGGATCGGGGCCAGGGTGCTGCTGAGCGTGAAGGCGGCGAAGGGCCACAGCATGAAGCCGTGGCGAAGAGATACACCGCCATTCCCATGAGGAATCCCTGCGGACCGGTCATCACCCGCCGTGCGCTCGCATCGCGCCGGTCCTGGTCGAGCTCAAAGGTGATCCTTCGCACCCGGTCATCGGCGCCGGCCTGCCAGACCGCCTTCCGGATGGTCGCGGGGGAGGCCACTGCGAGACTGTCGCGCAACCCGGGCATGTCGGCAAGACGCCTCCGGTGGTCGTCCAACTGCCGTGCTTCGGGGGTGATGACGGTGATTTGCCCGCCCCCGCGCGAAAGCCTGAGCGGTCCGTCACGCTGCAGCAGTACATCCATCGACGGCAGCCGGATCACCTCGTCCGGATCGATCTCCGCGACATAGGCGAGGCCGAGTTCGCCGGCCACCCAGCGATAATAGAGTTCGGGATCGATCAGGCCTTCCGCCATCAGTTCCCTTTCGATCGTCGTGGCATTGGCCCGGGCGGCCTGTGTCGCAGCGCTGATATGGGGCTTGCCTATCCCGCATCCGAGAAAGAACCCCGCCTCGGAGCTTTCTTCCCGCAATCGTGGGTGCATCCGGATCGGCATACCCGGAGTATGGTTCTTGCCCGCACCATCGATATCGGCCAATTGCCGGTCGGTTGTGCCGGGAAGTGGATGATCTGAGCTTTCGCTTGGAGCCATGACTCTGATACACACAGGGCGGTTGCAGCAGGATACTAAATCTATGGTAGTGGAAACGCGCATGAATGCACCCCTAATATTCCGGGGTATTTCGCGCATAATGTGTGCCTTGGTTGTTTTTTTGACCGCCGCTCTACCTGTCGCGAGCGCCGAGGATATGCTCGTGCCGAACTATACGGACCCGCGCGAGCGCATCCCGGTTCCCGACCTCATGGCCTACAGCCTCATCCGCTTCGTCACCACGGTGGATTTTCCGCCATTCAGCTTTCTCGACCAGACCGGTCATCTTGCCGGGTTCCACATCGATCTTGCGCGGGCGATCTGCGAAGAGCTCGATCTGCTGCCGCGGTGCCAGATTCAGGCGCTTCCGTGGGGTGAGCTGGAGGGGGCATTGACCAAGGGGCAGGCCGAGGCGCTGATATCGGGTCTGGCGATCACCGCTGAAAGCCGCAACAAGTACCGCTTCACTCGCCCCTATCTGGCCCTGCCGGCACGCTTTGCCGTCAGAAAGGATGCCGGCCCTGAGGGCGACAGCGCCAGCGCACTGGATGGGCTGCGTGTCGGCGTCCTTGGCGGAACAGCGCATGAAGCCATGATGCGCGATTGGTTTTCCGACACCAGGCCCGTCACCTTCTCCAGGCCGGACTGGATGTTCGAGGCGCTCAAGGCCGGTACTGTCGATGCGGTGTTCGGTGATGGGCTGCAATTGTCGTTCTGGCTTTCCAGCCAGTCGGCGGAAGCCTGCTGCCGGTTTTTTGGCGGCCCGTATTTTTCTCAGGCGCATCTTGGCGAAGGACTGGCCATCGCGGTGCGCCCGCGCGACGCGCCACTCAGACAGGCTTTCGACCATGCGCTCTCGGCGCTCAACCGCAACGGCCGCTTCACCGAACTCTATTTGCGCTGGTTCCCCAACGGGCTTTACTGATCCCCGGGGCTCCGGGGTCTTGCCTTTGGCGGGAACCGGAAGGGCAGGGCCAGCGCCCAGCCAAGTCTGGCGGTACGGCTGTCGCGCCACTCCGACAGGCCGATTTCGATGCCGGTGTCGCCGCGCCTTGGCGTTTCGGTGTAGGTGGAAAACAGCCTGTCCCAGATCGCCAGATTGAACCCGTAGTTCGAATCTGTTTCGCGCGGATCTGTCGAATGGTGGATCCGGTGCATGTCGGGCGTCACGATGAGCAGTCGCAGCACGGCGTCCGCAGACTTGGGCAGCTTGATGTTGGCGTGATTGAACATCGCGGCGCCGTTGAGCACGATCTCGAAGACGAGAACGGCTACCGGCGGTGCGCCGAGTGCAATGATGACGGCCGCCTTCCAGAACATCGACAGCACGATCTCAAGCGGATGAAACCTTAGCGCCGTGGTCAGGTCGAAGCCGGTATCGGCATGATGCATGCGGTGGATACGCCACAGCCATTGCCATTTGTGGCTGATCACGTGCTCCAGCCAGACCGCAAAATCCAGAACGATGAAGGCGAGGATGCCCGCGGCCCAGAGCGGAAGCCCGATGAGCGGGAACAATCCGTAACCATTGGCTTGCGCCCACAACGCGGTGCCCACCGCAGCCAGCGGGAACACGATCCTCAGAGCCACGGAGGACAACACCACCATTGCCAGGTTGGTCATCCAGCGCCGGGATTTCAGCGCCCCGCGCATCTCGTCGCGCTCAAGCCGCGGTGCCAGCAATTCGATGGCGGCGAGCGCGATGAATATCGTGGAAAATGCCAGAAGCCGGATCACCGGCTCGGACAGTCCGAACAGCGTCATTGTGCGCCTCCGTTTCGTGGTCGGGCTTTCTCATGCCACAGCCGGTGGCCGCTGGCGAAACACGATCCGGTGAAAGCCTGCGACACGTCGGCGCGGGCCCTTGAGCACCACACGACCGAAAGGACCGATGTTGAGGGGATCAGGCGCTTCTGAACCGGGCGATCGCCCCGCGTTCGATCGCCGCACAGGTGAGCTTGTCGAGCCCCAACCGGTCGCGCACCATCTGCAGGAGCCGGATTTCCTCCTGCTGGATGTTGTAGTCGGCTGACGCCACCTCCACAGCCAGGGCGTAGGCCGTATCGTAGAGCTTCGGCGGGACGGCGTCGCGGACAACCTCGAGCATGATGTCGAGCCCTTCCGGCCCCTTGAGCAGTTCGGCCGCGGCACGGGTGACGCCGATCAGCCGCTCCGGATCAAATCCGTCGAACACCGGCAGGAAAGTGACCAGGCGACCGATGCGGGCCAGTTCCGCGTCATTCATGGCCTTGTCGACGGCAGACATGGTGACCATCAGATAGATCAAGGCATCATGGGTGGTAACACGTTCGGTCATGGGCAGTTTCTCTCCTGAATTTTCACGATAGATAAGAAAGCTGGCGGCATCGCACAAGCCGTCGTACCGTAAAACTCCGGATGGCTGCCTGGCGGCTCACCGCCGCCATGTCCGGTCTTGCCCTATTGGCTCGCCCAGATGATGCGGGCAATCCAGTCGATCTCGCTGACATCGAAACTGCGGTTCGGATGATCGGGGTTGAGCGAAATCAGCTCGACCGATTTCGGCGTTTGCCGGTTGAGAACCTTGGCCATCACCTCGCCTTCGCGGGACCGGACCACCACCCGGTCGCCGCGGCGGATCTGGGCTCCGGGTTCGACGATCAGGATGTCGCCATCCCGGTAAAGCGGCAGCATGCTGTCGCCCTGCACCTCCAGCGCATAGACCCCCGGCCGGTCGGACGGCTGGGCGGGGAAATCCACCACATCCCAGCCCTGCCCGGCGGGAAAGCCGCCATCATCGAAAAAGCCGCCGGAGCCGGCCTGTGCGAAACCCAGTAGTGGAATCGAGCCCGCCTGCGGCGGAAACGCGCCTTCGGGAAAGCTGCTTTCACCCGGTGGCTGGCTGCCGCGTACCAGGCTCAGGAACTCCTCGAGCGAGGAACCGGTGGCATCCAGCACCTTGGCAAGCGATTCCGTCGAGGGCCAGCGGTCGCGGCCATCCGTGCCGCATCGCTTGGATTTGTTGAAAGCCGTCGGATCAAGACCGGCGCGCCGGGCAAGTCCCGAGGCCGTCAAACCGTGGCGTTCGGCAAGCGCATCGAGCGCTGACCAGATGCGTTCATGCGAGAGCATGGTCCAGGTTCCCGCTGTTCAGAACAAAGGCCGGGCTGATCAACAAAAGGCCCGAATAGGGCTTTTCTACATGATCATCTGCCGTCGAGTAAAGTCAATTAGGAAAAATATCCTCACTCTTTCGCCAGGTGCGAACAGCCTTGCTGCCTTGTTCAATGCGGCCGGATCGGGCTTCGGCCGGTGGTCAGCGCCTGGTCGAGCAGTTCGATCCGGTCCTGCCCCCAGAAAGGCTCGCCATTGAGCACGTAGGTGGGCACCCCGACGGCGTCGGCGGCAATGGCATCCTGCGAATTGCGTTCGCGGATGGCGGCGATCTCGTCGGTCTTGGCATCCAGGATTGCCGGCCGCGCATCAAGCCCGACCTGCGACAGGTAGGAAGTCAGCACGGCTTCATCAGCAATGTTGTCATCGTTGGCCCAAAGCCCGGAAAGAACCTTGGCCATGAAGTAGCGGGGATCATGTCCGGTTTCGACCAGCGCAATGATGATCTTGTCGGCAAGCGCCGCGTCGATCGGCCAGTGCAATGGCGTTGGTTTGATCGGCAGACCGCGCCAGGCGGCAAGACGCTGCAGTTCGATCAGTCGCAGCCGTTGCCGCATCGGCGGCCGCTGGCCGGGAGGAACCGCGCCGGAGACATCCCAGAGTGCCGCCAGGTTGACCGGCTTGTAATTGAGCGTGGCCCTGTGTTTCTCCGCGACCTCGCAGACCAGGTTGTGGCCGAGATAGGTGAACGGCGACGCGCAGTGGAAATAGTAGTCGATGACGGGCATTGGATAGACCTCCCTTTTCTGCCGGCGTGACCGAAAGCACTGGTCTCCGGCAAGGTTCTCCTGGCAACCTGGCCTTCCATCATGCTTTTCTGAAGTTAATTTTCTGGCTATCAGAACGGGGCGGACCCGCCTGCGCCCTGCATAGGATCAGGCAACACCCGAGAACAGGCATTTGGCGCAGGGGTTTGATCAGGAGTTTTGCCGATGACACGCGACACGGACACGGTAACGCAGGCCAACAGGCTTGCCTGGAATGCATCGGCGCATCGTCACCGGCAAAGCGAAGACTGGCGGCGGCAGCTCTCCGGCTTCGCCGATCCGTCGTTCTCGACTTTCGATCCGACCGTGACGGACGTGCTCGCAGGTAATGGCGTCCGCGGCGCACGCGCTGTTCAGATCGGATGCAACAATGGCAGGGAAACCCTGTCGATGCTGGCTCTCGGCGCGGCGCATGCCACCGGTATCGACCAGTCCGATGCCTTCCTTGCCCAGGCGGAGGAGTTGCGCGCTGTCTCGCCGCTTGGGGGCAGGGCTCGCTTCGTCTGTGCCGATGCCTATGCGCTGCCCGGCGAACTCGAAGGCGGGTTCGATCTGGCGCTGATCACCATCGGCGTGCTGAACTGGATGCCGGATCTGGCGCGCTTCCTCGCGGTCGTCTCCTGGCTCCTGGCGCCAGGCGGACGGCTAGTCATCTACGAGACCCACCCCGTGCTCGACATGTTCGAGCCCCATGGTGAGGACGCCCATACGCCGAAATATTCCTACTTCCGGACCGAACCGTTCATCACTGAAGACGAGATCGTCTATGACGGATCGGCGGCCGGCAAGGCGCCGCCGTCCTGGTGGCATTTCCACACCATGGGCGACATCGTCACCGGGTGCGTCAGGGCGGGACTGCGGATCGCCGAGCTTAAGGAGTATCCGCATTCCAACCGCGAGGTTGCCTACGACATCTATCTCGGCAACGAGGCGCAACTGCCGCTGTGCTACACGCTGGTGGCGTCGAAATCCTGATAACAAAAAAACGGGCCCGAAGGCCCGTTTGAGAATTGTCCGCAAGAATTACGCGATTAGGCTGCAGCCTTGTCTTCGCGGTAGGGGTTGAACCGTCCGTAGAAGGTTTCGCCCTTCTCGGCCATTTCGACCAGCAGCTTCGGCGCCTTGAACTGCTTGCCGTATTTGCGGGCCAGCACCTTGCACATGTCGACGAAGGCTTGCGCGCCCATGGTGTCGATGTAGCTCAGCGCGCCACCGGTGTAGGGTGCGAACCCGAAGCCCAGGATGGTGCCGATGTCGGCCTCGCGCGGATCGGTGACAATGCCCTCTTCCACCGTGCGTGCGGCTTCCAGCGCGATTGCCGCCAGATAGCGGTTCTGCAGTTCCTTGACATCGACCTTGGCCGGGTCCTGTTGCGGATAGAGCGTCTTCAGCTCGGGCCAGAGGTGCTTCTTGGCGGGCTTCGCCGGGTAGTCGTAGAAACCCTTGCCGTTCTTGCGGCCAAGCCGGCCTTCCTTTTCGACCATCCGCTCGACCAGCGCCAGGTGACGCGGATCGACGGCCTTCTCGCCCAGGTCGGCGATGGTGGCGCGCACGATCTTCAGCGAAAGATCGATGGCCACCTCGTCGTTGAGCGACAGCGGCCCGACCGGCATGCCGGCCATTTTCGCCGCATTTTCGATCATCGCCGGCGGCACGCCTTCCGCCAGCATGTTGTAGCTCTCGTTCATGTAGCGCAGCACGCAGCGGTTGACGAAGAAGCCGCGGGTGTCGTTCACGACGATCGGCGTCTTCTTGATCGCGGCGACATAGTCGAGCGCCACGGCCAGTGCCTTGTCCGAAGTCTTGCGGCCGAGAATGATCTCGACCAGCATCATCTTGTCGACGGGCGAGAAGAAGTGGATGCCGATGAAGTTCTTCGGCCGCTTCGAGTTCTTGGCAAGGCCGGTGATCGGCAGCGTCGAGGTGTTGGACGCGTATACCGTGGTCGGCCGGATCTGTGCCTCGATCGATTCCGTCACCGCCTTCTTGACGTCGCGGTCCTCGAACACGGCCTCAATCACCAGGTCCGCGTCGGCGAGATCTGCATGATCGGTCGAGGTCGAGATCAGCGACAACAGCTTCTCGCCCTCTTCCTTGGTGGTCTTGCCCTTCTGGACGCCCTTCTTGACCAGGTCCTCGGAATAGGACTTGCCCTTGGCGGCGGCTTCCAGATCCCGGTCGATCAGCACCACCGGAATGCCGGCCTTGGCCGTCACATAGGCAATGCCCGCGCCCATGAAGCCCGCGCCGACAACGCCGATCTTGCGGAACTTGGTCGGCTTGATGCCCTCGGGACGGCGTGCGCCCTTGTTGATTTCCTGCAGCGAGACGAACAGCGAGCGGATCATCGACTGGGCTTCCGGCGTCTGCAGGATATGGCTGAAATAGCGCTGCTCGATCTTGAGCCCGGTGTCGATCGGAACCTGCAGGCCTTCGAACATGCTCTGCAGGATCGCCTTGGCGGCGGGATAGTTGTCCTGCGTCTCGCGGCGCAGGATGGCCGATGCCGCAGGCCACAGCTGTGCGCCCTGCGCCGACCAGACCTGGCCGCCAGGCAGCTTAAAGCCCTTCACGTCCCAGGGCGCGACCGGCGACAGGCCGTTCTTGATCATCGCCTTGGCGGCGGAGATCAGCTTCTTCGGCTCAACCACCTCGTGGATCAGGCCCATCGCCTTGGCCTTTGCCGGCGTCAGCGACTGCCCGGTGGTCATCATCCGCAGCGCGTCCTGGGCATTGGTCAGGCGCGGAACCCTCTGGGTGCCGCCGGCGCCGGGGAAGATGCCGACCTTGACCTCTGGCAGGGCCATCTTGACCGACGGCGAATCCGCGGCGACGCGGCCGTGGCAGGCAAGCGACAGTTCGAACGCGCCGCCCATGCACACGCCGTTGATCGCCGACACCCACGGCTTGCCGCAGGTTTCGATCTTGCGGTAGAGCCAGCTCATCTTGCCAACCTGGTCGAACAGCATCTGCTGGGCTTTTTCCGGGTTGTTGCGCTTTTCTTCCGCCATGCCGGCCAGCATGGTCTTCATCATCGTCAGGTCGGCGCCGCCGGAAAAGGTCGACTTGCCGGAAGTGAACACCACGCCCTTGACCGCGTCATCGGCGACGAAGCGGTCGACCAGCGCGTCAAGCTGCTCAAGCGCTGCTTGCGTGAACACGTTCATGGAACGGTCGGTCATGTCCCAGGTGACGAGCGCGATGCCGTCGCTGTCGACGTCTACTGTGTAAATTTCATTGCTCATGATTGTTCTCCTGGGATCAGACGCGTTCGATGATCGTCGCGGTGCCCATGCCCGCGCCGATGCACAGCGTGACAAGGGCGGTGTTGAGATCACGGCGCTCGAGTTCGTCGAGCACGGTGCCGAGGATCATCGCGCCGGTGGCGCCCAGCGGGTGACCCATGGCAATTGCGCCGCCATTGACGTTGATCTTGTCGGACGGAATGTCGAAGGCCTGCTGGAAGCGCAGCACGACGGAGGCGAAGGCCTCATTGAGCTCGAACAAGTCGATGTCCGAAATCTTCATCTTGGCGCGCTTCAACAGCTTCTCGGTCACGTCGACCGGACCGGTCAGCATCATTGCCGGGTCGGAGCCGATATTGGCAAATGCCTTGATCCGTGCGCGCGGCTCGAGACCCATCGTCTTGCCGCCGCGCTTGGAGCCAAGCAGCACCAGGCCGGCGCCATCGACGATGCCCGACGAGTTGCCGGCATGGTGAATGTGGTTGATGCTTTCGACTTCCGGATGCGCCTGGATGGCGACCGACGAAAATCCGCCCATCTCGGCGATCATGCCGAACGAGGCGTTGAGGCTCGCCAGCGCCTGCATGTCGGTGCCCGGCCGCATGTGCTCGTCGCGGTCGAGAATGGTCAGGCCGTTGATGTCCTTGACCGGGACGACGGACTTCTTGAAGTAGCCCTGCTCCCAGGCATGCGCCGCGCGCTTCTGGCTCTCGACCGCATAGGCGTCGACGTCGTCGCGGGAGAAGCCGTACTTGGTGGCGATCAGGTCGGCCGAAACGCCCTGCGGCATGAAATAGGCCGGGATGTTGACCGAAGGATCCATGAACCAGGCGCCGCCCTGGGCGCCGATGCCGATGCGCGACATCGATTCCACACCGCCGGCGATGACGATGTCGTCAGCGCCATAGGCGATCTTGCCGGAGGCGAGATTGATGGCGTCGAGGCCGGATGCGCAGAAGCGATTGATCTGGATGCCCGGCGCCTCGGTGGCGTAGCCGGCTTCGAAGGTCGCCGCCCGTGCGATGTCGCCGCCGGCTTCGCCGATGGCGTCGACGCAGCCCATGATGATGTCGTCGACCTTGGCGGTGTTCAGTCCGTTGCGGTCGCGCAGCGCTTCGAGCATGTGCGAGGCGAGCCGCACCGAAGGCACTTCGTGCAGGCTTCCGTCTTTCTTGCCGCGGCCCCGCGGGGTGCGGACGTGATCATAGACAAATACATCAACCATTGCGGTGATCTCCAGGTTTTCGTGTTCGGGTCAGGCGGTTGCGGTGGCGGGATCCATCCCGCTCGGCATCAGGTCTTCGGGTCGCTTGTAGCCGGGCAGGGCGGCGATGCGGTCCAGCCATGCGGCAATGTTGGGATAGGCTTTGAGGTCCATGCCGATCTGGTCGGGCCAGAACAGGTAGCCGCAGATCGACAGGTCCGCGATGGTCGGGTGGCCTGAAACGATGAAATCGCGCCCTGCAAGATGCGCATCCAGCACCTTGAAGGTGCCCACGGCGCGGGCGTGGAAGAACTGCGTCACCGGGTCGTCGGTCTTCTTCTGAAACAGGCTCATGAACCGGTAGGTCGCGACATAGCTGGTAAGCTTGTGGTTGTCCCACAGCAGCCAGCGCAGGATTTCCCGGCGTTCTTCCTCGTTTGCCGGCCCGAAGCGGTCGAGCTCCCGCGACAGGTAGTCGAGGATGGCTCCGGACTGGCTCAGCACAATATCACCGTGAGGGGTGTGATGCGTGAGAACCGGCACCTCGCCCATGACGTTGAGCGCCCGGAATTCCGGCGAGCGTGTCTGGCCGGTAAAGAAGGCGACGCGGCGCGGCGCCCAGTCGGCGCCGGCAAGCTCGAGCATCAGCGCCGCCTTGTAGGCGTTGCCGCTCTCCAGAAAACAATCAAGCGTGAACTCGGCCATTGGCTTACAGGCTCCTTGCGATCAGCAGTTTCATGATCTCGTTGGTGCCGCCGTAGATCCGCTGCACCCGGGCGTCGCGGAACATCCGCGCCACCGGATATTCGTTCATGTAGCCGTAGCCGCCATGCAGCTGCACGCATTCGTCCGCCACCTTGCACTGCAGGTCGGTGGTCAGGTACTTGGCCATCGAGGCGGTGGTCGAGCTGAGCTGGCCCTTCAGGTGCTCGCCGACGCAATGATTGACGAACACCCGCGCCATGGTGGCTTCGGACTTCAGCTCCGCCAGCTTGAACTGGGTGTTCTGGAACTCGATCACCGCCTTGCCGAAGGCCTTGCGTTCCTTGACGTAGTCGATGGTGATCGCCAGCGCCCGCTCGATCATCGAGATCGCCTGGTTGGCGATCAGCAGCCGTTCCTGCGGCAGTTCCGTCATCAGCTGGGCAAAGCCCTGGCCTTCCTCGGTGCCGAGCATGTTGGCGGTCGGGATCCGGACATCGTCGAAGAACAGCTCCGACGTATCGTTGGATTTCAGCCCGACCTTGTCGAGATTGCGGCCGCGGCGGAAGCCTTCGACCTCGTCGGTCTCGACCACCATCAGCGAGGTGCCCTTGGCGCCCTTTGTCGGGTCGGTCTTCGAGACCACGATGATCAGGTTGGCATGCTGGCCATTGGTGATGAATGTCTTCGAGCCGTTGATGACATAGTGATTGCCATCTTTCCTGGCCGTCGTCTTGATGCCTTGCAGGTCCGAGCCGGCGCCCGGTTCGGTCATGGCGATGGCGCCGATCATCTCGCCCGACGCCATCTTCGGCAGCCATTTCCGCTTCTGCTCTTCCGATCCGAAATGCAGGATGTAGGGGGCGACGATGGCGTTGTGCAGCGCGATGCCGAATCCGTCGGTGCCGGTGCGCCCGAGCGCTTCGATGATCGCCGCCTCATGCGCGTAGGTTCCGCCCGCGCCGCCGTATTCTTCCGGCATCGAGGCGCAGAGCAGGCCTGCCGCACCCGCGCCTTCCCAGGCGCTGCGGTCGACCATTTCCTGTTTTTCGTAGCGGTCGTAATGCGGAACCACTTCGGCTTCCAGCCAGCGGCTGGCCATGTCCGCGAGCATGGCGACGTCGTCTTCCATCCAGTCCGGACGGGGTACGCCAAGCACTTCCGATGGCAATGTCGCCATGTCTTCCTCCCAGATTGTCCGGCGGGCGCAGGGCGCCCGCCAATAGTCCGACCAGACGGCTGGCGGCGCCTAGAAAGCCTCGGCAGCCAGCTCCATCATGGTGTCGGCACCGGTCTCGATGCGGGTCTTGCGCAGCGAGGTTTCCGGCATGATGCGTTCCATGAAGAACTTGCCGACCAGCAGCTTGGAGGCGAGGAATTCTTCCTTGCCGTTTGCGCCGCCGTCGCGCTTTTCGACCGCTGCCTTGGCCATCAGCGCCCACATGTAACCGAGTGCCACAAGCCCGAAGAGGTGCATGTAGTCGGTCGAGGCCGCCCCGGCATTGTCGGGCTTGGCCATCGCGTTCTGCATCAGCCACATGGTCGAGGCCTGCAGGTCGTTGAGGCCCTTCTTCAGGCCCTTTGTGTAGAGCGCCAGCTCTTCATTGCCGCGGTTTTCCTCGCAGAAATCGCCGACTTCCTTGAAGAACGCCATCACGGCGCGGCCACCGTTCTGGCCGAGCTTGCGGCCGACCAGATCGAGCGCCTGGATGCCGTTGGCGCCCTCGTAGATCATGGCGATGCGGGCATCGCGGACATACTGGCTCATGCCCCATTCTTCGATGTAGCCGTGGCCGCCGAACATCTGCTGCGCCATCACCGCGTGATCGAAGCCCTTGTCGGTGAGCACGCCCTTGACCACCGGGGTAACCAGGGTCAGCAGGTCGTCGGCTTGCTGGACGTCCGCTTCGACTTCGGACTTGTGGGCGACATCGGATTTGAGCGCGGTCCACAGCATGAAGGCGCGTCCGGCCTCGTTGAAGGCGCGGATGGTCATCAAGGTGCGCCGCACGTCGGGATGCACGATGATCGGATCGGCCTTCTTGTCCGGCGCCTTCGGCCCCGACAGCGAGCGGCCCTGCAGACGCTCGCGTGCATAGGCAACGGCGTTCTGGTAGGCGATCTCGCCCATTGCCTGGCCCTGCAGTCCGACGCCGAGGCGGGCCTCGTTCATCATCACGAACATCGCCTTCAGACCGGCGTTTTCCGTGCCGATCAGGTAGCCGGTGGCTTCGTCGTAGTTCATCACGCAGGTCGCATTGCCGTGGATGCCCATCTTCTCTTCAAGCGAGCCACAGCTGACCGGGTTGCGGTCGCCGAGCGAACCGTCGTCGCCGACCATGAACTTCGGCACGATGAACAGCGAGATGCCCTTCACCCCTTCCGGCGCGCCTTCGATGCGGGCCAGAACCAGGTGAATAATGTTGTCGGACATGTCGTGTTCGCCGGCGGAGATGAAGATCTTCTGGCCGGAAATCTTGTAGCTGCCGTCTGCCTGCGGCACCGCCTTGGTGCGCAACAAACCCAGATCCGTGCCGCAATGCGGCTCGGTCAGGTTCATGGTGCCGGTCCAGGTGCCCTCGATCATCTTGGGAAGGAATTTGGCCTTCTGCTCGTCCGAGCCGTGTTCGTGGATCGCGGCAACCGCGCCCTGGGTCAGGCCCGGATACATCATCAGCGACAGGTTGGCCGAGATCATGTACTCCGAAACAGCCGTGTGCAGCGCGTAGGGCAGGCCCTGGCCGCCATATTCGGGAGACGCGGCAAGGCCGAGCCAGCCGCCTTCGCAATATTGCCTGTAGGCCTGCTTGAAGCCCTTCGGCGTCGACACGGTCGCGTCGTCATGCCGGGTGCAACCTTCCTGGTCGCCGACCTGGTTGAGCGGAAACAGCACTTCCTCGGAGATACGCGCGCCTTCCTGCAGGATGGCCTCGACGATGTCCGGGCTTGCATCCGCAAATCCCGGCAGATTCATGTAGCGCTCGTATCCGAGCACATCATTGAGAATGAAAAGCGTGTCATCGACCGGCGCCTTGAAGACTGGCATGGATCCTCATCCCTTGTAGTTTCGTCGCCTCGGGCACGATAGCCCGGCGATCCCCGGACGACTGCATACTAAACTTTGACGTTTGCGTAAACGTCAAAAATCGAGCAGATCATACCGGTCACTGCATCGTGATCCCCAAATCCTATAAAAACCAGTGTTTTTTCAATGGCGGCCGACGAAAATTTTGAAAAACAGCGGCAAGCGTGAATCAAAATCGCCTCTTCAAGCTCCCCGCAAACACCTCGCGAGAAACAGTGAACCGGGGTGGTTGACCCGGTGTGCAACAAAAAACCCGCCTTTTGAGCGGGTTATCGTGAGAGCGCTGGTGTCCGGCTTGCGTCTATTCTGATTCGGCCAGCATCTCGCGGACCACCGCTATGGTCCGTTCAAGCTCTTCGATGGCGGTGTTGATGGTGGCGCGCTGGTCCTCGAGCACCCGCATCTGCGCCTCGCCCTTTGACAGGGCCACCTTGAGCTGGGTGACATTCTTGCCGCGCGGATCATACAGGTCGATCATCCGCTTGACCTCGGTCAGCGAAAACCCGACCCGCTTGCCCAGAAGGATCAGCTTGAGACGGGCCCGGTCGCGTTTTGAGAAAAGCCGGGTCACGCCGACACGTGTCGGCTTGAGCAGGCCCTTGTCTTCGTAAAACCGCAAGGTCCTCAGCGTGACGCCGAATTCCTCGGCCAGATCGCCAATTCTGTAGACCGCCTCATCCTGGTCCGCACTGTTGTCACTCATCTCATTCATATTTGGCCAAAGTCGCCATTTTCCAGTTTTCCGAAAGCTCGATCGCGGTGTGACATTATACCTTACGTCACGTCAAGTCGCCGCGGTTTCACACGCCCGGACAGAAGAAAAGTAACCTTGGTTAACGGGTTGTTTACCACGTTTCGCAGAATGTGGGCGCGAAGAGCAGTAAGCCCGGATTCGTTGTATCTTGTTGTTGCCGGTTTGAAGTCTGGCTTTTCGGTGTCGGGATTTTTCCCTGCGACCCGGAGAGCGATATGGATGTGCTGCGGACGGGGGTGGGGCGTCAGGCCCTGGTCAACAACGCGAAGCGGAAACAAAAATGAACGGATCGCGATCTCATTCAAGCAGGCCGGGTGCAGGCGGATCTTCGCTGGATTCGCTCAACCGCACAATCGAGAGCCTGGAAGCGCGGATTGAAACAATGATGGGCCGTGGCGGCGCTGCAGCCGCAGCCGGCCGGTATCCGGCAAAGGCGCCGCAGGTCCCCGCGCCAAAGCCGCAGTCATCCGGTCTGGGCGGTGACCTTCTTGATGACATTCGTGCCCGGCAGCGTGCGCTCGAAGAGGCGCAGCGTGGCGGGTCGGTCAAGGCTGCAGCCCCGTCGCATGCCGCAGCGATGCCCGCTGGCCGTGAAGTACAAACCCGTCAGCCCGCCAAAACCGCCGCCGATCCGTTTTCCGCCGCGCGTCCGGATGCAAGGCCCGATCTGAGCCAGCAGCTCATCAATGAGATGACGGCGCTCCGCCGCGAAATGGGCGAACTGCGCAAGGAGGCCCGCGATCAGTCGCTGCCCAGGGAACTGCGCCGGGATCTTGCAGGCATTTCGGCTTCCATCGACGCGCTCGGCACTCAGGACGGTGGCGCCGACGCGCTCCGGCACGAGCTCGATTCCATGCGTGAAATGGTCGATCAGCTGGCCCGGGAAGAGAGTGTCCGCTCGCTTGAATCCCGCTGGCAGTCGATGGAGGAGCAGGTGTCCGGCCTGGACATGGCCGCGCTCCGCGAGGAACTCGTCAATCTGGCCTATCGCGTTGACGAAATCCGCGAATTCCTGGCAAGCATGCCTGCATCCGGTCAGGGGCAGGCAATCGAGGACAAGATCGCCCAGCTTTCGCAAGCCATCGAGACGATGACACGGCAGGCCGTGTCCGCCAGCCCGGACTTGCCGGAGCAGTTCGATCTGCTCGGCGCGCGCCTTGATGAAATCACCCGGGCCATCGCGGCCCTGCCGGCTCCGTCGTCGGCCGTTGTCAACAATGCTCCGTTCGAGCGGCTTGAGGCCCGTCTGGCCTCCGTCGCCCAGAAAATTGACGAACTCGAACCTGCGGCCGTCGAAACCGAGATCGGCAGCCGCATCGAGCATCTTGCGGCGCGCGTTGCCCAGCTGGCCGACGAGGAAGCCATTGCGCGGCTGGATGCGCGGATCGAAAATCTCCAGTCCTATCTCGAGCACGGCGCCCGCGATGACCGCATGCCCGAGCTGGCCGACTATCTCAACGACATCACCGGCAGGATCGAGGCTCTCGACGCGCGCGGCGTGGATGACTCCCTGATCGCCCGGCTGGACAATCTGGCCCATCAGATCGAAAGCCTTTCGATCCCGGCGCCGCAGGCCGGCGCCGTGCCGGAGGCTGTCATCGGCCGTCTGGAAGCGCTGATCGGCCGCGCCGAGGCAACCGTGTCGCGCAGCATCGATCCGCTGCCCGGTCTGGAAACGCTCGACGCGCGGCTCGCCGAGATCGCGGACAGGCTGCAGCAGGCGGAAGTCTCCGCCGCCGGCAATGCCATGCAGCCGGTGAGCGGGCTGGAGAATGTCGAAGCCCAGCTGGCTGAAATTTCGGCCCGGCTTGACCGGCCCTATCTGGAGCAGGCCCCGGCAATGATGCCCGGGATCGAGAACCTGGAAGCCAGGCTGGCGGACATCGCCGATCGGCTGGACATGTCGAGCAATGCCGGTGCCGGTCCGAGCGACCAGGCGATGCGCGGCCTCGAAGACCAGATCGCCAATCTTTCCCGCCTGATCAGCTCGGCGCCGGCAGGGGCTGGAACCGAGGCTTTCGAAGAGCGCCTCGCCTCCATCGAGGAGCATCTGGCAACCAGCGACGAATTTGTCGTCGAGGCCGCCCGTCAGGCTGCGGAAGCGGCGTTGTCGGCCTATGCAGGCCAGATGGGCAGCGCCCCGTCGCCGCAATCGCTTGCCAACATGGAAGTCATCACGGCGCTGGCCGACGATCTCAAGGCGCTGGAAGGTCTGAGCCGCAAGACGGAAGACCGGACCACCCGCGCGTTCGAGGCTGTCCAGGAAACCATGCTGAAGATCGCCGGACGCCTGGAACGCCTCGACGCTCCCTCGTCGGCGTTTCACCAGGCCGGAGCGGGTGCGCATGACACGGGCGAAGCATCGATGCCACAGGCTTCGGTCCAGTCGCTTGATGATGCCATGCACCTGGCCGGAGACCAAGAGGACACGTATTCCGGGGTGAGCCGTCCCCAGGTCGAGACGAAGGCGCAGCCCGCCCGCTCTGCCTCCGAAGCGGCCGCATTGGCCGCAGCCTATGCAAGCAGCCAGGAGGCGGAAGACCAGAACGCCGGAGAAGAGCCTCGCTCGGACAGCGCAAGCGAAAAATCTTTCCTCTCGGGTCTGGCAGCACGGATCAGGCCGGGCAAGGACCAGTCCAAGACCCAGGCCGAGCCGCAGTTTACCGAAGACGATTCTCCGCCGCTTGATCCATCGATGGAGCTGGATGCGGAGACCGCCAATATGCCGCTCGAGCCCGGTTCGGGCGCGCCGGACATCAACCGCATCCTGCAGAAGGTGCGCGAAGCCCAGGCCGCCGAACGCCAGCGTGGCGGCAACACGGCTGACAATGTTTCGGAAAAATCCGAGTTTCTCGCTTCCGCCCGCCGCGCCGCCATGGCTGCGGCCGCCGAAGTCGAAACCATCGGCAAGAGCCGCAAGAGCGGTGGTGGCGGAATGCTCGAGGTGCTCAAATCGCGCCGCCGCCCGATCCTGATGGCAGCCGGCGCGGTGCTGCTGGCGATCATGTCCTTCCCGCTGGTTTCCGGCCTGCTCTCCGGGGGCAACGAGGAAATCGCGGCTGTCGAGCCGGCGATTGTCGAGCCCGCCGATACCGTCGAGCAGACCTCGATATCTGGCGACGGCGCGGACATGGCGGCCGAAACGCAGGATCAGCAACCCGTCGTCGAAGCGCGGTTGCCCGAGGTGAGGGTGATCGAACCCGGCTCGGATCCGCAATCGCAGATGACGGAAATGGCCCCGGAAGCGACATCGCTGGAATCCACGGCGGCAATCACTCCTCTTGAGGAAGCGGCGCCCGCCAGCGATGAGGTGCTGACCGCCGCGCTGGATGCGCTGCCCCAGGATGCAGCGACCGGCGCGCTCAAGGCCGCCGCGGCCGCCGGCAATCCGCTGGCCTTCTATGAAATCGGCGCCCGCTTCACCGAAGGCCGCGGCGTGCCGGTCGATCTCAAGTCCGCCGCAGCCTGGTACCAGCGCGCCGCCGATCTCGGCCATGCGCCGTCCCAGTACCGGATCGCAAATTTCTATGAAAAGGGCAGTGGCCTCGAGCGCGATCTCGATGCCGCCAAGAAGTGGTACCAGCTCTCGGCCGAGCAGGGCAACGCCAGCGCGATGCACAATCTCGCAGTCCTCTATGCCACCGCCGGCGCCGTGCCGGATTACGAGAACGCCGCCGAATGGTTCGGCCGCGCCGCCGAAGTCGGCGTTCGTGACAGCCAGGTCAACCTCGCGATCCTCTATGCCCGCGGTGACGGCGTTCCGCGCGACCTGGAAAAATCCTACAAATGGTTCGCCATCGCGGCCAATGACGGCGACAAGGATGCCGCGGTCAAGCGCGATGAAGTGTTCAACGCGCTGCGCCCCGAGCAGGTCGAGGCAGCCCGTGCTTCGGTCGCCAACTGGACGGCGCAGCCGATTGATCCGGACGCCAACGAGGTTGAAGTCCCAGCATCCTGGCAGGGGGCATCAACCGAAACCGCCTCGGTCGACATGAGCAAGGCGATCCGCAACATCCAGGGCATTCTCAACAACAATGGCTTTGATGCCGGCGCACCCGACGGCGTGATGGGCAAGAAGACAATTGCTGCGATCAAGCAGTTCCAGGCTTCTATCGGCATGGAACCGACCGGTGAAATCGACGACAAGCTGGTCAGGGAACTGCTCGCGCGCAACGGCTGAACCGGGTCGCGGGGCCGTCGCCCCGCCACCCGGAAATCGTGGTGAAATGTCCGGTCTCATGGCCGTGCCGTCGGCGAGCCTACCCACGTGCCTGGCCAATTGAGCGGCTTCGAATATACGTCGATTCAAGGTCTTACCGCGCCCGGTTGCGCATCAGGCAGCGCAGGCGGAGCCTCCATGTCCGGGTTGGCGCGGAAAATTTCGCCAGCTCCGCCAAAACCGTGCGCGGAAGACGTCAACCTATTTGACTCACACCGCCGAAACGCGCAAAACCGTTCTGTCGGACTATCCCCGGCGCAACCCTTTTTCCTGTCATTGACGCCCGGGGGCGCAAGGTGACCATTTACCTGCCGATCGCAGAATTGTCGGTCAATATCTTCGTCATCCTCGGGATGGGCGCGGCAGTGGGTTTCCTGTCCGGCATGTTTGGCGTGGGCGGTGGCTTCCTGATCACCCCGCTCCTGATCTTTTACAATATTCCACCCGCCGTCGCCGTTGCCACCGGCGCCAATCAGGTTGTCGCGTCGTCGGTGTCTGGCGCCCTGGCGCATTTCCGGCGGGGCACGCTCGATATCAAGCTCGGACTTGTGCTGCTGGTCGGCGGTCTGGCCGGCGCGACGGTCGGCATACAGATTTTCTCCATGCTGCGCCGTCTGGGCCAGCTGGATCTGATCATCTCGCTGCTCTACGTCGTGTTTCTCGGCTCGGTCGGTGGGCTGATGCTCTGGGAGAGCATCATTTCGCTTCGCCGCGCCGCCAGCAACAAGCCGGTGTCTTTGCGCAAGCCCGGTCAGCACAACTGGGTGCACCGTCTGCCGTTCAAGATGCGGTTCAAGCGCTCCAAGCTCTATCTGAGCGTGATCCCGGTGATCATGCTTGGCTTTGCCATTGGCGTTCTCACCTCCGTGATGGGTGTTGGCGGCGGCTTCATCATGGTCCCGGCGATGATCTATCTGCTGCGCATCCCCACCAGCGTGGTGATCGGGACATCGCTGTTCCAGATTATTTTCGTCACCGCCTTCACAACGGTTGTGCAGGCGACGACCAATTTTTCGGTCGACATCGTCCTGGCATGGCTGTTGATGGTCGCCGGCGTGATCGGTGCGCAATATGGTGTCCGCGTCGGTCAGAAGATGCGCGGCGAGCAATTGCGCGCCGGCCTTGCGCTGCTGGTTCTGGGCGTTGGCATCCGTCTCGGGTTCGGCCTGGTGTTGCCGCCCGATGAAATCTACTCCGTGGTCAGCGGGAGTTTCGGGTTCTGATGCGCTGCGCGGTCCTGCTGTTTGTTGTGTCTGTATTTGCGAGCCTTCCCGCCGCGGCGCAGCTTGCCGATCCGACCGTGACGATCAGCGACAAGTTTTCCGAACGGATCGACATCGGAATTTCCACCAACGAGATCGCCATCACCTCGGATTTCTCCGGCGCCGACATCACTGTCTTCGGCGCGATTGACGGTGCCGACGAATTGCTGCTCGCCACCTTCGCCTACGACGTCGTCGTTGCCCTTGAGGGTCCGCGCAAATCCTCGACGGTGCGGCGCAAGGAGCGCGTCGCAGGGATCTGGATCAACCGGCATTCGATCCGCTTTGAGCCGATTCCGGCGTCCTACTCGATGTCGAGCACCCGGCCCTTGGCCGATATCGCCAATCTGATGGAACTCGCCTCGCGCGATATCGGCATCGACAACGTCCGGCTGGTGCCGACCGGCGGCGTTGGCGACGGTTCCCGGCTGACCGAATTCCGCGAGGCTTTACGGCGCATCAAGCAGGCCAGCGGCCTGTACCAGCGCGATCCGACCGGCGTCCAGTTCATCTCCAAGGCGCTGTTCCGCGCCACCGTCCGGCTTCCGGCCAACATCCCGGTCGGTCAGCACAAGGTCCGCGCGGTTCTTTACAAGAACAACCAGTTCGTCATGGAAAAGGTGATCCCGCTCAGGGTGGTCAAGACCGGCCTGGAGCAGTTCATCTACAATTTCGCTCATGTCTACTCGCTGGCCTACGGCGTTCTCGCGGTGCTTCTGGCCACGCTGACCGGATGGCTGGGCAGCGTCATCTTCCGCAAGGATTGATCGGTGCTGGACATGAGGCCAGCAGAGCGATGACGAGAAACCAGGACCCATCCCGTATGATCGCTACGGCCTGGTTTCTGGCGGGCCTCGGGGCTCTCCCATTTGTCGTGATGGCTCTGGCCGGGGTATTCTGGCCGGAACTCGCAGTTGGTCAGCTCGGCGGAGAAAATGCGTTTCTCGGCTATGGTGCCGTTATCCTGTCCTTCATGGGTGGTATACGATGGGGGCGCGCCCTGTCTCTCGAAGAACCGGCGCTCGCTGGCGGGCAGATGATCCTGAGCGTTGCGCCGTCGCTGGCCGTATGGCTGGCCTTGCTGATCGACCGGCCTTGGTCCCTGGTCCTGCTCATGGTTTGCTTTGCGCTCCAGGCCGGATGGGATTTGAGCAGTGCCCGCAACGGCCTGCTTCCTAGCTGGTTCGGCCGGCTGCGGCTGGCCATAAGCCTGATCGTGATCGCCTCTATCGCCCTCGTCCTGTTTGCCTGAGCTTTGGCTCTGGCCGCACCTTGTCGGGCTCAGCCGTTCATCCGGCTGAAGGCGACTGAATAGAGTCGGTCCCTGCCGATCAGGTGGGCCACCAGTTGCTTGCGGTCGAACAGCCCGCGCATTGCCGGGTGCCGCAGTTCCAGACCGCCCGTGGTCGAGCCGAAAGCCGGCATCACCAGCCGCTTGCCGTCGCTGGCGAAGCACGGCCGGCGCACGCCCTTGCCACGCCGGACAACGCGGGCGGCCGGATGCAGGTGGCCCGCGATTTCACCGTCCGCCGCACCGGATTTCGGCTCATGCCGGAACACCAGCGTGTCCACATGCAGTTCGCTGCAGAAGCTGCCCTCCAGCCCTTCAGGCCTGTCGGGGTCGTGATTGCCTTCGATCCAGACCCAGTCGCGGCCCCGTTGCAGGCTCCGCAACTGCTCGCGGTAGCATTCGGGCAGATGCGCCGAGCCGCTTCGGTCATGGAAGCTGTCGCCCAGGCTGATCACAAGGCGCGGCGCATAGCCGGCGATTGCCGCGCCAAGCCGTGCCAGCGTTGCGGCCGTATCGTAGGGCGGCAGCAGCATGCCGCGTCGGGCGAAGGCCGCGCCTTTTTCCAGGTGCAGGTCGGAGACTACGAGCGTGGCGCTGTCGGGCAGCCAGAGCACGCCGGAGCGGTCGCAGACCACGGCTGTCCCGTTGACATTGAGCTCGACTGTCATCGGCCCGGTGGCCGGAATGTCCGTTGTCAGCGCCGCTGCCCTGCCGTGCATGCCTGTTCCGTTCAAGTCTAGCTCTGCGCCTCGGCAAGCAGATCGTCCGCCGCCTCGGCCAATATGCTTTCATGTGCCTCGCCGGAAACCGGTTCGCGGCCGATTTCCAGCATGATCGGCACCGCCAGCGGCGAGATGTGATCAAGCGACCGATGCTTGATGTGGCCCTTGATTCGCTTGAGCATAGCGCCGAGCCGCTGAATATCCAAAAGCCCCTGTGCCGCATCGGCGCGGGTCGCGCGCAGCAGGATATGGTCCGGCTCGTGGCTCCGGAGCACATCATAGATCAGGTCGGCGGAAACCGTGACCTGGCGCCCGGATTTTTCCTTGCCGGGGTGTCTTCGCTCGATCAGCCCGGAGATCACCGCGCAGGCCCGGAAGGTCCGCTTGAGCATCCAGGATTCGTTCAGCCAGGCATCGAGATCATCGCCGAGCATGTCCTCGTCAAACAGCTCGGCCAGATCGAGCCGGCCATCGGAAACCATCGCGCCCATGTCTTCCAGTCCCCAGACGGCGAGCGAATAGTCCGTGGCAACGAACCCGAGCGGCTGCGCGCGAAGCCGTTCCAGCCGGCGCGTCAGCAGCATACCCAGGGTCTGGTGGGCGATCCGGCCCTCGAAGGGATAGAGCACCATGAAGAAGCGTTCCGCCCGCGGAAAAGTCTCGATCAGCAGGCTGTCGCGGGCCGGAAGCTGCGAAACCTGCTGCTGCATCCTGAGCCAGTCCGACACCTGATCGGGCAGCGAGCCCCATGTCGACGGATCGGCGATCATCGCCCGGACGCTGTCGGCGAGATAGGTCGAGAGCGGAAACTTGCCGCCGGCATAGGCCGGAACCTTCGGGTCTTGGTCCCAGGCATTGGAGACCAGGCACTCGTTCTCGCGGATGCCCTCGAACCTGAGGATCTTGCCCGAGAACAGGAAGGTGTCGCCAGGCGCCAGCGTTTCGAGGAAATATTCCTCGACCTTTCCGAGCGGCGGTCCGCCGCGGCCCGACAATGTGCCGTTCTTGCGGCTGGTCATCCGCACATTGAGCATCGGCGCCTCGATGATGGTGCCGATATTGAGCCGGTATTGCTGCGCCACCTGCGGATTGGAGATCCGCCACAACCCGTCCGCGCGCTTGCGGATCCGCGCGTAACGTTCGTAGCTCTTGAGCGCATAGCCGCCGGTGGCGACGAACTCGATCACCTTGTCGAAGGTCTCCCGGTCGAGGCCTGAATAGGGGGCGGCGCTGGTAACTTCCGTAAACAGCTCGTCGGCGTCAAACGGGCCTGCCGCCGCCATGCCGAGCACGTGCTGGGCCAGCACGTCGAGCCCGCCATCCCCGCCGGGCGGCGTGTCCTGCGCGCCAACATAATTGGCGTCGATCGCCGCCTGGCACTCGAGTACCTCGAAGCGGTTGGCCGGGGTCAGGATCGCCCGGCTCGGCTCGTCCATGCGGTGATTGGCCCGCCCGATCCGCTGCGCCAGCCGGCTCGCGCCCTTGGGCGCGCCGACATGCACCACCAGGTCGACGTCGCCCCAGTCGATCCCCAGGTCGAGCGTCGAGGTTGCGACCACGGCTCTGAGCTCGTTGCGCCCCATCGCCGCCTCCACCCGCCGCCGCTGCGCCGCATCCAGCGAGCCGTGATGCAGGGCGATCGGCAGGCTGTCGTCATTGATCCGCCACAGCTCCTGGAACAGCAGCTCCGCCTGGCTCCGCGTGTTGACGAAGATCAGCGTGGTGCGGTGATCCTTGATGGTCTGGTAGACGTCGGGGATGGCGTAGCGCGCCGAATGCCCGGACCAGGGAATCCGCTCCTCGCTCTCGAGAATGGTGATGATCGGGCTGGCGCCGCCGGCAACCGTGATCCGGCCCGCGAGCTCGTCAGTCTCGCCCGATTGCGGCACCAGCCAGCGCTGCAATTCCTCCGGATCCGCCACCGTCGCCGACAGGCCGATGCTACGCAGGCCCGGCGCCAGCTTGCGGAGCCGGGCGACAGCCAGCGACAGCAGATGTCCGCGCTTTGACGCGATCAGCGAGTGCAACTCGTCGAAGATCACGTAGCGCAGACCGGCAAACAGCCGCTCGGCGTGGTTGTTGGCGATCAGCAGCGACACTTGCTCCGGCGTGGTCAGCAGGATGTCGGGCGGATCGCTGCGTTGGCGCGCGCGCTTGGATTGCGGCGTATCGCCGGTCCGGGTCTCGATTCGAACCGGCAGGCCCATTTCCTCGACCGGACGTGCCAGGTTGCGCTCGATATCGACAGCCAGCGCCTTCAGCGGCGAGACATACAGAGTATGCAGTGACCGCGCTCCGGCTGAGCCAGGCTTGGGTTTGCCGCGGCTCGCAAGCTCGGTCAGGCTCGGCAGGAAACCGGCCAGCGTCTTGCCGGCGCCGGTGGGTGCGATCAGCAGCATCGAGCGCCCGGCTGCGGTTTCGGTGAGAAGTTCCAGCTGGTGCGCGCGCGGCTGCCAGCCGCGGCTGGCGAACCAGCCGAGGAAGGGCTCGGGCATTGCAAAGCCCGGATTGTCGGTGGCTGACCCAGATTCGGCTTTCACGCCGGTCAATGTAGTGCAGCCCTGTTGCCAGTCCAAGCCGCGTCTTGACGATCGGTGCGGGAGGTTGCCGCGGCGCGACCGGGAGCACCTGCGTCCAGGTTCACACCCGTTGTCGCTGTCTTTGAATACGGCTCCCGCCGCGCGAGCCCGCCTGTCGGTCTCAGTTGAGAACGATCACCGGCAGATCGATCGGTGATGCCGAAGCCTGTTGGCTGGTGGCGGCCGCACCCGCCCGTTTGCGGGCGACAATGAGGAAGCCTGCAATGCTGCCGGCCCCATCCCGCCGGATGGTCTCGCGCGACAGTCTCTGCACATCAAGGCCATGCCGGTCGAGCAACTGCCGGACATACCTCTCGCCGTGGCAATAGCGCAGCGAGGCCTGCAGCAGCCAGTCGCAATCCTCACCCCCTGCCTCCAGCGAAAAGGCCATCAAGCCACCATCCGCGATCAGGCTGGTGGCAACCTGCATGACCGGGTCCAGATCGCCGAAATAGGCAAACACATCCGCTGCCGCCACCAGATCGGCCCGCTCGGCCCCCTGCGGGCGCGCGGCGGGCATCCCATGCAGGATATCGGCCTGACCGAGCCGGTCGTAGAGACTTTTCTCTGAGGCCTTTGCCAGCATGCCCTGCGACAGGTCGTAGCCTTCGAGCCAGGAGGTCATGCGCCGGATCCGTTCGCCGAACAGGCCGGTGCCGCACCCGAGATCGATCACCCTGGCAAACCGGATCTCCTCGCCCCCGACTTCGCCAAGCAGCGCCTTCAGCCGTTCGGGCACACAATATCCCAAGTCTTCCACCAGCGCCGTATCGAAGCGGTCAGAATAGCCGTCGAACAGCGCTTCGACATACTCGGCAGGCGGTGTCGATGGCATCTCCGCCTGGCCGGTCAGCGACAGTTTCAGGCTCGCGCCGTAAAAATCCGCCGGCGAAAGTGTCAGCACCTGGCGCCAGGCGTCGGCCGCTCCGGCGAGGTCTCCCGCCTTCTCGCGGTAACCGGCAAGCTGGTACCAGCCCGCGGCCCAGTGCGGCGCCAGTTCGAGCGCCTGCATCTGCAGCTCCACGGCTGCGTTCAAATCTCCGCCCTCGGCATACTGGCGAGCATAGTGGGCGCGGCGATCGGCAGTCAGATCGCCAGAGGAAAGCTGATGAGATGTCATAGGTTGACCAAGCAGGAACAGAGGCCGAGCCTATGCGTTGGCGGTATGGAAAACGCAAGCCCTTTCGCACGCGGCGGGGCCGCCCTACTTGAGTGTCATGGCAATGAAACCTGAAGACCTGCTGATCCCCCGCCGCGAAGGGCTTTACTGCCCGCCGGGAGACTTCTTCATCGATCCTGTGCGCGGCGTCGACCGGGCGCTGATCACCCATGGCCATGCCGACCACGCCCGCGCCGGTCACGGCCATGTGCTGGCCACATCCGAGACGCTCGACATCATGGCGATCCGCTACGGTGCTGACCATGCCGGTGCCACCCAGGCCGCCGGGCTGGGCGAGACGATCCGCATCGGGGATGTGACCGTGACATTCCATCCTGCCGGCCATGTCCTGGGGTCGGCGCAGATCGCCGTCGAGAGGGATGGCATGCGCATCGTTGCTTCCGGCGACTACAAGCCAAGACCGGACCCGACCTGCGCCACGTTTGAACCGGTTGCCTGCGATGTCTTCATCACCGAGGCGACCTTCGCCCTGCCGGTGTTCCGGCATCCTGACGCGGCCGATGAGATCCAGCGCCTGTTGCGATCCGTCAGCCGCAATCCCGAGCGGGCGCATCTGGTCGGCGTCTATTCGCTCGGCAAGGCGCAGCGCGTCATCCGCCTGATCCGGGACGCAGGCTATCATCGGCCGCTCTACATCCACGGCGCCCTGCAGAAACTCTGCGACTATTATGAGAGCCAAGGCATTGCGCTGGGCGATTTGCGCCCGGCCACGGTCGATGCCGGCGCCAAGGGCGATTTCGCCGGCGCCATCGTGCTTGGCCCGCCCTCCGCCTTCGGCGACAAATGGGCCCGCCGCTTTCCCGATCCGCTGGTCAGTTTCGCCTCGGGCTGGATGCAGGTCAGGGCGCGCGCCCGCCAGCGTGGCGTCGAACTGCCGCTGGTGATCTCCGACCATGCCGATTGGGACGAACTTGCCGACACCATCGAGACCGTGGCCCCGGGCGAGGTCTGGGTCACCCATGGCCGCGAGGAGGCGCTGGTACGCTGGTGCGCCATGCACGGCATTCCGGCAAAGCCCTTGCATCTGGTCGGCTATGAAGACGAGGGGGATTGAGCCGTGAACCGCTTCGCTGATCTCCTCGACATGCTGGCCTTCACGCCCTCGCGCAACGCCAAGCTTTCGCTGTTGCAGGACTATTTCCGCACCGTCCCCGACCCGGAGCGCGGCTACGCGCTCGCCGCCATCGCCCGCGATCTCGACATCCCGGCGGTCAAGCCTGCGCAGCTGCGCGAACTGATCGCGTCGCGCATGGATGCCGAGCTGTTTGGCTATTCCTATGATTATGTCGGCGATCTGGCCGAGACCATCGCGCTGGCTTGGCCGGAAAAGGCGGATATCCGGCCGGGCCGCAACGACGCGCCGGGGCTGGCAGAGGTGGTCGAGACATTGCAGGCTTCCTCGCGCCGCGAGGGTCCCGGCCTTGTCGAGGCCTGGCTCGACCGGCTTGATCCGCCGGGCCGCTATGCCCTGCTCAAGCTTGTCACCGGCGGGTTCCGCATGGGCTTGTCGAGCCGGTTGATCAAGCAGGCCTTGGCTGCCTTCGGCAAGGTAGAGGTCAACGAGATCGAGGAGCTGTGGCATGGCCTGACCCCACCCTATGCCGATCTGTTTGCCTGGCTCGAGGGCTCCGGGCCGAAGCCGGTCAATGCCGGCGCGGCGCCGTTCCGGCCGGTGATGCTCTCGCACGCCATCGATGCCAGGGACTTCGAAAAACTCGATCCGGCGGATTTCGCCGCCGAGTGGAAATGGGACGGCATTCGCGTCCAGGCGACCTCGGAGCGCGGGATCAGCCGGCTCTACACCCGCACCGGCGACGATATCTCCGCCGCATTTCCCGATCTTGTCGACGCCATCGCCTTCGACGGCGCGCTTGATGGCGAACTGCTGGTGGCGCGGCCTTCGGGCGGTGGTATCGAGACCGGCAGCTTCTCCGACCTGCAACAGCGCCTCAACCGCAAGACCGTGACGGCAAGGCAGCTGCGCGACCATCCGGCCTTCTTCCGGGCCTATGATTTGCTGCAGGACGGAGCCGAGGACCTGCGCGCGGCGCCATTTGCCGGACGCCGACTGCGGCTCGAAGCCTTCGTCTCGGGACTAAACCCCGAACGCTTCGATTGCTCCGAGATGCTGGCCTTCGACAGCTGGGATGAACTCGCCGCACGCCGCGCCGATCCGCCGCTCGCGGTGATCGAAGGGGTGATGATCAAGCGCAAGGCCGCGCCTTATCTGCCCGGCAGGCCGAAGGGCGAATGGTTCAAGTGGAAACGCGATCCGTTCCTGATCGACGCGGTGCTGATGTACGCCCAGCGTGGTCACGGCAAACGCTCGGGCTTCTACTCCGACTACACCTTCGGCGTCTGGCGCGAGCCGGGCGAACTCGTCCCCGTCGGCAAGGCCTATTTCGGCTTCACCGACGAGGAACTCGTCGCGATCGACAAATATGTCCGCAACAACACCATCGAACGTTTCGGCCCGGTCCGCTCGGTGCGCGCTGGCCCCGACACGGGGCTGGTTTTCGAGGTTGCATTCGAGGGGATTGCCCGCTCGTCCCGCCACAAGTCCGGCGTCGCCATGCGCTTTCCGCGCATCAACCGGCTGCGCTGGGACAAGCCACCGGGCGAAGCCGACAGGCTGGAAACGCTTGAGCACATGATCGACGGCGTCGAATGACGGTCTTGCCCGCGGCCTCCGCCATGCTTATGTGAAAGCCTGCGAAACACGGGAACCGCCGGCATGAGCAATGGTCTGACACGTTTTCTGGGCGATACGCCCGGCCGCACCGCACTCAAGCTGCTGGTGGCCTCCTTCGTTGTCGGCGTCATCATGGCTGCATTCGAGTGGTACCCGATCGATGTCCTCTACATCGTCCGCGATTTCCTGGTGAACCTGTGGGAAACCGGCTTCGCTGCGCTCGGCCGCTTCGGCGGCTACCTTGTGCTCGGTGCCGGTGTGGTGATCCCGGTCTTCATCATCATGCGGCTGTTCAGCCTGCGCAAGTAAGTCCGTCTCTCAGACGAATTCGGACGCGGCCTCGAAGGTCATGAGATGCCGCCTGGCGACGGCATCGACGTCGCGGCTGTAGCCGCCTCCGAGAACCGACGCCACCGGAATGCCGCGCTGCCTGAAGAATGAGAACACCCGCCGGTCGCGGTCCTTCAGCCCCTGGTCTGACAACGACAGCCGCCCGAGCCGGTCGTGCTCATGCGGATCGACGCCGGCATTGTAGAACACCAGATCAGGTGAAAACCCTTCGATGCTGCGCGGCAGCAGCCAGTCCAGCGTTTCAAGATAGGCCTCATCGCGCACCCCGTCTGGCAGCGCGACGTCGATCGACGAGGTCTGCTTGCGCACCGGGTAGTTCTTCTCGGCGTGCATCGACACGGTCCGGATGGCGTCCAAGCCGGCGCAGATCTCGGCCGTGCCGTCGCCCTGGTGCACATCGAGGTCGATCACCAGCACCCGGCCCACCTCACCATCGGCGAGAAGCAGGTGCGAAGCCACCGCCACATCGTTGAAGGTGCAGAAACCGGCCCCTTGCGCCCGCCGCGCATGGTGACTGCCTCCGGCCGTGTTGCAGGCGATGCCGCCCGACAGAGCCAGCCGCGCCGCCATCACCGTGCCGGCGGTGGCGAGCCGCGCGCGCAGGCTCACCCGTTCATTGACCGGAAACCCGATCTCGCGCTCGATCGGCAATGGAACCTTGCATGCCAGCACCTGGTCCACGTAGCTGCGCTCGTGAGCAAGCGCCAGCCATTCCGCGGAGGCCGGGGCGGGGGCATGAAAGACCGCCCGTGATGCCGTTTCGCTGTCCCGGATAAGCTCCATCAGCCGTGTGTATTTGCCCATCGGAAACCGGTGGTCCGGTGAAAAATTGGCGTCATAGTCCGGGGCGTGAATGATCGGCAGGAACGGCATTCGTCCCTTATGCCCGGCGGCGCCCATGCCGTCCATAGCAACAGATTTTCACTCTTACGGCAGAGCCCGGACAAGCCTTCCGGGCAAGCGTGTCGACTGGTTCCTGAAAGCCTCTCCGCCGTTGGCTGCAATCATGTTGCGGCCGCCGCTCTTGGCCTTGTAGAGGGCCATGTCGGCGTCGTACAGCAATTCGTCCAGCGTATGTCCGGTGCCCTGCGCCAGCCCGATGCTGACGGTGACAGGATGGTCGGTCGCGACGCCGGCGTGGCCCTGGTGCTCCAGGTTCATGCGCAAGGCCTCGGCGAAGGCCATCGCCGCCCCCCGGTCGGTGTTTGGCAGGGCGATTGCAAATTCCTCGCCGCCCAGCCGGCCGATGACTGCGGCTTCGGGCGCATTGGCGTGCAGGGCCTTTGCGACATTCCGGATCACCTGGTCGCCGACCTGGTGGCCGTAGGTGTCGTTGACCTTCTTGAAATGGTCGATGTCGATCAGGAACACCGACACCGGAAGACCTGGCGTCGCATCCCGAACCAGCGAACCGGCGGTGTCGAAAAAGCCGCGGCGGTTCAGGATTCCGCTCAGCGAATCGGTGACTGATTGCGCGTTGAGTTCGGACAACAGGTCGGAGGCGATGCGCAGCAGGAACAGCAGCGCGAAGGCAATCCAGACAAACAGACCGCCTACTTTCAGCGATACGGCCCAGAACGAGGTGACCTCGATTGCATCGATGTGCGGCGCGCCTTCGATCAGGAACGAGACGATGGGGCGGACAGGCAAAAGGATCGTCAGCAGCAGCAGGACCATCAGGATCGAAAGATCGATCCTGTCCCGCTGCGTCGCGCGCAGGATTGCGGTCATTGCGGTCACCACCACCACGGCAACCCCGCCGCTCACGACAAATCCCCGGATCAGCGCGTTATGGTCGCCAAAGGACATCCAGCAGGCGACCATGCCGCAGAATGTGATCGCCAGCAGCAACGCCCGGTCCGGGGCGCGCCCGGTGTAGCGAAGACAAAGTCCCCTGGCCGTAAACAGCATGCTGACCGGAAGGAAGATGTTGACGCCGTTGGCGAAACGAAAATTTGCTATGAAAAAGTGAAAGAACTCAAATGCATAGCCAATGCTTCCGGCGGCAAATCCCAGAGACCAGTTCAGAATATACTTTCTCTCCGGATGGTTTCTCCAGATCAGGAAAAATGTAAGTGCCAGTAAAAAGCCAGTAACCGGATTAATTGTCGACAACATATAAGAAAAGTCCACGCGAATGCCTCCAGCCATACGGTGTTTCGAACTGTGTAACCCGCGGGGTGTTAAGAAACGGAAATGCGTGGTGTCCGAAAATCGGACACCACCTTGGTGGCAGGCACGATGCATGCCTTTGCAGGGCGGTCTGGCAGGCTTGCCGCGGATCCATCAAAAGCATTGATGCTCATCCCCCTTTACAGGGAGATCGGACTCGAAGAGGAATGAGCCACCATTTCCCGCCGGACCCGTACCGCTTGACCGACCTGCTGCTCAAAACCCATGCTCTGCCGCCGGAAGGCCGCGCCTTCGAGGTCACCAACCGCATGGTGTTCGCGATCGCGGTGCCGATGACGCTGGCGTTTCTCACCACGCCGCTTCTGGGGCTGGTCGATACCGCCGTGGTTGGCCGGCTGGGCAACGCGGCGCTTCTGGGCGGGTTGGCCATCGCGGCGATCCTCTTCGATCTGGTGTTCACCACCTTCAACTTCCTGCGTTCTGCGACGACCGGCCTTGTCGCCCAGGCCATGGGCCGGGATGACCCGGTGGAAGAGCAGGCCGTGTTCTGGCGCTCGCTGATGATTTCGGTGGTGGCCGGCGGGGCCATCATTGCGGCAACGCCACTGTTGCTGGCAGCAGGCCTGGCTTTCATGGGAGCGGAGGGCGAGGTGGCCGCCGCTGCTTCGACCTACCTCATGATCCGGGCGCTGTCGGCGCCCGCGGCGCTGGCCAACTACGCCATCCTTGGCTATGTGCTCGGCCGCGGTATGGGCGGCACTGGGCTGTTGCTGCAATCGGTGATCAACGGCACCAACATCGTCCTGTCGGTCTGGTTCGGACTGGGTCTCGACTATGGCCTCGAAGGGGTCGCGCTGGCCACGGTGATCGCCGAAATCGCCGGCTGTGCCATGGGTTTCCTGATCATTCGCCGGAGGTTCGTCCCCGCCCACAGGCCCTCCTGGACGCAGATCATCCACCGGCCTTCGCTGATGCGGCTGATGGCGCTCAATGGCGACATCATGATCCGCTCCTTCGCCCTCATCGCCGCCTTTGCCTGGTTTACCCGGCTTGGCACCGGCTTTGGCGAAACCACCCTGGCCGCCAATGCCATCCTGATGAATTTCTTCATGGTGGCGGGCTACTACCTCGACGGCTTTGCCACCGCTGCGGAGCAGCTTTCCGGCCGCGCGATCGGCGCCCGCTATCGACCGGCCTTCGACAAGGCCGTCCGCCTGACCGTCGTCTGGGGATTTGTTCTCGCCGGGTTCACGACCGTATTTTTCCTGATGTTCGGAAACGCGGTCATCGGCCTGATGACGACACTTGAACCGGTGCGGTTCGAGGCCGGGTCCTATCTGTTCTGGGCGGCGCTGACGGCCGTGTCGGGCGTCCTCGCCTTCGAGATGGACGGCGTCTATATCGGCGCCACCTGGTCGCGCGACATGCGTAACATGATGCTTCTCTCGCTCGTCCTGTTCGTCGCGCTGTCGCTTGGCCTGACCCAGGTCTGGGGCAATCTCGGGCTCTGGATCTCGCTCAACGTCTTCCTGGGTTTGCGCGGCCTCACCTTGCTGGCGCTGCTGCCGCGCCGCCGTGCCGGGGCTTTCGGCGCGGGCTGACCCTATTCCGGAATCGCCATGGCGGCGTAGTGCGCGGTTCTCCTGTCGCGCAGATCCGAAATCCTTGCCAGGTTCTCGCGGTCGCAGAGGCGGGAGAGACCCCGCACGATCCGGCCCGGGAGCAGGGGACCGCCATAGATGAACCCCGTATAGAGCTGGACCAGATCGGCGCCGGCCCGCATCTTTTCCGCGGCGGTCTCGGCGCTGTCGATGCCGCCAACCCCGATCAGCGGCATGTCGGCCCCGAGCTTCTGCCGCATCTTGGCCAGCACGATGGTCGAACGGGCAAACACCGGCCGTCCAGACAATCCGCCGGCTTCGCCCGCCTTCGGGTCAGCGGACAGCCCGGCGCGCGAGAGCGTGGTGTTCGATACGATCACCCCGTCGAGCCTGTGTGCCAGGCATTCTGCCGCGATATCGTCGAGATCCGGTTCGGTGAGATCCGGCGCGATCTTGAGGAAAACCGGTATGCGTTTGCTCTTCTTGTCGCGTTCGGCAAGCACCCGTCCCAACAGGTCGGAAAGCGCCTCGCGGGTTTGCAGATTGCGCAGGCCCGGGGTGTTGGGAGAGGAGATATTGACGGTGAAATAGTCCGCCACATCGGCAAAGCGCGAAATCCCCGCGACATAATCGCCGACCCGGTCGTCGCTGTCCTTGTTGGCGCCGATGTTGACGCCCAAGAGTCCTTCCCTGCGCTTGCCGGATATCCGGGCATGGGCGGCGGCGTGCCCCTGGTTGTTGAATCCCAGCCGGTTGATCACCGCGTGGTCCCGGACCAGCCGGAAGATCCGCGGCTTCGGATTTCCCGATTGCGGCTTCGGGGTCAGCGTGCCGATCTCGGCAAGACCGAACCCGAGCCGGATGAGTTCATTGGGAACCTCGGCATTCTTGTCGTAGCCCGCCGCCATGCCCACCGGGTTGGGGAAGTTCAGTCCGGCGACGGTGACCGCAAGCCGCGGATCGTGATCGGCGCGGCAGCCTGGCACCAGTCCGCTCTTGAGCGCGCTGATCGAAACTCCGTGCGCGGTTTCGGGGTCGAGCGTGAACAGCGCGCTCCGGGCAAGTCCGTCAATCAGGCTCATCACGACTCCATGTCCGGAAACACATGCGTGCCGTCGGTCCCGAGCGGCAGCGGCTTGACCCATTTGACCGCCGACAGCGGCATCTCGGCGTAAAGGTGCGGGAACAGCGCCCCGCCGCGCGATGGCTCGAAAACCAGCTTTTCGCCGAGCGCGCTCGCATCGACCGCCACCAGCAAGAGGTCTTGCTGCCCGGCGAAGTGCTTCTGTGCGGTCTCGATGGCCTGGTCGCGCGTGGAGAAGTGAATGAACCCGTCCGCCAGATCAATGGGTGCGCCGGTAAAACGGCCTTCGGCTTCGGCCGTGCGCCAGAGCGCTTCCGGGGTTATCTTGTAGATGGTCGCATGCATGGCTGAACGTCTCGCTTTCCCGGTTTCCGGCCTGGTCACGCCTCGGCGTCGGCGTGTTTCCGGAATCCATTCTCGATTTTGTCTTTATTGCGTGTCATCACATACAGAAACAGGAGTGTGCCGTCATGACCCGTTTTGCAATTCTTGCCTCTTCCGCCCTGGCTTTGCTGATCCCGGTTCAGGTTCTGTCCCAGGAAGCTGCGCCGAACCGCTATACCATGGAAAAGACCGAGAACGGTTTCGTTAGGCTGGACACGCTGACGGGCGAGATGTCGATCTGCACGCAACAGGCAGGGCAACTCGTCTGCAGGCTGGCTGCCGACGAGCGCCGTGCCTTCGAGGAGACGCTGTCCGAACTGTCCGCGCGCGTGGAAAACCTCGAGACCCGTCTCGACGCGCTGGCGGCGCCTGATACGGACGCCGACATTCCCGACGAGGCGGAACTCGACCGCGCCATCGGCGCGATGGAAAAGATGATGCGCCGCTTCTTCGGCATGGTCGAGGAATTGCAGAAGGAATTTGACGACACGCCGAAAATCCCCCCCGAGCCGATCCCGGACCGAACCTGACGGGCAATGGTCCGAAAGGCGGATTGCGTTTTGACCGCCAACCAGCCCATGCACTTGCGCGAAGGCTTGGCGCGCCGCTAAAGTGATTTCCGCTAGCCGGGTTTGGGCCCGGCTGCCGCGGCAGCGCGATCAGGAGGGGGAGAGTGCATGGCGCAATTGACATTCATTATTGCGGACGATCATCCATTGTTTCGGGGTGCCATGCGGCAGGCCCTGGAGGGCATAGGCGCCACGATTGATATTCTGGAGGCCGGGGATCTTGAAAGCGCCCGCAAGACCGCCGGCGACCATCCCGAGGCAGATCTCATTCTTCTCGACCTGACCATGCCGGGTGTCTCCGGCCTTTCCGGTCTGATTGCCTTTCGTGCCGAATTCTCAAGCCTGCCTGTCGTGGTCGTCTCGGCCACCGACGATGTGTCCACCATGCGCCGGGCGCTGGAACTGGGCGCATCGGGATTTATCTCGAAATCCGCCAGCATCGATGAAATCCGCGAAGGCGTGCGCACGGTGCTCGATGGCGGCATCTGGACGCCGCCCGACGTCGACCTGGGCTCGGAACACGATCAGGAGATCGCCGGGCTGATCGCCCGCATCCAGACCCTGACCCCGCAGCAGGGACGCGTGCTCGGCATGCTGGCCGAAGGCCTGCTCAACAAGCAGATCGCCTATGAACTCGGCGTGTCCGAAGCCACGATCAAGGCCCACGTATCCGCGGTGCTGCAGAAGCTCGGGGTCGACAGCCGCACCCAGGCGGTCATCCAGCTCTCCAAGATTGGCGCAGAGGTCCTGACCCAGGGCGACTGAGGCGATTTGCCCTATTCCGCGGCGGTTCGCCGGGTAACTGTCACCTGGTTGAGAAACGCCCGTAGCGCCGCAGGCTTGATCGGCTTGTTCTGAACCGCGATCCGTTCGGCTTCGGCCATGCCGCGCACTTCCGGCGTGCGGTCGGCGGTAACCAGCAGGGCAGGGATGTCCATCTTCCACAATTTGCGCAGCGCCACGATGGTTTCGATGCCGGTGCCGTCATCGAGATGGAAATCAGCGAAAATCACGTCCGGCGCATCTTCCGTTTCAGCAATCTTCAAGCTCTCGCGCAGCGAATCGGACGCCAGCACCGTGCATCCCCATCCGCTCAAGAGCAGCGTCATACCCTCCAGAATCTTGGGTTCGTTGTCGATGCACAGCACCCGAAGCCCTTTCAGGTTGGTGTTCGCCGCATCGGCGCCGGTGCGCTTGGGCTGTGCCTTGATCCGGGCGATGTTCGTCTCGATCGGCAATTCCACGCGGAACTCGGTGCCCTTGCCCGACTGCGAGGCAATGTCGACCGAATGTTTGAGAACCCGGGCGATGCGATCGACGATCGAAAGGCCGAGCCCCAGCCCGGAGGCTGTCCGCGCGCCTTCTTCCAGCCGGGCGAACTCCCGGAACACCGTGCGGAATTTGGTGGTCGGAATGCCAATCCCGGTATCGATGACCTGGATGACTGCCTTGTCGCCGCGGCGGCGGACGCCGACCAGGACCCGGCCTTCGCGGGTATACTTGATGGCGTTGGACACCAGGTTCTGAATCAGCCGGCGCAAAAGGTTGGGATCCGAGCGCACATGAACGCTGGTCGGCATCACCGTGAAGCGGAGGTTCTTCTCGCGCGCCACCGGCGCAAAGTCGGTCACCACCCGCTGCAGCAGGTCGTTGAGCGGGAAGCTCGCCAGCTGCGGTTTCATCGCGCCCGTGTCCAGCCGCGAGATATCGAGCACCGCTCCGAGAATGGCCTCCACCGATTCAAGCGAGGAGTCGATGTTCTGGACCAGCTTCTGGTCGGGCGAATTGCCGAGCCGTTCCACCAGCGTCGACGAATAGAGCCGCGCGGCGTTGAGCGGCTGCAAAATGTCATGGCCGGCCGCGGCGAGAAACCGGGTCTTGCCGATATTGGCTTCCTCGGCGGTCAGCTGCGCCTTTTCCAGTTCGCGGTTCACGCGGGTCAGTTCGGCTGTCCGCTTCATGACCCGTTGCTCAAGCGTCTCGTTGGCCTGCTTGAGCGCCATGTCGGCGGCCACCCGCTCGGTGATATCGGCATAGGTGGTCACGATGCCGCTGTCGGGCATCGGGTTCGAGCGGATTTCGATGATGCGTTTTTCAGGCCCGATGGTCAGCGAGAACGCCTTGTCCATGACCAGGAAGCGGTCCAGTGCCTCCTGCTCCTCGCCTGCCTTGAGGTCGCCGCGCTCGACCAGAATTGAGATGATATTCTCCAGCGGAAACCCGACCTGGCCGACTTGCTCGGGCAGTTCCAGGAGCGACCGGAAGCGTTTGTTCCAGACCGTCAGCCGGTTGGAGCTGTCAAAAACGGTGATGCCCTGGTTCATCTGTCCGAGCGCCGTCTGCAGCAGGTCGCGGTTGTACTGCAGCGCTTCCGACGCTTCATCGAGCAGCCGCGCCGTATCGCCGGGAATGTCGTCGGCGCGCTCGAACAGCAGCGACAGCACCAGTCGCGCCGATGCCGAGCCGATGGCGCTGCCGAGCAATTGCTCGGCAAACCTCAGAAGCCCCATGTCGGCGGGATCCTGATCGTTGATCCATCGGCCGATGGCGCGCTCGTGCGAATGGAACGACCGCTCCGTCCGTTCCTGGCCGAGATAGCGGACGATTGTCTGCTTGAGATCGCCCACCGTCACCTTGGTTTTCCAGCTGCGCCCCGACGTCGTCAGCCGCTGGCTCTCCGGAATGAACATGGCCGACTGGATCCGCTCGATCGACTTAGGTCGCCGCGACAGCGATCCGACCACGTAGAACAGGCAGTTGACCAGCAGGCTGAGAACCACGGCATTGAATAGCGGGTCCGCGTGCGGTCCCGAAAAGCCGGCTGTCCCCGGAATGATGAACTCGAGGATCGCTGCCGCCACGTGGCTGTTGTCCGGCCCGCCGAGGCTCGGCACCATCAGGATATAGGCCCAGATAGCAATCCCGCTCGAAAGGCCGGCAATCGCCCCGCGGGCATTGGCCTGCCGCCAGAACAGGCCTCCGAAGAAGGCCGGCGCCAGTTGCGCGATTGCCGCAAACGACAAAAGCCCGATGGAAGCCAGTCCTGCGTTGATGTCGGCTGCACGATAATAGGCAAAGCCGAGCAGCAGGATCCCGATGATCGCCGTTCGCCGGATGATCAGGATCAGGCCGGAAAAATCGCCGCTCTGGCCGCGGCGGTTGCGCCGTCTGAGCACCACCGGAACGATGATGTCGTTGGACACCATGATAGCCACGGCCACCGAAGCGACGATCACCATCGCGGTGGCCGCCGAGAAGCCGCCGATGAAGGTGATCAGGGTGACCATCGGCATGTCGTTGGCCATCGGCAGCGCAAGCACGAAAAGATCACTGCCGCCGCCGGACCCGAACTGCAGCACGCCGGCGATGGCCACCGGCAGAACGAAGATGTTGATGGCAATAAGGTAAAGCGGCAGCAGCCATCCGGCCAGCCGCAACTCGCCGGGCGTCCGGTTCTCCACCACCGCCACGTGGAACTGCCGCGGCAGCAGGATGATGGCGAAAGCCGACAGCACGATCAGCAAGGCCCAGCGCAACAGCGGGGTTTCGTGCGTAAGCGCGCTCATCACCTCGGCATTGGCGGTGGCGGCCTGCAGCAGGTCCCAGGGACCGTCGAAAGGCACGAACACCACCGATAGCCCGATCAGTGTGAACGCCAGCAGCTTGACCAGCGATTCCATTGCAATTGCCAGGATCAGGCCGTCCTGGTGTTCGGTCGCGTCGGTGTGGCGCGTGCCGAAAATTGCCGCGAAGGCGGCGAGCACCAGGGTAACGAAGAACGAGATGTCGGACAGGAAGAAGGTTTCCGTCACCCGGTTCAGCTGCTCGACATCCACCATCACCGCCACCGACGAGGAGACCGCCTTGAGCTGCAGGGCGATGTAGGGGATCGTGCCGATCACCGCGATCAGGGCGACCAGTGCCGCCACCAGCGGGCTCTTGCCGTAGCGCGCCGCCATGAAGTCGGCGATCGAGGTGAGCTTTTCCGTCTTTGCCAGGGTCACGATGCGTTTGAGGATCGGCATCCCCAGGGTGAACATCAGGATCGGGCCGATATAAATCGCGGTGAATTCCAGCCCGCGTGAGGCGGCGAGGCCGACGCCGCCGAAATAGGTCCAGGAGGTACAGTAGATGGCAAGGCTGAGCGAGTAGATGATCGGGCGCCCCGCCGTTCGCCTCCGCCGCTGGCGCGCCGACCGGTCGCCATAGGTGGCGATGGCAAACAGCATCAGCAGATAAAAAAGGGCTGATCCGAAAACCAGCCAGCCGGGCATCATGGTCTCACTCCTCCCCACGCCTCCACGATGTAGCATAAAGCCAAAGCACAGCCAGACAAGGCAGCCTTTGGTCGGGCAGGCCGGGATGAATCCTGCCGTGGGTAACCGCAAAAGACGGCTTCTTTACGCGCGCCATTGTGTTAGGTATCTCTAAACCGATTAGACAAGGCGCGCGGGCCTTGCGGTTGTGACAAGAGGGACATCCGCGTTAAACGGAGAAAAGAGACATGTTGAATGAGTTCAAGGCATTCATTGCCAAGGGCAATGTCATGGACCTTGCTGTCGGTGTGATCATCGGTGGTGCATTTGGTCTTATCGTTTCATCGCTGGTCGATGATATCATCATGCCGATCGTTGGCGCGATCTTTGGCGGAATCGATTTTTCCAATTTCTTCATCCCGCTCGCGAGCGGTGTCACGGCGACCACGCTGGATGCAGCCAAGGAGCAGGGCGCCGTCCTCGCCTACGGCAATTTCCTCACGGTGGTGATCAATTTCCTGATCCTCGCATGGATCATTTTCCTGATGGTCAAGGCGGTCAATTCGATGCGCAAGGAAGAGGAAGTCGCTCCGGCCGAACCCGCAGCGCCGCCTGCCGATATCGCTCTGCTTTCCGAGATCCGGGATCTTCTGAAAAAGTAGCATCCCGCGCCGCTCTGCCTGCTGCTCCATGCAGCCGGAGGCGCGTGCTGACCCCGGACCCCGGCCCTCGTGCCGGGGTCTTTTGCTTCCGGTGCCGGCTTGCATCAGAAAAATCGATGGATCGATCATGCCTTGGTGGATGCGATCAATCCCGGGACCGGCTAAGAGAGGCAAACGGAGTTTGCCATGAACCAGTTTGAAAGTCTCAGCCGCCGCGCCATCGAGGCCCCCGAAAGCGGCATTGTCGCCGTCGTCAATCACGGTCGCCTCAAACCGGGCCTGATCCCGTTGTGGGCGGGCGAGGGCGACGAGAAAACCCCCGAATTCATCGCCCGCCCAGCGGCAGAGGCGCTGCTCGCCGGTGAAACCTTCTACACCTGGCAGCGCGGCATTCCTGAGTTGCGGCAGGCGCTGGCCGATTACCATGCCCGCCTGTTCGGCCGGCAACTGCCGCTCGATGCCTTCTGCGTCACCGGCTCCGGCATGCAGGCGATCAAGATCGCTGTCGAGGCGGTGACCAATCCGGGCGACGAAGTCATCCAGATCACACCGGCCTGGCCGAATTTCGCCGCGGCGCTGGGTATGTCCGGCGGTGTCTCCGTGGCAGCGCCGCTCGATTACGCAAACGGCCGCTGGAGCATCGATCCCGACCGGATTGCCAATGCGATCACGCCCAGGACCCGCGCGCTCTTCATCAACACACCGTCAAACCCGACCGGGTGGACCGCGACCCGCGAAGATCTGGTGGCGATCCTCGATCTGGCGCGCAAACACGGGCTCTGGATCATCGCCGACGAGATCTACACCCGCTTTTTCTATGCCGGCGGCCGGGCGCCCTCTTTCATGGACATCATGGACGATGATGACCGGATCATCTTCGTCAACACCTTCTCCAAGAACTGGTCGATGACCGGCTGGCGGGTTGGCTGGATCGTGGCCCCGCCCTCGATCATCCAGGTGCTGGAAAACAGCGTCCAGTACCAGACCTCGGGCGTGGCCCAGTTCATGCAGAAGGGGGCGCTTGCTGCGCTTGAGCATGGCGAGGACTATGTCGAGGCGCAGATCGCCAAGGCGACCAAGGCGCGGGACCTGTTCTGCGATGCCCTGACCGGCACCAACCGCGTCGTCACCCAGAAGCCCGACGGCGCGTTCTACGCGTTCTTCCGGATCGACGGCGTCACCGACACGAAGGCCGCGGCGATCGATATCGTCGATCGCGCCGGGGTCGGCCTGGCGCCCGGCACCGCCTTCGCCGAAGGCGGGTCGACGTTCCTGCGCGCTTGTTTCCTGCGCCGCCTCGATCATGTCGAGGAAGCGGCAGGCAGGCTGGCGGACTACATTTCCTCGCTTTAGCCCGCAATCGCTCTGCCCCATGCGGGCACATGGGCGATTCACGGTTTCTTGAAACTTGAGGTTCATCCTGCGGTGGTGGAAACACCATCGAGGGATTGGTATGACGGTTCTGGTAACCGGCGGAGCAGGCTATATCGGAAGCCACATGGTCTGGGCGCTGCTGGATGCGGGCGAGCGGGTCGTGGTCGTCGACCGTCTGTCGACCGGCTTCGAGTGGGCCGTGGCGCCCGAGGCAAAACTCATCCGTGCCGATATCGCCGACACCGCCGCCATCGCTGAGATCATCCGCTTGCACGCCATCGAGGCGATCGTCCATTTCGCGGGCTCGATCTCTGTGCCGGAATCGATGGCCGACCCGCTGGGCTACTACCAGAACAACACCGCCAATTCCCTAGCCCTGATCCGCGCCGCGGTCGCCACCGGCGTGAGGAAGTTCGTGTTTTCCTCGACGGCTGCGGTTTATGGCAGCCCCGAGGCCGACCTTCCGATTGCCGAGACCACCCCGACAGTGCCGCAATCCCCCTACGGCGCTTCCAAGCTGATGACCGAGACGATGCTGGCCGATGCTTCGGCTGCGCATGATTTCCGCTACGCGGCGCTTCGCTATTTCAACGTCTCGGGCGCCGATCCTTTGGGCCGCACCGGCCAATCCACCCGCGGCGCCGCCAACCTGATCAAGGTCGCCACCGAAGCCGCCATGTGCAAGCGCGACGGCATCGAGGTCTTCGGCACCGATTATCCGACCCGAGATGGCACCTGCATCCGCGATTTCATTCATGTCACCGACCTAGTTGCCGCACATCTCGATGCGCTGACCTACCTGCGAGCGGGCGGTGACAGCCTCGTCGCCAATTGCGGCTACGGACGCGGCTACACAGTGCGCGAAGTGCTCGATTCTGTCAGGCGCCTGAGCGGTCGGGATTTCGAAATACGTCTCGGTCCCCGGCGCGAGGGCGACATCGTGACATCCGTATCGGATTCGACCCGTGCCCGCGCGGTTCTGGGTTGGCAGCCGCGACACGACAATCTCGACGAGATCGTCGGAAGCGCGCTGGCCTGGGAGGCCGCTCTTGCGCGCAGCAACCACTTCATCGCCGACCCCGCCCCGCAACCGGCCGGCCGCATCGTGCTCGACTGGACCCCGCCCCATGACGATGTAGAGGAGGTGGTGGGCAACGCGCTGGCCTTCGCGCCCGTGCTGGCGCGCCGCAGGCACCGGCCCTGACTGCTGGCAGGATCAGGCGGAAGCGGCCTGATCTACCTTGAAACCGGCTTGAGACTGTCAAACACCGGCGCGCGCTTCTCGCCCTTGGCGATATAGGCTTCCTTGATGTCATCCGGGCGCAGCATCGCCGCGTTCCACACCGAGATGTAATCGAGCGCGTCGGCGGTCGAGTGATCGCGGGAATAGTTGGCCATTGCCTTGCAGCCGGCAACCGCCAGCGGCGAATGCGCGGCGATCTTGCGGGCGATCGCCATGACGCCGTCGAGCAGTTCCTCGTGGCTGTCGAACACCTCGTTGACCAGCCCTATCTGTAACGCCTTGGCCGCCGGAAGCCGCTCGGCCGTATAGGCCATCTGCCGCGCCCAGCCTTCCGGGATGAGCTTGACCAGCCGAGGGAAGGTACCGACATCGGCGGTCATGCCGATGGCGGTTTCCTGTACGGCAAAGAACGCATCCGCAGACGCGTAGCGGCAGTCGCAGGCGGTTGCGAGGTCGACGCCGGCGCCGATAGCCCCGCCCTGGATTGCCGCAAGCACCGGCTGGCGCGCCCGCTCGAGCGCGCTGAACGTCTCCTGCAGCGACTTGATCTTGTAGCGGAACGCTTCCGCCGAGACATGCGCATTGGCGCTGTCGCCGTCGAGGCTGCCGCTCATGAACACCGAGATGTCCATGCCGGCGGTAAAATGCTTGCCCTCAGACGAGATTACGATCACCCGCGCCTGGGCATCGCTGGAGATCCTGTCGACCGCCTCGGGCAGTTCCTTCCAGAACTCCGGCGTCATCGAGTTGGCCTTGTCCGGCCGGTTGAACCGGAGATGGGCGATGTGGTCGGCAATCTCGACCGTGAAGCAGGCATAGGTCATGGCGGTCTCCCTTTGCTCCCTTGTAGCTTTCGATTACCAATTGAGAAACCGGCAGGTTGGGTGATTTTGCGGCGCTGGCATGCCGGTCCCGGCGCTTGCGTCAATTTGGCTCCGGCAGACTTATTGGGCCCCAATGCCTTCAATGTTTCCGGAAACCGGCCTATAGCGGTCTTGAGACCCGTCCATGGACGGGTGAAGCGAAAGAGGAGTGAGGGCATGAACAAGACGGCGTTACCGGTGGATCCCGATGGTCTGATGGAATTTTCGGTGGTCTTTACCGATCGCTCGCTCAATCACATGTCCAGGACGTTCCAGGGCGTGATGAACGATCTCTACGCGGTTCTGCGCGAGGTCTACCGGGCCGACGCGGCCGTCATCGTGCCGGGTGGCGGGACCTTCGGCATGGAGGCGGTCGCCCGCCAGTTCGCCACCGGGCAGAAGGTGATGGTCATCCGCAACGGCTGGTTCTCCTACCGCTGGACGCAGATCTTCGAGATGGGCGACATTCCCGCGGAAACAACCGTGATCAAGGCCTCGCAGGTCGGCAACGAAAGCACCTCGGCCTTTACCCCGCAACCGGCCGAGACGGTTGCCGCAAGGATCCGCCAGGAGCGCCCGGCCGTTGTTTTCGCACCTCATGTCGAAACCTCTTCTGGCGTCATTCTTCCCGATGACTATCTCAAGGCGATCGCCGAAGCCGCCCACGATGTCGGCGCCCTGTTCGTGCTCGATTGCATCGCCTCGGGCTGCATCTGGGTCGACATGAAGGCAACCGGGGTCGATGTCCTGATCTCGGCGCCGCAAAAGGGCTGGAGCGCCTCGCCCTCGGCAGGTCTCGTCATGCTCGGCGAGCGCGCGCTCGAGCGGCTGGAACAAACCAAAAGCACGAGCTTCGCGGTGGATCTGCGCAAGTGGCACGACATCATGCAGGCCTATGTCAGCGGTGGCCACGCCTATCATTCGACCATGCCGACCGACGCGCTCACCGTGCTGCGCGACCGGATGATAGAGACCCGCGACTTCGGCTTTGATCTTGCCCGCGAGCGGCAGTGGGAGCTTGGCCGCAAGGTTCGTGCGCTGCTTGCCGCAAACGGCTTCAGATCCGTCGCCGCCCCGGGCTTCGAGGCGCCGGGTGTTGTCGTCAGCTATACCAGGGACCCCGAGTTCCAGAACGGCAAAAAGTTCATGGCCGAGGGCATGCAGATTGCGGCTGGCGTGCCGCTGATGTGCGATGAGCCCGCCGATTTCCGCACCTTCCGCATTGGCCTCTTCGGCCTCGACAAGCTTGGCGACGTCGACGGCACCGTGGCCAAGCTTGAAGCAGTGCTCGACAAGCTTGCCGAAGGCTGAGGCCAGACGGAGTCGATCTCACTCACTGAAAAACCAATCCGGGACGAGGGACGAAATGTCTGAAAAAGTGGCTTTGGTAACGGGTGCGGCCCGTGGCATCGGTCTGGCGACCACACAGCTTTTCATCGAGCAGGGCTGGCGCGTGGCGATGGTCGACCGCGATGGCGACGAGTTGCACAAGGCGTCGGCCGGCCTCAACGAGGCCAGCGCCTTCCTCCACGATGTCTCGATCCCCGAACAGGTCGACGACATGGTGCAATCGGTCCATTCGAGCTTCGGGCGCATCGATGCCGTCGTCAACAATGCCGGTGTTGCCGATTTCGGTCCGATCGAGGAAACCGGCTTCGACCGTTGGCGCACGGTGATGGCCACCAATCTGGACGGCGTCTTCCTCGTCTCGCGGGCAACCGTCCCGGCACTGCGGCAAACCCGCGGGGCAATCGTCAACATCGCCTCGATCTCGGGCTTGCGCGCCTCGACCCTGCGCGTCGCCTACGGCACCTCCAAGGCCGCGGTCATTCACCTGACCAAGCAGCAGGCCGCAGAACTCGGTGAATACGGCATCCGCGCCAATTGCGTCTGCCCCGGCCCGGTCCGCACCAAGCTCGCCATGGCCGTCCACACGCCCGAAATCATTGCCGCCTATCACGACGCGATCCCCTTGAACCGCTACGGCTCCGAGCGCGAGATCGCCGAGGTGATCACCTTCCTCTGTTCCGAAAAGGCCAGCTACGTCACCGGCCAGGTCATCGCCTCCGACGGCGGCTTCGAAAGCACGGGCGTGGGATTGCCGGCGCTGCGGACTTAACAGTCTGCCAGATCCGCTCGGCGGGGCAATCAAGCCTGTTGCGCTCATTCGCGCAGGCGTCTCTTTGTGAGTCGGGAAATCAACTGGTGCTGCCGGAGAGATTTGAACTCTCGACCTCTCCCTTACCAAGGGAGTGCTCTACCCCTGAGCTACGGCAGCCCTTTGCTTCGGTCCTGATCAGTGGCCGGACGGGAGAATGTCTCGGTCAGCCGCTGTGCATGTCGCCGCTCCGTTCGGATCGAAAGGCTGTAAACGACTGAAGCGGCCCGCTATTGCCACAGCTTGGACAGGAGTGCAAGCGCAAACGGGCGATTGGCGCGACAAGTTTTAAAAACCCCGGAAATGGCCGGCCCGGCCGCTCGAAACAGCCGCGAGGTCTGTCCGCCGGCCGTGGCAAACTGCTCCTGGGCAGCCCCGTCCCGCCCGAATCCCGCGTGTGGGTCTCAGTTCCCCCATCGGCTGCGCGGCTCTCTTCACCTCGGCGCGGTTTTGCGCTATCGCTCCCCTGTCATGAGCGAGAAGACACCACCAGACACGGAAGCAAGCCAGCGCAAGGCCGAAGTCGAGCGCCAGGCGGCGGAGCGGGCCCGGCGCAGTGCCGAACAGCTGCGCGCCAACCTGCAGCGCCGTAAGGCGCAGGTGCGCGCCCGCCGCGAGGGCCGCGCCGACGAGACCGACGGCCTGCCGGCATCCGGCCTTCACGGCGCCGCCGGCGACGCAAGGGATGCCGATTAACCGCGAAGCGGTCCTCGTGTTGCCGCATTCCCGTTGATGGTCTAAACAGCCCACCAGATATTTTTCAGGGCTTGCCGCCGGGGGGACCGGCGCATCCCGAAACTCCAAGAGGACAGCATGGATCGCATCAGGATCGTTGGCGGAAATCCGCTCAATGGCGTCATTCCGATTTCCGGCGCGAAGAATGCGGCCTTGCCGCTGATGATCGCCTCGCTTCTGACCGACGACACACTGACGCTGGAAAACCTCCCGCATCTCGCCGATGTCGAGCAGTTGCAGCGCATCCTGGGCAATCACGGCGTCGATATCGCCGTGGTCGGCCGCCGCGAGCGCCAGGACACCGCCTATGCCCGCACCGTGCATTTCACCGCCCGCACCATTGTCGACACCACGGCGCCCTACGAGCTTGTCTCCAAGATGCGCGCCAGTTTCTGGGTCATCGGCCCGCTTCTGGCCCGCATGGGCGAGGCCAGGGTCTCGTTGCCGGGCGGCTGCGCCATCGGCACCAGGCCGGTCGATCTGTTCATCGACGGGCTTCAGCACCTCGGTGTCGAAATCGACATCGAGAACGGCTACGTCAACGCCCGCGCCCCCAAGGGCCTGATCGGCGGCCGTTACGTGTTCCCGAAGGTCTCCGTCGGCGCCACCCACGTGATGTTGATGGCCGCGACGCTGGCCAAGGGCCAGACGGTGATCGAGAACGCCGCGCGCGAGCCCGAAGTCGTCGACCTCGCCAACTGCCTGATCGCCATGGGCGCGAAGATCTCCGGCGCCGGCACCTCGACCATCACCATTGACGGCGTCGCCTCGCTGTCGGGTGCGCGTCACCGGGTGCTGCCGGACCGTATCGAGACCGGCACCTATGCCATGGCGGTGGCCATGACCGGCGGCGACGTGCTTTTGGAAAACACCTCCGAAGCGCTGCTCGAAAGCGCGCTGCTGGCGCTCCGGCGCGCCGGCGCCGAGGTCACCTCCGAGGAAGGCGGCATCCGCGTGCGCCGCAATGGCGGCGACATTCTGCCCGTCGACATCACCACCGATCCGTTCCCCGGCTTCCCCACCGATCTGCAGGCGCAGTTCATGGGCCTGATGACCCGCGCCAACGGCATCTCGCACATCACCGAGACGATCTTCGAGAACCGCTTCATGCATGTCCAGGAACTGGCGCGCCTGGGTGCCAAGATCTCGCTTTCGGGCCAGACCGCAACCGTCACCGGCGTGCCGGTGCTGCGCGGCGCCCCGGTGATGGCGACCGACCTGCGTGCCTCGGTCTCGCTGGTCATCGCCGGCCTCGCCGCCGAAGGCGAGACCGTGGTCAACCGGGTCTACCATCTCGATCGCGGTTTCGAGCGGCTCGAAGAGAAACTGACCAATTGCGGCGCCGTGGTCGAACGCATCAGCGGCTGAACCGGCAGGCAGCCGGAAAACGCTCCGGGCAAACCGCAACCGCAACCTTCTGCGCATTGCGCTTTGTCCCCCGCGCACCTACCTTGCACTGCAGCACCCGCCTTGCGGCGGGCAAGCCCTGAATGAAGATGATCCGAGGATTTTATGGACAGTCTGAAACTGATCGCCCTTGATGAAGCAGACTTGGCCGTGATTTCCGCTTGCCTGCAGGACGCCGTGTTCAAGACCGGCGACACGCAGTTTCTCGGCAAGGACGGCGTTTTCACGCTTGAGGCGAACCGGTTTGTCTGGGAAGAGGGCAGGGACAGGAAGACCTTCGAGCGCCGCCGGGCGCTGCTGGTGCTAAAGCAGGTCCGCTCGGTCAAGTCGCTCGGCGTCAAGCCGAAAGACAAGGACACGGTGCATTCGCTGCTGGCCCTGCGGTTTCTGCCCGGTGAGGAAGCGCCTGCCGGGGTGGTCGAACTGGTCCTGTCGGGCGGTGCGGTGATCCATCTGGAAGTCGCCTGCATCGAAGCACAGCTTGCCGATGTCGGTGGCGGCTGGGAAACAAAGTTCAAGCCGCGCCATCCGCTGGCCGGTTAGGACGGCCCGCTTTCAGGCGCGCCGCACATTGATGAAGACAGCGTAGGGGCAGCACATTGGTACTGAGGCTCAACACCCGGCAGCCGGATTTCGAAACCCGCTTTGCCGCGTTCCTGACCACGAAGCGTGAAGTGTCGGTGGATGTCGAAACCGATGTCCGCGCGATCATCGCCGAAATCCGCGAGCGCGGCGATGCCGCGCTGCACGATTTCAGCCAGCGTTTCGATCGGATCGACACCCGCGCGCTCGGCCTTGCCGTGACCGCTGAAGAGATCGAGGCTGCGTTCCGGGCGACCGACCCGAAGATCATCGCTGCCCTTCAACTCGCCCATGACCGCATCGAAAGCCACCACAAGCGGCAGATGCCGAAGGACGATCACTACACCGACGCGCTCGGCGTCGAGCTCGGCTCGCGCTGGACGGCGATCGAGGCCGTCGGGCTTTACGTGCCGGGCGGCACGGCGAGCTACCCGAGCTCGGTGCTGATGAACGCGGTTCCTGCAAAGGTGGCCGGTGTCGAACGCATCGTCATGGTGGTGCCCGCGCGGGATGGCGAACTGAATCCTGTGGTGCTGGCTGCAGCCAGCATTGCCGGCGTCAGCGAGATCTACCGGATCGGCGGCGCCCAGGCGGTTGCGGCGCTGGCCTATGGCACCGAGACCATCCGCCCCGTCGCCAAGATCGTCGGCCCCGGCAATGCCTGGGTGGCCGCCGCCAAGCGCCAGGTCTTCGGCACCGTCGGCATCGACATGATCGCCGGGCCGTCCGAGGTGCTGGTGATGGCCGACCCCGACAACAATCCCGACTGGATCGCCGCCGACCTGCTGGCCCAGGCCGAACACGACGCCGGCGCCCAGTCGATCCTGATGACCCGCGACGAAGGCTTCGGCGAGGCCGTGATCGAAGCCGTCGAACGGCAACTCTCGACGCTGGGACGCGCGGACACCGCCCGCAAGAGCTGGGCCGATTTCGGCGCGGTCATCGTCGTGCCGGACTGGGAGACAGCGCTGCCACTCGCCAACCGCATTGCCGCCGAGCATCTGGAAATCGCCACCGACGACGCCGAGGCGCTGGCCGCCGGGGTGCGCAATGCCGGCGCCATCTTCATCGGCCGCCACACGCCGGAAGTGATCGGCGACTATGTTGGCGGCTCCAACCACGTGCTTCCGACAGCGCGGTCTGCGCGGTTTTCCTCCGGCCTGTCGGTGCTCGACTACGTCAAGCGCACCTCTATCCTCAAGCTCGGCCCGGAGCAGTTGCAGTCGCTCGGCCCTGCTGCCATAACGTTGGCTGAAGCCGAGGGGCTTGATGCCCATGCGCGCTCGGTCTCGATCAGGATGAACCGGCGTGACGAAGGGCTGGATGGGGGCCTGTAACAGGAATGGCAGCGGCGGACACTCAACGGCTCGCAGATGTTGTGCTCGATGAAACCATCGGCCGCGCAACCCCTGACGTGGAGCATGAGCGCGCCGTCGCCATTTTCGACCTGATCGAGGAAAACAGTTTCGAGCCGGTCGGCCATGACAAGGGGCCCTACAAGCTCAAGCTCTCGCTGATTGATTCCAAGCTGGTGTTTTCGATCACCACGCAGGCCGACGAGCCCGTCGCCACCCATATCCTGTCGCTGACCCCGTTCCGCCGCATCGTCAAAGACTATTTCATGATCTGCGAAAGCTACTACGAGGCTATCCGCTCGTCGACGCCGAGCCAGATCGAGGCAATCGACATGGGCCGGCGCGGCATTCACAACGAAGGCTCGCAAACCCTGATGGACCGGCTGGACGGCAAGATCCGGATGGATTTTGACACCGCCCGGCGCCTGTTCACGCTGGTCTGCGTGCTGCATTGGCGCGGATAGGGACCGCCGTGGCGGACGATATGGCCCCGGAATCCGCCAAGTCCACGCCCGGCGCGGTGTTGTTCGTCTGTGGCATGAACGCGATCCGTTCGCCGATGGCCGAGGCTATCGCCCGGTCGATCCTGCCCGCGGGCACCTACATCGACTCCGCCGGGGTTCGTCCGGGCGAACGTGATCCCTTCGTCGACGTCGTGCTGGGCGAGATCGGGCTCGATCTGGGCGACCGGCAGCCGCAGACGCTCGATGAACTCGAAGACGATTATTTCGATGTCATCGTCACCCTGGCCCCCGAAGGCCATCACCGGGCGCTGGAACTTACCCGCGGCAACGCCGTTGAAGTCATCTATTGGCCGACCCCGGATCCGACCGTGGCGACGGGGACGCGTGAACGCATCCTCGATGCCTACCGGGAGGTGCGCGACATGCTCCGGCAACGGATCGCTTCCGGCAAGGGCTGGTCCCGGGGGCCTGCGGGTATGTGAATCAATTTGGTTCACAAAGCGCTCGTCTTTGTGTAGGTTCCGGCCAAATTTCAGGCCCGCGCGTTTTGCGCCGCCTTTTTTAAACAGAAAGACAGACACTGAATGGCGAAAGAAGAAGTCCTCGAATTTCCGGGCGTGGTCACCGAACTGCTGCCGAATGCAACCTTCCGGGTGAAGCTCGAAAACGAGCATGAAATCATCGCCCACACGGCAGGCCGCATGCGCAAGAACCGTATCCGCGTGCTTGCCGGCGACAAGGTGCTGGTCGAGATGACCCCTTACGATCTGACGAAAGGCCGCATCACCTACCGCTTCAAGTAAGCGCTAGCTGTGACGCCACCCCATGGCACGATCGCAAAAACTGATCCTCGCTTCCGGCTCCCCGCGCAGGCTTGAGCTGCTCGACCAGGCCGGCATCGCCCCCGATCGGCTGATGCCGATGGATCTCGACGAGACCCCGCAGCGGTCCGAACATCCCCGCTCGCTCGCCCGGCGGCTGTCGCGCGAGAAGGCCGAAGCTGCCCTTGCCCAGACGCGGAGCGACCCGGCCTGGAGGGACGCCCATATCCTGGCCGCCGACACCGTGGTCGCCGTCGGCCGCCGCATCCTGCCCAAGGCCGAGCAGATCGATGAGGCGTCGAATGCGCTCTATCTGCTGTCGGGCCGCAACCATCGTGTCTTCACCGGCATCTGCCTGGTCACACCCGGCCACACCATCCGCCAGAAGATCGTCGAGACAAGGGTCCGCTTCAAGCGGCTGTCGAGGGTCGAGATCGAAAGCTACCTGGCGTCGGGCCAGTGGCGCGGCAAGGCAGGTGGTTACGCCATCCAGGGCCTGGCCGGGAGCTTCGTGGTCAAGCTCGTCGGCTCCTATACCAATGTCGTCGGGCTGCCGCTCTACGAGACCGTTGGCCTGCTGACCGGCGAAGGCTACGATGTTCACTACAAGTGGCTCGAGGGCTGAGGCAATGAACGACGGCAAGGTAACCCCGTTGCGCAAGGCGCAACCATGTCCGGAATGCGGGCGCCCCTCGACGCGCGACAGCTATCCCTTCTGCTCCGAGCGCTGCCGCGGTGTTGACCTCAATCGCTGGCTAACCGGCGCCTACGCCATTCCAGTCACCGAAGTCGAGGACAATCAGGACGACGATTTCGACGACCGCGGCTAGCGCGGGCCGCGGTTTTTTCGCCGATGAGAAAAAACCGCAAAAGGGTGCTGGACAGTGCCTTTCAAGATGGTATAACGCGCTCGCTTTCGGCGTTGGAAAACTCCTCTGCCGGCAAGCCTCAGGTCCCGCCTTCCAGGCTCACGGACCGGATGCCCGGATAGCTCAGTTGGTAGAGCAGCGGATTGAAAATCCGCGTGTCGGTGGTTCAAATCCGCCTCCGGGCACCACTTCTTTCTCAATAAGATCAATATGTTGGTGTGGTTGACGGCGATGGAATTCTGACGCTTCATGTTCGTTCAAGTAGCAAATAAGTAGCAATCGGACTGTTCGTCAGATGAAGGTCTCTGCGGCGCAATTGGGGGCGATCGCGGTCATTGCTTGCGCATTTTTCGGCTTTTAGCTTCGCTGGTCGAAAAGGAGATCCGCTTGCGTGTAACCTCTACAACATTACCATTGGCCCGCAAGCGATCATCGAGTTCACTAACTAGGTAACCAAACATGCAGGCAATCTCGAGCCAGGCAAGGTTTATCCCGTTGCTTGCGTCGGGAACAAATGACTGAAATGGGGCCGCCAGGAGACAGTCTGCTTCCGTGCGCCGACCCAGCCAAACTGACATTCACCCGCACTGGATGCTTTGGCGCTTTCGGCCCTTTGCTGCCGTTGCCTTCCCAAGCCGGGCCGGGCCGCTCCTGCCCCTTTCAGTCTTTGCCGCCAAAATCCTCGGCCATCACATACAGGAACTTGGCCCCATCGATTCCTACCTCTAAGCCTGCCCTGATAGTCTGTCAGGGTGCTGAGCATGAATCCCGTACGATCAGATCTCCGTGGAGCAACGTTTCGCTGGTCGTAGCGGTTCGTGTCGAAAGCGAATCGAGAAGTTGTGACATTGCCAATTCGCCAATCTGTCCACGCGGCTGGCGGATAGTTGTCAAAGAGGGCGAAATATTTCTGGAAAACGGGATATCGTCGAACCCGACAACTGAAAAATCCCGAGGCACTTGATATCCGCGTGTCTGCAACGAGCCAATCACACCGATGGCAGTGCTGTCATTGTAGCAGAAGAATGCAGTCGGCAGACTATCGCGTATGAACAAGCGTTCGACCGCGGCACGGCCGCCTTCGCTTGTTCCATCCCCCTGGACTTTCCAGCTTGAACCGGCATCAAAAGCTTCACCCAACGCCAGGCAGTATCCACGATATCTGAGTTCGGATACGGCGTCGCCATGCGGACCCGAAACGTAGACGATTCGCTTGTGGCCGAGCGACATCAGATACTCCGTTGCCACCTTCGAGCCATTGACATCATCAACACCGACATAGGCGACATTCTCGCGTCTGACAGGCCGGGATACCGCCACCATTGGCGGAAGTACAGCATTTGGATTTTTCGGCCAGCCGGCAACCGGTACATGTCCCGACATCAGGACCAAACCATCCGCCATGCCGGTCGACAGGAAACGGAGGTATTTTTCTTCCATGGCGACATCACCCTCGGTGTTGCCGATAAGCAGGCCATAACCTCGCGCATTAGCCACTTTTTCGAGCCCGGTAAGAATTCCAGGAAAATTGGGGTCGGAAATGGATTGCGCGAGCACCATGACCATCTGAGACCTCTGCATACGGAGGTTTTGCGCCATGGCATTGGCGGTGTATCCGGTATGGGCGATGGCAGTCGTCACTCTTTTTCGAGTGCTTTCCGCAACTTTTTCGGGGTTTCTGATCGCGCGGCTCACGGTAGCAATCGAAACACCGGCGAGTTTGGCAACATCCTCGATCGTCGCTGGCTTAACGGATTGTTTTTCCAATTTTTTCCTGCGCTTTCTGATGGCGGGCAGTCGAGAACCAACATCAAGAATCATTGCTACAGCTTTGCAACATACCCAACCTTGGCATCCATGAAAAGGTTTTCATCGGATGATGAAAAGGTTTACATTCATTATGAAAAGGTTTACATACCGATAGTCGGTTGAGGAGCTGGCGAACATTCTGGGAGGGATGGGGACATGCAAGAAGCGAGCAATTTCGAACCGTCGGTGCTTTCGGCAGAGAGTGTCAGCAAGTCGTTCGGTAATGTCCCCGTCTTGTTCAGCGTAAGCTTCGACATCAGGGCCGGTGAGGTCCATGCGTTGATCGGAGAAAACGGCGCCGGCAAATCCACCTTGATGAAAATTCTTTCCGGGTTCCACGAGACCACCTCTGGAGCAATCCGGCTTGACGGCGAAGAGATCGCGTTGCCCCGTAACGGCCAGGCAGAGGCATTGGGGATCGTTCTTATCCACCAAGAGCTCAACCTCGCCGAGCAAATGACCGTGGCGGAAAACATCTTTCTTGGCCGCGAACTGTCACGGAATGGCTTTCTCAATCGTGCCGAAATGGCGCGCCGCGTCAGTGCGATGTTGGCGGAGGTGGGACTTGATATTTCACCAAACACCCGAATTTCGGATCTTTCAATCGCCGAGAAGCAGATGGTGGAGATTGTCAAGGCAATGAGTCGCGATGCCCGTGTGCTGATCATGGATGAGCCCACAGCTGTTCTGACTGAAGCGGAGACCAAGCTATTCTTCAAGCAGGTATGCAAGCTCAAGGCCAGCGGAACGGCTATTGTTTTCGTTTCTCATAAGCTGCACGAGGTCAAGGAGATCGCCGACCGGATAACCATTCTGCGTGATGGCCAGTGGATCACGACCAAGCCGACCGGCGAATTCACGCTCGACAGCATGGCGCAGATGATGGTTGGACGCGAGTTGTCGGATTTTTATCCGCCCATGAACGAAGCCGACGTCGATGCCGAGGTGATCCTGGACGTTCGGGGCATCATGACGAAAAACCTGCGCAACGTGTCTTTCAAGCTGCGCAAGGGCGAAGTCCTCGGCTTCTTCGGTCTTATCGGATCTGGTCGAACGGAACTCTTCGAAGCCATTTGTTGCCTTGAGGAAAAGGGCGACGGAACTGTCTTCGTTTCAGGAAGAGAAGTGTCGTTCTCCTCCGTCGCGGAAGTGCGCGACGCCGGAATTGTCTACCTGACCAAGGACCGGAAGGAGAAAGGCCTCCTGATGGAACAGGGCATGCGTCCAAATATTACGCTCCTTGCCCTGCCCAAATTCATTCGCCATTTCATGCTGGACCGCACCGCCGAGCAAAAGGCTCTGGAGCGCGGGATCCGCCGCTTTGACATCCGCGCTCGTAACCCGAAAGCGCGCGCTCGTGAACTGTCGGGCGGCAATCAGCAAAAGCTGTTGCTCGCCAAGATCATGGAAGCGGATCCGCGCATTGTTGTCATAGATGAACCAACCCGCGGCATCGATGTCGGCACCAAACAGCAAATCTACCACTTCATCGCCGCGCTCGCCGCAGAAGGTATCTCCGTCGTGGTGATCTCCTCGGAGATGCCGGAGATCATCGGGATCTGTCACCGTGTTCTTGTAATGCGCTCCGGCCGGATTGCCGGCGAACTGACCGGTGATGCGATCAACGAAAATGAAATCGTGCGCTACGCCGCCGGATTGAAAGAGGAGACGTCTCGTGGCTGATACAACTGCAACTCAATCTGCGGGAGCCCTGTCGATGTCGATTGATATCAAAACACTCGGGCCGGCGATCGCCTTGATCCTGCTCTGCATCATCGGCTTCCTGTTGAATCCGGCTTTTCTCAGTGAGGGGAACATTACCAATCTCCTGACACGCTCCGCATTCATCGGCATCATCGCCGTCGGAGCGACATTCGTGATCACCGCCGGCGGTATCGACCTGTCCGTAGGCTCGATGGCGGCGGTGATAGCCGGTGTGATGATCATCGTGATGAACAGCGCCATTGACACCTTCGGCACCGGTATCGCCACAGTGCTGATCGGCTGCAGCTGCAGCATCATCCTTGGACTCGGCGCTGGTTGGGCCAATGGAATGCTGACAACCAAGGGGAAGATCGAGGCTTTCATCGTCACGCTTGGGACGATGGGGATATTCCGCTCGCTGGTCACCTATTTCGCGGACGGCGGCACGCTGTCTTTGGACTACGGAATTCGCGGCACATACCGGCCGGTGTATTATGAAAGCTTCATGGGCCTGCCGATCCCGGTCTGGGTTTTCATCCTGGTTGCCATCGCCGGCTGGATCCTGCTCAACTGGACGGCATTCGGCCGCTATTGCACGGCAATCGGATCGAACGAAGCGGTAGCCAGATACTCTGCCATCAAGGTCGACCGGATCAAGACTTGGACCTATGTGTTGCAAGGCCTTTGCGTGGCGCTGGCAACGATCATCTACGTGCCGCGACTCGGGTCAGCCTCCTCTTCGACAGGTGTTCTGTGGGAACTGGAGGCGATCGCGGCGGTGATCATCGGAGGAACAGTGCTCAAAGGTGGCTACGGTCGCATCGGCGGCACAATCCTGGGGGCGCTCATCCTGACGACGATCGGCAACATCCTCAACTTCACCGATGTGATCTCGAACTATCTGAATGGCACGATGCAGGGGCTAATCATTATCGTCGCTGTCTGGCTTCAGCGCGGCGACTGGGGTCGAAGAGGCTCGCCCAAATCCTGATCTGAGAATTCGCGCGTCATAAGCCAGCAGGCCGGCGTTGTGGAGAACCGGGTTTCCCGGAACGGGGAAGCTCGCCCTAAAGAAGACAATGGAGGAAAAAATGAAACTCAAATTAGCTATGATAGCCTTGGCCCTTGGAAGCACCCTGAGCCTGACCGGCGCGGCAAGCGCTCAGGACAAGATAAAGATCGGCGTGTCCTATCCGACACCAACCCATGCCTGGGCATCGGGGATGAACTGGCACGCCGAAAAGGCGGAGGAAAGGCTCGAGGCGCTCTATCCGGATGTCGATCTGATCCTGATCAATTCACCAGATCCCGGCGCTCAGGCAAGTGCACTGGAGGACCTTGTTTCGGTTCACCAGATCGACGCACTCGTCGTCCTTCCTTTCGAATCCGAGCCATTGACGGACCCGGTTCTCAACGTCAAGAAATCGGGAGCGCTGATTACCGTGGTGGACCGCGGACTGAGCCAGCCGGGCATCGAGGACATCTATGTCGCCGGCAACAACCCGGAACTGGGCCGTGTATCGGCGGTCTATATGAAAAGCCGGCTGAAGGAAGGCGACAATATTGTCATTCTTCGCGGCATCCCCACACTGATCGACAATGAACGTGTTGACGCGTTCATGGCCGAGATCGAAGGCTCCGGGATCAACGTGCTTGATAACAAGCATGCCAACTGGAACCGGGACGATGGTTTCGAGGTCATGCAGGACTTTCTGAGTCGGTTTCCTGATATCGACGCGGTGTGGGCACAGGACGACGATATAGCCATCGGAGTGGTCGCCGCCCTGAAACAGGCCGGCCGTGATGGCGATGGCATGTTTGTCGTCGGTGGCGCCGGAATGAAGGAGACAATCAAGGGCATCATGGATGGCAGCGAACTGGTGCCGGTCGACGTGCTCTATCCGCCAGCAATGATTGCCACCGCGATGGATGTAACGGTTGCTGCGTTCAAATCCAATGGACCGGTCGCGGGTCGCTATATCCTCGGTGCGACCCTGATTACTCCGGAGAATGCCGAGTCTTTCTACTTCCCGGACTCGCCATTTTAATCCATGGCACGCAGCTCGCGCAGGGGAAGGGTTCATCACCTTCCCCTGCGTTAACCTGAAGGAGGAAACCAATGAAAACCATCAAGGGACCGGCGTTGTTCCTGGCGCAATTTGCGGGCGACGAGTTACCGTTCAACTCATGGGAGTCGATCACCAAGTGGGCAGCCGATTGCGGCTACAAGGGTGTTCAGGTGCCGAGCTGGGACGGCCGCCTGTTCGACCTTGCGAAGGCGGCATCGTCAAAGGACTATTGCGACGAGTTCAAGGGCGTGGCGCAGGCCAACGGCGTGGAAGTCACCGAGCTGTCGACCCACCTGCAAGGCCAGCTTGTGGCTGTGCATCCGGCCTATGACGAGGCCTTCGACGGCTTCGCCGCACCCGAAGTGCGCGGCAATCCGAAGGCGCGGCAGGAATGGGCGGTCAGCCAGGTGCGGATGGCGCTCAAGGCCTCGCAGCACCTGGGCATCAACGCGATGGCGAGCTTCTCGGGTGCGCTGGCCTGGCCCTATCTTTACCCCTGGCCGCAGCGGCCGGCGGGCCTGGTGGAAACCGCCTTTGACGAACTGGCCAAACGCTGGCGCCCGCTTCTCGATTTTGCCGACGAGTGCGGCGTCGACATCTGCTACGAGATCCATCCGGGCGAAGACCTGCATGACGGCGTCACCTTCGAGATGTTTCTCGAGCGCGTCGGCAATCACGCCCGCTGCAACATGCTCTACGATCCCTCGCACTACGTGCTGCAGTGCCTCGACTATCTCGACAACATCGACATCTACAAGGACCGGATCCGGATGTTCCACGTCAAGGATGCCGAGTTCAACCCGACCGGCCGCCAGGGTGTCTATTCAGGCTACCAGCCCTGGGTCGACCGGGCCGGACGGTTCCGCTCGCTCGGCGACGGCCAGGTCGATTTCGGCGCGATCTTCTCGAAGATGGCGGCCAATGATTTCGACGGCTGGGCCGTGGTCGAATGGGAATGCTGCCTCAAGCATCCCGAGGATGGGGCGCGCGAAGGCGCGCAGTTCGTCGCAGACCACATCATCCGGGTGACCGAGCGCGCCTTCGACGATTTCGCCGACGGCGGCACCGACGAGGCCGCCAACCGCCGCATGCTCGGCATTTCGTAAGCGGGAGAGAGTAATGGCTATCGAAGGCTCCAGCACCACCGCCTCGCGGCGGATCCGTCTCGGCATGGTCGGCGGCGGGCGCGACGCACTCATCGGCGGCGTGCACCGCATCGCCTCGCGCATCGACGACCGCTACGAGCTGGTCGCGGGCGCGTTCTCCTCGACGCCGGAAAAATCGAAAGCATCGGCCGCCGATCTCGGTGTCGCGCCTGACCGCGCCTATGGCGATTATTTCGAGATGGCCAAGCGGGAAGCGCGGCTGAAATCAGGCATCGAGGCGGTGGCGATCGTCACGCCGAACCACATGCACTATCCGGTGGCGCGCGAGTTCCTCAAGCGCGGCATCCACGTGATCTGCGACAAGCCGCTGACCTCGACGCTTGCGGACGCGCGCAAGCTGGCCAAGGCCGCCGAAATGTCAGGCGCGCTGTTCGTGCTCACCCACAACTACACCGGCTATCCGATGATCCGGCAGGCGCGCGAGATGATCGAAAGCGGCGAACTCGGGGCAATCCGGCTGGTGCAGGTCGAGTATGCCCAGGACTGGCTAACCAAAGCCGAGGAAGGGCAAGGCAACAAACAGGCGGAATGGAGAACGGATCCGGCCCGCTCGGGTTCCGGCGGCTCGATCGGGGACATCGGCACCCATGCGTTTGATCTCGCCGGTTTCGTCTCCGGGCTGGAGCTGGAATCTCTTTGTGCGGACCTCAATTCCTTCGTCGCGGGTCGACAACTCGACGACAACGGCCATGTGCTGTTACGTTTTTCCGGCGGCGCCAAGGGGATGCTGTGGTGCAGCCAGGTTGCCCCGGGAAACGAAAATGCGTTGAAACTGCGCATCTACGGCGAAAATGGCGGGCTCGAATGGGCCCAGGAAGACCCGAACTACCTCTGGCATTCGCCGCTGGGCCAGCCGAAACGATTGCTCACCCGCAACGGCGCGGGCGCAACCGCCGCCGGCCAGCGCGTCAGCCGCATTCCCGGCGGCCATCCGGAAGGCTATCTCGAGGGCTTCGCCAATATCTATACCGAAGCCGCTGAAGCCATTGTCGCGCGCCGGACCGGTAAACCAACGTCCCAGGGCGTGATGTTTCCCGGCATTGACGAAGGACTGGCGGGCGTTGCCTTCGTCACGGCCTGCGTCGAGTCCTCGCGGCGCGGCGGCGCCTGGGTAAGGTTCGACACCTACATGAAACGATAGCTTACTCGCACGGGCTAGCGAAGCGGGCGGCGCTTCGTTTCTTTTGGTGACCAATTATTGTCGAGACAAGCCTTGGTAAGTTCTATTTCGGGGGTCACTGCAAGTACTCTAGACGACCGCCTTGGGCGCATTACTGTCGTTTCTTCAACCTGGACAAAAATCAGCTTCACGCCCGGTCAGGACCTTGGGCCTCGGTGCAGCGAATGGCTGCTTACAGGGCTTGGGTCCAAGATCGTAAACGACCGCCTTGGGGGCGCTAAGCGGACATTTGATGTTTACGATCCCAAGGTCGGCTTAGGACGCTAGATACAGGTGATTCCCGATACCCGGTCACCTCCACGCATTTTCACATCTCCACGCGTTATAGCTTTACAATCAATTGATAACATCAAAGTATACGCTGGTGTTACGTATCGAAAGCGCCGGAAACCCGTAACATCAGCCTTGACTTGGTCTATTTGTGACATCGTAGACTCCGGTCTAGAAGCTGGAGTTACACATAGCACGCATCGGATATGCTCGCGTCAGCACCACTGACCAGGATCTACAAATTCAGACAGAGCGGCTGACCACCGAAGGGTGCAGTCTCATCCGATCAGAAAAGGTGTCTGGCAAAAGCCGCGATGACCGCGATGAGCTGGCAACCATTCTGAGTTTCCTCCGGCCAGATGACGAACTGATTGTTACGCGGTTAGATCGGCTTGGCCGCGACACCCGCGACGTTTTGAACATTTTCCACGAATGCGAACAGAAGCAGGCCTTTGTGACCGTGCTGGACCCCTATGTCTCGACCAAGGGCGAAAGGGGCCAGATCGTCATGACGGTGCTTGGGATGGTGGCGCAGATGTAGCGCCGGTTCATCAAAGAGCGCCAGCGTGAGGGTATCGACCGTGCCAAGACGCTTGGCCGGTACAAGGGTGGCAAGCCGCGAATTAATCGGGATGAAGTCCGTCGATTGGCAGGTTGCGGCGAAACGCCGTCAGTAATTGCGCGGACCATGGATTGTTCGCGGATGCAGGTTTACCGGATTCTGAACGAAAATGCTTGATGTCGGGTCTGGGGCCGAAGAACGAACCCGCGCCGTGGGAAGGCGCATGGGATGGGGCAGGCTAGCCTCAAAGCGATCACTTTTCAGAGGAGCAGGTCAGTTGGTGTTTCACAAATGCGTTTGATTCCTGCGCGTTTTCCGGTCAACTGGGGCAAGATGGTAGCATCTGAAAACGCAGACCTTCGGCAGGCGGGCATGACAAGATTGAATCTCGACCAGATCAGGGCCTTTTTGTCGGTTGTTCGGCTCGGCGGGGTCAAAAAAGCGGCGCAAATGCTCAACCTGACACAGCCTGCAGTGACCTCACGGATCCAGAACCTAGAGGAAAGCGTCTCCAAGCAGTTGTTTGATCGAACATCCAGTGGTTTGCGGTTGACCAAGGATGGTGAACTCCTGCTCAAATATGCCGAGGATTTTGAACGCCTGACCGAACTGGTCGAGAGGAATGTAGTCGATCCGGAAGGGCTGGAAGGTTATCTCAGGATCGGTGCATCTGAGACCATTGCTCAATGCTGGCTTCCCGATTTCGTGACCCGTATGCACCACCGGTTTCCCAGACTCGAGGTCGAGATTAATGTCGACATTTCGGTCAATCTCAGAAAAGGTCTGATTGATCGGGAGATTGACCTGGCGTTCCTGCTGGGGCCGGTGTCGGAATACACGATCGACAACCTCGATCTGCCGGAATTCGATCTTGCCTGGTATGTCGCCTATGACGCCGAGCCCGAAGCCGGAGATCCCGCCTCGTTTCTCAAAAGGCCGGTGGTGACCTATGCGCGAAACACCCGGCCCTATCGCGAACTCAAGACCATGCTGTTTGAACGCGTGGGGCCGGGCGCGAGGATGTTTCCTTCTTTTTCGCTGTCAGCCTGCTTCCGGCTGGTCGAGGCGGGCATAGGTGTGGCCGCACTCCCCAAAGCGCTTGGCAGAAGCTACGTCGACGAGGGGCGGATCCGCGAATTTGATCCCGGCTGGGTGCCAAGCCCGTTGCATTTCACCGCCTCCTACTCCGGCGAACCGAAGAGCCACATGATTGAAACTGCAGCGAAAATTGCCCAGAATGTGGCCGTTGAGCTGCATCCGCATTAAAAATATTTATCGAAAACTCCAAAAAAATTCGATTTGATTTTATAAGGCCTCTTACGCACTGATGGCTCAAGCAAAGGGAGAGATTGCTTGATGTCAGCCTATGAAACCTTGAAAAGCGCCGAACGTGATATGGTGCGCGCGGCCATCCGGTCGGGGGAGTACAAGGCCCACACGGCTGGTCTTGCAGCGGGTGTGCTGCAGTCAAATCTCGCAATCATGCCGGAAAGATATGCGCTGGATTTCATGCGCTACTGTCAGCGCAACCCCAAGCCATGCCCCTTGTCAGCAGTTTCTGACACCGGCAACCCGATGATGTTCACACTTGGCCGCGACATTGATATCCGCACCGATGTACCGGCTTACAACATTTACAGAAACGGCAAGCTCGACCGCTCGGTCAATGACTTGAGTGATGTCTGGCAGGATGATCTGGTCACCTTCGCCATCGGCTGTTCTTTCACCTTTGAGCATGCGCTGATCAAGGCCGGAATACGCCTCTGGCATATAGATCATGACCTGACAGTCCCCATGTACCGGTCCAATATCGATACTGTTCCCGCCGGCCCCTTCCACGGCAAGATGGTGGTGAGCATGCGGGCCATCCCTGCCGACAAGGTGGCACTTGCAACAGAGATTTCCGGCAGATTTCCGCTCGCCCATGGCGCACCTGTTCACGCCGGAGATCCCGCGGAGATCGGCATTTCCGAAATCGCATCCCCTGATTGGGGCGACGCCGTGCCGTTGCCTGAAGGCTATGTGCCGGTGTTCTGGGCCTGCGGCGTGACGCCACAAGTGGCCATCGAACAGGCTGGCCTGCCCATCTGCATCACCCATAAGCCCGGCCACATGCTGATAACCGATGTGCCTGAAGATGCTGAAATTCCGGTGCTGAGGTTTCAGTAGCGCGCGCACCCGATACGTCACTGCCGAATTTGAACACTTCGAGATAAACCAAGGAGACCTGAAATGAAGAAAATTCCAAGCCTGCTCGCCGCAACGGCGTTCTTTGCCTCGCCGGTTCTTGCCGAAGACATCAATGTCGTCGGCAGCTGGTCCGGCCTGCCGCTGCACAAGCAGTATGAAGCGCCGTTCTGGACGACGACCCTGCCGGAAGCCTCGGGTGGCTCCGTCAATGTCGCCTTGACCACCCATGATCAGATGGGGCTGGGTGTTGGCGATATCTACCGACTGCTCGGCGAAGGCGTCTATGATGTGGCCATGACCGTTGCCGATTACGCCGTAACCGATGCGCCTGAACTGGAGGGCCTTGATGTGCCATTGCTGGCACTCAACGCAGATGACGCAAAGGCCATGGTGGATGCCGCCCGCCCGATGGTTGAGGACATCTTCAGCAACCGCTTCAATTCCCATGTTCTGGCAATTGCGCCCTATCCGCCGCAAGTCGTGTTCTGCAACAAGCCGATTTCCGGCCTCTCCGATCTCGCCGGTCTGAAAATCCGTGCTTCGGGCCGGATGACGGCTAAGTTCCTTGAAGCGCTCGGCGCCGAAGGCATCAATGTCAGCTTCTCGGAAGTGCCAGGCGCGCTCCAGAAGGGCGTGGTTGATTGTGCCGTGACCGGCGCCGGCTCGGGCTACAGCGCCGGTTGGTGGGAAGTTTCGACCCATCTTCTGACGCTCCCGTTGGGCGGATGGGATTCTGTGGTGACCGCGATCAATCTGGACAAATGGAATAGCCTTGATGCCGCGACACAGGAGCTGATCGCCAAGCAGGTCTCCGAGAACTTCGAGGCTCCCGCATGGGCCAGTGCGCAAGGAGCACTTGCCAATGATGTGGCTTGCCTGACCGGTAATGGCGAGTGCGCATCCGGCGACAAGCGGGCAATGACACTGGTTGACGTGTCGGATGCCGATTTCGCCAAGGCACGTGAAATCCTGGAAACCGAAGTGCTTCCGGACTGGGCTTCGCGGGCAGGTGAAGAATGGGTGACCCGCTGGAACGACAGCGTTGGTAAAGTGGTCGGAGTGACCGTCGTCGCCAACTGATCATCTTCAACATCAAATGAGGCCCTGAAATCATGGCACAGGACATTTTGACGACACTGCGAAAGCTCAATCGCGCACTCGCGATCCTTATTGGAATCGGACTGCTGATTTGCGTGGTTTTTGTATTGTTGGACATCGTGCTGCGTCAGGTCGGGGCCTCTTTTGGCGGCACGGATGAAGTCAGCGGCTATGTCATGGCAATCGCCGCCGCTTGGGGCATGGCCTACACGCTTCTCGAACTGGGACATGTTCGCATCGATCTGCTGCGAAGCCGGGTCGCAACACGAGGGCGGGTTCTGTTCGATCTGTTTTCGATGATGGTGCTGACGGGAACGGTGACGCTCATTGCGTTTCGATGCTGGCCGGTGCTTGAGAAATCCATCGCCAATTATTCAACCGCCAACACGGTTCTGGAAACCCCCCTCTGGCTTGTCCAGGTGCCTTGGTTTGCCGGCTGGACGTGGTTTGCCATTGTCTCCTGGCTTACTCTTGTGTCGGCTCTTGTTCTTTTTCTTCAGGGCAAGTTTGACGAAATCGAAAGTGCCATCGGCGCGTTCGCCGAACAGGATGCGCTGGTATGATCGCTTATGTTTCCGTAGGCCTTCTGGCTCTTCTGTCGCTCTCCATTCCCGTTGGCATCGTCCTGTTCTTGCTGGGCTTTGGCGTTGATCTGTTCTTCAGCCCGTTCCCGCTGATGAAAGGACTGGGTCAGCTCGTCTGGTCTTCTTCCAACAGTGCCACGCTGATTGCCATTCCGTTCTTCGTGCTGCTTGGTGAAATCCTGGTGCGCAGCGGTGTCGCGGGCCGCACCTATGCAGCCCTCGACCGTTGGGTGTCCTGGCTGCCAGGCGGGCTGATCCACGCCAACATCGCCACCGCGACCATGTTTTCGGCTACCTCCGGGTCATCCGTGGCGACGGCTGCAACGGTGGCAACGGTCGCCATGCCGCAGGCGGAAAAGCTTGGTTATGACCCCAAGCTGTTCTCAGGCGCCATCGCCGCGGGTGGCACTCTCGGGATCATGATCCCGCCTTCGATCAACCTGATCGTCTACGGGTTCCTCACCCAGACCTCAATTCCAAGACTGTTTCTTGCCGGCCTGATTCCAGGCATTGCGCTTGCCCTGTGTTTTGTCCTGGCGACGGTCATCATCTGCACCGTCCGTCCGTCATTGGGCGGTGAGCGCCGCGTGTTCCCGCTCGCGCAGATGATTGCCGCCCTGCGGGATTTGTTGCCGATCATCTTCCTGTTCTCGATCATCATCGGCACCATCTACAAGGGATGGGCGACACCAACCGAAGCCGCGGCGGTGGGCGTGGCGGGCGCGTTCTTGATAGCGGCCTTCTTCCGTGGCGTGTCGTTGAGCATGATCGGCGAAAGCCTGCTTGGCACCATTAAAATCACATCGATGATCATGCTCGTGGTCATCGGCGCGACCTTCCTGAACTTTACACTGTCTTCGGCCGGCATGGGCCGCGAACTGCAGACCTTCCTGACCGGACTGGGGCTGTCGCCGCTGATGTTCATGCTGGTCATTGTCGCAATCTACATCGTGCTCGGGTTCTTCATCGAGACGTTGTCCCTGATGGTGGTGACAATCCCGATCATCGTGCCGCTGGTCGTGGCCCAGGGGTATGATCCGATCTGGTTCGGCATCCTGATGATCGTGCTCATCGAAATGGCGTTAATCACGCCGCCGGTCGGGCTCAACCTCTATGTCGTCCAGGGCGCCCGGAAATCAGGCACCATGAGCGAGGTGATGCTGGGGGCTCTGCCCTATGTGATTGTCATGTTGTTGATGGTGGCAGCATTGATTGCATTTCCCCAGATCGCGCTTTTTCTGCCGGGCTTCGTCTGACCGCCGGGCCATTGAACACTTCGAATTCAGTTTCATGTCGCTGGTCACGGGTTTGGCCAGCCAAAACGGAAGGTATCGGCCATGTGGCAGTTTTGGGTTGATCGCGGCGGGACATTTACCGACATTGTTGCACGAATGCCTGATGGCAAGCTCAAGTCCCACAAGCTCCTGTCCGAAAACCCAGAGCGCTACAAGGACGCGGCCGTCTTCGGGATCCGTGAAATGCTTGGCCTGGGCGCGGATTCTGCCATCCCCAAGGGCACAATTGACGCGGTCAAGATGGGAACCACTGTTGCGACCAATGCACTCCTGGAACGCAAGGGTGAGCGCACCCTGCTCCTGATCACCCGCGGTATGCGCGATCTCCTGCGGATTGGCTATCAGAACCGGCCGCGCTTGTTTGATCTTGAGATCGTCCTCCCGGAGCTGCTGTACTCTGATGTAATTGAAGTCAATCAACGCCTGGCTGCCGATGGCAATGTCATAACTCCGCTTGATGACCATGAAGTCCGCGAAGCCTTGATCCAGGCCTATGCGGACGGCTATCGATCCGTGGCTGTGGCCCTCATGCACGCCTACCGGTTTCAGGACCATGAGAGCCGGATTGGCGAGATTGCGCGCGAAATCGGCTTCCCTCAGATCTCGCTCAGCCATGCGGTGAGCCCGCTTATCAAGCTTGTTTCCCGGGGAGATACGGCGGTTGTTGATGCCTATCTCTCCCCGATCTTGCGTCGTTATGTGAAGCAGGTTAGCGACGCGCTCGGGGCGTCCGAGGGCGGCTGTGGTTCGCTCATGTTCATGCAATCCAATGGCGGACTGACCGATGCTGCATTGTTTCAGGGTAAGGATGCCATCCTGTCCGGTCCGGCGGGTGGCGTGGTAGGCATGGTGCGCAGCGCCGAGAAGGCAGGTTTTAAGCGATTGATCGGGTTTGACATGGGGGGCACCTCCACCGATGTCTGTCATTATGCCGGTGCCTATGAACGCTCGTTCGAAACCGAGGTTGCAGGCGTGCGGATGCGCGCGCCGATGATGAGCATTCATACCGTGGCAGCCGGCGGCGGATCCATTCTGACCTATGCCAACGGTCGCATGCAGGTGGGGCCGGAAAGCGCAGGCGCCAATCCCGGACCTGCGTCCTATCGCCGTGGCGGACCGCTGGCGGTCACGGATTGCAATGTGGTGCTAGGCAAGGTCCAGCCCCATCAGTTCCCGCATGTCTTTGGCCTTGATGGCACAGAGCCGCTGGATGCTGAGGCCGCGCGAGCCAGGTTCGAGGAGATGGCCCGCGAAATCGCAGCAGAAACCGGTGAGGCGCCGCGAAGCCCGGAAGATCTCGCAGAGGGCTTCCTGCGGATTGCGGTCGAAAACATGGCCAATGCGATCAAGAAAATCAGTGTGCAGCGCGGTTATGACGTGACCGGCTACACGATGAACTGTTTCGGCGGCGCGGGTGGACAGCACGCCTGTCAGGTTGCCGATGTTCTGGGTATGGAGACCATCTTCATCCATCCATTCGCCGGCGTTCTGTCTGCCTTCGGCATGGGGCTGGCCGATGTGCGGGCAATCCGCGAACACCAGTTTGCGCAACCGCTCAATGACACCGCCGAGGCGGAAGCGGTTTTTGCCAGACTTGATGCGGAAAGCCGAGCGGAGGTTTCCGGCCAGGGCATTGCCGACGATGCGATAACGCTGGTGCGCACCGCCCATATCAGGCCGAAAGGATCGCATCAGGCATTGGCTGTAGAATTCGGTTCGCCTGACGCGATGCGCGTGGATTTCGAGGCGGTACACCAGCAGCGCTTCGGCTTTGTGCCGCAGGCTGAAGAACTCATTATCGATCTGCTGACATCTGAGGCGATTGGGGCGACCGGCGAGGGCGTGACGCTCCCGGATGCCGAGCGCCAGTTTGAACAGCAAGGCACAACCGCCTCCATGTACTGCCTTGGCGAATGGCGCGATGTGCCGATGGTTGACCGGACGAAGATGGTGGTCGGCCAGGAGGTGAAGGGTCCGGCAATCATTGTCGAGCCGACAGGCACCAATGTCGTCGAGAATGGCTGGCAGGCACAGGCGATTGCCGGCGGAAATCTTCTCTTGCGGCGGATTGTACCCCTGAGGCGGCAGGAAGCGATCGGTACAAGTGTCGATCCGGTCATGCTGGAGGTATTCAACAATCTCTTCATGTCGATTGCCGAGCAGATGGGCGCAACGCTCGCCAACACCGCCTATTCGGTCAATATCAAGGAGAGATACGATTTCTCCTGTGCCATCTTTGACGGCAATGGCGATCTGGTCGCCAATGCACCGCACGTGCCGGTGCACCTGGGATCGATGAGTGAGAGTGTCCGCAAGACACTTGAACAGAATGCGGGCAAGATCCGCCCTGGCGACGTGTTCATGATGAACAACCCCTTTAACGGGGGAACGCATTTGCCGGATGTCACGGTGATCACGCCGGTGTTTGACGAGGCTGGAGAGAAGATCATCTTCGTTGCAGCCTCGCGCGGGCACCATGCGGATATCGGCGGCAAGACCCCGGGGTCAGCTCCACCTGACAGCCGCCACATCGATGAGGAAGGTGTGCTGATCGACAATTTCCTTCTGGTCGGGCAAGGCAAATTGCGGGACCCCGAAACGCGTGCCCTGCTTGCGACCGGGAAGTACCCGTGCCGCAACATTGACCAGAACATGGCCGATCTTGCGGCACAGATTGCCGCCAATACCACTGGAACGAAAGAGCTCCAGAGCATCGTACGCCAGTTCGGTCTTGAGGTGGTGCATGCCTATATGGGCCATGTCCAGGACAATGCCGAAGAGAGCGTTCGCCGGGTTCTCGATGTGCTCAAGGACTGCAGCTTCGAGTATCCCATGGACAGCGGGGCGCATATCAATGTGTCCATACGTGTCGACAAGGCCGCGCGTGAAGCCATTATCGATTTTGCCGGAACATCGCCACAGGACGAGTTCAACTACAATGCGCCGCTGTCGATCTGCCGGGCAGTGGTGCTTTATGTGTTCCGAACGCTCGTGGGTGCGGATATCCCGATGAACGAAGGTTGCATGAAGCCGCTTGATATCCGGGTTCCGAAAGGAACCATGATCAACCCGGATTATCCGGCTGCGGTTATTTCCGGTAATACGGAAGTCAGCCAGTCTATTGCCGATACGCTCTATGGTGCCTTGGGTGTGATTGCCGGATCACAGGGAACCATGAACAATTTCGTCTACGGCAATGAGACTTATCAGAACTATGAGACGATCTGTGGCGGTACCGGTGCGGGCAACGGCTTCAATGGCGCAAGTGCGGTTCACAGCCACATGACCAACACCCGCATGACCGATCCGGAGGTGTTGGAGACGCGCTTTCCCGTGCGCGTTGAGGAGTTCTCCATCCGCAAGGGGTCAGGCGGTGGTGGCCGTTTTGCAGGCGGGGAGGGGATCACACGAAAGCTCAGATTCCTTGAGCCCATGACAGCGACGGTGCTGTCGTCGCACCGCATTACGGTTCCGGCAGGTGTGGCGGGCGGTCAGCCCGGAAAGCCAGGCCTCAATCTCGTAGAGCGTATTGACGGATCTGTTGAACCGCTCGCCGGGAACGACAAGGCTGAAATGGCCTCAGGCGACACTTTCATCATGCACACGCCTGGTGGCGGTGGGTTTGGTGCCTGACATCCGCTCGGCATAGACTAGGAAGACGTCACCGTTCATCGCTCTGTCGTAGACAAACGGCGCGATCATACCCTCAGGCGCAGAGCTCCGGTGAATGTGGTTGTTTTCCAATGGCCATGGGGAACGCCAGCTCGACAGCGCTCGCCTCGAATTGCACGTCCGCGCAAACGTGCCATCTTCGTTGAAAGACCGGTCTCGTCTATGAAGATCAGCTCTTGCGGATCGAGATCGAGTTGCTCATCAAACTAGGTTCGTCGGCGCTTCAGGTCATCCGGCCGATCCTACTCCAATGCGAGTGCGGACGCTTGTTTGACGACCACCCGCGCGCATTAGCGCCAGCGCGCGCTCTGTGGTGGCCATGTCGCTGGCGTCGGATGGGCCGCATGTCAGCGTCGGATCGTGATATTCAATCTTCCAAAAATAACGGCACTCACCGAGGTTGATAGAGCCGAAGTCATGTTCGCCGTAAGGGTCATTTTCTGACGTAAATTCATCAAAATGCCGGACCCTGCTCAACAGGGTCCGGCGGTCGTTGTCGGCCATGGCAGCAACACTCGCAGTCATCACGACCCTGCCACCGAGAAAGGTCTGGCGGAATTGATCATTGATAGTCTGAACGCGGTTGCTGCCCATAGTCTTGATCCCCTCGCTCGGCCGTTTAGGCGCTGGTCGCAGCATCCAACTGCATCATGAGCGCAAGCCTGGACACATGGCGGGTAATGATCGGGTCGTCGGGGTAATCACGGTACCTCAATTTGAAAACGTGCTTGGGGCAGACATCCAGAATGATCGCCTCGAACCAGCCCTCCATTCTCGCTTCTTCCGCCAACACCAGTGACCCCACGGTTATCTGTTACCAGTCCGTTGGACGCGTGCCTTCGGGCACTGATGCGCCAGGGCCTTCCGCATCGGCATCACCAGTGCCGCTTGAAGCTGCACTCATCACTAGTCTCGGCTTGGCCGTGATCCCATGTTCGGGGAGATGAGTCATGAGCTCGTCGTAGACCTTGGTTTGGATCAGCGGGGTAAAGAGCTTTCCGCTGTCGAAGATCCGGCCCTTGGGCAGCCGTTGTGCAAGGCTGACGATCTCAGGGGGGCTGGCCTTCACAGCGTGCATGCCCATCTCCGCGGCGCCGGCGAGCACAGCCTCAATGTCGTCGGCGGGGAACCACGCCCCCCGTGGCGTTTCTTTTCCATTCCGGTGCACGACGGCAACTGCGGGCGTATCGGCCGCGCTGGCAGCGGTCGCTTCGGCTGGCGCATCGGTTGGGTTGATTTCGATTTTTGCTGCTTGTGCCATTTTGAACATCTTTCTCGGCTTGCGGAGATAGCCTCCACGTAGGTTCAGACATGAGCTGAACCGCGCCGATAAGAGCGAGAGCCACGGACACGAAGCGGCTCAGACAAAAGAACAATACAGGAACATCGCCAATGTGTCAAATTTGGTTGAATTTCGCCAATAATGCAATCATAGGTAAAAAATAGCTGATATCGGGCTGGCAAGGAGTTGTCCTGAAAAAATCCCGAAATGGAACTCTACTACGTAACCTTCATCGAGCTTCTCGGAATGTAGTGTTCGCGCACTGAGGAGCTGGGCTGAACGCCAGCCGGTACAAGGTCGAGCGGCGATCTATGAGCGCATTGCGATGGCGGTTGCCCTTGATCTCCTTTTCGGAGCTAACCGCCATTTCATCTTTGCTCTGTCTTCTAAGCCAACGCCTGTTGGGAAAGATTTTGAGAGAAAGAAATGTAGAGTGTTTATGGAGGCGGTACACAATTGCGGATCTGCACCAAATAGGTATCAACAGCAGCGCATCAGCAGGGATGTGCGGGCCGCGCTCTATTTGATCTACAACGAAATTCCACCAGATGAAGTTTGCGATCTGGCAAGGCGGAACGGGGAGGGGGTGCACGCATGGGCGGCAAGATACACGGAAGAACAGAACTATGACGACATCGACCTAGATGCCGCTGAAGATCTTGCCACGCCACCAGACGATCGTGTGCGAAAAGTAGAAATATCAGTAAAAATTGGCAGCGAGAAAACGCGGTTCTTGTCTATCGCTCTTTCCGATAGCGGTGTGGATGTCGTTGAGCGATTTTTCGAAAAAATTGTAGATTATGAAGATGACGATGAGGACTGACGATCCGCAATTTCCATCGAGGCCAATGCCGAACCTGTCTTTTCAAAATAGCTTCGCTGGGCTTCTAGGGCATGATCGGCATAGCGCAATGTTGTCTGTGAGGACTTGTGCCCAAGTAGAGCGCCAACCTGAGTAAGTGACAGGCCGTTCATAACCGACCATGACGCGAACGTATGCCTTAGCGAATGCAGGTTCGCCGTATCGTCAATGTTCGCCAGCTCGCGAATTCTATACCAAGGGCGCCGGAGTGAGAGAGGGGAGCCGTTCTCCCTTCCTTCAAAGACCAGCTCCTCTGGGCCGGACTTTTCTAGAAGGCCAATATCGTCAGCTACGTCGCGGCTGTAGGGGATGACCCGGGATCCGGTCTTGGAATCTGGTAGGCGGAAGCACGCGTTTGCTTCGTCTACGTCCTTCCATCTCAGATTAAGGACCTCGCCACATCGCATGCCCGTAAGCAATAGGATCCGGATGGCCACGATGGCAGAAAGGCTCTCTGTCTGTTGTTGCCGGGCCTCGCGCAATGCCGTCAACAAGCGCCCGACTTCATCGGAGCTGAGGAAGCGGTCTTTGCGGTGCTCCCTGAACTTTCGAATGCCTTGGGCAGGATTGTCGGCCCGGAGGCCCCACTCTTGAGCGCAGGCAAACATTTTCGAAGTGAGCGCAATGACCCGATTGGCTATGCCTTCGCCGCCACGAACGATTCTGCGCCCCCTGGGTTTAGCAGGGAGTTTGCGGGCTGTCTGGCCGTCGCGAACCGCCAGCTTCAAACGGTCAATATCTTGCCTCGTAACCTCACCAACAGCCATCGCGCCGAGTATCGGCAGGACGTGGTTCTCGATGTTGGCCTTGTCAGTCTTAATGCTGCTCTGCTTCTTGTGGGCTTCGGCATACTCGCTCAGGTATCGCTCGGCTAATTCCGCAACGGTTCCAACACTCCGTTCGACCTGCCTTTGCGCACTGATGTCGGTGCCGGAGGCAACCAGAGCAAGTTGTTGCTGCGCGGTCTTCCGGGCCTCATCGAGGGTAATCGATCCGTGATCGCCGATCTTGGGTCGACGCTGTTGTCCTGATCGGTTTCGGTAGTAGATGAAGTAGGCCCGCTTGCCCTTGGGCGTGACCTTCACGCCAAAGCCGGGGACTTCGGTGTCCCAGAACAGCTGATCCTTTTGAGACGGCTCGATTGCCTCAACGAACTTTTTTGAAAATTTGGTTCTCATGAATCACGCTTTCTAAGTAGCAGCTAAGTCGCACGAGTCTGGATAATGTAAAGCGTGTGTTGGGAATCGTTAGGACAAGAAAATCAATAAAGCGAATATATCTCAATGAGATATGCCAATTGTTGAGAATCCTTGGGATTGACGGGGAGCCGAAATCTTTGGATTGAAAATCCGCGTGTCGGTGGTTCAAATCCGCCTCCGAGCACCATTTTTTTCAAGTCGCTTCAATAGCCTGCGGATGCCGCTGTGAAGCGGGGAATTGCCAGTCACAAGTCATGATCGGCAAGGCCGATGATCCTGACTGCGCGGGATCTATTCAGGTCTCGATCCGGTTGCGCGCAGCCCCTGTCATCGCAGGACCTGCGACAGTTCGATGATTTCGGTGGTCGTCTGCGCCTGCCGCAATTGTGCGAATTCGATGCGAAGATCGTCGCGGATCCGCCGGACATTGCTGCGCGCGCGCGTCATCGCCGTCATCCGTGCATCGTTTTCCGACGCAAAGCCCAGCATCAGCGCCTCGCAGATCTCGGTGAACACGTACTCCTCCACCAGGTGCGAGACCAGCATCTCCGGCGGCAGCGTGATCAGCGGTGCTTCGGCCCGTTTGGCAGGCGGGAACCGCGAGAAGTCGAACGGCATCAGCCGGCGGTCGACGAGGCTTTGCTCGCGTCCGTCGGGGTCGCAGTAGAGGATGCTGACGGCGGCCACCGTGCCGCGTTCCAGGAACGCGAAAAGCGCATCGACGACCCGGCTTGCGAGCGCGGGGATCTCGGCGGTGTGCGCGGCCATGTTTGCCGACCAGGCAGGCGGGATGGCGAGCCCCTCGAATTCAGTCACGGAACGCTGGCCGATCAGCATGAACGAGGGGCTGGCCGCGGCGCTGCGAGCCTTGAGCGCGGCCTCGACGATCCGCTCGTTGTAGAGCCCGCTGAAGCCTTGCGCGGCGCCGACGACGATCTTCAGTTCCGGGCCGGCGGCCGCGATCGACCCCGCCGGTTGCCGGTCGGCCTGCGCGAGCAGCGCCAGCGCATTGGCCATGGCATGGGCCACCGTTGCCTCCTGTTCGCGGATCGCGGTGAGGTGACGCCGGGCCTCCTGCGCGTGCGCGGCCGCCAGTGCCCGCATCGCCACCACGACGCCCTCGATCTGTTCGACATTCTCGATCTGTCCGGCGACATCCGCTGACCGGCGCATCAGCTTTCGCCTTCGGAAAGTTTCGCAATCGCCAGCCGCACGCAGGCAAGCAGCGCGTCCTGTTGATCCGCGCTCAGCGTGGCGGGCCGGGCGGATATTTCCGCGAGCCGGGGCTCGCTGTCGATCACGCCGGGCAGCAGTCTTTTCAGCGTCTCGATCCGGTCCAGGGCGACATTGTCGAGCAGCCCGTCGCCCAGCGCCGTGAGCAGGGCGATCTGGTCGATGGATCTCAGCGGCGAGAACCGCGGCTGCGACAACAGCGCGCCGATCCGGTCGCCATGCTCGATCCGGTGCCTGACCGACGCATCGCCGAACCCGCCGAAGCGCGAGAACATCCGCAGTTCCAGGTACTGGGCGTAGTCGAGCCGGACCTGGCCGGCCACCGCCTTCAGTGCCGCAAGCTGGGCCTTGCCGCCGACGCGGCTGACGCTCAGCCCGACATCGACCGCCGGCCGCTGGTTGGCGGCAAACAGCTTGGACGACAGCACGATCTGCCCGTCCGAGATCGAGATCAGATTGGTCGGAATGTACCCGGACAGGTTTCCGGCGTCGATTTCGGCGATCGGCAGGGCCGTCAGCGACCCGCCGCCCTTGTCCTGCGACAGCTTGGCCGAGCGTTCCAGCAGCCGGGCGTGCAGGAAGAAGATGTCGCCCGGATAGGCCTCGCGCCCGGGCGGCTGGCGGGCGAGCAGCGACAGTTCGCGGTGGGTGGTGGCGTGCTTGGTCAGGTCGTCATAGACGATCAGCGCATGACCGCCCCTGTCGCGGAAATATTCCGCCATCGTGGTTCCGGCAAACGGCGCCAGCCAGCGCAGGCCCGGCTCCGCGGTGGCGGCGGCGACCACGACGATGCAGCGGCTGATATCGCCCCTGCTGCGCACCGCGTCGATCACCCGCCGCACCGCCGTCGCCCGCTGGCCGATGGCGACGTAGATGCAAACGATGTCGGAGCCTTTCTGGTTGATGATGGTGTCGACCGCTATCGAGGTCTTGCCGGTCGCCCGTTCGCCGATGATGAGTTCGCGTTGCCCCCTGCCGACGGCAAACAGCGCGTCAACGACCAGGAGGCCGGATTCCAGCGGTTCGGTGACGAAATCGCGGTCGATGATGTCCGGCGCCGGCCGTTCGATCGGCTGCCGGTCCTCGACATCGATCGGGCCCGCTTCGTCGAGCGGGCGGCCGAGCGGATCGACGACGCGGCCCAGAAGCGCTTCGCCGACCGGCACGCTGGCCAGCCTGCCGGTGCGCCGGACAATCGAGCCGGCCGGGATGGCGTCGCTTGGATCGAGCAGCACTGCCTGGATGCTCTCGGGTTCCAGATTGAGCACGAACCCCTGTGCGCCGCCTTCGAACTCGAGGAGCTCTCCCAGCCGCGCGGCCATCAGGCCGGACACGTGCGCCAGCCCGTCGGCGATTTCCGTCACGCGCCCGAGCGCTTCGGACGACGGCCCCAGTTCGACCCGGTCGACCCGATCCGCCAGGGCCTCGATCCCTGTGCTTTCTGGTTGATCCGCGTCAGACATGATCATCCCGGTCCATAGCCTCGGCAATACGGCTCAGGTCGTGGCTGAGCGAGTTGTGAATGATGCCGTGCCGGCCTCTGAGCTCCAGTCCGGCGATCAGCGAGGCGTCGACCTCGACGGTCTGCGGCGGATCGATTTTCAGGGCCTTGCGGATCGCTTCCCGTGTTGCCGCCAGTTCGGCGTCGCTCAGCGGCCGCGGCGCGACGATCCGCAAGATGCCTGGTTCGGAGGCCAGTGCATTGCGCTGTTCGCCATCAAGCGCGTCCAGCGCCTTCTGCAGCCGTTCGGGATAGCCCAGGATGCGGGCGTCGTCGGGAAGATTGTCCATCAGCCGCCCGGCGATCCGGATGGCGAGCGCGGCGGATTCCCTCAATTGCTCCTGCCGGTCGCTCCGGTGTTTCCGCTTTGCGTCGGCGTCGGCCTTCGCGGCAATCTCGGCGGCCTCCTTTCGGGACATGTCGAGAATGGTCTTGCGCTGGGCTTCGGCCCCGGCCTTTGCCGCCTCGATGATCTTCAGCCGCTCGCTCGCATTGCGCTGCTCCTCCTCCTTCGCCGCGCGCGTGGCTTCGGCGGCCTTGGCTTTGGCCGTTTCCGCGTCGGCCAGCGCCCTTGTGGTTTCGGCCTGCCGCTCGGCGATGATCCCGGCGATCGGCCGGAACATGAAGCGGCTCAGGAGCCACATCAGCACCAGCACGTTGATCACCTGAAAGGCGAAGGTCCACCAGTCGAATTGCATGCGCTTGGCCGTCCTGGTTAGGCGTAGGGATTGGCGAAAAGCAGCAGCAGCGCGATGACGAGGCAATAGATTGCCATCGTCTCGATCATCGCCAGGCCGACGAAGAGCGTTCGCGAAACCGTGCCGGCTGCCTCGGGCTGGCGGGCAATCGCGTCCATTGCCGCGGCCACCGCCCGGCCCTCCGCCAAGGCCGGTCCGATGGCCCCGAAAGACACGGCGATCGCCGCGGCGATGATGCTGGCAAGATGGATGTAGTTCATCAGTTCGTTCCCTTTGTTTCGGAGGGGGCTGGCGGGGCAGGGGGGCGGTGCTTCGTTCCATTCTCGGCGATTGCCGCCCCGATGAAGACCGTTGCCAGAACGGCGAAGATGTAGGCCTGCACGGCGCCGGTCAGCAGGTCCAGCGCCATCAGCGGGATCGGAACCAGGAGACCGGCGAGCGACAGCACGATGCCGACCACGAAAACGCCGCTCATGACGTTGCCGAACAGGCGGACCATCAGCGAAAATGTCCGCGTGATCTGCTCCACCAGGTTGAGCGGGATCATCACCCAGGACGGGTCGGCGAAGGTCTTCAGGTAGCCCCTGACGCCGTTCGAGCGGATGCCGAAATAGATCGTTGCGAGGAACACCACGCTGGCAAGCGCCGCGTCGGTTTCCAGGGTCGCCGTCGGCGGCTCGAGGCCCGGGATCAACGATGTCCAGCTTGCCACCAAGATGAACAGGAACAGCGAGCCGATCAGCATCCGGTAGGGTGCGGGGTTGCGCTGGATCGTCGCCTCGATCTGCGCATCGATTGTCGTCACCAGCAGTTCCAGCACCGTTTGCACCGGCCCCGCGATCACCGCGAGGCGGCGGGTCGAAAATACGCTGAAGACAAACAGCACTGCCATGATGCCCCAGGTGATCACCACCGGCATGGTCACCGCAACGGGGCCGATCGTGAAGGCAACCTCGGCGGTCAGCGGAGAACCGTTCATGGTTCCGCCCTCACGCGCGCCAGAACCCGCGATCTCGCCAGCATGATTCCGGCACTGCCCAAGAGAAGCTCGATTGCGCCAAGCTTGACGAGCAGGAACAGGAACAGGCCGAGGGCTGCCAGCCTGCCGATCTGCAACGCAACGGCCGAGAGCCTGCCGCCGGCGATGCGGCGCGCGACCGTTTCGAGCGTTGCGAAATGGACGAGGCCCGCGCCATATCCGGCGGCCAGGACGGCAAGCAGCCGCACCACGTCGACAAGGCTCAGGTCAAATCCGGAAAAGTCTGTCATTGTTCATGCATCCATTTGAAAGCCAGCCACAGACCGAGCGCCGCGCCTGCCATCGTCAGTGCCGCCGAAAGCGTGATGCCGGTGCCCAGAAGCCGGTCCAGCCAGCTGCCTGCGAATATGCCCATGAGCACCGGGATGACGATCATCCAGCCGAGAATGCCGATCTGCCCGAACCGTCGGCCCAGCGATGGCTCGGGATCGCTGATCCGCATCCGTTCGCGCTCGGCGGAATCGCGCGCTGCGTCGCGCAATGGCTGCGGATCGCGTTCCCCGGTCATTGGAAGGCCCCGTCAAGCGAAGCGTCCATGGAAGTCCCGCCATCATCGGACATGTGCAGGATGATCTTGCGGATCACCTGGGCGTGCATCCGCGCCTGTTGCAGGCGCGCGGCACGCGCCGCTTCGGCCTCGGCGGCGAGATGGGTTTCGACACCGGCTTCCAGCGCCGCCAGGTCCGCTCCGAGAACCGCCTGGCGGCAGGCGATGCGGATATGGCGGCCCTTCTCCACGGTCAGCACGCCGCCGCGCACCGCGCAGTAGGACCAAGCCGCCTCGGGCTCCCGCCAGCGGACGACACAGGCGCGCAGAACGCTCAGCAAGGCCACGTGCCCCGGCATGATGCCGAAGCTGCCGCTCTCGTCTTCGGCGCGGAAGGACCGCACGTTCTCCGCCCGCATGACGAGCTGCAGCGGCGTCGAGATCGTGAGTGTCAGCGTGTCCCTGCTCATGCCCCCACCCTTGTGCGTGCCGCGTCGCGATCCTTGAGCTTTTTCTGCTTGTCGCGTGCTTCATCCAGTGTGCCGATCATGTAGAGCGCGCTTTCCTCCCAGTCGTCGCACTCACCGTCGAGGATCGCCCGGCATCCGGCGATGGTGTCCTTCAGCTGCACCGAACGGCCTTCCATCCCGGAGAAGCCTGCGGCGACGAAGAACGGCTGGGTCAGGAACCGCTGCAGGCGGCGCGCCCGCCCGACCGCGCGGCGTTCCTCGGCGCCCAGCTCCTCGACGCCCAGGAGCGCGATCACGTCGCGCAGCTCGCGGTAATGTTCGATCACCTCCCGCACCCGCCCGGCGATATCGACATGGTCCTGCCCCACCACCGTGGGGTCGAGCAGGATCGAGGTCGTCGCGATGGGGTCGATGGCCGGATAGATACCCTCGGCCGCCAGTTGCCGGGACAGCACCACCATGGAATCGACATGGCTGCTGATCGCCCCGACCGCCGGGTCGGTGAAATCATCCGCGGGCACGTAGACCGCCTCGATCGCGGTGACCGAGGCATTGCCGACGGATGCGATCCGTTCCTGCAGGTCCGCCACCTCTGTCTCCAGCGTCGGCTGGTAACCGACGCGCGAGGGCATCCGGCCGAGAAGACCCGAGACTTCCGAGCCGGCCTGGACGAAGCGAAAAACATTGTCCATCAGCAGAAGCACGTTGCGGGATTTCTCGTCGCGGAAATACTCGGAAATCGTCATTGCCGTCAGCGGCACGCGCCAGCGCGCGCCGGGCGGCTCGTTCATCTGGCCATAGACCAGCACGGTCTGGTCGAGAACGCCGGTCGATTTCATCTCGTTGAGCATCTCGTGGCCTTCGCGGCAGCGTTCGCCGACGCCGGCGAATACCGAGATCCCGCTGTATCCGGCAACCATCGCATGGATCAGCTCCATCACCAGCACGGTCTTGCCGACGCCGGCGCCGCCGAACATGGCGGCCTTGCCGCCCTGGGCCAGCGGCGCCAGCAGGTCGATCACCTTGATCCCGGTCGAAAACAGCTCGGTCGCACCCCGCTGGCGCGAAATTGACGGCGCCGGCGCATGGATAGGCCGCCTGGGCGTGCCTGGTGGAATCGCGGTTCCGCGGTCGGCCGGTTCGCCCATGATGTTGACGAGGCGACCCAGAACAGCGTCACCGACTGGAACCTCTATCGGCGCGCCGGTCAGGGCCACCGCTGCGCCGCGGGCAACGCCCTGCGTCGGGTGCATCGCGATGGCGCGCACGACCCGATCCGTCAAATGCGCCTGAACCTCGGCCAGAACCGTCACGTCGCCTTCTGTCACGATCACCGCGTCATGCAGCTCCGGCAGCCCGCCCTCGATCGCGATGTCGAGCACCGGGCCACGCACGGCCACCACCTTGCCCGAGCCTTCGGCACGTTTTGCCCGGGCGTCAGTCATGATGCGGCCCGCCGCATGGTCATGACACCTGGTCCAGGGATCTTGGCGAGTGCGCAGGTTGATTGAGATCCACGTCAACAAACTCCATTCTCTCGTTGCCCCGGCAACAGGCTTTCATCCTGCGCCGATCATCGATCTCGAGCGTTGATCAGGATCAAGCCTCCCGTGGCCGGCCCGGAGACCTGCCTGATGCCGGCAGGACTAGGTCTGGTGAATGTAGCGTCCCGGCGCGGGTTCCAGCGGCGGATAGCCCTTCTCCGGCGCGCCCAGCGCAGGCGGCGCCACGGGCCCGCTGCTCTTTGCGTTCAGCCAGCTGATCCACTCGGGCCACCAGGACCCGTCCTTCGGTTTGGTCCTGGCAAGCCAGCTGTCCGGATCGACATAGAGGGCGCCTTCTTCCCGGTGACCCACCCGGTAATGCCGGTTCGGGTGGCCCGGTTCGGAGAGGATGCCGCCATTATGCCCCGACTTGGTCAGCACGAAGGTCAGGTCGGCATCGGTGAACAGCCGCGTCTTGTAGACCGATTTCCATGGCGCGATGTGGTCGGTTTCCGTGCCGACCACGAACAGCGGCGCGGAGATGTCCTTGAGCGCGATCACCCGTCCCTCGACCGCGAACCGGCCCGCCGAAAGCCGGTTTTCCAGGAACAGGCCCCTGAGATATTCCGAATGCATCCGCGCCGGCATCCGCGTCGTGTCGCCGTTCCAGACCCCGATATCGGTCGGCAGGTCGTCCTGGCCGAGGAAGTAGCGATGTACGGCACGGGTATAGATCAGGTCCTCGGCACGGATCGAGGCAAAGGCGCGGGCCATCTGCGGGCGGTCGAGATAGCCCTGGGCCCACATCATGTCTTCGAGGAACGCCACCTGGCTTTCGTCCAGGAACAGCAGCAACTCGCCCGCTTCCGAAAAATCCACCTGCGCCGCCATCAGGGTGACACTGGCCAGCCGCTCGTCGCCGTCCCTGGCCATCGTCGCTGCGGCGATCGCCAGCATCGTGCCGCCGAGGCAATAGCCGTTGGCATGAATCTTCCGGCCCGGCACGATGGCGCTTATGGCGTCGAGCGCCGCCATCACCCCGCGCTTGCGGTAGTCCTCAAGCGACAGGTCACGCTGCTCGGCGGTCGGATTGCACCACGAGATGGCAAAGACGGTGAAACCCTGGTCGACCAGATACTTGATCAGCGAATTGTGCGGCGAGAGATCGAGAATGTAGTATTTCATGATCCAGGCCGGCACGATCAGCACCGGTTCGGCCTGCACCTTTTCGGTCTGCGGCTTGTACTGCAGCAGTTCGAAAATGTCGTTGCGGTAGACCACTTCGCCCGGCGTGCAGGCGAGATCCTTGCCCAGCCGGTAGCCCTCGGGTGGCGGTGTGTGCGCCTGGCTCAGCGTGTGAAGCCAGTCATCGGTGGCGTGGACCACGCCTTCGGCCAAGTTGCGTCCGCCGGTCCTTGCGGTTTCGGCCAGGATCTCGGGGTTCAGCCAGGGAAAGTTCGACGGCGAGACGGTATCGAGCATCTGACGCACCAGGAACCGCGTCCGTTCCGAATCCTGTTTGCGCAAGCCGCGCATGTTCTCGGTCGCATGGTCCCACCAGTCCTGCGTTGCCAGGAAGCCCTGTTGCCAGAGGCTGAACGGCGGAGATTGCCAACTGTCATCAGCGAACCGGTGATCGTAGACCTTGGGCGCAAAAGGCGGGCTTTGCGCCGGGCCCGAAACCGACTTCGCGGCAAAATCCATCAGTTTAAGAGCATTGTCCCTGGCGTGTTCGGCCAGTTCCAGCTGCCGCCCGGGCGCGCGGGCGAGGTGCATCGCCCAATCGGTCCAGGTTTCGACCAGCGCGAACGGAGATACTCCACCCGTCATCCGTGCGACCGCGCCACGCACGGCCTGATCAATCCCCGAATAGGGGTGCTGCACGGGTGCATTCAAAGCAGGCTGCGGCGATGAAGCGGGCACCGGCACAGCTGCCGGGCTGACCAGCTTTGTCGATAGCTTGGCTTGGCTGTTCTTGTGCATGAGATCACACAATCCTCTCATGTTCACAATACCATCGTACCCCGTACACGCCTTGACCGATATCAAGCGGCACGTGTGCGAACGCAGCCCGTCGTGATTTCATGGATCGACCGCTCGACTGATTTCCCTGTCTCTTCGTCAGCGGCTACGCAAAGTGCTTCTGAAGTTGCCCGGGTTTGCATGCGCGCAACCACATGTCATCGATCCTGGAAAGTGCCGATGCATCCATATGCTCGGTGTGACGCCAGTATTCTCCATCCTCGACCATGTAGCCGAGGCGGTTCTCTTCCGATAGCGCTGCATCGATCGCGTCGGCATCGGTCCGCACCACCGCGGCGGGTCGTGTCAGGTCGGCAAATGCGGCGCGAGGGAAGATCAGTCTGCTGACAGGTTCGGCAGATAGGTTGATGCAGGTGCATCCCTGCCGTCCGGCAAGCGCCATCAGCCGGGCTGACTTGGCTTCGAGTGATTGCAGCGTGATATCGGGGCGCAACGGATCCGCAGTGCCTTCACCATAAAAATGCGTCATCTTGCCGGAATAGGTCATGTCGCAGGCAAAGTAGGCCAGAATATCGGGTTTGAGTGCGTCGAGCGCCCAGTACCCGGCAGTAAACGCCATGGTGCCGCCGCCATAGACGAAGCCGCCAAACCGGTTCTGCGCCGGAACGTAGCTCTCGTAACTGTGCACCGACTGCCAAGCCGCCATCCGGTCCGGCCTGCGCGACGCTGGAAAATCGCCGGCATGCACCAGATAATCCCAGTCCGGCCGGGCGCGCCATGCATTGTTGATGGCGATGATCTTTACATTGTCAGGCTTGGGCCAGTTCCTCGCGGACGGGGCGCTGGGTCCGCTGCCCAGGATGAGGGCAATCGAAAGGCGTCTAGGTCTAGCCATCTGTCTGTATCCTCGGCACCCGTCCTGCGTCGCAGTCGTCGGCGGCTTTGAGGGGAACCTAGGCGCGGTTTACCAATCGGCAATGCATGGTGGAACTTTCTGGGGGCGAGGCGGTGTCCGTCAACCGGATTCCACCAGGCGCGGCAGTTCCAGCCGGGGCGGTGGCTGCCAACAGTTTGGATTCATTCTAAACTATACAGTTTGACTCCACTTTCAGAATACATTACCAAAAATCTCATGTTTAGAAGACAGGTCGGCGAAATGGCGCGAATGGAGCACGATGATTGCGGTGACTGCCCTGCGGCGGCCTATCTGCGCCAGCCGCCGGAAAACCTGGTGGTCAATGGCTATCGCAACTGGATAGCGGGTCTGGCTCATACGGATCAGCGCTACTGGGACACAGCCTGGGCAGCCCACGCCAATGCGCTCGGTGCAATCGACGGACAGATCGCGCTGGATGCGATGGCAACGCTGATCCGCCAGCTCGGCGACTGCGCAACCTGCCCCTTGCGGTTCTACAAGCCGGGTGCCGGTCATTTGTGCCGCGACGAATGCCTGGTTCTGGGCATGGTGTCGGGCGCGCAGCATGGCGATGAGGATCTTCTGGTCAAGTCCGCCAGGCTGCTCACCTGTTCGGACGCGTGTATCGAGGTGATCGAGCGCGCAAGTGCGTATGCGGGAATCCTGCTTGGCCAAAGCCACAGGCTTGCGCCCATCCCGCTGAGCGCTATTGCCGACATCGACATGAAGTCGGTCTTTGCCGGATCCGGAGCGAGCGGATCGGTTCACTGAATGACCATGCAAGATCGGGAGTACCTGGGATCATGAAAAGTTTCATCCGTCTGCTCGGACTTGGCCTCGCCGCCTCCACCGCCATGACCGGCATTGCGGTTGCCGATGTCACCCCCGAAGCGGTCATTGCGCACTATATCGATGTGGCCGAAGCGAAATACGGCGACGCGCTGGCAACGGCCAAGGCGCTCGACACTGCCATCGAGGCGTTTCTCGCAAATCCGAGCGACGAGACACTGCAGGCCGCCAGGTCCGCCTGGCTCGCCGCCCGCGTGCCCTACCAGCAGTCCGAGGTCTACCGTTTCGGCAACGCGATCGTCGACGACTGGGAAGGGCGGGTCAATGCGTGGCCGCTCGACGAGGGGCTGATCGACTATGTCGATCCGAGCTATGGGTCCGAGAGCGACGAGAACTCGCTGTTCACAGCGAATGTGATCGCCAATCCGTCGATCGCGATCAACGGCAAGACCATCGACGCTTCAAGGATCACACCGGAGCTCATTTCCGCAACCTTGCAGGAAGCGGGCGGCATCGAAGCCAATGTCGCCTCCGGCTATCACGCCATCGAGTTCTTGCTCTGGGGGCAGGATCTGAACGGCAACGGCCCCGGCGCCGGCAATCGTCCCGCCACCGATTACAGCCTCGAGAACTGCAGCAATGCCCATTGCGACCGCCGCCGCGACTATCTCGGCGCTGCAAGTGATCTGCTGGTGGCGGATCTGGAAGAGATGGCCGCCAGCTGGAAGGCCGGCGGTGCCGCGCGTGTGGCGCTTGAGAACCGCGGCGTCGCCGGCGGCCTGTCGACGATCCTCACCGGCATGGGCTCGCTCTCCTATGGCGAGCTGGCCGGTGAACGCATGAAGCTCGGTCTGCTGCTTGGCGATCCGGAGGAAGAGCATGATTGCTTTTCCGACAACACCCACAATTCGCACCGCTACGATGCCGTCGGAATTCGCACCGCCTACACCGGGGTCTACACGAGGCCGGATGGATCACAAATGACCGGACCGGCCCTGGCCGATCTGCTGGCAGCGAAGGATCCGGCGATTGCGCAGGAGCTTTCCAAAGATCTCGATGCCACCGTCGCGGCCATGGAAGCCATGGTCGAGCGTACCGAAACCGTTGAAGCCTATGACCAGATGATTGCCGTCGGCAATGACGCGGGCAACGCGACGGTGCAGGCCGCGATCGACGGCCTGATCACGCAGACCCGGTCGATCGAACGCGCCATAGCGGCACTTGAGCTTGGCGCCATCGAACTGGAAGGGTCTGACAGCCTCGACAGCCCCAACGCCGTCTTTCAGTGAGAACAGCAGATCATGATCGTTTGCAGCTGCAATATCGTTTCCAGGAAAGACATCGAGCAGGTCGTCGTTGACTTCCTCAACGAGGACGAATGGCAACTCATTACGCCGGGGAAAGTGTTTCAGGCCATGAGCGCCCGCGGCAAGTGTTGTGGTTGCTTTCCCGGTGTGATTGATATTATCGTGGAGACAACCGAACGCTATCATGGGTTGATGCAAAGTCCGGCGCCGAAGGTGGTGGATCTGCTGAACCGAATTGCAGATCAACGGATTCGCATCGAAATGGCCAGGAAGAGAGCCCGGACGAAAGCTCGCCCGGAAGTTGCCGCATGACGACGGTGATCTGTTGGAATGCTATCTGGAACCCAAGGTTGATGGAAGTTTAGGCAGGTCATGAAAAAGAGCAAGAAGGTCGTCGAATGTCTGAATGAGGCTCTGTTTCTCGAGCTTGGAGCAGTCAACCAGTACTGGTTGCACTACCGGTTGCTTGAGGACTGGGGCTACGCGAAACTGGCCGCCAAGGAGCGGGCGGAGAGCATTGAGGAGATGCAGCACGCCGACAGGATCATCGAGCGGATCATCTTTCTCGACGGGTTTCCCAATCTTCAGACCGTGGCGCCGCTCAGGATCGAGCAGAACATCAAGGAAGTGCTCGAATGCGATCTGGCCGGCGAACAGGATGCCTGGAAAGCCTACACCAGGTCGCGTGATATCTGCGAGAAGGAGGGCGACTACGTCTCCAAAAACCTGTTCGAGGCCTTGATCGCCGATGAAGAGGGGCACATCGATTTTCTTGAAACCCAGCTCGAACTCCTGTCCCGGTTGGGCGAACAGAAATATGGTCAGCTGAACGCATCCCCTGCTGACGCGTAGTTTTTCATCAGTGCAGTGGTCGTTTCTGGCCAATGCGGGATTTGAACATGATCTCGAAACACGAATTTAGGTGTCGGCAAATGCATCATTCGCGCGGCACTGTATGACCGAACACTTTTCATTACGTAGCGCCATGACAAATGGAAAACGCATCCCGCATCGTGTCTTGCTTGGCTGCATGGCGGCGGGACTGGCACTCGCATCGGCGATGCCGGTCCATGCGGACGATGCTGCAGCACTGCCGCACACCCGCGATGATCTGACCGAAACGGATCGCCAGCGTGTCGAACGGACGGTCCGTCCGGCAAGCTCGTTTGCGGCGGCCGAGCAATTCGAGCGCATGCAGGGCGGCGCCGGCACGTCCACCAAGCTGGTCAATCGGGATGCGTTGTCCCAGTTCAGCGCCAATCTGACATTCGAACAGGAAGAGACCTTCAAGCTCGGAAACGCCCTGTTCCGGAAGCTTTGGGTCTCGTCGCCCTCGTCGACGCTCGCGTCCGACGGGCTCGGTCCGCTGTTCAATGCCCGTGCCTGCCAGAGTTGTCACCTCAAGGATGGCCGTGGTCATCCCCCCGAAGGCTCGGCGGACGCGACGTCGATGTTCCTTCGGCTTGCCCGGCCAGCCAGGACCGAGGAAGAGCGCCAGGCGCTGGAGAACTTCCTGGTCGCTTCCCTGCCGGATCCCGTCTATGGCGGCCAGTTGCAGGACCTGGCGGTGCCCGGTCTCAAGGCCGAGGGCCGAATGGTGATCGAGTACCAGGAGCAGCCGGTCGAGCTGGTCGACGGATCGGTGGTTTCCCTGCGCAAGCCAAGCTACAGCGTTGCCGATCTCGGCTTCGGCCCGCTCGATCCGTCGACCACCCTGTCGCCGCGGATGACCCCGCCGATGACCGGCATGGGCCTGATCGAGGCCATTCACCCGGCCGATATTCTTGCCCACGCAGACCCCGAGGACCTGGATGGCGATGGCGTCTCCGGCCGCGTCGCCATGGCCCGCGACCCCGCCACCGGCAAGCTTGCCATCGGGCGTTTCGGCTGGAAGGCTCAGAACGCGACCGTGCGCCAGCAGGCTGCCGGCGCCTTTGCCGGAGACATCGGCATTTCCACGCCGGATGTTCCGGAAAGTCACGGTGATTGCACGGCTGGCCAGACCGAATGCGTGGCGCTGCCCACCGGGGTCCAGGCCAGTCTCGGGGACACCGAGGCACCCGATCCGGTGCTGGACCTGGTCACGTTCTATTCGCAGAATCTTGCTGTTCCGGCGCGCCGCCTGGTTGATGACGCCGATGTCCTGGCGGGCAAGCAGATATTCTACGATCTTGGATGCACCGCCTGCCATGTGCCGAAATATGTGACATCGCGCCAGGCGACGACCAAGGCGCACCGGTTCCAGTTGATCTGGCCCTATTCCGATTTCCTGCTGCACGACATGGGCGAAGGTCTGGCCGACGGCCAGCAGGTCGGTTCGGCCAGTGGCCGGGAATGGCGCACGCCGCCGCTCTGGGGCATTGGCCTGACCAGCATCGTCAACGGCCATACGTTTTTCCTTCACGACGGTCGTGCACGCAATCTGACCGAAGCCATTCTCTGGCACGGCGGCGAGGCCCAGAATGCGCGTGACGGCTTCTCCGGCCTGGCCAGATCAGACCGGGACAACCTCCTGAGATTTCTGGAAAGCCTGTGATGAACCGTCTTCTGATCTGTCTTGTGGCGCTGTTTGTCAGTGCTACTGTCGCACGCGCGGATCAGGATGCGGCGCGTCCGCCGATCGGTCCGGTGCTGCAACGGATGCTGACGGAGTATGTCCGTCCCGGCTACGCGGAATTCAATGCCGCCGCAACGGATCTCGAGACCTCTGTTGAAGCACTGTGCGAAAATCCGTCGGATGAGAAACTGAACGCAACGCGATCCGCATTTCGCGGTGCGGTGGAAAGCTGGTCGCGCATCGAGTGGCTGCGGCTCGGTCCGGTGATGTCCGAAAACCGCCTTGAGCGCATCCTGTTTTTCCCCGACCGCAAGGGCACCGGCAGGAAGCAGGTCGAGGCGGCCATCGCCTCACGGCAGGAAAACGTCACCGAGGTCGGCACGCTTGCCGGCCAGAGTGTCGCCATGCAGGGTCTGGGCGCGCTCGAGTTCATTCTCTTCGGCAGCGGCAGTGACACGCTGGCAGCTCCGGATGCCTCTCACCGCTGTGCCTTTGCACGGGCGGCGTCCACCAATCTCGTCGACATCTCCAACGAGATCATTGCCGGATGGCAGGATGGAACCGGTCTTGCCCAGGTGTTCCTCAAGCCCGCGCTCGGCAATCCGTTGTTCAGGACCGACCAGGAGGCGTTGAATCTGTTGCTCGGGCAGATGATCCACGGCCTCGAAGCCATCCGGGACACCCGTGTGAACGCTTTTCTCGACAGGGAAGATCCCGGTCACGACCGGCCCAAATCTGCTCTTTTCTGGCGCTCCGGCATGACATTGCCGTCGATCCGCGCCAATCTCGAAGGCCTCGAGGCGCTGTTCAATGAAAGCGGCATCGGGATCGTGTCAAAAGACAGCGCCCCACGGCTCGCCGATACCATCCGCTTTGAATTCCGGCAGGCAATTCGCACCGCGCAGGACCTCGACAAACCGGTCGGCGATCTGCTGGCTGATCCCGGAACCCGCGAAAAACTGCTCTACCTCGATTACGCCATCAAGATCATCATTGGCCGTCTGGATGAGGAGTTCGCCCAGGCAGGCGGCCTCGCGGTCGGGTTTTCGTTCGGAGATGGCGATTGAAACCGGTCGTTCTTGAAAGACGGAAGTTTCTGGCGGCAGCGGGCCTCGCCTGGCTGACAAGCCTCACGCCGGCCGGTGCAGAAAAACTGCTTGCCTCCGAAGTCCTGTTTGCAGCCGCTTACCTGGATCCGAAAGGCGCCTATGGTGTGGCCATTCTGGATGAAGCCGGGGCAATTGTCTCAACCCATCCGCTGCCCGGCCGCGGGCATGGCTTTGCCGCCGGTCCGCAGGGTGACTGGCTTGTCGCCTTTGCCCGGCGCCCCGGCAATTTCGCCGTCGCGCTGCATAGCCGCATGGCGGCCGAACCCGTGCTGTTTCACACACCCGCCGACCGGCACTTCTATGGCCATGGCGTGTTTTCCACCGATGGCCGTCTGCTCTACGCCGCGGAGAACGCCTTTGAAACAGGCGACGGCATCATCGGCGTCTATGATGTCACCGACGGCTTCAACCGGATTTCTGAATTTGCCACCCACGGCGTCGGCCCGCATGAAATCGTCCTGATGCCTAACGGCAAGACATTGTGCGTTGCCAATGGCGGCATTCGCACCCATCCCGATCAGGGACGGCAGAAGCTCAACCTGCCGACCATGGCGCCGTCCATGGTCTTCATCGACACCGCAAGCGGAGCGCTTATGTCCTCCCATGCCTTGCCCGCCAGGTTGCATCGGCTGTCCCTGCGCCACATGGCGGTGGATGCGAGCCACCAGGTCTGGATCGGCGGCCAGTATGAGGGAGATGCCTTCGACGAGGTGCCGGTACTGGCGAAACTTCATGAAGATCTCGGGCTCGTGTCAGTCGAACTCGAAGATCGGGTTGCCGCAGTTCTTGGCAAGTATGCAGGGTCTGTTGCGATGGGCAATGATGGCGTGACCCTGGCCGTCGCATCTCCCAGGAGCGGTGTCGTGATCGCACTCGATACCCTGACCGGCAAAGCGCTGTCGATTGACGCGAAACCGGGCACATGCGGGGTTCAGGCCCGACGGGATGGCTTCGTCAGCTCCAGCGAGACCGGCCGTTTTGGCGCCGCCAGCCATGATCTCGCCTGGGACAATCACATCGCAATCATCTGATTCGTGCGCCGTGAACGCCGCTTTGGACGGCGGCAAGCCAGCCGCGGCTGTTCGGACCCGAGGCCCGGGATCGGGTCCCGATGCCGCCGCTGACTACAAGATCTTGCAGTCAGCGGTTAAATTGTTAGCTTTTGAGCAAGTTGGACGCAATCATGCCGGCAACAGTAAAGCAATGTGCCCGGCAGGGCTTTTCTTGCTCAGAAAATCCGCTTGCCGCGCCGGCGTGTCTCGCCGGAATGAAGAAGAAGTGAAAAGCTTGCGAGAGTGATAATTGCGATTGCGATCGCGCCTATTCCTAGAACAATCATTGCTCGGCCCCAGCTGACATCATTGTCATTTTCGGAGTAGAAGCTACGAGCAGCAACTTGTCCGAAGCTTGTGCAGCAACAACGCGCAACAGCTGAGACCGGCCGGAGCTTGGTAAGCCGGGGCTCGCTTCGACCCCGGAATATGATTAACACTGGTAACCGGCGTTAACCTTCGGGCAAGGATTAATACGTAAAAAACAATCTAATCTTCGGATTGTGGATATGAGCGACCAGTTCGCCCACAAAGGCATGAAGCCGCTCCAAGGTTCCGGCTAGATCCGGATTTCCAGAATTTCATGGGCCAAGCGGCGCACGGTATGCAAACACCGGCTGTGTCCTGTCAGCAAACGTGACAGGGACATCAAGTGTTTCAACGCCACACCTGCAGCAGACAGGCCCAGTCGATATCCTCGGCTCATGGCCGACTGTTGGGGTTAAAAGCGTGGGGCAGGTTCAAGCAAGGGTGAGGGATGCAGCGGCCGCTGACGGCCTGCGCGCACGGCTTGAGCTAACCCGGCTTGACCAGGAGAGCGGCGACCGCCTGCGCGGCATGCGCCCGATGATCGAGGCGGAAGCCCGAATTGCGCTCTCGGCCTTTTTCGAACGCCTCCAGAACACCCCGGAAATCGCTTCGCTTTTCACGTCGGGTCGCCAGATCGACCGGCTTGAGGAGCTGGAAGTTGCCCACTGGTCCATCCTCGCGGATGGCCGCTTTGACGGTCTTTATGCAGACCGGTCGATCATTCTCGGCGAGGTTCGCCAGCGCATTGGCCTGGATGCAGGCTGGTCCATCGGCGGGCATGCCCTGGTCCTCGAACGGGTCATCCGCCGGCTTGTCGATGAAAATCCCTCGGGCCTGTTCAGAATTTTCGCGCGGCAGGCCGAACGGAACCAGCTGGCGGACCGGCTTGTCGACGTCGTCAAGGCCGCTCTCATCGACATCGACATGCAGGTCACTCACAGGCTTGGCGAGCAGGCCCGGACTTTTTCGAAGCAGCGCGAGGCCGAGATCGTCCAGGAACGCGCGCTTGTCGAATCCACCCTTGGAGCCGCACTTGCGCAATTGGCTGAAGGCGACCTGTCCGTTCGGATCGAGCCTGAAGCCATTGAACCGCACCGGCAGGCAGCCGACAATTTCAATCGTGCAGTCAGCCGCCTTGAAGACCTTGTGACCGGCGCCGCCGCCAGCCTGGCCGAGGCCGAGCGGCTTGCCGCGCGGCTCAGCGACGATATCGAGGCTGTGCGGGTCGAGATCGAGCGGCAGGGCACGTCCGTCGACGAGGAGCATGACGGTCTTGCCGCAATCGCCGAGCGCATGCGGGTGACCGCCGGTGCGGCACTGAAGGCCGAAAACCTGATTGCCGAAGCCCGCAAGAGCGCGGAAGCCGGTGACCGGGTTGTTGCCGACGCAATCGATGCGATGGCCGGCGTCGAGAATTCAGCCGAACAGATCGGCAAGATCATCTCGGTCATTGAGGAGATCGCCTTCCAGACCAACCTGCTGGCGCTCAATGCAGGCATCGAGGCAGCTCGTGCGGGGGATGCTGGTCGTGGCTTTGCTGTCGTCGCCACCGAAGTTCGCGCCCTTGCGCAAAGGTCGGCTGGCGCCGCCAATGAAATCAAGGATCTGGTTTCTGACGCAAAATCCCATGTAGGGCGCGGTGTCGAACTGGTCGATCAGACCCGCTCGGCCATTTCGGGGCTTGTCGAACAGGTGGGCAACATCTCCCAGTCCGTTTCGGGCGTCGGTGCCCAGTCCCAGACAGAGGCCGATCACATCGGCGGATCGGCCACCACTCTCGGCCGGATTGCCGGCCAGATCAACTCCGGTTCAGCACGGTTTGCCGGGGCGGCCGAAGCTGGCGCGGATCTGCAGCTCGTCATTTCCGAGCTTGGCGAGCAGATCCGTCTGCACAGGCAGCAGCGCCACGCCGGTTTTCAAAGCGTTGAGCTGTCAGCTCAGCCGACATCTGCGCAGGCCGGACACGTGCAACCGCTGCAGCGGAGGCTCGCACGATGAGCCTGATCGAAAAACAGGTCGCGGCAAACCGCGTATGCCCATTCACAAGCAAGGATAGTCGACATGTCGTCTGACGGTACATCAGTGAAAGTCTTGAAACTGCCGGAGGTTCTCGACCTAAACGCGGCCAGCCGGCTGCATGAACAGGTGCTCGCGCACAAGGGCGAGGACATCGACATTGACGCTTCGGATGTCACCAGGGTTGGCGCTCAATGCATCCAGGTATTGCTGGCTGCCGCAAAGAGCTGGCGCGCCGAAGACCAGAATTTCAAGGTCCAGCCTGCTTCGGATGTCTTTATCAAGACATTGCAATTACTAGGAATTTCGGATGAAGCCATGCTTCCAAAGGAGATGCTGAAATGAAAAAGAAGGTTCTCACGGTCGATGACTCGCGAACCATCCGCAACATGTTGCTGGTGACCCTGAACAATGCCGGCTTTGACATCGTCCAGGCGGAAGACGGTATCGAAGGGCTTGAAGTGCTCGAAGAATCCAATCCGGACGTCATTGTCACGGACATCAACATGCCGCGGCTTGATGGCTTCGGCTTCATCGAAGGTGTGCGGCAGAACGATCGCTACCGCGCCATTCCAATCCTGGTCCTGACCACCGAGAGCGACGCTGAAAAGAAGAACCGCGCTCGTGAAGCTGGCGCAACCGGTTGGATTGTAAAGCCTTTTGACCCATCGAAGCTGATCGCAGCCATCGAGCGTGTAACCGCCTGACAGGATCTTCCCCATGGATATGAATGAAATCAAGGAGATCTTCTTCCAGGAATGCGAGGAACAGCTCGCTGAACTGGAATCCGGTCTGCTCCGACTCAATGATGGCGACACCGATCCGGAAACGGTCAACGCGGTTTTCCGCGCCGTGCATTCGATCAAGGGTGGCGCAGGGGCCTTCGGCCTCGATGATCTCGTCTCCTTCGCTCACGTGTTCGAGACAACACTTGATTGCGTTCGATCCAACAAGCTTGAAGCCTCGCAGGACCTGCTCAAGGTCATGCTCCGGTCTGCGGACGTTCTTGCCGACCTGACCGCTGCATCCCGCGACGGCGGCACCGTCGAGAGCTCCCGTACCTCGGGTCTGGTGGCGGAACTTGAAGCCTACGCCAAGGGACAGCCCTTGCCGACTTCGGCTGCTGCTCCGGCCGCCGCGGCGCCGGAACCCGTCAAGACCGAAGCGCCTGCTCCGGCTGCCGAAGCACCCGAACCCACCGACGACAGCGGATTCCAGCCTGTTCCGTTCAGCTTCGACGCGCTCGATGGCGAGGACGACCTGGCGGTGGACAGCGGCCGCTCGGTGTTCACGGTTCGCTTCAAGCCCCGTTCCGATCTTTATGCGAAGGGCAACGAAGCGGTTCTCATTCTGCGCGAGCTCGCCAAGCTCGGCGACCTGCAGGTTCGCTGCGAGACAGACGATCTGCCTTCGCTCGACATGCTCGATCCGGAAGGCGCCTACTTCTCCTGGCTGATCCGGGTTGAAACCGAAAGTAACGAAGAAGCCATTCGCCACGTGTTCGAATTCGTCGAGTGGGATTCCACCGTTGAAATCACGGCGGGTGCCGATGAAGAGGCATTCGCTGCCCCGGCCGCATCCGGCGAAGACCAGCCGATGGCAGCTGTCCCGTTTGACCTGTCGTTGCTGGAAGATCAGCCGGCGGTTCCTGCCGAAGCGGCCGCTCCCCCGGCGCCGGCACCTGCGGCTGGCGAGCCGGCACTGGCTCCCGCAAACCTGCCGCTTGCGGCCAAGGCGATTGCCGAAGCCGAGAAAAAGGAAACCGTGGTTCCCGCGGTTCCCGCCGCACCGCAGACCATTCGTGTCGATCTTGACCGGGTTGACCGTCTGATCAACCTCGTCGGCGAGCTGGTGATCAACCAGGCCATGCTGGCGCAGAGCGTTGTCGAAAACGAAAGCGGCGGCTCGTCCGCGGTCAATCTCGGCCTTGAGGAACTCCAGCAGCTGACCCGGGAAATCCAAGACAGCGTGATGGCCATCCGCGCCCAGCCGGTCAAGCCGGTGTTCCAGCGCATGGGCCGTATCGTTCGCGAAATCGCCGACATGACCGGCAAGCAGGTCCGGCTGGTCACCGAAGGTGAAAACACCGAAGTCGACAAGACGGTCATCGACAAGATCGCCGAACCTCTGACCCACATGATCCGCAACGCGGTCGATCACGGGCTGGAAACGCCCGAGAAGCGCACCGAACTCGGCAAGAACGCCGAAGGCGTGCTGCGCCTCAGCGCCAAGCACCGCTCCGGCCGCATCGTCATCGAGATTGCCGATGACGGCGCCGGCATCAACCGCGAGCGCGTCAAGGCCAAGGCGATCGAGAACGGCCTGATTGCTCCGGACGCAAACCTGAGCGACGAGGACATCGACAACCTGATCTTCCATCCCGGGTTCTCGACCGCCGACAAGATTTCGGACATCTCCGGTCGCGGCGTCGGCATGGACGTGGTCAAGCGCTCCATTCAGGCTCTGGGAGGTCGGATCTCGATCACCTCCAAGCCAGGCAAGGGCTCGGTCTTCACCATGAGCCTGCCGCTGACTCTGGCCGTCCTTGACGGAATGGTTGTCACGGTCGCCAATCAGACGCTGGTTGTGCCGCTCACAGCCATTGTCGAAACCCTGCAGCCGGAAAAGGCCGATATCCATTCCTTCGGCCCAAGCCAGCGGCTTATCGCCATCCGCGATACCTTCTGCCCGCTGGTCGATGTCGGCCACATCCTCAACTTCCGGTCCGATCTTGCCAACCCGATCGACGGTGTGGCCTTGCTGGTGGAATCCGAGGGCGGCGGTCAGCGCGCGCTCATGGTCGACGCCATCCAGGGTCAGCGCCAGGTGGTCATCAAGAGCCTCGAAGCCAACTACACGAATGTTCCCGGCATCGCCGCCGCGACCATTCTTGGCGATGGACGGGTGGCTCTCATCCTCGATGTCGACGCAGTCGTCACGGCCTCGCGCGGTCAGCCGCTCAGCCCTGACATGATGCTTGCGGCTACTGGCTAGGGGGACAGGACGTCATGCGGATTTCGGGAAACGACATGCTTGAATTGATCGCCTTCACACTTGGCGACCAGGAGTTCTGCGTCGAAGTCATGTCCGTGCGTGAAATCCGCAGCTGGACGCCCGCTACCATCTTGCCGCACTCGCCGGGTTATATCCGTGGCGTGATCAATCTTCGCGGTGTGGTGTTGCCGGTAATGGACCTGTCGCAGCGGCTGGGAATGGCCCCAGCCGAACCCACCCAGGGCCATGTCATCATCGTCACCCAGATAGGCACCCAGATTGTCGGCCTGCTCGTCGATGCAGTCTCGGATATCCTTGCTGTTCCCGCAAGCGATGTTCATCCCGCGCCGGAGGTCAGCAAGACCATGGATCGCGACCTGATTCGCGGAATGCTCCCGATGGATGATCGAATGATCTGCTTTATTCAACTCAACGCCCTTACTGTCAGCATTGAAAGAGAGGCCGCATGAGCGCCGCTGCTATACTCCAATCGGGAAGGCCCGATGACTGCCTGGTCAAGGGGGAGTATCCGCTTACTCGAAAGGATCTCTCCGAGATCGCGGCAATGATCTATTCCGACGCCGGCATTGCGCTCAACGAGACCAAGGCATCTCTCGTCTATTCGCGGCTGTCCAAGCGGCTGCGCCAGATCGGCCTGAACAGCTTCCGCGACTATTGCGCGCTTGTCAGTTCGACCGCGGGCGCTGACGAGCGACGGGAGATGTTGAGCTTTCTGACCACCAACTTCACCCGGTTCTTCCGCGAAAACCATCATTTCGAGCATCTTCGCCATGAGGTTCTGCCGGGCCTGCTGTCACGGGCCAATGCTGGCGGCCGGGTCCGCATCTGGTCTTCTGCCTGTTCCGATGGCCAGGAGCCCTATTCGATCGCGCTGACCGTGCTTTCCATGGCGCCGAACGTGGCGAACCTGGATTTCAAGATCCTCGCCACCGACATCGACCCGAAAATCATCGCCCAGGCAAAGGCCGGTGTCTACGATGCGCAATCCATCGAGACCGTCGATGCCGGCATGCGCAGCAAGTGGTTCACCCAGACCCCGGAAAAACGCTGGAAGATCAGCGACCAGGTCAAGCAGCTGATCAGCTTCAAGGAACTCAATCTGATGGCGCAGTGGCCGTTCCGCGGACCATTTGACGTCATCTTCTGCCGCAACGTCGTGATCTATTTCGATGAGCCAACCCAGGCGAAGATCTGGGTTCGCTACGCGGATCTTCTGCCGCCCGGCGGTTATCTTTACATTGGCCACTCGGAGCGCTTGTCCGGCGAGGGCAAGGATCGTTTTGAGAATACCGCCATCACCACCTATCGCCACAAGGGGAGGATCTGACGACCATGACAGCACGAACGCGTGTACTTGTTGTCGACGATTCTCCGACCATGCGGAGCCTGATCAGGGCTGTGCTTCGGACGGATCCGGGCATCGAGGTTGTCGGTGAGGCCGCCGATGCCCTGGAGGCGAGAAGCGCCATCAAGCAGCTCAATCCCGATGTCGTCACCCTGGACGTCGAGATGCCGAACATGAACGGCATCGAGTTTCTCGACAAGATCATGAAGCTCCGGCCCATGCCGGTCATCATGGTCTCGACGTTGACCCAGCGGGGCGCTGAAGCCACCTTGGCCGCCCTCGAGATCGGAGCATTCGATTGCATCGGCAAACCCCTGCCTGGCGATCCGAGGCCGTTCGCGGGACTGGCCGAAACGGTAAAGGCAGCAGCGCGCTCGCAGCGCCATTTGCCGGAACCGCTGGTTTCCGGTCATTCCGCAGCCGCCGCGTCTGATTACTCGGCTGCCAGCGATTATCAGCCGGCACGCAAGATCATCGCCATCGGGGCTTCCACCGGCGGCGTCGAGGCATTGATTGCGGTGTTGACAAAGTTTCCGGCAAACTGCCCGCCGACGGTCATTACCCAGCACATGCCTGCGACCTTCACCAAGAGTTTCGCCGAGCGGCTCAACCGGCTGTGTGCGCCTCAGGTCAAGGAAGCCGAGGACGGCGACCGGCTCGAGATCGGGCGGATATACCTGGCCCCGGGCGGCGATCGCCATATGGAGATCTCCAACCCGACAGCGCCGCGCTGCATGTTGATTGAAGGTGCGCCGGTCAACGGGCACCGGCCCTCCGTCGACGTCATGTTCAAGTCCGTTGCAAGGCTTGCCGGGCGCAAGGCGGTCGGGGTCATTCTGACCGGCATGGGCCGTGACGGGGCGACCGGACTGCTCGAAATGCACAAGGCCGGCGCCACGACCATCGGTCAGAATGAAAAGTCCTGTGTTGTCTATGGCATGCCGCGCGTAGCGCACGAGATTGGCGCCGTAGATTTCCAGTTCCCGCTTAATCAGATTGGGGAAGAGATCCTCAAGTCAACTACAACAACCTCTCGCAAAGATAGGGTCGCGTGATGTCCATTGCACAGAAAATCAAGGTTCTCATAGTTGATGATCAGGTGACCAGCCGGCTCTTGCTCGGCGACGCCCTCCAGCAGCTCGGGTTTACACAGATCACTGTGGCGGGTGACGGAGAGCAGGGTGCCAAGATCATGGCCCAGCAGCCGCATCATCTGGTCATTTCGGACTTCAACATGCCGAAGATGGATGGGTTGGGCTTTCTCCAGGCGGTCAGGTCCAATCCGGCGACCAAAAAGGCGGCCTTTATCATGCTGACAGCCCAGGGCGACCGGGCATTGGTTCAGAAGGCTGCAGCACTGGGCGCAAACAATGTGTTGGCGAAGCCGTTCACCATTGAAAAAATGAGAGCGGCGATCGAGGCCGTGTTTGGATCCCTGAAATGACAACAGACGTCCAGTATCGCCGGATTCATGTGATCCAGGGCGAGTATAAGGTATCTGACGATCCGGATGTCGTGCTGTCCACGATCTTGGGGTCATGCGTCGCCGCATGCATGCGTGACCCGGTTGCCGGCGTTGGCGGCATGAATCACTTCCTGTTGCCGGGTTCGGCCAACGGATCGGGCGGCGAAGCAACCCGCTACGGCGTGCATTTGATGGAATTGCTCATCAACGGCCTGCTGAAGAAGGGGGCTAGACGCGAACGCATAGAAGCCAAGATTATCGGCGGAGCAAAGACGATCGCGGGTTTCTCCAATGTCGGAGAGAAGAATGCGGAGTTCGCTCAGCAGTTCCTGAGTGACGAAGGCATTCGCATAGTCGGCAGCAACACCGGTGGGGACGTCGGACGCAAGCTCGAATATTTCCCCGTCAGCGGTCGCGCCCGCCAGTACCCGCTCTCCGGTGCGGAAATGCAGAAGACAGTGGCGCTCGAAACCGCGCCACCAAGGATCATTGCACCGAAGCCGGCGGATACGTCGATCGAGTTTTTCTAAGGAGTCCGGCCACAATGACGCAATCGTCCTTTGACCCCGGCGGCGACATGAACGAGCCGCTGCGTGAAGTAATGGCCCGGATCAGTTCGGAACTCGTCGATGTCGCTCAGTTGATCGAACGGCTCGAGCCGCTCCTGTCCAATGGCCGGTCGACGGAGTTCCTTGCGTCTCCGGATCACATGCGGGTCATGCAGGGAATCGATCTTGCCGTGCAGAAAACCCATGGACTTGCGGATTTCCTCAACGGGCTCGGCGAGCGGCTGGAGCCCGGCCACCTCATCGACATCACGACCGCGCTCAATCTCATCACACTGGAAGACATGAAGCGGCGCTTGAAGGCTTCCATTCACGAGGCCCCCTCCGCGGAGGTCTATCAGAAGGCATCGGGCGACCTTGAGTTTTTCTGACCGGCCCGGGTCCGGCGGTTCCTGACCATCCTCGCGCAAGTTTCACCGTCTAGGGTGAACATACCGGTCAATGTGGCCGGCATCTTTTATTGAGCGCGGATACAGAATGAGTCTGTTGAACCAGCTGTCACAAATCACCAAGAATCTGGCCGGACTCGGTCAGACCAAATTGTTGGCTCTTGTCGGGGTTGGCGCCCTGTCGATCTTGTTGATTATCGGGTCCGCGATATTTCTGAACAAGCCAACGCGCGAGACGCTCTATATCGGCCTCTCCGGTGAAGACATCAACCAGATCGGCCTGGTTCTGGCCGAAGCGAACATCGATTTCGCCACCGGTTCGGACGGCACATCCGTGACTGTACCGGCGGGTTTGACCAATCGTGCGCGTATGCTGCTGGCCGAACGCGGACTGCCGTCCTCGAGCACCGCCGGCTACGAGCTGTTTGACCAGGTTGGTTCGCTCGGCCTGACCAGCTTCATGCAGGAAGTGACCAGGGTCCGCGCGCTTGAGGGCGAAATTGCCCGGACGATTCAATCGATCAACGGCATTTCTGCCGCCCGTGTTCACATAGTCATGCCCGATCGAGGCAATTTCAGGCGCGGCGACCAGAAGCCGTCTGCTTCGGTGATGGTTCGCGGCGGCAACAACATTGCCGGCCGCACCGCTGATTCGATTCGTCATCTGGTTGCCTCATCCGTGCCGGGCCTGACCGTCGACGAAGTCACGGTGCTGGACGCGACCGGCAAGCTGCTCGCCGCCGGAGACGATTTCTCCAACTCCAACATCAATCGTTCGCTCTCGATCGTCCAGATGGTGCAGACCGAGGTCGAAACCAACATCGAGAAGGCGTTGTCGCCGTTCCTCGGCATCGAGAACTTCCGGGCCAGCGTCAATGCGAACGTCAACACCGACAGCCAGCAGATCCAGGAAACCGTCTATGACCCGGAATCCCGTGTCGAGCGGTCGATCCGGGTAACGCGGGAAAACCAGACCTCGAACGAATCGACCTCCGCCACACCCGCCACCGTCGAACAGAACATTCCCGACCAGGGCCCGGGTGCCACCGGCGCCGCCGGCCCGACATCCAGCGAGCTGGCCGAGCGCAAGGAAGAGCAGACCAATTTCGAGATCAATTCGAAAACGGTCTCTACCGTTCGCAACAGCTACACCGTCGAGGGCCTGTCGATCGCAGTGGTGGTCAACAAGGCGCGCATCGATGCGATGCTTGGCGGCGAACCCACCGCGGAGCAGACCGCGGCCTACATCGCGGAACTTGAGCAGGTGGTTGCTTCCGCATCGGGCATCGATGCCGAGCGCGGCGACCGCGCCACCGTGACGGTCATGGAGTTCCTGGCCAGCGAAATCCTCTCTGCCGATGCCGCTCAGCCGGGATTCATGGACACCTTGAAGACCCAGCTCGGCACGATCATCAATGCCATAGCCTTCATCACGGTTGCCGTGTTGCTGATCATGTTCGGGTTCCGTCCGCTTCTGCGAGGCTCGGCCGGATCTGCCAGCCCGGATGCGCTTGGACTGGATGACGAACTGGAGCTGCCCGACTTCTCGCCCGCTGCAATGGGCGGGGGCAACGCCATGCCGATGGAAGGCTTCGGTGCGGACTTCGGATTTGGCGAGGAGAGTGAATCCGAACTCGAGCTCGAAGACAGCGGTGCCTTCAACCGCCGTGTCAAGGAAGGGCCCGAGCGGCGTCTCGCCCGGATGGTCGAGATCAACGAGGAACGCGCGGCGAAAATTCTCAGAAGCTGGGCCTCGAGCGAAGCGGCATAAACAAGGCCGGTTCCCGCCGCCCGATACTAATCGGCTGCAAGAAAGCATCCCGCCGCGGCGAAGAATCCGCAGTGGGATGCGCGGCGTTCAGGGGCAACTGCTCGGGGCCGCTCTCCGTCTATCCGGTACCGGATCCTCCATTTCCACGGTTTTCTGGACGCGACCGCAAACGGTTCGTCGGACGGCATTCCGGGGTCTTACTTACTTTTCCTGTCAGGCCTGATAACGCAGCGCACCGGCGGCTTCTTCAGACCGTCGTCCAAGCTGGATATCGCTTCGGAGAGTCCGGTTGGAATTCTGCGCAAGACAGGCATTTTATCCGCATCCCCGTGCCCTCAAGTGTCCTGCAAAGAGTTTATACAGGTTGATTCGGCTTGAGACCGTGCAAAACCGGGAAAATAGGGTAAACTTGACTCAGACTAAATCGGATCTGTCCAGTCCCAGAAAGTGGTTATGTTTTTTCGGGGTGATTTTCGGCACACTGGGTCTGCCAAGGAGTTGATTCGCTGATTCGCCTGGCGGGGCGGACGGTCAAGCGGCTTGGTCTCGTGGCGGGGCGGTCGGTTTCAAATGGTGTATGGATGCTGACAATTCCCGAACCATGCAGTGGTTTCTCAGTGCGCTGTCCGGTGTCAGCGCTATAGGAGGGAAGTGTATCTGATGATTGCGCGCGGGGCATTTATCCATGAACTGGAAGCTCAGCGGAATCGCGGGCACCTGGATGGCGGAATGGACCTCATTTGCACCTATGCCGGCGCGAAGTCCTATCTTCTGGCCCGAACGGATCTGTACTCGGACCGCAATCACGATTTTGTCCTGACATCGAACTGGCCGTTCAATCTGGTTCGCAAGTATGGTGCAACACTGGTCGATGGCGAGGCGCGCACAAGCGAGGTCCGCCGTTGTCTCCAGGCCTTCGAGCCGTCATTCCGGGAGATCGACGCATCGGTGGACCTGTCTCCCGAATATGCGCGGCGGATGTGTCTGATACCCTACAATGCCGGCCAGGCCTGCATGCTGCTGGCTCTTCTGTTCGAAAAGGATGCATCGGTCTCGCACGACCGCATGCGCGACGTGGCCCTGGCGACGGCCTATCACACCTCCCAGTTCCCCGAACTGGTCTCCAACAACTATGCGCTCTCCGATCTCACGGTCAGGGAGGTTGAATGCCTGTCCTGGATTGGCGAAGGAAAGACCAGTGACGAGATTGCACTGATTATCGGCATCTCGCGCAACACGGTGAACAACTATATCACCAGCATCATGAACAAGACCGGTGCAAAAACACGCTCCGAAGCTGTTGCATTCGCCGTTCGTCAGCGCATTATATAATCAGAGGAACCAACTGGATGGCAATCGGGGCATATCAAGACGCACAGAATAGCCAGGAACGCTCCGTTGAGCGTTCGGCAGATGATGCGTCTGGCGGTGCGGGTTCGATTGCCGATCTGTTCCCAAGACTGGTGACGATGCAAAGGCTCTGCGGCAGCGCCGCGTTCGCGCTGCTGGCTGTTCAGGCGCACACCTTGCTCAAACCGGGCCAGATCGAATGCGCCATGCAGAGCGCCGGATCCCAGGATCTGGTCGACAAGTTCCTTCTGGAAAATTCCGAATTCCTGCTCAATCATCTGTTCTCTTCGCCTTGCCCGGTCATTTTCACGCCGCAAGGTGCCGCGGTTTTCGACTCCTCCCCTGCGACCGTCGTCGACACGGAGGCCGGCTCCGGCATCAATCTGGTGTTTCCTGTTCAACTGGGAACGATGGGGAACGGCCTGGTGGTCTTCCTCGACGCCCGCGCCATGCTCAACAATGACATGCTGATCGATCTGCACAGGAAGTCTCTCACCGTGATGCGGGAGAAGCTGCGGCTGGCCTTTGGGATGACCAGCGGGTCGGAAAATCTCAATGACCGTGAAATCGAATGCCTGCAGCTGGTCGGCAACGGGATGAAGAGTGAAGCGATCGGCGAACAGCTCAACCTCTCAGTTCACACGGTAAATGCCTATCTGGGATCTGCCACAACCAAGCTCAATGCCGTCAATCGTATCCAGGCGATTGCAAAGGCAATCCGGCTTGGCATTATCGCGTGACGGGCAGCACCAACGCTAGCAGCCCTCAAACGGTCCCCAGCCTGACCGCTCCAAAAAAACCTGGCGATCACACCAGATAACGCCGCGCGTCGCTTGGACGCGCAGGGAACACTCTCGCTTTTTGAATTTGCGCCATCTTCCGTGTGTCCGGCGTATCCGCCTGACCAACCGATGCTCTAGGCTGCGGGCCTGGAGATGTGGGTTGCCGTCACGAACGGCCTGAATGCCGCGGCGCGCAGGCTTTCGGCAAGAACCGCGGTGTTGTCCTCCGGATTTTCCAGCGGTTCGTCAAAGGCAATATGGTTGATCTCGATGCCGCCGCAATCCTGCTCCAGCACAAGCCGCGCATAGATGGTGACTTTTCTCGGACGGATCTCGAGATCGAGCACAACGCGCGGCTGTCCGCCCCAGTCGAGGTAATAGTCGCCACCGATACCGAGTTTTATGGTGCCAGGCAGAAAATACATTTCCGCGGCCGAAGCCACCAGATCGGCCAGATCGCCGTGCCGTTCGAAACGCAGCATCGAGATCAGGTCCGCCACGTCGACCAGACGCAGTTCGCTCGCGACAGTGCAGATGGCGTCTGCAATGATCTTTTCCTGCTCGGCGGAGAATGGATTCTGTTTCATGTTCGCGCGCCCGGGATTCTGGAATTTGGTTTGGCCGAATAGATACGGTGCACCAACTCGGCAACAGCCTTGTAGAACACCGGCGGAATGAAATTATCCACCGAGACTTGCGCAAAAATGGAGCGAGCCAGCGGCGGGTCCTCGAAAACCGGAATTCCGTGTGCTTCGGCCACTTCACGAATCTTCAGCGCGATCAGGTCCTGTCCCTTGGCGATGACGATCGGCGCGCCGCCTTCCTCGCGGACGTAGCGCAGGGCAACCGCAAAATGGGTCGGATTGGCAATCACCAGGGTCGCGCGCGGCACATCGGCGATCATGCGGCGGCGGGCGCGGTCACGGGCAAGCGAGCGCTGGCGGGCTTTCATGATCGGATCGCCGTCCGACTGCTTGAGCTCGTCCTTGATCTCCTGCTTGCTCATCTTCAGGTCCTGGTGCCAGCTGTAGCGGGTCCATAACAGGTCGAGAACGGCCAGCGTGGCGGTGCAGATCAGCACCACGACGATCACCTTGCCTGCCATCCGCGCCATGTCGGGCACGACCAGCATCGGGTCCATGAACATGAAGTCGAGCGAGCGGAAGAACTCGGTCTGCATCACCACCGCGACGATCGTCGAGACCGCCGCGATCTTGAAGATGTTCTTGCCGAATTCGACGAAGCCCTTGGCGCCGTAAATCCGCCCGAATCCCTTGATGATCGAAATCCGTTCCAGCTTGGGCTGGATCCTGTCCAGCACCGGGCTCGGCATGTTCTGCAGCACCGAGGCGGAGATGCCGAACCCCATCAGCAGCGCGAAGGCGGGCAGCAGGATGCCGCCGGCCGCGAAAAACAGCATCTGGAACAGAGCCATCGCGTCGCCGCCGGTGTTGAGCTGCCACCCGTCCGATTGCTCGAACAGATCCTTCAATGTTTCGGCAAACCGTCCCGCGCTGTTGGGCAGGAAGAAGACCAGAAAGACCAGCATGCCCAGCGTCGATGCAAAAATCGGGACTTCCCGGCTGAAGGGCACATTGCCCTTGTCCACCGCGTCCCGAATCTTTTTCTCTGTTGGTTCTTCTGTTTTGCTGTCTTTGTCGTCGCTCTCGGCCATTTCAGCTCAGGCTCAAGCCGCGGCAGCTTCGGCGCCGGCGTCTTCACGCAGCGTCAGCTGGTCAAGCCCGGCCAGCCTGATGGCCTCCTGGGCGATGCTGCGGCGGGCAACGGCGATTTCGCGTGTGCTGACATTGCCGGCGCCCGAGGCCAGGTCCGATTCGATCATCCGACGCTGGCGGGCGCCGATGGCTGACAGGACCGAGTCCGTCAGGGCCTGGTCAGCACCGCGCAGCGCGGTGGTGATGATATCGCCTGAAATATCGTTGAACAGCGTAACGCGGCTCTTCTGCGGCATCAGGATGATGTCGTCGAACAGGAAGATCCGTGGCCGGACCTTTTCAACCGCGGTCTTGGAAACCGTCTCGAGCGCGCCGAGCAGCGATTCGACATCCGGCTTCGACAGCTCGTTCATGATCTCCGCGACCTTGACCGAGCCGGTGCTGGAGCGTTCCGCTTCAATGGCGGCAACCAGATCCCTGACGCGCGCTTCGATGATTTCAGCCGCCCGCGGATTGACGTTCTTCAGGTCGACGGCGCGACGGACGATATCGACCCGGACCTTTTCGGGCAGTTTCATCAGCGTCCGGCCGGCAAATGCGGTGGGCAGCATCGAGACGATATAGGCTGCGGTTTGCGGGTGTTCGCTCTGCAGGAACTTGCCGACGCGATCCGGATCGGAATCCTGAAGCCGATCCCAGATCGAGGTCTCGTAGCTCTGGAACTGGGTGCGGCGTCCGAGGAGTCCGTCGACCTCGTCGGGCGTAAGGCCTTCCTCGAGAATTCCCTCCATCGCTTTGGCATTGTCCATCAGGCCGGTGCCTTCGCTGAACAGATCCTCGAATTCATTGACCAGTTCCACCAGCTCCTGCGGCTTGATGGTGCGCAGGCTCTGGGCGTTCTTGATGATTTCCTGCAGTTCCTCGTGTTCAAAGAACTTCAGCAGCTTGCCCGCCACCGGTTTTCCCATGGCGAGCAGCACGGCAGCGGCCTTTTCCGACGGCGTCAGAGCGGTGCCGACTTCGGTGCCTTCCGGGGTGAACTCTCCATAACTTGTCATATCAGTTCGACTTCTTCTGCGGTTCGCCGATGACTTCGATTATCTTGACGGCAAATTTGGTGTCGTCTGTCTCAAGGACTGTAATCTCTCCGCGTCCGATAAGCTTGCCATTGACCATGATATCCACAGGTTCGCCGATTTTCCGGTCGAGCGCGATCGTTGCGCCTTCGGAAAGGTTCATGAGTGTGGAAACTGCCATGCGGCTCGAGCCGAGAATGATCTGCACGTCGATCGGAATGCCGAGCACCAGATCCACGCGGTTGGCGGACCCGGTAGCGCCGATCTTGACGTCCGGATTGGAGCCCTGCGGTGTTCCGAAATCCTGGACCAGGGCGTTTCCGCCGGCGCCGAGCGAAGGCCCGTCAAGATCCGGCGCGCCGAAATCGCCGCCGAAATCCGCACCACCACCGAAATCTGCACCGCCAAGATCCGGCCCATCAAGGCCAACCCCGCCGAAATCGGAAGTACCCTCTGCCGAATCGCCTAAGTTGAACGGATCATCGGTCGCTGGGTCATCTCCGAAGTCTGCGCCAAAATCGGAACCAAAGGCTGCTGCGCCACCCATACCATCCACGCTTTCTTCAGTGAGATCCGGCTCCATGCCGGCATCTTTTTTCAATACGTCGCGAAGATCACCCACGGCCTCGTCAATCGCGCTGTCGTCCTGCGCCATCAGATCGTCAGTGCCATCGAGTGCTTTTTCGCCAGCCATGTATCTTTATCCCGTCTGAAGCTTGCCCGGAGCCTTCCACCGCGGCTCGCGGGCATCATATCATCTAAAATCGGTTTTCCAGTTTTCGTCTGGTCCGGCCTGACCCTCGACCTTTACCATGTAGCGTGAACCCGCCCTCCCCAGGGCGCAGGTGTAGAGCGGCTGTCCGTTCGCGCTCAGGATGACCTCGATATCTCCATTGTGTGCGAATGCAATCAGGTCGCCGGGCTGCAGGCGGCTGATCTCGCCCAGCGCCAGCGGCTGCAGCGCCACCGCGGCCTGCAGGCTGATTTGCGATTTGGACACGCGGTCGCTCAGACGTTCTTTCCACTCGTCCTTGTTGGGGTCGGATTTCTTGTCGAGCTTGGCCGTGTTGGTCTTCGTCTTGAGCAGTACCGATTGCGGCAGGATGAGGGTCAGCGGAGCCGCGACCGAGCCGAATTCGATATCAAGCGTCAAGGCGACGGCGTGAAAATTCGGGATCGTATCGTCTTCTTCCTCGGGATGCTCCGGTTGCGGGTTTTTCGCCCGCGCCCTGGCATCGGGCTTGGCCGAAACCAGTCCGCGCAGGCTGTCGTTGAGCTGTTCGAACACCACCAGCGACATGTCGAGTTCGATGCCTGACAGCGGCCGCGCGGCGATGTCGAGCTGGTCCGGATCCGAACCGCCCAGCAGGCATTCGACCATGCCGATGATCAGCTTAGTTCCGCACAGGCTTGAAATTTCATTCGACCAGTTTGCGATTGTTGTTTCGCAATAAACCGTGTCGCCGCTCAATTCGGCAAGCAGCTCGCGCCGGCGTCCCAGGTGGATCTCTCCCGGCCGGGCATCGATCACCACTCCGGTCGCAGTGTGGAAAGCGTTGGCCAGCATCGGACAGAGCGCGTTGAGCAGGGTCTGGCTTCTCGCCTCGATGTCTGCGGTGTTGCCCTTGACGCCGATCATCCGGTCCAGCAGGTCCGGATCAAATCCGTTGTGGTCTGATGATGACTGGTTCTCGCTCGCAACGCTCATCGGATCAGGCCGCCTTCGCTTCGCCGCCGCCGCCCGGATTCATCATTTCCTGCTCGACAGCATCAATCGATGGGCGCTCGTAGGAAGAAATGGTCTTGCGGCCATGCTCGAGTGCAACCTGAGGAACCGAACCGTTCATGTAGGCCAGCAGGGTCTGCTTGACGATCGTGTAGAGCCGGTTCTGCTTGGTCCGTACGATCTTGATGTTCGTGGCGATCGGGCTGAAAACGCAATAGGACAGGAAAATGCCGAGCATGGTGCCCACGAGCGCGGCACCGATCAGTCCGCCGAGCACCGCCGGCGATTCGTTGATGGCGGCCATCGCCTTGATGACGCCCAGAACCGCGGCAATGATCCCGATCGCCGGGCAGGCGTCGGACATGGTGCTCATGGCGTGATAGGCCTTCAGCCGATCTTGCGAGATGGTCTGGATTTCCTCGTCCATCAGCGCTTCGATCTCGTGCGGGCGGGCGTTGCCGATGATGATCAGGCGAACGTAGTCACAGATGAACGCGGTCAGTTCCTTGTTCTTCAGGATCGTCGGCGCCGACTGGAACAGCTCCGACTCTTCCGGATTGTCGATATGGCTTTCGATCTCGTTGCGGCTCTTGGTGCGCAGGTCGCGCATCAGCGAGTAGAGAATGCTCAGCGTATCGAGATATTCGCGTTCCTTCGGGACCTTGTTCTTGAATGCTTCGCCCAGCGCCTTGATCGTGTCTTTGATGGTCTTGACCGGGTTGGTCATGATGAAGCCGCCAATCGCGGCGCCGCCGATGATCAGCAGCTCGAACGGCTGGTTGAGCACCTCGATATGGCCGCCCATGGCCATGAAGCCGCCGAGCACGCAACCGATGGTAATAACAAAACCAACAATAATATTCATAACGTCCCGCCGCGGTAATTGAGATGCAAACCAATCACTACGGCTTGAGCCTTGTGTGAAGCTGAATCTGTCCGCTTGATGAATGGCTTCCTGCCAATCTTCAGCTTCGCACAAGCAAGATGCCCTAATCCGGAACAGGCTTGCGGGGTTGTGCCGGTTTGCAACTGCGCAATGCGCCCTGGAAAACAGGAGGGGTACATCCGGTGACATCGACATACACCAGCTACAATCTCATCACGCGGGATCTTCCGCGATCCATCGAAAGGATTGCCAGCCAGCCTCAGGTCGCCCGGGAAAGCGAATACTACCTCAAGCGGATTTCCGAGATCAAATCGATCGACGAGTTCATGGCGGACACCCGCGTGTTCAACTACGCCATGAAGGCGCATGGCCTTGAGGACATGAACTACGCCAAGGCGTTCATGCGCAAGGTTCTGACGGAAGGCGTCGACAACGAGGATGCCTTTGCCAACCAGCTTGCCGATTCCAAGTACAAGGAATTCGCCGAGACCTACAATTTCGCCCGTCACGGCGAAACCGCGACCATCTTCACCAAGGCGCAGCAAGGCACGGTTGACAAGTATCACCGGCTGACGCTGGAGGAAGAGGCCGGCGAGGACAACACCGGTGTGCGGCTGGCGCTCTATTTCGAGCGGACTGCCCCGGAACTCGATTCCGTCTACGGCATTCTTGCCGACACGGCGCTTTACGAGGTCGTCCGCACCGCGCTCGGCATTCCGGCGGAAGTCGCCGCTTCCGATATCGATAGGCAGGCAGAAATGCTCAAGTCGCGTCTCGACATCGAAGACTTCAAGGATCCGGAAAAACTCAACACCTTCATGCAGCGCTTCGCGGCTCTTTGGGAGCTGGACAACCCTTCGTCCGGTTTCGCCGACTCCAGCCTGCTGCTGAGTTCATCCACCGGTTTCGGCATCACCCCCGAGCTGATGCTTTCCATCAACAATCTCAAACTCGGGGGCCGCTGATGCAGGGTTCTATCTATGTCTCGCTTTCGTCGCAGATCGCGCTTGAACGCCGTCTGAGCACGCTGGCCGACAACGTCGCCAACGCCAACACGACCGGGTTTCGGGCGACAGAGGTCAAGTTCAACGAGGTTCTCGCCAGCACCGGCGCCACCGATGTCTCCTTCGTCAATGAGGGGCAGGATTATCTCAGTTCGGCCAATGGCGGTCTCAAGACAACCGGCAGCGCGCTCGATTTCGCCATTCGCGGTGACGCCTGGTTCATGATCGAGACACCGACCGGAAAGATGCTGACCCGGGACGGCCGCTTCACCCTCACCGATACCGGCCAACTGGTCAACATCGACGGGTATCCCGTGCTTGATCCGGGCGAAGCGCCGATCCAGCTGGATCCCGATGGAGAAGCGCCCAAGGCAGGGCGCGACGGCGGCCTGAGCCAGGACGGCTTCCGGCGTGGCGCCATTGGCATGTTCTCGGCGGATTTCAGGGATGGCTTCATCCGCAAGGCCCCGATTGGCATCGTGCCGACAATTCCGCCTGAACCGGTGGTCGACGCTGAAAGTGCCGGTCTGCTGCAGGGTTACATCGAGAATTCGAACGTCAACGCCATGGCCGAAATGAGTCGCCTGATCACGATTTCCCGGGCTTTCGACAACATTTCCTCCATGAACAAATCGACCGAGGATACCTTCAAGCAAGCCATCCGCACTCTTGGCAGCGGAAGTTGAAGCTGATGCCGGGTTTGCGGTTTGACGGTTTTCCCGGGACGGGAGCCAGTGCGCGATGAGTGGGCGGTCGGGTCTGGCCCTGCTCGCCGAGAGTGTGCGCACCTTTTCCAAGCCGGAAGGCGCCTGGGACATATCTGGCACGGTCACCGCGGTTGCGCCCGGCCATTGCGTGGTGGCCGGACTGTCGCGGCACGCGCGGATCGGGGATTTTCTCACGTTTCGCCATGGCGAGACGACCAAACTCGCTGAAGTTGTCAGTCTTGGGCCCGATGAGCTGATCGCCTGCCCGGTGGATGGCGCATCCCAGGCCAACATCGGCGAGCGGGTCTGGCGCAGTGGCCCGTTTCGGCTGTCGCCCGACAAGAGCTGGTGCGGCCGGACGATCAACGCGCTGGGCGAGCCAGTGGATGGCGCCGGACCGCTCAGGCAGGGCCCGGTTCCGCGTTCGGTAACCGGTGCGGCGCCGGCGTCCATGCTGCGCCAGAGGGTCGACAAACCGCTCAGGACCGGAATCCGCGTCGTCGATGTCTTCACCCCGATGTGCCAGGGGCAGCGGCTCGGGGTGTTCGCCGGATCGGGCGTTGGCAAATCCACGCTTCTGTCGATGTTTGCCAAGGCCGCCGATTTCGACCGTGCCGTCGTGGCGCTGGTCGGCGAACGTGGCCGTGAAGTCCGCGAATTCATCGAGGACACGCTTGGCCCGAACATGAGCAAGACCGTTGCCGTGGTCGCTACCAGCGATGAAAGCCCGATGCAGCGCAAGCTCGCACCGCTGACAGCCATGGCCATCGCCGAATATTTCCGCGACACCGGCGAGAACGTCCTTCTGATCGTCGACAGCCTGACGCGATTTGCCCATGCGTTGCGCGAGATCGGCATGGCCGCGGGCGAACCGCCGGTGGCGCGTGGCTACCCGGCCTCCGTCTTCACCGCCTTGCCCGGATTGCTGGAACGCGCCGGACCCGGGCCGGAAGGTGCCGGCGCAATCACCGCGATCGTCTCGATCCTGGTCGACGGCGACAATCACAACGACCCTGTGGCGGACTCGGCCCGCGGCATTCTTGACGGGCACCTGGTGCTCGACCGTGCCCTTGCCGACGAGGGCCGCTATCCGCCGGTCAATCCGCTGACCTCGATTTCCCGGCTGGCCCGCAAGGCCTGGCGCGGGGACGAGGAAAAGCTGGTGATGCGTCTGAAGGCGCTGATCCATCGTTTCGAGGAGACCCGCGATTTGCGGCTGATCGGCGGCTATCGGGCCGGGTCTGATGCCGAACTGGAAATGGCGATCAAGCAGACGCCGGTGATCTACGAGATATTGCGCCAGACGCCGGAACAACCGCCAAGCGCCGATGCTTTTGCCGAACTCGCGGATGCAATGAAGGCTGCGGCCGGATTGCCCGTCTCATCGCCCGCCAAGGAAAGGACGAAACAGTGACCGACGTTGCCGAAGCTGCGATCGAGACCAATGACAATGCAGATGAAACGCCGGTGCGCGCGACGACCCGGAAACGGAACGGCGACCGTGTGCTGGCGGTCGCCGGCTTTGCGCTGGCCACCGCAGCCGCATTTTTCCCCTGGTACGTCTTCTTCAATCAGGAGGATTTCGGCATCGCACCGATGGGCTACACCGAGACCCGGGATCTTCCGGAAACCCGCGGGCGCTCCTTCGTCAACGTATCGCCGCTTGCCATTCCCGACGAGAACGATGGATCCGGCCAGCCATCGGCCTTCGACCCGATCATAACCGCCACCGTATCCGGTGAGGGGGGCGAGACAACGGGCACACCGGCGCTGACCACCATCGACCCTGACAGGAGCTTCCCCGGCAAGCCGCGCTACAAGCTTCTGCATGTCGCCAATGGACGGGCGCTCATCGAGGACAAGTCCGGCATGTACATCGTCCGCATCGGCTCGGTTCTGCCGGACAATTCCCGTCTTGCCACTCTGGAAAAGCGTGACGGCCAGTGGGTGATCATCACCTCCAACGGCGAAGTCATCCAGCGTTGAGCTGACCCGAAGGGTCTGAACCCCAGCCGGGCGGCAATATGCTCGCTGGGGCCATCCTTTTAACCGGCCGGTGAACGGCCTGCCGCACCCGCGCCGATGCCGTAATCGACACCGGCGTCGGCGTCCGACGGCAGGGCCCAAGCCGATGCACCGGCCGCCATGCCCCTCTTCTCCGACCGCAAGACTAAATGCAATTCCGTCGCGCCATGCCTGAAGCAAGGTGCGTGAAGCAGGCGCATTTCCCGTAAGGCACACGCAAGATTAACCGCCTAATCTCTGAGCTTGTTAAGGACAGGGAAACGCCATGCAGCCGATTCAGCTTTTCGAACTGGCATCCAACCAATCCCACTGGCTTACAGTGCGCCAAAGCGTGGTTGCCGGAAACATCGCAAACGCCAACACGCCGGGCTACCAGACCCGGGATGTGGCGGCTTTCGAAGCCGTGCTGGACCAGACCAAGGCTCCGGTGCGCATGGCAGCGACCCATCCCGGCCATATCCATGAAGATCCGATGCGCGGCGCGGTTCGCAGCGGCAGCTTCGGCGACATCGACGTTCAGCCATCCGGAAACTCGGTCAGTCTGCCGCAGGAGATGAGCAAGACCGGGGAAATCAAGCGGATGTACGAACTCAATACCGGGATGGTGAAGGCCTTCCACCGGATGATGCTTCTGACTGTGAGGCGCTGACCATGCCAGTTGATCCTCTTTCACTTGCCTCGCGCATCGCTGCTTCCGGATTGGGCGTTCAGGAAACCCGCATGCGTGTGGTTTCCGAGAACCTCGCCAATGCCCAGTCGACCGGCAACACGCCGGGAGCCGATGCCTATCGCCGCAAGACCATCAGTTTCTCCTGGGAACTCGACCGCACCATTGGCGCTTCACGCGCCGAAGTGGCCAAGATCGATGTCGATCCGGCCGACTTCACCATCGAGTATGATCCGGGAAACCCGGCAGCGGACAAGAATGGCATGGTCAAGATGCCCAACGTCAATGTCCTGGTCGAGCTGGCAGACATGCGGGAAGCCAACCGGTCGTACGAAGCCAATCTGCAGACCGTCAAGCAAACCCGTGAACTTGTTTCCATGACGATCGACCTGCTGAGGGCCAGCCAATGATTGACAAGATTTCTGGAATGTCTGCCCTGTCCGGCTTGGCCGGTCCGCGCGAGACGGACATGGCAAGCGCCGCGGGAATGCCGAACCTGACGGCTGCCGCGGTTGCGCCGTCACCATCTTCGTTCGCCGAGACCTTGAAAAGCCTCGGCGAAGGCGTGGTGTCCAATCTGAAGGTCGCCGAAGGTCAGTCCTTCGCCGCGATCCGCGGCCAGGTGCCGACCCGTGAAGTTGTCGACGCCATCATGGCCGCCGAACAGTCGCTGCAGACCGCTGTCGCCATCCGCGACAAGATGGTCACTGCTTATCTCGAAATCGCTCGTATGCAAATCTGAGGAACTCGCCATGAAGGCTTTGGCCATCGCAGCTACCGGTATGAATGCCCAGCAGCTTAATCTTGAGGTGATCGCCAACAACGTGGCGAACATCAACACCACAGGCTTCAAGCGGGCCCGCGCGGAATTTTCCGACCTGCTCTATCAGGTCGAGCGCAATTCCGGCGTTCCCAACGCCTCCAACCAGGCAATCGTACCGGAAGGCGCGCATATCGGTCTTGGTGTGCAGACGTCTGCCGTTCGAAACCTGCACATCCAGGGCAGCCTCATCGGAACAGGCAACAAGCTTGACCTCGCGCTCGTCGGCCGCGGCTGGTTCCAGATCGAAACGCCGGATGGCGAAACCCAGTATTCGAGGGCAGGTGCCTTCAACACCAATGCCGATGGCCAGCTGGTTACCATCGACGGCTATGTGGTCGTTCCGGGGATTACCTTCCCCGATGAAACCAGCGAAGTGCAGATTTCCCGTACCGGCCAGGTTCTGGTCCGGGTCGGCGACGATGTCGAATTGCAGGACCTGGGTCAGCTGACCCTCGCCAATTTCGTCAACGAGGCGGGTCTCGAACCGCTGGGCGACAATCTCTTCCGTCAGACCGTGGCATCCGGCCCGGCGACCGTCGGCGCTCCGGCCGATCCGGGATTTGCCCATATCCAGCAGGGTTATCTGGAAGCCTCCAACGTCGATCCTGTCAAGGAAATCACCGATCTGATCTCTGCGCAGCGCGCCTATGAAATGAATTCGAAGATCATCAAGGCGGCGGATGAAATGGCGTCCGTCGTTTCCCAGAACCTCTAGGGTACAAAGGACAAGGCAGACATGACGTTTCGCCCAGTATCGCCTTTGCAAGGCCTCATTCGCGCGGCCGCTGTCGTGCTCGGCATGCTTTGCGCCATGCCCCTGGCGCAGGCCGGTCGCGGCACCGCGGTGGTCCCCGAACGGACCATCTACCCCGGCGAGGAGATCCTGGCGGAACTGGTCCGCGAGGTCGAGGTCACCAATCCGAACCTGCGCGGCGGCTATGCCGAGATCACCAGCGAAGTGCTGGGCAAGGTGACAACCCGCACATTGCTGCCGGGCCGGACCATTCCGGTCGCGGCGTTGCGCGATTCGTGGGCGGTTGAGCGGGGCAAGACAGTTCAGCTGATATTCAGCGGCAAGGGTTTGACCATCACGGCAACCGGCACGCCGCTCGAGAATGCGGCGATTGGCGATTTTATCCGTGTCCGCAACGTTGAAACCGGCGTTATCATTTCCGGAACGGTGATGGACAACGGCAGCATTCGGGTGGCGGCGAAATGATCCGCACGCTCGCCAAGATAGTCGGCATCTGGGCCGCCATGTTTGTCCTTGCTGGTTCCGGTCCGGGGCCCGCGACGGGTACGGGAACCGGGACAGCGTCCATGGAGCAGTTCGCGTCCGGATCGGGTCTGAGTTTCATCCGGCCCGCCGGCGCCTCTTCTCGCATCAAGGATATCGCCTCGCTGCAGGCAGGCCGCGACAACCAGTTGATCGGCTACGGCCTCGTCGTCGGATTGCAGGGCACGGGCGATGGTCTCCGCAACTCACCGTTCACCGAGCAGTCGCTGCGCGCCATGTTGCAAAACCTCGGCATATCCACCGAAGGCGGCGCCTCGCGTGTCAACAATGTTGCCGCCGTGATCGTCACCGCCAATCTGCCCCCCTTTGCCAGCCTCGGATCGCGGATCGATGTCACCGTCTCCTCTCTCGGCGATGCGACCTCGCTGCGCGGCGGCACACTGGTCATGACCTCGTTGTCCGGGCCGGACGGACAGATCTACGCCGTCGCGCAGGGCTCGGTTATCGTTTCGGCGATCAATGCGCAGGGCGATGCGGCTACTTTGCAGCAGGGCACCGCCACCGCGGGGCGGTTGCCCGGTGGCGCCATCATCGAACGCGAGATTCCGGCGACGTTCAAGCAGGTTGACGGGCTGGTCTACCAGCTTCGCAATCCGGATTTCACCACCGCCGTGGGAATGGCGGATGTCATCAACGCCTTCTCCGAGGCGCGCTACGGCACCGCCATCGCGGAGGCGCGCGATTCCACCTCCGTGGCGATTCGCAAACCTCCGCGGGCCGACCTTGCCCGGCTGACAGCGGAACTCGAGGGGCTGGTCGTTGAAACGGATTCGCCCGCGCGCGTCGTCGTCAACGAGCGGACCGGCACCATCGTCATCGGCAACGACGTCCGCATCTCCAGGGTCGCGGTCAGCCACGGAACGCTGACCGTGCAGATCAATGAAACGCCGACCGTCGTGCAGCCATTGCCGTTCTCTGACGGGGTGACGGCGGTGGAGCCGCTCACTGACATCACCGCGGGCGTCGACGGCGGCCAGGTCGCCATCATCGACGGCCCGGACCTCAGAACGCTGGTGGCCGGTCTCAATTCGATCGGCGTCAAGCCCGATGGCATCATTGCCATCCTGCAGGGCATCAAGTCCGCCGGCGCGCTGCATGCGGAACTGGTGCTGCAATGATTGCGCCCCGACAGCCGGCTTCGCGCAGATGGGCACGCGGCGCAGGCGCTGCGGCGGTCATCATGCTGGGCATGATCGCGCCCGGTGCATTTGCGCAGCAGGCGCCGGCGCCGAGCCTCGAAGAGGAAATCCGTGCGTTTTGCGGCAACATCGCCGACGCCGCGCGTGACCAGCGCTATCTTCTGCAGAAGAAGGAACTCGAGGATCTTCAGGCCGGCGTCGATGAGAGGATCCGCCTGCTTCAGGAGCGGACCGCAAAATACCGCGACTGGCTGAAGAAACGTGAAGACTTCATGCGGGTCGCCGATACGCAACTGGTTGAAATCTACAAGAATATGGCGCCTGACTCCGCTGCCAAGCAGCTGGAAATCGTCAAGCCCGGGATCGCGGCGGCAATCGTCATGAAACTCAGCCCGCGGCTGGCGAGCCAGATTCTCAACGAGATGGATACCAAGAAGGCAGCGGCGTTGGCGAGCATTCTCGCAGCGGCCGCAGCACCCGAGCAAACCGAGGATCCGTCATGATTAGGGCCATAGCCGCCACCGTTCTTGCGCTCACTCTGGCCGGATGCAATTCGCAGACGATCAAAGAGATTGGTCAGGCACCTTCGATGAGCCCGGTGGGCTCGGGCCTTGCTTATGGCGAAACCCCGCAGATGGCGGCTTATCCGAAGCAGCCGCCCGTGCGCTCGAGCAATTTCTCCTTGTGGGATGACCGGCGGTCGAAACTGTTCCAGGACGCCCGCGCGGTCAGTATCGGCGACATTCTCACGGTCGATCTCGCCATCAACGACAAGGCCAGCTTCGACAACGCCACCGACCGGAGCCGCAAGAACTCCAGCGGGATGAATATGGGGCTCAACCTCCCGGCGATCAGTACGATAAGTTCGGGTGACCTCAATTACGGTTCAAACACATCGACCAAGGGAACCGGCACAACGGCCCGGTCGGAAAAACTGCAGCTGCGCGTGGCCGCCGTCGTCACCGGCATACTGCCGAACGGCAATCTGGTGATCAGTGGCAGCCAAGAGGTGCGGGTCAACCAGGAACTCCGCATTCTCAACGTCGCGGGTATCGTGCGGCCTCTGGACGTGGATCACAACAACACCGTGGCCTACGACAAGATCGCCGAAGCCCGGGTCTCCTACGGCGGCCGTGGCCGGCTGACCGAAGTCCAGCAGCCACCCTACGGGCAGCAGCTTGTCGACATTCTTTCTCCGATTTGATGGCATGATCCATGGCTGACTTTGACAGCGCAGAAGAAGACGGTGGCAAGAAGAAGTCCGGACTTGTCGTCACCATAGCGATCGTGCTGGTCCTCAGCCTGATCGCTGCCGGTGGCGGCTGGATGGTCGGCGGTCTGATTGCGCCGCAGGTGGACCAGCCCGAAACGGCAGCCGCTGAGCAGGCGCACGGGGAAGACGAGAAAAAAGAGGACAAAGCCGAGGACAAGCCCCGGGATAACGTCGTCGCGCTTGAGCCGATCACCACAAACCTGTCATACCCTTCAGACAACTGGATCCGAGTCGAAGTCTCGCTTGTGTTCACCAATGAACCCGACGATGCCATTGCCGACCAGATCCATCAGGACATTCTTGCCTATCTGCGCACCGTGTCGCTTCAGCAGATAGAAGGACCGCGTGGCTTTCAGTATTTGCGCGAGGACCTGCGTGAACGCGTGAAACTGCGGTCGGAAGGCCGCGTCAACGATCTCCTTTTGAGGACATTTGTGATCGAATGATTCGATTTTTATCAGCCTTTGCAGCCATGATGGCATTTGCAACGGCGGCGCAGGCCCAGATCCTGGACCCGAATTTGCTGCAGGCGCCGGTCGACGGTTCGGTTGCGAGCTGGATCATCCGCACCTTCGGGCTGTTGACCGTGCTGTCCGTGGCGCCGGGCATCCTGATCATGGTGACCAGCTTTCCGCGGTTCATCATTGCCTTCGCCATCCTGCGTTCCGGCATGGGGCTGGCCACGACACCCGCCAACATGATCCTGGTCAGCCTTTCGCTGTTCATGACCTTCTACGTCATGGCGCCGACATTCGACCGGGCTTGGGAAACCGGCGTCAGTCCGCTTCTCGAAAACCAGGTCACCGAGCAGGAGGCAATCGGCCTGATCGCCGATCCGTTTCGCGAGTTCATGCTGGTCAACACCCGCCCCAAGGATCTCACCTTGTTCATCGACATCGCCGACGAGCGCGGCCAGTCGACCGAAACCGATGGCAAGATCGACATGCGCGTGCTGGTTCCCGCCTTCATGATTTCCGAAATTCGGCGCGGATTTGAAATCGGCTTCCTTGTCGTCCTGCCGTTTCTTGTGATCGATCTGGTGGTGGCGACCATCACCATGTCGATGGGCATGATGATGCTGCCGCCCACTGCCATATCCCTGCCGTTCAAGATATTGTTCTTTGTCCTTATCGACGGCTGGAACCTCATGGTGGGAAGCCTGGTGCGGTCCTTCGTCTGATCGACACAGGCTGTTTGCGAACCCTGCTGTCGAGCGCACCGGAAGGTGCGGTTATGCGTTGGCCGATCCGCCCAATCGACCCCGACATCCAGTTAAGTCACCGTTAACTATATTGAAATTACACGCTATTTCGGCTTTCGATTAATCAATTTGAAAGTCCTCGCGGCGATTATGGTGCCAACATGACGGGGAGGAACACCTTTGCGAAGTCAGAGGGTTCCGACAGGCATGATGCCGAACCGCATGACCGGTAAACCAATAAGCCCGGTATGTCCCTCATCAGTTTTGCGTTTATTTAAAGGGACAATCCCATGACTAGCATCATGACCAACTCCGCAGCTATGTCTGCACTCGCCACTCTTCGTTCGATCAATTCCGACATGGAAAGCACGCAGAACCGCGTGTCCTCCGGCTATCGGGTTGAATCGGCCGCGGATAACGCCGCCTACTGGTCGATCGCCACAACCATGCGTTCGGACAACAAGGCTCTCTCGACGGTTCAGGACGCTCTCGGCCTCGGCGCCGCCAAGGTTGACGTTGCCTACACCGGCATGAACTCCGCCATCGACGTGGTCTCCGAAATCAAGGCCAAGCTGGTTGCAGCCCGCGAGCCTGGCGTCGACAAGACCAAGATCGACAAGGAACTGACCGAGCTGAAGAACCAGCTGGTCTCGATCTCCGAATCGGCTTCTTTCTCTGGTGAGAACTGGCTCAACAACACCGGCGCGGCTGCTCTCGGCACCAAGGAAATCGTTGCCGGCTTCAATCGTGACACCAGCGGCAAGGTCTCGCTGACCACGCTTGGCATCAACGCCACGTCGACCACGCTGATCGGCACCACTACTGAAAGCCTTGGCATCCTGACCAAGGACATCGACGCCGATGCGCTTGACCCGGCCGCAACCGGTACCGCGCGTAACTACTACCTGATCGACGCTGATGGCACCGCCACCACCGCCGGTTCGGCCACTGCGATCGCCCTGACCGCAACCACCACCGACGCCCAGGTCGACGACATGATCCGTGCGGTTGACTCGATGCTGACCCAGATGACGGATGCGGCTTCGAACCTCGGTGCGGTCAACAAGCGCGTCTCCATGCAGGACGACTTCGTCTCCAACCTGATGGACTCCATCACCAAGGGCGTTGGCCGTCTCGTCGATGCGGACATGAACGAGGAATCGACCCGCCTGAAGGCCCTGCAGACGCAGCAGCAGCTGGGCATCCAGGCGCTGTCGATCGCCAACTCCAGCTCGCAGAACGTATTGTCGCTGTTCCGTTAAGGATCAATTAATACTCGAGTTTCGAGTTAAGAAAAAATTAAGCGTCGGGGAGAAATTCCCGGCGCTTTTTCTTCATATAAAATAAACTAAATAAATATTTTCCAATTAAGTCTTCGGTAACCATGGTCGTTCATCTTGTTTGTCAAGAAATGGTGGGTCGTTTAGCAAAAAGTAACCAAAAACGACGGGCATGATGCCTTGCCACTGTTGCCGGTAAGTTAGAGTCCGGCATGTCCCGCGTAACTTTGTCAAAAGGGACAATTCCATGACAAGCATCATGACCAACTCCTCAGCAATGTCTGCACTGGCCACCCTGCGTTCGATCAACTCCGATATGGAAATGACGCAGAACCGCGTGTCGTCCGGTTACCGCGTTGAAACGGCCGCCGACAACGCTGCCTACTGGTCGATCGCAACGACCATGCGTTCGGACAACAAGGCTCTCTCCACCGTCAAGGACGCTCTCGGTCTCGGCGCCGCCAAGGTTGACGTTGCCTACACCGGCATGAACTCGGCCATCGACGTGGTCTCCGAAATCAAGGCTAAGCTGGTTGCAGCCCGCGAGCCTGGCGTCGACAAGACCAAGATCGACAAGGAACTGACCGAGCTGAAGAACCAGCTGGTCTCGATCTCGGAATCGGCATCGTTCTCCGGCGAAAACTGGCTCAACAACACCGGCGCCGCAGCTTCGGGCACCAAGGAAATCGTCGGCGGCTTCAACCGTGACGTGAACGGTCTCGTCTCGATCACCACCCTGGCCGTCAACACCACCTCGACCACGCTGATCGGCACCACCACTGAAAGCCTTGGCATCCTGACCAAGGACATCGATGCCGATGCGCTTGACCCGAACTCGACCGGTACCGCCCGTAACTACTACCTGATCGACGCCGACGGCACCGCGACCACCGCCGGCTCGGCAACCGCGATCACCCTGACCGCGACCACCACCAACGCCCAGGTCGACGACATGATCCGGGCTGTCGACTCGATGCTGACCCAGATGACGGATGCGGCTTCGAACCTCGGTGCGGTCAACAAGCGCGTCTCCATGCAGGAAGACTTCGTTGCCAACCTGATGGACTCGATCACCACTGGTGTGGGACGTCTTGTCGACGCGGACATGAACGAGGAATCGACCCGCCTGAAGGCTCTGCAGACGCAGCAGCAGCTGGGCATCCAGTCGCTGTCGATCGCCAACTCCAACTCGCAGAACATCCTGTCGCTCTTCCGTTAAGGAACGCGTCAAATCTGAACGCAGAGTTGAACAAGCCAGGACGCCGGGGAGCAATCCCCGGCGTTTTCCGTTTTTATTCAAGCAAATAGTAAATCTCCAAAAAACCTCGGGAGCGGTCGGCGGTTAAGTGTTCAGTAACCATAACCTGCGATTTTCAGTCTCAAGAAATGGTGGGTCGTTGATCGGGAAAGACCGGAAACGACTGGTATGATGCCTGGCCACCGTTGCCGGTAAGAGAGTCCGGTATGTCCCGCGTAAATTGTCAAAAGGGACACCTCAATGACAAGCATCATGACCAACTCCGCAGCAATGGCTGCACTCGCCACCCTGCGTTCGATCAACTCCGACATGGAAATGACGCAGAACCGCGTTTCGTCCGGCTACCGCGTTGAAACGGCCGCGGACAACGCTGCCTACTGGTCGATCGCAACGACCATGCGTTCGGATAACAAGGCTCTCTCCACCGTCAAGGACGCTCTCGGTCTCGGCGCCGCAAAGGTTGACGTTGCCTACACCGGCATGAACTCCGCCATTGATGTGGTCTCCGAAATCAAGGCAAAGCTGGTTGCAGCCCGCGAGCCTGGCGTCGACAAGACCAAGATCGACAAGGAACTGACCGAGCTGAAGAACCAGCTGGTCTCGATCTCCGAATCGGCATCGTTCTCCGGCGAGAACTGGCTCAACAACACCGGCGCCGCAGCTTCGGGCACCAAGGAAATCGTCGGCGGCTTCAACCGCGACGTCAATGGTCTGGTTTCGATCACGACGCTTCAGGTCAACACCACGTCGACCACGCTGATCGGCACCACCACTGAAAGCCTTGGCATCCTGACCAAGGACATCGACGCCGATGCGCTGGACCCGAACGCAACCGGTACCGCGCGTAACTACTACCTGATCGACGCCGATGGCACCGCCACCACCGCCGGCTCGGCCACCGCGATCACCCTGACCGCAACCACCACCGACGCCCAGGTCGACGACATGATCCGTGCCGTTGACTCGATGCTGACCCAGATGACGGATGCGGCTTCGAACCTTGGTGCGGTCAACAAGCGCGTCTCCATGCAGGAAGACTTCGTAGCCAACCTGATGGGTTCCATCACCAAGGGCGTTGGCCGTCTTGTCGATGCGGACATGAACGAGGAATCGACCCGCCTGAAGGCCCTGCAGACGCAGCAGCAGCTGGGCATTCAGTCGCTGTCGATTGCCAACTCCAACTCGGAAAATATCCTCCAGCTCTTCCGTTAAGAGCATCCAGGACCGGGGCCGCCTCGAAGCGGCTTCCGATGGCAGAATACGAAAGGCCGCATCGGAAACGATGCGGCCTTTTGCGCGTTGGCAAGGTGGGATTGAGGCGAGTGAGCCGGATCTGTGTGCGCTGCGGTAACTTCTTGAATTTAGATATTTATGAATTCGCTAAATCAGGGAAGTCTTGGAGGCCCTTCGCGGCCTCGATACTAGATTTAGGGGTTGAATTAACTCCTCGTTAACCATAAACGTTTACCTCTTAGTTACCGACGATGAACCGGAAGTTAATGGCACAGGCTGATCCGGTAGCATGACGCAAGCTCATCGTAACCGGAATTGTGGCCGGTATGTCCCTGGGCAATTATTGGGGGCATTTAAATATGACCAGCATCATGACCAACGCAGCCGCAATGGCTGCACTGAAGACACTTCGTACCATCAATACCGAAATGCAGATGACGCAAGCGCGGGTATCCTCGGGCTATCGCGTCGAAACAGCCGGCGACAACGCGGCCTACTGGTCGATCGCAACGACCATGCGATCCGACAACAAGGCTCTGTCCACCGTCAAGGATGCATTGGGTCTCGGCGCCGCGAAAGTGGACATTGCCTACACGGCAATGAACAGTTCCATCGACGTCGTTTCCGAAATCAAGGCAAAGCTGGTCGCAGCCCGCGAGCCTGGCGTCGACAAGACCAAGATCGACAAGGAACTGACAGAACTCAAGAACCAGCTCCAGTCGATTGCGGTTTCGGCATCGTTCTCGGGTGAGAACTGGCTCAACAACACTGCGGCAACCGCTGCGGGAACAAAGTCTGTGGTCGGCGGCTTCAACCGCGACGTCAACGGACTGGTATCGATCACCACGCTCGACATCAACGTCACCAGCCTGACCATGATCGGTGCCGCCGACGAAAGCCTCGGCATTCTGACCAAGGATATCGACGCCGACGCGCTCGACCCGAACTCGACCGGTACCGTGGCCAACTACTATCTGATCGACGCCGATGGCACAGCCACCACCGCCGGTTCCGGAACCGCGATTGCTTTGACGGCCACCACCACCGATGCCCAGGTCGACGACATGATCAGGGTAGTGGATTCGATCCTGACCCAGATGACGGACGCCGCCTCCAATCTCGGTGCGGTCAAGAAGCGTGTCTCCATGCAGGAGGACTTTGTCGCCAATCTGATGGATTCGATCAAACAGGGTGTCGGCCGGTTGGTCGATGCGGACATGAACGAGGAATCGACTCGCCTGAAGGCCTTGCAGACACAGCAGCAGCTGGGCATTCAGTCGCTGTCGATTGCCAACACCAACTCGCAGAACATCCTGTCACTCTTCCAGCAGTAAGCCTGGAGTTCCCCGTAACGTGGGGCGCTGAGTGAACCCATTCTGCCGTGCCGCCGGTCAACGGACATGGTGGATCAGCTGGTCCGCGCCAAAATTGCCCTTGGTGCGGACCAGCGCTCAATAAGTGTGAAGGCCGGCATTTCGCATCAGGTAGGGCAGCCTGAGGTCATTCTCACACAAGTTTAACTCTCTAGGTTTCTCACGCGCATGAAGGCGCAGTCGGATTCCGCAGTCCCCGCCTTCTGAATCTGAAGGGAAAGACTTTGAACCGGCTATCGTCAGTAACTGCCACCAAACGGAGAGGCTCATGACGGCCAGTTTCGCACGGTATCTTCCTGATTTTGAAATCACCAGCATGAACGGGTTCCACGCCGACCAGCATGTGGAAGCCGAAGAAAAACTGGTGGCATTGCCGCATATCGATACCGAAAGCATCCGCGCCGAGGGCAGGGCCGAGGGTGAAGCCATCGCCCGGGCCGAACTGACCAAGAAATTCGTGGCCGAACACCTCGCCATCGAAAACCTCCATACCGCCGAGATGGAAGCATTGCGCGCAGAGCTCGAAGCCCGCGCCGCCAACACCATCCCGGCTGCGATTGCCGCCCGGAGCGCCGAGATCGCCGACCTGATCGCAGACGACGTCGAGGCTGTGCTGAAGCGCCTGATCGACAAGGCCGTGCGCGAGCGGATCCTTTCCGGTCTCGCTGACGAAGTCCGGAAGATCCTAGCGCTCGAGAACGCCGCCCAGGTCCGGGTTTCCGGGCCGCAAGCCCTCATCGAAGCCTTCCGGGAGCAGTCGGGCATCGACGCCGACCGGCTGACAATCGAGGAAAACGACGGATTTGACATCGAGGTCGAAGTCAATCGCACCCAGTTCGCCAGCCGCTTGTCCGACTGGTCCAAAGCCCTTTCCGAGGTTCTCTGATGGCGGAAGGCGATTCAACACATCAAGGCAAGAATGAAATCATCATCGTCAAGCGACGCGGCAGCGGCGCGGACGATGGCGGCCACGGTGGTGTCTGGAAAATCGCCTATGCCGACTTCATGACCGCCATGATGGCCTTCTTTCTGGTCATGTGGCTGGTCAACGCTGCCAATGAGGAAAGCAAGGCATCGGTCGCGAGCTATTTCAATCCGATCAAGCTGATGGATGACAAGCCGACCGATCGCGGCATCAAGAAGGTCGGCAACACCCAGGACGGCGAGGCCAAGGCACCGAAATCCAAGACCGACGGTGAGGGGAAAACCGACGGTCAGGGCTCCGAAGCCGGCAATCAGGAAAACGCCTCGGCCGGCGAGAAGCAGGACTATTCGGAATCCGACTATTTCGAGAACCCGTTCTCGGTCCTGGCTGAAATCGCCCAGGAAACCGGAACCCAGTCCAACATATCCGAGAAGGGCGAAGGCGGAGCCGCGCAGTCGGGACCGTCCACCGGTGCTTCCGGTGGCGAGGCCTACCGCGATCCGTTCGATCCGGATTTCTGGTCCAAGCAGGTCGAGCAGGAAAAGAAGACGCTTGAAGACACCCAGGCAATGGTCGCGGCCGATGATTCCCAGCGAAACATGGCGCCACCTGACGCCGTCGATGATTTTGGCTTGCAGGACGATCCCTATGCCCAGGCCGGAAATTTCGGCGGCAAGACCCAGGATGGGCCGCAGGGCAACAAGGCTGCGGAGATTGCCGGTGAGGGCGGTACAGGCTCGCAAACCGAACAGAACGAGGCCGAGCAGCAGCAGGCAAGGGTTGAAGCCGAAGCCACCGTCCTCAAGGAGGAAATCGCCAAGGCGCTCGGTGGCGGGCTCGGCAAGCTCGCCGAGGGCCTGACGGTCACGCCCGCCGAGGGCGGCCTGCTTGTCTCGCTTACCGACCAGCTCGATTTCGGCATGTTCAATGTCGGATCGGCGGTGCCCGGACGCGATCTGGTGATCGCGATGGAGAAAATCGGAGAATTGCTGGCAAAACGGCCCGGAGCGATCGCGATCCGCGGCCATACCGACGCTCGTCCTTACACATCCGGCAATGACGACAACTGGCGCCTGTCGACGGCCCGGGCGCATTCCGCCCTGTTCATGCTGGTCCGCGGCGGCGTGCCCGAGGAACGCATCACCCAGGTCACCGGTTTTGCCGACCGGCGGCTCAAGGACCCGGAAAATCCCTATGCTGAGGTCAATCGCCGCATAGAAATCCTTGTCGAGGCCGAAGGGAGCTGATGGTGCGGCGCGCCCGTCAATTTGCACCCGTGAGCCTCGCCGCCCTTGCGGCGATGTTTGCGTTTGGGGCCGTAGCCGAAGAACCGCAGCCGCCTCTTCCCTTCGAACTGTTTCACGGCGCCGATACTTTTTCCAACGCCCCGTCCGATGCCGCACCCGAAGGCCATGCCGGCTCCGAACCGGAAGCGCATTCGAGGATGGCCGCCGGAGAGCATGCGGATACCGCTCAGGGCGAACTGGACCATGGTGGCGCCGACGCGGCTTCGTCCCAGGAAATCGAAGGCATCAAGGCGCCCTATTCCGAGCCGGGCGAAACCGCTGCTCTCGAGATGGATGAGCAGATGGAGACGCTCGAGCCATACAAGCTGGTCCGGTCGCTGCAATTCGTTCAGGATGCCGTGGTGCAGGGCGATCACTCGGCGATGGAGATGCAACGCTTTCTCATCGGCGTGATCGACAGCCGTCTTAGGCAGGCGGACCAGTCGGTCTTTGACGATCCGCGCAATGTCGACGCGGCGCTGATCTACGCCATGAGCGGCGGCAATCCGGCGACGCTCGACATTCTGGCGATCAAGGACAAGTTCGGCAATTTCGACAACGAGATCACCACCGTACTCAGGGCCTATCTGAAAGGCCGCGCCGCCAAGACCCAGACAGAGCTGAGCGAAGTGGTCAAGATCTACCGGGATACGGAGATCGGCCCCTACATCACACTGGTGGCTGCCAATGTAATGGCCGCGTTGAATGACTCCTCTGCGTTGCAGCTGTTCGATTGGGCAAGGCTGACCGCTCCCGGTACCCTGGTTGAGGAGGCGTCCCTGAGGCGGTCCCTGTTCATCGCGGCGCAGAAGAACATGGTCGACGAGGCGCTGCATTACGCCCAACTCTATGCCCGTCGCTTCATCAATTCTCCCTATGCGGGCCAGTATGCCGATCTTGTTGTCGATCTCGTGTTGCTCAACTACGAGAAAGTCGGAGATGAGGGGCTCAGCGAGATCCTTTCGTTCATGGACCGGCCCAGAAAGCGCGAGATCTATCTGCGCATCGCCCGCAAGGCGGCAATCACCGGCCTTCGCGAACTGGCGGTGTTTGCCTCCGACAGGGCTGAAGCCCTGCTGGGGGTCAACGACAAGACCCCGCAGGCAATGGCCGAACTCTATTCGGGCATGGCAAGGATACCGACGGATGGTGTTGATGCCGTTCTTCAAAGTATTAATGCCCTGTCAGGCGCACGTTTGTCGCGGCGAGACCGCGCTTTACGGGAAGCGGCGAAGGTTGTTGCAAGCGAAGTTGTAAGAAAACCTGTGCCCGACAGCTTCACGCAAGCATACCCTTCCATCATAGCGCAACCGGAAGTGCCGCAAGCTGGTGAAGACATGGCGACCACCACCGGCGAGCAGAAGAAGCCTGGAAGCTCTATTTTCAGACGGACCAATGCTGCTGAAGAGTCGAGCCGAGCCGCAGAGGAAGAGGCATTCAAGGGGTATGTGGCGGAGCGCAAGAAGGCACTCGAGCGCATAGACAAGCTGCTTGAGTGAATTGAAAGGGAACGCATCGTGAGTGCACTGGATATGGTGTTGCAGAGGCAAGTACCTGCCCGGCCGGCTGCAAAGACCGGTGAGGGGTTCGCCGGTGCCGATGCTGCCGGGGGCAACAGGAGTGACGCGTTTTCCGCGGCCCTGTCCCAGGAAAAGCGCAGCGCTGCAGCCGAGCCGCAGGACAAGCGCAATGCGGTCGCGGAAGCCGACAAGGTCCAGCTAGGCGAAGAAACCGAAACCGGAGAGCAGGATGATCTGCTCGATTCCGGATCCGGGCAGTCTGACGAGATGCTGAACCTGTTGTCCGGTTTGATGGCGAGCGCCGCCTACTCCGACGATACCGGGCTTGGAAAGACCGTACAGGGCGAACCGGTTCCGGCCGAAGTGCCGGCAGAACCTGAAGCTGCGGCAGACGCCGAAGTGACCGCAGACCCCGGCAGCAAGGCGGAAGCGCCCGCAGGCAAGCCGGATGCCGTCGTCCCGATCAAGCCTGCCATGGCAGGGGCGGATGATGTCGCTCAGGCCGGTGCGATTGCCGCCCGCGCCGGGACCGCTCCGTCCCCGGCTCAGTCCGATGCAACGGCGGTCAACGCCGCACCGCCGGCTGCCGGTGAGCAGAGGGCGGACACGGCTCAGGCAGGCGCGATTGCCGCCCGCGCCGGGACCGCCCGGTCCCCGGCTGAGTCCGATGCAACGGCGGTCAACGCCGCACCGCCGGCTGCCGGTGAGCAGAGGGCCGACACGGCTCAGGCAGGCGCGGTGCAGCCCGCTCGCCAGGTGTCTGCCGGAACCAGCTCGGCAACGGCAACGGCAGCCGCGCCGGCATCCGCGGCAGCGGCCGCAGCCGCATTGGCAGGGCAGGGTACGCAGGCTCCGGCCAGGCCTTCGGCGACGGAGCCCGGCTCTGGCCGCCAGCAGGACCAGACCGCGGTCAAGGAAGTCTTGCGGGTTCTCGGCATCGAGGGCGAGGCCCGGCCTGCTGATGACGTCAGGATCCGGGGCCGCAATCCAGGCCGGCAGGACGATGCCGCCGAGCGGCGCGGTGATGAACTCGCCGGCCAGAAGTCCGGCAAGGTCGAGGTGATCGAATCGCGCCGGTTCATGCCCGCTCAGACCATGTCGGCGAATGCCCAGTTGCTGACCCGTTCGCTGGTGGAGGCGGGCAGTACTGCTCTGTCCGCCCAGCGCGCGGCGCCGGCACAGCCCCCTGCCCAGGCCGGGCCGCAGCAGTCAGGGCAGACGCTTCACACGCTCAAGCTTCATCTCAATCCGGTGTCGCTCGGCAGCGTGACTGCAGTTCTGAAGCTGTCAGGCGAAGACCTGTCGGTCGAGATCAAGGTTCAGACGGCTGAAGCATACCGGCAGATCAGGCAGGACAATGAATCCATCATCAAGGCACTCCGTGGCCAGGGTTTTGGCGTAGAGCAGATCACGGTCCAGCACGTAGCCGGACCGGAGCGCGCGCCGGGCCAGTCGCCTCAGCAGGGGTTCCAGCCAGGCCAGCAGGGGCCGGGATCAAGTGATGCACAGTCGTCCGGCAAGGAAAGCGGGCGCAACAATGCAAGTCAGCAGGGATCCGGCAGCCAGGGAGGACAAGGCCATGAACAGAGTTCGTATGCTGCTTCTGGCGCTGGTCGCACTGACGGCGTTTATCTCTGACGGATCGGCGCCCCGCCAGGCCGCCGCGGCGACCGGTGTCTGCGAGGCGGAAATTCTCGCCGCAGCACGGGCCCACGGCGTGCCGCCGGGCATCCTTCATTCCGTCGGCCTGACGGAGACCGGCCGCAAGGGATCACTCTACCCCTATGCGCTCAATATCGAAGGCCGCACGGTCTATGCCAGGAACCGGAACGAGGCCCTGCGCGAATTCGAAAAGGCGCGGGCCGAGGGCAAGACCCTGATCGATCTCGGATGCATGCAGATCAATCACCGTTATCATGGCGCCGAGTTTCCATCGGTAGGCGCGATGCTCGATCCGCGCGCCAATGTCGATTACGCCGCCCGCTTCCTTGCCAGGCTGCACGCCCGGCACGAGACCTGGACCATGGCCGTGGCACGCTATCACGCCGGTCCGAACAACGACCCGGCACAGAAGAAATATGTCTGCCGGGTGATCGCAAATCTCATCGCGACCGGGCACGGAGCATGGACGGCGCAAGCCAGATCGTTCTGCGGATGATGCAACCATGAATGGTATCCGACATTTTTCTGCCCGATTTGTAGCAATTTGTTAAGATTTAGGCGTTTCTAAACGACGCAAGGAAAAAATTAACCTTTTGTTAATTTTTCCAATCAAAATTGTGTGTGGTGTCGACGGAGCATACCATATCTAGGCAAATCAGCGGGAAATATGGTTAATCAATTATTAATTGTCACCGAATTCATTTCATAGTTTACCGGGATTCTGCGGATTCGTACTCCTTATGTAACGAGGCACCACACTGATTCGGAGGCGAACGAATGATCGTAGTGGTTGATGATCGGCAATTGGTAAAAGATGGATACACATCCCTTTTCGGGCGGGAAGGGGTTCCTTCGGCCAGCTTTGATACAATCGAGTTCGGCGAATGGGTGAACACGGCGGCAGATTCCGATCTCGCCGCCGTCGAGGCTTTTCTGATCGGCCATGGAAAGCAGATGATGGAATTGCCCAGGGCGATCCGTGACCGCTCGCAGGCCCCAGTGATCGCGGTCAGCGATACGCCATCCCTTGAATCCACCCTCGCTTTCTATGACAGCGGCGTGGATGACGTGGTGCGCAAGCCGGTTCACCCCCGGGAAATTCTGGCGCGTGCGGCGGCCATCCGTCGTCGGCTCAAGGCCATTTCGACCCATATCGAAATCGGCCCCATCCGGGTCTTTTCCGATGGCCGGGATCCCGAGATCGAGGATCGCACCTTCGCCCTTCCGAGGCGCGAACGCCGCATCCTCGAATATCTCGTCGCCAACCGCGGCCGCCGGGTAACCAAGCAGCAGATCTTCAACGCCATCTACGGGATCTTCGACGAGGACGTGGAAGAGAACGTTGTTGAAAGCCACATTTCCAAGCTGCGCAAGAAGCTGCGCAAGCGTCTGGGTTTTGACCCGATCGATTCGAAGCGGTTCCTCGGATACCTGATCGATTGGAAGTAATCGGGTTCTGGCCAGCCGGAAAAAGGAGGCTGGCCGGTTCCACTGGCATCACAGACAATCAGGTTCACGCAAGGCCCGCTAGCTAATCTAAATCGCAGTAGCAAACGAGGGATTACGTGATGAGCCTTTACGGAATGATGCAAACCGGTGCGTCCGGAATGAACGCACAAGCCAACCGTCTGAGCACCGTTGCCGACAACATTGCTAACTCGAGCACGCCTGGTTACAAGAAGGCAACCACTGCTTTCTCTTCTCTTATCTTGCCGGGTAGCGCCGGATCGTACAACTCCGGCGCAGTTAAGACCAGTGTCAGACATTCTATCACCGAGCAGGGTCCGCTCGAATTCACCACATCCAAAACTGACTTGGCAATCGATGGAGATGGCTTTTTTATCGTTAATGATAGCAAGGGAAGTTCATTCCTTACTCGGGCCGGAGGTTTTGTTAAAGATGGTGATGGAAATCTCGTCAACGCTGCCGGCTTTACTTTAATGGGTTATGATTACACGGGTGGTACGCCAGCACCAGTTGTTAATGGATTTGACGGATTGGTTCCGGTTAATGTTCAATCCGCGAGTCTTACCGCTACGCCATCAACCGCCGGGAAATTTTTTGCTAACCTTGATGACAGTGCGGCTATTGTCGCAGCTGGATCATTGCCGTCAGACAACGTCGCTACTTCGGAGTACTCACACAAAAGTTCTCTCGTTGTTTACGACACAGTCGGCAAGGAAATACTTCTTGATTTTTACTACACTAAGACGGCTGACGATAACTGGGAAGTATCCGTCTATGATCGAGCAGACGCAACGGCGGGTACCGGCTTTCCCTATGATACCGTCGCTCCTGCATCTGGACTACTTGCGACTCAGTCACTGGTATTTGATCCGGCGCTGAACGGCGCCCTTGCAGCAGCTAGTCCGACTGATATCACATTGAATGTGCCCGGCGGAGCAGCGCTCACCATCGACTTGGCCAATATGACGCAACTCAATTATCCTTTTACGGTTGATGACGCCGATGTGAATGGCAATGCACCTAGCGCCGTTACGGATATAGAGATCTCTGCAGATGGGACAGTCTTTGCGAAGTATGAAAACGGTGACCTGACGCCGCTTTATCAGATAGCGCTAGCAAACGTTGCTAGTCCCGACAACCTAATCCCGCTCCCCGGAAACGTCTATTCTCAAAGTATTGACTCTGGCGTAATCACCACGGGTTTCGGCGGATCAGGCGGTTTCGGCAATATCCTTTCTGGGGCCCAGGAAGGATCCAATGTCGATCTGGCCACCGAGCTGACCGACATGATCGCATCCCAGCGCAGCTACACGGCCAACTCCAAGGTCTTCCAGACCGGTTCGGACCTCTTGGACGTCCTCGTCAATCTCAAGCGATAGTTTTCGGCTCGGGAGCTAGAAAGTACAGTCAATGTCTCTGACATCCGCACTCAATACAGCGCAATCGTCTCTGTCCAATTACGCGACACAGACAAGTGTGATTTCGCGCAACATATCCAATGCCTCCAATCCGGATTACGTCAGGCGCGATGCCATTCTGACCAACTCCGTGATCGGCGCGCAGGGCGTCAGCGTTCAGCGCGCCCAGGATATGGCGCTGTTTGTGCGCAGCATCTCGGACAAGTCGACAGCCAGTGCCCAGGAAACCCTGCTTAACGGGCTGACCAACCTGAAAAACATACTGGGCGGCAATGACTATGAAACGTCGCCGGCCGTCCTGATCGCAACCATGCGCGATACTCTCGCCACCTATGCGGCAAAGCCTGGTGAAGCCACTCTTGCGCAAATGGCGATCGCCGATGCGGTCACCGTGGCAAACGGGCTCAACGAGGCTTCGAAGGCCGTTCAGAGCGTCCGCTTCGAAGCTGACAAGGCAATCGGACAGCAGGTTCAGACGCTGAACGAACTGCTGGCGCGCTTCGAGACCAACAACAACAGGATCTACAGCGGCACCCAGACTGGCAAGGATGTCAGTGCCGAACTGGATGAGCGCGACTCGCTGATCAAGCAGATTTCGTCGATCATCGGCGTGACCCAGGTTACCCGTTCGGGCAATGACATGGCGCTTTATACAAGCGATGGCATCACGTTGTTTGAAACGGTTGCCCGTCCGGTGGAATTCGATACCTCGTCGGGCTTCTCGGCTTCGCTTTCAGGCAATCAGGTCTTTATCGATGGCGTGCCGCTGGCAGCCGGGCAGGGGGCCAACACCACCGGCCGCGGCTCGCTGCAGTCGCTGATCCAGATCCGCGACGAGTACGCCCCGGAAATGCAGAATCACCTCGACGAAATCGCACGCGGGCTTGTGATTGCCTTTGCTGAATCGGATCAGTCGGCCATCCCGGCGCTGCCCGACATGCCCGGGCTTTTCACCTGGAGCGGCGGAACCGTTCCGGTTGGCGCGACGATCATACCCGGCATCGCCTCGTCGATAACGGTCAATCCGGCGCTGCTGCAGTACGCCGGCGGCAATCCGCTGTTGTTGCGCGACGGTGGAATAAACGGTGCGGCCTACAGCTCCAATCCCACCGGCGCGTCGGGGTTTTCCGCCCTGCTGGACGCCCACGTCCAGGTTCTTGACGAGCCGATGGCGTTTGATGCGGCTGCAGGGATTTCCACGTCAAGCAGCATTCTGGCCTTTGCCGCGGAATCCATCGGCTGGCTCGAACTCAACCGAAGCGATGCGGAATCGGCGGCTGAATCGCGCGAGGCCTCGCGCTTCCGTTCGGAAGAAGCCTTTTCAAACATCACCAGCGTTTCGCTGGATGAGGAAATGTCGATCCTGCTCGAACTGGAGCAGTCCTACAAGGCATCGGCCCGGTTGATCTCTGCGGTCGATGAAATGCTCCAGGCCCTCCTGGCGGTGGCGAGGTAATCGGATGAAAACGAGTTTCGTTTCAAACCTGGCAATGCAGAATGCAATGCGGCTGACCATCGGTCGCGGGCAGAATGAAATCCAGAAACTGAACACCGAAATTGTCACCGGCCGCTACGCCGATATCGGTTTGGCGCTTGGCGCCAAGACCTCCAACAGCGTTACCCTCAACAGCGACGTGTCGAGGCTGAAGGCTATCCTCGATACGAACGCGCTGGTGACCCAGCGGCTGTCGGCCTCCCAGTCATCGCTCGACCTGATGGCCGATGCCGCCCAGCAAATGCTCGAGGCATTCATCGCGGTCAACGGATCGGACGATGCCAACCGGTTGCTGATCGCCCAACGCGATGTTGAAACGGCGCTTGGCGCCTACACGGTTGCCGCCAACACCTCATCCAATGGTGAGTATCTGTTCGCCGGCATCAACACCAACACGCAGCCGCTGCAGGAATATCTTGCCGCCGGGTCGCCGCCAAAGGTGGCTTTCGATGCTCTGTTCGTCAGCAAGTTCGGATTTGCCCAAGATGATCCGCTGGCCGCCACCATCACGGTGGCTGACATGCAGGACTTCCTCGACAACTATCTTGAGCCTTCCTTCAACGGCACCGACTGGACTACCAACTGGTCCAGCGCATCCGATACCAACATCACGAGCCGCATTCAGAAGAACGAGGTGGTGGAATCCAGCACCAACGCCAATTCAGACGGTATGCGCAATTTTGCGATGGCCGCCGTGATGGGCGTCGAGTTGCTCAACTCGCCAATTTCAGCCGAGGTTCGCACGGTCCTCAACCGGTCCGCGATCGAGTACGCTGGCGCGGCGCTGACCGGAATCGACAATGAACGCAGTATGCTCGGTGTATCGGAAAACCGCATCACCAAGTCTACCACCGCGCTTGAATCACAACTTCGCATCATCACCCTGCATCTGGGGGATGTCGAAGGTGTGGATGCCTATGAGGCTTCCACGCGAATGAAATCTTTGCTGGCCCAGGTCGAGACATCCTACACGCTCACGGCCCGGATCCAGCAAATGAGCTTGATGAATTATTTGTAGCAGCATGGTCCGGAGTTGCCGGGCTTAAGTGGACAAACATGAAGGGCGTCTGAATGTACCAATTTTCCTATGCGGATGTTCAGGAGGATGGTGTTGCCGAAGCGCGCGAACGCGAGCGAGAGGCAATCAATCATTCGATTTCGCTGCTACAGGCAGCCAAGGCCAGCGGTCTTGAATCCCGCGATGCTATCGAAGCCATCTATTTTGTCAGCCGCCTCTGGGTCCGGTTTGTCGAGGATCTGGCATCGCCTGACAATCAACTGACGGAGGAGCTCCGGGCCAACCTGATCTCCATAGGTATCTGGATCATCAGGGAATCCGAGCGGATCCGCAAACGCGAATCGGACAATTTCCAGGGCATCATCGATATCTCGATCATCATCAGGGACGGGTTGAAATGAAAAGCTCTCTGCGCATTTCCCTAAAGGCAGGCGAACGGATTTTCATCAACGGGGCGGTGCTTCGTGTCGATCGCAAGGTGGCTCTCGAGTTTCTCAATGACGTGACCTTCCTGCTCGAGAACCACGTGCTGCAGCCCGAACAGGCGACAACGCCGCTCCGGCAGCTCTACTTCATTGTCCAGATGATGTTGATCAACCCGGAAGGCGCCGAACAGGCGATGGGCATGTTCCGCAAGTCGGTCGTCATGTTGCTCACCTGCTTCAAGAATGAAGAAGTTCTTACCGAGCTCAAGCACATTGATGGTATGGTGACCCAGGGCCGGGCATTCGAAGCGCTCAAGGCGATTCGCGCGCTCTACCCGATCGAGGAGCAGATCCTCGATACCGCCGGGATGTCCGCCGGGACCATTGAACAGATTCGCAAGGAGTTGGCGCCATGGACGTGAATTCGGTCAGCAGCAGCACGGCGGCAGGCGCATCCGCGGCTGCCACCGCCTCCAAGAAGGCGACGCTCGATTACGACACGTTTCTGACCCTGCTCGTGCAGCAGATGAAGAACCAGGACCCGACCGAGCCGATGGATGCGACCGAGCAGATTGCCCAGCTCGCAACCTTCAGCCAGGTCGAGCAGACCATCCAGACCAATAAGAACCTGGAAAGCCTGCTGCAGTCCTCGACCCTCAATCAGGCCGGAACCATCATCGGCCGCACCATTACCAATGCCGACGCGTCCGTTACGGGCGTTATCAAGGAAGTTCAGGTCTATTCCGATGGGCTTGTTGCCATCCTTGAAAGCGGCGAGAAGGTTCTGGTCGGCGCCGGCGTGACGATCAGCTGAGATGAACGAAGCTGACGCCCTCGATATCGTGCAGACCGCGATCTGGACCGTGCTGGTCTGCTCGGGTCCGGCGGTCTTCGTTGCTATGTTCGTCGGTGTCGGCATCGCCTTCATCCAGGCCCTGACCCAGGTTCAGGAAATCACCCTGACCTTCGTTCCCAAGATCGTGGCCATTCTGATCACCGTGGCCGTCTCGGCGCCTTTCGTCGGCGCCCAGATTTCGACCTTCACCAACGTCGTCTTCCAGCGCATCGAATCCGGATTCTAGCTCTGTCTTCAGGCTCCCGCGAAAGCCGGGATGCTCCGGGCGGCTGACCTCGATGGTCGGGCCGCGCGGCTTTATTTGGCCATCGTGGCGGAGCAGCGCAGGCAGTCCCGCTCCGTCCCGGTCTGTGTCCGCAGCGGCGATCGCTCTGCCACCTTCGCGCAAGCTTCGGGCTTTAGGATCATGGTGACCTGTTGCGCGGGCATGACGCCTGCGCTGTGTTCCGGAGCTCCGCAAATATGGCCAACCCGCAAGCGCTGGCGATCCAGAAGACAAGCTTTCAGGGAAAGGACATGGGCTTTGCCTTTGGCATCGTCGTCATCCTGTCCATCCTGTTCTTGCCGATTCCGGCCTTTCTCATCGATATCGGGCTGGCGTTTTCGATAGCGTTTTCGGTGCTTATCCTGATGGTGGCCCTGTGGATCCGCCGTCCGCTGGATTTCTCATCGTTCCCGACCATCCTTCTGATCGCCACCATGATGCGGCTGTCGCTCAACATCGCGACCACGCGTGTCATCCTGTCCGAAGGCCATCTCGGCCCCGAGGCCGCCGGTCATGTGATCGGCGGATTTTCGCAGATGGTGATGTCCGGCGACTTCGTCATCGGCGTCATCGTCTTTCTCATTCTGGTGACGGTCAACTTCATCGTCATCACCAAGGGCGCCACCCGCATCGCCGAGGTCGGCGCCCGCTTCACCCTTGACGCCATTCCGGGCAAGCAGATGGCCATCGACGCCGATCTGTCGGCCGGCATGATAGATGACAAGCAGGCCCACGAACGGCGCAAGGAACTGGAGATGGAGAGCTCGTTCTTCGGCTCCATGGACGGTGCCTCGAAGTTCGTTCGCGGCGATGCCATCGCCGGCCTGCTGATTACCGGCATCAACATGTTCGGCGGCGTGATCATCGGCTACGCCCGTCACGACATGCAGATCGGCGAAGCCGCCGACGTGTTCGTGCGGCTGTCGGTCGGCGATGGCCTGGTCAGCCAGATCCCGGCGCTGATCGTGTCGCTGGCGGCCGGCCTGCTGGTCTCCCGCGGCGGCCAGCTCGGCTCCACCGACGAGGCCGTCATCGATCAGCTGGGCGGCTATCCCCGCGCACTTTTCGCGGCCTCTGGCTTGCTCTTTCTGCTGGCCGTGATGCCTGGTCTGCCGTTCCTTCCATTTGTGCTGCTGGGTGCCGGCATGGCTTTCGGCAGCTGGTTCATCCCGCGCCAGCGCGACCAGAAGGCCCGCGCCGAGGCGCAGGAGGTGCACCGCACCGAGCAGGAAGCCAAGGACAAGGAAAAGGATTCGGTCAAGTCCATCCTCAAGACCGCGGAGATCGAACTGGTGCTCGGCAAGCAGGTTGCCACCAAGCTGCTCGGCTCGCATGAGGAACTGGCCTTCCGCGTCGCCAAGATGCGCAAGAAATTCGCCACCCAGTACGGTTTCGTCGTGCCGGAAATCAAGGTGACCGACGACATCTCGATCAAGGACAAGAGCTACCATATCCGCATTCACGGAACCACGGTGGCCGCCAACGACCTCCGGGTCGGCGAACTGCTGGTGGTTCTGGCCGGCTCTCACCGTCCGTCGATTCCGGGCGACGAGATCCGCGAGCCCGCCTTCGGTCTTCCCGCCCTCTCTGTCCCTGAAAGTTTCGGCGCCGATCTCAAGCGCGAGGGCTTCCAGCCGATCGACAACGTCTCCGTCGTGTTGACCCACCTCTCCGAGGTGATCCGCAACAACCTGCCGCAACTGCTGTCCTACAAGGACATGAAGATCCTCATCGACCGGCTCGATCCGGAATACCGCAAGCTCGCCGACGAGATCTGCACCTCGCACATGTCCTATTCCGGCTTCCAGGCGGTGCTCAAGCTTCTGCTTGCCGAACGGGTCTCGATCCGCAACCTGCACCTCATTCTCGAGGCGGTGGCCGAGCTCGCACCGCACGTCCGCAAGACCGAGCAGATCGTCGAGCATGTCCGCATCCGCATGGCGCAGCAGCTGTGCGGCGACATTGCCCGCAACGGTCAGCTCAACGTGCTCAGGCTCGGCAATCGCTGGGATCTGGCCTTCCACCAGGCACTCAAGCGCGATCCCAAGGGCGAGGTCATCGAATTCGACATCGATCCGCGCATGCTCGAGGAGTTTTCCGAGGAAGCGACCAAGGTTATCCGTGAACACATGGATAAGGGCGTTCCGTTTGTACTGGTAACTTCGCCCGACTCACGGCCTTATGTCCGGATGATCGTCGAACGGATTTTTGCAACATTGCCGGTGCTGTCGCACGTCGAAATCGCGAAGGGCATCGAGATCAAACTTCTCGGCTCGATTTCGTGATCGAGGACCCGCAGGGAACGGTTCTCGCGCTGTTTCTGGCGTTCTGCCGGATTGGCGGCTGTTTCATGGTCCTGCCGGGGTTTTCCAGCTTTCGCGTCCCGGTCCAGATCCGGCTGTTCGTCGCCGTTGCCGTATCCATGGCGCTGCTGCCCATCCTCTGGGACACGATCTATCCGAATGTGAAGGGCGGCGGCGGCGAGTACGTGCTGCTTGTCGGCGAGGAAATGCTCATTGGCGTCACTCTTGGCCTGGTTGCCCGCTTCATCGTAGTGTCGCTCCAGTATGCCGGAACAGCAATGTCCATGGCGATCGGTTTCAACTCCTCGCCCGGCGGCGGCATCATCGAGAACGAACCGGAAGGCCAGCTGACGTCGCTGATCACCTTTTCCGCCATCTTCATCCTGTTCCTCACCGACTTCCATCACATGATCATCGGCTCCCTGGTCCGCTCCTACGGCTTCATGCCGATGACCACGGGTTTCGAGCCCAGGCTTGCGCTGATGACGCTCACCGATACCCTTGCCGGCTCTTTCATGCTGGTCCTGAGGCTGGCCAGCCCCTTCCTCGTCTACGGCCTGATCTTCAACCTGTCGATCGGCATGGTCAACAAGCTCGCGCCGCAGATCCCGGTCTACTTCATTTCCATTCCCTATATCCTCGCCGGCGGGCTGATCCTGTTCTACTTCGGCTCCAACACGTTCTTCACGCTGTTCACCGACGGCTTCGAAGCCCTGTTCATGGGATTGATCTGAGATGGTGGCGTCACGCTCGGAAAAGCTCGCCCGCCTCGTCCGTGTCCAGCGGCAGATCGAACGGATGGCCGAGTTCGAACTGGCCCACACCGTGCGGGAGCAGGCCGAAACGGATGCGACCCAGGAAGCACTGGTTGTCGCCGTCGGGTCCTTCGATCCCATCCATGCGGCGATGTCGACGCAATATGCCCGGCGGTTTCAGCGCCTGTCTGCCAAATCGCAGCTGCTGGAGGGCGCCAAGGGCGTGCAGGAACGCCGAATGCTGACGGAAAAGACCAAGGCTGACCGGCTTTCCGACCAGGCCGAGCGGGCCGCCCAGGCCGAAGACCGTCTGGCGACCGACGAAACCCTGCTCGATCTTCTCGACAGTTCGCTTCAGCGCCGCGGATCCGACTGAGCCAAGGCTGCCGCCTTTGTCGCGCAAGGCCAGCGTAAGCTTCGTAGGACAAAGTGTAGGCGATCATTTCCGGTCTGTTTCTGCGAGGAAAGCTCTTTGTCCATACAAACAGCAACCGATATCATTCTCGATGTTGTTCGGGCGGCGGATCCCGCCGTGGCGCAGCGCGCGGAAGCCATGCTCGAAGCGGCATCGATCCGCAAGTCCGAGCAGGCCGCCGCCACGCCCGCGTTCCAGCATCAGCTGCTGGTATCCGCCAATGGGTCATCCGTCTCGATGTCTGCCGCCTCCGTCGGTGATGCGGCGCCCGTCAAGTCGCTTGAGGTCTACCAGCGCTTTGAAGCGATGATCCTTCAGAACTTTGTCGGCTCCATGCTGCCCAAAGACAGTGAGCAGCTCTACGGTGAGGGCACCGCCGGCGATATCTGGAAGGGCATGATGGCCGAACAGCTCGGTGCGGTACTGGCCAAGGGGGGCGGCATCGGCATCGCGGCCCGGATGATGGGCGACCGCTTGAACGCAGCTGTTGCGCCTGAATCGGCCGACGCCATCGGCTCCAACGTGTCCAACCGCGCGGCCGGCCTGATCAATGAAATCCAGAAGCAGATCCTGGCCGATGTTGCCGGATCTGTCGAGACCACTGACAAGATAGAGAAATCCAGCCAGGGACACCAAGCAGCATGAGCGAAATGAACTCACACAATCATCGGATTATCGGTGTCCTGTCCCGTCTTGAAGCCGTGATCGACGCCGAAAATGCGGCGATCGGGACCGATCCCGATTTCGACCTCAACCGGTCGAACACGATCAAGAGCCGTTGCCTCTATGACATGACCATGCTGTTCAACGGCATCCGTCCGGAAGATCTCGAGCCGGCGCACAAGCAGCATCTTGAGACGGTCCGGGCCAAGCTGAAGGTCAACCATGTCAAGGTCGAGGCGCACATGGAAGCGGTTCGCGACATCGCCGAGATGATCAAGGAAACCGTGGCGGCATGGGAAGCCGACGGCACCTATTCCGCTGACCAGTTCAGGGCCATCGAATTGTCATGATCAAACTGCTCGCCACTGGCGTCTGGATTTGCGCTGTGGCGCTGGCGTCGGTCTATTTCTCGGTCCAGGTCACCAACAAGAAGGAAGTGGTTGAGCCCGATCCCGCCATGTTTGGCGGCCTGGAGACCATCCGTGGCGAAGTCACTTCAATTCCGGTCATCAGCAGCGGCGCGGTGCAGGGCTATTTCCTGACCCGGCTGTCCTACACGGTCGATCCGAAAAAGACCGAAAAACTCAGCGTCCCGGTCAATGAACTTATCACCGACGCGCTCTACTCCGCGCTTGTCGGCGAACCGGTCATCGACTTCCCCGACATGGAGCGGTTCGACCTCGACGCCTTCAAGACACTCATTCGCGACTCCCTCAACGAGCGGGTCGGCGAGGAACTGTTCCACGACGTCATCGTCGAGCAGATCGATTTCCTGTCCAAGGAAGACATCCGCTCCAACGTGCAGCAGGGCCGTTCGCTGAAGAACAACCCGACGATCGAGCGCCAGGCTCCGCCGCCTGCTGCCGAAGCGCCGTCGCACTGATCCAGCCGGGCGCTTGTTGCGGCCCCGGGCAGCGTTGCGTCAGTTGCTCTCGGGATTTCGGTATTGTTCGTTGACCAGCCCGAACTCGGCCATCAGCCGCCCGATAGCCACCTGGATATGGTAGAGCCCGATCACAGCCGAGCCGGTCTGAAATCCGAGCCGCAGGCCACGCAGGGGTGAAGCGGCAAGCAGGGCGAGCGATTTGGCCAGCGTCCGGACCCGGCCGGGAATGCCCGGCCATTGCCGTTTCTCCAGGATTGCCGAGATCGCCCCGTTCCGGAGCGACCGCGCATTCAGCCAGGAAAACTCGGCCCGCCGCGATGGCAGCGTTTCCATCACCGCCGCTTCGGCGCTCCAGCCGAAGGCGAAGCCGCGCGCCTTGGCCCGCCGGTAGAAATCGCTGTCGCCGCCGCCGATGAAATTGAACGCCGGATCGAGAAACGGCCGTGGCATCATGTCCAGCACCGGCCGCGAAATCAGCACGTTGCCCGAAGAATAGAGGATCGGCACCAGCCCGGATTCCCGGTAGTGCGGCGTAAACACCGGATGCCGTCGCCAACCGTCGAGCGCCTTGTCGGCAAACACCGGGATCTGCGGGCCGCCGACCAGGTCGGCGCCGGTCTTCTGCGCCGTCTTCATCAGTCTCGACAGCCAGTCGGGGCCGGCAATCTCGTCATCGTCGATCACGGCGATGTGGGTCAGCCGCGGAAACTCCGCCAGCGCGGTTTCCCAGCCGGCATTGTAGGCATGGCAGTTGCCGCGCTGGTGCGCCACGATGACGATGCCTCCGAGCCGCGATCCGGACAGCCATTCGGCCGCCGCGCGGGCGCCCTGCAAACCCTCGGCGTCATTGTCCATCACCACCACGGCCGTGTCGTCGCTCAGGCCCTGCGCCTGCAGCGAGTCCAGTGTCATTATCAGGTGATCGGGCCGGCGGAATGTCGGCAGCGTGATGACGACGCGAATTCGGTCCGGCTTGAGGCCTGTGGAGCGGGCATGCTCGGTGACGAAAACGGGGTCAGGCGTCATGGGTGGATATCCGGTTGCTACATTGTCATCCAATCACAGCTTTCTGAACAATGCCTGAAGCCGATCTGAAGCATTTGAATCAGGCGTTTAACGCGCCTTTCAAGCAGCGGCGCTATAGTCTGTGCCGATATCGGATCGGAACCCGCATGCATCTTGTCTTCATTTCCTCGCTTGTCCCGGTGGCAAACCCGGCTTCCGGCTATGACATTGCCAACCGTGTGATCGTCGATGCCATCAGGCTGCTCGGCCACAGGGTGTCGGTGATCGGCTTCCTGCAGCCCGGCCATGAGCCGGCCCATCCGGATGTGACCCGCCTGCTTGGCCGCCTCGAAGTCACCAATGCCCGTGTCGGCAAGAGGCAGAAGGCGCTTTGGCTCAAGGATGCCTTCGTTCACGGGGAACCGGTGTCCGTTGCCAAGATGCATGCCGTCACGCCTGCCGACATCCGCTCCGCGCTCGCCGCACTGGCCCCGGTCGACGGGCTGGTCCTCAATTCGGTGCAGCTGCCCGGCGCCTTCAGGGATGTTTTCGCGTCCCTTCCGGCGGTCTTCGTCGCCCACAATGTCGAGGCCCACAGCGCCGCCGACAATGCCCGCAATGCCGAAAGCCGCATCACCCGCTTCCTGTTCGAGCGCGATTCCCGGCTGCTGACCGGGCTGGAGGCCAGCCTCTGCGCCATGTCGGCCCATGTCTTCACGCTGGCCGAGGCCGACCGCGCCGCCCTTGGTGTCGCCGGCGACAACCGGTCGTCCGTCCTGCCGCTGGTCACCTCGGTCACCGCGCCGCATCCGCCGTCGCCCCGTGCACCGGTCCATGATGCCGGCATGATCGGCTCCTGGACCTGGGCCGCCAACCGCTCGGGCCTTGACTGGTTCCTTGAGGAGATCGTTCCGCGCCTCCCGTCGGATTTCCGCATCGCGATCGCCGGCGGCATCGGTTCGGACACGCTGGATGCTCCTGATAATGTTTCGTTTCTCGGCCGGGTCCCCGACGCCCGCGCCTTCGTCCAATCCTGCCGGGTCGTGCCGCTGATCTCGCGCACCGGCACCGGCGTCCAGCTCAAGACGATCGAGACCTTCGAGATGGGTCTGCCATCGGTGGCAACGCCGAGCGCGCTGCGCGGCATCTCCACCCGGCCGGACAATTGCACGGTTGCCGATGAGCCGCAGGCCTTCGCCCGGTCGCTGATCGAAATGGTCGGCCGGTCACGCGCCGGCGAGCCTCTCGACCGCGATGGCCGCGCCTTTCACACCCTCCAGCTGGAGGGATTGACGAACGCCCTGTCACGTGGCCTGGAACGGCTTCCGCGGCATGGTTAACAAGAGGTAAATTTGGGCCTTAACCGCATTTGTGAAATGCGGCTGCGGACAAGTTAAGAAAGTGCTAACACGATTGCCAGGGCGCCCCATGATGGAATGCCGGCCTACAGGCAGAGTGTTCGGAGTTACCATGCCAGCAGTGGAAAAAGGTCAGCATCGCGATATTCTCGGCATCCGAGTCGCAGCCCTGGGCTGGGCTCAGGCGCTCGACGAGCTGAAGCGGACGATCGAAGGCAATGGCCCCCAGCGCATTTTCAACTTCCTCAATGCCAACAATGCCAATCTTGCCATGCGCAATTCCAGGTATCGCCAGGGCCTGAGCAAATCCGAGGTGCTGCCCGACGGGGTCGGCGTTGATATCGCCTCCCGCGCGCTCCATGGCACGGCCTTCCCGGCCAACTTGAACGGCACCGACTTCATTCCGGCGCTGCTGGTGCATACGGAAAAGCCGCTGAAAGTGGCGCTGATCGGTGCCCGTCCGGACATTCTCGAGCGTGCGACCGTCAACTTCGGGACCGCCACTCCGTGGCATGAGTTCGTTGCCGTGTCGGACGGATATTTCGACAAGAACGACAGCTCGAAAGTGCTTGCGGATCTCTCTGCCGTCAATCCCGACATCACCCTGGTGGCGATGGGCAGCCCGTCGCAGGAAATCTGGATCGACAGCAATATCGGGCAGGGCCATGGCCGTGTCGTCTTTGGCGTCGGCGCGTTGTTCGATTTCGTCTCCGGCGCGGTCCCGCGCGCCCCGGAATTTTTCCGCAATCTGAGGCTCGAGTGGGTCTGGCGCCTGATCCTGGAACCGTCCCGGCTCTGGCGCCGCTACATTCTCGGCAATCCGGTTTTCCTGTTTCATCTCTTGCGCTACAAGGTTCTCGGCGCGGGTCGGCACTCCGGGCTTCCCGCCTGACAACTGACGCGACGCCCGCCTTCAGCAATCGACCGGAACTGCCATGAAGACAGCCGTAATGACCGCGTCCTGGTCCCCTGACCTGGACCGCTGCCGCCTGATGTGTGAAAGCCTCGACCGGTTTCTGTCAGGCGACTGGCACCACTACATCCTGGTCGAGCCGCGCGACGTGGCGGCATTCAAGCCGCTCGAGGGCCTGCGCCGCACCGTCGTCAGCGAAACCGAGCTGTTTCCCCGCTGGCTGCGCTCCTTCCCCGATCCGGCAAGTCTTGGCCGCCGCCGCGTTTGGCTGAGCCCGTTTTCCGTGCCCTTGCGCGGCTGGCATGCCCAGCAGATCCGCCGTCTTGCGCTTGCCCGCCACATCGACGCCGACATGCTCCTGTCGATCGATTCCGACGTGGTGATGGTGCGTCCCTATGATCCTGCAGGCATGTGGGCGGACGGCAGGATGCGGATGTTCCGCATCGATGGTGGCGTCAGCCAAGAGATGGGCGAACACCGTGAGTGGCTGGCCCATGCCGGCCATCTGCTTGGCTTGCCTGCAACGGTCACCCCGGCTCATGATTACATCAACACCTTCATCGGATGGCGGGTCGACACCGCCCGGGCGCTGCTCGATCACATCGAAAGCACCACCGGCCGCAACTGGGTCCGTGCGCTGATTTCCTCGCGCGCCATATCCGAATGCACGATCTATGGCCGCTTCGCCGACGAGGTGCTGGGCGGCGAGGGGCATGCGGTCTCCGATAAGGCGCTGTGTCACATGCTCTGGTTCCGCGAAACCTATCCCGAAACGATCGAGGGTTTGGAGATCTTCATGCGCGAGCTGCGCCCCGACCAGGTCGCGGTCGGCGTGCAGTCCTTCGTCCATCACCCGATATCCGAGATCCGTAGGCTGGCGTTCTCGGTGACGCCGCAATAGAGCCGACGCTTCAGATCGGCCGCTTCTTCACCGTGCGCAAGGCCCGGTAGGTCATAAGCGCCGATTGCAGATAGAGCACCAGGAACGCAACGTTCAGAAGCTCGACCCAGATCACCACATCGGTCGTGAGCCCAAGCACATAGGCGAGCAGCAGCGCCTTCATCGCGCCGAGCGACGCCAGGATCAGCATCCGCACCACCGTCCGGCCCGTCGCATACAAGAGTTCCGAATGGTACTCGATCAGGTTTCGGAAGGCCGGTACCAGCACGACGAGGATCAGCAGCGGCGCCGCCACGGCGACATTCTGCCCGAGCGCCGTGGGAAACAGCCAAAGGAATCCCGCCATCCCGAGAAGCCCCGCGGTGGAAACCGCCGCAACCACGCCTTCGAGCAGGATCCGGTTCTTGAGCTCGTTGAGCATCGCCGAGGTGCGCATCAGTTTCTGTGTCAGCACCGTCAGGAAGGCGCGCACCGGCAGCGCAGTCAGGTCGACCAGCCGCATGATGATGGCGTAGATCCCGGCTGTTTCGGGTCCGCCGATCGAGAGCACCAGCACCTTGTCCAGCTCCGATTGCACATAGAACAGCATCTCGGCGCCCGCCACCGAAACCGCGTCGACCCAGCGCCGGATGTAGAGCGCCGGTTTCCAGCGCAGCCTGACCCGCGGATAGAAGAACGCGATGGCGATGACGGCAGCCAGCCCGTTGGCGGCGAGGTAATACCAGCCCCAGTTGGCAAGCGTCGCATCGGCGAGCCAGGCAAACAGCACCGCGGCAACGGTCTTGAGCGCGGTGGCGACCACCACCAGCAACGAGCCGGAGCCGAAGCGGTTGGTGCCGTAGCTGACGATGACCGCGATCTCCATGATCCGCCAGCACAGCACTTCCGCCACGATGATCTTGGCGAAGGTCGCAAGCTGCATCTCGCCGGCGAAGATCAGCGCGTGGGTCAGCCAGGCCGCGAGCGCGATCACCGGCGCCGACAGCACCACCCCACCCAGGAAGCCGGCGGTGTAGACCCCGAGCAGCCGCGTCTTCACGGTTGCGATCCGGTAGAGCGGCGAGACGAAACCGAAGGCCAGGAGCCGTGACAGCATGATGCCGCATGCCGATGCGGTGGCGAACAGCCCGAATTCGCTGATCGACAATGTGTTGGCGATGGCGATGAAATATACGAGCGAAATCACCAGCCGGCCGGCCGATCCCCCCACCATCGAGAGGTAGGCGCGGATCAGGGCGCCGTTGGCGCTGGCGAGGTGTCTCAGGCGATCAATCATCATGTACCGTATCGGGAAGACGCCTGCAGCTGCCGCAACCGTCATTTCATCCGTCAAATCATACGGGGAATGTGTTAATTCGGCGTTCGAGCCGGCGGGATTTATGCGAATTTGGCTATATGCGGCCGCAGCGGCAAGGGCGCAGGCCCGTTCGAATAACAGCCGATTCTCCAACTGTTTCGCCGGAAATTAACCATTTGTTACCCATGAATTTATAGCCTGTCTTAACGAAGTCGACGAATTTGCCAACCAGGGCGGCCAAAGCCGGACATGAGCGATTCCACCGAAGACAGAAGACACCGCGGCCGCCGCGGATCGCTTCTTGACCATGCTCGCGACGCGCAGCCGGCCGCGCCCGAACCCGCGTCCTGGGTTCCGGAAGCCGGTGCACGCCCGGGCAGGGCGTCGACGGCCTCAAGTGCGTCGCTTCTGACCGCGCCCACCCGTTCGGCGCGCATTTCCACGTCGCGCTTTGCCGAGCCCGGCAATCAGGCCCCGACCACGCCGTCCCTGCTTGCATCCGCCCCAGCCAAACCGGCAGCGCCGCGCCCGGCAGACGCGCGTCCGCAGCCTGCCGCGGTCGGCCAGCCATCGCCGGGACGCGAGAGATTTGGCGACAGGATCGCCCGCCTGATCGGCACGATCGCCCCGGAAGCCAGGCCTGCAGAGCCCCGCGCCGTCGATGCGGACCCTGCCGCCGATGAACCGGCCGCGATCCGTGCTGCTGCGGAAGCGCAGCCGGGTCCCGGCCCGGAGAGCCATTCCCGGGCGACAGCCCGGCCGGAGCCTTCACCCGTTGCCTCCGAACGCCCCCGGAGCCGCCCCAGGGGCCGCCCGCGTGACGACCAGTACAATGGCGACGATCACTACCACTGGCATGCCGCGTCCGGCGACGGCCAGTTCGAGGACGGAACACGGCCGCTGCTCGATGCGTCGATCCTGATATCCGCGGTCTGGCGCTTCCGGCGGCTGATCGCCGCGGCAACCGCGGCTGGAGCCGTGCTCGGCGTGCTGATGGCGCTGTCGACGCCGCACAAATATTATGCCGAAAGCCGGCTGTTTGTTGATCCGCGCGAAATCCGGGTCACCGAAGACGACATCCGCAACCAGCAGCTTTCCACCGAGGCCATGCTGGCGATCACCGACAGCCAGTTGCAGATCCTGTCGTCGACCAGCGTTCTGGAGAAGGTGATCGAGGATCTGGGTCTCGACCGTGATCCCGAGTTCAACGGATCGATGTCGTCCGGTGGCATCGGCGGCGGCCTCTCGCTGATCAAGGAATTGTTCACCGGCAAGAACGCAACGACCGAGGGCGAACAGAAGGCGCTCAACAAGCTCCGCGACGCATTGTCGGTCGGCCGCGACGCGAAGACCTTCGTCATCATCGTCGGCGTCGACACGCGAGATCCGGAAAAGTCTGCGCTGATTGCCAATCAGATCGTCGAGACCTACCTCGATTCCGAAGGCCAGGCGCAATCCAGCCTGCTGGAGCGGACATCGGAATCCATCGACACCCGGATCAACTCGCTGCGCGCCGATCTTGACGCCGCCGAGCGCGAGGTCGAGCGCTTCAAGGCCGAGAACGGCCTGGTCGGCGTCGGCGGACAATATATCGATGACAAGGAGATCCTGGCGCTGAGCGATCAGCTCGCAAATGCCCGGGCCATGAAGGTCGGCATCCGGGTCAAGGCCGACAACCTTGCCAGGGTGAAGATCGACGACGTCCTCTCCGGCGCCTTTCCCGAAGAGCTCTTGTCCAACAATCTCAGCGAACTGCGCAAGCAATACGCCCAGACCAAGTCAAACGCGGAATCGCTGGCGACCCGGCTCGGCCCCCGCCATCCGCAATACATCGCTGCCATGCAGTCGCTCGAGACCATCACCAACGAGATCAGCGCCGAGTTGCGCCGCATCGTCGCCAGTTCCCAGACCGAGCTGCAGCGCGCGGTGGAAACCGAGCAGGAGCTGGCAAGCCAGATGGCCGTCGCCAAGAGCCGCGCCATCGACCAGTCGGTCGAGCTCGTCACCTTGCGCGAACTCGAGCGCAAGGCCAACGCCACCCGCGGCATCTATGAGGCCTTCCTCACCCGCTCGCGCGAGACCAGCGAACGCTCCAACCTGTCGACGCGCAACGTCCGGGTCATTTCCCCGGCCGAGGCGCCGCTTCAGCCGATGGGCCCGTCGCGCAAGTTCATTGCCATCGGCGGCATGATCGCAGGCTTCCTCGCCGGCCTCGGCCTGGCGCTGCTGGCCGGCGCGGTCGAAAGCATCCGCGCCTACAATGGCATGCAGGCCCGGTTCCCGGGTTCGGCCTCCGGCGGCTATCCCCAGCCGCCATCGCCTGGCCCGCGGACACCTCCCGGCGGGCCTGGCCAACGGTTCTGGTCGTCCGGCGAGAACGGAATGGCCGGCCGTGACGCCGCCGCCGACGCGGCGGGGCAGCCCTGGTCCGGCCAGCAACAGCCCGTTGCCGGACACTCCGCGCAGGCAGAGCCCTTCGCCGCCAGACCCGGCCTGCGTGAAACCTTCCGCCTTGGCTTGCTGCGCCCGAAGCCCGTCCGCGAGCAGGCCCCGCGTTCAGAAACCCGCGCCGCGCAAGACGGGGCCTCCGCGCCGGCGCTCCAGCCTGCCGCGGACCATGACCCGATCACCGCCACCGGCCGCAACGCGCAGGCCTTCATGGCCGCCCATGGCCAGCCGCAGGCCGCGGTGGCTTACCCGGCAGGTCAGGGGAGTCCGGATCCTCGCACCGCCCAGCCTTTCTGGCCGGCCCCTGCGCCGCAGCCCCAGCTCTATGCACAGCCGCCCTACCAGCCTCCGCTTCAGCACCCGCAGCCGCAGCCCTATCCCTATCATCCCGGCTATGCGGCGGGTCACCCGGTCCATCAGCCGGTTTACGCTGCAGCACCGGCAGCCCAGCCCTATCCGCTGCCGCCGCAGATGATGCCCGCCGTGCCGCCCCAGGCCTATCCGTTGCCGCCCCACGCCTATCCGCAGCCGCAGCAGATGCCGCGGCACCCCTGCGCGGCGGTCTATCCGGTTGAGCCGCAGTATGCACCCGCGCCGCCGCAGGCCTGGCCGCAGCAGGTCACGCAGCCTGCGCCGCAGGCGCCCGCGATGCCGGCTGCCCGGGCCCAACCGCCGGCTGCACCTGTCCCGGCGCCCCGCAACGATGCTGCGGCCGAGCGGATCCGCCGCGAGATGGATGAACTCCGCTCCCGGATCGATGGCTACGGTTCTGACCGCCGCCGCGCCTGACAGCCTCACTCCGCTTGAATTTTGACACCAGAGGACGCAAAGAGGCTATCAGCCGTTGCGCTCGGTTTCGTAGGGTTGCGCGAGGGATCCTGTTCCGGAGCGGCCATAAGGACCGCGAGGAGGCAGATCGAAGAGGATGGATTATGGCTAAGGTGATTGACGGCAAGGCCGTTGCGGCGGGCGTGGTTGAACAGGTGACGGCGGCCAGCAATGCGCTGGAGGCACAGACCGGCGCGCGCCCCGGATTGGCCGTGATCATCGTCGGCGATGACCCGGCTTCCCATGTCTATGTCTCCTCGAAAAGCCGCATGGCCAAGCAGTGCGGCTTCAAGTCGGTCCAGCACACATTGCCGGCCGAAACCACGCAAGGTCAGCTCGAGGCGCTGGTGGCCAGCCTCAACGCCGATCCCGAGATCCACGGCATCCTGGTGCAGCTGCCGTTGCCGGGTCACCTCGATGCCGACCCGGTGATCCAGTCGATCCGGCCCGAGAAGGATGTCGACGGCCTCAATATCGTCAATGCCGGCAAGCTGATGACCGGCGATCTCGAGGGCGGGCTGATTTCCTGCACCCCGGCCGGCGCCATGCTGTTCGTGCGCCAGACCCACGGTCCGGACCTCTCCGGCCTCAACGCCGTGGTGATCGGCCGCTCCAACCTGTTCGGCAAGCCGATGTCGGCGCTGCTGCTTGCAGCCAACGCCACCGTGACCACGGCGCATTCGCGCACCAGGGATCTTCCGGGCGTCTGCCGCAACGCCGATATCCTGGTCGCCGCCGTCGGCCGTCCGCAGATGGTCAAGGCCGACTGGGTCAAGCCCGGCGCCACCGTCATCGATGTCGGCATCAACCGCATCGACGCGCCCGAGCGGGGCGAGGGCAAGACCCGGCTGGTCGGCGACGTCGCCTTCGACGAATGCGCCGAAGTGGCCGCCGTCATCACCCCGGTCCCCGGCGGCGTCGGCCCGATGACCATCGCCATGCTGATGGCCAACACGGTAACCGCCGCCATGCGCGCCCACGGACTGAAGCCGCCGGCGTTCTGAGGGGGGGTGTGGCAAGCAATTTGAGCGGTCTGGAGGTCCGGAGCGATTGACGCTTTCGGCTTACAACCGACCTTCGTCCAAGGCATTTCTATCGCAGTGCAGCATGATCTTGCCGAGCAGTCTTGGCTGTTCGATGAGGAATACGAAGCTCGTGGCAAATGCTTCGCGGTTTTCACACCACGCTCCGGCCTGCAATCTGGCAAACTTCCTGCTGAAAACGGCGATGCCCCGAACTGATCGAGTCGGGCTCGGTGACGACGCCATCCCGCCGGGCAGGCCAGCGGATCAGCTGTGAGGCAGGCTGATCGTGAAATCCGTGCCCATTCCCTTGCCCTTGCTGGCAATCCGGATGCCCCCGCCATGGGCATCGACGATCCCCTTGACTATTGCCAGTCCGAGGCCGGTTGACCCTTCACCAGCTGTCGGCTTGGCCGAAAGTCGCTGAAATCGCTGAAATGCCTGCGAAATATCCGCCTGGGTCATACCCAACCCCTCGTCACGGACGGAGATCTCGGTACACTTGGCCAGTCTGCGTGCTTCGATGAAAATTGCTTGCCCGCTGTGTGAATATTTGAGCGCATTGCTGATCAGATTGTCCAGAGCTTCAACCAACCGATCCTCGTCGCCCTTCACTGTCAGATCGCCCGGCGGGGTGTAGTGAATGGTGATGGATTTGGTTCGGGCCGCCCGCGAGTTGAGCGCCAGGGCCAAGTCGCAAGCCCGGGCAATTGGTAGTTCCTGCATATCATGCTTGAGCGCGGCCGCATCATCACTTGCCTGCGTCAGGCAGGACGCGATCAGCCGGTCCATCCGTTCGACCGTCGTGACTATGCTCCCGCAGCTCTTTCGGACTTTCTCGCTGAGCTCTTCGTCGACCTCATGTTTCTTCATCAGGCTTTCGATGATCTCAGACCGGCCAAGAATAACCGCCAGGGGATTTCGCAAATCATGCGCCATCATGCCAAGCAGTGCGGTCTTTGTTTCGTTGGTTTGCCGCAACACCTCGTGCCGGTTGGTCAGACGTCGCGTCGCCTGGGATAGCGACGCAACGAGCTCTTCCAATTCGCGCTCAAGCTCCATCCGTTGCAACTCAGCTTCCGCCCGCATGGCAAACAGCTGGACTATGGCCAATGCTTCGACCGGCTGGGGTATTTTGCGTCTGGAAAGCACCGCGAAATGGCCCATGACACTACCGTCCGAACGTCGTAGCGGTACGCCGACATAGCCTTCGAAACCAACTTCTCGCGGAAACTGCCGGTAGACGCCTTCGCTGATGGTCAGAGTCTCTCCTTCGTAGACGAGTTTGCACGGAGCCCCCTCAAGGTCATACTCGAAGCTCGATTCCTTCCCGTCCTCGGTCCAGCTGGAAATCGAGCGGGCCCTCAAGACCGGTTTGCCGACGCCCACGGTTATGAAAACGACTTTGGCATCCATCGCCGTGCGCATGCTCTTGACCAACCCTGCAAGGAATGGCGCACCGATGGAATGGGCCGTGTTTAACGCAATTTCAGCCAGAATGGACTGCATGGCACTCTCTCGTTCACACTGAAGCGTACACATCCAGGCATGTTCCTGGCCAGGTTCGCAACTTTCATTCGTTATTCGAAACGCTTTTAGACATAAACCATGATCAAGGTGACTCTCGGAGCCTTTTCTCGCCGGTGATTTGGCCTTGCTATTGCCGTGATCCGAGCAACCGGTTGGCAGCAAGAGTCCCATAAAAGCAGCGAAAGTCAGCTTCCCGCCCTGTGCGACCAAGACCTTCCGTGCTGCTAAGGTCCGCAATGAACATCACCACGAGCGTAATCCGGCGAATAGATCAAGCAGTCCCGGCCTGATCTATTCCACCCCCTCCGCCGCACGCCCGCGCACCCGTTTCCGCTCCGTCGGCGCCGGGCCCGTGGTGCCGCGGACGATCAGGTCCACCGGCCAGATCTCCTGCACCGGTTCCGTCTCCACGCCCGAGATGATGTCGACCAACCGCTCGCAGATCCGGGCGCCCGCGGCGCGGATCGAAGAGCGGGTGGTGGTCAGCGGCACCGAGAAGCTCTCGGGCTTGAGGAACGGAAACACGTCGTCATGGGTGATGATCGAGACGTCGTCTGGCATCCGAAGTCCGAGCTGGTCGAGCGCCCGCACGATCCCGAGCGTCACGAACATCGAGGCGCTGAGCAGCCCGGTCGGGCGTTCGGCGGCATCCTTGTCGCGGAACAGCGTCATCGCCAGCCGGTAGCCGTTCTCCTCGTTCATCGCCGCCGAATGATGCTGCAGGCTCTCTGGCGGCAGACCGTAGTCCTCGAGCGCCCGTTTCACCCCGTTGAGCCGGTGGACGGCGAAGGTGAAGTCGATGTCGCCGTTGATATAGGCAAGCCGCCGGTGCCCCAGTTGCAAGAGCAGCTGCGTCGCCGCGTGAAAGGCGCCCTCATTGTCGATGTCGACGCAGGCGTACCCGTCCGCCGGCGCCAGCGCCCGGCCATGCGCCAGGAACGGGATCTTCAGGCTTCGTACCAGCCCGATGCGCTTTTCGTCGTTGCGCATCGATGACAGGTAGACCCCGTCGACCGACCGGCTGGCGGCGATCCGGCGATAGGCCTCGTTCTCCCGCTCAAAGGGCGCCGGCGTCAGCGACAGGTCGACTTCCCGCGACAGTGCATGTTCGCCCAGGCCGGAGAGGAATTCGACGAAATGCGGGTCGAGATCGACATTCTTGCCCACCGGCAGCACGTAGCCGATCGATCCCGCCCTGCCGGTCGCCAGCTTGCGGGCGTTGGAGTTCGGATTGTAGCCGTGCTTGCGCGCCGCCTCGACGACCTTCAGCCGCGTCTGCTCGCTGACTTCCGGGTAGCCGTTGAGCGCGCGCGAAATCGTCGTCTGCGAAAGTTCGAGGAGCTGTGACAGCTGCTTCAGGTTCACGGCAGGGGGATCCAGTTCTTTCAAAGCGGTTTGGAAAGGCGGCCGTGAGGAGTCCAGACCGCTTGTTCCAAGTCTCTCATCTAATCGCAGCTTTGCATGCAAAAAAAGCGGAAAAACTAGTCTTGCAGCGCGAAATAATGCTGCAATGCGGCAGGTCTAAAGGGACTGGCAGCGATTACTGCGAGAATCTGGATGCACTGACAACTTTGAGCTTGACTCAGACGGGCACTCGTAATCCTCTGAAACCAAGCCAAAGCGCTTTGAAATTGACTTGGCGCGGGCTGGAAGAAACCGTTCAGCTTCAGTGAGAAGGCCAGTCATCGGCCGGGAGGAAGAATTTGATGAGAAATCTGCTTTTGATGAGCGCGGCGGTGACTGCGCTGGCACTGGGATCGGCGCATGCCGCGGACCTGAAGTTCACCCCGGGCGAGGGCAATTTCAATTGGGAAAGCTACGAGGCGCTCAAGTCGACGCAGCTCAATGGCGAGGAAGTCACGGTCTTCGGCCCCTGGCTCGGACCGGACCAGGAAAACGTCGAGGCGGTGCTCGCCTATTTCGCCGAGGCTACCGGCGCTGACGTCAAGTATGTCGGCTCCGACAGCTTCGAGCAGCAGATCGTCATCGACGCCGAAGCCGGCTCCGCGCCCAACATCGCAGTCTTCCCGCAGCCCGGGCTTGCCGCCGACATGGCCAAACGCGGCTTCCTGACGCCGCTGCCCGAAGGCACCGGCGACTGGGTCAAGGAAAATTACGCCGCCGGCCAGTCCTGGGTCGATCTCGGCACCTATGCCGGCAAGGATGGCACGAAGAACCTCTACGGCTTCTTCTACAAGGTCGATGTGAAATCGCTGGTCTGGTACATCCCGGAAAACTTCGAGGATGCCGGCTACGAAATCCCGCAGTCGATGGAAGAGCTCAAGGCCCTGACCGAGCAGATCGTCGCCGACGGCGGCACGCCCTGGTGCATCGGCCTCGGCTCGGGCGGCGCCACCGGCTGGCCCGCCACCGACTGGGTCGAGGACATGATGCTGCGCACCCAGGCGCCCGAAGTCTATGACAAGTGGGTGTCCAACGAGGTCAAGTTCACCGATCCGGCCGTCATCGGCGCCATCGAGGAATTCGGCTGGTTCGCCCGCAACGACAAGTTCGTCGCCGGCGGCGCCGGCGCTGTCGCCACCACCGATTTCCGCGACAGCCCGAAGGGTCTCTTCTCCTCGCCGCCGCAGTGCTACATGCACCACCAGGCCTCCTTCATCCCGGCCTTCTTCCCCGAAGGCACCAAGGTCGGCACCGATGCGGACTTCTTCTACATGCCTGCCTATGCCGACAAGGATCTCGGCAAGCCGGTGCTGGGCGCGGGAACAGTCTGGGCCATCACCAAGGACAGCCCCGGCGCGCAGGCGCTGATCAAGTTCCTGGAATCGCCGATCGCGCATGAAATCTGGATGGCCCAGAAGGGCTTCCTGACCCCCTACAAGGCGGTCAACACCGATGTCTTCGGCGACCCGACGCTCAAGAAGATGAACGACATTCTTCTTGGCGCCACCACCTTCCGCTTCGACGGATCCGACCTGATGCCCGGCGGCGTCGGCGCCGGCTCGTTCTGGACCGGCATGGTCGACTATGCCGGCGGCAAGCCGGCCGAGGAAGTGGCTTCGGAAATCCAGAAGTCCTGGGATGCGCTGAAGTAGGCGAACCCTGCTACCAGACAGGGCAATCCCGGCGCTCGGCCGGGATTGCCATCGGCACTGCCTTTTGTGGGAGGAAAGGGATGCATCCGGCACTGCAGGGCTTGATTACCATCATCATCGGCGTTGGCGGATGCGTGGGGTACTTCTATTTTTCCAACCAGTTTCTCGACAAGGTGCTTTTCCCCGCCAGGGGCGAGCATGCCGGTCGCAACATCAATCGGGCCAACCAGATCAGGCCCTGGCTGTTCCTGTTTCCGGCGCTGTTCGCGCTCGGCCTCTATCTCGCCTATCCGGTGTTTGCCACGCTCTGGCTGTCGCTGACCGACCGCGACGCCGGCGGTGCTTTCGTCGGTTTCGCCAATTACATCCAGATGGCCCGCGAACCCAAGTTCTGGGAAGCCATGCACAACAACATGCTGTGGCTGGTGATCGTGCCTGCATTTTCCACCGCCTTTGGCCTGCTCGCCGCGCAATTGACCGATCGCATCTCCTGGGGCGGCATCGCCAAGTCGCTGATCTTCATGCCGATGGCGATCTCGTTTGTCGGCGCGGCGGTGATCTGGAAACTGGTCTACGACACGCGGCCCGTCGGCCAGGACCAGATCGGCGTGCTCAATGCCGTGTGGCTGAGCTTTGACGGCGGCGCCATGTCGTTGCTGTTCCTCAAGATCGTTCCGGTGCTGCTGGTGGCGCTCTTTGCCGGCCTGATGGCCTTCCTCATCTACCAGATCCTGCGGCCGGTGCTTGGCCGTGAAAAAGGCCATGGCAAGTCGCACTGGTGGGCTCATGGCTTGCGCGCCATTGCCGCGATCGTCGCCGCCTGGATGATCTGGCTGTCGCTTGGCGTGATCGTTTCGCTCGCATCCGCCACGCTGCCCTACGGCGAACCGCAGACCTGGCTGACCATACCGTTCTGGAACTCGATTTTCTTGATGGTGGTGCTGGTCTGGATCCAGACCGGCTTCGCCATGGTGATCCTCTCGGCAGCACTCCGCGGCATTCCCGAGGAAACCATCGAGGCGGCGGTGATCGACGGCGCCAATCCGTTCCAGATCTTCTTCAAGATCAAGGTGCCGCAGATCATGAGCACCATCGTCGTGGTCTGGACCACGATCACCATCGTCGTGCTCAAGGTCTTCGACATCGTCTTCGCCATGACCAACGGGCAATGGGAGACCCAGGTTCTGGCCAACTACATGTACGACAAGCTGTTCCGCGCCAACGACTGGGGCGTCGGCTCCGCCAGCGCCATGATCATCATGCTGCTGGTTACCCCGATCCTGGTCTGGAATGTCTACAACGCCCGCAAAGAAACGCTCTGAGGGAGACGGCGATGCACGCAACATCATCGAGAAAATCACCTCTCGTCTGGGCCGTTCACATCTCGGTCGTAGCCCTCGTGGCGCTCTGGCTGTTCCCGACCGTCGGCCTGTTCGTCTCCTCCTTCCGCACCGCCGACCAGATCGCCAACACCGGCTGGTGGAACTCGCTGTTCACCCAGGAGCGCCAGGCGCCGGCAATCCGCATCGAGGGTGCCGAACAGCAGGTCGACGGCGAATTCGTCATCTCGGGCAATCTCTTCGAGGCCGGCAATGTCACCATCAGCCGATGGGGCACCAGTTCGCGCGAGCCCGAGGCCTACGAACCCGGCCAGCTGGTCGATCTTGGCGATGGCGAGCGCCTGAGCGTGGCCGAGGACGGCGCCTTCCGCCTCTCCGCGCCTGTGAGTTTCGGCGACAGCCGCCTGCCCAGGGTCTTCACCACCGCCACGCGGCCACCGGAATTCACGCTCGAGAACTACCGCTTCGTGCTGTTTGATCCCAACAACCGGGAAGGCATGGCGAAGGCCTTTTTCAACACCCTGACGGTCACGATTCCCGCCACCATCATCCCCATCGTCATTGCCGCCTTCGCTGCCTACGCGCTGGCCTGGATGCGCTTTCCCGGCCGCTCGCTGCTGATCGCGGCCGTCGTCGGCCTCCTGGTGGTGCCGTTGCAACTGGCGCTGATCCCGCTTCTGAAGCTGCACAACGACATCGGCATCGGCAAGGGCTATCTCGGCGTCTGGCTTGCCCATACCGGCTTCGGTCTGCCGCTGGCGATCTACCTGTTGCGCAACTACATGGTCGGCCTGCCGCGCGACATCATCGAGAACGCCCGTGTCGATGGTGCCACCGATTTCCAGATCTTCGTCAAGATCATCCTGCCGCTGTCGTTTCCGGCGCTGGCGTCGTTCGCCATCTTCCAGTTTCTCTGGACCTGGAACGATCTGCTGGTTGCCCTGGTCTTCCTGATCGACTCGACCGGCGAGACCACCGTCATGACCAAGCAGATCGTCGAGCTCCTGGGCACCCGCGGCGGCAACTGGGAGATCCTCGCCACCTCCGCTTTCGTCTCGATCGCGGTACCGCTGGTGGTCTTCTTCGCCATGCAGAAATATCTCGTCCGCGGCCTTCTGGCCGGGTCCGTGAAGTAACGAGGCCTTTATGAAAACCATGACTCTCGCCGGCAAGCGGCAGCAAACCGGCCTCGAACTGGCGCCCGATGCGGAATGGTGGCGCGGCTGTGTGATCTACCAGGTCTATCCGCGCTCCTACCAGGACACCTCGGGCGACGGGATCGGCGATCTGATCGGCATCGCCGACCGCATCGAATACATCGCCTCGCTCGGCGTCGACGCCATCTGGATCTCGCCGTTCTTCACTTCGCCGATGAAGGACTTCGGCTACGACGTCTCCGACTACACCAATGTCGATCCGATGTTCGGCACGCTCGGCGACTTCGATCATCTGGTCAGGGTGGCGCATGACCACGGCATCCGCATCATGATCGACCTGGTGCTCTCCCATTCCTCCGACCAGCACCCCTGGTTCGTCGAAAGCCGCATGGACCGCACCAACCCGAAGGCCGACTGGTATGTCTGGGCCGAACCCAAGCCCGATGGCACGCCGCCCAACAACTGGCTGTCGATCTTCGGCGGCTCGGCCTGGCAATGGGACGGCAAGCGCGAGCAGTATTACCTGCACAATTTCCTCACCTCGCAGCCCGACCTCAACTTCCACAACGAGGACGTCCGCCAGGCCCTGCTCGATGTCGTGCGGTTCTGGCTCGATCGAGGTGTCGACGGCTTCCGGCTCGACACCATCAATTTCTATTTCCACGACAAGGAACTCAGGGACAACCCGCCGCTGGCAAAGGAGTTGCGCAACGACTCGATCGCGCCGGCGGTCAATCCCTACAACCACCAGCTCCATGTCTACGACAAGAACCGGCCGGAAAATCTCGAGTTTCTCAGGCGCTTCCGCGCGCTGCTCGACGAGTATCCCGGCACCACCGCCGTGGGCGAGGTAGGCGACGCGCAGATCGGGCTGCAGATCGTTGCCGACTACACTTCCGGCGGCGACAAGATGCACATGTGCTATGCCTTCGAGTTCCTCTCCGGCACGCCGCTCACCGTTGAGCGGGTGCGCTCGGTGATGACGGCTTTCATGACGGCGGCGCCCGAAGGCTGGGCCTGCTGGGCCTTTTCCAACCACGACGTCGTCCGTCACGCCACCCGCTGGGGCAGCAACGTCAACGACCGGGAGCATTACCTTCGCCTGCTTGCCGGCCTGATCCTGTCGCTCAGGGGCTCTGTCTGCCTCTACCAGGGCGAGGAACTGGGGCTGACCGAAGCCGATCTGGCATTCGAGGATCTGCAGGATCCCTACGGCATCCAGTTCTGGCCAGACTTCAAGGGGCGTGACGGCTGCCGCACGCCGATGGTCTGGTCCGAGCACGAGCAGTGCGCCGGCTTCACCAGCGGGCAGCCGTGGCTGCCGGTACCGCCCGAGCATCGCCATCTCGCTGTCGATGCCCAGGACAATGTCCAGGCCTCCATGCTCAACCACTACCGGCGCCTGGTGGCCTTCCGTAAATCCCACCCGGCTCTGGTCAAGGGCAGCCTCGAATTCGTCGAAACCGGGGACTCAGTGCTCTCGATGATCCGCCGCGACGGCAACGAAGCCATCTTCTGCGCCTTCAATCTGAGCGAGGAAGCCCAGGTCATCGATCGTCCCGAGGGGGCGCTCGAGCCGCTCGACGGCCACGGGTTTTCGGGATTTCTGCGTCCCGATACAATAGAACTATCACCTTACGATGCTTTTTTCGCCAGGCTCGGGTGAAGCCATTTCAGGCGTGAGGGGGAGGAGACAACATGGCCGGCTTGAAACTGAAGGCCCTCAAGAAATCCTACGGTTCCGTCGACGTGATCCACGGCGTCGATCTCGAGATCAGGCAGGGCGAATTCATCGTCTTTGTCGGCCCTTCGGGCTGCGGCAAGTCCACACTGCTGCGCATGATTGCCGGGCTCGAGGAGATCACCGGCGGAACGCTTGAAATCGACGGCATGGTGGTCAACGACGTGCCGCCGTCCAAGCGCGGCATCGCCATGGTGTTCCAGTCCTATGCGCTTTATCCGCACATGACGGTCTACGACAACATGGCCTTCGGCCTGCGCATCGCCGGCCAGAGCAACGAGGAGATCGACCGCCGGGTCCGCTCCGCAGCCGATATCCTGCAACTGGGTGATTATCTCGACCGCTTGCCCAAGGCGCTGTCGGGCGGCCAGCGGCAGCGCGTCGCCATCGGTCGCGCCATATGCCGCGATCCCAAGGTCTTCCTGTTCGACGAGCCTCTGTCCAACCTCGATGCCGCCCTGCGCGTGGCGACCCGCATCGAGATCGCCAAGCTCAACGAATCCATGCCCGAGACCACCATGATCTACGTCACCCACGACCAGGTCGAGGCAATGACGCTGGCCGACCGCATCGTGGTGCTGTCGAAAGGCGTCATCGAGCAGGTCGGACCGCCGATGGAGCTCTACGATCGTCCGCAGAACCTGTTCGTGGCGCAGTTCATCGGCTCTCCGGCGATGAACATCATCCCCGGAACCATCGAGAGTGCCGGCGCCAGCGCCGTCATCTCCTTTGCCAACGGCAAGTCGGTCGACACCGGCATCGCCGTTCCCGATGCGGACAAGGGCAGCAAGGCCTCCTTCGGCATCCGGCCCGAAGACCTTGTCGCCACCACCGGCGATGATTTCCTGTTCGAGGGCACGGTCTCGATCGTCGAGGCGCTGGGCGAGGTCACGCTGCTTTATGTCGAGGACCTGACCGAGGACGAGCCGATCATCGCCAAGATGCCCGGCCATCAGCAGGTCAAGCGCGGCGACAGGCTGCGATTTACCGCCGACAAGGCCAAGCTGCATCTGTTCGATGCCGGCGGACACACCTACCGCCGCTAGGACGCGACACTGGCTGAATGCAGCAAAGCCCCGGCCTTTCGGCCGGGGCTTTTGCATGACGAATCGTGACTGGAGGTCGGGGCGGATGAGGCCGGCCGGGAGGAAACCGGCCTCATCCTGTCGTCATGGTCTTAGCGGTTAAACAGTTCCAGCGAACGTTCGAAACGCTCTGCCTTCACGGTGTCGCCAACCGAAGCGGTTGCGGTGTAGTCGACACCAGCCATGTCGCTCTTGGCGGCGTGGGCTTCGGCAGCCGGGCCGTGGGTCGGAGCGTTCAGCTCGACATAGTCGTTGGGGGACTGGGCGAAGGCGCCGGTTGCTGCTGCGAGGGTCAGGCCGAGTGCGATGATGATCTTGTTCATGGTCGTTTTCCTTTGGTTCATGTGGGCACAACGGTGAAGGTCCGACGGAGTTCCGTCGCCTTGTCGTCTGCCCGGGGGATTTGAAGATTGGAGCGGATGAAGCCGGCCGGGAGGAAACCGGCCTCATCCTGCCGTCATGGTCTTAGCGGTTGAACAGTTCCAGCGAGCGCTGGTCGACGTTTGCCTGGGAGCCGGAACCGATCGAGGCGGTTGCGGTGTAGTCGACGCCGGCCATGTCGCTCTTGGCGGCGTGGGCTTCGGCAGCCGGACCGTGGGTCGGGGCGTTCAGTTCGACATAGTCGTTGGGGGACTGGGCGAAGGCGCCGGTGGAAGCTGCGAGGGTGAGGCCGAGGGCGATGATGATCTTGTTCATGGTCGTTTTCCTTTGGTTCATGTGGGCACAACGGTGAAGGTCCGACGGAGTTCCGTCGCCTTGTCGTCTGCCCGGGGGATTTGAAGATTGGAGCGGATGAAGCCGGCCGGGAGGAAACCGGCCTCATCCTGCCGTCATGGTCTTAGCGGTTGAACAGTTCCAGCGAGCGCTGGTCGACGTTTGCCTGGGAGCCGGAACCGATCGAGGCGGTTGCGGTGTAGTCGACGCCGGCCATGTCGCTCTTGGCGGCGTGGGCTTCGGCAGCCGGACCGTGGGTCGGGGCGTTCAGTTCGACATAGTCGTTGGGGGACTGGGCGAAGGCGCCGGTGGAAGCTGCGAGGGTGAGGCCGAGGGCGATGATGATCTTGTTCATGGTCGTTTTCCTTTGGTTCATGTGGGCACAACGGTGACGGTCCGACGGGGTTCCGTCGCCTTGTAGTCTGCCGGGGGGATTTGAAGATTGGGAGGCGGATGAGACCGGCCGGGAGGAAACCGGCCTCATCCTGCCGTCATGGTCTTAGCGGTTGAACAGTTCCAGCGAACGCTGGTCGACGTTTGCCTGCGAGCCGGAGCCGATCGAGGCGGTTGCGGTGTAGTCGACACCAGCCATGTCGCTCTTGGCGGCATGGGCTTCGGCAGCCGGACCGTGGGTCGGGGCGTTCAGCTCGACATAGTCGTTGGGGGACTGGGCGAAGGCGCCGGTTGCTGCTGCGAGGGTCAGGCCGAGTGCGATGATGATCTTGTTCATGGTCGTTTTCCTTTGGTTCATGTGGGCACAACAGTGAAGGTCCGACGGAGTTCCGTCGCCTTGTCGTCTGCCCGGGGGATTTGAACATTGGGGCGGATGAAGCCGGCCGGGAGGAAACCGGCCTCATCCTGCCGTCATGGTCTTAGCGGTTGAACAGTTCCAGCGAACGTTCGAAACGCTCTGCCTTCACGGTGTCGCCGACCGAAGCGGTTGCGGTGTAGTCGACACCAGCCATGTCGCTCTTGGCGGCATGGGCTTCGGCAGCCGGACCGTGGGTCGGGGCGTTCAGCTCGACATAGTCGTTGGGGGACTGGGCGAAGGCGCCGGTTGCTGCTGCGAGGGTCAGGCCGAGTGCGATGATGATCTTGTTCATGGTCGTTTTCCTTGTGTGTCGTTAGACGGTTGATCTGCAATATGCTCTGAAGCGTGCGGTCCGTTGATCGTCTGCCGATCGGCTGTCCGGGCCGCGCCGTTTCGATGAGCTAGAGATGGGCCTGCAGCGGATGACTTGCGAAACACATGGATGTGATCCGGCCGGGAGAAGCGTGTGAGCCGGCAAGCCGGAATTTTTCTATGAAACTTTTTAAACACAATAATTTCAATAGGATGAAGAAGGAATTCGGCTGCAGGCTGCCCATTTCTCGTCAACCGCTTCTGTCATGCACCGTTCACAATCCGGAACTTCCCGGCCGCTGGAATGACCGGAAACCCTGGGTTCTGCGAGGGCAGAAAAATTGCAGCGTACCGCGTCCTGGCCACACCGCGTTACCGCCCGGACCGGCCATTCTCACGGACTCTCACGAACGCGTGATCGGCCTTTACGGGTTGTGATTAAAATGCTGGCCAGTTTGAGCGCATTTTGGCCGTTTCGGCGGGCTGAAAACCGGCCGTTCATCGATGTGGGCAAGGTTTCTTGCGGGTTATGGGATCCGTTCGCGGTTAGCCGCCGCGGATAGCCGACAGGCAAACGGGCTTCGGCCCGCGCAACGAATGTCACTTTAGATTCTGCTTAACCCTACAAATTCAGATAGTTAGATGTTTCGGTCAAATATCATCTGTTAATTTTCGTCTGCTACCATCCGTTGTCATGGGAACACTTGGCCAGCTGGGACGCGGCCACCAACAAGGGGAACGAGCTATGGCTGCGGGGACGAATTATCTGCAGAGAGAAGAATCCTTCATGTACGACCGGGAAGTCCGGTTCAAGATGGAGGAAACAATGAACGAGGCCCGGATCGAATATACCGAGAAGGGCGTCATGCATATGGCGTCGCGCCGGTGCCAGCTGATCGGCATTTCGCCGGCCGCAGCTGTTCTTGGCATCCTGACCGAGTTCAAGCTTCCGCGGGAGTTCAATCTCGATGTTCCCGAGGCGCGAATTTCCAGCGTGGGCTGCGTTCTGACCCGCACCTACACCAACAACACGGTCGAAGTGCGCTTTCTGCGGCTGCTGACGGACAAGGAACTGCACCGCATCTACGTCTTCAGCGCCCACCCCAACCATCGTGACCACGTCATGGACGTGCGCTTCTGGTAGCACGCCGCCGACCGACGGCCACAGCCGCCGTCAAAACAGAACGCTGGCACCCTCATCGGCAGTGCCGGCGTTGTCCCTCAGCCGCGCGAACAGCTCCCGGCCCAGGCCCCATTCATTGTGGCTGAGATCGGCGGTTGCCGGTTTGCGGGCGGCAAACTCCTGCGCCGGCACCAGAACCTCCAGCGACCCCGTCACCGCGTCGAGCCGGATCATGTCACCATCGCGGATCTTCGCGATCGGCCCGCCGTCCTTGGCTTCCGGCGTCACGTGAATGGCGGCCGGCACCTTGCCCGAGGCGCCGGACATGCGTCCGTCGGTCACCAGCGCCACCTTCTGGCCCCGGTCCTGCAGCACGCCGAGCGGCGGTGTCAGCTTGTGCAGTTCCGGCATGCCGTTGGCCTTCGGGCCCTGGAACCGCACCACGGCGATGAAGTCGCCATCGAGTTCGCCGGCCTTGAAGGCGTCCTGCAACCCGTTCTGCGTGTCGAACACCCGCGCCGGCGCTTCCACCACGTAGCGCTCCGGCTTGACCGCTGAGATCTTGATGACGCCCTTGCCGAGATTACCGGTGAGCATCTTCAACCCGCCATTGGGCTGGAACGGCTTGTCCGCCGTGGTCACCACCTTCGCATCGCCGCTGACTTTTGCGATCGGCTCGCGCACCACCGCACCGTTCTCGCCGAGCTTGGCTTCCACTGCATAAGAAGAAAGACCCTTGCCCCACACGGTGCGCACATCCTCGTGCAACAGCCCGACCGAGAGCAACTGGTCGATCATGAAGCCCAGGCCGCCGGCCGCGTTGAAATGGTTCACGTCGGCGGGTCCGTTCGGATAGACCCGGGCCAGCAGCGGCACCGCGTCCGAGAGCTCTGAAATGTCCTCCCAGGTCAGCCGGATCCCTGCCGCCCGCGCCATGGCGACGAGGTGCATCGTGTGGTTGGTCGATCCGCCCGTGGCATGCAGCCCGACGACGCCATTGACGATGGAGCGCTCGTCGATCATCTCGCCCACCGGGGTGAACTCGTTGCCGAGCGCGGTGATGGCGAGCGCCCGCTTGGTGGCCTCCGCCGTCAGCGCATCCCTGAGCGGCGTGCCCGGATTGATGAACGAGGCGCCGGGCATGTGCAGCCCCATGATCTCCATCAGCATCTGGTTCGAATTGGCGGTGCCGTAGAACGTGCAGGTGCCCGGCCCGTGGTAGGATTTCGATTCCGCCTCCAGCAGTTCCGCCCGCCCGACCTTGCCCTCGGCATAGAGCTGGCGGATCCGCACCTTTTCGTCATTGGAAAGCCCGCTGGTCATCGGCCCGGCCGGAATGAACACCGCCGGCAGATGGCCGAAGCTCAAGGCCGCAATCACCAGCCCCGGCACGATCTTGTCGCAGACGCCGAGATAGACCGCCGCATCGAACATGTTGTGCGACAGCCCGACAGCCGCCGCCATGGCGATCACGTCGCGCGAGAACAGCGACAGCTCCATTCCGGGCTGGCCCTGGGTGACGCCGTCGCACATGGCCGGCACGCCGCCCGCCACCTGCGCCACGCCGCCTGCCTCGCGCGCCGCCTTGCGGATCAGCTCCGGATAGGTCTCGAACGGCTGATGCGCCGACAGCATGTCATTGTAGGAGGTGATGATGCCGAGATTGGGCACCACGTCGCCGGCCAGATCCGCCTTTTCCGCCGGGCCGCAGGCGGCAAAGCCGTGCGCCAGGTTGCCGCACGACAGGGTCGAGCGGAACGGGCCTTTCGCCGTCATCTCGCGCAACCGCGAAAGATAGGTCTCGCGGCCTGGCTTCGAGCGTTCGACAATACGGGCTGTGACAGCTGCAATGCGGGGATCGACAGTCATGGCTGGCATCCTTCAGTTCGATTTGGGTGTGGGCCTCGGCCCTCTCGCCGCCCGGACATCGCCGGGCGCAGCCCGGGCGCTCAGGGCGCCCAGTAGATCTCGACCGGTGTCTTCGCGTGACGCAGCACCGAGCGCACCGGCATCTCGGTTTCCGGCCCGGCGCCGAGCGCCTTGGCCAGCACGGCCTGCTTCTGCTCTCCTTCTATATGGAGCACCAGCAGGCCCGCTTCCACGATCCGCGGCAGCGTCAGCGTCAGTCTTGGCTCTCCGGCGCCCGGTGCCTCGATCGCCATCACGCTTCGCGCGCAGGCGGGATCGGTGACAGCATCAAGCGTCGTGCCGCCTGGAAAGAACGAGGCGGTATGCCCGTCGGTTCCCATGCCCAGCACCACCACGTCGAACGGCAGCGCCAGCGCATCGATCGCCGCCGACGTGGTCCGCGCAACCGCCTCGGCATCACCGTTGGCATGATAGAGCGGCACAAAGCCTGCTTCCGCCGCCTTGTTCTGCAACAGGAACAGCGTGGCCAGCCTGTGGTTGGAGCGCTCGTGCGACGGCGGCACCATGCGCTCGTCGACCAGCGTCACCGTCACCTTGCTCCACTCGATCGCCCGTTTCGACAGCGCCGCGAAGAAGGCCTTCGGCGTGGTGCCGCCCGACACGGCCAGCGTCGCCGCGCCGCGTGCCGTGATCGCCATGGCGAGCGCGCCCGCCACCCGGTCGGCCAGCGCCTCGGCCAGCTCGTGCCCGTCGGCGAAACTAGAGTGCCTTATGTTGGCCTGCGCAATCTCAGTCGCTTTCATGCCAGGTCCTGCCGTCGCGTTCGATCAGCGCAATCGCCTGGCTCGGCCCCCAGGTGCCCGCCGTATAGGGCTGTACCGTCTGTCCGGTCTCCGCCCAGGCGGTCAGGATCGGGTCGACCCAGTTCCAGGCGGCCTCCACCTCGTCGCGGCGCATGAACAGGGTCTGGTTGCAACGGATCACGTCCAAGAGCAGCCGCTCGTAGGCGTCTGGATTGCGCTCCTCGAACCGGTCGGCGAAGCTCATGTCAAGCGAGACGTGCCTGAGCCGCATGCCGCCCGGACCCGGATCCTTGATCATGATCCATTGCTTGACGCCCTCGTCGGGCTGCAGCCGCATCACCAGCTTGTTGGCGGTGATCCGCCCGGCGCTCGGGCCGAAGATCGAATGCGGGATCGGCTTGAACGCCACCACGATCTCCGAGATCCGCTCGCTCATCCGCTTGCCGGTCCTCAGATAGAACGGCACCCCGGCCCAGCGCCAGTTGTTGATCTCGGCCTTGATGGCGACGAAGGTCTCGGTGTTCGAGACCCCGCCCTCGAGCTCGTCGAGATAGCCCTTCACCGGGCCGCCCGCCGAGGCGCCGGCCTTGTACTGGCCGCGGACGGTCAGCGTGTCGGCATTGGCTTCGGTGATCGGCTTGAGCGAGCGCAGGACCTTGAGCTTCTCGTCGCGCACGGCTTCCGCATCCATCGAGGCCGGCGGTTCCATGGCGACCAGGCACAGAAGCTGCACGAGGTGGTTCTGCACCATGTCGCGGAGTGCGCCCGCCTTGTCGTAATAGCCGGCGCGGCCTTCCAGCCCCACCGATTCCGCCACCGTGATCTGCACATGGTCGATATGCGCCGAGTTCCACAGCGGCTCGTAGAGCGCGTTGGCGAACCTGAGCGCCATCAGGTTCTGCACCGTTTCCTTGCCCAGATAATGGTCGATGCGGTAGATCTGCTCTTCCGTGAACACCTCGCCGATGCTCCGGTTCAGCGCCCGCGCCGATTCGAGGTCCCGCCCGATCGGCTTTTCCACCACGATCCGGGTCTCGTCGGTCACCAGGCCGTTGGAACGGATCCGGTCGGAGATATCGCCGAACAGCGCTGGGCCGACGGCAAGATAGAACGCCCGGACCCGGTCCTTGCCCTCTTCGAGCAGCGATTTGAGCTCCGGCCAGCCCTTCTCGGAACGGGCGTCGACGGCCACGTAGAACAGCCGGGCGAGAAACCTCTCGACCTCGTCGTCGTGGTATTCGCCGTCCTTGAGGTGCTGCTTCAGCGCATCTCGCGCGAAGCTGCGATACTCCTCATGGCTCATCTCCGAGCGCGAGGCGCCGATGATCCGCGTCGGATCGGTCAGTTGCCCGGCCATCTGCCGGTGATACAGCGCCGGCAAGAGCTTGCGCTCGGCAAGGTCCCCGGTGCCGCCAAAGACGACATAGTCAAACGGGTCGACCGGGATGATGATCTGGCTCATTGCGTGGCATCCTGTCCGTGAACGGTGGCTTTCTCATAATCTAATCGATTAGATAAAGCTAGGGCCGAGGTCTTCGTATTTGGCGTAAGACGACCTCGCGTCGTCATCCCGGACTTGATCCGGGATCCAGCGACCCGGCGTTCGCCGGCTCAATGACTCCATGAAAACATGGAATCTGGGCTCCCTAAAACCGGTCCCTCAGCGAAAACCAGGTCAGTGCCAGGAACAACAGCGGCCTGCGCAGCTTGTCGCCGCCGGGGAAGGGGCCGACCTTGAGGTTGCGCATCACCTCGAGATCTTCCGAGCCGCCATTGACATGGTCGGCATAGAGCTTGCCGCAATAGTTCGACAGCATCACCCCGTGGCCGGAGAAGCCGCCGATCGAGGTGATGTTCTTCATCACCTCGCGCACGAAGGGCCGCCGCGACAGCGTGATCCCCACCGAGCCGCCCCAGGCATGGGTGATCTCGACGTCTTTCAGCGCCGGGTAGAGTTCGGCGATCTGCCGGCGGATATGGCTCGATATATCGGTCGGGTTGTCCGACGTGTAGGCCTCGCGCCCGCCGAACAGCAGCCGCCCGTCCGCACTCTTGCGGAAATAGCGCACCACGAAGCGCGAATCGTCGACCGATTCCCCGCCCGGGATCACCGGGCTGTCGTCACCCAGTGGCACTGTGGCGCCGATGAACGATCGGATCGGCATCACATGCGCCGATGTCACCGGCTCCAGCCCGTCGATGAAGGCGTTGCAGGCAATCAGCGCTTGGCCGGCGACAATGTCGCCGGCGTCGGTCTTCACCGTCACCTTGCCGCCGTCACTGGAAATCGCCCGCGCCCGCGTGTTTTCATAGAGCCGCGCCCCTGCCGTTGCGGCGGCCCGCGCCAGCCCGACCACGTATTTGAGCGGATTGATGTGGCCCGTCCCCGCGTCATGGGTACCGCCGTGATAGCGCGTCGAGCCGAGCGCTGCGGCAAGTTGCTCGCGATCGAGAAACCTCAGGCCCTCATAGCCGTACTCGTCGGTCATGATCTTCACATGATCGCGGTAATCCTTGACGTAGCCCGGCTTGTGCGCCGCCGAGATCTGCCCCGGACGGAAATCGGCGTCGATGCCGTGCGTCTCTGCAAAAGCCAGAAGGTGCGCCTTCGCCCGCTCTGCCACGGCAAACTGTGCCCTGGCGTTGTCGCGGCCGAAATCCGCCTCGCTCTCTTCCACCCAGGCCCGCTGTCCGGTGCCCAGCTGCCCGCCATTGCGGCCCGAGGCGGCGTCGCCGAAGCGCGCGCCCTCGATCAGCACCACGTCCTTGCCGCTGGCCGCCAGGTGATAGGCCGCCTGCAGCCCGGTGAAGCCGCCGCCGACTATCACCACGTCGGCGCTCGCGGGTCCGGGCAGGGCAGGGTAGGCGGGGCGCTCGCCGAGCGTGGCCTCGTAGAACGAGATGCCCGGTGCGATGGGGCTTTGGTAAGTCATGATTTACATTTCTCAGACGTTGAGCAGCAGGAACTCGCGTTCCCACGGGCTGATCACCTGCATGAAGGTTTCGAACTCGCCGCGCTTGACCCCGGCATAGGTGTTGATGAACTCCTGGCCGAACACCTGGGCAAAGCCTGGCTCGCTTTCAAGCAGCGACACGGCTTCGAGCAGGCCGCGCGGAAGATCCACCGAGCCTTCGTTGACGGTCTGGTAGGCCGGGTCGCTCGGCACCAGCCCGTTGACCATGCCGAGATAGCCGCAGGCCAGCGACGCCGCCAGCGCCAGGTAGGAATTGGCGTCCGACGAGGGTAGCCGGTTTTCCACCCGTCGCGCCACCGGTTCGGAATGCGGTACCCGGAAGGCGGTGGTGCGGTTGTCGTAGCCCCAGGCATTGTTGACCGGGCAGGCCATGTCCGGCGTCAGCCGCCGGTAGGAATTGACATAGGGCGCCATCATCACCAGCGCCTTGGGCACGTAGTGCTGCATGCCGCCGATGAAGTTGAAGAATGCCTCGCTCGGCTCGCCGTCGGGCTTGGAGAAGATGTTCTTACCGGTCTTGGCGTCGACCACCGACTGATGGATATGCATCGCCGATCCGGCATATTGCTGCATCGGCTTGGCCATGAAGGTGGCATACATGCCGTGCTTGATGGCCGCCTCGCGGATCGTGCGCTTGAACAGGAACACCTGGTCGGCCAGCTCCACCGGGTCGCCGTGCCGGAGGTTGATCTCGAGCTGCGCCGGGCCTTCCTCGTGGATCAGCGTGTCGATCTCCAGCCCCTGCTTGTCGGAGAAGTCGTAGATATCGTCGACCAGCTCGTCGAACTCGTTGACGCCGGCGATCGAGTAGGACTGCCCGCCGGTGATCGTCCGGCCCGAGCGGCCCCGCGGCGGCTTCAGCGGATAGTCGGGATCGTCCGACTGTGCCACCAGGTAGAATTCGATTTCCGGCGCCACCACCGGCTTCCAGCCGCGCGCGGTGTAGAGCTCGACCACCTTCTTGAGCACGTTGCGCGGTGTGTAGCTGACCGGATCGCCCTTGGTGGTGACCATGTCGCAGATCACCTGCGCCGTCGGGTCGGTTTCCCAAGGCACCACCGAAAGCGTCGACAGGTCCGGCATCAGTTTCAGGTCGCCGTCGAGCGGATCGTAGCGGAAATCGCCGGTTTCTTCCGGGTATTCGCCCGAGATCGTGTGCCGGAACACCGCCGAGGGCAGCGACAGCGAGGTGTTGGAGGTGAATTTCGACGATGGCATCATCTTGCCGCGCGCCACGCCGGCGAAATCCGGGGTGATGCACTCGATGTCCTCGATGCCCCGGACCCTCAGCCATTCGGTCGCCTGCGTCCAGTTGGCGACACCGCGCTTGATGTCGAGATATTTCGGCGCGGCAGGTTGCGCCGGTTTGCTTGAAGCCGGTTTGCCGGACTTGCGGGAAGCCATAAATCACCTTGTTTTGATCAATAATGGCCGGATCATAAAGCTTTTTTGCCGCAGCACCAGCCACCTGCGCCGCCACCGGCCCTGTCCCGGCGTCCGCGTCGGGCGTCATATCATCGCAGTTTGCCTGTCGCGCTCATGGGAATGCATGTGAGCGACAACGGACATGCAGTCCTCTGAAACGTCACAGCGACCCTTGCGCATCCGCTTGGATGCGCGGCGCTGTCGTGCGATCCGGGCCCTCTCCGGGGGCTGCAGTCTGCGATCGACCTCGCAAATTCGAACATGTACGTTCAGGTTGCTTTAACTCCATTCTGCCAGCATGTGATGAAGGGGTGAGACGTCCGCCAGGTGTCGGCAGCGGTGCGTCTGCATGATGCAACCCTGCTTTTAGCGGCTCGCGCGCCGCATGTTTTTAGTCAATTCGGCAGGAACCCCTCATGATCATCGACCGGCTGCTCGCCCGTTTCTCCATCCAGACCAAGGTGGTCGTCTTCATCGTTCCGCTGATCGCCGGAATGGCAGGTCTCGCCGCAATCAACCTCTATACCGGCAACCTGCTGGGCGAGCGGCTGACCGGCACCAGCGCCAGCATCGAGACCTTGAGCGGCTTCAAGGAAGCCTATGCCGGCATGACCAACTTCCTCCACGACCAGAACGAGGAAAAGCGCGCCGCGGTGATGCAGAGCCTCGATTCGCAGCTCCAGCGGCTGGAAGGGATCCTGGAACTGGCCGAGACCGACCAGGAAAGCGCCACCATCGCCCGCTCGCGCGAACTTGCCGAAGCGTTGCGCAGCGATGTCGACGCGCTGTGGACATTGCACGGCGAGGAAACCGAAATCCGCGCCGCCATCACCGACACCATGAACGAAATAGACGAGCTGCGCGGCCGCATCACCGCCACAATTGCGTCGGTTTCCGAGGAAACTGCCGCAGCCGAGGACGAAACCAAGTCGAAGCTGCGCGCCGCCGACCAGCTTGGTAACGGCGCCCAGGCCGTCGTCAAGATTTCGGGCGACATCTCCGGTGCCGCGACGCCGGAAGAAGCGTTCGCCGCCGCCGACGATCTCAAGCGCGTGATCCGCAAGATGGCCAAGGAGCTGCCCAAGGTTATTCCCGCCGACAAGCCGGCGCTCAAGAGCCTGCTGAGCGACAATCTCAAGGGCCTGCTCGACACCATGAAGACCGGTGTGATCAACGAAGCCGGCATGATCGAACTGCAGAAATACGCCAATGCACTGCGTCCCACCGGCATCATGCTGCAGGGGCTTGCCTCGCAGGTGGCGCGCGATGCCACCCTGAAATTCGGCGAATTCGACGAACAGATCCTCAGGGGCCGGACCATCGTCTCCGATTCGCGCGATTTCCTCGCCGCGCTGGCGGCGCTGGAACTGTCGCTGGTCGAATTCTCCGGCAATCCCAACGAGGCCAATGGCGAAACCGTCGCGGCCAAGCTCGGCGGTATCGCCTACAGCATCCAGACCATTTCCTTCTCCGAGGGCGGCGAGGTCGTTCTTGAGGCGATTGGCCAGAAATGGAACGGCAAGTCAGTCACCATTCCACAGATCGTTCGCGACCTGATCTCCAAGGAGCAGGCCATCGCAACCCTGTTCATGGACGCCTCCCAGCGCATTGACCAGGCCTGGAGCAGCGTCGTCGACTTCACCTCGAGCCAGCAGAACGGCGCCGAAGCGGTCAAGGACCGTGCCTCCGGCATCACCCTGTCGGCCGCCCTTGCCGGCGGTGTCTTCGGCCTCGTTGCCGCCTTCATGATGATCGCGGCGCTGAAGGGCCCGATCCGCCGTCTGGTCCGCGCCATGGGCGATGTCGCCTCGGGCGATCTCGATGTCGACGTCACCGACTCAGCCCGGGCCGACGAGATCGGCGAGATGGCCCGTGCGCTCGACGTCTTCAAGATGAACGCCATCGACAAGATCCGCATCGAGGGCGAAAGCGAGAAGGAACGCGAGATGGCGGCCCTTGCCCGCGAGCGGTCCGACACCGAGAAGGCTGAGGCCGACGCCCAGGTCCGCTTCGCCGTCGAGCAGCTGGGTGCTGCGCTGCGCGATCTGGCGCAGGGCAATCTGGTCTCCGCTATCGACACGCCCTTTACCGGCGAGCTCGACAGCCTGCGTCTCGATTTCAACGAATCCGTCGAGACCATGCGCGATGCATTGAGCCACATCCGCGACAATGCCCGCTCGATCAACTCCAACAGCGACCAGATGCGCGCCGCCGCCGATGATCTCGCCCGCCGCACCGAGCAGCAGGCAGCCTCGCTTGAGCAAACCGCCGCCGCCGTAGACCAGATCTCCGCCACCGTCCGCACCGCTTCCGGCCGGGCGTCCGACACCGACAAGCTGGCCGGCGAGACCGCCTCCGACGCCCGCGCCTCAGGCCAGATCGTCGCCCGCGCCGTCGACGCCATGAGCCGCATCGAGGATGCCTCGGGCAAGATCGACAGGATCATCGGCGTCATCGACGAGATCGCCTTCCAGACCAACCTCCTGGCGCTCAATGCCGGCGTCGAGGCCGCTCGCGCCGGAGAGGCCGGAAAGGGCTTCGCCGTTGTCGCCCAGGAAGTCCGCGAGTTGGCCCAGCGCTCCGCCAGCGCCGCCAAGGAGATCAAGGAACTGATCGCCGCCTCCGGCGAGGAAGTCCGCTCCGGCGTTTCCCTGGTCGGCGAAACCGGCGAGGCCATCACCCGCATCATCGCCCGCATCGAGGAAATCTCCGAGCATGTCGGCGCCATGGCGACCGCCAGCCGCGAACAGTCGACCGGCCTTGGCGAGGTCAATGCGGCGGTCAACCAAATGGACCAGATGACCCAGCAGAACGCGGCCATGGTCGAACAGACCAACGCCTCAAGCCACACGCTGGCCCAGGAAGCCGCCGAACTCACCGCGCTCGTCGCCAAATTCCGCCTCGACCTCGAGGACGAACGCCGCGCCGAACAAAGCCGCGCCGCGTAAGCCAGGCTTTTCTCTCTCCTCGCGGCAGAGAGCGAACAATCATGATCTTGGCACGGCAGTGCCAGGTCACGGGTTTTCAGGTGAGGCGGAGGTTCCGCCCCTGTCCTGAGCCATCGGGCCCAAGCGCCGGACGCCCCGCCGTGTAGCTGAAAACCTTGTATTCGTTTCCTGCCCCGTGGCAGGCCCCGTGTCCTTCGGCCCTAATCCGCGGGCTTGGACGGGGCAAGCCAACCGGCGTCGTTGCCGTCGGGAATTTCTCTCACGATTTCTCACTGTCTTGCCGTCCGGAATGATCCGGTGGCTGGTCTGACAGCATTGATCCTTGTCATGGCCAGACGGATCTTCCCTGCTCAGACTGTCACCAACGCATGGACGGTGGTTCGGCTGTATCCACCCCATTGCCTGGATCAACCAGAGACTGGCGGATTGTGCCAGAGGAGCGGACATCTTGTCGAAGGACCCTTCGAAACGTCATTCCGGGCGGCCTGGCCCTGCACCACAGGTCCGTGCCGTGCCGTTGCCATGGCAATCGCCAAAAGCTGCGGCTGAAGACAAGGATGCCCCGGCGCGCGTTGCGGCGATACTGGACAGCGATGCCTATCTGCAAGCCGACGAGGACATCGGGTTTCTGCAATCGGGAGACATGCGCGGCGTTCGATTGCAGCTCGACTTTACCAAGACAGATCATGGTCTTGCCGCACGCGGGATCAGGCACACGATTGTTGTCTTTGGCAGCACCCGGATCCCGGAGCCTGCAGCCGCACGGTTGCGCCTGGAAACGGCCAGACGCAACTTGGCTGAAAATCCTGAAGATCCGGATCTGCTGCGAGACTGCAGGATCGCCGAGCGGATCGTCGACAAGAGCCGCTACTATACCATCGCGCAGGAGTTCGGGAGCATGGTTGGCGACCTGGAACAGGCCCGCGACGGGAGCCGGATTGCACTGATGACCGGCGGCGGCCCGGGCTTGATGGAGGCGGCGAACAGAGGCGCATTCCATGCCGGTGGAAAGTCCATAGGTCTGAACATCACGCTGCCGCATGAACAGTTTCCGAACCCCTATCTGACGCCGGATCTGTGTTTCCGGCTGCACTATTTCGCCGTGCGCAAGATGCATTTTCTGCACCGGGCACGGGCGCTTGTGGCGTTTCCCGGAGGCTACGGCACGCTCGACGAGTTGTTCGAGACACTGACGCTGGTGCAGACACGGAAGATAGCGCCCCTGCCGATCGTTCTGGTCGGACGCGACTTCTGGTCGCGCGCCGTCGATATCCCGTTCCTTGTCGAAGAAGGCGTCATCGACCCCGAGGATGCCGAGCTGTTCTGTGTTGCAGAGACTTCGGCCGAGATTTTTGACTTGATCGAAGGCTGGCACGCGCAGACTGGTCAGCCGCTGTTCGAGCGAACCGGGAACCGATAGTTGCGGGCAAGAACGCCCAATCCATTTGAAGGAGTTCCCATATGAAGCTTTCCTTTCACGGCGCCACGAGGAACGTCACCGGCTCCTGCCATCTGCTGGAGGCCGGCGGACTGCGGATCCTGATTGACTGCGGCATGTTTCAGGGAGGACGCCATGCCGATGAGGAGAATTCCGGCGAGTTTGGGTTCGATGCCGCCGACATCGATTTCTTGCTGCTGACCCACGCGCATCTGGATCACTGTGGTCGCATCCCGCTTCTGGTCAAGCGCGGCTTCACCGGCGAGATCATCACCACCGCGGCGACCCGTGATCTGACCAAGCTGATCATGATGGATTCAGCCCACATCCAGGAGGAGGATGCGGCTCGCGCATCCCGTCGCAGGCGCCGGGGTGGGCACAGTGACATCGAGCCGCTCTACGGCCAGATCGAGGTCTTGGCTGCTCTGGATTTCTTCGGCAGGAACGCCAGATACGGTGAAGATCTGGTGTTGAACGACGCGGTCAAGGTCCGCTTTATCAATGCCGGTCATATTCTCGGTTCGGCGTCGGTCATTGTCGAGGCGACCGAAGAGGGAAACACGCGGCGAATCGTCTTCTCCGGCGATCTGGGAAATTGCGGCCATGCCGTTCTGAACGATCCGACGCCGCCGCCGGAATCCGATTATGTGGCGATGGAAACGACCTATGGCGACCGCCAGCACAAGGATCTGGACGCTTCGGTTGCTGAGCTTGTGGACGCGATCCGCAGCACACTTGCCCGGGGCGGCAATGTCGTCATCCCCACTTTCGCGCTGGAGCGCACCCAGGAAATCCTGTTTCACCTGAAAAAAGCAATCGAGGCGCACGAATTGCCGGCGTCGCTGACAGTCTTTCTGGATAGCCCGATGGCGGTTTCGGCGACCACGATCTTTCAGCACCATGCCGAAGGGTTCCGGGCGGACCTGCGCGATGACATGCTCTCGGGCAAGCAGCCGTTCATGCTTCCGGGGCTGCATTTCACACGGCAGACGGCAGATTCGATTGCGATCAACACCATCAAGACCGGTGCGGTGATCATGGCCGGGTCCGGCATGTGCACGGGAGGGCGTGTGCGGCACCATCTCAAACACAATATCTGGCGCTCTGAATGCAGTGTCATCTTTGTCGGTTTCGCGGCCGAAGGAACGCCCGCGCGGAAAATCATCGATGGCGCCAAGCAGATCCGGATCTATGGCGAAGACATTCAGATCAACGCAAGCATCCACACCATCAACGGATTTTCCGCCCATGCCGATCAGCGTGAACTGCTGGAGTGGATTTCGCATGCGGGGCGCCCGAAGACGATATTCCTGGTGCATGGAGATTATGAAAAAGGCATGTCCAGGATGCAGAAGGAACTGGAGAAGAAGGGGCTTGCGGTCAAATGCCCGACCTTGAATTCCGAGGTGACACTGAACTGACGGCTTTTGGCGCTTCCATCGCCGACCGGATCATCAGCGCCGCGCCGGGCGCACTGACGTCGGCGTGAGAATGCCGCCATCGTTTTCCTGGTAGCTCCGGTCCTTGCCACCGGCAGTCTCGGGCTTGACCGAGACAAGCGTAGCGAGGTCGTCGACCAGGAATCCGCCGAACTCACCGCGCTCGTGGCAAAGGTCCGCCTCGACCTCGAGGACGCGGGCCAAGCCGGCCACCGCCGCGCCGCCCAAGCCGCACGCGGTTGCCTCCGGCACCCCTTCCACGCCGCCATTTTCCTGATATGTTGACTTAGTCAACATATCGCGCGGCGAGGAAGGCGGCATGGACAGCATCGACACCCAGGTCGCGGAAATCCGCGCCTTCAACCGGTTTCACACCAGGCTGGGCGGCGCCCTCAACGAGGGCCTGCTGGCCTCGGACTTTCCGCTTGTCCAGGTCCGGGTGCTCTATGATCTGGCGCACGCAGACAACCTTGCCGCCGCCGATCTCGTCGCCCGCCTCGGCGTCGACGCCGGTTACATGAGCCGGATGATTGCAGCACTGGAAAGCCGCGGGCTGATCGAAAAGACGCCAGACAGCGACAACGCCAAGCGTCTGGTCCTGTCGCTCTCGGAAGCGGGCAGGGCGGTGTTCGCACGGCTCGACCGGGCCTCGGCCGAGGAAGTTCGGCAGCTTATTTCGCCGCTGCCGGATGCGCAGCGCCAGCAACTGGTCGGCGCGATGCGGACCATCCGCCGCCTGCTCGGCGATGAGAGCCTTGCCCCCTCGGCAATCATCGCTTCCGCACCCGCCGCCGAAAGACGCTTCACCCTGCGCGAGCCCCGCCCCGGAGACCTGGGCTTCATCGTCCATCGCCAGGCCGCGGTCTATGCCGCCGAGTATGGCTGGGACTGGAGCTACGAGGCGCTGGTCGCCAGGATCGTCTCCGACTTTGTCACTCACTTCGACCCGGCCTCCGAGCGCTGCTGGATCGCCGAGGTCGACGGCGCAATCGCTGGCTCCGTCTTCGTCGTCCGCCATGACGAAACCACCGCGAAGCTCCGCCTGCTCTATGTCGAGGCCTCGGCCCGCGGCATGGGGCTTGGCCGGGCGCTGGTCGACGAGGTCATAAGCTTCGCCCGCGAGCGTGGCTACACGAGGCTCGAACTCTGGACCAATTCCATCCTCGTCTCCGCCCGCCGCATCTACGAGGCCGCGGGCTTCGAACTCGTCGACGAACAGCCGCATGTGAGCTTCGGCCACGATCTCGTCGGCCAGACATGGGTGCTTAAGCTGTGAATACGGGTGTTGTCGCCGGGCTGTTCACCGGCATGCAGGTGGGCGCCGCCCTGTTCATGAGCCAGCTCGTGGTCGGCGATGTCGGCGTCGGCCTGCTCGGGCTGATGCGCTACGGCATCGCGCTTCTGTGCCTTCTGCCGGTTGTCTTCTTCTTCCGAAAGTCTCCGCCGATCGCCGCGCGCGACTGGCCCTGGATCGTCCTTCTCGGCATGGGCCAGGTCGGGCTGATGATCACGCTGCTCAATCTCGCCGTCGCCTACACCAGTGCCGCGCGGGTGGCGCTGATCTTCTCCACCCTGCCGGCGATCAGCCTGTGCATCGACATTATCCGCGGCCAGGTCTCGGGCGGCCGGCTCTCTGTCCTGGGTATCGCGCTGAGCATCTCCGGCGTCGCCGTCCTCGTCGGCCACGACGCCTTCGCCGCAAGGCTCATCGGCTCGGAACTGATCGGCATGGCCTCGGCCCTTGCCGCAACCACCATCGTCGCCATTTGCTCCTCCTTCTACCGCCCTTATGTGATCCGCTATGGCGGCGCCCGGCTCGGCGTCATCGGCTTCTGCGTCTCCATGCTGCCCTTGAGCCTCCTCGTCCTGCTTCTGCCACCCGGTGCCGCTGTCCCCGACTGGCAGGCCTCCACCTGGTGGCTTGTGCTCGCCATCGGCGTCTCCTCGGGCGTCGGCTACCTGTTGTGGTTCCACGCCATCAGCCGGCTGCCTGCCACCCGCGTCACCGGCTTCCTGGCGCTCAACCCGGTCACCGCAGCGGTCCTCTCGCTGATCTTCGCCGACGCGCACCTGACCCCGACCCTCATCGTCTCCGTCTGCCTCGTCTGCCTCGGCATAGCCTGCTTCGCCCTCTCGCCGCCGGCAAAAGCCCCGGATCCGGAGGCGGCTGCTGTGGCGTGAGGGGGGATGGAGCCGCGTAGCTCGTCACGATGTCGATTTCGTCATCCTCGGCCCCTGACCAAGACAAGCGTAGCGACGTCGTTGATCCAAGCATCCATTCCGTGATGTTATACAATTTGGACGCAGCAGTTCCCCCTCTCCCCTTGTGGGAGAGGAAGAAAAATCATGATCTTGGTGCGCAGCGCCAAGTCGTAGATTTTTCAGGTGAGGGGGGATTCCTGTCCCCGAAACAGCCCCCCCTCTCTTGGAATTTCCAGCACTTGGCTGGCCCTAAGGTGCTGAAATTTGCATTCTCCCCCACCAGGGGGGAGAAGGTGCCCGCCGTGCCACCTCGCAAGATCCCCCCACCTTTTCCACACCCTCCACCCCCATGCCATACTCGTCCCGCTCCCGCCGCCGGATGGTCCGCAAACGTCTTGGACCAGGCGGGAGGAAGGTCTTCTCAAGCTGCCGTAACGTGCGGCGGGCCGAGGGAGGAGGCAGAGCACCGGCATTGCTCCGCTGGCAGTCGTTCCGTCCATCCCGGGCGGAGGGCCTGACCAGCCACCGGAGAAATCCCTGCCCTTTGTGCCTGTCTGCGCCGGCCGGCAGCCGGGGTGGGGGTGGAAACGGCCTGTGGCGGGCCGTCTTGCGGATGCGGGGAAGGGCGTGGCGTTCAAGCGCCGCCCTGGCGCCCCCGGATCGTCAACGCAAGGCCAAGCCCGTGTCGGAGAATGCCGTACGCCGTTTCAAGCCGCCCGTGTCCGGGCAGCGAGAGGCGGCATGCCCTGCCTGTCGGATGCGGACACCATCCGGCGATCATCGGGTCTGCGCGCGGATTGCGCCACCCCGTGCATGCGCCTCGCATGCACACGCATACAAACCTTTTCCCCAGAGGCGTCAGCCCGCGCGCGGCCCTCCGGACCCGGTCTTCCTTTCCAGACCCCGGCGGTATCCCGTGCGGGGATGGATCCGCGTTGCGCGCCGGTAACGGCAACAGCCAGAAGCGCCGCACGGCAGGCAAGATCTTGCGGCAGGATACCCCGGACCGTCCGCAAACGCGGCATCCGCCCGCAGTCACCGCTACCCCTCGGCCATGCCCCTCCCTTGGCAATGAATGTCGCGTGAACAGGTAGTTCTGCATCGGTTCATGTCGGTGCAGTCAGAGTGCTCCTCGTAGCAAACACGGAGAAGGAGAGAGCAAATGCAAATCACCAGGACACTCACCATCATTGCGGCGCTGGTCGCCGTGACCGCCACCACCGGTCTCGCCCATGCCGGCAAGAAGAAGCCGGTGACGATCAAGATCGAAACCGAAGGCACCATCAAGGTCGGCGATTACGAAACCGTCTGCGACAAGAAGCCGAAAGAATGCGGCAGCGACTACGACCCGCTCGGCCCGCGTCCCAAGCCGAAGCCCACACCCACCAGGCTGATCATCCAGAGCGGCGCTGGCCATGCTCCGGCAGGATTCATGGCAGTCCGCAGTCTCAGATAGAGGCTATATTGGCGGCGGCATTCAATGCCGCCGCAGCGATGCTGGCTGCAATCTCGCTGGATCAAGGCCGCCGGTCTTCCCGTCACCATGCCGGACGCCGGGGGCGTCGAGCCGCCGCACCGCCGCGCCGCGGCGCCATTGCGCCCGCTCGCCTGCCGCGTGTAGGAATGGGGCGGTCCACAGCAGGGGTGATAAAACATGACAAGCGTCACCGGCGGCTGCCTCTGCGGCAAGGTCCGCTTCACCGCCTCGGGCGAACCCGACCGGGTTGGCCTCTGCCACTGCCTCGATTGCCGCAAGCACCATGGCGCCCTGTTTCACGCCTCCGCCATCTTCCCCGAAACCGCCGTCAGCATCGAGGGCGAGGCGCGCGCATACAGGGGCCGGCATTTCTGCCCCGCTTGCGGCTCTTCCGTCTTCAGCCGTTCGGGTAACGAGATCGAGCTCCATCTCGGCGCGCTCGACCAGCCCGACTGGTTCAGGTCGAGCTATGAGCTCTGGACCCTGCGGCGCGGATCCTGGCTGCCGCCATTCCCGCTCGCCCGGCATTACGAACGCGACCGCGACGAGGGGAGCCGAAGCGAGGCGTAGCGTTCGCGCAACACCTTGTGTCCAAAACACCCTCCCGAATTCCCGGGCGCGCTTTGCAGCGCCGGAAAACGCAGCTACAGGAGTCCTCACGCCCAATTGCGGGAGCACGTGTTGTGAACAGTTTTCCATCAATCCGGTAGCTCAGGCGGATTTCAGGCCCGGTCTGCGAAGGCGTTTGTGATCTTCGGCGTCCTTGCAGAATCTGATCTCCGCCCGCTCCACCAGAAAATGTAACGGCCTGTCGGCAGTCAGGCTTCTCGTTTCGTCGCCGCGGCATCTGCCGCCGGAACGGGCGCGTTTGCTGCTGCTGCCAATTTCTGTCAGCGAATCGAATTATCAGGAGGATGGCGCATCCCGTTTGATTGCAAGGGGTGCGGTCTTCCCGCTTCATGAGGTTGTTTCAATGTCTCCCTTCGTACGTTCTGCGGTCGTGCTCGGCCTGTTGTGCGCCACCGGCCCGCTCGCCATCGACATGTTCCTGCCGGCGCTGCCCACCATTGCCGGCAGTCTCGGCAGCACCATTGCCGCGGTCCAGCTCACCATCACCGCCTATTTCATCGCCTATGGTCTCGCCCAGATGATCTATGGTCCCCTTGCCGACATGGTCGGCCGCAAGCCGCCGCTGATCGCCGGCCTGGCGCTGTTTGCCGCGGGCTCGGTCGGCTGCGCGCTGGCGCCCGACATGAACTGGCTGGTCGCCGCCCGCATCATTCAGGCATTGGGCGGGGCCGCGGCCATGGTGATCCCGCGCGCCATCATCCGCGACATGCACACCGGCCCCCAGGCCACCAGGCTGATGGCGCTGGTCATGCTGATCATCTCGGTCTCGCCGATGCTGGCCCCGCTCGCCGGTTCCGGCATCATCGCGCTTTCCGGCTGGCGGGCGATCTTCGCCACGCTGGCCATTGCCGCCGCCCTCAGCATTGCCGTCACCCTGCTGCTGCAGCCCGAAACGCTTGCGCCCGAGCACCGGGTTCCGGTGCGTCTTTCGGCGCTCGCCTCGGGCACCGCGACGCTGCTGCGCGATCCGGTGTTCATGGGGCTGACCTTCGTCGGCGGCTTCGGCATGGCGAGCTTCTTCGTCTTCCTAGCTTCCGCCTCCTTCGTCTACACCGGCCATTACGGGCTCTCGCCCACCGGTTTCAGCCTGGCCTTCGCCGCCAATGCGGCAGGCTTCTTCGCCGCATCTCAGCTCGCCGCCGGGCTCGGCGAGAGGTTCGGGGCGGAGCGCGTGGTCAACTGGGCGGTGACCGGCTTCATGGGTTTCTCGCTGCTGCTGGTGGCGCTGGTCTGGCTCGGGATCGACCAGTTCGCGTTCCTCGTCGGCCTTTTGATTTGCGCCAATGCCTGCCTCGGCCTGGTCATCCCCACCGCCATGGTAATGGCGCTCGATGACCACGGCGACATCGCCGGCCTTGCCTCCTCGCTCGGCGGCATGCTGCAGATGCTCTCGGGCGGGGTCATGACCATGCTGGTCGGCCCGTTCTTCAACGGCACGCCGCTGCCCATGGTCGCCGCCATCGCCCTTGCCGCAGTGCTTGCCTTCGCGGCCATGCGCTTCACCGCGGCCGCCCGCATTCGCCGCCCGGTAGCGCCCGCCTGATCGCGGTCGGCATCGTCATTACCCAAGAAAAACCCGCCGTGGCGTGAAGCCGCGCCCAAGAAAAAACCCGCCGTGGCGTCAAGCCGCGGCGGGAAATGAACTGCCTGCGAAGGCAAATCCGGGAACAGGGAATCCCGGAACCGGGGGCGGGGTCTTCAGGCTCGAACGAGCGGCCGGGAAGTTGCCCGCTGTTTTTAACGGCCCTGGGTGACGATCACCGGGATCAGCAGGTCACCCCAGTTGCCCTCGCCGCCATGGTGGCGGGCCGAGCGGACCAGTTCCACCGACACGCCGGCATCGACGGCCTTCATGACGGAGTGGTTGAGACGGTGCAGGTCGTTGGCGAGCATGCGGATTGCTGCCTGCTGGTCTGCATCCATTGCCGAAGACTGCTCTTCTGCTCTTTCCTTGACGCGGGTCTGGGGTGCCATGTGCATTTCTCCTCTAGCGGGGTTTGTGATCGGTCGTCTGGGTCGTCTGTCGGGGTCCCCCACCCGCCCTTTGGCGGGTGAGGGGGTGTCTTGCTTTATTCAGCGGCCGGCTTGAACTGGGCCGATTCCGTCGATTCGCCCATTGCGGTGGTCGAGGACTTGCCGCCGGTGATCGCCATCGAGACGGCGTCGAAGTAACCGGTGCCGACTTCGCGCTGGTGCTTGGTCGCAGTGTAGCCGTTGACCTCGGAGGCGAATTCCGCTTCCTGCAGCTCCGAATAGGCTGCCATCTGGCGGTCCTTGTAGCCGCGGGCCAGTTCGAACATGCCGAAGTTGAGCTGGTGGAAACCGGCCAGCGTGATGAACTGGAACTTGTAGCCCATGGCGCCGAGTTCGCGCTGGAACTTGGCAATGGTCGCATCGTCGAGGTTCTTCTTCCAGTTGAACGACGGCGAGCAGTTGTAGGCAAGCAGCTTGCCCGGATGCTCCTTGTGCACGCCCTCGGCGAACTTGCGGGCCTGCTCGAGATCCGGCTTCGAGGTTTCGCACCAGATCAGGTCGCAATGCGGCGCATAGGCGTTGGCGCGGGCGATGCAGGGCTCGAGGCCGTTCTTGATGTTGTAGAAGCCTTCGACGGTGCGGCCGGCATCGTAGTCGACGAACGGACGGTCGCGCTCGTCAATGTCGGAGGTGAGAAGCTTGGCGGCCTCGGCATCGGTGCGGGCGATGACGAGTGTCGGTGTGCCCATCACGTCGGCAGCCAGGCGGGCGGCGTTCAGGTTGCGGATGTGCGCTGCGGTCGGGATCAGGACCTTGCCGCCGAGGTGGCCGCACTTCTTTTCCGATGCCAGCTGGTCTTCGTAGTGAACGCCGGCGGCGCCCGCTTCGATGAAGGCCTTCATGATTTCGAATGCGTTCAGCGGTCCGCCGAAGCCGGCTTCCGCGTCGGCGACGATCGGTGCGAACCAGGTGTCGACCGACAGGCCCTTGCCTTCCGAGGTTTCGATCTGGTCGGCGCGCTGCAGCGTCTTGTTGATGCGCTTGGCCAGTTCCGGAGCGGCGTTGGCCGGATACAGCGACTGGTCGGGATACATCGACGAGGCGGTGTTGGAATCGGCGGCAACCTGCCAGCCGGAAAGGTAGATCGCCTTCAGCCCGGCGCGGACCTGCTGCATGGCCTGGTTGCCGGTCATGGCGCCCAGTGCGTTGACGAAGTCTTCCTCGTGGATCAGCTTCCACAGCCGGTTGGCGCCCATTTCAGCCAGGCTGTACTTGATGTTGACCGAGCCGCGAAGCTTCTGCACGTCTTCCGGGCTGTAGGGACGTTCGATGCCGTCGTAGCGGCCTTCGGGTGCGGTTGGAACGAGATTGTAAAAATCAGTCATGACGTCTCTCCGGTCAGGGTATGTTGCTGTCCAGCGAACCAGCTTGGGAGCCCTTTGTTCGCCTTCGATGTGACTGGATTTACATTGCGCTGCACACGAAGCCGAGAAAATTCAGCAAATACGGTCGAGAAATCAGGTCAAGCTGTCTTGTGTTTGACAAAACCAGCGTGTAAATTTGTCACAATTGTAAAAGCGAAACACCTGCGTACTGCGACGAAAGTCTGTAAAAACCTGTAAAGATCGGGGCGATGGCTGAACAGAAGATATTTGCCGGTCCGCGCATCCGCCGCATCCGCAACGCCAAGGGCCTGACCCAGACCGCCATGGCCGAGGCCTTGGGCATTTCGCCCTCCTATCTCAACCTGATCGAGCGCAACCAGCGGCCGCTGACAGTGCAGCTGATCCTCAAGCTCTCCGCCGTCTACAAGGTCGACGTCGAGGAGCTGCAGGGCGAGGGCGGCGGCACAACGCTGGCTAGCCTCAAGGAGGTTTTTGCCGATCCGCTTCTGACCGGCGAGCTGCCGGGCGACCAGGAAGTGGTCGAGATCGCCGAAGCCGCGCCCAATGCCAGCGCCGCCATCCTGAAGATGCACCGCGCCTACCGCGAGCAGGCCGAGCGCCTGTCGGATCTCTCGGCCATGCTGGCCCGCGAGGGCCACAGCCCGGCGATGTCGGGCGCGCGGCTGCCGATGGACGAGGTCCGCGAAATTCTCGAAAACCGCCCCAATCACCATCCGGCGCTCGAGGAGGAGGCGGAAGCCTTCCACCAGTTGCTCAAGCCCGGCGACGACCTGATGGGCGCACTCAAGTCCTGGCTCAGGACCGAGCACGGCGTCGTCGTCCGCTCACTGCCGGTCGCCACCATGCCCAACTGGCGCCGCCGCTACGACCGCCACTCCCAGCGCTTGTTCCTCTCCGAGCGGCTGTCGCCGTTCGACCAGTTGCGCGAGGTCGCCATGGAGGCCTCGCTGATCCGCATGAATGTCGCCATCGCCGCCGGCGTCGGCGAGCTCAAGCTCTCGAGCGATGAGGCCCGCCGTATCGCCCGCTTCGAACTCGCCCGCTACGCCGCGCACGCGCTGATGATGCCCTATCAGGCCTTTCATGCCGCCGCCCAGCGTGCCCGCTACGACATCGACGTGCTGAAATCGCGCTTCGGCGTGTCCTTCGAGCAGGCCGCAAACCGCGTCACCACCCTGTGCCGGCCGAGCCTTTCGGGTGTGCCGTTCTTCATGCTCGAGGTCGATGTGGCCGGCCACCGGTTCCGCCGCGCCGGGGCGCAGGGCTTTCCGCAGCAACGCTTTGGCGGCAACTGCCCGAAACTGTCGATCCACGCCGCCTTCTCGCAACCCGCGCAGGTGCTGGTCGAGGCCGTCGAAATGCCCGGCGGCGCCGAGTTCCTCACCGTCTCCCGCACGCTCGAGGGGCCACAGGGGGCCTTCTCCGAACGGCCCCGCCGCACCGCCATCCTGCTCGGCTGCGACATCGGCTTCCGCGATGAAATCGTCTATGGCGAAGCCCTGCCGATGAGTGGCGGCAAATCAGCGCAACCGGTTTCCATTCCCGTCGGTCCGGCCTGCAGGTTGTGCGAGCGGGCCGGATGCCTGGCCCGCGCCGAGCCGCCGATCACCCGCCCGTTGGGGCTCGACGAGATGGTGACGGGGCTCTCAGCCTTTGATTTTCAGTGACATGACCCCGGTTGACCGCTTGCTGGCACTGCAGGCGGTGGACAAGGGCGCGGCGGAAGTGCGTTGCAGCATTTTCTCGGGCAGGGGTGTCAGGAAATGACTTGATCACCTCTTGTGCAACCTGAGATTCCGCCTAAAGTTGGCCCATCCGCCGCACCTGGCCATCAAAGGCCGGGACGTGGACGTCCCCGCAACGGCGATGCCGCAAGCCGGGTGGCAAGATCAGAAAACGAGAGGAACAGGAATGACCCTGAAAACCCGCCTAATCTCCGCAGCCGTCATGCTCGCCGCATCGACCGTGCTTGCAACCGCCCAGGAGCGCGTCGTCAACGTCTATAACTGGTCCGACTACATCGACGAGTCGATCCTCGAGGACTTCACCAAGGAAACCGGCATAAAGGTTGTCTACGACGTGTTTGATTCCAACGAGGTGCTGGAAACCAAACTGCTCGCCGGCTCCACCGGCTACGACATCGTGGTTCCGACCGGAACCTTCCTTGCCCGGCAGATCACCGCCGGCGTGTTCCAGAAGCTCGACAAGTCCAAGCTGCCCAATCTCGTCAACATGGACCCCGCCATCATGTCGCGGCTGGAAAAATACGATCCGGGTAACGAGCACGCCATCAACTACATGTGGGGCACCACCGGCATCGGCATCAATGTCGACAAGGTCAAGGAACGGCTGGGTGACACTCCGCTCAATTCCTGGAGCATCGTGTTCGACCCGGCCAACATTTCCAAGCTTGCCGATTGCGGCGTCTATATGCTGGATACGGCCGAGGAGATCGTCCCGGCGGCGCTGAACTATCTCGGCCTTGATCCGGATTCCAGCTCGCCCGATGACATCGCCAAGGCCGAGGAACTGCTGCTCACCATCCGCCCGAGCGTCAAGAAGTTCCACTCGTCCGAATACATCAATGCACTGGCCAATGGTGACATCTGCCTGGCCGTCGGCTGGTCGGGCGATATCCTTCAGGCCCGTGACCGCGCCGCGGAAGCCAATCAGGGCGTGACCATCGAGTACGTGATCCCCAAGGAAGGCGCGCTGATGTGGTTCGACAACATGGCGATCCCCGGCGACGCCGCCCATGTCGAGGAGGCGCACGAGTTCCTCAACTACATCATGAAGCCCGAAGTCATGGCCAAGGCATCCAACTATGTCTACTACGCCAACGGCAACCTGGCCTCCAAGCCGTTCCTCAACGAGGACGTGATCGGCGACACCGCCATCTATCCCGACGAGGAAACCATCGGTCGCCTCTATTCGACCTCGCCCAAGGATCAGCGCACCCAGCGTGTGTTGACCCGGACCTGGACAAAGGTCGTCACCGGTCAGTGACACGAGAAGGAACCCCCGGTCCGGTCAATGGGCCGGGGGTTTTCACTTCGGTGCCTCTGCGTCTGAAGTCAAATGCAGAGGCCGCCGGAGTGTTCGCAAGACTGCATGCGCGGTATCGCCGGGATGAACAAGGTTGAGCGCGGCATGCATATGTATTGATCATGGGGACAGTTGATCATGAAATCATTGGGCAGCATCCGGCGAAGCTTCGAACCGTGGAATGATCCGAACCAGCGCCCCTATATCGCGTTCGAAAACATCACCAAGAAATTCGGCGATTTCGTCGCCGTCAAGGACCTGACGCTGCACATCTACCAGCGCGAGTTTTTCGCGCTGCTCGGCGGCTCGGGATGCGGCAAGTCAACGCTGCTGCGCATGCTCGCCGGCTTCGAGAACCCGACCGAGGGACAGATCCTGCTCGACGGCGAGAACATGGCCGGCGTCCCGCCCTACAAGCGCCCGGTCAACATGATGTTCCAGTCCTATGCGCTGTTCCCGCACATGAGTGTCGAGAAGAACATCGCCTTCGGCCTCAAGCAGGACGGCATGGCAAAGTCCGAGATCGACGACCGCGTCGCCAACATGCTCAAGCTGGTCAAGCTCGAGCAGTTCGGCAAGCGCAAGCCGCACCAGCTTTCGGGCGGTCAGCGCCAGCGCGTCGCCCTTGCCCGCTCGATTGCCAAGCGGCCGAAGGTGCTGCTGCTCGACGAGCCGCTCGGCGCGCTCGACAAGAAGCTGCGCGAGGAAACCCAGTTCGAACTGATGGACCTGCAGCAGGAGCTGGGCCTGACCTTCGTCGTCGTCACCCATGACCAGGAGGAGGCCATGACCATGGCCGACCGGATCGCGGTCATGGATGTCGGCCGCATCGTCCAGATCGGCACCCCGGCGGAAATCTACGAGGCGCCGAAGTCCGAATTCGTCGCCAGTTTCATCGGCGACATCAACCTGTTTCGCGGCGAGGTGACGGCGGTCAATGGCAGCCTGGTCGATATCACGACCCCCGACGGCATGGTCATCCGCTCCGAAACCCCGCATGCCCATACGCCGGGCGAGAAGGCCAGTTTCGCCGTCCGGCCGGAAAAGCTCCGCGTGTCCAGGACAAAGCCTGAAAGCGGCGTCAATGCCGCCTCCGGCGAGGTCTGGGACATCGGCTATCTCGGCGACATGACGGTGTTCCACATCAAGCTCAAGAGCGGCGATGTGGTCAAGGCCTCGCTGCTCAACGCCGTCCGCACGGTCGAGGACCCGATCGGCTACGACGAGGAGATCTGGGTCTGCTTCGACACCGACAGCGGCGTCGTGCTGAACAGTTGAGGAATGTCCATGGAGCGCACCGAGCCGTCAGACCAGGTTGCCCTGCAAAGGGCTTACAGGACAAATCGCGTCGCCGCGATCGTCATGACCCTGGCCATCGCCGCGGGCCTGCTGCTGCAACGTCCCGAGTTCGCCCTGGTCTATGTCGGCTATGTCGTGGTTTCCGTCTATTTCCTCGCTCTCGCCAAGAGCTACGGGATTTTCGTCAAGCCGTCTCCGCCAGCCGAGCAGAACTTCGCAGCCTATGTGTCGATCTCCACCTTGGGCTTTTTCGCCGTCATGATCGGTGCGCCGGAGCTTGTCGACCTCTACGGCACCATGGTGCTGGCCGTTCTCTCGATGCTCATGGCGATCTTTCTCGCCCGCGCCGTCGTCAAGTCGCTATGAGGGGCCCCCGATGAAATTCATCTCAGCCATCACCCGCCGCCTGGTCATTATAATCCCCTATGCCTGGCTGTTGATCTTCTTCCTGGTGCCCTTCGGCATCGTGCTGAAGATCTCGCTCTCCGAGCCGATGATGGCGATGCCGCCCTATGCGCCGACCATCGACATGGCCGACGGCATTTCGGGCATCATCGAGGCCTTCAGGCAGTTCAGCTTCGCAAACTATGTCTGGCTGACCGAGGACGCGCTCTACATCAACGCCTACATTTCCTCGATCACCATCGCTTTCATCTCGACGCTGCTGACGCTGCTGATCGGCTTCCCGCTGGCCTACGGCATGGCCCGGGCGCCGACCTCGCTGCGGCCGACGCTCTTGATGCTGGTGATCCTGCCGTTCTGGACCTCGTTCCTGATCCGGGTCTATGCCTGGATCGGCATCCTCAAGCCCGAAGGCCTGCTCAACCAGCTGCTGCTGGCCATCGGCCTGATCGACGAGCCGCTGATCATCCTCAACACCAACACGGCGGTCTATATCGGCATCGTCTATTCCTACCTGCCGTTCATGGTGTTGCCGATCTACTCAGCGCTCGAGAAGATGGACTACACGCTGATCGAGGCGGCGCAGGACCTGGGCTGCCCGCCGATCTCAGCCTTCTGGAAGATCACCTTCCCGCTCGCCATCCCCGGCATCGTCGCCGGCTGCCTGCTGGTCTTCATCCCCGCCGTCGGCGAGTTCGTCATCCCCGACCTGCTCGGTGGCTCGCGCACCCTGATGATCGGCAAGACGCTGTGGAGCGAATTCTTCAACAACCGCGACTGGCCGGTCTCCTCGGCGGTCGCGGTGCTGCTGCTGCTGATCCTGGTGGTCCCCATCATGTTCTTCCAGCAGGCGCAGGCCAAATCGCAGGAGAGCGGACGGTGAGGATTATCCCATGAACACGACCTGGTCCCGCTTCAACATCGCCTCGGTAGTCCTGGGCTTCGCCTTTCTCTACCTGCCGATCGTCATCCTGGTGATCTACTCGTTCAACGAATCCCGGCTGGTCACCGTCTGGTCGGGCTTTTCGACCAAATGGTATGGTGAGCTGTTCAACAACCAGGGCCTGATGGACGCCGCCTGGGTGACGGTGCGGGTGGGCTTCGTCTCGGCCACCTTCGCCACCGTGCTCGGAACGCTGGCGGCGCTGGCGCTGACCCGCTACACCCGCTTCAACGGTCGCATCCTGTTTTCCGGCATGGTCTTCGCCCCGCTGGTCATGCCCGAAGTCATCACCGGCCTGTCGCTGCTGCTCCTGTTCGTGGCGGTGGATTTCTCTCGCGGCTTCTGGACCGTGACGCTGGCCCACATCACCTTCACCATGTGCTTTGTCGCCGTCGTGGTGCAGTCGCGGCTGATGAGCTTCGACCGCTCGCTCGAGGAGGCGGCGATGGATCTGGGCGCCGGGCCCGTCACCACCTTCCTGCAGATCACCCTGCCGGTGATCCTGCCGGCGGTGATCTCCGGCTGGATGCTGGCCTTCACCCTGTCGCTCGACGATCTGGTGATCGCCAGCTTCACCTCGGGCCCGGGGGCGACCACGTTGCCGATGAAGATCTATTCCCAGGTGCGCCTGGGCGTCACGCCCGAGATCAACGCGGTCTGTACCTTGCTCATCGGCGCGGTGGCGATCGGCGTCATCATCGCCTCGGTGCTCAACAAGAGCCGCGAGGTCAGGCGCCAGCGCGACGAGCAGGCAGCCTTCGCAAATCATTAAAAAAGGCGGGTGTCAGTTCTTTGGCGGCCGGAGCAGGTAGGTGACGAACCAGATCGGCACGATCACCATCGAGCCGAGCACGATGTTGGGGATTGCCCAGGCCGCGCCGTTCTGCAGCGCCTCGAAAACCCGGTCCGGAGTCAGCCCGATCTCGGCCAGCAACTCGGCCGCCGACAGGTTGAGCGCCGAGAGAACCGCGCCGGTGATCAGCGAAGCCAGTCCGATTTTGACAAGTGCCGAAAGCAACCGCAGCATTCTCTGAGAGTTCCCCCTATCAGCCCTGCGGGCGCCCGGCATTGCCGAAGCAGTCCGCCGGGCCGATTGTCGCCAAATACGCGATTTTTCGCAAGCGTGCTCGAATCCTGCCCGGCGTCACGGGGTCACCGGTGAAATCACCGGCCGCGGCCAGGATCCGCCGATGAAGAACCTCAGCGGTTCCATGCCGGTGCCGGGCTCGGCAACCTTGCCGTCGGCGGCGGGCGCGGGTCCGAGAACGCCGGCAATGGCAAGGCTCGAGCGCGAATAGGGAATGACGCCCGACAGCGAGATCATCTGCTGCGGACCGACCAGTTCGGCGGTGGTCAGATTGGCCTCGCCGCCGGCGATCGTCGCGTGAAAACGCGCCGAGGTGAAGGGGAACGCGGTGCCTTCGCCGAGCTGGTCGAGATCGAAGAAGCGTTCGGTCTTGGCAAGCTCCCGGAACTTGGCGATGTTGAGGCCCGGCACCATGCCCGCATCCACCGCCAGCTCAATCCTGCCGGTGAGATCCGACAGCGCGGTCGCCCAGGTCGGATACGGCGAGGTGACCTCGACGTCGAGCGATCCGGTGCCGCGCGGCAAGGGCTCGGTCAGCCCGAAGGCGTCGAACAGGCCGCCGAAATTGGTGTTGCGCGCTGAAAGCTGGACCTTCACCCCGCCGTCGATTCCCTGCTCGGAAATGGCAATGCGGCCGATCAGGTTGCCGCCATAGGCGGTGGCGTCGCCGACATCGAGATTGGCGCGGCCCTGCTCGACGCGGGCTGCGGCGGCGAGGTTGGAGAGCATCACCGGCCCGAAGCTGGCCGATTGCGCCGACAGCCTCAGATCCAGTCCGATCTCGCGCAGGAAGCGCGTGTCGATGGTCGAGGCGATGTCCTTGCCTGCCTTGGGCAGCGGCGTGAACGCCTGCAGGAACGAGGCGATGTCGAGCGAGTTGAACGCCAGCGTGCCGGCGATCAGCGGCGGCTCGCCTTCGCGCAGCGCCATGTCGAGAACACCGATGCCGCGGTTGCGGTCGATCATGATGATCAGGTCGTCAAGCTTTGCCTTGGTCTTCTCGGCGGAGATCTTCGCCGACAGCTCAAGCGCGCCCAGCGCCTCGCCGGGCTTGATGTCAGTGCCCGACCATTCGAGCGCGCGCCGCACCGATACACTTGAGAGCTTGAGCGCGCCCGACAGGAAATAGTCCTGGCCGAGGCTTGCCGATCCGCCGAACTCGATGTTGAGTGGCGCCGACGTCAGCTTGATGTCCACCGGCGCGGTCCGGCCGCCAAGCAGCAGGAGCGGCGCCGAGGTCGATCCGGCGAGCGTCACCTGCTCGCCGCGGAAGATCGCGCTGATATTGGCGCGCGCCACCGCCGTCGGCGCGGTCCAGGCCAGCGTGCCGTTGATCGCGGTCAGTTTTTCCGCCGCTGCACCGGGATCGCGGATCCATTTGACGGTGCCGTCCTCGATGGTGACGGCGCCGAGTGCGGCGGATTCGGGGATGATCGCGGTAGCCGGAGCGTCTTCACCCGATTGCGCCGCCAGGTCCCGCGCCACCGCCGCGGCAACCCCTTGCGCCAGTTCGCCGGAAGTGGAAGTCCAGTTGGACGTTGCGTCCGGGTAGAGTTCGACATTGAAGGTCGGCCGGATCAGCCTGAACTCGGAGAAACTCGGTGCGCCAAGCACCGCCGAGAACAGGTTGAAATTGGCGACGATGCTGTCGGCGCGCAGGATCGGATCGCTGCCGGCAAAGGTCGACGGCAGGATTTCGACATTGTCGAGCTGGATTGTCGGCGTCGGCCAGAAATCGAGCGAGGGGGCATCGCCGAGCGACACCGGATGGCCCGCCCAGGCGCTGATGTCGCGCTCGAGCCGGTCGCGCACCACGCCGCTGGATACCGCCAGCGGCAGGCTTGCGAACACGGCCAAGACCGAGACGAGCACGAACAGCGCACCCGAAATCGCCGCACGTCGCAAGGACCACTGTGCGATGATGAACCCCAATCCTGATACCCCTCCAACTCTTGCCCCGAACGGCGCTGTTGGTTCTGGTTAAAGCTTGGTGAAGGCGAATGCAATTGGTGACTGCCGCGCGCGGCCTTTGTGATCGGTTGCGGCGTGAAGTTCTGTTTGCATCGGGCAGCGCCAGTGCTACACCCTGACCCGCATTATCTGGCAGGAGCACATCATGACCGACACCCCGCTGTGGAGCCCCAATGAGCAGGACCTGAAGCAGAGCCCCTGGATGGCGTTTGCGGCGTTTGCAGGAGAACGGGCAGGCCGCCCGCTCGCCGATCCGCAGGCGCTGCACGAGTGGTCGGTCACCGACCGCGAGAGCTTCTGGTCGGCGCTGTGGGACTTTTGCGGCGTGCGCGGCGAGAAGGGTGAGCGGATCATCGAGAACGGCGACGCCATGCCCGGCGCGCGGTTTTTCCCCGATGCGCAGTTGAACTTCGCCGAAAACCTGCTATCGCGCACCGGAGCCGAACCGGCGATGCTGTTCCGCGCCGAGGACAAGACGCGGGCGGCGATGAGTTGGGACGAGCTGCATGCGCTGGTCTCGCGCCTGCAGCAGGCCTTCCGCGCCCGCGGCGTCGAGAAAGGCGACCGCATCGCCGTGATGATGCCGAACATGCCCGAAACCGTCGCCTGCATGCTGGCCTGCGCCTCGATCGGCGCGATCTGGTCGTCCTGCTCGCCCGATTTCGGCGTCAAGGGCGTGCTCGACCGCTTCGGCCAGATCGAGCCGAAGCTGTTCATCTCCTGCGATGGCTACTGGTACAATGGCAAGCGCCAGGAAGTGACCGCCAAGCTTGTCGAGATCGCCGCTTCGCTCAAGCCGAGCGCCACTGTCATCGTGCCGATGCTCGATGACGGCAAGGCCGTCGCCGCTGCCGTGGAAGGCGCCGTCACGCTTTCAGATTTCATCGCCGGTTTCGCGGCCAGGCCGGTCACCTTCGAGCTGCTGCCGTTTGCCCACCCGCTCTATATCCTGTTCTCGTCGGGCACCACCGGCATCCCCAAATGCATCGTCCATTCCGCCGGCGGCACCCTGTTGCAGCATCTCAAGGAACACCGGCTGCATTGCGGGCTCGAGCCCGGCGAACGGCTGTTCTACTTCACCACCTGCGGCTGGATGATGTGGAACTGGCTGGCCTCCGGACTGGCCGTCGGCGCCACTCTCTGCCTCTATGACGGCTCGCCATTCTATCCCGACGGCAACGTCATCTTCGATTATGCGGCCGATGAGCGCTTCGCCGTCCTCGGCACCTCGGCCAAGTTCATCGACGCCGTCCGCAAGGCCGGGTTGGAACCATTGAAAACCCATGACCTGTCAGCGCTCCGGCTGCTGACCTCGACCGGGTCGCCGCTGTCGCCGGAAGGCTTTTCCTTCGTCTACGAGGGCATCAAGCCGGATGTGCACCTGGCCTCGATTTCCGGCGGCACCGACATCGTCTCCTGCTTCGTGCTCGGCAACCCGGCGCTGCCGGTCTGGCGCGGCGAGATCCAGGGCCCGGGTCTGGGCATGGCCGTCGATGTCTGGGACGACAACGGCAAGTCCGTCACCGGCGAAAAGGGCGAACTGGTCTGCACCAGGCCGTTCCCGGCCATGCCGATCGGCTTCTGGAACGACCCGGACGACGAGAAATACCACGCCGCCTATTTCTCCCGCTTCGACAATATCTGGACCCATGGCGACTTCGCCGAATGGACGCCGCATCACGGCATCATCATTCACGGCCGCTCGGATGCGACGCTCAATCCCGGCGGCGTGCGCATCGGCACCGCCGAGATCTACAACCAGGTCGAACAGATGGACGAGGTGGTGGAAGCCATCTGCATCGGCCAGGACTGGGACGACGATGTCCGCGTCATCCTCTTCGTCCGCCTCGCAGATGGCGTGGCGCTCGACGACGATCTCAAGGCGAAGATCCGCGCCAAGATCCGCACCGGCGCCTCGCCGCGCCATGTGCCGGCCAAGATCATCGCCGTCACCGACATCCCGCGGACCAAGTCCGGCAAGATCGTCGAACTCGCCGTCCGCGACATCGTCCACGGCCGCCCGGTGAAGAACCAGGAAGCGCTCGCCAACCCCGAGGCGCTCAAGCTGTTCGCGGATCTCGACGAGTTGAAAACCGCTTGATCTGAAGGCCCGATCGGCAAAATTGGGGCGGGCGTCGCGCAAGCGAGCCCGCCCTTTTCTGTCTTGGCTATGCGGCCCTTGCCGGAACGCCTGACAACCGCAGCGCAATGGTCCGGACCGGCTTGCCGATCGCAACCGCGATCAGGAAGCCGATGGGCCAGCCAATCGCGAAGCCGCCGGCCCAGGACGCAAGCCATTGCGGCGTCGGTCCAAAGGCCAGGTAGGTGAAGAAGCCTGAAAAGAAGGCAGACATCGCAAGCGACATCAACAGCGAAATCAACAGCGAAATCAACAGGTTTATCTTGGTCTGGGGAGTCATAGTCATCTCCTGCTTGGGGGCAGGCGGGTGAGTTTCCACACCGACACCTGCCCGATTTGACATCGGGTTCAAGTGTCGCGGGTTCATTGGAAACGTGGCCCGGTGTACCGGCGCCGGATGACCAATCCGGCGAACGCCTCTTTTCGACAGGATGAGCCTATGCAGGCGCCGCGATCCCGTCAAGCGGGCTCGGGCATGCTGCTCTCTCCGCTCTGGCGTCAGCCCTCAGATGCGCATGCGCGGCACGTCGTGCGGGTCGAGCCGGAGTTCGATCAGCAATGGCCGGTCACGGGTTTCGATTGCCGCGAGCGCCGTTTCGAGCTCGGCATCGGAATGGACCTCGATCCCCTGTCCGCCGAGCGCTCTCGCGATCCCGGCGAAGGACGGCCAGTGGAATTCGGTCAGGCTCGGATCCATCTTCCGGTCGAGAAACTGGATATGCTCCGCGCCATAGGCGGAATCATTGGCGACGATGACGATGAGGTCGAGCCCCAGCCGCACGGCGGTGTTGAACTCGTTGATCCCGCCCATCATGAAGCCGCCGTCTCCGGAAAACAGCACCACCGGCCGGCCCGGAGCGGCAAGACCCGCGCCGATGGCTTCCTGCAGGCCAAGCCCGATGGAGCCGAAATTCGCCGTCACCACGAAGCTCCGCGGATCGGGAGCCGAGATCCGGCACCAGACTTCGGTCATGAACCTCCCGCCGTCGGTGACGAGCACCCGGTCCTTGGGCAGCGCCTGTTCCAGCCGCGCGAGCGAATGCACATAGTTCACGCATCCCTTGGCGGCCTTGCCGGTGCCGGCGGGGTGGGCGGTAAGCACCTCGATGTCGAGTTCTTTCGTGAAGCCGCTTGCCGGGATCTCCGCCTCGTCCAGCCAGTAGACGATGGTCTCGGCGGTCAGGGCCGCATCGGCCAGGAGGGCGGCATCCGGATGAAGCCCGCCGCCGATGGCGGTCGGCTCGATGTCCACCTGCACGATCCTCTTGCCCTTCATCAGCTTGCCGCGGTCGGTGGTGAAATCGTGCAGCCCGGTGCCGAAGCAGACGATGCAGTCGGCTTGCGCGATCAGGTCGTAGGCGGCCGGCGTCGAGAGCGTGCCGAAGATGTCGATATTGTAGGGATGGCCGTTGAACAGCCCCTTGGCTTTCAGCGTCGTGGCCAGCGGCGCTTCCAGCCGGTCGGCGAGCCGGATCAGCTGTTCGCGCGCTGTCACCGCTCCGGCGCCAGCCAGGATCAGCGGCCGGCGGGCCGAGGCGATCATGCCGATGGCCTGGTCGAGAATGTTGCCCTCGGCCACGCCGCCCGGCGCTGTGAACACATCGAGCACCTCGGTCTTGTGGTCGACCTCCTGCCACATGAAATCGGCCGGCATGTTGAGGACGATCGGGCGGCGTTCGACCTGGGCCCGGTAGAAGGCACGCGCCACATCCATGCCGACGGTGTCAGGCGCGCGCACCTGCTCGAACCCGGCGCCGGTGGCCTTGACCAGTTCGCGCTGGTCGATGCTCTGCAGATGGCGCGGGTTGCTTACCGGCGTGTCCCCGGCCATCAGCACCATCGGGATATGGCCCCGCGCGCCTTCGGTCAGCGCGGTGACGCAATTGGTCAGCGCCGGGCCGTGGGTGACCGTGGCAACGCCGACCTTGCCTGCGACATGCGCATAGGCCAGCGCCATCAGCACCGAGCTGCCCTCGTGCGCGGCGGGAACGAACCGTCCGCCGCAGTCGCGCACGAAACTGTCGACCATGAACAGGTTGGCGTCGCCCATCAGCCCGAACATCGTCTCCACCCCGTGGTCTGAGGCCGCGCGGGCGATGGATTGATAGACGTGCATTGTGCTGTTCATTGATGCTCTCTCCTGTGACGACGGCATAGGTGATAGCCCAAAACCCATGCGCGGAACGCGCAATCTTGATGCAGTTTGATGAAAGTATGCTGCATAAGAAGGGAAAATGGAAAAATTATGCACGATTTGTGCACACTCAATTCCGCCTCGCAAGCCTGGCGCATTGGCCGGCACGGTCGAGCCGCCTGTAAAGCTGAAGGAACCGCCTGGCGAAGCCGCGTCCAGATCGTCGGGCTGTCGCTCAGTCGAACCGCCGCCAAGGCAAGGCAAGGCCCGGCCCATGATGACCTCGGTATTGTCCACGGACTGCCCGCGCCGGATGGTTAACCAGACCTTGCCGCGAAATTTAACCAAGCCATGCGAAGCAGGCGGCTTCGCTAAAATCTTAAACATTCCGGCAAGGACCCGGAAAGGAGCCGCGGGCATAACTGTGTGCAACCTAGGGGTTTACTGTTGCCCTCCAGGTGTTGGTTAGCACTGATGCAATTACACAAACGGGGACCCATTAGGTCCCCGTCTTTTTTTGTCGCGACATTGCGGCAGGTGTCAGTCGGCCAGCACCCGCTGCGGCGGGAACGAGATCGACACCAGCGTGCCTTCGCCGGGCGCGGACACGATGTCGAACTGGGCGCGGTTGGCCTCGACCATCGCCTTGGTCAGCGGCAGGCCGAGGCCGGTGCCATCGCCGCGCTGGCGCGGGCCGGGGCCGACCTGGCCGAACGGCTTCATCGCCTGCTCGAGCTCCTTGCGGTTCATGCCGATGCCGGTGTCACGGATGCGGATGACGACATTGCCCGATGGCTCGTAGGAGGTCGACACCACGATCTGCCCGCCCGACGGCGTGTAGCGGATGGCGTTGGACAGAAGGTTGAGCGCGATCTGCTTGATCGAGCGCTGGTCGGCGACGACATCCGGCACACTCGCCGACAGGCTGGTGCGGATGATCACCCGCTGGCTGTTGGCCATCGGCTGCAGCAGCGACACGCTTTCGGCGAGGTGGTCGTTGAGCGAGACCGAGACGAACTCCATGCTGACCTGGCCGGCCTCGATCTTGGAGATATCGAGCAGGTCGTTGACGATGTCGAGTACGTGCTTGCCCGAATTGCCGATGTCGTGGGCGTATTCGAGGTAGCGCGGGCTGCCGATCGGCCCGAACCGCTCCTCCACCATCATTTCGGAAAAGCCGATGATGGCGTTGAGCGGGGTGCGGATCTCGTGGCTGACCCGGGCGAGGAAGTCGGACTTGTGCGAATTCGCGGTTTCCGCCGCGCGCTTGGCGTTGCGCAGCTCTTCCTCGGTGCGCTTCCACTGGGTGATATCGCGCAAAACGGCGCAATAGCCGTTCGACCCCGACAGCCGGCCGATGGTCATGAACAGCGGCAGGAAGCCGCCGGACGCCTCGCGGCCGATCACTTCGCGGCCGTCGTTGAGCACGCTGGAGACGCCGTGCTCGGCGAGTCCTGCGACATAATCCATCACCGCGCGCTGGCTCTCATGCGCGAACAGCATGGCGAAGGGCTGGTCGCGGGTCTCGGACTGGTCGTAGTTGAACAGCGCGCAGGCCGAACCGTTCATCGAGCGGATCGTGCCGTCATTGTTGAGAATGACGACGCCGTCGGTTGCGGTTTCCAGGATCGAGCGCAGCTCCTGCGCCTCGATCGCCAGCGCAGTGGCGAGGTGGCTCTCTTCCGCTGCCGGTTCTTCCGAAGTCTCCCCGTGCAGGCCCAAAGGTTCTGAATCGGCGACCGGGGTTGCGGCCTCGCGTGGCGACAGCGCCAAGAGCAGCGCCTGACCGTCGCCCCAGTTGACCGAGCGCAGCCGGGCCGTGACTTCGCGCCGGCTGCCGTCGCCGCGGCGGACGAACAGCCCGCCGTCGCCGGAGGCCTCGTCCTCGCCGGGACGCTCGAGCAGGTGATCGAGACCGCCGTGATCGGCCAGTTCCTCGAGCGAGCCGTAGCCGGTCAGCTCGAAGAACTCGGCATTGCCGTGGATCAGCTCGTCGCCGGAATGCACCAGAAGTGCGGCCGGGATCGCATCGATGATGCCGGCATCCATTCCCGACGGCATCACCTGCCGGGGGGGAAGCGCAAATGCCGACGGCAGCGGTGCGGGCGCGGTTGCCACGGTCTCGGGTGTTTGGGCGGGTTCGGCAGGTTCGACCGGGGAGGGCGCATCGGTCTCGGGCGCTGTATCCGCATCGGCCGCTGCCGCAGCCTGTTCATCGACGGCGTCGCCGGCTGCAGTTTCTTCGGCCGCGTGTACTTCGGTCTCCGACAGGTCGACCGGGTTTTCGGCCTGCTCCGTGTCGTCAGCAGTCCCGCCGTCGCCGGACGGCTCGTCGCCGCGCGGTGGTTCCTGCCGCTTGCCGAAGGGCTGCGGCGTTTCCGGCTGTGACGGGGCGGGGGACTCGGTCTTCGTCTCCGCCTGATCTGTCGGTGCGTTTGCCGGGGACGTCGCCGTCTCGCTCAGCCGGGCGCCGATCTCGCGGAAGGCGGCCTGTTCGCCCGGAGACAGGCTCTCGCGCGCCGTGCGCGGCCGGTGCGCCTCGAGGCTGATGATCTTGTCGCTGTCCCGGCGCATCGGCGTTTCCACAAGCCGGATGGCCGGGCGCTCGCCGCGGAACGGATCGCTCTCGTCGATGTTGGCTTCGTCGGTCTCGGTCTCGCCGTCGCCGGTTTCACTATCTCCGGCTTCACTGTCATCAGTGTCGCTGGCCGCGTCGCGGTCGGCTTCATCCACCAGGCGCTCTTCCTCGGGCGCCTCGTCATGGATGCCGTCCATGCGCGACAGGTCTTCGATGTCACGCTCGAGGTTGCGCATCTCGAGGTCGGCGTCATCATCGATGGTCGAGATGTCGTGATCGATCAGCCCGGCGGGTTCGTCCTCGGGGCGGGCATCGGCATAGTCGTCCCGCATCGCCTCGACGGCGGGCGACACCCGGCCCGGAACCAGCGCCAGCCCCAAGGCCTCGGGATCCTTGCGGGCTTCGCCGATGCGGACGATGCCGAAACCGCGGAAGCCGTCGAAATGCCGGTCGCGGGTGTAGGTCGGCAAGGCCGCCAGATCGACCGGCGTCACCAGATCGGTGCCCTGGATCGGCCAGAACACGGTCTTGCCCGACCAGGTGTCGCGGCGGTTGAGCAGGTCGGAAATCACGTGATCTGGATCGAGGTTGAACACCCGCGCCAGATCCGGGAACCTGCGGCCGATGATATCGGCCGAATGCGGGCCGACGGCGGCGGCGAATTCGGGCGAGACTTCGCTGAACTCGCCGTCGCGGTTGATCTTCCAGACAAAGCGCGCCGCCTTTGCCGCCGGATCGAAGCGGAACCCGGTTGCCTCGGCCGCAGCCTCTTCCGGCTGGGTCTCGTCCGGAGCCTCATCCCTCCGGGTTTCGTCCTCAGCCGATGGCAGCACGGGCTCGTCGGTTTCGCCGGCAGTCGTGTCTTCGGCCTGATCTTCGGCCGCAGTCTCGTGATCCTCGCCGGATATTTCCTCGACGGGCATTTCCTCGCCGCTGGCGACAGGCTCCTGCCGGTCGGCATCGTCCTCGCGGGATTCCGGCTGGTCGATATCTTCATCGACCGGCGCGGGCCCTTCGTCCGGGCTCATGTCCTGCGCGGTGTCTTCCGCTGAAAACGCGGTGCTTTCCTCGGCATCCGCTGCCGTGTTGTCCGCCTGGCCGGTGTCTTCCGCGTCAACGCCATCCCCGGACGGGGTGGGCGACGCCTCCGGCACTTCCAGGCCGCGCGCCTCTTCGAAGGCATGGGGAAGCTCGGACTCTTGCCGGGCCTTGGCCAGCCGCCTGTTGAGCTCGTCGCGGATCCGTCGTGTGTCGAAGAACGTCCGGCGCGGCGGCTCCTGCCCGGTCTCCGGTTCGGCGGTTTCGGCTTCCGCCTCCGGCGAGCTTTCGGCAGTGACTTCTTCGGCGACCTCGGCGATGGGCTCGCTGGTCTCTTCGGTAGCGGAAGGCGCCTCCGTCCCGGCTGCCGTCCCGGTTTGCGTTGCGTCTCCGAATTCCGGCTGTGCTTCCCCCGTCGGGGCGGTCTCTTCCGGCTGGACGTCTTCGCCTGAAGCGTCCGGAACCATGTCGCCGCTGTCTTCGGCGAAAATCGCGGCATCGTCCGCCGGGGCCGGCTCGACAGCAAACAGCAGGTGCAGCGCCGGGTCGTCCGCCAGTCGTCCGATCGCGGTCGGCATCGCGCCATTGGGCGAGTCCGTCATTCGCTTGACCAGCCGGTCCGCGGCGTCGGTTACATCGGCGACCATCCGTTCGATATCGGTGCTGGCCAGGCCGATCTCGCCGAATGTGCTCGATGCGGCCAGCACATGGCTGTCCCTGTCGAGAACCGCGACATGGGTGCCGGTTCCCTCAAATCCGGCGATGATCTGTCGGGCCCGCGCGCCTGGCGCCAGCACCTGGCCGGCATGGCTGCTGGTCAACAGCAGCGCCTGGGCGCCATCGGGCAGGGTGATCTCTTCGAGCATTGCCGGCGCCATCGTGCGCGAGAAGCCGCCCGCCGCCCGCATCATGAAATTCTGCGGCCGGCCGGTCCGTCCGAGCCCGCTGACCGCGCTCTCGATCTGCCGCCGCGTCGAGGTCTGGCCGCCAAGGCCTTCATCGAGCGCGTCATAGATATTGGAGAAGCCGAACAACTGCGCCGCCGCGCCGTTGGCCCACAACACCTCGCCCAGGTCGGGGCTCAGCACCGCCACGGCATCGCCCTTGGCGAAATGGTCGCGGACCGAAGCGTGAACCGCAAGATTGATGAACGGATAATGATGTGCCGGCATGGGTGGTATTCCAGTCTGGGCCTGTTTATCCCCTTCGTCAGGGGGAATTAAGGGTTTATTAATAGCTTTGCCACCGTCACGGGTCCAGCGAACCGCGCCGAAACGGCCGCCATTTGTCACGAAACGGTTAACGGATGGCGCGCTGCACAATAAATGTTGCACTGCACCATAAGCCGTGCTATATATCCTTTGAAATTGAAACGGGGCCGCGAAAGGTCCCACTGATGCTTCAAGGAGAAGTGACATGGCGACCAAGAAAACCACCACATCCGCAGAAATGTTCGAATTCCCGACCTTCGACGTCAGCAAGATGACCGACAGCTACCGCGAAATGGCTGACAAGTCGGTCAACCAGACCAAGGAAGCCTACGCCAAGGTCAAGACCGTTGCCGAAGATGCCACCAAGGCGATCGAATCGACGCTCGAAACCGCCCAGGCCGGAACTGTCGAACTCAGCCTCAAGGCAATCGACGCAGCCCGCGGCAATGTCGAGCATTCGCTCTCGCACATGGAAGCCCTGCTTGGCGTCAAGTCGGTCGCCCAGATGATCGAGCTGCAGACCAGCTTCTTCCGCAAGCAGGCCGAAATGATGGCCGACCAAGCCAAGGCCATGCAGGAAGCAGCCCGCAAGGTTGCCGAAGACGTGTCGAAGCCCGCCAAGACCGTTGCCGAAAAGGCCATGAATGAAATCAAGGCTGCCTGAAGTCTCCGGCTACTTGGCTGAATTCTTCACGCACTGAAAATGAGAAAAGGCTGGACCCGGTGTCCGGCCTTTTTCGTTTGGGGGCGGTTTGCAGGCCCCGCCGCCTCGATCGCTTCGCGGCGAATTATCAACCGGTGATTATGCGAAAACCGGCCTGAAAGCTCTTGCAAATGCCGCCTGCTGCCAGTATGTGAGCGGCAACATGGCGACACGGACATGGTCCCTGTCAGCCCGCGTGCGATTGTAGCTCAGTTGGTTAGAGCGCCGGATTGTGGATCCGGAGGTCGGTGGTTCGAGCCCACCCAATCGTACCATTTTTCTTCCCGGAAAAATCTTTAGGAACCGCGCATCACACATGGCCCGCTGGCAGGGCCAGCGAGCGCGGCAGCCCGTTCCCTGCAACGGCTCAGAAGGCCTTGAAGGTCAGGATCGTGTGGGTCCGCTCCACCCCCGGAACGGTGTGGAGGTTGTCGGCGACGAACCGGCCGATATCGACATCGTCCTCGATATAGAATTTCGCCATCAGGTCGAACCGGCCGCTGACCGAGTAAATTTCCGATGCGATTTCGCGATTGGCAATCTCATCGGCCACCGCATAGGCCTGGCCGAGCTTGCACTGGAACTCCACGAAAAAACACTGCATCGCCGGTCTCCTTCTGTCCTTGACGGATGATATCGGTTCCACCTTGGAACCATGCCCGGGCCCGGCGCGCAAGAGACAATCGCGGCCAATTTATTTTAAGCTTAAAAAAAGTACTGGAATTCTTCGGACCGGCTGGTAAGGTCGCGGACAATGGCGACGATCCGGGCGCCGCAAGCCTTTCGGATGCTCGAAAACGACGCGTGTATGTGATGTCTGGCGAAAATCCGTGGACCATCACATGCATTGATCGCCTGAAGGGGATAAAGTTGCTTCGACCGGACCGCGACAAGGCCGGCGCTGCACAAACACAGAGAGGAAAACCAATGAAGAAGACAGTCTTGAGTCTGGCGACCGCCGCGTCGCTTCTGGCCGGCGTTTCGTTTGCCGCCGCCGAGCCGGTCAAGGTCGGCATGATCACCACCCTGTCGGGTGGCGGCGCCTCGCTCGGCATCGACGTGCGCGACGGCTTCGAGCTGGCGCTGAAGCAGTCTGGCCGCACCGACATCGAACTGATTGTCGAGGATGACGCCCAGAAGCCGGACCTCGCCGTGCAGCTGGCCGACAAGCTGATCCAGTCCGACAAGGTTGACATCATGACCGGTATCATCTGGTCCAACCTGGCGATGGCCGTGGTTCCGGGCGCGGTTGCCCAGGGCAAGATCTATCTGTCGCCGAATGCCGGCCCCTCGGCGCTTGCCGGCGCGGGCTGCAACGAGAACTATTTCAACGTCGCCTGGCAGAACGACAACCTGCATGAAGGCATGGGCGCCTACGCCACCACCGCGGGCTTCAAGAAGAGCTTCATCCTGGCCCCGAACTATCCGGCCGGCAAGGATGCGCTGACCGGCTTCAAGCGCTTCTTCAAGGGCGAGGTGGTCAAGGAAATCTACACCCAGCTCGGCCAGACCGACTACGCCGCCGAGATCGCCGAAATCCGCGCCTCCGGCGCCGACAGCGTCTTCTTCTTCCTGCCCGGCGGCATGGGCATCGCCTTCATGAAGCAGTATGCAGGCGCCGGCGTTGACGTGCCGCTGCTTGGTCCTGCCTTCTCCTTCGACCAGAACATTCTGCAGGCCGTCGGTGACGCGGCACTCGGCGTCAAGAACACCTCGCAGTGGTCCAAGGACATCGACAACGAGACCAACAAGGCTTTCGTTGAATCCTACCAGGCAGCCTATGGCCGTCTGCCCTCGCTCTATTCCAGCCAGGGCTTCGACACCGCCAACCTGCTGATCTCGGCCATGGACGCGGCCTCGATCTCCGACAAGGATGCGTTCCGCGCAGCCCTGAAGGCCGCCAACTTCAAGTCGACCCGCGGTGATTTCAAGTTCGGTTCGAACAATCACCCGGTCCAGGACATCTATGTCCGCGAAGTGGTCAAGGAAGGCGACGTCTACACCAACAAGCTGATCGGCGTGGCGCTTGAAGACCACGCCGACGCCTACGCAGCCGATTGCAAGATGTGATCGTCAATCGTCCTTGCCGGGCGGACCTCGCATGGTCCGCCCGGTTTGTTTCCGACAGCGCCGCGCGTCCGGTTGGATGCGCAAACTCCGCTGTTGCCTGTTGAACCAATGCATGTGCGCACTCGCTCGAATGCAGCGATTTGAACGCGGCATGCATTCTCACTGGTGCGAGCCCGGTAGACGATGACCGTTGCCCTTTTTCTCGAGCAGATCCTCAACGGCCTGCAACTTGGCGTCATGCTGTTCCTGATGGCGGCCGGCCTCACCCTGATCTTCGGGGTCATGGGGCTGATCAATCTGGCCCACGGCTCGCTGTTCATGGTCGGTGGTTTCGTTTGCGCCGCAGTCGCCGCCTGGACCGGCTCGTTCTGGATCGGCCTTGTCGCCAGCCTGGCAGCTGCCGCGGCGCTTGGCGCGCTGGTCGAAATCACCGTCATCCGCAGGCTCTATGACCGCGACCACCTCGACCAGGTGCTGGCCACCTTCGCGCTGGTGCTGATGTTTTCCGAGGGCGTCCGCTTCGTTTTCGGCTCGTTTCCGCTCTATCTCGACCCGCCCGCTTTTCTCTCGGGGCCGGTAACGCTGCCCGGCGGCTTGCCCTATCCGGCCTACCGGTTGGCAATCATCATCGCCGGCCTTGCGGTCGCCGGAGGTCTCGGCCTGCTGATCAGCCGCACCCGGCTCGGCATGCAGATCCGCGCCGGCGAGGCCGACCGCGAAATGATCGCAGCCCTCGGCGTCGATATCCGCTTTCTCTACACCGTCGTCTTTGCCCTTGGCGCAGCCCTTGCCGGCTTTGCCGGCGCGCTGATCGGCGCCATCCAGTCGGTGCAGATCGGCATGGGCGAACCGGTGCTCATTTTAGCCTTTGTCGTCATCGTCATCGGCGGCATCGGCTCGATCCGCGGCGCGCTGGTCGCTGCCCTGATCGTCGGCCTCGTCGATACGCTCGGCCGCTTCCTGCTGCCGACCCTGCTGGCCGGTGTCATGGAAGCCTCCGCCGCCCGCGGCGTCGGCTCGGCTCTGGCCTCGATGCTGATTTATCTGCTGATGGCCGTCGTTCTGGTGTTCAAGCCAAAGGGGTTGTTTCCTGCCAATGCCTGAGTTTGTCACCGAACATCGTCTCAACATCCTGCTGGCACTGATCCTGCTCGGCGGGCCGCTGGTCGCGCATTACGCCGACGAGCCGTTTCTTGTCACGCTCGCCACCCGCGCCACCATCCTGGCGCTGGCCGGCGTCGGCCTCAACATAGCGCTGGGGCTTGGCGGCCTGGTCTCCTTCGGCCACGCGGCGTTCTTCGGTCTTGGCGGCTATGCCGTTGGCATTCTCGCCAGCCACCACCAGAACTACGAACCGCTGATGACATCGCCCTTCGTCATCAACGGCACCAACCAGATGCTGGTGCTGTGGCTGGTGGCGATCATCGTCAGCGGGCTGGCGGCGCTGGTGATCGGCGCGCTCAGCCTCAGGACTTCCGGCGTCTACTTCATCATGATCACGCTCGCCTTTGCGCAGATGATCTATTATTTCGCCATCTCGTGGCCGGCCTATGGCGGCGAGGACGGCCTGTCGATCTATGTCCGCAATGCCTTTCCGGGGCTCAACACGCTGCGCCCGCTCGACTTCTTCCTGCTCTGCTATGCGGTGCTGATCGTCGTGCTGGTCGCGCAATGGAGGATGACCGGCGCGCGCTTCGGCATCGCCCTGCAGGCGGTCCGCCAGAACGAGGGCCGCGTCGCGGCGCTCGGTCTGTCGCCCTACCGGATCCGGCTCGCGGCCTTCGTGATCTCCGGCATGGTCACCGGTCTTGCCGGTGCGCTCTATGCCGACCTCAACCGCTTCGTCAGCCCCACCATGATGTCCTGGCACCTGTCCGGCGAGATCATGGTGTTCATCATTCTGGGCGGCGTCGCCCGGCTGTTCGGCCCGGTGGTCGGCGCCTGCCTGTTCGTGCTGTTCGAACACGCCTTCGGCAGCGTCACCGAGCACTGGCAATTCTTCCTGGGTGCCGCACTGCTCGCCGTGGTGCTGTTCGCGCGCGGCGGTTTCATAGGCCTGGTGGCGGGGAGGGTACGTCATGACTGAACCGGTTCTCGCGCTCTCCGGGCTGAGCAAATCCTTCGGTGCGCTGAAGGTCACCGACGGCGTCGACCTCGATCTGCGCCCCGGCGAGATCCATGCCCTGATCGGCCCCAACGGCGCCGGCAAGTCGAGCCTGATCAAGCTGGTCGCCGGCGAGCTCGCAGCCGATGCCGGCGCGATCCGCTTCGATGGCCGCGAGATCAGCGATCTTGACCAGATCGAACGCGCCCGCCTCGGCCTGACCCGCACCTTCCAGGTCTCCTCTCTGATCCCCGAGTTCTCGGCGCGCGGCAATGTCATGTTCGCGGCCCAGGCCCGGCGCCGGTCAATCTTCGGATTCTTCCGCCAGGTCTCCCGCGACCGCGAGCTGATCGACGAGGCGATGGAGGCGCTCGACCGGGTCGGATTGACAAGCCGCGCATCGGTCCGTGTCAGCGAACTGTCGCACGGCGAAAAGCGGCTTCTCGAAATCGCCATGGCGCTGGCCATGCGCCCGCGCATCTTCCTGATGGACGAGCCGATGGCCGGTCTCGGCCACGAGGGCTCGCAGAAGCTGATCGGCTTTCTCGACAAGCTGCGATCGGAAGCGCCGATCCTGCTGATCGAACACGACATGGACGCCGTCTTCCAGCTGGCCGACCGCATCTCGGTTCTGGTCGCCGGCAAGATCATCGCCCGCGGCACCGCCGACGAGATCCGCAATCATCAGGAAGTCCGCACCGCCTATCTCGGGGAGGACGCGGCATGAGCCTGCTTCAGGTCAGGAAACTCGAAGCCTTCTACGGCGCCTCGCAGGCGCTGTTCGGCGTCGATCTGGAAATTGCCGAGGGCGAACTGGTGGCGCTCATGGGCCGCAACGGCATGGGCAAGACCACCACCGTGCGCGCCATCACCCGCATGCTCCGCACCACCCGCGGCGAGATCCGCTTCGCCGGCCAGGATGTGTCAGTGCTGCCTTCGTTCCGCGCCGCACGGCTTGGCATCGGCCTGGCGCCGGAGGGGAGGCGCTGCTTTGCCAACCTCTCGGTTTCGGAAAACCTCATGGCCTCGGCCCGTTCCGGCCCGTGGGACATCGGCAAGGCCACCGAGCTGTTTCCGCGGCTCGGTGAGCGCATGACCCAGAACGCCGCCACGCTGTCGGGCGGCGAGCAGCAGATGCTGGCGATCGCCCGGGCGCTTCTGACCAATCCGCGGCTGCTCATTCTCGACGAGGCGACCGAAGGCCTGGCGCCGGTGGTGCGCCACGAAATCTGGGCGGCCATCGCCCGGCTGAAGCAGGGCGGGCAGTCGATCCTGGTGATCGACAAGGCGTTCTCGGAACTGCGCGCCGTGGCCGACCGCTGCGTCATCCTCGCCCGTGGCGAGACCGCCTGGACCGGCACCCCCGCTGGCCTGACCCGGGACGTGGAAACCGAATTCCTGGGGGTCTGAAGCTTTGAATCAGAAGGGCCGGCGCTGTTGTCAGCGCCGGCCTTTGATCATTCCGCGGCCTGCTGGGTGATAACCAGCTTTGGCGGCGTTCGTTCCGCCTGGCCTTCAAGCCGCGACAGCCGTTCGCGCAACTCGGCGATTTCCTCGCTGTTCTCGCCGATCGCAACCGTCATCGCCTCGGGCTCCAGCACCTCGATCTCCTCTTCCTTCGGACCGACAAAGCGGCTGAAGATCCAGCTCAAAAGCCGCGACAGGTCATCCATGATCAGGAAGAACGACGGCACCACCACGAGGCTCAGCACCGTCGAGACGATAATGCCGCCGATCACCGCGATCGCCATCGGCGCACGGAACGAGCCGCCTTCGCCGACGCCGAGCGCACTTGGCAGCATGCCCGCCGACATGGCGATCGAGGTCATCACGATTGGCCGCGCCCGCTTCTGCCCGGCCTCGATCATCGCTTCCACCCGGTCGCGGCCGGTCCGGATCAGCTCGACCGCGAAATCCACCAGCAGGATGGCGTTCTTGGTGACGATGCCCATCAGCATCAGGATGCCGATCAGCACCGGCATCGACAGCGCGTTGTTGGTCAGGATCAGGCCCGCGGCCACACCGCCGATGGCGAGCGGCAGCGAGAACAGGATGGTGAAGGGCTGGATCACGTCCTTGAACAACAGGATCAGCACGGTCAGCACCAAGAGAAGCCCCATCAGCATGGCGTTGAGGAAGCTGTCCATCAGCTCGTTCTGGACCTCGGCGTCGCCCGATTCGAGCACCTGCACGCCGGCCGGAAGTTCGGTCGACTGCACGATCTCGTTGAACCGGCTCTTGGCGGTGTCGAGCGCCACCCCGATCGGCAGGCTGGCGCCGATGGTTGCCTGGCGTTCACGGTTGAAGCGCTTGATCGTCGACGGTCCCTGGGTGATGACGATATCGGCCACGGTCTTGAGCGGCACCGTTACTCCCTTGGAGGTCTGGACGCGCAGGTTGCCGATCCGGTCGATGTCGGTCCGGTAGCCCGGATCGAGCTGCACCCGGATCGGGATCTGGCGATTGTCGAGCGAGATCTTGGCAAGTGCTGCGTCGACATCGCCGATGGTGGCGACCCTGACCGTCTCGGCGATCCGTGACGTGGTCACGCCCAGCCGCGCAGCTTCTTCCAGCCGCGGACGGATCTGCACTTCGGGCCGCGGCAGCGAACCCGAAACGCTGACGCTCGACAGCACGCTCTCGGCCTTGAGCTTCGGCTCGAGCAGGGCGACTGCCCGGTCGATAGCCGCGTCGTCGGTCGAGATCACGTTGTAGCTCAGGTCGCGCTCGCCGCGGTCGTTGAGCTTGTAGGCGCGGATATCGGGAATGACGGCGAGCTTGTCGAAGATCTCTGTTTCGATCTCCGCCTGTGAGCGGGTGCGGCCCAGCACTTCCATGCGCGGCACGAAATCGCCGGGTACGGCGCCGGCAAGCCCGTTGACCACCTTCTTGACGATGGAATGCTCGATCTTCTCAAGCATCACCGACACCGAGGCGCGGCGGATGTCGAGCTCGCCGCGCGGCGAGGTGCCGCCCAGGATGAACACGCTCTCGACGCCCTCGACGTTCCTGATGATGTCGTACATCGCGCTCGTGGTCACGTCGGTGTCGTCGAGCGTCGCGCCGGGCGGCAACTCGACGCTGATCGAGACCCGCGAGACGTCTTCGGGCGGCAGGAACGAGCCCGGCACCTGCGCCATGAAATAGACCGCGACCACCAGCGATCCGATCGCCGCGAGCAATGTCGTATATCTCCAGCGCAGCGTCTTGGAGATGAACCAGGTGTAGCCGCGCATGATCCGCCCGCCGCCCTCGGCCTCCTCATGGGCGTCGCTGTCGCGCATCAGGTAGGCGGCCATCATCGGCGTGATCAGCCGCGCCACCAGGAGCGAGAACATCACCGCCACGGCCACCGTCATGCCGAACTGGATGAAATACTGCCCCGGAATGCCGGGCATGAACGACACCGGCACGAACACCGCGATGATGGTGAAGGTGGTGGCGATCACGGCCAGCCCGATCTCGTCGGCGGCCTCGACCGCGGCCCGGTAGGGCGTCTTGCCCATGCGGATATGCCGCGAGATGTTCTCCACCTCCACGATCGCATCGTCGACCAGGATGCCCGTCGCCAGCGTGATGGCGAGCAGGCTGACCAGGTTGAGCGAGAAGCCGAGCAGGTCCATCACATAGAATGTCGGGATGGCGGACAGCGGCAAGGCGATGGCCGCGATCATGGTGGCACGCCAGTTCCTGAGGAACAGAAGCACCACCAGAACCGCAAGCAACGCGCCTTCGACCAGCGTGTGCAGCGCCGATTCATAGTTGCCGTAGGTGTAGAACACCGTGTCGTCGACGGGGATCAGCTGCACATTGGGATAGTCGGCGCGGATCTCGTCGAGGGTCTTCGTCACCACTTCGGAAACGGAGATTTCGCTGGCGCCCTTGGAGCGGAACACCGCAAACGAGACCACCTGGTCGCCGTTGAACCGGCCGAAGGATCTCAGTTCCTCGTAGGTGTCGTGCACCGTGCCGAGATCGCTCAGCCGCACATGGCGCCCGTTCGGCAGCGCGATCGTGGTATTGGCCAGCGCGGTGACGTCCTGGGCATCGCCCAGCGTCCGGATCGCCTGCTCGCGGTTTCCGATCTCGCCGCGGCCGCCACCGAGATTGGCGTTGGTGGCGCGCAGCTGCAGGTTCACGTCGGCCGCGGTGATGCCATAGGAATCCAGCCGCGCCGGGTCGAGCTCTATGCGGATTTCCCGGTCGGCGCCGCCATAGCGGTCAACCTTGCCGACGCCGCGCTGGCCCTGCAGCGCCCGCTTGACGGTGTCGTCGACAAACCAGGAGGCTTCCTCGAGCGTCATGTCCGGCGCATGCACGGCAAACGTCATGATCGCCTGGCCCTCGACATCGACGCGGGTGACGATCGGCTCCTCCACCGAGGCCGGCAGATCGCCGCGCACCCGGTCGATGGCATCCTTGACGTCCTGCACCGCCTGGTCGGTCGGCACTTCCATCCGGAAGATCACGTTGGTGATGGAAATGCCGTCGGAGACGGTCGAGGCGATGTCGTCGACGCCGGTGATACCGGCGACCGCATCCTCGATTTCCTTGGTGATCTGCGCTTCCATTTCGGAAGGCGCGGCGCCCGACTGCACCACGGTGATCGCCACCAGCGGCACGTCGATATTGGGGAACCGGGTGATCGGCAGCGTCAGGAAGGACTGGATGCCGACAATCGTCAGCAGCGCGAATGCCAGGATAGGAGCGATCGGATTGCGGATGGCCCAGGCGGAAAAGTTCATCGCGTCTGCCTCACTCGGTGATTGCGGCAACCGTGCCGCTGTCGGTTTCTTCCACCGGCGTGACCCGGTCGCCGTCGCGCACGAAGGCGCCGGCCTTGGCGACGATCAGATCGCCGCTGGCCAGGCCGTCGACGATCTCCACCCTGGCGCCCTCGCGGATGCCGGTGGTCACCCGCGTCAGCCTGGCGATCCCGTCCTCGATCCTGAGCACATCCGCGCCGTCGGCGTCCATGTTCACCGATGTCACCGGCACGGTGATGGCGTCGCGCGTCGCCACGATGATCTCGGCATCGGCGAACATGCCGGCGCGCAGGCCGGTGTTGTCCTCGATCTTGATCCGCGCCATGCCCAGCCGGGTTGTGGTGTTGAGCGTCGGCTCGATCAGCCGGATCGTGCCCTTGGCGGGGTTTGGCGCACCGATGAGATGGATCAGCACGGTCTGGCCTTCGGCGGTCCTGTGCATGTCGGCTTCGGCGATGTCGGCGCGCATTTCCAGCTCGCCATCGCGGATGATGGTAAACATCGGGCCGGCGCCGGCGCTGGCAATCGATCCGACACGGGCGCCGCGCGCCGAGACGATGCCGGAAACCGGCGCCTTGACCTCGGTCCACGCCAGCCGCAGGTCGACATCCTTCATCTGTGCGTCGATCAGCGCAATATCGGCCTGCGCCACCTTGATCGATTCCTCGACCGAGCGGACCCGCGCAAGCGCCGCGGTCGCCTGGGCTCCGGCCTGTTCGGCCTGCACGGTCGAATAGGTGCCCTGTTCGGCAAGTGTCCTGGCGCGATTGCTCGTCTTCACCGTCTCGGCGGCATTCGACTGGACTTCGGCCAGTTGCGCCTCGAGCTGAGCGATAGCGGCAAGCGCCTTGGCGCGATTGGCCTCGAACTGGCTGCGCTGCAGGATCAACTGGTCCCTGGACAGCGTTGCCAGAACCGAGCCTGCCTCGACCCGGTCGCCGACATCGGCCTGAAGGCTCTCGATCGCCAGGCCTTCGACCTGCGGTGCGACCAGCACTTCCTCAACCGCCGCGATGGTGCCGTTGGACAGGATGCGGTCGGTGATCGGGGCTTCGGTTGCCCTCACGGCGATGATGGCGGGCGGCAGAGCGCCCGTTGCGGGTGTCTTCTGCGCATCAACCGCGGCGGCCGGAAAGACCGTGGCCACGAGCAGGGGCAGTGAGAAGAAAAGGCTGAAAACAGGGCGCATATCGGATCCGGTCATTCGGCGGGAGTTGTCGGGGGAGCGAAAATCGCGTCGTGCAGCGTGGTGAGCACAAGCTCTCCGAGTGCCGCCGACTGGTCGGGATTGATGGCTTCGCGGGCGCAATACTTGCGTTGCGCGAAGCCATGGATGAGCAGCATCATCAGATGCGCCCGTGTTTCGTAGGCCTTCAGCGCATCCGCGCTGTCATCGCCATGGATCCGCGCCAGCGCCTTGACCACATTGCAGCGCACCGTGTCGTCCATCGTGCGCATCAGCGTCGCGATTTCGGGAGAGCGGTAGGAGGCCGCCTGGACCTCGCTCCACAGAGCGGCATCTTCAAACGGCAGGGTTTCGATCCGCTCCCTGAGAATGGTCATGAACATCGCACCGGGATCGGACGCGTTCTGAACGGCTTCGAACACCGCCTCGATTTCCTCGAGATCGCGTTTGACAAGCGCTGTGATGATGGCGTCCTTGGAGGGGAAATAGCGGTAGAAATTGCCGACGCTCATCTGCGTCGCCCGGGCAAGGTCCTGCATCGAGGCGCCGTCGAAGCCGTTCAGGGCGAAGACGGACTTGACCTGGTCGAGAATGTCCAGCGCGCGCTGGCTGGTGTTGCTGTGTGCGGCGGTGTCGATGGCAGGGATCCTTGAACAATCTGGCGCTGGTACTTGAGCAGGTCGGTCGGCAACACTGTACGCAGGTACGCGGTCGCCGGATTTTCCTCTTGCCCGTTTGGCAGGACTATAGTGAATGAATATTCATTCATCAAGGTGTGCAGGCACCCAAAAGGCGAAAATCGGCGTTGGACGGGTGCTGTTTGACGACCTGAAGATCCGCGGCGGACGAACCGGCGCGGGGCGGAGATTGACCGTTTCTCCCTCCCGCGCAGTCCCTTAAACCACTGATTAACCATCGTTTTGGAATTCGTCATTCAAACTGCTGTATTAGGAAGCTGTAAACCAGTCGGCCCCTAGTTTCGTCCCGTTCTTGGACGGCCTCCGTATGACATGGAGGTGCGGTAAAAAATGTGGGGTACTCATGCACATGATGTGCACTAAATGGCCGGCGCTGGTTGCCGGCTTTCTTGGGCTGACCTTGTTGTGGTTGCCCCTCAGCCTTCAGGCGCAGCTGGTCTTGAGCCTTGCAGCGCTGGGCGTGATGTTCTTCGGCATGACAAGGCCGGAAAACACGGTGTTCCGTTTCATCACTTTCGTGTTCTGTGGCGTGCTGGCTTTGCGCTATGCGTTCTGGCGCACGACGGAGACGTTGCCATCGATCTCCGATCCGCTGGATTTCATCCCGGGACTGCTGCTCTACATCGCGGAAATGTATTGCCTGCTGATGCTGGCAATCAGCTTCTTCATGCTCGCCGATCCGCTCAAGCGCGTTGCTCCCAAGGTCCGCTCGCTCGAGGAGTTGCCGACGGTCGACGTGCTGATCCCCACCTACAACGAAGACCCCGAATTGCTCGCCGCGACGCTCGCTGCCGCCAAGTCGATGATCTATCCACGCGACAAGCTGACCATCTGGCTGCTTGACGATGGCGGCACCGACGCCAAGCGGACGCACAAGGATCCGGCCCAGGCGCTTGCCGCCACCCGCCGGCATGAGCAGCTCAAGGCGCTGTGCAAGGCGATGGGCGTGAACTATCACGCACGCAAGAAGAACGACCACGCCAAGGCCGGCAATCTCAATGACGGATTGCGTGTGTCCAAGGCGGATCTGGTGGTGGTGTTCGATGCCGATCATGCGCCGGTGCGCGAGTTCCTCAAGGAAACCGTCAGCTTCTTCCGGGAGAATCCGAAGCTCTTCCTGGTGCAGACCCCACACTATTTTCTCAATCCCGATCCGCTCGAGAAGAACCTTCGCACCTTCGGCTCGATGCCGTCCGAGAACGAGATGTTCTACTCGGTGCTGCAGCGCGGGCTCGACAAGTGGAACGCCTCGTTCTTCTGCGGCTCCGCCGCGGTGCTGCGCCGCAAGGCGCTCGAGACCACCGGCGGCTTCTCCGGCCAGTCGATCACCGAGGATTGCGAAACCGCGCTCAGCCTTCATGCAAAGGGCTGGCATTCGCTCTATGTCGACAAGCCGCTGATCGCCGGGCTGCAGCCGGAGACCTTCGTTGCCTTCATCGGCCAGCGCGCCCGCTGGTGCCAGGGCATGCTGCAGATCCTCATCCTCAACCGGCCGTTCCTTGCCAAGGGGCTCACCGTCGGTCAGCGCATCTGCTACGCGGGCATCAACCTGTTCTGGCTGTTTCCGCTGTCGCGGCTGGCCTTCATGCTCTCGCCGCTGCTCTACATCTTCTTTTCGCTGGAGATCTACCAGGCCAACATTCAGGAATTCGGCGCCTATGCCCTGACCTACCTGATCGCCTCCTTCGCCATGCAGAGCTATCTCTACGGCAAGGTCCGCTGGCCGTGGGTGTCCGAACTCTACGAATATGTCCAGTCGATCGTGCTCGTGGGCTCGATTGTCAGCGTGATCCGCAATCCGCGCAAACCCACCTTCAATGTCACCGCCAAGGGCCAGACGCTCGATTCGAACGGCCTGTCGCCGATTGCCGTTCCCTATTTCGTCATGTTCTTCGTTCTGCTTGCTGCGGCGGTCTATTCGATGTGGCGGCTGGCGACCGAGCCGGTTGCCTCCGACCTGCTGATGATCGTGGCGATCTGGAATTTCCTCAACCTGCTCTTGGCCGGCGCCGGCCTTGGGGTGGTCGCCGAACGCCGGGAACTGCGCCGCAACCAGCGCCTTCCCATCCGCCGCCACGGCCTGTTGCGCCAGGGCGGCCGAACCTGGGACGTGATCCTTTGCGATGCCTCGAGCGGCGGCGTCTCGGTCCAGTTCCCCGAGCATGAACCCGACATCGATCCAGAGTCCGACTGGGCCGGCGAGATCGAGGTCCGGCGGGCCGGGCGTCCGGTGTCCTTCCCGGTCACCATCCGTTCGGTGCGCGAGGTCGAGGGCACCAACATGTTCGGCTTTGCCTTCCCCCAGCGTATGCCCCAGACCTTCATGGCCATCGCCGAAATCATGTATTCCGACCAGAAGCCGCTGCAGGACCGGATCAGCCGTCGCCAGGTACGCATTGATATCCTCAGTGGCACCGTGCGCTTTGCCCGCTGGAGCATCGTCGAATCCTTCAGGGCGACGGGCTATCTCATGGGCTTTGGCGGCTCCGAGAAGGTCGCATCCTTCGATGATGCGCCGATCACCGTCACCAACAACAATGCCCGTATCCCGGGCAAGACCTCGCAGATCCCTTTGGCGGTCGGGGGAGTCCGGTCACATGCATAAGCTGTTCTCGTCGCTTGCGGCGGCTGTCCTCCTCGGGACCTTCGCTGCCCCCGTCGCAGTGGCCCAGAGCCTTTTGGCGGAGCCGCCCGCTGCCGCCCCGGTGGTTTCCCTTCGGGGCCTCGGCCAGAGCACCATCCTGTCGACCCGGCCGGCCAGTGCAGCCACGGCCGTTGTCGGCAGGGATGCCGGCCTGACCGCTTTCGAGCAGCCCAGATCCGCTCTCAGGCTTGAAGGTGAAGATGATGTCATCAACCTCACCTTCGTGCTCGATGCTGAGAACATCGCCGCCGGGGGAGACCTTGTCCTTGCCTATCGCAATGCCGTTTCGGTGATGCCGGAAAATTCGCTGGTCTCGGTCACGGTCAACGGCTCGCCGGTGGGCGAGTTTCCGATCCGTTCTCCGTCCGGGTTCGACGCCCGTTCCATTGCCGTTCCGCCCGCCGTGCTGCGCGCCGGGGTCAATGACGTCCGGTTGCGCGCGGTGCAGCGTCACCGGGTCGATTGCTCGATGGAGGCGACCTATGAACTCTGGACCGAATTCGACGAGCAGGCGTCCGGCTTTCGCCCCCGTTCGGCCGCCGGCTCCGGCGGGTTCGCCAGCCTGCGCACAGTGGGACGCAACGACCGTGGGCTGACGGATCTGCGGCTGGTGCTGCCGAAAGCGTCGGGCGAGGCGGCCTTGAACCGGGCGGCGCCGATGATCGAGACCCTGGCGCTCGCCCTCAACCGTGACGATGTTTCGGTGACCGTGGCGGAAACCCCCGGCGCGGGACCCGGCATCGATGTCCTGGTCGCCAGCGACGACGACCGGCCATCGCTGCAGTCCATCCGCGGCGACACGCCTTACGGGCTTTCGGTCATCTCCGGCGACGATCCCGCCCGCCGCAAGGTGGTGCTGCGCTCAGCCAGTGCAAGCGAGATCCCCGGCATGCTGCTGAACGCCATCCATGGGCCGCTCAAGCCAGTGCTCGACAGCGGCATACGGGCCAGGCGCACCGGAGAGATCCGCGCCGAAGCCTCCACCACCTACACGCTTGCCGATACCGGGTACGTGCCAGCGCCGTTCAGCGGCCGCCTGTTCCGGACCCGCTTTGACATGATCATGCCTGCCGATTTCTATCCGGCCGAATACGCCACTCTCGACCTGGCGCTGCATGCCGCAACGTCGCCCGGCCTGAAGCCGACATCGCAGCTCCTGGTCCGGGTCAACGACCAGATCGTCAAGAGCCTGCCGATGCGCGATATCGACGGCCAGGTGTTTTCAGGCCGCAGGCTGGAACTGCCGCTCAGGGCGTTCCGTCCGGGCCGCAACCAGATCGAGCTGCTGGCCGAGCTGGAGCGTCCCGCCGACGACCGCTGCGTTTTCGCCGAGCGCGACGAGTCCGTGCCACGGTTCATCCTCCTCGACACCACCGAAATCCGGGTACCTGCACTGGCGCGGGTGGCCCGTCTGCCCGAACTGGCGGCCATGGCCGGATCGGCCTATCCCTATGCAGGATCGGGCGCCGTCAAGGTCCATGTGTTGAAGTCCGACGCGGTTTCGGTCTCCACGGCGCTGACGATGATCGCCCGGATGAGCATTTCCGCCCGAACTCCGTTGTTGTCCGAGGTGAGTTTCAGCCCGCCGGCAGCCGGCGCCAGCGGCAATGCGCTGGTGGTTGCGTCGAAACGGGCGGTCGAGGAATTGTCACGGCTCGGACCGGCCGGTCTTCCCCCTGCGGCCCGCGAGATCGATTTCGCCCGCGGCTTCGACGGCGCCGATCCGATCGTCACCGCTTCCATCAATCTGCCGGGTGCCGCAATCCCCGTGGCAATGACCACCGACCCCGCGGCCTTGCTTGACGCCTTTCGCCAGACCACGCGTGATCGCGGCGACGGCGGCACGCTGACGGGTGGCCTGACGTCGACAGTGAACGATTTCTTCCGGTCGTTCGGTCAATGGCTCAATTATCAGAGCGGTCGGGATGCGGCGTCCCTGGCCGAACCGCGCCGCAAGGCGGTACTCACCCAGCGCCCGAATGTCTCCGGCAACGGGGTGGTGACCTGGCTGACGGCCGATACCTCGCTCGACATGCGCGACGCCTCCGAGATGCTGGCCGATCCGGCGGTGTGGAACCGCATGGAAGGCGAAAGCGTGGTGTTTGATCTCGATGCGGGATCGATCCGGAGCGTGCGGGCCGAGAGTTACTTCGCCCATGAACTTAGCGACTACAGCCCGGGGAACTTGCGCAGGATCGCCGCCGCGTGGTTCTCCGACCATTTCCGGATCTACGTGGTGCTGGTCATCGCGCTGATGGCGGTCTTTGCCATATGGCTCGGCCGGATGGTTCCTGGCGCCGGCGTGAGGACCGACCGATGAGAGCTCTTTTTTGCCTTGCAGGCGCCAGCATTCTGGCCTTCACCGCCTGTGTTCCGTCTATAGCGGAGGATTCGGCGCACCTGCTGTTTTCCGCCCCGGCCCAGCCGTTCCCAGCCGATGTCGCACGGGTCTCCGCCCAGCCGCTTTCTACCGTCCCCGAAGCCGCTCACCCGGCGACCGCCGACCGGCCGGCTCTCGATCCGGTGCAAACCGCGGCGCTCTATTACTACGCCAGGCAACGCCAGACCGGCCGGGTCGAGGCGGAAATCGCGCGCCTGCAGGCGCTGCATCCCGGCTTTGTTCCGCCGCAGGATCTCTACCTTGCGGCCGACGCGGTGGTCCCCGACGAGACCAGTCTGTGGGCCTTGTTCGCAGCCGACGATTTCACCGGCATCGATGCCGAGATCATCCGCCGCAAGGGCGACGACCCGGCCTGGGAGCCGACCCCGGATTTTCAGGGCAAGCTTGCGCGCAAGAAACTGCGCGTGCAAATGAGCGAGTTGGCCGAGGCCGGGGACTGGCTCGGCCTGCTCGATGTGTCGGCGGGTATCGATCCGGCAACAGAAGCCGATGTGGATCTCGTCTGGATGCGCATCGACGCGCTGTCGGCTGCCGGGGACCGGGATGGCCTGGCGCGCGCTCTTCGCGGACTGCTTGTCCGGGAAGGCCCGGCACGTCTGCCCGACGACCATCTGACCGTGACCCTGCAAAAGGCCCTGCGGGATTTCCCGGCCTCCGAGATCCGGATCCTGGCCGCGACCCTGTGGCCGAACCAGTCGGCGGATTATCTTCCGGGCACGCTGCGGCTTGACATGGCGCGCAAGGAGATCGCAGGGTTCAACGAGACCAAGGATGCCCAGGCGGTGTCCGAAGATCTGCTGGGCCTGCTATCCGTCGAGGCCAGGAGCAGCCGCAGGCCCGAAGATCTGTCGCTGCTCGGATGGCATGACCTCAAGGCCGGGCAGCCGGCGGCGGCGGAGGAATGGTTCTCGCTCGCCATGCAGCAGGCGCCCGATCCCGAAAATGCCAAGGGCATGTATCTGAGCCTTTACCGGCAAGGGGACGAGACGCGCGCCTACGAGTTCGCGGCCGCTCATCTCGTCGATCTTTCCGATGATCCGGTCTTCCTGATGAACGTGCTGTCGCCGCGCTTCGGAAAGCCCGAAGCAGGCGCCCCGAGCGAGGAGGCCGTGCACGCCTATTCGACCGCCATTCTCGAAACCGGCGCGGCCGACCACGCCGAGATCCTCGGCTGGTATGCTTACAATTCGCGCCAGTTCGAGGCGGCGGAAGCCTGGTTCCGGCAGTCCTACGGCTGGGAGGCTTCGCCGGACCGGTTGAAGGGGCTGGCGCTGTCGTTGCTGCGGCGCAACCGGAAAAAGGATTACGCCGCCCTGAAGGCCGAGTTCGCCGATGTCTATCCGGACATCTGGCCGGAGATCGCGGTAGCACCCGCACCGAAGGCCCGCAAGGCGGCCCAGGTCGGCGAACCGTCGGCGGGCGTCAGCGCCAGCTATGTCCGGCATCTCGAGGCGAAGAACTATCCCGCCTGCCTGCGGGAGATCGATCGTCTCGGCCAGGCCGCGTCCAGACCTCCGGTTGTCGTGGTGCGCGGCTGGTGCGAACTCGGCCTGAAGCGCTTTGGCGCGGCGCGGTCCTCGTTCGAGAGCGCCATGGCCGGCTCCGGGCAGGTGCGGCTTGATGCTGTCTACGGCGCCGGGCTGGCCATGCTTGGCGCCCGCCTGACCGACGAGGCCGAAGCCCTGATCGCCGCCTGGCCGCTGTCGGACGCCCGTGCGCGGGAACTCAGGTCCGAAATCTACCTGCAACGGGCCCGGTCTTCCTACGACCACAAGCAATACGAGCGGACCCTCGCGGCGCTCGACGCGCGTGCATCCCTCGTTGCCGAACCGCGCGATCTCACGCAGCTGCGCGCCTGGGCGCATTACCATCTCGGCCAGACCGGGCGGGCGAAAGCGATCTTCGCCGAGCTCAACATGGTCATTCGTGACACCGGCTCGCTGGCAGCGCTTGGTGTCATCAACAATCAGGAGGGAAGATAAACTCCATGACATTGCGTATCATGGCCATGATGGCCCTGGCGCTTTCCGTTTCAGGATGCGCCACCGGGGATGACCCCACACTTGTCACCGGGTCGATCCGGCCGGAAGCGCCGACGCTTGTTGCCGATGTCGCTCCCGACTATGCCGCCGCCTACCTGCCGCAGGTCGCAGGCCGCGTGGAAGCGGTTCGGCAATCCTCGAAGCCCGGTCATGTCTTCCAGACCATTCTCTATCCCAACCCGGGATATGAGGCCGGCGAGAACACGCTTTCCGTCTCCATCGCGCCGCCGTCCTCGGACCCGTCCTTCCGCCAGGCCCCGACCCAGAACGAGATTGCAAATGAAATCCGCGCAGCCCTTCCGGGCAGGGCGATGGCCATCGCCGCGGCTCCAGGCCAGAACCTGCAGGGTCCGTTCGGATATGCGACCGGCCCGGGCGCCGGCTGCGGGGCATGTATCTTTGCCTGGCAGATAACCAAGGATATCAGCCGGTCCGATCAGACCGGTTTTGGCAAGCTCTCCCGCTCCCGTTACGCGGCAAAGATCAGGCTTCGCTACTGCCACCCGTCGATGAGCGAGGTCGCGCTGGTTTCCATGATGAGCGGCTTGCGGGTCCGCGAGATCTCCGACGCGACAATCGAGATGCTGCGCTTTGCCGAAGGCTCCGGCGTGCCCTTGCGGGCGGGGTATGCCAGTGGCTCGTCCCAGGAGCCGCCGGCCACGACCCCGGCAAAGCCCGCCGCGAAATCCGTCAGCAGGCCGGTCGTCGTTGAAGAGGACAGCCCGCCGCGCAGCGCCACTCGCGTGTTAAAGCCCGGCGAACTGCAAGCCTCTGTAGTCGCGCTGCCGGACAAGCCGGTCACCCTGTCCGCAGCCCGGGCGGATGTGGCGCCGAACCGGAAACCGCCGCTCGTTCCCTTGCCGAGTGATCTTTAGCCCAGATGCGGAAGAGGCGGCCCGAAAGCCGCCTCCTGATGGTCTCGATCTGCGCTATTCCGCTGCGTCCGCATAATCCGACATCGGCGGACAGGAGCAGACCAGGTGCCGGTCGCCATAGACATTGTCGACCCGGTTGACCGGGGCGAAATACTTGGCGTTACGGATTGCCCCGGCCGGGAAGCAGGCGGCCTCACGGACGTAGGGACGGTCCCAGGGGCCGACCAGATCCTCGATCGTGTGCGGCGCGTTCTTGAGCGGGTTGTTCTCCCGGTCCATGCGCCCGTCCTCGATCGCCCCGGCCTCCTCGCGGATGGCGAGCATCGCCGCGCAGAAGCGGTCGAGCTCGGCCTTAACCTCCGATTCCGTCGGCTCGATCATCAGCGTGCCCGCCACCGGCCAGCTCATGGTCGGCGCGTGGAAGCCGCAATCGATCAGCCGTTTGGCGACATCGTCGACGGTGACGCCGGCGCTTTGCACCAGCGGCCTTGTGTCGAGAATGCACTCGTGCGCCACCCGTCCCTTGGACGAGGTGTAGAGCACGTCGTAGGCGCCCTTCAGCCGGGCAGCGATGTAGTTGGCGTTCAGGATCGCGATCTTCGTCGCCTGGGTCAGGCCCTCGCCACCCATCATCAGGCAGTAGGCCCAGGAGATCGGCAGGATCGAGGCCGAGCCGAACGGTGCGGCAGAGACCGCACCGGGCCTGCCGTCGGTGTCTGAGTGGCCCGGCAGGTGCGGGGCGAGATGCGCCTTCACCCCGATCGGCCCCATGCCCGGACCGCCGCCGCCATGCGGGATGCAGAAGGTCTTGTGCAGGTTGAGGTGGCTGACATCGGCGCCGATGTCGCCGGGCCGCGCCAGCCCCACAAGCGCATTGAGATTGGCGCCGTCGAGATAGACCTGGCCGCCATGCTTGTGGGTGATGGTGCAGACTTCCGCCGCCGTCTCCTCGAACACCCCGTGGGTGGACGGATAGGTGATCATGCAGGCGGCGAGATTGTCCGCGTGCTGCTCTGCCTTGGCGCGGAAATCGTCGAGATCGATGTCGCCGTTCTCGCGGGTGCCGACCGCGACGACGGTCATTCCCGCCATCTGCGCCGAGGCCGGATTGGTGCCGTGCGCCGAGGTCGGGATCAGGCAGACATGCCGGTGCCCCTCACCATTGGCGCGGTGATAGGCGCGGATCGACATCAACCCGGCATATTCGCCCTGGGCGCCGGAATTGGGCTGCATCGAGATCGCGTCATAGCCGGTGATCTGGCACAGCTTGTCCGACAGATCGTCGATCATCTGCTTGTAGCCGAGCGCCTGGTCGGCGGGCGCGAACGGATGGATGTCGGCGAATTCCGGCCAGGTGATCGACAGCATTTCCGCCGTCGCGTTGAGCTTCATCGTGCAGGAGCCGAGCGGGATCATCGTCCGGTCGAGCGCCAGGTCCTTGTCCGACAGCCGGCGGATGTAGCGCGTCATCTCGCTCTCGGCCCGGTTCATGTGGAAGATCGGGTGCTCGAGAAAACGCGAGTGGCGCGCCATCGGATCCGGGATGACCGGTTCGGCGAGAAGGTCCTTGAACTTCAGGTTTCCGCCAAAGGCCCGCCACACCGCTTCCACTGTCTCGGGCCGCGAAACCTCGTCGAGTGCGATGCCGATGCGGTCGTCGCCGACCTTGCGCAGGTTGATGCCTTCGCCGCGCGCCGCCTCCAGGATCTCGGCCTGGCGGCCTTCGGCGAACACGGTGACGGTGTCGAAGAAGATCGCCGGATCGATGATGAAATCGAGCTGCTTGAGACCGGCTGCCAGCGTCGCCGCCTTGATGTGGACGCGGCCGGCGATGGCGCGAAGTCCGACCGGGCCGTGGAAGACGGCATACATCGAGGCGATGACGGCAAGCAGCACCTGCGCGGTGCAGATGTTTGACGTCGCCTTCTCGCGGCGGATATGCTGCTCGCGCGTCTGCAGCGCCAGCCGGTAGGCCTGGTTGCCGCGGGTATCGACCGTGACGCCGACCAGGCGGCCGGGCATCGAGCGCTTGTAGGCGTCTTTCACCGCCATGTAGGCCGCGTGCGGACCGCCGTAGCCGACCGGAACGCCGAAGCGCTGCATCGAGCCGATGGCGATGTCGGCGCCCATTTCGCCAGGAGACTTGAGCAGCGTCAGCGACAGCGGATCGGCGGCGACAATGGCGATGGCGTTTTGCGCATGCAGCCGCGTGATCACGTCGGTGAAATCGTGCACATGGCCGAAGGTGCCGGGGTACTGGAAGATCGCGCCGAACACGGCTTCCGGCTCCAGTTCGGTGAACGGGTCGCCGACGATCACCTCCCAGCCGAGCGGCTCGGCGCGGGTGCGGATCACGTCGATGGTCTGTGGATGGCAATGGTGATCGACGAAGAACGCGGTCTTCTTCGATTTCGACGCCCGCTCGGCCATCGCCATGGCTTCCGCCGCCGCCGTCGCCTCGTCAAGCAGCGAGGCGTTGGCGATGTCGAGCCCGGTGAGATCGGCGACCATGGTCTGGAAATTCAAGAGCGCTTCCAGACGTCCCTGGCTGATTTCCGGCTGGTAGGGGGTGTAGGCCGTGTACCAGGCCGGGTTTTCGAGGATCGTGCGCTGGATCACCGGCGGCATGATGGTGCCGTGGTAGCCCTGACCGATCAGCGACAGCATCACCTTGTTCTTCTTCGCCGTGGCGCGTAAGTGATCGAGCACCTCGCGCTCGCTCATCGGATCGCCGAAGGCGAGCGGCGCTTTCTGGCGGATCGAGCCCGGCACCGTCTCGTCGATCAGCGCGTCCAGCGACGCAGCACCCACCACCTTGAGCATGTCGGAAATTTCCGCCGGCGACGGGCCGATGTGGCGGCGGTTGGCGAAGTCGTAAGGATTGTAGTCGGTCAGCTTGATGATCATGGTCTGTCTCAGCCGATCATTGCTTTGTAGGCGGCTTCATCCATCAGGTCGTCGGCAGCAGCGGCGTCATCGAGCTTGAGCTTGAAGAACCAGCCGGCGCCCGTGGGGTCGGAATTGACCAGCGACGGGTCGTCGGCGATCGCCTGGTTGACCTCGGTGACTTCGCCGGCGAGCGGGCAATAGACATCGGATGCCGCCTTGACCGATTCCACGGTCGAGGCCTCGCCGCCCTTGTCGAGCTTTGCACCGACCTCGGGCAGTTCGACGAACACCAGGTCGCCCAGCTGCTCGGCGGCGTGTTCGGTGATGCCGACGGTGGCGACATCGCCCTCGATCTTGAGCCATTCGTGGTCTTCGGTGAATTTCAGCATGGTAATGTTCCTGTTGGGCTTAGCGTTTGTAGGTGGAGGGGACGAAGGGCAGGGCGGCGACGGCGCATTCGAGCCGCTTGCCGCGCACTTCGGCGAAGACCGATGTGCCGGGTGCTGCCATCGCCGCGGGCACGTAGCCCATGGCGACCGGTCCGCCGGCGCTGGGGCCGAAGCCGCCCGAGGTGACCGTGCCGATGGCCTCGCCGCCGGTCTCCTGCGCAAACAGCACCGCGCCCGCGCGCACCGGCGCCTTGCCGGCGGGCTGCAGGCCGACCCTGAGGCGCGAGGCGCCGTTGTCGAACTGCGAGAGGATCACGTCGGCGCCCGGGAAGCCGCCCTGGCGCGCGCCGCCATTGCGCCGCACCTTCTGGATCGCCCATTTCAGGTTGGCCTCCACCGGCGTCGTGGTCTCGTCGATATCGTTGCCGTAAAGGCAGAGCCCGGCTTCCAGCCTGAGCGAATCCCGCGCCCCGAGCCCGATCGGCGCGACATGGTCGTCCGACAGCAGCAGCCGGGCGATGCGGTCGGTTTCTTCCGCCGGGATCGAGATCTCGTAGCCGTCCTCGCCGGTGTAGCCCGAGCGCGACACCACCACCGGCACGCCGGCGATTTCAAGCTCGGCCACGTCCATAAACAGCATGTCTTCGGCCTTAGGGGCGTAGGAGGACAACACGCCTTCCGCTGCCGGACCCTGCAGCGCGATCAGCCCGCGGTCGAACTGCGCCTCGATCTCGCATGTGTCCGAAAGCGCGGCCTCGATGCGGGCGAGGTCGTCATGCTTGCAGGCCGCGTTGACCACCAGGTAGAGATGGTCGCCTCTGTTGGCGACCATGAAATCGTCTTCGAGCCCGCCCTTGTCATTGGTGAACAGCCCGTAGCGCTGCCGGCCGGGCTTGAGATCCGCCACATCGACCGGGGTGATGGTCTCGAGCGCCAGTGCCGCGTCGCGCACGTTGCCGCTGTTCGCGCGTATCAGGATCTGCCCCATGTGCGAGACGTCGAACAGCCCGGCATTGGCGCGGGTGTGCAGGTGTTCCTGCATCACGCCCATCTTGTACTGGATCGGCATGTCGTAACCGGCGAACCCGGCCATGCGCGCGCCAAGCTCGAGATGCAGGGAATGTAGGGGCGTTTTCAGAAGGTCAGCTGTGGTGTCCACGCTGCAGTCTCCATCTCGGGTGCGGGCAAGAACGCGCACGGGCCAATCGTCAAGCGTTGAACGCTTTCAAACAGCCCCCTCTGTCCTTTTGCCTGAGATTGTTATCCCTTCGGCAGACGCGATGAGCGCCATTCTCCAGAGTCCTAGTGTTCCGTTGGTCCTTTTGCCTGAGAGTTTCCGGGGCGGTTGCTCCTTCGGCACCGGCATGAGCCGGCTTCTCCCAACGGGATGCGCTATCTAGGCCGAATCGTGGCGGGAAGGCAAGGGGGAGGGCGGTAACTCGCTTCGCTGCACCTCAACAGTTCATATGGACTTGAAAAACGGTTCAAATGACACTATTTTGTTTCCGCAATCAGGAGCACTCCGATGGAAAACCTTGTTCTGGAACGCGTTGCCCCGGACCGTCAGGCGGTCGGGCTCAAGGCTTTTGCGCGGATTGCCGATGCCTGGTCGCTGACGCTGCGCGAGGCGGCGGCACTGGCCGACATGTCGGAATCCACCTGGAAGCGGGCAAAGAAGGCCGGTTTCGCCGGTGACCTGACCCATGACCAGATGCTGCGGCTGAGTGCGCTCATCGGGCTCTACAAGTCGCTGGAGCTCTATTTCAACGAGCCTATTTCGCGTCAGTGGGTAAAGCTGTCCAACCGGGGCCCGGAGTTCGATGGCGCGCGCCCGGTCGATGCGATGATTGCCGGCGGTCTGCCGAAGATCCTGCGCGTGCGCAGCTATTTCGACGCGCTCCGGGGCGGCGTGTGAAGATCACCCCGGTCAATGATCGCGCCCTGGTCCGCCTAATCTCCGAGACGCACCACAAGCCACCCGTCCTGCGCGGACTGGTCGACACGGATGAGGAAGCGGCGGTTCTCGCCGAACTGGAGGGCGAGACCAGCGCGCGGCTGATCGCCGAACGGGAAGGCAGCCCGGCGCTCGATCGCCGCGAACTGGCCTTCGCCCGGCGTACGAAGGACCTCAAGCTGTATGGCGAAAGCCATATCAATGCCGCCTTCACCTACACCAGACCTGCCGGCAACCGGTTCAACACGGGCGATCGCGGTGCGTGGTATTGCGCCTGGGAGATGATGACGAGCGCGCAGGAAGTGGGCTTTCACAGGACGCGCGAGCTTGGCTTCATCGGCCGCTACGAGGACGAGGCGCGCTATGTCGAGCTGCTGGCCGATTTCATCGGCGATTTTCCGGATCTTCGTGGACCGGATCTGGATGCCGACGCGCAAATGGCGCTCGATCCCGATCCGGCCGTGGGCTATCCGGCCGGGCAGGCGCTGGCCGCCGCTCTTCGCCGCGAAGGCCATCGCGGGCTGATCTACCCGTCTGTACGTCATGAAGGCGGCCGCTGTTTCGTCGCCTTCGACCCCGGCATCATCCAGAACGTCCGTCCCGGCGCGAGCTGGAAGCTCGTGTGGAAGGGTGCACCGGAGTTTTTCATCGAAGGGCTTTGAGAGCCGGCGAAGACTTCGGTCTTACCCCCCGCGCCAGTCTTCGCATCCGCATGTCCCGCACCTGGCTGACCACCAATGCGACGACGAACAGCCCGGTCATCACCAGCACCATGGTCGGGGCCGGTTCGCTGTCGATGTGGTAGCTCAAAAAGATGCCGATCAGTGCCGAAAGCATCACCGATCCGACGGCGACCGTCAGCATGCCGGCGAAGGTGCGGGCCACCAGAAAGGCGATGGCGCCCGGCGCCACCAGCAGCGCGATCGACAGGATGATGCCGACGGCCTTGAGGCTGGCGACGATCATCAGCGCGATGGCCGTGAGCAGCCCGTAATGCAGCCAGCCGGTCTTGAGCCCGATGGCCCGCGCATGCAGGCCGTCGAAAGCCTGGGCGACGAGATCGCGCCACTTGATCAGCAGGAAGCCGCCGCACAGCGCCGCGAGGATCGCGGTTGCGCCGATGTCCGACCAGGCGACGCCGAGCATGTCGCCGAACAGGATGTGGTCGAGATGCAGGCTGGAGCGGACGCTGACATGCAGCACGATGCCTAAGCCGAACATGCCGGAAAAGACGATGCCCATCACCGTGTCTTCCTTGACGCGGCTGTTGGCGTTGAGCCATCCGGTGGCGACCGCGCAGAACAGGCCGGCGGCAAACGCGCCGATCACCAGCGGCAGGCCGGCGATATAGGCCATAACGATGCCCGGCAGCACCGCGTGGCTCATCGCGTCGCCCAAGAGCGACCAGCCCTTGAGCACCATCAGCGAGCTCATCGCCGCCATCGGCAGCGCGATCAGGAAGGTGATCAGGAACGCCTTCTGCATGTAGGCGAAGCGGAACGGGTCGATGAAAAAGTCGAGCACGCTGTCCATCAGGCCGCTCCCGTCTCTGGGCTCACGCCGCCGCGCGCTTTCGCCCGCTGCGCCAGGATTCCGTGTCTGGGGGCAAAGACGAAGGCCAGAAGGAACAGCCCGGTCTGCAGCATGATCACCACGCCGCCGGTGGCGCCGTCGAGGAAGTAGCTGAGGTAGACACCGACAAACGAGGTGATCGAGCCGATCGCCACGGCAATGACGATCAGCCGCGGGAACCGGTCGGTGAGCAGGTAAGCGGTGGCGCCGGGCGTGACCACCAGCGCGATCACCAGGAAGGCGCCGACGGTCTGCATCGCCGCCACGGTGGAGGCCGCAAGCAGGGTGAAGAACACCCCCTTCAACAGATCGGCGCGGATTCCGATGGTGCGGGCATGGCTCTCGTCGAAGAACACCAGCATCAGGTCCTTCCAGATCAGCGTCAGCACGGTCAGCGTGATCGCGCCGATGATAATCAGCTGCAGCGAATCCGACGGCGTGATCGCCAGCACGTTGCCAAGCACGATGGTCTGGACGTTGATCGGCGTCGGCGAGATCGACACCATGAACAGCCCGAGCGCGAAGAACGAGACGAAGATCATGCCGATGATCGCGTCCTCCCTGAGCCGGGTGCGCGAGCGGATGGCGAGCATGGCGGCGGCGGCCAGGCCTCCGGCGAGAAATGCGCCGGCTGCAAACGGCAGGCCGAGCATGTAGGCGCCGGCGACGCCCGGCACGATCGAGTGCGACAGCGCGTCGCCGATCAGCGACCAGCCCTTGAGCATCAGGTAGCAGGAGAGAAACGCGCAGATCGCTCCGGTCAGCGCCGACACCCACATGGCGTTGACCATGTAGCCGTAGCTGAAGGGCTCGAGCAGCAGGTTCATGCGCCGCCTTCCTTGCCCGGGCCTGCGGTTCTATCGGAAGCCTCTGCCGCGGCCGTGCCCTTGCGGGCCTTGCGTTCGGCCTCGCCATAGATGACGAAGGGCCGCTCGTCGTCGGTCAGGACCGTCACCTGCCGCCGGTCGTCATCATCATGCAGGTCCTGCCCGCCGAGCACGAAATGCCGGAGCACACCGCCAAAGGCCTTCTGCAGGTTCTTCTGGGTAAACACTTCGCCGGTCGGCCCCTCGGCCAGGATTGAGCGGTTGATCAGCACCGCCCGGTCGCAGAATTCCGGCACGCTGCCCAGATTGTGGGTCGAGACCAGCATAACCCGGCCTTCGTCGCGCAGGTCCTTGAGCAGCTCGATGATCTGGGTCTCTGTGGTCACGTCGACGCCGGTGAACGGTTCGTCGAGCAGGATCACCTGGCCTTCCTGGGCCAGCGCCCGCGCCAGGAACACGCGCTTTTTCTGGCCGCCGGAGAGCTCGCCGATCTGGCGCTTGCGATAGGCCTGCATGCCGACCCGTTCGAGCGCCTCGTCGACGGCAGTGCGGTCGGCGGGCCGGGTCATGCGCAGAAAATTCATGTGGCCGTAGCGGCCCATCATCACAGCGTCCTCGACCAGCACCGGGAACGACCAGTCGATCTCCTCGCTCTGCGGCACGTAGGCCACGAGATTGCGGCTGAGCGCCTCCCTGACCGAAAGCCCCATGATGCCGATCTCGCCGCCGGCAATCGGCACGAAGCCCATCAGGGCCTTGAACAGCGTCGACTTGCCGCTGCCATTGATGCCGACCAGCGCGGTGATCGACCCTTTCGGCACGGAGAACGAGGCGCCGTCGAGCGCTCGGTTGCCGTTGCGGTAGATCACCGAGACGTCGCGGACGTCGAGACCGGCCATCGGGACGGTCCGCGTGTCGATGGGGGCGGGCGCGTTCATGGTTTTGCCGTCAATCCGTTAACGATCGTCTCCGACGTCACCCTGAGCAGGTCGAGATAGGTGGGAACAGGTCCGTCGGGCGTCGACAGCGAGTCCACATACAGGACGCCACCATAGGCGATGCCGGTTTCGCGCGCCACCTGTTCGGCAGGCTTCGGCGACACGGTGCTTTCGGAAAAGATCACCTGGATGTCATTGTCATTGATCAGGTCGATGATCCGCCGCACCTGTTGCGGCGAGCCTTGGCTGTCGGCGTTGATCGCCCAGATCGAGGCTTCCTTCAGTCCGAAATCCTGCGCCAGATAGGAAAACGCCGCTTCGCTGGTCACCAGCCAGCGCTTTTCTTCCGGCAGGGCCTCGATGGCTGCGCGGATCGGCGCGAAGGTGGCGGCGATCTCCGCCTTGTAGGCCTCGCCATTGGCGGCATAGGCATCGGCATTGTCCGGATCGGTCTCCGACAGGGCGCGGACGATGTTGTCGATGTAGATATTGGCGTTGCCCGGCGACATCCATCCGTGCGGATTGGCCCGTCCCTCGTAGGGGCCCTCGGCGATCAGGATCGGCTCGACGCCTTCAGACAGCGTATAGGCCTTCACGTCACCGAGATTCTCCAGATAGCGTTCGAACCAGGTCTCAAGCCCCATGCCGTTCCACAGCACCACGTCGGCGCCGAGTCCGCGCTTGATGTCGCCGGGCGTGGGCCGGAACATGTGGATCTCGGCACCCTCGCGGGTGATCGAAACCACTTCCGCATTCTCGCCCGCTACGTTGCGGGCCATGTCGGCGAAGACCGTGAAAGAGGTGAGTACCTTGATTTGTGCCAGTGCCGGCGATGCCGATCCAAAACCCAGCGTGACGAGAAGACCGAAGATCGTAAGGAGGCGCATGATTTCTTCCTGCGAATGATTTGCAACAAGCAATCTAGGCGCATTCCGGTCTTTGTCAATCTTTTTGCAAATCATTCGCAAAAAGCCGGATCCCGGTCTTGCCTGCCGCCCTGCTGCGCTGCGGCAGAATGTCATCTGATCTGCGACCGGGAGCGCCCCAGTTTGGTTGCAATCGAAAGGAAACCGCCATGGACACCCTTCTGCTGTCCCGAATTCAGTTTGCCGCCAACATCTCGTTTCACATCCTGTTCCCGACCATTACCATCGCGCTGGGCTGGTTGCTCCTTTGGTTCCGCCTCCGCTTCAACCGGACCGGCGACCAGGCCTACATGGACGCCTACTTCTTCTGGGTGAAGGTGTTCGCGCTGTCCTTCGCCATGGGCGTGGTCTCCGGCATCACCATGAGCTTCCAGTTCGGCACCAACTGGCCCGGCTTCATGGAAAGCGTCGGCAACATCGCCGGACCGTTGCTCGCCTACGAAGTGCTGACAGCTTTCTTTCTCGAAGCGGTCTTCCTCGGCATCATGCTGTTCGGCTTCCGCCGCGTCTCCGGCCGTGTCCATACGCTGGCAACTTTCCTGGTCGCCTTCGGCACCACCATGTCGGCCTTCTGGATCCTCGTCCTGAACTCGTGGATGCATACCCCGCAAGGCTACGAGATCCGCGACGGGGTTGCCTACGCGACGGACTGGCTGGCCATCGTGTTCAACCCGTCGATGCCCTACCGCCTGGTCCACGTGCTGCTGGCTTCGGGCCTGACGGTGGCCTTCCTGGTGGCGGGCCTCTCTGCCCTGCGCTGGCTCTTCGGCGACCGCGGCCGCGCCAACATGCTGGCGCTGCGCTCCGGCCTGACGCTCGGCGCGGTCCTCATTCCGCTGCAGATTCTCGCCGGCGACCTGCATGGTCTCAACACGCTCGAGCACCAGCCGCAGAAGGTCGCGGCCATGGAGGCCAACTGGGAAACCGGCCCGCGGGTGCCGCTGGTGCTGTTTGCCATCCCCGATGAAGCGGCCCGGGAAAACCGGTTCGAGATCGGCATTCCAGGCGGCGCAAGCCTGATCCTCAAGCACGATCTCGACGGCGTCGTGCCGGGCCTTAATGACTTTGTTGCCGAGGACGGCACTGTGCTGCACCCGCCGGTGACGCCGCTGTTCTTCGCCTTCCGCATAATGGTCGGTGTCGGCTTCGCCATGCTCTTCGTCGCCTGGATAGGCAGCTTTGTGATCTGGCGCCGGGGCGACATCAACCGGCCGCTCGCCTTCGTCCTCGTGCCGATGGCCCTGTCGGGCTGGGTGGCGACGCTCGCCGGCTGGTACACAACCGAGATCGGCCGTCAGCCCTGGCTGGTCAGCGGCGTGCTGAAGACCGCCGACGCCGTGACCACGGTTCCCGCAACCTCCGTCGGCATAACGCTCGCGGCCTACCTGCTGGTCTATGCCGCCCTGATTGCAGCCTATCTGTCGGTCATCGTGGCGCTGGCGCTCAAGGCCGCCAAGGTCCCGCAGCGGCCGCCGAGCGTGAAGGATCCCGGCATCGACCCCGATCCGGCAATGGCTTTCGGGATGGGGAGGTAGCACCATGGCCGGTTTCGACTGGGCGCTTGCGCTGCCCTACATCTTTGCCGCCCTGATGGGCGTGGCGATCCTTGTCTACGTGATCCTCGATGGTTTTGACCTCGGGATCGGCATCCTCTCGCCCCTGGCCGACGAGGCCCAGAAGGACCGGATGGTCGCCTCGATCGGCCCGTTCTGGGATGCCAACGAGACCTGGCTGGTACTGGCGGTCGGGCTGTTGCTGGTTGCGTTCCCGATCGCCCACGGCGTTATCCTCACCACGCTCTACTTTCCGGTCGCGGTGCTGCTGATCGGGTTGATCCTGCGCGGCGTCGCCTTCGAGTTCCGCGCCAAGGTCAGCCTCAGCGCCAAGCCGTCCTGGAACGTCATGTTTTTCGCCGGCTCGCTGATGTCGGCGCTGTCGCAGGGCTACATGCTCGGCCTTTATGTCCTCGGGCTCGATACCGGTTGGGCCGCTTCAGGTTTCGCCCTGCTGGTGGCCGTCTGCCTGGCGGCGGCCTATGCGGCGATCGGGGCTGCCTGGCTCATCCACAAGACCGAAGGCGAACTGCAGAAGCGGGCGGTCACGTGGCTGCGCGCCTCGCTAGGCTTCGTCGCACTCGGAATGGCAGCGATCTCGCTGGCCACGCCGCTTGCCAGCGAGCGGATCTGGGAGCGCTGGCTCGGGTTTCCCGAAACGCTCTATCTCGCGCCGCTGCCGGTGCTTACGCTCACTCTGTTTGTCTGGCTGTGGCGCCTGTCGGCACGGATGCCGCTTGAGGGCGACCGGATGAACCTCGCGCCGTTTGTCAGCCTCGCGGGCATATTCTGCCTCGGCTTCGCCGGGCTCGCCTGGTCGTTCTATCCCTATGTCGTGCCGGGCCGGATCACCATCGTCGAGGCGGCGAGCGCCACCGAAAGCCTCGCGATCATTCTGGTGGGGACCCTGTTCGTACTGCCGGTGATCACCGGCTATTCGATCTGGGCCTACCGGATCTTCGGCGGAAAGGCCGTCGACCTGCGTTACGATTGAGCTTGATAAGCGCGCTCAGGCGCTGCCCAAACGGGTATTGCGGTCGATCAGGTACTTGTCGAACAGCGGCAGGCTGGCAGCACCCAATGCGCGGGCGAGGTGGCCGACGGTTCCGGGCAGGATCTTCGGCACATCGAGACCGCGAACATCGTAGGTGTCGACTTCCGCACGGGTCGCAGCCACGAGTTTTTCCCTCACGTCCGCGGGAATGCCGCCGTCGATGATCACATGCTCGAAATCGATGATCGAGGCGGCCGAAACGATCGCCTGGGCGAGGCCCCGGGCGACGATGCCGACCCATTCGTCGGCGAGCGCCTCGAACCCGGACCAGTGATCAGGGTTGTTCCACAGCGGCGACGGATCCTGGCCGTTGGCCCGGAGCATGCGTTCGAGCAGCATGATCGAGGCCCGGTCAATCAGTTGCACCAGCTTGCCGTCCGGTCCGACAACGGGCAGGGGGCCGAGAGCGCCGGCATTGCCGGTGCGGCCGGAATAGACGCTGCCGTTGAGCACCACGCCACCGCCGACGAAGGTGCCGATGTAGAAATACAGATAGTCGCTCAGACCCTCGTGCGTGCCGAAGACCAGTTCCGCCGCGCAGGCCGCCGTGGCGTCGTTCTGCAGGTAGACCGGCATGTTGCAGAAGCTGGCGATCTCCGCCCTGAGGTCGCAGTCGCGCCACAGGTCCATCTCCTCGCGCGGCGCGCCGGCCTGTTCTGTCCAGTCCCACAGATGAAACGGTGTGGCGATGCCCAGTCCCGCCACCCGGTCGCGCAGGTTTTCGGGAAGGCCCTGGATGATCTCCTCGATGCCCTCGCGCACGAAGGTGACGATCAGCGGCGGGGTGGGCCAGGGGTAGCTCTTGCGCAAGGTGGCTTTCGGTTCGCCGAGAAAGTTGATCAGGATCAGTTCGGCGCTGCGGCGCCCGACCTTCAGGCCGATGAAGAAGGCCCCGTCGGGATTGATCGACAGCGGCACTGAAGGCTGGCCGACCTTGCCGCGGATCGGCTCGCCCTTGACGATCAGGTCCTCGGCTTCCAGTTCGCGCATGATCACCGAACCGGTCTGCGCCGACAGACCGGTCATGCGGGCGATGTCGGTCTTGGCCAGATTGCCATGGGTGTAGACGAGGCTCAGCACCAGGCGCTGGTTATAGGCGCGCAGCCCGCTCTGGTTCGACCCCCGCATCGCCTGGCTCACTGAGCCGGCACGGTCTTCGCTGGTCTTCGCATCTTGCGGCACCTGTCAGAGTCCTCCGGGTTTCGCTGGCCCCGATTTCGTTGACCTGAATTTTGTTCACAAGGCAACGATTTTCAATCGCGGTTGTTCCTTAGCAAAACAATGCGGCAAAGACGATCTCCCGTCAATTACTAAATAAGAGTTATTTATTAATTGACAAGCGGAGGCGTTTGGTGTTGTCTTGGTGATGACGCGATGAACGGAAGCGAGGATTTCCAGTTCGGCGCGCATGCAGACTGACCTGCAAAGCCAATCCCCGGGAGGATCACATGAAAACCACTACCGCAATCAAGACCGCCCTGTTCGCTGCTGCCGCATTTGGCGCTCTCGCCGCTGCTCCGGCACAGGCTGCCAGCCACAGCGTCGGCGCCTGCCTCATCACCAAGACTGACACAAATCCGTTCTTCGTCAAGATGAAAGAGGGCGCCGAAGCCAAGGCCGCCGAGCTCGGCGTGTCGCTGAAATCCTACGCCGGCAAGGTCGACGGCGACCATGAAACCCAGGTTGCAGCCATCGAGACCTGCATCGCCGATGGCGCCAAGGGCATTCTGCTGACCGCGTCCGACACCTCGTCGATCGTCTCTGCAGTCAAGCAGGCCCGTGATGCCGGCCTTCTGGTGATCGCGCTCGACACGCCGCTCGATCCGATCGATGCGGCCGACGCGACATTCGCCACCGACAACTTCCTCGCCGGCGAACTGACCGGCAAGTGGGCTGCCGCAACGCTTGGCGCCGAAGCCGCCAACGCCAAGATCGCCATGCTCGACCTGGCCGTCAGCCAGCCGACCGTCGGCGTGCTGCGCGACCAGGGCTTCCTCACCGGCTTCGGCATCGACGTCAAGGATCCCGGCAAGTGGGGCGACGAGGATGATGCCCGCATCGTCGGCAACGACGTCACTGCCGGCAACGAGGAAGGCGGCCGCAAGGCAATGGAAAACCTCCTTGCCAAGGACCCGATGATCAACGTCGTCTACACCATCAACGAGCCTGCTGCTGCCGGCGCCTATGAGGCGCTGAAAGCCATCGGCCGCGAAGGCGACGTGCTGATCGTCTCCGTCGACGGCGGCTGCCCGGGCGTTGCCAACGTCAAGGACGGCGTCATCGGCGCCACCTCGCAGCAGTATCCGCTGCTGATGGCTTCCAAGGGTATCGAAGCCATCGCCGCCTGGGCCAAGGACGGCACCAAGCCGGCTCCGACGCCGGGCAAGAACTTCTTCGATACCGGCGTCGCGCTTGTCACCGACAAGCCGGCGGAAGGCGTCGAGTCGATCTCGGTCGCCGAAGGCATGGACCGCTGCTGGGGTTGATTGCCTCACAGTATAGGTAAACACTGTCGGGGCGGCTTTACGGCCGCCCCGTTGCAAAGCACCGCCGTATTGTTGCTGTTACGGCCGCTCATCCATGCCGTGTGACCTTGGAGGAGGAACCATGTCCAGTACGCAGGAATTCGAAAAGGCCGCGGCCTCGAGCCCGACTGCCGTCGCCGCATTCGCGACCAATGACAAGGGTGCCGTCAAGCGCATCCAGCATGCCCTGCACCAGACGCCGTGGATGGTCCCGGCCATTGTTCTGGTCGGTTCGATCCTCGTATTCGGGCTGCTTCTGGGCCAGAAGTTCTTCTCGCCCTTCGCGCTAACCCTGATCCTGCAGCAGGTCCAGATCGTCGGCATTCTCGGCGCCGCCCAGTCGCTGGTGATCCTGACCGCTGGCATCGACCTTTCTGTCGGCGCCATCATGGTGCTGTCCTCGGTCGTCATGGGCCTGTTCTCCTTCCGCTACGGCCTGCCGGTCGAGATCGCGGTGGCCGCCGGTATCGCCTGCGGCACCTTTTGCGGCTACATCAATGGTTTTCTCGTCGCCGTGATGAAGCTTCCGCCCTTCATCGTCACGCTCGGCATGTGGCAGATCGTGCTGGCCACCAATTTCCTCTATTCTGCCAACGAGACCATCCGCGCCCAGGACATAGCCAATGAGGCGCCTCTCCTGCAGTTCTTCGGCAACAAGATTGCGTTCGGCGGCGCCGTGTTCACCTATGGCGCGATCTTCATGGTTCTGCTGGTGCTGTTTCTCGCCTACGTGCTCAAGCAGACCGCCTGGGGACGCCATGTCTACGCGGTTGGCGACGATCCCGAAGCCGCCGAGCTCTCCGGCGTGCAGGTCAAGCGCACGCTGATCTCGGTCTACATGCTCTCGGGCCTGATCTGCGCCTTTGCCGGCTGGGCCCTGATCGGCCGCATCGGCTCGGTTTCACCGACATCCGGACAGTTGGGCAACATCGAATCCATCACCGCCGTGGTGATTGGCGGCATCTCGCTGTTTGGCGGCCGCGGCTCGATCATGGGAATGCTGTTCGGCGCGCTGATCGTCGGCGTCTTCTCGCTCGGCCTCAGGCTGCTCGGCGCCGACGCGCAATGGACCTACCTGCTCATCGGCGTGCTCATCATTGCCGCCGTCACCGTCGACCAGTGGATCAGAAAGGTGTCAGTCTGATGGAACCCATTCTCAAGGGACGCAATCTCGTCAAGCGGTATGGCCGTGTCGTGGCGCTCGACCATTGCGACTTCGACCTGATGCCGGGGGAAATCCTCGCCGTGATCGGTGACAACGGCGCCGGCAAGTCCACGCTGATCAAGGCGATTTCCGGCGCGGTCGTCCCCGACGAGGGCGATGTCTGGCTCGAGGGCCGCAAGATCGCCTTCACAAGTCCGCTGGAGGCGCGCGGGGCCGGGATCGAGACCGTCTATCAGACGCTGGCCATGTCGCCGGCGCTGTCGATCGCGGACAACATGTTCATGGGACGGGAATTGCGCAAACCGGGGGTCATGGGCCGTCTTTTCCGCCAGCTCGACCGCCCCGCGATGGAAAGGTTCGCCCGCGAGAAGCTGACCGAACTTGGCCTGATGACCATCCAGAACATCAACCAGGCGGTCGAGACCTTGTCGGGCGGGCAGCGCCAGGGGGTGGCGGTCGCACGCGCGGCGGCCTTCGGGTCCAAGGTCGTGATTCTCGATGAACCGACGGCGGCGCTTGGCGTGAAGGAAAGCCGCCGGGTCCTGGAACTGATCCGCGACGTAAGGGCGCGGGGTATCCCGATCATCCTGATCAGCCACAACATGCCGCATGTGTTCGAGGTCGCGGACCGCATTCACATTCACCGGCTTGGGCGCCGGCTTTGCGTGATCAATCCCAAGGACTACACCATGTCGGACGCCGTCGCCTTCATGACCGGGGCCAAGGAGCCGCCGCAGGAAGCGGTCGCGGCCTGACCCACAAGATGAAACGTCAAGCCAATGCTGCCCGCGTTGCGGACCGGGCGATCGAGAAGGCGGGTGAGGCCGGGCGCTTCGTCATCGCGCTGGCCGGGCCGCCCGGTGTCGGAAAATCAGCGCTCTCCGAAGCGCTGGTGGCGGAATTCAACCGCCGTGGGCACGCAGCGGCCATCGTGCCGATGGACGGCTTTCATTTTGACAATGCCGTGCTTGAAGCGCGCGGGACGCTGCCACGCAAGGGCGCTCCATTTACCTTCGACATCGACGGGTATGCGGCATTGCTCAAACGCCTTCGCACCGAAACCGATCGCGAGATTGCTGTCCCGGTGTTCGACCGCTCGCTTGACCTGTCGCGTGCAGGAGGCAGCGTCGTAACTCGTGATCATCGATTTCTGATTGCGGAAGGCAACTACCTTCTGCTGGATGATCCGGACTGGTCCCCGATGGTAGAGTTGTTCGATATGACTGTGATGCTCACCGCGGGACCGGACGAGTTGCGGCAGAGACTGATCGATCGCTGGCTCGAACACGGTCTTGATCCCGAACGGGCGCTTGCCCGCGCGTTGTCCAACGATATTCCCAATGCCGAACTGGTGGTTGGCAAGTCCCGCAATGCGGATCTCGAACTCTCGACCGCGGCGTGATCGTCGCCGACGCGCTGGCGCCGGCCGAGCCTATTGGAGCGGGCCGGGAACGTTCTCCGGAAGACCCTTGCGGATGTTCGTATCCGCCAATCCAACAAAAAGCCCCGGTGCTTGCACACCGGGGCTCAATTCAGTCAGCTGAACCGACGACTATTCGATTTCGGCGTACTTGCCGTCCGACCAGCGGTAGAAGACGTAGCCCGGAAGCGAGACATCGCCCTTGGCGTCGAACTTCAGGTCGCCGAGAACGGTGCTGAAGTTGCCCGAGTTGAGCGCACCGCGAACGGCGTCATAGTCGGTCGAACCGGCGGCGGTGACAGCCTGTGCATAGGCCTGGATGGCCGCATAGGTGTACATCACGTAGCCTTCGGTGGTCTTGCCGGCGTCCTGCAGGGCCTTGACGACGGCGGCAGCGCTTTCGCGCTTGGTCGGGTCAGGCGAGAAGGTCATCAGGGTGCCTTCGCCGGCATCGCCGGTGATCGCCCAGTACTCGTCGGTGACCAGAGCGTCGCCGGAAACCAGAACCGTGGACATGCCCTGTTCCTTCATCTGGCGAGCCATCAGGCCGGCTTCGGTGTGGTAGCCGCCGACATAAAGCACGTCGATGCCTTCCTGCTTCATCTTCGACACCAGAGCCGAGTAGTCCTTTTCACCGGCGGTGTAGGCTTCGTACATGGCCGGCTTGCCGCCGCCTGCTTCGAAGGAGGACATGGTCGCGTCTGCAAGACCCTTGCCGTAGGCGGTCTTGTCGTGGACGAAGGCGATCTTCTTGCCAGCGAAGTTCTTGAGCAGATAAGCAGCTGCGGTTTCGCCCTGCTGGTCGTCACGGCCGCAAACGCGGTAGGTGCCGCCATCGGCGCCGCCCGGACGCTCATCGGTGAACTTCGGGTTGGTCGAGGCAGGCGAGATCTGGATGATGCCTTCATCCGAGTACACTGCCGATGCCGGGATCGAGGAACCCGAGCAGAAGTGACCTGCCACGAACACCACGCCGCTGCCGGCAAACTGGTTGGCCACGGCAACCGCCTGCTTCGGGTCGCAGGCATCGTCGCCGATTTCGAGCTTCAGCATTTCGCCGTTGACGCCGCCGGCGGCGTTGATGTCGGCGACGGCCTGCTCGGCGCCGGTCTTCATCTGTTCCCCGAAGGATGCGTATTGGCCTGTCATCGGACCTGCGGTTGCAATGACAATTTCAGCCGAGGCTGTGGACATCGCGAAGCCGAGCGCGGCTCCGGCCAAAAGAATCTTCTTCATGTTAACTCCCAGCAACGCCTGTTTGTTTCCTGGCACCGGCTCCGCAGGCGCTGACCGAGTTCGGCGCCGGTGTGGGGGGCTTTTGCCCCGTGTACAACCATCTAATCCGATCTTTTCAAAGAAATACAGACCTTTTTGGATGGTGGTTCGAGCTGCTTTGCTGTGCGGTTAACTGCTTTTCTGACGCCAGCCGAACGGCCCTGAACGGGTGAATGCGAAACTGTACTGCCTTGCAATCTGGCTGGCGCGGGTAAACCGCATACCGAGGAAGGCAAAGACAAGAATGACGACGAAATCGACCAGGAAATAATAACCCGAAAGCAGCGTTCCGCTGAACAGCGCGAAATGGATGAAACGCACCGCCAGGCCCAGGATCACCATGTACCAGGCAAGCTGCAGCGGGGTGCGCCAGGTCTGCGCGACTGCCCGCCCGGTCATCCACGCCGTGCCGCCGCCAAGGATCATCGTGACGAAGATGAACTCGGCGATCGAGACTTCCCACAAGAGGCCGTTTTCCATGTCTTACCCCTTACTTAGTGAGCTCCGCCTTCAAGATAGGCGGCGCGAACTTCGTCGCGTTTGAGCAATTCGGCCCCGGTGCCGGACATGGTGATGTTGCCATTTACCATCACGTAGCCGCGGTGGGCGAGCTTGAGCGCGTGGAACGCGTTCTGTTCGACAAGGAAGACGGTCAGCCCCTCGTTGGAGTTGAGTTCCTTGATGATCTCGAAGATCTGCTTGACGATCAGCGGCGCCAGTCCGAGCGATGGCTCGTCGAGCAAGAGCAGCTTCGGCCGGCTCATCAGCGCCCGGGCGATCGCCAGCATCTGCTGTTCGCCGCCCGAAAGCGTGCCGCCGCGCTGGTTTGCGCGCTCCTTGAGCCGGGGAAACAGGTCGAACACGCGTTTCAGGTCGTCGTCGAAATGCTTGTCGTCAACCAGCTGCGCGCCCATCTGGAGATTTTCCATCACCGTCATGCGGCCGAAGATCCGCCGGCCTTCCGGCGACTGGGCGATGCCCATCCGGATGATCTCGTGCGTCGGCGTGCGGGAGATGTCCTGGCCGTCGAAGATGATGTCGCCGGTGCGGGCCCGCGGATTGCCGCAGATCGTCATCATCAAGGTCGACTTGCCGGCGCCGTTGGCGCCGATCAGCGTGACGATCTCGCCTCTCTTCACGTCGACATCGACGCCGCGCAACGCGACGATCTTGCCGTAGTAGGTCTCGACGCCGCGGATTGTCAGAAGGTTCTGCTCAGTGCTCATGACTGGCCTCCTTCACCATTGTCCGCAGGCTTGGTCTTGCCATGAATGACCGGCATGTCGATGCTTTCCTCGACTGCGGCGACCTCGTCCTCGTCAACGCCGAGATAGGCCGAAATCACCTTCGGATCGTTTTTCACGAGCTCGGGATTGCCGTCCGAGATCTTCTCGCCGTAGTCGAGCACGACGACATGATCCGAAATCTGCATGACCACGCCCATGTCGTGCTCGATGAGCAGGATCGAGGTGTCATGGTCCTTGCGGATGTATTGCAGCAATTCGTTCAGCTCGTTCGATTCCCGCGGATTGAGACCCGCCGCCGGCTCGTCAAGGCAGAGCAGGTGCGGCCGCGTGCACATGGCCCGGGCGATCTCGAGCCGCCGCTGGTCGCCGTAGGGCAGGTCGGCGGCCGGGTCGTCGGCCCGGTCGATCAGGCCGGTCTTCTCAAGCCAGTAGGCGGCGAAGTCGATCGCTTCGGCCCGCGCCTTGCGGTAGCCCGGCAGGTTGAAGATACCGCCGATGGTCATCGCAGAGGCGATCATCAGCGGATTGTGCTGCGCCACCAGGAGGTTTTCCAGCGCCGTCATCCCGCCGAACAGCCGAATGTTCTGGAACGTCCGGGCCACCTTGGCGCGCTTAGAGATCTCGAAATCCGGCATCCGCTCGAGCAGGAACACCCGGTCGTCGCCGTCATCGTCGAACTGCCGCCCGGTGCGGGTCAGCGCCTCGATCCTGTCGGCCTGCAGGCCCTTGCCATGCCGCATGACGATGCGGCCCTCGGTGGGCTTGTAGAATCCGGTGACGCAGTTGAACACGGTGGTCTTGCCGGCACCGTTGGGGCCGATCAGCGCGGTGATGTCGCCACGGCCGACATTGAAGCTCAGGTCGTTGACGGCAACCAGGCCGCCAAAGCGCATGGTCAGGTGCTCGACCGACAGCACGACATTGTCGTCCCAGGTCTGCGCGGGGGGCGTTTTCATTGCGTTTTCCATCAGTGGCCCTCACCTTGAGCGACCATGTCCGAGCCGATCTTCTTGCGTTCCTTGTAGACCGCCGAAGGGTTCCTGCTTGAAATGATGCCGCGCGGTTTCCACACCATGATGAGCACCATGGCCAGGCCGAATATCAGCATGCGGTATTGGGTGGGCTCGAAATCGGGGCCGAAGATCTCCTTCAGGAACCCGAGGTTGCGCAGGATCTCGATGCCGCCGATCATCACCACCGAGGCGATGACCACGCCGATCTGCGAGCCGAGGCCGCCGAGCACCACGATCGCCAGGATGATGGCGGATTCGAGGAAGGTGAAGCTCTCGGGCGAGATGAAGCCCTGCCGCGTGGCGAAGAAGGAGCCCGCGAAACCGCCGAACATCGCGCCGATCGAAAAGGCGGTCAGCTTGGTGTTGGTGGTGTTGATGCCAAGCGAGCGGCAGGCGATCTCGTCTTCGCGTAGCGCTTCCCAGGCACGCCCGATCGGCAGCTTGCGCAGTCTGAGCGTGACGAAGTTGGTGATCAGCGCCAGCAACAGGATGATGTAGTAGAGATAGATGAAGCGGTGGATCGAATCGTAGTCGATGCCGAAGAACTCTGCAAAGCCGCCGGTTCGTGTGAAATCGAGACCGAAGAAGCTCGGCTTCGGAATGCCCGAGATGCCGTCCGGGCCGCCGGTGAAATCATACCAGTTGAGCAGCACCACGCGGATGATTTCCCCGAAGGCCAGCGTCACGATGGCGAGGTAGTCGCCCCTCAGCCGCAGCACCGGGAACCCGAGGATGATGCCCCAGGTCGCCGCCAGCAGGCCTGCCAGCGGCAGCGCCATCCAGAAGCCGATGTCGAAATACTGCGCCAGAAGTGCAAACGAATAGGCGCCGACGGCATAGAACGCCACGTAGCCAAGGTCGAGAAGGCCGGCCAGGCCGACCACGATGTTCAGGCCCCAGCCGAGCATGACGTAGGTCATGATCAGGATCGCCAGGTCGATGAACTGCCGGTCGCGGTCCGGATACACAGCCATCACGATGAACGGCAGGGTAAGCGCCACCAGCAGCAGGAACGGCCCGAGCACCCGGGACCCCGCGGAGATCGCGCCCGCAGGCAGCGATATCTTGATCCCGCTTGCGATCGGCTTGGCCCTGTTGAACACGAACAGATTCAGCAACAGCCGCCCGCCGAAGGCGATCGCGATTGAGATGAACCACAATCCCCACCGGTAGGTCAGGTCGAGGCCACCGGTCCCGATGTCGGTGCGCAGCGCCAGGAAGAAGAAGCCCAGCACGCCAACAAGACCCGCGGCCATTGCCGCGTCCTGCACCATGGCGGAAAGCGGCTTCGTCCTGGTGCTGGTCGGAGGCGTCGGTGCTGACAGGCGTTGTTCGCTCTGGATTTGCGCGCCCTCCGGATGGAGGTGGTCCGCTGGTTGGCTGCCGTTACTGGACATCAGACTTTCTCGACTTCTGGTTTGCCAAGCAGGCCCGAGGGCATGAAGATGAGAACGATCACCAGGATCGAAAACGCGGCGACGTCCTTGTATTCGACCGAGAAATACCCCGACCAGAACACTTCGATCAGCCCGATCAGCAGCCCGCCGAGCATGGCGCCGGGCAGCGAGCCGATGCCGCCGAGCACGGCTGCGGTAAACGCCTTCACCCCGGCAAGGAAGCCGATGTAGAAATCGATCACCCCGTAGAGCAGCAGGAACATGAAGCCGGCCACTGCGGCAAGTGCCGCGCCCATGACGAAGGTGAGCGAGATGGTGCGGTCGACATTGACGCCGAGCAGGGCGGCCATCTTCTGGTCCTGCTCGCAGGCGCGCTGCGACCGGCCCAGCGATGTCTTGGAGATCAGCAGCGAGAAGCCGATCATCAGCGCCAGCGTGGTGGCGATGATGATCATCTGCATGTAGGACAGCTGCACCGCGATGGTGCCGTTCTCGGTGACGCCCTCGATCAGCGTGACGCCGCCCTGGATCTGCGGCGGCAGCGGCTTGACCCGCGCGCCCTGCGTGATCTGGACGAAATTCTGCAGCACGATCGACATGCCGATCGCCGTGATCAGCGGCGCCAGCCGGAACGATCCGCGCAACGGCCTGTAGGCCAGCCGTTCCACCGTCCAGCCCCAGGCGGAGGTGAAGAGCATCGAGACAAGCAGCGTGATGAACAGGATCAGCGGCAGGGCTGAAATGCCAAGGGCGACCAGTGCCAGGAACGTCGCAAGCGCGATGAACGAACCGACCATGAAGATGTCACCATGGGCAAAGTTGATCATGCCGATGATGCCATAGACCATGGTGTAGCCGATGGCGATAAGCCCATAAATGGAACCCAGAGTGAGCCCATTGATAAGCTGTTGAAGAAAATACTCCATGAGGCAGCTGTCCTCTCGTCTTTTTATGGGGGGTGCTTTCATGCACCCTCTTTCCCCTGCGAGCCTCTATAGCGTGTTTTTAATCGGCGAGAACAGGAAAAGTTGGGGCGCTCGAGGTTTTCAGTTATTCAATCGATTTAATATTTAAAACCTAGTGAAATCCCCGGCTTTGCGTTTCATGGCGTAGCAAAACAGGGGATATCGCGCTTTGTTTTCGCAGTTACGGGTCAAAATCCCCCGATGCGTTCGACAAGACAGTCCGGCGCAGGTCCTGCCGGCCCGGAGCCGGACTATCGGGAGGGGATCGGCCGGGTTGCCGGTCGCGATGCGTCAGGGCTTGATCACATAGCCGCCGGGAGCGTTTGCCCAGGGGAAGCGCTTGACCGGCAGGGATTGCCCTCTCTTGGCGGCAAACTCGTCCCAGGCCCTAGTTTCTCCGGGCCATTTGCTCGTGGCATATTCATCGAGGATGAGAACGCCTCCGGGAACGAGCCGATCCCAGCAATTCTCGAGAATTGCATAGGTGGGCTCGTAGATATCGACGTCGATGTTGATCAGGCAGAAGCGGGCTTCGGAATTGGCCTTGAGCCACTCGGGCAGGCTTTCGACGATGTTCCCAATGATGATGCTGCCACGGTTGGCCGGGATAACCGAATCCTGGTTGTGAAGCTCGAGAAGCAGCTTGAATTCCTCGAGAAACGTGCTGGCGCTGAGCCCGCCGGTTCTCTTGTCCACCGAGGTGTCTTCGTCCCCGTCCTGCGGCGCCAGTTCGGGAAAGCCGCCGAACGTATCGAAGCCGATCACCTTCTTGTGCGTCGCGGTCGGCGTCAGTGTTTCGATGAACTTGTGCCATGTGAAGTAGGAACGGCCGAAATAGACGCCGAAATCGATGTAGTGCCCGGGCAGGTCCATGGTCAGCTTGAACAGCTCATAATGCGCCAGCTGCCGGATGAAGCTGCGCCGGCTCGCATAGACCGGCACCAGGTCCAGGTAGTGGCGCAAGTCGTGCGGGTACTTGTCCGTTATCGCCTTCAGTTTCTCGAAAAATGAATCTTCTCCGCTGGAGGGGTAGAAAAACATGTCTTCGGAAGAGTTCATTTTGGCTTGTTCCTTGCGTTCGAGTGCTGTCTCGAGTCGGGGGAGATCATGGAAGGCTGCGGCGGTTCCCGAAACCGGGTTCAGTGCGCATCACAGACCAGAGCCGGGGCAGTGAAATCCGCGCCCCGGACTTTCGGGGATCAGGTTCGTTTCATGACAACAAACGGCCCTCGAGCAGATGAATCGGAAACATCATGGTGTCGAGGATACTGTAATATTCCGCCGCAGATTCAGCGTCGCCGATGCCCATGTCGAGACTAAGTTCATTTTCGTGAAACCCGATGAAGTGCGGCAGGTCGGAGCGGTACTTGTACTTCGGGTTGAATGCCGACAGCGCATCCTTGCCGCGCCAGGCAATGATCGCCTGCCGGTAGGCCTCTTTCTTGGCTTCAAAGGCCTTGCGATCATGCAGGCTTTCGCAATTGCGCGCGCAAGCGCCGATGAAATTGTCTTCCCATGCGGATATTTCGATACCCTGTTCCTGCTTGAAGGCTTCGATCACGTGGCCGATCTGCGCGGTGATGCCGAGCTCAATGGGAAACGGAAAGTTCGAGGCTTCGATCTTGCCGTCGATTTCCTTCAGGAACGTTTTGATGATGACCTCCGCCGCTTTCTCGTCGCGCAGCCCCATGGTGTTGGACGCCTTGCAGGCTCCGAAAACCGACATCGGGCGTTCGAAGTAGACAAAGGAGTTCGCCACCATCAGCGTTCTGCAGATGTTGTCGTAATCCACGATCTGATGGCCGAAATACTGACCCGAAAACGTGTTGCGGATGTCCTCGAGCAGGGTCCGCCGGACCGCACCATGATAGACCCCGAAAGGACATTTCGGCCGGTCGGAGGCATCTTCCCAGAAGAACAGCTTGCGGATCATGTCTTCCTTCTTGATCCCGATCAGATGGCTGCCATTGGGCATCTTCGTCACTTCCGGGGCATGCCGCGCCTCGGGCCAGACGAAGAACAGTCGTCCCCATGTCAGCGCATCGACATTGGGCACGATCTTCTTGGAGACCCGGATCACTTCACACAGTTCCGGATCCAGATAGTCGTCATCCCCGATATAGCTGATCCATTCGCCGGACGTTTCCGGAACGATCCGCTCCCAGTTCGCGCGCATCGACAGCACCTGGTCCTGGGGCGGCAGCAGCTTGAGCCGCGGGTCGGCGCAGCCGGCGGCAAACTCTGCCAGCGGTGCGCCGTCATCGGAGTTGTCGGCCAGCACCACCTCGAAGTCCTGCCGTTCGGAGGCGAGCATCGCCCTGACCGCCGACATCGCATAGGCCTGCCTGTTGCGGGTTGGAATGCAGATCGAGAGTACGGTCATGCCGCGAACGCCTGTCTTGCCGAAACCAGATGTTTGACCGGCATCACGAAGGCTTCCGCAAAGCGATAGAATTCGGCCGGGGTCGTCACCTTCTCGAGCCCGCTCTCGCGGATATACATGTTGTTCTTGTAGACGCCGCAGAGCTCGTTCTGGGAAGTCGACGGAAAGAACACCGCTGGCGGATTGAAATGGCTGCTCCATTTCCCGCCTTCGAACGCCGCAAACCCTTGCCTGAAGCCCTCGACCTTGATCTTGTACTCTTCGACGGTTCGCGACGACAGGCACTCATGCACGGCTGAATGGGCGAAATTTTCCTGAAAACCCTCATTGTCGACGCCATATTTTCGGCAGAACCACCAGGTTGCCGACGCAATGGATGTGATGATGGCAAGGCCGGGAAGCCTGGGCGAGAACGGGAAATCCTCGTTCTCGATCCGCTTGTGATTGCCCAGTTCGCGATAGTATTCATCGACCAGCTTCTGCATCACTTCAAAGGACTGGGTGCTGGCCGAATTGGACGCCGCACAGGCCCCGAGAACCGAGAACGGCCGCTGACAGAACACCATCGCCCTGGCCTCTTGAACGGCCTTGCAGATATTGTCGAAGTCCACGGTCGGGTTCTCGAAATAGCGATCGCTGTATTTGCGCTTGATCCGCTCCATCAGCGACCGGCGGACAGCGCCATGATAGATACCCAACCCGCCGATCGGGCGTTTTTCCCGTTGGCTCCAGCGGTACAGTTGATTGCTGACGGTCGTCTTGTCGGGAACATGGGTGGCGTGACCCATCGGCACGGCTGCAAGCGTGGCAATGGTCCTGTTGTCGGGCCAGTTGTAGTTCATGCGTCCCCAGGCGACCACTTCGAGCTCGGGCTGCTCACGCTCATATCGCCGGATGAGCTGAAGCGCGCTGGGGTCAATGTGGTCGTCATCGCCGATCATCGAAATCCAGCGGCCCCGCACTTCAGGTATGGTGCGCTCCCAGTTGTCGACCATCGGCATCACCGTGCCGGTTGGCGGCAGCAATCTGAAACGGCTGTCGTTTACCTGGGTCCGGAAGTAATCGCCGAGAATGCTGGCGTCATCGGAATTGTCGGCGACGATGACCTCGAAATCCGTCTCGTCCGATTCCGCGATGGCCTTGATGGCTTCGATGCAATAGCGCTGCCTGTTCCGGGTCGGAATACAGATCGTCAAATACACCAAAATGGAAGCTCCTGCCTGACACCAAATGCCGATTATATGCTCGCAGAATTAGCTTGCGTGACGCTGACCCGCATCGATGAAGCCCGCCCGGGCAATCTGGCGGAGCCGGAGTCAAAGGGCTGCATCTCCGGTCCCGACGCAGGAGCGGCCCTTGGTCTATCGTCAAACGCGGAATGTTTCAGCGGTCCCCGGCGCGAGGTCAAGATCGGGATAGTAGGCCAGGAAATGGGCAAGGCTGCCCTTGGAAGCCACCTCGTTGGCCGGCGCAGACGCATCGGCGCTGCAGGGTTCGCCCTGCAGCGCCTCATACCACTCCCGTGGGGTCGAACCGAGTGCCCCGGCAAAATCGATCCTCCGCTTTGGCTCGTTCATTGCTGCCTGCCACAAGGTTCGGAATGCGGCGATGGAGCGTTCCGGCGTCTTCTGCGCGCACACTTCCGCCTGCGCCTTCTCGCCCATCCGGCGCACCTCGTCGGGGTTCTCAAGCATCCAGTTCAGCAAATGGGCGGCGTGGTCGACCGAGGTTGCGACCAGGCCGGTCTCGCCATCGCGCACGATCTCCAGTTCGCAAGGGTTGGCGAAGACCAGCGGCGCGCACCCCAGCGACATCGCCTCGACCAGCGCGTTTTCCGCCGTGCCGAAGTGAAACGGCTGCAGCAGGTAGAGGAAGATCGATGTTTGCGCCAGCGCCGCCCGCGGATCCCCGGTGTGACCCCGCAGCCTAAGCCGCTCAGGATGCTGCATCGCCGCGACCGCGTCGCGGACCGGGCTTCGGGCGGCAACGTCTCCCCAGATCTCGACCACCGCGTCCTCGTCTTCCAGCCGGTCGGCCACCTGCATCATCGCCGGGCTCATCTTGGTGAATTCGACGGTCCCGAGGTAGCTGATGCCGCTTTTCTCACGGTCGGGACCCTCGCCGGCGCCGGAGCCTGCATGGACAAAGCCGCTGTTGACGACGGCTGTCCGCTCCAGCCCCGAAGGCGCCGGCCCGGTGAGGTTGGGGGCAAGCCTTGAGCAGGCCGAGGTGAAGACGAACCGTGAGGCCGCAGCGACCAGCCCTGCCGGGATGAACGGCGCGGCGATGCCGGAGACATGGCTCCAGAACACCGACCGCATCGCGGGCAGCGGCGGGCCGGCGAGCAGCCCGCACATCAGCGGATGGTTCCACCATTCGAACTGGACGATGTCGGCGCTGTCCATCAGTTCGCTGATTGTCCGTCGATCCGGGGCGATCGTGACGGCGGCGCCGGTCTCGCGGATGTCATCCATGTGCCGGTAGTCGCGCGGCTCTTCGAGAAGCACGTAGTGGCGGCCGGCGGCTTCACTGTCCGCCGCGCACAGGGCCGCATGTGCCTTGCCCACACCCCCGCCCAGATGCGGGGTGATGTGGACGATTTTCATTCGGCGGCGATGACCGGGGCGGCGCGCTTGGCGCCGGGCGCCGTGACATTGGGGTCGAGCTTGACCATCTCCCGGAAGCGCTCGAGCAGCATCGGCCGGTAGGGGTCGATATTGTCGGGCAGGCAATGGCTCAGCTGGCCGCAACTGCCGCAGGTGCCGTTCTCGCAACGGCGGCCCTCGAGGTGCTGCAGCCTGAGCGCGTTCATCTTGTCGGAGTTCCAGACCTCCTTGATCGACTGGCTCTTGACGTCGCCGATGATGAGGTCGCGCGACCAGTCAAGGAAGCAGGAACTGACCAGCCCGTCCGGGTTCACCGACATGGAATAGAAGATGTAGGGGCAGGTTTCCGTGTTGGAGACTTCCTGCTGGTAGATGCCCTTCTTGATCTTCACGCCGGTGTGCTTCTCGATGTCGAACTCGGGCCAGCAGGGTGCAAAATTCTCAACGAAGATCCGGTCACAATGGTCTCCGAACGTGTCGAAGAATTTCTCGCGTTCGCCCGGCTCCAGCAGTTCGCCGGGGATCTTGATCGAGATTTCCATGTCGCCCTTGTTGGCGTAGACCCATTTGACGTTCTCGACGAAGGTGTCGAAATCGAAGTTGAACTTGGTGAAGCGCTGATAGGTGTTCTTGTTCATGCCGTCGACGGAGATGTTGATTTTGTCGAGACCGGCCTCGATGACGGGACCCATGCGCTCCGGCGTCAGGAAGGTGCCGTTCGTGGTGGTGTCGATGTAATCGACGAAACCGCTCTGCTTGGCGTAGGCGATCATGTCGGCCAGCCGCTTGTTGAGGAACGGCTCGCCGTCCTTGTACATGCGCAAGACCTTGATCGGTTTGCCGAACTCACCAAGGTCGTCGATGATCTTGGTGAAGAGGTCGTACTTCATCGCGCCCTGGAACCGCCCGGTATCGGCGATCATGTCGCGATGCCCTGTCGGGCAGAACGTGCATTTGAAATTGCAGGCGCTGGAGGGATCCACGAACACCACGAAGGGCGTTTCGAGCGGGATGACAGTTTCCAGCGCGGTCCTGTCTTCGAGGTTGATCCGCGGTTTCAGCTGAGCTTTCATGACCGTGCGTCCCTTTTTGATCCTTCAACGACAAGATTTGACACGCCAACCACCGCGGAAGGATCTCGCGGATGGGGCTGGCGGGTTCCGAATTCCAGCAGGTCGCGCCGCCCATAGCGGTCAGCGACGGTTTCGGCGAACTGGCGAATACTCACAGCCTGACCTGAACAGATGTTGATTGCGCCAACCTGACCAGTATCGACGACATCGGCGATGCGGGCGCCGGCGACCGCGACATCGAGATAATCGCGCAACTGGGTACCTGATCCAAGTTTGGCCGTCTCTCCCGCTTCCAGGCATTGTCTAAGATAGGGGTAGAGGCGTTTTTCATTCTCGCCCTCGCCATAAAGGTAGAAGAGCCGGCACCAAGAAAACCGCACGCCGGTGTCTTTGAAGAGGCTTCCCAGGATTTCGAAGAGCGCCAGCTTGCAGGCGCCGTAGACCGTGGCCGGCGCGGTTGGCGAACTGACCTCGAGCCTTTCGGAAGGCAGCGCGTATTCCATGCAGGTTCCCACCCCGACAAAATGCCCGACCCCGGCCCGGGCTGCGCCCTGCGCCATCCGGAAGCTGCCCGAAACGCAGGCTGCGTTCAGCTCGGAATCGAGGTAATCGGCGGGATTGACGTACCAGGCCGCATGGATGACGGCGTCGACGCCCCTGAAGGTCTCGGTCCACCAATCGACCGATTGGGCAAACAGGTCATCGCATTCCACGACCGTGGCATCCGGGTACCTCGACGCAAGCCGCACCGCGGCCTTGGGCCGGGCGACGAGCCGCAGGTTGTGGCCGTTTGCGGCTAGCCGGTTGACAATCTGCGTGCCGACAAAGCCACTTGCGCCGGTGACGAGTACAACACTCAAGGCAAGGCCCGGAAAAGCTTTGGGGTGTTAGGTACGGCCACTAGACTAGTCCTGTCCGGGGAATGTGATTCTCTCATGCAGTGTCGCACAAGCGAAGCGGTCCAAACATGATGAAAACTTCCCCCTCAGCTATCGGGCAGGACGCGGGGCATCCTGACGTGGAGCACGCCTATCCGTCACGCTGGTTTGGCCGGGTTCCCGACCGCTCCGAAGCCCGCCTGCTTCTGGCGGAGCTGGCGGGTCAGCCCTGCCGCGCTTCGGCCGTCGTCCCGGCCGGTCCGCTGGCAATCTACGGCGCGGGCACCTTCGGCAGGATGGCGCTGGATTTCCTGCGGGATGTCGGCGTCGAGCCGGTGCTGGTTGTCGACGCCCGTGCGGAGCAGATCCGCGGCAGCGATGCCTGGCAGGGAATCGAGCTGCTGGCGCCGCACGAGGTTCCCGATAGGGTCAAGTCCGAAGCGCTGCTTGCCGTCAGCATCGTCACCGCTCCTGTCACGCCGATCATGGAAGAGCTTCAAGGCCAGGGCTGGCGGCACGTCGTGCCGTTCTACGATGTGGCCGAAAGTTTCCGCCCCGCCCATCCGCTCTCCAATGGCTGGTTTGCCGATTCTCTTCAGCCGGCCGATCTGGTCGAAATCGCCGGATGCCTCGATGCATGGGCGGACGATCTGTCCCGGGCCCACCATCTGAGCTTTCTTGCCTGGCGGCTGGCCCGGCAGGAGTGGCAGTTCGCCGGTGTGCCGGTCGACAATTCAAACCGGTTCTTCATTCCCGAGGTTCGGGCAGCGCTGGCGGGTGGCGACCTGTTTCTTGATGGCGGCGCGCATCATGGCAGCGTCTCCGCGGCCTTTCTGGAAGCGACCGGTCCGGACAGCCGGATCGTCGCCTTCGAGCCGGACCGGGCAAGTGCGGATCAATACTCGGCCTGGTGCGCAAGCCAGCCCGAGGAGCGCCGGTCCCGCATCGAGTTGCTGAGGACCGCGCTCGACGCGATCTCGCGGACGCGCCGCTTCCATGGCGGGCTCGGGTTCATGTCGCAGTTCGCGCAGAGCGGGACTCAAGAGGTCCTGACCGGCACCATCGACGCGGCCGGAATTGCTCCCGGTTTTGTCAAGCTGCATCTGGAAGGCGGCGAGCTCGATGCGCTCAAGGGCGGCCTTGCCACCTTCACGGCGGCCCGCCCGATCCTTGCCGTTACCGTCTACCACAATGCCGACGGGATCTGGCGCACCGCCGGCTGGTTGCGGGAAAACCTGGAAGGATACCGCCTGTTCATGCGCACCCACAGCTGGTGCGGAACAGGCGCCGTCATCTACGCGCTTCCCGACGAACGAATGAGTTGAGCCGCCGATCCAACCTCGAGACCATTTGCGACGATGGTCCTGACACAAAGATGCAAAGCATGAGGAAAACCGTGTGAAGGCCCACAATCAAAGTCTCGTTCAAACCAGAAGGGCCGCCCTCATGTCGGCGCTGGCAAGGAAAGCGTTCAAGAGCAGTATCAGGGCGCTCGAAATCGGTGTCTGGTACGGCGGCGGGTCGACGAACATCTGGCTTGAAAACTTCATGCCCGGTTCCGACATCGTCTTGCTTGACGCCTGGCGGCCCTACGCATCGAGCGCCGACGTGGCGCGCGACGAGTTCGGGGCCGCGAACTGGGACTATGCCAAGATGGACAGCCTCTCATCCGAGGCTTTCATGTCCGCCTTCCTCAACGTCAGAAGATTCGAAAACGATGCCGACGACAAGAACGTCTCTCTCATCCGCGGGAAGTCGTCAGCCATACTGCCGATGTTTCGGGATGACTCCTTTGATTTCATCTACATTGACGCCGACCACAAGTATGACTCGGTCAAGGCCGATATCGTCAACGCAAAGAGGCTGGTGAACAAGAAGTACGGCATCATCTGCGGCGACGATCTGGAGAAGTTCCCGACCGAAGAGCTTCTCGAACTCGCTCGGAAATACAAGGACCGGGACTACATCAAGGGTGAGTATCGTTATCACCCCGGTGTCTGCCTGGCAGTCTCCGAGGAGTTCGAATCGGTCAACATGAGCGACGGATTCTGGTGGGTGGTCTGCAGGAACGGCGAGTTCCTGTCCGACGATCTCAGCCTCGAATATCTGCAGGCGGACTGAAAGTGGGTTCGTCTGTTTACTCTTGCCCGGGTACCGGGCCGGATCGTGCAATATCAACCGGGTCGAAGGTGTCCGAGCTGCATGGCCGGATCCCGCCAGGTGGGCCATCCGTCTTGCTTCCCGAAAACCGCGCTAGCAGGTTCGCGCATCAGAACCTGTCAAACACGAGGATTTACCAGTGAGCCAGGAAACCGAATTCGCCGCCTATGTGCAGAACAACATAAACGCCGCGGCCAATGATCCCGGTTTTGTCGGTCTTTCCCAGGTCTGGGTGCGCGAAAGCATCCGCTACAAGTACGCCTACAATTTCAGCTGGCTCGGCCGCCCGATCATCCAGGTTCCGCAGGACACCTATGCCTACCAGGAACTGATCTGGAATTACCGGCCCGACCTGATCATCGAGACCGGCATCGCCCATGGCGGCTCGCTGGTGATGAGCGCCTCGATGCTGGCGATGCTCGATTATTGCGATGCCGTGACCGCCGGCACTGTGCTCGATCCGATGGCGAGCCGCCGCAAGGTCGTCGGCATCGACATCGATATCCGCCCCCACAACCGCGCCGGCATCCTGGCGCACCCGATGCATCACAAGATCGAGATGATCGAGGGGTCGTCCATCGACAAGACGATTGTCGATCAGGTCCATGCGATCGCGAGTGGCTATGACCGGGTCATGCTGTTTCTCGATTCCAACCACACCCACGACCATGTGCTCGCCGAACTCCACGCCTACGCGCCGCTGGTCTCGCAAGGCTCCTATTGCGTGGTCTGGGACAGCGGTGTCGAGGATCTGCCCGCCGACATGTGCGCCGATCGGCCGTGGGGCAAGGGCGACAATCCGAAGACCGCCGTCCATGCCTATCTCGCCGATCAGGACAGTGCCAACCGTACCGGTGCCGACGGCAAGCCGTTCAAGTTCGAAATCGATTCCGTGATGGAGGCCAAGCTGATGATCACCGCATCGTCGGACGGCTTCCTCAAGCGGATCTGACACGTCGACCGGGCACGGTGTCCGGATCCCAAAAAACTCTGCCTCGCGATGTCGCAAGCGGGGCTGGATTTTGCCGCCGATACCTGATCGATTGCCCCCGATCCATGTGAAGTCGAATTGAAACTGCGGAGCGCACAATGAAGATCAAGGATGTCCGGACTTTTGTGGTGGGCAACCCACCGCCACAGACCGGCGGGCGGTATTTCCTTTTCGTCAAGCTGGTCACCGACGGCGGCGTCGTCGGCTATGGAGAGGCCTATGATGCGGCCTTCGATCCGCATCTGACCGCCAGGCTGATCGAGGATGTGGCCGCGCGCTATCTCGTCGGACGCGATCCACACGACATCGAGAACTTCTTCCGGCTGTGCTATTCGTCGGGCTTCTCGCAGCGCCCGGACATGACCATGATGGCCTGCTGCTCGGCGCTCGAAATGGCCTGCTGGGACATTATTGGCAAGGAGGCGGGCCAGCCCGTGCACAAGCTGCTCGGCGGCCGGGTGCACGAGGGCCTGCGCTCCTACACCTATCTTTATCCCGAGACCGGCAGCGTCTACCCGACCGAGACGGACAGCCCGAAGAACGTCTACAACGATCCCGACATGGCGGCCTCCGCGGCGCTTGCAGCGGTCCGGCAGGGCTTCACCGCGGTCAAGTTCGATCCCGCCGGCCCCTACCGGGTGCAGGGCGGCCATCAGCCGCTTCTGGCCGACATCGATCTCTCTGCCCGCATGGTCAATGCGGTGCGCGAGGCGATCGGCACCCGCGCCGACATCCTGTTCGGCACCCACGGCCAGTTCACCGCCGCCGGCGCCATCCGCATGGCGCGGGCCATCGAGGCGGCCGATCCCCTGTGGTTCGAGGAGCCGGTGCCGCCCGATCAGCTCGGCGCCATGGCGGAGGTGGCGCGGGCCACCTCGATCCCGGTCGCCACCGGCGAACGGCTGGTCACCAAGCACGAGTTCGCCCGCGTCATCGAAACCCGCGCCGCGGCGATCCTGCAGCCCAATCTGGGCCGCTCCGGCGGTCTGCTCGAAACCAAGAAGATCGCCGGCATGGCCGAAGCCTTCGGCATCCAGATCGCGCCGCATTGCTATTGCGGCCCGCTGGTCGCCGCCGCCAACATCCAGCTCGCCGCGACCCTGCCCAACTTCCTGGTGCTCGAATCGATCAAGACCTGGGACGGTTTCCACGCCGAGCTGCTCAAGAACAAGATCGAGTGGGAGGACGGCTTCGTCATTCCCTCGGATGAGCCGGGCCTGGGTGTCGAGCTGGACGAGGCGGTCTGCGAAGCCAATCCATGGACCGGCAATGTACTGCACCTGGAGATGACCCGCGAACCGATCCGGTACTGAACGGAAGCAGGGGCGGCGTCAGCCGATGCTGCCCCCGATACTGCCCTTGTCCCAGTCGGGATCGTCGAAACTCTGGATCTCCACGCGGTAACCGTCCGGCGAATGGAACAGCGACGAGTAGACGCCGAATTCCTCGCTGTGTTCGGGACCGCTGACATAGGTGACGCCCTTGGCTTCGAGGAAGTCGCGCCAGCCGTCGACATCGGGCGACACGATGGTCAGCGTCACGCCGGCTGTCCCCTGCGGGCGGTCGGGCAGGTTGCAGACGCCGATATAGCTCAATGGCGTCAGCCGGTAGATGTGGCAGGCGCCCTGGTCGACCACGAAATCCAGTTCCATCACCTCGCGCAGGAACCGCGAGCCGCGCTCCAGGTCGCTCGTGTAGGTGAAGACGATAGAATGGCTGATCGGTGGTCTGGGCATGACGGGCTCCTGTTGGATTCCATCGGAGCCTGCCCGTTGCAGCATGATTCGGGCAAGAGGTCGCAGGGCTTTGCACAGGGTTGATCCAAAGCCGTCTTGACCTTTGCGCGATTGTTCGGGCAAACCGCTGTCAAATGGGCCGGCGTCACGAGGCACGGCCGCTCCCAACCCGAGGTAAGCGCCATGTCCAAGCCCATCCTGATCGCCCCGTCCATCCTGTCGGCAGACTTCTCCCGCCTCGGCGATGACATCGAAGGCGTCATGCGCGCCGGCGCCGACTGGATCCATCTCGATGTGATGGACGGCCACTTCGTCCCCAACATCACCTTCGGCCCCGGCATCATCAAGGCGGTGCGTCCGCGCACGACGGCGGTGTTCGACTGCCATTTGATGATCGAGCCCTGCGATCCCTATCTCGAGGCCTTCGCCGACGCCGGATGCGACATCATCACGGTGCATGCCGAAGCCACCACCCACCTCGACCGCTCACTGCAGGCGATCCGCGCGCTTGGCAAGAAGGCCGGCGTCTCGCTCAATCCGTCGACGCCCGAAAATGTCATCGAATACGTGCTCGACCGTCTCGACCTGATCCTGCTGATGACCGTCAACCCCGGTTTCGGCGGCCAGGCCTTCATCCCCTCGGTCGTCGACAAGGTTGCGCGGGTCAAGAAAATGATCGGCGACCGTCCGATCCACATCGAGATCGACGGCGGCGTCACCCCGGCCACGGCCCCGCTGGTCACCGCCGCCGGCGCCGATGTGCTGGTCGCCGGATCGGCGGTCTTCAACGGTGCGGGCGAGGATGATTGGGCCAACAATATTTCGGCCATTCGCCTGGCGGCGCAGATCGCCAACTGAGATCACCGGCAGGCGGCGAAAACGTTCAGCCCTCCGATCGGGTCACAAAGAAAAGCCCCCGGCGATGAACCGGGGGCTTCTTTTCTTTAAAGCTTCAGCTGACCTCAGTCGTCGAGATCTTCAGGCAGCAGCAGGTTGAGCACGACCGCGATCAGGGCTGCCGGCAGCAGACCGCTGGTCAGCAGGATCTGGGCGGTCTTGCCCAGATGCTGCAGGGCTTCCGGCACCAGCTGCAGACCGAGGCTGATCGACAGTGCGGTGGCGAAGATCACCATGTTGCGGCGATTCCAGTTGACATCCGACAGCATGTTGACGCCGGCGGCGCAGACCATGCCGAACATCACGATGACGCCGCCGCCGAGCACGTTGATCGGCACGGTGTTGATGATCGCTCCGACCTTCGGGATGAAGCCGGCGGCGATCAGGAAGATCGCACCGATGGTCACCACGTGACGGCTCATCACGCCGGTCATGGCGACCAGGCCGACATTCTGCGAGAACGAGGTGTTGGGCAGGCCGCCGAAGACGCCGGCGACCGCGGTGCCCAGACCGTCGGCGAAGGTTGCGCCCTCGATTTCCTTGTCGGTGGCCTCACGTCCAGCGCCGCCCTTGGTGATGCCGCTGGTGTCGCCCACGGTTTCGATCGCCGAGACGATGGCCATGAAGCACATGCCCAGAACGATGGCGAAGTTGAACTCGAAGCCCCACTTGAAGGGGATCGGCGGTGCGAAATAGCTGGCCCGCGCCAGGTTGCCGAAGTTCACCTGACCCATCATCAGCGCCACGATGTAGCCGGCGATGATGCCGATCAGCACCGCAGCCACTGCCGCGAACCCCCGCGCGAAGAACTTGATCGCCAGGGTGACGACGATCACCACCAGCGCCGGGATCCACATGGCCAGGCTGCCGAACTCGGGCTTGCCGATCAGTGGCACGCCGCCGGCGGCGTACTGTACGCCGACCTTGACCAGCGCCAGACCGATCATCAGAACGATCAGTCCGGTCACCAGCGGCGGCAGGGCGTAGCGGATACGGCCGACGAAAAAGCCGAGGCAGAAGTGAAACACGCCGCCGATCATCACGCCGGTCATTAGCCCGGCGAGCCCTGCGGTGCCGAGGCCCGCGACGGCCGGGATCATCACCGGAACGAAGGCGAAGCTGGTGCCTTGGACGATCGGCAGCCTGGCGCCGACGCGGGAGAAACCGATGGTCTGGAACAGGGTGGCGATGCCGGCGAAAAGCATCGACATCTGGATCATGTAGGTCATGTCGGGGAAGCCGAGCGCTCCCTGGTCCGAGCCGAAGCCGATGCCGGCGGCGCCGGCAACGATGATGGCTGGCGTGACATTGGAGACAAACATTGCCAGCACGTGCTGGATCCCCAGCGGAACGGCTTTGGCAAGCGGTGGTGTGTAATTGGGATCCCGCAGTTGCTCTGCGGTTCCAAGCGATGAGTCGGCCATTGGCTGTCCTTTTCCCTCAGGGGCGTTAGTCATACCGGTTCGCCGCCCCCACTTGCTGCGAACCGGCTGAAAAGCCAGCACTGTCAACCTTGCAATGATCCGGCTGCGCCCCCGCGCCAGACCATCGTCCCGGTCAGTGCCTCAGAAATCCAGGACCCTTGCCATGATGTCCGGTCAAGTCCTGATCAGGCGAGACTCCCCGTCAGTTTCAGCCGGCTGACCCCGCCATCGGGGAAGATGTTGAGCCGCACATGCGTCACCGGGCCGATATCGCGAATATGCGCCGACAGATCATGGACATGGTCCGCCGAGAGCTTCTGCTGTCCGATCAGCTCCGGCCAGAACATCGACGCGGTGATGATCGCATCGCCCGCATCGGTGCCGAATTCGCTCATGTCGGCGGCCTGGATAGAGCACATGTCGGGAAAATTGCCCTTGAAAAAGGCGGTGTCGACGATCGCGCCGGACAGGATGCCCCGTGCGCCGAGAGCAATCACGATCCACTCATTGCCAGGAACCCGCCGGCGGCTGGTCTCCCAGCCGTCGCCCATGTTCTCGCCGCGGCCCGGCGCCAGCAGCCGGTGATAGGAACCGTAATGCGCGTCCGAGAAGCCTACGATCCGCCCGCCATTCAGCGCCGACGACAATTCGATGTCTCCATTGCCCACGCGCGACCGGTCGAGGAACGGCTGTCCAAACACCCTGAGCCGAGCCACGCCGCCATCGGGATAGATGTGCAGCCGGACGTGGGTAAAGATCTCCGAGGATTGCGACGCGAAATAGTGATGCGCGCTCGGTCCCAGCGGAGAGGTGCCGAGCACTTCCGTCCATTCGGTGCTGTCATCCGGATCGCCGGCGACATTGCAGGCCTCGATGCGGGCTGCGGGCGGATAGTTGCCGGTGAAATGCGAGGTGTCGACATCGAAGCCGTCGATGCGCCCGGCAACTGCCAGCCGGATGACAGCGAAATCGTGACCGAGCACCCGCTTGCGGCGGCTTTCCCAGCCGTCCATCCACTTGCCGTTGTCGTCATACTTGTCGGCGATGAACACGGCGGTCTGATCGTTGAGCATGCGCTCGAGCGGCGCGAAGAATTCGTCGGTGACCTGGATGCCCTTCGCGCCAAGGCCCGCCGATGCGAGGTTGACCGAATTGCGCGCGAACCCCGGAAGCTGCACCGGCATGTGCTCACTCATCATGTGTCTCCTGGACGAATGCGCCCGGTTCGCCGGAACCGGACTTCAATGCCTATAGTATGCAAAGAAAATGCAGTTCGGTTTCAAATTTTTCCTGAAGATGTTAAAGCCGCGGCCCGGTCTATCTCGGCGCGGATGCCCTTGATGACATGGTCGATGAACAGCTTGACCTTCGGATCCTGCAGCCGCTTGTGCGGATAGAGGCAGGAGAACGGCTGTGGCGTCTGGGGCGTCGATTTTGCCACTTCCACCAGGCGGCCGGCGTCCAGCTCCGCTGCGACATCGTAGCGGGTCTTGCTGGCGATGCCGCAACCGGCAAGCGCCCACGCCGTCAGCACATCGCCATCGTCGCTTTCGAGCGACCCTTCGGGGTGAAAGGCGCGGACCTCCCCGTCCACCATCAGGTTCCAGTAGAACTCCGTCGCGCCGGGATAGCGCAACAGCAGGCACTTGTGCTTGTCGGCAATGATTTCGTGGCCGCTCTTCGGCATGCCGTGTTTCTTGACATAGGCGGGCGAGGCGACCAGCACGCGCTCGAACTCGTGGATCGCCCGCACCCTCAGATCCGAATCGGGCAGCGGCCCGAGCACGAAGGCGGCGTCGAGACCCTCCTGGGCGATATCCACCTTGCGGTCCGACAGCCTGAGCCGGACATTGATGTCGGGATACTCCGCCTTGAAGGCCGGGATCAGCGGCGCCACCAGCTTCTTGCCGAGCGCCAGCGGTGCGGAGATGAACAATGTCCCCTTCGGCTGGGCGGTGATCTCGGCGATGCCGCCCTCGACCTCGCGGATGGTATCGAGGATCTTGATCGCGCCCTTGTAGAACAATTCGCCGTGCGCCGTGGCGCGCAGGCTGCGGGTGGTGCGATTGAACAGCCGCACGCCGATGCTCTTTTCGAGGTCCGAGATGCGGCTCGAGGACACTGCTGCTGAAACCCGCAGATCGCGCGCGGCGGCCGACATGCTGCCCAGTTCGTAAACGCGCACAAATGTTTTGAGCATGTCCACATAGGCCATGAGAGATATCCCCCGGTAAGCTGATCGCCTCAATTGAGCGCGGGCCGCGGCGATTGTCCAGAAGAAATGGAAAACAAGGCCGATTGCCTTGTATGTTGCGAAAATGACCGGGCGGAAGCGGTCGCTCAGCCGTGCCGCTTCAACCGGACCAGGGCGAGGTCGAGCGCCGAGAGAAAGCGTGACCGGTCCTGGCGGGAAAACGGCGCCGGGCCGCCGACCTGCGCGCCGCCGGCTCTCAGGTCCGCCATGATCGAACGTGTCGCCACCGCCATGCCGATCGAATCATGGGTGAAGGGCTTGCCGGTATGGCTCATCACCGCCGCTGCCTCTGCCTTCAGGCAGCGCTCGGCCAGCAGGATGTCGGCGGTCACCACCACGGCCCGCCTGGTGACATGCTCGACAATGCGGTCGTCGGCGGCGTCGAAATTCCCCGGCACGATCTCGCGTTCGACCAGCGGATCGGTCTCGATCCGGAAGTAGCTGTTGGAGACGAACGTCACCTTGATGCCGTGGCGCAGCGCCACCTTGACGCATTCCTCGCGCACCGGGCAGGCATCGGCATCAACGAGCAGGCGGATCGGCGGAGGTTCGGTTGCTGCGGGTTCCATGACGCTGCTTTATCCGCTGAAGTCCAGTTCGCCAAGACCGGATTGCCCCGGCTCAGTGCGGTTCGCGAGCATCAGGCGGGCACGGCGGCGCGCGTCAGCATGCCGAACAGGTCGCGCGGGTCGTCCGGGTCGGCGATCATGTCGAGCTGCTGGAAGTGCCCCGTCTTCAAGGCCCGCTGATAGACATATTTCAGCGCCGAGAAGTCCTCGATGGCAAAGCCGACACCGTCAAACAGCGTGATCTGAGACGCCGACTTGCGGCCCTCGGCCTCGCCGGTGATCACCTGCCACAGCTCGGTCACCGGGTAATCCTCCGGCATCTGCTGGATCTCGCCCTCGATCCGCGTCTGTGGCGGGTATTCGACGAAGATGTCGGAGCGCAACAGGATGTCCTTGTGCAACTCGGTCTTGCCCGGGCAATCGCCGCCAATGGCGTTGATGTGGATGCCGTCGCCGATCATGTTGTCGGTCAGGATGGTGGCGTACTGCTTGTCGGCGGTGCAGGTGGTGACGATCTGCGCCCCTTCCATCGCCTCCTGCGAGGACCGGCAAGGGGTCACCTTCAGACCGGAGCCGGCGAGGTTGCGGGCGCATTTGGCGGTCGCCGCCGGATCGATGTCGTAAAGCCGGACCTCTTCGATGCCGACAACCGCCTTGAACGCCATCGCCTGGAACTCGGACTGGGCGCCGTTACCGATCACCGCCATGACGGTCGCGCCTTTCGGCGCCAGGTGGCGCGCCGCCATCGCCGATGTCGCGGCCGTCCTGAGCGCCGTCAGAACGGTCATCTCCGAGAGCAGCACCGGGTAGCCCGAGGAGACCTGCGCCAAGAGCCCGAAGGCGGTGACCGTCTGCAGCCCCTGCTTGGTGTTGGACGGGTGGCCGTTGACATATTTGAATCCGTAGAGATCGCCGTCGGACGTGGGCATCAGTTCGATCACCCCGACGTCGGAATGGCTGCCAACCCGCGGCGTCTTGTCAAACAGCGGCCAGCGGGTGAAGTCGTGCTCGATGGCGTCGGCCAGTTCCTTCAGCATGGTTTCGATGCCGATCGAGTGAATGAGCCGCATCATGTTCTCGACGCTGATGAAGGGCACATAGGCCAGGTGCGAGGGAGGGGTCATTGTCTGTCTCCGGTGGTGAGAAGAAGGATGGTCGCTGAACTCAGAGGCTTCGGTTGACGCGGTCGAACACCTTGCGGCCCATCAGGCTGGCGGTGAGGTCGACCATCAGCCGGGCGGTGCGTCCGCGCTCGTCGAGGAACGGATTGAGCTCGACTAGGTCGAGCGAACTGACGAGGCCGGACTCGTGCAGCATCTCCATGACCAGATGCGCCTCGCGGAAGGTGGCCCCGCCGGGCACCGTGGTGCCCACGGCCGGCGCGATCGACGGGTCGAGAAAGTCGACATCGAGCGAGACGTGCAACAGCCCGTCGGCCGCCCGAACCTGGTCGAGGAATGCGCTCAGCGGCGCGACGAAGCCGCGTTCATCGAGTTCGCGCATGTCGACCGGCGTGATGCCGTGGCCGCGCAGCGCCGTGCGCTCGTCGGGATCCACCGAGCGGATTCCGAACAGGCAGATGCGGTCGGTCGGGACCGGATCCGGAAATGGCGGAAAGGCTTCGAAGTCTCCGAGCCCGGCCAGATAGGCAAGCGGCGTGCCGTGCAAATTGCCCGAGCGGGTGGTCATCGGTGTGTGAAAATCGCTGTGGGCGTCGAGCCAGAGCACGAACAGTGGCCGCCCCTGCTTTTGGGCGTGGGTGGCAACACCGGCGACCGTGCCGAGCGAAAGACTGTGATCGCCACCGAGAAAAACCGGAAACCCGGCCGCCATGGCCGTCTCGGCGGCCGACGCCAGCGCTTGCGTCCAGGCAATGGTCTCGGCCAGGTGATGCACCGCCGCATTGGCGCAGCTCTCGGCGGCAAGCGGCCTCGGCGCGACGTCGCCGCGGTCCTCGACGCTGCAGCCGAGCTCGGCAAGGGTTCCGGCAAGGCCCGCCACCCGGTAGGAGGCCGGCCCCATCAGGCAGCCGGGATTGGATTGACCGCTGTCGACAGGCGCGCCGACCAAAATGCAAGGCTGGTTCATCGGATTTCCTCTGTTCCGACAACCCGTCGCAGAGGCCGCTGGCGGTTGAAATGGGAAGTTTGTCCGTTCCGGGCAGCAAAACCGCGCTTGTGTCAGCCAGCATTGCCAATTTGGCAAGCCGGGCGGCGAGTAACCGGCGTGCTGACTTTGAAATGAGGAGGGAATTGGCTCTTTGCGAAGCTTGATCGATCAATTATGATCAAATCGAAAAACAATATTGCCAGATCGGTAGCAAAGCATGTCAACATTGGACGATATCGATATTCGCCTGATTGCAGCACTCAGGCGCGACGGGCGGGCGTCGATCTCCGATCTGGCGGCCAAGCTGAAGCTGGCCCGCGCCACCGTGCGCAGCCGCATCGAGCGGCTGATGGCCAGCGGCGAGATCGCCGGGTTCACCGCTCTCACCCGCGCCGACGTGACGGCGGCGCCGGTCCGGGGACTGACCATGATCGGCATCGAGGGCAGGGGGACGGAGCGCATCATAGCCCATCTGCAGGGCATGCCGGCGGTTCAGGCGGTGCATTCAACCAATGGCCGCTGGGACCTGATCATCGAACTGGCGACCGACACGCTGCAGGAACTCGACGACACGCTGGTTCGCATCCGCCGCTTCGAGGGCATCACCTCGAGCGAGACCAACCTGTTGCTGTCATCCCGCCGGGCGTCGACCAGGCGCTGATCCGCTCTTCCGGGCGGCGGCGTCAGATCGCGATGATCAGGCGGACGGAACCACCCAAGGACTTGTGCGTTGACTGGTCAGGACGGTTTGCGCCGTCAGTCATACGGACAGAAGTTTCGGAAAGGATCAGTGCCATGTCCCATCAGGATGTGAAGTCGGATATCAGGGCTATTGTCGAAGACCCCGGTCTGTCCAGCGCCGAAAAGATCGATCTGCTCAAGCGCATGCACGAAAGCGTCCGCGCGGAAATGCGCGCCGCGACCGAGAGCGCCATGGTCAATGACAACGATGTCGGAGACGAGCTCAAGCATATCGAGCAGGCGCTCGACGAATTGTCAGCCGATGTTGTCTCGCCCGAGGATGGCGGCGGCGCCACCCTGTAGATGAAGCGCCCCGCGCGGACGGGACTTCAGAAGCCGATGTCGAAGCGGCGAACGACGCCGAACGAGGCGCTGTACTGGTTTTTCGAACCCTGAGCGGTGATCGGTGATCTGGCCGCATCGCCGGTCAGCCGCGACCAGCCTGCGTCCGCCTCGACAGCCCAGTTGTCGTCAACCTGAAACCGCACGCCCGCTTCCAGGCCGGCGCTGTACAATCCGCCCGACGCGGTTGTCGCCGGATAGCGCGCGGATGCTTCCGCCGCGGTGACGCCGAAATAGGTGTTGGTGAACTTGGAGCTGCCGAAATTCAGCCGCGGACCGGCATGGAAGGTCCACTGATCGCCGGCCTTGAAAATGGCATCGGCGCCGAGTTCCGCGCGCACGCCCTTGTGGCCGCCAAATCCCTGCCGTACCGCGCCCGTCACCCGGAAATTGCCCGACTGGTACTTGGCCTTGACGCCGAGTTCGACCGCGGTGTCGATGGTGTTGAGCCCCGTCAGCTCAGGTGAATTCGCGATCGAGCGCTTGCCGATCACGTCGATTGACGGGCTCAGCGAAAAGCCTTCGTCAGACCCGCCGCCAATGGCAAAACCGTTCGGCAGTTCCAGCCGCTTGAGCCGGAACAGCGGAACCGGCGAGAGCACCAGCTTGCTGGCGCCGAAATAGCGTGGTGCCACCTTGCCCGCGGCGCCGAGCTCGAACGAGATCCCCGGGCCACCGGCGTCCTGAGCCTGAGCCTGAGCCTGCGGAATGAACGCGGCGGCTGCAGCGACAAGCGGAATTACGGTGAAGCGGAGGCGTCTCATCATTGGTCGGTCCCGGGGTATCGAATTGCGGTATGAGCTGTCAGTCAACATAAAGGGTGAGGGTTAACAACCCTGTGTTTGGTCACAAATACGGGAGCGTCTTTCTGCACGCTTGCCACCGCATTGTCGTTTCCCGGCCTCTTACGCAGGACTGCCCCTGCCGGATCAGCAGCGCGGATCGGACGATCCGCCTCTTGCCACGAAATCCATATGTGAATATGTTATTTAAATAGGAATTTGGGAGGAGTCATGGGATCTTCGTTGGAGCCCACGGTGGGCATCGCCAGCACGCGCCCGCGCAACATGCCCCGGGAGCATGCGGAGTTGCCGGTCTGGAACGCCGAGAACTGGTTTTACGAGGACTGGCAGCCGGGTCACCGGATCCGGTCGCTGCGCCGGACCATTGCCGAGGGCGAAAGCCATATGTTCAACACCCTCGTGGTCGACATCCATCCTTACGTGCAGGACCAGATGTTTGCCGAAAGCGAAGGCATCTTCGGCCGCCGCCTGGTTGCCGGCGCCTTCGTGTTTTCCGCCGGCCTTGGACTGGTGGCGACCAATTGCGTCAATGCGTTTTCCTATGGCTATGACAAGCTGCGCTTCATCAAGCCGGTCTTCATCGGCGAGACCATCTACACGGTGCGCACCAATCTCGACAAGAAACCGCGCTATCCGGACATGGGGCTGATCCGCGCCAGCTATGAAGTGTTCAAGGGCGAAGGCGAGCTGGTGCTCTACTGCGAGCATCTCCAGACCGTGAAATACAAGAACCCGGAAGAGTCTGCGGGCAGGACCGAAAAGACATCATGACAACAGACACCGACCTGCCACTGGATGGCCTCGTCATCCTCGACATGAGCCAGTTTCTCTCCGGCCCCTATGCTACCTTGCGGCTGCAGGATCTCGGCGCCCGCGTCATCAAGATCGAGCGTCCCGGCGCCGGCGACCTGTCGCGCTCGCTCTATCTCAGCGACACCGAGATCGGCGGCGATTCGACGATCTTTCATGCCATCAACCGCGGCAAGGAGAGCCTCGCCATCGACCTCAAGAACGAGGCCGATCTCGAGGTGCTGCGCGCACTGATCGGCAAGGTCGACGTGCTGGTGCAGAATTTCCGCCCCGGCGTCATCGAGCGGCTTGGCCTCGATTACGAGACCGTTCGCGCCCTCAACCCGAAACTCGTCTACGCCTCCATCAGCGGCTATGGCGAGGAGGGCCCCTGGGTCAAGCGGCCAGGTCAGGATCTCCTTGCGCAGGCGCGGTCGGGGGTGATGTGGCTGAGCGGCAATGATGGCGACGGCCCGGTGCCGATGGGGCTCGCGATCGGCGACATGCTCGCCGGCGCCGCCACCGCGCAGGGAATCCTCGCGGCGCTGGTCAAGCGCGGCATTTCCGGCCGCGGCAGCCATGTCGAGACCAGCCTTCTCGAGGTGCTGGTCGATTTCCAGTTCGAGGTCCTGACCACCTATCTCAATGACGGGCGGCGCATGCCCAAACGCTCGGGCTTTCGCAGCGCCCACGCCTATCTCTCCGCACCTTACGGGGTCTACGAGGCCAGCGACGGTTTCCTTGCGATTGCCATGACGCCGATCCCGCGGCTTCAGGATCTGCTGCAACTGGACGCGCTGGCGCCCTATGCTTCAGATCCGAAATCCTGGTTCACCGCCCGCGACGAGATCAAGCGTCTGATTGCCGACCGGATCGGGACGAAAACGGTAGATGAATGGCTGGCGATCCTGGAGCCCGCCGACATCTGGTGCTCGCGCGTGCTCGACTGGGATGATCTGATGAGAAGCGAGGGTTTCGAGGTGCTCGACATGCTGCAGCGGGTCGAGCGCGATGACAATGTGTCGATCCTGACCACCCGCTCGCCGATCCGCGTCAACGGCCAGCGGCCGAAAACCACGCGCGCTGCCCCCCGTGTCGGCGAACACAGTGCGGCGATCAGAGCCGAGTTCGGGCTTTAGAGTTTAGTCCTCAAAGGTCCCAGATGCGCCGGGCGTTGCCGGAGAGCAGCTTCTGCTTCTCGTCGGCGCTGGCGCCGTCGATCAGCGCATGCGTTGCCGCGACCCAGGCCACCAGCCCGCCGCCGAGCGTGCACACCGGCCAGTCGCTGCCCCACACCACCCGGTCCCATCCGAAGCTCGAAATCGTGTGCTCGACCCAGGGCCGCAAGGTGTCGGCAATCCATGTGTCGGGATCGGCATAGGCGACGACCCCGGAAATCTTGGCAACCACGTTGGGGCGTTTTGCGAGTTCTGAGATATTCTCCCGCCAGGGCTGCCGGGCGTCGCCCTTGATGTCGGGAACGCCGCAATGGTCGAGGACGAAGGTGACGTCGGGCGCGAGATCCGCCAGCGCCATCGCATTGGGCAGCTGGCGCGGCAGCATGCACAGATCGAAGGTCAGGCCGGAGCCGGACATTCGCTTGATGTTGTCCCTGAACAGCGGCTGTTCGGACAATTCGTCCGGCATCACGTGCAGCACCCGGCGGAAGCCCTTGACCAGCGGAATGTGGCGCTGCCGCTCGAGATAGGCGGCGAATTCCGGTTCTTCCGGGCGGCAAGAGGCGATAGCGCCGGCGATCAGGCTGTCGGGACGGTGCGCCAGCGTGCCGACATAATTGGTTTCGTCCTCGATCCGCTCCGGCGCCACGTCGACTTCCATGTGCAGGGTCCGCGCGATGCCGGCGCGGCGCGCCTCCAGCTCATAGGCCGCATAGGGCCAGGCCTGGTTCAGCGCGGGCACGGTCGCCAGCCACGGGTAATCCAGCGTCCACGGGTCGACGACATGCAGGTGGGTGTCGATGATCATGCGGGTTCCTCCTCGAAAACGCTCGCTTGCCCTGACCGGTCAGGAACCACATACTCCCACAGGGAAATAGACTATTCAAATAAGAATTCAGCTTGGCAATTCGAAATCGGCGCCCGCCAGTTTCGACAGCTGACGCGAGGTCCTGGTCAGCATTTCCTGGGTCTCGGCCATCTCGGGCGCCTGGGGCACGTTGACCAGGCTGATATAGGGGATGGTCAGTGCCGCGATGGCGCGACCGTCCGGGCCGAGCACCGGGGCGGAAAGGTTGAACACGCCGGCTGTCTGGGCGCTTGGCATGACCTCGTAGCCGCGCTCGCGGATCAGGTCGAGACGCTCGAAGAACTCGCTTTCCAGCGTCGGCTGTTCGCCGCTGGCGGAATACTCGTTGATCATCATCTGCCGCTCGTCCTGGGAGCGGAAGGCAAGCAGCACGTGACCCGAGCCGGTGTCGTAGAGACTGATGTGCGATCCCACCCGGATCGAGATGCCCCAGTAGCCGGGCGCCTCCTGCTGCGCCACGACGACCACTGAACCGCGGTCGAAGACGGCGAGCTGGTTGGCCTGCCGGGTTTCCTCCGCAAGCTCGCGCATGAACGGCGTGGCGTAGGACACCAGCCGCCGCACCGGGACATGCAATTGCGCCAGGCCGAAGAGCTTGAGCGTCAGCGAGTACCGGTCGCCGTCGAGCCGGGTCACATATCCGCGCCGCACCAGCCGGTCGAGCATCCGGTAGAACTCGTTCGGGCTGCGGCCCAGCCGCTTGGCGATCTCCGCCTGGGTGAGCCCGCCATCGATTTGTGCAAGCAGCTCGAGAATGTCGAGACCCTTGTCGAGCGCCGGCGCCCGGTAGCGGTCGTCTTCGGTTTCCATGTGTTTCTCCATAAATCTCGAAATTCATATACGCATAACAGGTTCAAATAACAACGAAACATTCTCTTGACCGCTGGTGAAGAAGATGTTTGTATATGAATGAACCTCTCATCTGTGAGGGTTCGAGGGGGGAGCCCCTAAAGTTTAAACGTCTCGGGAGGAGGCTCATGAACAAGCTATTGACCGGCGTATCGGCCGGTGTCGTTCTATTGATGGCCGGCGGAACAGCACTTGCCCAGGAATTGCCGGGCAAGTTCGAAGGCGTGACCATCGATGCCAAGCTCATCGGCGGTCAGCAGTATGAGGCCCTCTATTCGCGCATCAGCGAATGGGAGAAGGCCACCGGCGCAACTGTCAACGTCATTTCGAAGAAGAACCACTTCGAACTCGACAAGGAAATCAAGTCCGACATCGCTGTCGGCGCGATCAGCTGGTGCGTGGGCTCGAACCACTCGTCCTTCGCGCCGCAGTACCCAGGCATCTACACCGATCTGGCAGCACTTCTGCCCGCCTCGGAAATCGATGCCTTCGTCGACGCCAACATTGCCGCGTCCACGCTTGATGGCAAGCTCGTCATGCTGCCGCGTGCGCAGTTCGACGTCTCCGCCATGTACTACCAGAAGAGCCTCTACGCCGACGAAGCCAACAAGGCCAAGTTCAAGGAAAAATACGGCTACGATCTGACCCCGCCGGACACCTGGGAGCAGGTGACCGACCAGGCCGAATTCTTTGCCAATCCGCCCGATTTCTACGGCACCCAATATGCGGGTAAGGAAGAGGCCATCAACGGTCGCTTCTACGAGATGCTGCGCGCCGAGGGTGGCGAGTATCTCGATGCCGACGGCCGTCCGGCGATCAATTCCGAAGCCGGCGTACGGGCCCTGAACTGGTTCGTCGAACTCTACAAGGCCAAGGCGGTTCCGGCCGGAACAACCAACTATCTCTGGGATGATCTGGGCCAGGGCTTTGCCTCCGGCACCGTCGCGCTCAACCTCGACTGGCCGGGCTGGGCCGGGTTCTTCAACGATCCGGGCGCTTCCAAGGTGGCCGGCAATGTCGGCGTCGTCGCTCCGCCCAAGGGCTCGTCCGGCGCGCGCACCGGCTGGTCGGGCCATCACGGCTTCTCCGTCACCGAAAGCTGCGCCAACAAGGAGGCTGCTGCCTCCCTGGTCTGGTTCCTCACCAACGAGGAAAACCAGAAGCTGGAAGCCGGCGCCGGCCCGTTGCCGACCCGCGACGCGGTCTGGACCTGGGTGATCGAACAGGCCAAGGACGACCCCTACCGCAAGGAAGTGCTCGAAGCCTTCCAGGAAGCCGCGAAGGGCGCCTATCCGGTTCCCCAGTCGCCGTCCTGGATCGAGATTTCCAACGCGGTCTATCCGGAGCTGCAGGCCGCCATCCTCGGCGACAAGACAACCCAACAGGCGCTTGACGATGCCGCGGCCAAGGCCACGGCCATCCTCGAAGACGCCGGAGAGCTGTAACAGCCTCCTCCCGGAGAAGGGCGCGGGGATTCCCGCGCCCTTTTTCCCCAGGCCCATGCGCGCACGCCTCATGCGGATGCGCTATGACTGTTTCCGATACTGTTTGATGCGAGGATACGATGAGAGGCTGGAAGCCTGCGCCGCATGTTCTGCTGCTGTTGCCGGCCTTTGTCGTGCTGGCGGCGGTGGTGGTGGTGCCGCTGTTGCTGTCGCTCTATTCGAGCTTCACGCCGTTCCGGCTGACCCGGCCGGAAACGATCTACACCTTCATCGGCTTTCGCAATTACCTCCGGCTTTTCGCTGATCAGGAATTCTGGGTCGCCTTCGGCCGCACCGTCCTGTTGCTGACCATCGCGCTCAATCTTGAAATGGTGCTTGGCCTGTTCCTGGCGCTGCTGGTCGAAAAGGCCACGCGCGGCCAGCGCCTGCTGCGCACCATCATGATGTTTCCGATGATGTTCTCGCCGATTCTGGTCGGCTTCCAGTTCAAGTTCATGTTCAACGACAATATCGGGCTTGTGAACAACGCCCTGCAATCGCTCGGCCTGACCGATCGCGCCATCCCCTGGCTGATCGACAGCCAGCTGGCCTTCACCTCGATCCTGATCGCCGAGATCTGGTCCTCGACCTCGGTGTTCGCGATCTTCATCCTGGCCGGGTTGATGGCCATGCCGAGGGAGCCGCTGGAGGCCGCCAAGGTCGACGGTTGCACGCCGTTGCAGAGCTTCCGCTATGTCACCTGGCCTTTCATCATGCCGTTTGCCTACATCGCCATGACCATCCGCTCGCTCGACATCGCCCGCGCCTATGACATCGTCAAGATCATGACCGACGGCGGCCCGGCCAAGCGCACCGAGATCCTCTGGACGCTGATTTCGCGCACCGCCTATTCCGACGCCCGCATGGGACTGGCCAATGCAATGGCCTATGTCGCGATCTTCCTGTCGATCCTGTTTACCATCCTGTTCTTCCGGCAGCTTGCGAAAGCCCGCCAGCAAATCGGCGCGGAGTGGTGATCATGGACGAGAACCAGACCAATCGCATCAAGCAGATCCTGCTCAAGATCGGCCATCTTGTCGGCCTGTTCATCGCCATGGCGATCATCTGCCTGCCGGGCCTGTGGATCGTGCTGTCCTCGCTCCGCCCCACCGTCGAAATCATGGCCAAGCCGCCGGTCTGGATCCCTGAGAGCCTGTCGTTCGACGCCTACATAGCCATGTTCTCCGGCGTCGGCCAGGGCGGCATCCCGGTGCTCGATTATTTCCGCAACTCGATCATCATCTCGGTCACCTCGACCGTGATCGCGCTGGCGATCGGACTGGCTGGCGGCTACGCGTTTGCCCGCTACCGCTTCCGCGGCAAGACCGCGATCTTCCTGGGCTTCATGCTGACCCGCACGGTGCCCGGCATCGCCCTGTCGCTGCCGCTGTTCTTCGTCTATGCGAAGCTCGGCATCATCGACACCCATTTCGGCCTGATCATCGCCTATGTGGCGCTCAACGTGCCCTTCACGGTCTGGCTGATCGACGGCTTCTTCCGCCAGGTGCCGCGCGACCTCGCCGAGGCAGCGCAGATCGACGGCTGCACCCGTTGGCAGGCATTCTGGCAGGTCGAGTTTCCGTTGGCCCGGTCCGGCATTGCCTCGGCAGGCATCTTCGCCTTCCTGATCTCCTGGAACGAGTTCGCGCTCGCCTCGCAGCTGACCCGCTCGACCAATTCCAAGACGCTGCCGGTCGGCCTGCTCGACTACACCGCCGAGTTTACCATCGACTGGCGCGGCATGTGCGCGCTTGCCGTGGTGATGATCATCCCGGCGCTGACCCTCACCTTCATTGTCCAGAAACACCTCGTGTCCGGCCTGACCTCCGGCGCCGTCAAGGGATAGTCATGGCCACCGTTTCGCTCAAGAACCTCGTCAAGAAATATGGCAGCCTCGAAGTGGTGCATGCCATCAATCTCGATGTCGCCGACCGCGAGTTCGTCGCCCTCGTCGGCCCGTCCGGCTGCGGCAAGTCAACCACGCTCAGGATGATTGCCGGGCTCGAGCCGATCAGCGGCGGTCACATCCATATCGGCGACCGCGAGGTCAACAACCTGCCGCCGCGCCAGCGCAACATCTCCATGGTGTTCCAGTCCTATGCGCTCTACCCGCACATGACGGTGGCCGAGAACATGGGCTTCTCATTGAAGATCGCCGGCAAGTCGCAGGACCAGATCGCCAGCGCCGTGGCCGATGCCGCAAAAACCCTGGGTCTTGAAGAATTGCTTGAACGCCGCCCGTCGCAGCTTTCCGGCGGCCAGCGCCAGCGCGTCGCCATGGGCCGCGCCATCGTTCGCCACCCGGACGTGTTCCTGTTCGACGAGCCGCTCTCCAATCTCGACGCAAAGCTCAGGATGCAGATGCGCACCGAGATCAAGAAACTGCACGCCAAGGTCCAGTCGACGGTGATCTACGTCACCCATGATCAGGTCGAGGCGATGACGCTTGCCGACCGGATCGTCATCATGCGCGACGGCCACATCGAGCAGGTCGGCCCACCCGAGGAAGTGTTCCGCCGTCCGGCGACGCGCTTCGTCGCGGGCTTCATCGGATCGCCGACCATGAACCTGCACAATGCGGTGGTCAGTGACGGCAGGCTGGTCTTCGGCAACGGCGACACCCTGCCGCTGCCGGGCCAGTTCCGCGACCGCGTCACCGCCGGTCAGAAGGTGATCTTCGGCCTGCGGCCCGACGATCTCTACCCGACCGGCCACGGCATTCATTCCGGCGAGGCGGCGGAAGTCCATTCAGTCGAGGTGCCGGTGTCGCTGACCGAGCCGCTCGGCAACGAGACTTTGGTGTTCGCCGAATTCGCCGGCCAGGACTGGATCTCGCGCATGCTCAATCCGAAGACGCTGCGGTCAGGGGAGCGGATCAGCCTGAGCTTTGACCTGAGCCAGTCGCATTTGTTTGACGCTGGCACCGAAAAAAGCCTGAGGGAGTAGAGCCATGGCGCGTATCGAGAAAGTCGAACTGCGCATGGTCGACCTGGTGCCGAAGGTCAAGCGCACCGATGCGATCCAGAGCTTCGTCAGCCAGGAAACCCCGATCGTCACCATCACCGATTCCGATGGCGCCACCGGCACCGGCTACAGCTACACCATCGGCACCGGCGGCTCCTCGGTCATGCGGCTTCTGGCAGACCATCTGGCGCCGCGGCTGATCGGCCGCGATGCCGACATGATCGAGGCGATCTGGCACGAACTCGAATTCGCCACCCACGCAACCACCATCGGCGCAATTAGCGCGATAGCGCTCGCCGCCATAGACACGGCGCTGTGGGATCTGCGCGCCCGCAAGCAGGGACTGCCGCTGTGGAAACTGGCCGGCGGGGCCAAGGAGAAGTGCCCGCTTTACACCACCGAGGGCGGCTGGCTGCACATCGAGACCGAAGCCCTTGTCGAGGACGCCGTCCAGGCCAAGGCGAAAGGCTTCCTTGGCTCCAAGGTCAAGATCGGCCGTCCGCACGGATCGGAAGATCATGCCCGGTTGTCCGCCGTGCGCGCCGCCGTCGGCGACGGCTACGAGATCATGACCGACTGCAATCAGGGTTTCACCGTCGACGAGGCGATCAGGCGTGCCGACCGGCTGCGCGAACTCGATCTCGCCTGGTTCGAGGAGCCGCTGCCTGCCGACGACATCGACGGTCATGTCCGCCTCTCGCGCTCGACCTCGACGCCCATTGCAGTGGGAGAATCGCTCTATTCGATCCGGCATTTCCGCGAATACATGCAGAAGGGCGGCTGCTCGATTGTCCAGGTCGATGTCGGCCGCATCGGCGGCATCACGCCCTGGCTCAAGGTCGCCCATGCTGCCGAGGCGTTCGACATCCCGGTCTGCCCGCATTTCCTCATGGAGCTGCATGTCAGCCTGACCTGCGCGGTACCAAACGGCAGGTATGTCGAATACATCCCGCAGCTCGACGAGCTGACCGCAAGCCGCATGCGCATCGACAACGGCCATGCCTATGCGCCATGCGAACCCGGCATCGGCATCGATTGGGACTGGGACGCGGTGCGCGGCAAAAGCATCCCGGAATTCACGCTCGAGATCACCACGGCGGAGGATTGAACCATGCAGCGAATGGGAATGGTCATCGGCCTGAAGCCGGAGAAAATCGCCGAGTACAAGCGCCTGCATGCCGCCGTCTGGCCGGAGATCCTCGATATGATCTCGAAATGCAACATCCGCAACTACTCGATCTTCCTCAAGGAACCGGAAAACCTGCTGTTCGGCTACTGGGAATATCACGGCGCCGATTTCGAAGCCGATGCGGCGAAGATGGCGGCCGATCCGAAGACACAGGAATGGTGGGATGTCTGCATGCCCTGTCAGCAGCCCTTGGACACGCGCAAGGACGGCGAATGGTGGGCGATGATGGAGGAGGTGTTCCATCATGACTGAGATTTTGTCGGGGGGTGGGATTTCCCCCTCACCAAGCGCGCCCATGCATTCGACTGCGTCTCGTGCGGGCTTGCTATCCTCTCCCACAAGGGGAGAGGACGACCCGATTGCGATCTCGTGGGAACTCTCCCTCTCCCCTCGTGGGAGAGGATACGAAGGCCGGGCGAGCCACGCGAGCCCTTGGCCGAAGTTGGTGAGGGGGCATGACACTTGCCGCCAGTTCGAGGAATGCGCGCCATGAGTTTCGACCCCGCTACCCTGCAGCAGTCCTGGCCCGCACCGTCGAACCCGCGCCCCATCGTCACTTTCGGCGCCGGATCGATCGTCGGAGACGCCCATTTCCCGGCCTACCGCAAGGCGGGCTTTCCGATCGCCGGCCTCTACGATCCCGATGCCGAAAAGGCCAGTAAGCTGGCGTCGGAATGGAGCGTCACGGCTTACGCCTCGGCGGAGGAAGCGGCAGCGGTTCCCGGCGCGGTCTTCGATCTCGCCACGCCGCCCAACGTCCATGCCCGCGTCCTGCGCATGCTGCCCGATGGCGCGGCCGTGCTGATCCAGAAGCCGATGGGCAGCGATCTGGCGGCTGCGACCGAGATCCTGACCATCTGCCGCGAGAAGCAGCTCATGGCTGCGGTCAACTTCCAGCTGCGGTTTGCGCCGATGATGCTGGCGCTGAAGGACGCGATCGCCAAGGGCTGGCTCGGCGAAATCGTCGATTTCGATGCATGGCTTGCGCTGGCGACGCCCTGGCAGCTCTGGCCTTTTCTCAAGGGGCTGCCGCGCATCGAGATCGCCATGCACTCGATCCATTATCTCGATCTGATCCGGCAATTGCTCGGCGACCCGAATGGCGTTCACGCCAAATCCATCGGCCACCCGAACCACGATGTTGCCCAGACCCGCACCAGCGCCATTCTCGACTACGGAGACCGCGTACGGTGTGCGCTGTCGATCAATCACGACCATGATTTCGGGCGCAGGCACCAGGCCTGCGAGTTCCGTATCTGCGGCACCGAGGGCGCGGCCTACCTGCAATTGGGTGTCAACCTCGACTATCCCCGCGGCGAACCCGACATACTCGAAGTCCGGCCCCGGGGCGGCGATGAGTGGATCGCGGTGCCGCTGAAGGGTTCCTGGTTCCCCGATGCCTTTGTCGGCCGCATGGCCAATCTGCAGCGCTTTGCTGCCGGAGAAGACGCGGAACTGGTCAGCTCCGTCGAGGACGCCTGGAACACCATGGCGCTGGTCGAGGCGGCCTACCAATCCTCCGCAACGCCTGCGACCCCGCTGCAGAAGAGACCCTGAGTATGGAACAGACAACCTATTTCGAGGACTACGAAATCGGCAGCCAGCGCGTGACCTACGGGCGCACCATCACCGAGACCGATTTCGTCGTCCATGCCGGCCACACCGGCGATTTCTTTCCGCACCACATGGACGCCGAGTTCATGAAAACCCAAACCTTCGGCCAGCGCATCGCCCACGGCACCATGGTGTTTTCCATCGGCGTCGGGTTGACGGCCAGCGTGATCAACCCGGTGGCGTTCTCCTATGGCTATGACCGTCTCAGGTTCGTCAAGCCGGTCTTCATCGGCGATACAATCCACACACGGACCACTATCGCCTCCAAGGAGGACGATCCGAAACGCAAGGACATGGGCCGTGTGTTCGAGCGCACCGAGGTCGTCAACCAGCATGGCGACGTGGTGCTGGTCGCCGATCACATCTATATCGTGGAACGCAAGCACAAGCCCGCCTGAGCGGCAACCAATGGAGACATCATGGCAAACTGGGTCAAGGACAAGACGGTACTGGTGACAGCCGCAGGCCAGGGCATCGGCCGCGCAACCTCAATCGCGTTTGCAGCCGCCGGTGCGCGCGTCATCGCCACCGACATCAACGAAACCACGCTGGCCGAACTGAACGGCACGACCGGTATAGAGACCCGCCGGCTCGACGTGCTCGACAATGCGGACATCGTCTCGACGGTTGCCGCCGTCGGCCCGGTCGACGCGCTGTTCAACGGCGCCGGCTTCGTTCACGCAGGTTCGATTCTGGAGATGCCCGACGCGGATTTCGACTTCGCGGTTGATCTCAACGTCCGCTCGATGATCCGCACCATCCGCGCGGTATTGCCAGCGATGATCGAGCGCGGCGGCGGCGCCATCGTCAACATGTCGTCGGTGGCAAGCTCGATCAAGGGCGTGCCCAACCGCTTTGCCTATTCCACCACCAAGGCCGCCGTCGTCGGCCTGACCAAGTCGGTGGCCGCCGATTATGTCGGCCAGGGTATCCGCTGCAATGCCATCTGCCCGGGCACGGTCGAAAGCCCGTCGCTGCAGGAGCGCATGCGCGCGCAGGGCGACTACGAGGCCGCGCGCGCCGCCTTCATCGCCCGCCAGCCGATGGGCCGGCTCGGAACGCCGGAGGAAATCGCCGATCTCGCGGTCTACCTGGCAAACGCCACCTACACCACGGGCCAGGCCTACGCCATCGATGGCGGCTGGACCATCTGACGACCAGGACAGGATCAACGACCGTGACCACAATCACCGGCCTCGAGACCCACGATCTCAGGTTCCCCACATCGCTGAGCCTCGACGGTTCGGATGCGATGAACCCGGACCCGGACTATTCCGCGGCCTATGTCGTGCTCAAGACCGATACTCCGGGAATGGAAGGCCACGGCCTGACCTTCACCATCGGCCGCGGCAACGATATCTGCTGCGCCGCGATCGAGGCCATGCGCCATCTGGTCGTCGGCCTGGATCTCGACTGGATCAGCCAGAACCCGGGCCGGTTCTGGCGGTATGTCACGTCCGACAGCCAGCTGCGCTGGATCGGCCCCGACAAGGGCGCCATCCACCTGGCGACCGGCGCGGTGGTCAACGCGGTCTGGGATCTCATGGCCAAGCAGGCGGGCAAGCCGGTCTGGCGGCTGGTGGCCGACATGAGCCCCGAGCAGATCGTCGACATCGTCGATTTCCGTTATCTCACCGACGCAATCACCCGCGAGGAAGCGCTCGAGATACTCAGGCGCGCCGAGCCGGGCAAGGCGGAGCGGATCGCGAGCCTCGAACAGACCGGCTACCCCTGTTACACCACGTCCGCCGGTTGGCTCGGCTACCCCGACGACAAGCTCCGCCGCCTGTGCCGCGAGGCCGTCGCCGCCGGTTACGATCACGTCAAGCTCAAGGTCGGTCGTGATCTCGACGATGACATCCGGCGGCTGAGGATCGCGCGCGAGGAACTCGGTCCCGACCGCTTCCTGATGATCGACGCCAATCAGGTCTGGGACGTGGGCGAGGCCATCGACTGGATGAAGCAACTGGCGTTTGCGAAACCCTTCTTCATCGAGGAGCCCACCAGCCCGGACGACATTGCCGGCCACAAGGCCATCCGCGAGGCGATTTTACCGGTGAAGGTCGCCACCGGCGAGATGTGCCAGAACCGCATCATCTTCAAGCAGATGATCGTCGGCGGCGCCATCGACGTGGTGCAGATCGACGCCTGCCGCATGGGCGGGCTGAACGAGGTGCTGGCGGTGCTGCTGATGGCCGCGAAGTACAATCTGCCGGTCTGGCCGCATGCCGGCGGCGTCGGCCTGTGCGAATATGTCCAGCATCTCTCGATGATTGATTTTGTCGCCATATCCGGCACAATGGAGGGGCGGGTGATCGAGTATGTCGACCACCTGCACGAACATTTTCTTCACCCGTGCGTCATTCGCGATGCAGCCTACATGCCACCCTCATCGCCCGGCTTCTCCATCGAGATGAAAGCCAGATCCATAATCGAGTATACCTTCACGCCGTCACAGACTGCGGTCGCCTGACCGGCCTCAACAGACACAAGGAATGAAAAATCATGAAACTGCTTCGTGTTGGCGAACCCGGCCAGGAAAAGCCCGCCATTCTCGACGCCGATGGCAAGGCCCGCGATCTTTCCTCCGTCATCAGTGATATTGCCGGTGACGCGCTGCTGCCGGAAAGCCTGGCGAAGATCGCGGCAATCGACCCTTCGACCCTCCCGGTGCTGGAAGAGGGCCGCATCGGTCCATGCGTCGGCAGCGTCGGCAAGTTCATCTGCATCGGTCTGAACTATTCCGACCACGCCGCCGAAAGCGGCCTGGATGTGCCCAAGGAGCCGGTGATCTTCATGAAGGCGACCAGCGCCATCTGCGGCCCCAACGATACCGTTCTCATTCCGCGCAAGTCGGTCAAGACCGACTGGGAAGTCGAACTCGGCGTCGTCATTGGCAAGGGCGGCGTCTATATCGACGAAGCCGACGCGCTTGATCACATCGTCGGCTATTGCGTCGTTAACGACGTCTCCGAGCGCGAGTTCCAGATCGAGCGCTCGGGTACCTGGGACAAGGGCAAGGGCTGCGATACCTTCGGTCCGATCGGCCCCTGGCTGGTCACCCGCGACGAAGTCGCCGACCCGCAGGACCTCAAGATGTGGCTTGCAGTCGACGGCCACCGCTACCAGGACGGCTCCACCAGCACCATGGTCTTCGGCGTCAAGCATCTGGTCAGCTATGTCAGCCAGTTCATGAGCCTGCAGCCCGGCGACGTGATCTCCACCGGCACGCCGCCCGGGGTCGGCATGGGCCAGAAACCACCGACCTATCTCAAGGGCGGCGAGACCATCGAACTCGGTATCGAAGGGCTTGGCCAGCAGCGCCAGAAGGTCGGCAAGGCCTGAGGCCAAGCGAGACCACTCGACAATGCGGCGCCGGGGTATCTCCGGCGCCATTTTTGTGGGCTCGGGGTTGCGGCGCGGGCCAAACTGCCTGAAACATGGCCGCTGCTTTTTGCATCTGGGGGGATACACGAAATGACCGCCTTCAACCTGCCCGACGAGGGCATTTTCATCGGCCGCATCTGGTCGCCCGAGGTCCAGGGACCGTCCGTGGTGACGCTTCGCGACGGCAAGATCGTCGACATCACCTCGAAGCAGGCCCCGACCGTGCGCGACATCTGCGAGATGGAGGATCCCGCAGCCTACGTGCGCAGCGCTGACGGCGTGACCATCGGCGATCTCGATGCGTTGGCCGCCAACCCGGCCGGCGACATGGCAAGGCCGCATTTCCTGGCGCCGTGCGATCTGCAGGCGGTCAAGGCCTGCGGGGTGACCTTCGCCTCGTCGATGGTCGAGCGGGTGATCGAGGAAAAGGCCGCCGGCGACCCGAAGAAGGCGCAGGATATCCGCGCCCGTGTCGGCGACATCATCGGCGGCTCGCTGCGTAACATCAAGGCGGGCTCCGACGAAGCCGCCAGGGTCAAGGCGGCGCTGATCGCCGAGGGAATGTGGAGCCAGTATCTCGAGGTTGGCATCGGTCCGGATGCGGAGGTGTTTACCAAAGGCCAGGTGCTGTCGTCGGTCGGTCCGGGGGCGGAGGTCGGTCTGCATCCGGTGTCGAAATGGAACAACCCTGAGCCGGAAATCGTGCTGACGGTCTCGTCGAAAGGCGCAATCGTTGGCGCTGCGCTCGGAAACGATGTCAACCTGCGCGATGTCGAGGGCCGCTCGGCGCTGCTTCTCGGCAAGGCCAAGGACAACAACGCCAGCTGCGCCATCGGCCCGATGATCCGCCTGTTCGATGACGCTTTCACCCTCGATGACGTCCGCCAGGCCGAACTCGACCTGACGGTCGCCGGTGAGGACGGATACGTGCTGAAGGGCCATTCCTCGATGAAGGAGATCAGCCGCGATCCCGCCGATCTGGTCTCCCAGACGCTTGGCCGTCATCATCAGTATCCCGACGGGCTGATGCTTTTTCTCGGCACGCTGTTCGCGCCGACCCAGGACCGTGATACGCCGGGCGAGGGATTTACCCACAAGATCGGCGATGTCGTCACGATTTCGTCGCCCCGGCTTGGCAATCTGACCAACACGGTGCGGCTGTCGACGCAGTGCCCGGAATGGACATTCGGGGTCGCCTCTCTTATGCGGAACCTCGCCGCGCGAAACCTTATCTGACTGGAGACTGACATGCTGACAGGAAAACATCTGATTGCCGGAAACTGGGTTGCGGGTGACGCGACCTTCAAGAGTGAACCGGCGCACGGCGATGTCCATGAATTTGCGGTCGGCACGCCTGCCCATATCGACGCGGCGGTAAAGGCGGCCGAAGAAGCCTTCTGGAGCTTCGGCTATTCTTCCCGCGCAGAGCGCGCGGCACTGCTCAATGCCATCGCCGACGAGATCGAGGCGCGCGGCGCCGAAATCACCGCCATTGGAACCTCGGAAACCGGTCTGCCGGAAGCGCGCCTCGAAGGCGAGCGCGGCCGCACCACCGGCCAGTTGCGGCTGTTTGCCAGCCACATCGAGAAGGGCGATTATCTCGATCGCCGTCATGACGAGGCGCTGCCCGATCGCGCGCCGCTGCCGCGCCCCGACCTGCGGATGATGCAGCGCCCGATCGGCCCCGTGGCCGTGTTCGGCGCGTCGAACTTCCCGCTCGCCTTCTCGACAGCGGGCGGCGACACGGCGGCTGCACTTGCCGCCGGCTGTCCGGTCGTGGTCAAGGGCCATTCCGCCCATCCCGGCACCGGCGAAATCGTCGCCCAGGCTGTCGACGCGGCACTCAAGAAGCTCGGCATGCATCCCGGCATCTTCTCGCTGATCCAGGGTGGCAAGCGCGACGTCGGCCAGAGCCTGGTCCAGCACCCGCTGATCAAGGCCGTCGGCTTCACCGGCTCGCTCGCCGGTGGCCGCGCCCTGTTCGACCTCTGCGCCCAGCGCCCCGAACCGATCCCGTTCTTCGGGGAACTCGGTTCGGTCAACCCGATGTTCCTGCTGCCCGAAGCGGTAAAAGCGCGTGGCGAGGCGATCGCCAAGGGCTGGGCCGGGTCGCTGACCATGGGCGCAGGCCAGTTCTGCACCAATCCCGGCATCTCGGTCATCATCGACAGCCCCGAGGCCGATGCCTTCGTCGAAGCCGCGACGGCCGCACTCAGCCCCGTTGGCGCGCAGACCATGCTGACCGACGGCATCGCCCAGGCCTATCGCGCCGGACGGGACCGGGTTGCAGGCGTCACCGGCATCCAGGAACTGTTGACCTCGACCTGCGATCTGCGCAACGCCACGCCGTATCTCTTCGCCACCACCGGCAAGGAATGGCTCGACAACGAGATCCTCGGCGAGGAAGTGTTCGGCCCGCTTGGCCTGATCGTCCGGGTGTCCGACTTTGACGAGATGATGAAGGTCGCGCGCAGCCTGCACGGCCAGCTCACCTGCACCCTGCATCTCGACGCGGGCGACACGGAAAAGGGCAGGGCGCTGATGCCGGTGCTCGAGCGCAAGGCGGGCAGGGTGCTGGCCAACGGCTTCCCGACCGGCGTCGAAGTCGCCGATTCCATGGTTCACGGCGGGCCGTACCCGGCATCGACCAATTTCGGCGCGACCTCGGTCGGCACCCTGTCGATCCGCCGTTTCCTGCGCCCGGTCTGCTACCAGAACATGCCGGCAGACTTGCTGCCCGACGATTTCAACTGATCGTCGCGGCCCTGAGCCTTTAAAAGCTGTAACGGCCTCGTCCTCACGGACGGGGCCGGTTTTTCTTTCGGCTGTCCTCAACTCAGATCTTCAGGCGACTGGACAGTTCCGCGCGAAGGTTGACCGTGCCGGAATGGGTGTAGATGCATTGGCCGTGATCCATCAAGGCCGCCTGATCCGCCACCGCCTCGACCAGGCTCAAATTCTGCTCCACGATCAGGAACCCGCGGCCTCCCGCCTTGGCGCTGTTGATTGCCTCTGCCATCAGCGCGATGTTTTCCGGCTGCACGCCCTCGGTCGGCTCGTCCAGGATCACCAATCGCGTGTCCTCGGCCAGCGCCCGGCAGAAGGACAGGATCTTCTTTTCGCCGCCCGACAGGGTTCCTGCCCGTTGCGCAAGCCGGTCCGGCAGGCGCGGGAACATCGCGAAAAGCTCCTTGTAACGCTCCAGCGACCGGTCGCGGTGATGCAGCGTCAGGTTCTCGGCGACGCTCAGTGTATCGAACACCACGCCTTCCTGCGGGGCATAGCCCATGCCCTGCCTGGCGCGGCCATGGGCCGGGGCGAAGGTCAAATCCTCTCCCGAAAACATCACCCGGCCCGATGCCGGTTTGAGCGATCCCGTGACAAGCCGCACGAGCGTCGATTTGCCGACGCCGTTGCGGCCGGTCACGCACAGCGCCTGGCCTTGCGACAAGGCGAGGGAGAGAGCGGTGACGATGACGATCTCGCCATATCCGCCGCTGAGATTTTCGAGCGAGAGAAGAGGCGTGGCGCTCATTTGCTGCCTCCCGAATAGACGCGTGCGACATCGGCGTTGGCGCGGATCTCGGACATGGTTCCGTTGGCAAGCAGCGCGCCCTGGTGCATGACGAGAACGTGGTCGGAGAGCCGCTCCACCACCTGCATGTCGTGCTCGATGATGATGAAGGTGGCCTTTGTCTCCCCGGCGATCGCGGCGATTGCTTCGATCATCTGCCGGGTCTCGTCGGTGGACAATCCGGCACAGGGCTCGTCGAGCAGCACCAGGTCCGGCTCGGCCAGAACGGTCATCGAGAAATCGAGCATCTGCCGCTGGCCCACCGAAAGCGAGCCCGCGGTCTTGTCGCCTTGCTGAAGGAAGGGAAAGCGCGTCTCCAGCTCGCCAAGCATTTGAGTCGTCCAGCCATAGGGCCGCATCGAGAACATCTCTACTGTTCCGATGCGGTTCGCCCACAGAGCGATCTCGATGTTCTGGCGCACGCTGAGCTCGGGAAAGATCGAGGGAACCTGGAACTTGCGGCCGATGCCATTTTGCGCCGCGATGAACGGCCTTGTGTTGCCGAGCGAAACGCCGCGCCAGCTGATCTCGCCATCGCCAAGCGGCAGCCTGCCGGTCAGCACGTTGAGCGCCGAGGTCTTGCCCGCGCCGTTTGGTCCGATGATGCAGTGAATACCGCTTCGCGAAATGGAAAAGCTCAAACCGTTGAGGATCCGCACCGGCCCCATGCTGACGCCGACAGTGTCGAACCGCAGGTCCGGCTCATCACGATGCTCTTTCCCGGCCAGCATCGCAGGCGCGATGCCCGCGCCTCGGATTTCCCTCCCGCCGCCGAACCGGGATAGTGCGGCTGAAAACAGCCCGCTGATGCCGCCCGGCATCTTCAGCACGACGAGGATGAACACCAGCGCGACCGCCACTTCCCAGTAGCGGAAACTGTCGCGCAGTCCCGCTGCCATGAAGCCGATCAGCACCGTCCCGGCAACCGGGCCGATGAGGCCGAAGCGGCCGCCGACCGCTGTCCAGATCAGGAGTTCCGCCGACAGCACGAAGCCCACCGCCTGCGGCGTCACGATTCCCTGATGCGGCGCGTAGAGCACGCCGGCCAGCCCGGCGACGCCGCCGCTGATGGCAAAGGCCGCGGCCTTGAGCATCGATGTGCGGAAACCGAAGAACTGAAGCCGCTCCTCGTTCTCCCGGATGGCGATCAGCAACTGCCCGAACGGCGCGCGCATCACATGCGCCAGCACAAGGGTGGATACGACCAGCACTCCCACGATGACGAAATAGAGCGTCTCGTAGGTATCGACGCCGGGCAGCCCGGGAATTGCGGTCATGCCGTTGAAGCCGCCGGTGATCCCGCTCAGTGAATTGGCAAGCTGGAACCCGAGCATCGACAGCGCCAGCGTGATCAGCGAGAAATACGGCCCCGAGCCGGTCTGCCGGTTGAACACCAGCGCACCGATGAAACCGGCCAGCAGCGCCGGCACCAGGCAGGCGACGGCGAAGGCCGGCAGCAGCAGCGCCCAGCCCAGATCGGCCTTCAGAGCTGTACCCGAGAGATAGGCGCCGATGCCGAAGAACAGCGCCTGCCCGAGCGGCAGGAAGCCGGTGCGCCCCCAGCAGAGCGCAATGCCCTGCGCCACCATGCCGTAGAGCAGGTAGAGCCCCAGCTGGTATGCGGTGAAGCTGTCGGAGAGCCAGGGGAACGCGATCAGCAGGGCTGCGAGCGTGAATTTAGCGGCGCGAGAAAATGCCATCGGGCCTCAACCACAGGAACAGAATGGAGATCGCAAGCACGCCGAGATAACCGGCGGTCTTGTCGAAGATCGCGGAGATGACGACGTCGGCGCCGCCGATGATGGTCGACCCGGTGACCAGGCCCTCGAGCGTGCCGAGGCCGCCGACCACCAGGATGAAGAAGGAGGAGAGCAGGTAATCGAGCCCCATATAGGGTTCGACCCGCACCAGCGGCGCCAGCAGCACGCCCGCCAGCCCGGCGATGGCGACGCCGGTGACGAAGGTCGCGCGTGACAGCCGCGCCGTGTTGATGCCGACGGCTGCGGCAAGGTCGGGGTTCTGCACCATCGCCTTGATCCGCGCGCCGGTGTTGGAGCGCTGGTACCAGACAAACAGGGCGGCAAACATCGTGACGATCACCGCCATCAGCACCAGCCGGTAGGCCGGGTAGTCGATCCCCAGCAGGCTGACGGTGCCCGGCAGTGATTGGTCGACGCTCTGGTATTCGCGCCCGAAAGTGACCTCCACGCCCTTCCGCATCAGGATCGCGATCCCCCAGGTCGCCAGGAATGTGTCGAACGGCCGCCGGTAGAGATGGCGGATCACCGACCATTCCATCAGCCAGCCGAGCGCGCCGCAGACGACCACCGCAAGCGGGATGGCGAGCACGAACGGCAACCCGGCCTGCTGCACCATCAGCGCGCTGTAGGCGCCGAGCATGACGAACTCGCCATGCGCCATGTTCATGACGCCGAGCAGGCCGAACACCACCGCAAGCCCCAGGACGATCAGTCCCAGGGTTGCGGTGGAATAGGCGAAATTAAGCCCGTAGGTGACAACGAGATCCATCGCCTTTGCCGATCCTCAGCCGCAATTGTTGCCGGGATCGACATTGGCGAAGGTCTGCACCACCTTGAAGGCCGTGCCGTCCGCTTCGGCCAGGTAGATGTCCTTGGCGACATGGCGGTTCGACATCGTCGCCGAACCGCGCGGACCCTCGTAGGTCGTGCCTTCCGCGATCGCGTCGATGTCGCTGGCTGACAGCGACTGTGCCTTGCCGGCCAGTGCGCTGAGAAGCAGCACGCCCTCGTAGCAGGATTCACCCAGCGAATTGAGCGCTGCCGCGTCGGCCCCGAACTTGGCGGCATAGGCCTCCGCGAAGGCCTTGGCGGCTGGCGTGTCGATGGAGGCGAAGTAACCTGCCGAGGAGTAGAGCCCCTTGGAGTTTTCCGCGCCGATGCCGGCCAGGGTGTTTTCCTCGATCAGAGTACCGAGCCGGATGGCGCTGTCGGCAAGGCCGAAGCTGGCAAAGGCCCGGTTGAATCCGACGGATGCGCCGCCGACCAGCGTGATCAGCACCGCGTTGGCGCCGGTGTCCTTGATCTTGGCGAGGTTGGAATCGAAATTGTCGGCCGTGAACGGCAGATATTCCTCGCCGACGACTTCGCCGCCCGAAGCTTCGATGTAGCCCTTCGCTGCGGCATTGGTATCGCGCGGCCAGTTGTAGTCATTGCCGATCAGGTACCACTTGGCAGCGCCCTTTTCCTTGGCCAGCCACGGAATCACCGGCGCCAGCTGCTGGTCTGGCGTTTCGCCGATGACATAGGTGCCGGCTGCGCACTCGCCGCCTTCATAGACGGGCGTGTAGATGTAGGGCACCTGGCCCTTGAACAGGTTGGTCAGCGCGCCGCGCACGGCGCTGTCATGCATGCCGATGAAGGCCTCGGCCTTCTCGCCCTTCCACAGTTTCAGCGCTGCCTGGGTGGCGTCGGCGGGCGGTCCGCCGACATCGGCGAACACCGGTTCGATCTGGCGGCCGAGAATGCCGCCGGATGCGTTGATCTCGTCGACGGCCATCTGCGCGCAGTTCTGCGAGGACGGGCCGAACAGTCCGGCCGGGCCAGACAGCGGGATCAGGATGCCGACCTTGATCGGACCCGCGGCAAAGGCCGACGAGATGGCTTTGCCTGAAAGTGCGCCGGCAATGGCGACGCTGAGCGATGATTTGATGAAGTCGCGTCTTTTCATGTTTGTTCCCCGGTTGTTAGGTTTCAACGGACTGGCGGTTTCGCATCGAAGGCGAAGACGGTTTCAATGGCGGCGGCGATGGCAAGTAGCCGGTCGTCGGACTGCGCGGGGCCGTCGAGTTCCATACCCAGCGGCAAGCCGTCGGGGCTGAGGCCGGAGGGCAGGCTGATGCCGGGGATCGCGGCATTGCTGCCCGGATCGGTGTTGCGGATGAAGGTCGGGAAGGTCGGAACCCGTGCGCCGTTCAGCTCCACCGTCTCGTCGTCGCCGATCGGCCGCGCCGGCAGTGGCGCCGTCGGGAAGATCACCGCCTCGACGTCATGGGATTTGAAATAGTCGGCATAGGCCGCCAACAGCTTCGGCCGGTCTTCCTCAAGTGCCTTCCGGTAGACGGCCTCCGGCATGGCGTCCGGGCCAAGCTGCGAGGCAACCAAGCCCTTGACGTCCGGGCTGCCGATGCCGTCGAGTATGTCCTGCATCGTCAGGTCCAGTCCCTGGTCGCGAAGGTAGGCCGGAAGGTCCTGCATGAATTCGTAAAGCACCACCGGGAAGCTCACTGCTGCATCGAGTGCGCCGATATCGGGAATATCCGCCTCGATCAGCACGACGCCGGCTTTCCGAAGCGCGTCGAGCGCGGCTTCAGCGTTGGCAGCGACGGCCGGATCCAGCGCCTCGTAGAAGTAGCTGCGCGGTACGCCGAGCCGCAGTCCGTTGAGTGTCGCTGGAGGTGTCGCGGGCGCGCCGCCCGCCATCACCCGGTCGAGCAGCTGTGCGTCCGCGACCGAGCGGGTGATCGGGCCCGCGGTGTCGCGGGTGTGGCTGATCGGAACGATGCCTTCGCCCGGATAGCGTCCAACGGTGGGGCGGAAGCCGACCAGACCGCAAAGAGAGGCCGGAAGCCTGACCGATGCGCCGGTGTCCGTGCCGATGCCGCCGGGCATCATCCGGGCGGCCACCGCGGCGGCGACTCCGCCGCTTGATCCGCCGGGGATCATGTCCGGGTTCCAGGGATTATGAACCGCGCCGGTGACGCCGTTGTTGGAGCTGATGCCGAAAGCCAGTTCGTGCATGTTGCCGCTGGCGCCGAGCAGCGCCCCGGCATTAAACAACGCCTTTGCCACCGGCGCAGGCGCGCTGGCGACATGGTTTGCCAGCGCTCCCGTCGCGGCACCTGTCGGCAGGATGCCCGTGTTGATGTTGTCCTTCAGGCACAGCGGGATGCCGCCGAGCTTCTGCCCGGCCTTGCCGGAAGCATCGACCTTGTCGGCGGCCTCCAGCAGTTTGTCCCAGTCGTACGACACCAGCGCGTTGAGCGATTTGCAGTCTTCCGAGCGCGCGATCAGCGACTGAGCGTATTCCCGGGCGGAGAAGCGCCGCGCCGCCAGCCCTTCGAGAGCCTGCGCGATCGTGAGGTCGAAAAGGTCGAGATCTTGATGTGGCATTTTCCCTCCGCCGGTGGTGTCGGACCGAGGGACATGATGCGTATGGCGGAGGCGGGATTCCTATCCTCAGTAATGAGGATATTTCAGATCAATGGGTGATCACCCGGGAGAGAAGCTGCGTGCGTCCGCTGATCCCGAGCTTGCCATAGATGTGCTTGAGGTGGGACCGCACAGTCGTGAAGGAGATACCGTATTTTGCGGCGATCTGCTGATCGGACAGGCCGGCGAGCACGGCTGCGCAGATTTCCTTCTCGCGTGCGGTAAGCATGGCGCCGGTGGCGGCCTGCTCGAGCGCGGTGACCAGGTCGACCTTGCCCTGCGCGCTCGTCTCGCGCGCCAGTGCGCTGCGCATCGCATTGGTGAAGGCCGGGCCGATGGCGTCGAGGATCTCAAGTTCCCGCTGGCTGAAATCCTCCTTGGTCTTGCCGCGCCAGATCCTGAGGTCGCCGATATTGGTTCCGCCGGAATAGGCGTAGTAATTGACCCCGTAGTGCAGGCCGTCATTGGCGAGGAAATCGTTGAAGAACTCGGTCTGGACGAACCGGCTGCGCGGCATGATCTCGCTGACGCTAGTGGCCTTGCGGCGCCGCTGCAGCACCGGCGTTATCGGATCGCAGTACTGGAAGTACTGTTCATAGGCGCCCAGATTGTCGTCGCTCATGTTGATCGACACGCGGTCGCTAAACGTGTTCTTGGCATCGTTCCAGACATAGGAGGCGAAATATTGCGCGCCGAGCAGGTCCAGCAGCTTGAGCCCGACCCTGCGGCGAAGCTCGCTCGAGCCGTAGCCATAGGAGAGGTCAGCCATGATGCTGAAGACGAGATCGGTTTCCTTTGTCGTCAGGTTCAAGGGCGGGTCCGCCGGTTTGGTGCGCAATCAGGTCGTCACGATACACACAAGGCCAGTTTCTTTCAATCCGGATCGATGACAGCTAAGAAACTGAGCTTTCACGGCGATTTGCCGACAGTTCCTGTCGCCGGCGCAATTCCCCGGATCGGGCCGTCGTGACAGAACCGGCGAGAGACGGCTCCGCGGTTCCGGCCGGCATCATCCGGAAACGCAGATTGAAGTTTGCAGGAAGAACGGCTAGTCGAAATCCATGTTGAATTCCGTGCTTATCGTCGCGGCCGGCCGCGGCCATCGCCTGGGCGGCGAGATCCCGAAGCAGTTCCTGCCTGTCGGCGGCATCTGCTCGCTCCGCCGCGTGGTGGACGCATTCCTGGCGCTCGATGCGATCGATCTCTTGCGCGTGGTCATTCATCCCGACGACGAGGCCCTGTGCGAGGAGGCCCTGGCCGGGATCGATGACAAGCGGCTGCTTGCCCCGGTGCATGGCGGTGCGACGCGGGCGCAATCTGTGCGCCTGGGTCTGGAATCCTTCCGCGAGACTGGTACCGGCAGGATCCTGATCCATGACGCGGCGCGCCCGTTCATCCCGGCACGTGTGATCGTGGACGTTCTCTCCGCGCTTGATCAGGCGGAAGGTGCGTTCGCGGCCCTTCCGGTCGTCGATGCGCTGTGGCGTGCGGAGGGTGACCATGCTCTTGCGCCGGTTTCCCGCGAAGGACTCTGGCGGGCGCAGACGCCGCAGGGTTTTGACTTCAACGCCATTCTCGCCGCCCATCGCAATTACGATGGCGAGGCCCATGACGATGTCGCCGTTGCCCGTGCGGCCGGCATGGAGGTCAGGATCGTCGAAGGCGCTGAAGCCAATTTCAAGATCACCACCGCGACCGATCTGGAACGGGCGGAAGGCGAACTCTTGCGCCTTGAAGCCAACGGTCGGTCGGGCTGACTATCTCGGTCACGATTGGACTGGGATTCCGGCCCGTCTTTCCCGACCGACTTGATCATCCCATGTTGACCGCGCGCCGCCGCGCGATCTCGATATGCCTTTTCATCGCAGCCGCCGCGGCCTCCGGATCTCGCGCCTCGAGCGCCTCGATGATGCGCATGTGATCGCCGATCACCGAGGGGATCATCGGCACGTATAGCCGTGTCTCGGCCAGCCGGATCAGCCTGATCTTGATCCAGTTGACCCGGTAGGCCTGGGCGATGATGTCATTGCCGAGCCCGTCGATGATCGCCTCGTGCAGCTCGAGGTCGACGGCCTCCGCATCCTGCATCAGCCCGGCTTCCTCGCCGCGCTCGAACCGTGCGAGGATCTCTTCATGGTGGGCGCGCAGCCTGGCAATCAGTCCGGCATCGGCATTCGTGGCAAACAGCCGAACCGCTGCCACCTCGATGAATTCGCGGAACTGGTAGGCGTTGCGCACCAGATTGAGGTCGACCTGCGGAACCTGCATGCCGCGCTGCGGCACGGTGCGGATCAGCCCCTCGGCCTCGAGCCGCGGCACCAGTTCCCGGATCGCGCCGAGCGGATATCCGGTGATCTCGACCAGTTGCCGCTGGGTGATGAACTGACCCGGCCTGATTTCCTGCGACAACAGGCTGCGTGTGTATTCCTCGTAGGCCTGCTCGCGCAGCTTCAGCGGTTCGCCATCCTTGTTGTGGGGAGGTTGGGGCGTGATCATCGGCTCTCCTCAGGCAGTGGCCATGATGGCGTCAAAGGCTTCGATCAGTTTCGTTTTCTTCTCAGGGCTCAGTTCCGTGAGCGGCGCCCGCACGGCATCGAACCCGGCATCGCGCGCCAGGTGCCCAACCAGCACCTTGATCGCAGGCATCACCGGGTTGGCGACGATCAGGTCGACGATCTCGCTCACCAGCCGTCCGTCGCCGCCCGAGTGGATCACCGATGCCAGGAGCTCCGGCGCAATGTTGGCCACGCCGCAGATCGATCCCTCGGCGCCTTTGGCCATGGCGCGCGGCAGCAGCCGTTCGTCGCCGACCAGCACCGAGATGTCGCCATGGTTGTCGAGATAGCGCTCGGCCGTGGCCCAGTCGCCCGAGGAATCCTTGATGCCGGTGATCACGCCGGGCCAGGCCTTGCGCAGCCGGGCGATCAGTTCCGGCGAAAGCGCCACCGCTGTCTGGCCGGGAATATGGTACATGATGACACCGCGAAGGCTGTCGCCGATGCGTTCGAACACCTGGTTGAACCAGCTGAAGATCCCCTCGTCATCCACGCCCTTGAGATAGAACGGCGGCGCCATCAGCAGCCCCGCCGCACCTGCGTCGAGTGCCGCTCTAGACTGCGCGACGGCATCGTCGATGGCCGACGCCATGATGCCGACCTGGATGCGTGTGTCCGTTGGCAGGGTGCCTGCCACCGCGTGATACATGGCCTTGCGCTCTTGCAGCGACAGGCCGTAGCCCTCGCCGGTGGTGCCGCACAGGGTGACGCTGTCGCAGCCGCGCGCCAGCATCGCGCCGGCGTGTCTGGCAAGCTTGGGAAGCTCGACCGCGCCCGACGCTGTGTAAGGAGTCACCAGGGCGGCCGAAAGGCCGAAGATCGTTTTGGACATCAAGGATAAGCCAGTCTGTTGGAGCTAACATGTTAGTGCGATGTCACTACAGGATCCGCACCGGGCAGTAAAGCCCGGATTGCACATGTCAGGCACTTGTCGTGTCAGTGATTGTCCCGGGGAACCGATTTCTGCGCGACGCGCTGAAACTCGTCGGCGCCGCGCAGAACCATGCCTTCCGAGAACGGCTCGGCGAGTTCGCGGAAGTATTTCTGCCACGGCGTCTGGCTCGGCGGAATCTTATAGCCGCCGGCTGCGGCGAGATCCCGGGCGCGCTGCTCCCATTCCTCCTGCGGCACGAGAGCGTCGACGCGGCTCTTGCCGAGGTCGATGCGGATCCTGTCGCCGTTGCGCAGCAGTGCCAGTCCGCCGCCGGCTGCAGCCTCCGGCGAGGCGTTGAGGATCGAGGGCGATGCCGAGGTGCCCGACTGGCGGCCGTCGCCGATGCAGGGCAGGGCGGTGATGCCTTTCTTGAGCAGGTAGTTCGGCGGCCGCATGTTGACCACCTCGGCGCCGCCCGGATAGCAGAGCGGCCCAGCGCCGCGCATCACCAGGATGGAGTTTTCATCGATCGCCAGGCTCGGATCGTCGATCATCTTGTTGTAGTGCTCGGGCCCGTCAAACACGACGGCAGTGCCCTCGAACGCGTCCTTGTCGTCCGGATTGGAGAGGTACCTGTCCCGGAACTCCTTCGAGATCACCGAGGTCTTCATGATGGCGCTGTCAAACAGCGAGCCCTTGAGGTTGAGGAACCCCGCGTCCTGCATCAGCGCATTTGCAATCGGCCGGATCACGTCAGGATTCTCGGTTTCGCGATTGGCGCAGTTTTCCCCGATGCTGCGGCCGTTGACGGTCAGCGCGTCCGGATGCGGCAGCAGATTGGCCTTGATCAGTTCGGCAACGACGGCGGGAACGCCGCCGGCCCGGTGGAAATCCTCGCCCAGATAGGCGCCGGCCGGCTGCAGGTTGGTCAGGAGCGGCACATGGTGCCCCAGCGTCTGCCAGTCGTCGTTGGACAACTCGACGCCGATGTGCTTGGCGATCGCCATCACATGAATCGGTGCATTGGTCGATCCGCCGAGCGCCGAGTTGGTGACGATGGCATTCTCGAAGGCCTGCCGGGTCATGATGTCCGACGGCTTTAGGTCCTCGCGCACCATGTCGACGATGCGTTTGCCGGTGGCGTAGGCCATCTGCCCGCGCTCGCGGTAGGGCGCAGGGATGGCTGCCGATCCGGGCAATTGCATCCCAAGCGCTTCCGCCAGTGAATTCATCGTCGAGGCCGTGCCCATCGTATTGCAATAGCCGACCGAAGGCGCCGACGAGGTGACGAGTTCGGCGAACTGCTCGTCGTCGATCTTGCCTTCGGCGTGCAGTTCCCGCGCCTTCCAGATCACTGTGCCGGAACCGGTGCGTTCGCCGCGGAAATAGCCATTGAGCATCGGTCCGACCGAGAAAGCGATTGCCGGAATGTTGACGGTGGCGGCCGCCATCAGCAGCGCCGGCGTGGTCTTGTCGCAGCCGATCGTCAGCACCACGCCGTCGAGCGGGTAGCCGAACAGCGATTCCACCAGCCCCAGATAGGCAAGGTTGCGGTCAAGCATCGCGGTGGGCCGCTTGCCGGTTTCCTGGATCGGATGCACCGGGACTTCGAGCGGCACTCCGCCATTGGCGATGATGCCGTCGCGGATGCGCTTGGCGAGTTCGATGTGATGGCGGTTGCACGGAGACAGGTCCGATCCCGTCTGCGCGATCGCGATGATCGGCTTTCCTGACTGCAACTCGTCGCGCGTAAGCCCGTAATTGACGTAGCGTTCGATGTAGAGCGCCGTCATTTCCCGGTTTTCAGGATTGTCGAACCAGAGCTGTGAACGCAGCAGGGGCTTTTTCTTGTCATTTGACATCTTGGTCTCCAATACCGTTGGCGGGCATTACAAATCGTATGGCGTTCCCGAATGCGGCGGCTTCACACTGACCGGCACCGCCCCGCGGACGGCAGTGTTAGCAGCCTCTCGTCCGGACATAAATCGAATACACCGATGTCGTCGCGCAGATTGCGAGGCGATTCCGGTTAGCGCCGAAGAAACACACGTTCGAAACCACTTCGGGCACCAGGATCTTGCCAAGCAGGTCACCGTCTGGCGAGAAGCAGTGCACGCCGTCGCCGGCCGAAGACCAGATGTTTCCGGAGACATCGACGCGAAACCCGTCGAACAGGCCGCAGTCGGATATGGCGTAGTCGGTTCCGGCGCCAAGGCTGGCGCTGTCGGTGGCAACCGGGTAGCGGCGGATTTTCGGGGCGCAGTCGGCAACATGGGTCCGTCCGGTGTCCGCGACATAGAGGAATGTCTCGTCCGGCGAGAAAGCCAGCCCGTTCGGTTGCACCAGGTCGCTGACCACGGCCGATACGGTGCCGTCGGTTGCGATGCGATAGACCTGCGACGCCCCGATTTCCGATGGCGCCGCATGCCCTTCGTAATCGCTGTCGATGCCGTAGGTCGGATCGCTGAACCAGACCGAGCCATCCGATTTGACCACGACATCATTGGGCGAGTTGAGCTTGCTGCCGTTAAAGCGGTCGGCGAGAACGCTCCGGCTGCCATCATGTTCGATCCGGCTCACCGCCCGGCCGCCATGCTCGCAGCTTGTGAGCCGGCCTTGCGGATCGATGGTATGACCGTTCTGGTGCCGGCAGGGCTGCTCGAACACCGAAGTCGACCCGTCGGTCTCGTCCCAGCGCATCACCCGGTCATTCGGGATATCGGACCACAGGAGGTATTTTCCGGCGGCGAAATAGACCGGTCCCTCGGTCCAGCGCCCGCCGGTCCAAAGGCTTTCCAGCCGGGCATTGGCATGGATCAGGCCTGAGAATCGGTCGTCGTTGATCTGGTAGAGGTGTGAAATCGAGTGTGTCACGAATGCACCTTGTTGCCGCGTCCGTAGACCAGAAGCATGGAGATGATGACCGATCCATAAATCACCTGGCGTCCGGCTTCCGGCATCTGCATGATGGAGAGCACGGAGTTCAGCAGCACGATCAGGATGACGCCGATCAGGGTGCCGATATAGCGGCCCTGACCGCCGAGAATGCGGGTGCCGCCGATCACCACGGCGGCGATTGCCGGCAACAGGAAGGGGTTTCCCATGCCCTGGTAGGCCCTGGCCGAATAGCCCGCAAGCATGACCCCGGCAAGTGCCGCGCAGATCCCCGAGACCACAAACGAGCCGAGGATCACCCGCCGTGTCCTGATGCCGGAGAGATAGGCTGCGACCTCGCGATTGCCCGTCACATAGATCTCGCGGCCGAAGGCGGTGCGCTTGAGCATGACGGCAATGACGACGGAGACCGCCAGCCAGACAAAGATGGCGCTCGGAATGCCCAGGAAACGGTCCGATGCCAGCGTCCGCATCAGCGGTGTTGCACTGTCCTGTGGAGCAAAGCCTCCGGTGTGCGCCACCATCAGGCCGCGCAGCACCGAATCCACCCCGAGGGTGAAGATCATCGAGGGAACCCTGAGATAGGCAACGCCGAAGCCGTTGACCAGCCCGACAGCGGCACCCACGGCGATGCCCGTCGGGATGGCCCATTCGCCGCCGACGGTGGTGGCCATCATCGCCGCCGCCGTCATCGTCCAGGCGACGCTGAGATCGATGTGCCCGAGCAGGATGACCACCATCATGCCGGCCGCCACGATCCCCAGGAACGATCCGGTCTGCAATTGCTGCAACAGATAGCCCGGAGACAACAGCGGCGCCGAGCCTTGCGTGGAAAGCGTGTAGACGGTTCCGATGCTCAGGATCACCAGGATGAAGGCCGAGGCGATTACCATGGGCTTGTCTTCGGTTTTCAGGCTCGGGATATCAAATGCCATGTCCTCGCCTCCTATCTGAACAGATTGAGCTGGTTCTTGACCCGCAACGTTCTGAAAGCGCCGAGACTGACGGCGACCAGCAGGACGAGCCCCTCAACCAGCGGCTGGAGCAGCGGATCGATCGAGACGATGCGGAAATAGAACGAAATGACCCTGAGGATCAGCGCGCCGACAAGCGAGCCGATGGCCCCGCCGACGCCGCCGAGCAGCGACGTTCCGCCGACCACGACCGCGGCGATGGAATTGAGCGTGTAGGCGCCGGCCTGCGTGATGTCGGCGTTGCCCGACGATGTCTGGATGGCGAGATACAGCCCGCCGCAGGCAGCAAAGAACCCCGCCAGCGTGAAGGCAGCGATCTTCGCCCGGTCGATCGGAAGACCGGACATGTAGGCAGCGCCTTCCGCCGAACCGATGGCATAGATGGTGCGGCCGGTCACCGTGCGCTTGAACGGCAGCCAGACGCCGAATGCGATCATAACAACGATCAGCAACGGAACCGGGATCCAGGAAATCGTCTGGAACCAGCCAGCGTCCGCATCAAACAGCCCGTAGGTGTCGACAAATTCATACAGGTCGTTGGTCAGCGCCCAGCTGATGTCATCATCGACATTGCCGCCTGGCACCGGCCGGATGAACAGCGCCAGCCCGACGGCGACGGCACCGGTCGCCAGCGTGGCGATGATCGGCTGCAGCCGGCCATAGACGACAATCAGCCCGTTCACCAAGCCGAAGGCGGTACCGGTCGCAAGAGTGATGATCATTCCAAGCACGATCTGCAGCGGTGATCCGTTGACCACTTCCGAGGCAATGCAGTTCGCCAGCGTCATGATGGCGCCGACCGAAAGGTCCAGCCCGCCCAGCAGCACCGGCACCGTCTGCGCCATGGCCAGGAACACGATGGCCACGGATTCATTGCTGTTCTGGATCAGGACCGCCGCCGAGAAGCCGCGCGGATGCAACATGTTGTAGACAAGATAGAGCGCCACGAGCATGGCGATGGCGCTGTAGAAGGCAACATTCTGCCTCATGTTCGTGGCGAGCGCGGAGCGTTTGTCAGCCATGCCGTGCTCCTGCCGCTGGCAGCGATGACTGCGTGCCCACATTGAGCGAAGCAGCGACGATGGCTTCCTCGGTGATCGCGCCGCCGCTGAGCTTGGCGACGATTTCTCCGTCATACATCACCGCCACGCGGTCACAGCAGCCGATCAGTTCGGCATAGTCGCTTGAGTACAGCAGGATCGTCTTCCCCCGGTCCGCCAGCTCGCGAATGAGCTTGTAGATTTCCTGTTTGGTGCCGACATCGATGCCGCGCGTCGGATCGTTGAGCAGGATCACGTCCGGATCCGTCATCAGCCATTTCGCGATCACCACCTTCTGCTGGTTTCCGCCCGACAGGGTCGAGACGATGTCGTCGGGACTTGCGACCTTGATCTGCAGCTTCGCAATGCCCTCGCTCACCGCCTGCCTGGCCTTGTCCTGGTTGATGAAGGGCCCGTCAGAGACACGGTCATAGGACGCAGCAAGCAGATTGTCGGCGATCGACATGGCCAGCATCAATCCTTCGGTCTTGCGGTCTTCCGGCACCAGCGCGATGCGCATGGCTGCACTCTTGGCCTCCGCCGGGGATCCCGGGCGGCAGGGGTTGTCAAGGATTGCGACCTCGCCCTGCAAACCCCTGAGCACGCCGAACAGGCCGAGAAGCAGTTCCTTCTGGCCTTGCCCGTCAAGGCCCCCCAGCCCGACGATTTCCCCCTTGCCAATGCGCAGATCGATGCCCTTGAGCTGGCCTTCCCAGGCGAGCTTGTCGATGGTCAGATAGGCTGGTTTTGGCACGGGCGCGGGTTTCGGCGGATAGTGTGCGGTCACCTCGCGGCCGATCATCAGCTTGACGATCTCGCCCTCGCTATGGGCCCCTTTGGCAAAGGTCTCGATGTGCTGGCCGTTGCGAAACACCGAGAGCATATCGCAGAGCTTGTCGATCTCGTGCATGCGATGGGAAATGAACAGGCTCGCCACGCCGGCGGCCCTCAGTTCTGCAAGCAGACCGTAGACGGTTTCCACATCGCGGCTGGTGAGCGCCGACGTGGCTTCGTCTAAAATGAGCACCTTCGGATCCTTGCCGAGCGCCTTGGCGATCTCGACCATCTGCCGCCGCGACAGCGAAAGCTCGCGCACCAGCGAATTGGGATCGACATCCTCGCACTTGATCCGCGCCAGAAGTTCTTCGGCGCGGCGATTCTGCGCCCGCTTGTCGATCAGCCCGAACCGGGTGCGCGGTGGTGCGGCAATGGAGATGTTGTCGGCAACCGACAGGTCGGGCACCAGCGACAGTTCCTGAAAGATGCAGACGATGCCCGATACGGCTGCCTGGTCCGGATTTGAAAACCGGACGGCCTCGCCGCTCACCTCGATGGTGCCGGCATCGGGCTGCAGCACGCCCGATAGAATCTTGATCAGCGTCGACTTGCCCGCGCCGTTCTCGCCCAGGATCCCGTGGATCGTGCCCGAGCGGCAGCTGAAATCCACGCCCTCCAGGGCGCGCGTACCCGAAAAATGTTTCGAAACGCCACTCAACTTGACGATCGGGCTGTCAATCGGCATTGCACGCGCACTCCTCGCAGGCAGTGTTGTCATGTCTTGGGATGAACGGGACGCCAGGCCATGCATGGCGCCCCGGGGATCTGCTTCGATGTTTACTTCACGTCGGCTTCGGACTGCGCCATGATCGACGGGCCGGAGATGTTGACGCCACAGGGCGGGAATTCGTTCACTGTGAAGAAGTTGTCCGGCAGGTCGCTCCAGTAGTTCTTGCCGTCCTCGAGATCCTTGTAGGTCGCCACCGGCAGCGGCACCGAGATCAGCTGCGGCATCACATTGCCCTCGAGCGCGGAGACCGCCGCTTTCATGGCAATGGCCACAAGACCCGGGGACTGTCCGATCGAGATACCCTTCAGGCCTTCGTCGGAATATTTGGCGATTGCCTTGCGGTAACCGTTCTCGGATTCCCCGGCCACCGGCACCCAGGGATGACCTGCATCCATGAGCGCCTGGATGACGCCGTTGGAGCCGCCCTGTCCGACGACGGCATCGAACTGGCCGTGAACCGCGATGGCGTCGGCAACCACCTTCTGGGTCGTGCCGTCATCCCAGTTGCCCACGACCGAGACCATTTCCCAGTTGCCGCCATCGGCCTTGAAGGTCTCGTTGATGCCGATGGAGCGGTCGCGGTCGACCGAGTTGCCCGGCAGTCCGCGGACTTCGAGTATCTTGCCCGAAGTGACGCCCTTGGCCTTGAGTTCGTCCAGCGCGAACTGCGCCCACATGCGGCCCATCTTCAGCTGGTCTTCGTTGACCTGCATGACCTTGTCGGTGTCGAGCACGTTGTCGAACGGCACCAGCACCACGTTGTTCTTGTCGGCGAGGCGGATCACCCGGTCGAAGCCGTCGGGCGACACCGCGATCGTGACGATCGCGTCATAGCCCTGGTTGATGAAATCCTCGATGGCGCCCAGCTGGGCCGGCGCGTCGGTTCCGGTCGAAACCACCTTGAACTCGGCGATCTTGTCCTTCATCGCCGGATCTTCGGCGAAGGCCTTGGCAGTCTTGATCATCTGGATGCGCCAGCCATTGCCGACGAAACCATTGACCACGGCGACCTTGTAGGGGCCTGCCTTGGTCGGCCACTGCATGTATTTGGTGTCGGCGTTCCACGGTGCGAAGCAGGCCGGATCGACCCCCGGGCCGGAAACGATCTCGGGACCTGCCAGGGACAGGCTTGTCGAGAGCATCAAGCCCACGACGGCGGTTGAAATGAGTGTTCCTAGTTTCATGCTCGTTCCTCCTCCTACGGTGCTTCATCGCACCCTCCCAGATGCCACGATGTGTGACGATCATCTCCTTGGCCGCGTTGTCTTTGTCGCCTCGCGGCCAGATATTGGCTGCCCCTAATCCGAAAAATGCCGGAAGCCGGCGTCCAGATGGGTCTTCATCTTGTACTGGTAGGCCGTCCGGTCCCGCTTCTCGATCGTCTCCAGGATTTCGGCATGCTCCGAGTACGTAACGGTCGCGAATGTCTGGACGGTCTTCGCCTTCATCATGATTTTCACGATCACCGGCTTCATGATCTTGTAGACATCGAGAATCGCCTTGTTCCCCATCACCGCCACAAGGCGGGTGTGAAAGCGGAAGTCGATCTCCGAGGCGTTGACAGCTGTCTCGGCGTTCAGCAGTTCCGTGTTGATCTGACGCAGTTCGGCGATGTCTTCAGGCGTGACCTTGTCAAACAACAACTCGAAGGACGCCACCTCAAGCAGGCTTCGAAAGCCCTGGATGTCGACAAATGTCTCGCGCGATACCTCGAGTGTGTTGAACGAGAACAGGTCGAAGGCCCGCGCCATGCGCTCGTCGATGATAACGGCGCCCACTTTCGGGCGCACCTTGACGACCCCGTAGGTCTTCAGGATGCGCATCGCCTCGCGCACCGTGTTGCGGCCGGTGTTGAAGCGCTCGCAGAGTTCCTTCTCAGTCGGCAGGCTGTCGCCGACCTTCAGCCCACCCTCGGAAATCAGCGTGCGGATATGCTCGACGAGATCGTCCACCGCCGATGCCCGTGAAGTCCGGCCACTCGGCTCCCGGGCTTCAGGATCGGTCTCGAGGCTCGCCTCCCGAAGTGATCTGTCGGATGTATCGGTCACTGGATATTCCTATTTGTTGGACAAATAAGAGATATCCAACTCGAATATTCCGAGTCAAGTACGAAAGAGGCCGAATACGCCTGGATACGCCAGATAATTATCCCATAAATAGGGGCGTTCTCGCCGCGAACCATGAAGGACCCGATCTGGATTGCTTAAAAACCGTCCAGACGGTATGTTTTGCGGATGAACAGACCTCAACGCAAGAACAACCCGGACGCCGTGCGTGCAAGGCTGCTTGAATGCGCGGCACGGCTGATCGTCGATGAGGGGCTACCCGCATTGACATTGGAAAACGTGGCGCGCGAAGCCGGAGTGAGCAAGGGCGGATTGCTGCACCATTATCCCGGCAAAAACGCGCTGATCGACGGCCTGTTCGAAGAGGTGGTGGACTGGTTCGAAGGCCAGGTGGAGGACGCCCTTGAACCCGTGGAAACCACGCCGTCACGGTTCTCGAAGGCCTATTTGCGGGTCGTCGCCGCCATCGACATGTCCGTGCCGGAGGAAAGGCGTCTCGCCGTGCTGATGCTGATGCTCAGTTCCGATCCGCATTATTGCGCCCGCTGGAACCAATGGGTGGAGGCACGCCTGCAACGGCACGCTGAAACCGATCTGACGCCGTTCGCCCGTACCCTGCGTCTGGCAGCCGACGGTCTGTGGCTGTCCGACCTTGGCGGCGGACCGGATTCGAACCCGTCCGTGCGCCGGGAAATCCTGGCGTTTCTTGAACATCTCGATGCGACGGAGGCGATCCCGGCCGGTTCCCCCGAACAGGGAGGGCAGTGACATGCCATGGCTGTTCCTCGGCATCGCGATCACCGGTGAGGTCATCGCCACCACTGCGCTCAAGGCCTCCGAAGGCTTCACGAGGTGGGGGTATGGCGGCATCTCGGTGGTCGGTTACGCCATCTCGTTCTATTTCCTGGCGATCGTTCTCAAGACCATTCCGGTCGGTATCGCCTATGCGGTCTGGGCCGGCGCCGGGGTGGCCATGGTCACGCTCATCGGCATCGTGCTGTTTGGCCAGAAGCTGGACTTCTTCGCCTATCTCGGCATCGCCCTGATTGTTGCCGGCGTGCTTGTGCTCAACCTGCTTTCGGGCACGACGACACATTGAAACCGCCCGGAAGCGAGACCGCATCCGGGCGTTTCTTCCTGGTGTGGGAAGAGGGTGTAGGTCCGCTTACGCGACCTTGACCAGCGTCTTGCCGAAATTCTTGCCCCCGAGCATGCGGATGAAGGCGTCCGGCGCGTTTTCCAGGCCCTCGGTCACATCCTCACGGTAGACGATCTTGCCGCTGTTAACGAGCGGCCCGACCTCGGCCAGGAAGTCGCCGAAGCGGTCGAAATGATCCGAGATGATGAAGCCGCCCACGGTCAGCCGGTTGACGAGGATCGTCCGCCAGGCCTTCGGCAGCCGGTCGGGTCCTGCAGTTTGTCCCGCCCCGAGCGCGCCGGAATTGTACCAGGCGATCATGCCGCAAAGCGGGATGCGGCCGCCTACATTCATCATCGGCAGCACGGCATCGAGCGTAATGCCCGCCACGTTCTCGAAATAGATGTCGATGCCGTCCGGGCAGACCTCGGAGAGGGCCTTGCGCAGATCCTTAGCGTCGCTCGCGGCCCGGTGGTCGATGCAGGCGTCAAAACCGAGTTCCTCGACGGCAAAGGCGCATTTGTCCGCGCCGCCGGCCACGCCGACCGCGCGCAGGCCCTTCTGCTTCGCCAGTTGCCCGACCATGGAGCCGACCGGGCCGGTGGCGGCACCGACGACCAGCGTCTCGCCCGCCTTGGGTTGGCCGATCATGTTGAAGCCGTACCAACCGGTGAAGCCCGGCATGCCGAGCACGCCGAGCGATGTCGAGATCGGGGCGACCTCGGGATCGATCTTGCGCAACTCGTTGGCTTTCACGACGCCGTGGCTGGCCCAGCCGAACATGCCCATGGCGATGTCGCCGGGCTTGAAATGCGGTGACCTGCTATCGATGACCTCGCCAACCGCGCCGCCTCCCATCTGCTCGTCGATCCCCACGGGGGTGGAATAGGATTTCGCGTCGTCCATCCGGCCGCGCATATAGGGATCGAGCGACATGTAGAGCACTTTCAGCAGCACCTCGCCTTCGCCTGGAGACGGCATCGCCACGGTCTCCAGGCGGAAATTCTCCGGTCCCGGCTGGCCTTCGGGGCGCTTGGCCAGGACGATCCTCTGCATTTGCTCAGACATGATGTTTCTCCGTTTCGATGCCGGGCGTACCTCAGCGCGTGGGATCACAGGCTGATCGGGCGCGGCGGAGCCATGAAGGGTTGAAGTCGCGTCCCGGACCGGATGAAACCAGCGGAACGTGACATGAATCAGGCGATCGTGACGCCGCCATCGGCGACGATCACCTGTCCGGTGATGAAGCTTGCGGCGGGCGAGGCCAGAAAGGCTGCCACCGGGCCGATTTCCTCGGGCAGGCCGATGCGCCTGAGCGGCGTCGTTCTGGTGCGTTTCTTGAGCAGTTCCTCGTCCTCCCACAGGGCGCGGGCGAAGTCGGTCTTCACCAGGCCGGGCGCGATGCAGTTGACGCGGACATTGTCGACGCCGTGCTCGACGGCGAGATTGCGCGCCAGTGCGAAATCCGCCGCCTTGGAAATCCCGTAGCCGCCGATCACCGCGTTGCCCTGCATCCCGGCGATCGACGAGATGATGACGATGGCGCCGCCGCCCTTTGCCTTCATCGCCGGGATCACCCGGTTGCAGAGCCACAGGTTGCTCTTGACGTTCGAGCCCATGATCTTGTCGAAGGCTTCGTCGGAGAGGTCCGCAAGCGGTCCGTAGGCCGGATTGACCGCGGCGTTGCAGATCAGGATATCCGGTGCGCCATAGAGTTTCTCCGTTCCGGCGATCAGGCCTTCGACCTCGTCTTTCCGGGAGATGTTGCAGGCAATCACCGCCGCCTCGCCGCCTTCCGCCCGGATCGCTTCGGCAACCGGCTCGCAGGCTTCCGCCTTGCGGCTGGAGATAACCACTTTTGCGCCGAGCCGCGCCATGGTTTCGGCCGTGGCCCGGCCGATGCCGCGGCTCGATCCGGTGATGACGGCAATCTTGCCGTCAAGCGAGTAGGGCATCGAAGGGGTCATGGTGCTTTGCTCTCTTCCGGGTTCACGCGTCTTCGCGGATCAGGCCATCCATCTGGGCGAGACGCTTGAGATGGTGGTTTGCGTCGCCGAACAGGATGTCGATCATCGTCGTCCGCTTGAAATAATGCCCGATCGCATATTCCATCGTCATGCCGACGCCGCCATGCAGCTGGATCGCTTCGCGGCCGATGATCTTGGCGGACTCGCCGATCTGCACCTTGGCCGCCGACACAGCCCGCGCGCGCTCAACCGGGTCGTCGCCGGTTGCCAGCATGCTGGCATACATGGTCATCGAGCGGGACTGTTCGAGTTCCACGAACATGTCGACCGCACGGTGCTGCAGCGCCTGGAACGATCCGATCGTGGTGCCGAACTGGCTGCGGGTCTTGAGGTATTCGAGCGTCAGCTCGTGCATCTTCTCGAAGCATCCCACGGCTTCGGCGCACAATGCGGCAACGGCTTCGTCGGCGACACGCGAAATCACCGGCCAGGCACCGCCCTCGCTGCCGATCAGCGCCTCCGCCCCGACCTTGACCGACTGCAGCGTGATCTCGGCGGCGCGCAGCCCGTCCTGGGTCGGATAGCCATGGCGCAAGACGCCTTCGGCATTCCCGTCGACTAGGAACAGCGAGATGCCGTCTTCGTCGCGCGATCCGCCGGAGGTGCGGGCCGAGACGATGAGCTTGCCGGCGCTGTCGCCATGCAGCACCAGCGCCTTCTTGCCGTCGATCACCCAGCCGTCACCATCTTTCTTTGCAGATGTTTCGACATCGAACAGATCATAGCGGCCCTGCGGTTCGGCACAGGCTAGTGCCATCCTCAGGCTGCCGTCGGCAATGCCCGGAATGAGAGCGGACTTCTGTCCTGCGTTGCCGGCATGACGAAGCACGCCGCCGGCCAGGATCACGCTGGCAAAATACGGCTCCAGGATCAGCGCCTTTCCGAACGCTTCCATGACGATCATGGTTTCGGTGGCGCCGCCGCCGATGCCGCCGTCTTCCTCGGCGAACGGCAGTGCGAGCAGGCCGAGTTCGGCATACTGGTTCCACATCTTCTCGCTGAAACCGGTCTCGCCGGCGCGGTACTTGCCGCGCGCCTCGAAACCGTACTGGTCCTTGAGCAGGCGCTCGACGCTGTCCTTGAGCATGCCCTGTTCTTCGGAAAGGTCAAAATCCATTGCGTTGTTCTCCCGACTTGCCGGCCGCGCCGGCGCCGAATTGCGGGCCCCGTCTTCAGGCCCCTGAATGCTGTCCTGTGCTAAAGCCCGAGAATGGCCTTTGCGATGATGTTCTTCTGGATCTCGTTTGATCCGCCGTAGATCGAGACCTTGCGCGTGTTGAAATAGGCAGGCGCGATGGTCGAGGCCCAGTCCGGCCCGATCGACGGCTCATTGCGTCCGTCTATATCGTCTTCCGGAATGTAGGGCATGGCGTAGGGACCAACGACGTCCATCAGGAGTTCGGTCGTCGCCTGCTGGATTTCCGATCCCTTGATCTTCAGGATCGAGCTCGCGGGATCCTGCGTGCCCTTTTCCCGCTTTGCCTCGCCGGCAAGAACCCGGAGCTGGGTCATCTCCAGCGCCTTCAGCCGCACTTCGACGGCGGCCACCTTCTCGCGGAATTCCGGCTGGTCGATCATCCGCTCGCCACCCACCCGCTGGTGCGCAGCCAGTTCCTTGATCCTGCGGATCCGCTCCTTGGAGACGCCGACGCGGGCAATGTTGACCCGCTCGTTGCCGAGCAGGAACTTGGCGTAGTTCCAGCCCTTGTTCTCTTCCCCGACGAGGTTTTCGACCGGAACCCGGACGTCGTCGAAGAACACCTCGTTGACCTCGTGGCCGCCGTCGATGGTCTGGATCGGACGCACGGTGATGCCCGGCGTCTTCATGTCGATGAGCAGGAACGAGATGCCGGACTGCTTGCGCGCATCCGGATCGGTCCGCACCAGGCAGAAGATCCAGTCGGCATACTGCGCCAGCGTCGTCCAGGTCTTCTGGCCGTTGACGACATACTCGTCGCCGTCGCGGACGGCGCGGGTCTTCAGCGACGCCAGGTCCGAACCCGAGCCCGGCTCGGAGAAGCCCTGGCACCACCAGTCTTCCAGCGTCGCGATCCTGGGCAGGAAGCGGCTTTTCTGCGCCTCGTTGCCAAAGGTGTAGATCACCGGACCCACCATGTTGACGCCGAAGGCGAGCGGCGCCGGCGCCGGTGTCTGGCTCATTTCCTCAAGATAGATGTACTGCTTGATCGGGCTCCAGCCGGTGCCGCCATGCTCGACCGGCCAGTGCGGCACGGCCCAACCCTTGTCGTGCAGGATCCGGGTCCAGGTGACCAGCTCTTCCTTGGTCGTGTGGCGCCCGGCAACGATGTTCTCGCGAATGCTCGCCGGCAGGGCTTCCCGGAAAAATGTCCGGACCTCGTCGCGGAAGGCCAGTTCGTCTTCAGTGAATCTCAGATCCATGGTTCGTGTCCTCAAAAGATTTCGAAAAGGCCGGCCGCACCCATGCCGCCGCCGACGCACATCGTCACCACGCCGTATTTCACGCCGCGGCGCTTGCCCTCGATCAGCACGTGGCCCGAAAGCCGGGCGCCGGTCATGCCGTAGGGATGGCCCACCGCGATGCTGCCGCCATTGACGTTGAGCTTGTCGGGGTCGATGCCGAGCTTGTCACGGCAATAGATCACCTGGACGGCGAAGGCCTCGTTGAGTTCCCAGATGCCGATATCGTCGATCTTGAGGCCCGCACGCTCGAGCAGGCGCGGGATGGCGAACACCGGGCCGATGCCCATCTCGTCGGGCTCGGTGCCGGCCACTGCGAAACCGCGAAGCGCACCCAGCGGTTCCAGTCCGCGCTGTTCGGCGAGCTTGGCGTTCATCACCACGCAGGCGGAGGCCCCGTCAGAGAGCTGGCTGGCGTTGCCGGCCGTGATCATCGCCCCTTCGCCGCGCACCGGCGTCAGGCCTGTAAGCCCTTCGAGCGTCGTCTGCCGCCGCGGCCCTTCGTCGGCCGCAATCGTCACTTCCTTGTAGGAGACTTCCTTGGTCTCCTTGTTCATCACGCCCATGGTCGCCGTGATCGGCACGATCTCCGCATCGAAGCGGCCGGCATCCTGCGCGGCAGCGGTTCGTCTCTGGCTTTCCAGTGCGTAGATGTCCTGCGCCTCGCGGCTGATGTTGTAGCGCTTGGCGACGGTTTCGGCGGTGTCGATCATCGGCATGTAGATGTCAGGCTTGTGCTGCATCAGCCAGCGGTCCTGGCGATGAAAGCTGTTCATGTGCTCGTTCTGCACCAGGCTGACGGATTCAAGTCCGCCGCCGATGGCGATCGGCACGCCGTCGAGCTGGATCGAGCGCGACGCGACCGCGATGGCCTGCAGCCCGGACGAGCACTGCCGGTCGATCGTCGATCCCGAGACCGTGACGGGAAGGCCTGCGCGGACCAGCGCCTGACGGGCGACATTGCCGCCGGTAGCCCCCTGCTGCAGGGCGCAGCCCATGATGACGTCTTCGACTTCGCCGGGCTCGATGCCCGCGCGCTCGACGGCATGCTTGATGGCGTGCGCCCCGAGCGTTGCTCCGTCGGTGTCGTTCAGTCCGCCGCGATAGGCCTTGCCGATCGGTGTGCGGGCGGTTGAAACGATGACTGCATCCTGCATTGGATTTTCCTCTACTCTGTAAGATTAGCTGTGTTCGGTGCCGGTCGGGGCTGCGGATCTGCTTTTCTCCATGTCACGCAATTCCTTGCGCGACAATTTGCCGACCGATGTCTTGGGAAGTTCATCCCGGAATTCCAGCGCCGCGGGCAGTTCGTGACGTCCGAGGCGGTCCTCGAGAAATGCGACAAGCGCTTCCAGCGTGAATGGGTCGGCGCCCGGCTTGAGCGTGACGAAGGCCTTGGCGGCCTCGCCCCGGTACTCGTCCGGGATGCCCAGCACGATGCATTCGCCCACGGCCGGATGTTCGTAGATCGCCTGTTCGATCATCTGCGGATAGACGTTGAACCCGCCGGAAATGATCATGTCCTTCTTGCGGTCGACGATATAGAAATAGCCGTCTGGCGCCATGTATCCGACATCGCCGGTTAGGAAGAAGCCATCGGCAAACGCCACCGCGTTTTCCTGTGGCTTGTTCCAGTAGCCCGCCGTCACGTTCTTGCCGCGCACCCGCAATTCCCCGACTTCGCCCACCGGCAGGATCCGGTGCGGATCGTCGAGATCGACGACCTGCAATTCGACGCCGGGCAAGGGCATGCCGATCGATCCGGGCTTGGCTTCGCCGAACGGCAGCAGGTTGGTGCCTGCCGGCGAGGTTTCGGTCATGCCCCAGCCGCCGGCCAGCCGCTGGCCGGTCAGGCCCTCGAAGCGCTGACCGACTTCCACCGGCAGCGGCGCGCCACCGGAAGAGCAGCGCACAAGCGAGGAAAGGTCGGTCTTCATCAGGTCCGGATGGTTGGCAAGCGCGATCCACATGGTCGGAACCCCGGGGAATGTGGTGATCCGCTTGGCCTGGATGTCGTGGAGAACCTGGGTTGCGTCGAACCGCATGTGCAGCACGATCTGCGCTCGCCGCCTGATCCCCAGCAGGAGGATCGTCGTCAGCGCGTAGATGTGAAACAGCGGCAGCACGCAAAGGACCTTTTCGCCCTCTTCCGGATCGCCGTAGAGCGCCTCGAACCAGATGTCGTAGCTCGAGACCGCGGCGGTCAGGTTGGCATGGGTCAGCATCGCCCCTTTGGCCGGACCGGTGGTTCCGCCGGTATACTGAAGCAGGGCGATATCGTCCTCGCCGATCGTCGGCCAGGATCCGGGTGCGGTTCCGCTTGCGCAGAATGCGTCGAACCGGATCACGTCCTCGCGCTCCGGGATCGCCTCCCGCGCCGGATTGTCACCACCGAAACGGCTGTCGTCTCCGACGATGACGCGGTCCGCCAGACCCGCCTCCATCAGCTTGATGGCGCCGGCGAGCATGCCGCCGATATTCGTTGTCACGATGGTGCGCGCGCCCGAATCGGTGAGCTTGTGCGCCAGTTCGCGCGGCGCATCCAGCGGCGAAAGATGCGCCAGCCGGGCGCCGGATTTCAGCGTGCCGAAAAAGGCAACCGGATGCCAGGGCGTGTTGGGCAGGAACAGCGCCACGGTCTGGTCCCTGGCCAGGCCCGCCGTCAGCAACGCCGCTGCGAAGGCCTCCGCCTCATCGCGCATTTGGCTGTAGCTCATCGACCAGCCGCGGAATTCGAGCAAGGTCCGCTCCGGACACTCGGCAACGGCATCATCGAGCAGCGCCGGAAGGCTACCGGTTACGATCGGTGCGTCCCACTTCATGTTGTCCGGATAGGATGCCTCCCATGCATGCCGCCCGGCGGTCATGCGACGGCTTCCTTGCCGGCCATTGCGGATGCCAGCGATCCGCCGGTTTTCGCCGCCTTGCGCAACAGCTTCGACGGTTCGAACACCGGGTTGCCGGTCTTGCCGTGCCAGTATTCGAGCCGCTCGACGATGTGTTCAAGGCCTGCCTGCTCCGCCCAGAACATCGGCCCGCCCTTGCCGATCGGGAAGGCGTATCCGTTGATCCAGACGATATCGATGTCGGACGGCCTGAGCGCGATGCCTTCCTCAAGGATGCGGGCGCCCTCGTTGATCATCGGATAGATCGTCCGCTCGATGATCTCGTCGGCGCTGATGCTGCGCCGGTTGACGCCGAGCTCCTTGGCCTTTTCCTCGATCAGCGCATCGACCCACGGATCGGGCTTTCCGTCGCGCGGCCCGTCCTCGTAGCTGTAGAAGCCCTTGCCGGTCTTCTGGCCGTAGCGGCCCGCCTCGCACAGCGCATCGCCGATTGCAGCGGTCTGGCCAAGCGACTTGCGGGTCCGCCAGCCGATGTCGAGCCCGGCCAGATCGCCCATTGCGAACGGACCCATGGAGAAGCCGAAATCGAGAAACGCCTTGTCGACATCGGCTGGCGATGCGCCTTCCAGCAGCAGCGACTCGTTCTCCGCCGACCGTGACGACAGCATGCGGTTGCCGACAAAGCCGTGGCAGACGCCGACGACGACCGGCACCTTGCCGATCTGCTTGCCAAGCGCCAGCGCGGTGGCGATCACGTCCGGAGCGGTTTCCTTGCCGCGAACGATCTCCAGCAGTTTCATCACATTTGCCGGCGAGAAGAAGTGCATTCCCAGCACGTCCGAGGGCCGCTTGGTCATCTGGGCGATTTCGTCGACATCGAGATAGGAGGTGTTGCTGGCGAGGATGGCGCCGGGCTTCATCACCTCGTCAAGCTTGCCGAACACCACCTTCTTGACCGACATCTCCTCGAACACCGCCTCGATGACCAGGTCGGCATCGGCAATATCGTTGTAATCCGTCGTCGTGCTCAGCCGTCCCAGCCGCCGGTCGCGCTCTTCGGCGGAAATCGAGCCGCGCTTGACCGAGGTGTCGTAGTTGCGCTGGATCACCGCCATGCCACGGTCGATGGCTTCCTGGTTCATCTCCAGGATGGTCACCGGGACGCCGCCATTGGCAAGCGCCATGGCGATGCCGCCGCCCATCGTGCCGGCGCCGGTGACGGCCGCCTTGCTGATCTTGCGCGGTTTGACGTCGCGGTCGATACCGGGAACCTTGTTGGCCTCGCGTTCGGCGAAGAAGAGGTGCCGCTGCGCTTTCGATTGGTCGCCGTTCATCAACTCGATGAACATCTCGCGTTCCTTGACCAGCGCCTCGTCGAACGGCGTGTCGAGCGCCATGCGAACGGCGCGGACGCAGGCAAGCGGAGCTTCGAGCCCGCGTGTCTTCTTGGTCAGGCTCGCGGCATGGGCGTCGAGCGCCGAGGGGTCGCGGCGCGCGGCCTCGAGCTTGTCTTCGCGGTCGCGCAGCGCCTTGGGTTTTTCGTCCGCCGCCGCGAGTTCAAGCGTAAAAGCCTTGGCGTCGGCGAGAAGATCTTCGCCCGCAACGCGGTCGAGAATGCCGATTTCAAGCGCCTTTTTGGCGCCGATCGGATTGCCCGGAACGATCACGTCGAGAGCCGCTTCCGGCCCGATCAGCCGCGGCAGCCGCTGGGTGCCGCCGGCGCCGGGGATCAGGCCCAGCTTGACCTCCGGAAGCGCCAGCTTGGCATCGGCGGATGCGATCCGGCCGTGGCAGGAGAGCGAGACTTCCAGTCCGCCGCCAAAGGCAAAGCCGTGGATCGCCGCGACCACCGGCTTGCTCATGGTTTCGCAGCGGGTGTTGACGTCGGGAAGCGAGGGCTCGCGCGGCGTCTTGCCGAACTCGGTGATGTCGGCGCCGCCGCTGAAGGTCCGGCCGCCGCCGGTCAGCACGACGCAGGTGACGGCTGGATCGGCTTCGGCGCGGTTCATGGCCTCGATAACGCCGTTTCTGACATCATATCCGAAGGCATTCACCGGCGGATTGTTGATCGTGACAACCGCAACATTCCCATCCACCGTGTAATTCACATCACCAGCCATGTTTTCCTCCCAGAAACAAATTCATCAATCCGCCCGTTTCGCGAACGAGCGGAGGCAATCAGTCAATGCCGCATTGAATGCGTCGGCAGCCTCGTACTGAACCCAGTGCCCGGCATCGTCAATCAGTTTGAACGGCGCATCAGGATCGCGGGCGGCGAGCCATGCCCGCCGTTCGTCGAAGTAGGGCGCGGCGAGCTGATCGTGCTCGCCCCAGATGGCCGCCAGCGGCACCCGGCTTGCATCGAGATTTGCGGTCAGCGGCTTGCTGCGCGCTGTCGGGCGCGTGTCGTGGCGCGAACGCTCGGCATTGGATTGCTGAATCAGGATGGCGGTCTCGTCGATCCGCGCCGGGTCGGCGATCATGATCGCCTGAAGGTTTTGCCGGTGCCGGACACGGCGCTGCTCGGCATCGGAAATGTGACGCCAGCTCGACAGCGCAACATCCTGACGCCGCGCCTCGAAACCCACGCCGCCGACGATCACGAATCCTCCGATCCGGGGCGCGACGAGGCGCGAAACAAAGCTGCCGATGATCCCGCCATAGGAAAAACCAACCAGGTGAAACCGCTCGGCCCCCGTGAGCCGCTCGAGTCCGGCCGCGAGAATGCGCGCCATCCGGTGCGGGTCGGCCTCCGGGTTGCACTCGGCGGAATCGCCAAACCCAGGAAGGTCTGGCACAATCACCCGGTAATCCTGTGCAAGGAAGCGGATCTGACGGAAGAAATGGCTCCAAGACCCGGCGCCGCCATGCAGCATCACCAGCGCCGGGCCCGAGCCCCATTCGCGCCAGACCGCAAAGCCTTCGTCGGTTGCGACTTCTGTCCGTCGTGCTGCGCGGTCGAGATCGGCCACAGGGCTGAAGGCGGCATGGTTCGACCACTCCGGCAAAGCCCGATGCAGGCTTCTGCCGGTTGTATCAGGTACGGAAGTGGTCTCCTCCAACGTCCGCAAGGGGCCTCCAGTTTCGCAGTGCGAAATTCAATTTTATTATTTGACCTCACTGCTAGAATGTGATGGATTGTTTGTCAATAAAGGGAGGAGCGGCTGCATGACAGCCAATGCACGTGGCAACGCTGATAGCGTTGACGCTGACAGATCGAGCCATGCTCACGACGGCGACCGCAAGTTCGTGACCGCGCTTGCGCGGGGGCTTGAGGTGCTGCGCTGCTTCCATCCGCGTGACGGTTTCCTGAGCAACCAGGAGATTGCTGAACGCACCGGCCTGCCCAAGCCGACGGTGACACGCCTTACTTACACCCTTTGCGAACTCGGCTACCTGATGCAGATCCCGAGGCTCGGCAAGTACCAGCTTGCCCCGGGCACCATTACGCTCGGCTATGCCGCCCTTGCCAATCTCGGCATTCGCCACGTCGCCCGCGACTTCATGGACCAGGCAGCGGAAGTGCTTGCAGCGCCGGTTGCCCTTGGTGTGCTGGATCGCAACAAGGCGCTCTACGTGGGCATCTCCCGCGGATCCGCGACATTTACCGTGCAGCTCGAAATCGGTTCGCGCATTCCGCTGGTCGAAACCGCCATGGGGCGGGCGCTGCTCGTCACCCTGCCGGAAGCGGAGCGCGAGGAGCATGTTCTCGCCGCCGTCGCGAAGCATCCCGAAAAGGGCATGCTGATGCGCAAGACCATGGACAAGGCGATCGCCGATTACGAGCAGTACGGCTTCGTGGTTTCCACCGGTGAATGGCGCCCCGACATCTACGCCGCAGGCGCGCCGCTGGTCGCCGCCGACGGATCGGGAACCTACGCCTTCAACTGCGGTGCGCCGCCCCATCATTTTCCACCCGAACGGCTTTACAAGGAAGTCGGTCCGGTGATGGCGTCGCTCGTGCGTGTTGTCGACGACGCCTTGAATGGAAGACGGCCGCTTCGGCCTGACCAGACCTGGATGCCCGCGGTTCAAATGGCGGGCATGCATGAAAACAGACCGGAGCATGGAGGTCCCTGATGCAAGCTCAACCCGTCAGTTCGCCACCCCAACTTGCCGTGCGCGACGTTGTCGTGAGATTTGGCGGAATCGTGGCGCTGGATGGCATTGCGTTCGAGTTGCACAGAGGGCAGATTCTTGGGCTCATCGGCCCCAATGGCGCGGGCAAGACCACGCTGTTCAATTGTCTCAGCCGGCTCTACACCCCGGCATCGGGCGACATTCTCTATGATGGCCAGTCGGTGCTTTCCAGGAAGGCGCACGAAATGCCTGCGGTCGGCATCGGCCGCTCGTTCCAGAACGTGGCGTTGTTCCAGCGCATGTCGGTGCGCGACAACATCCGCGTCGGTGCCCATGCCTGCAGCCGCAGCGATTTCGTCTCCGATGCGCTGCGCCTGCCATGGGTTCGTCGCCAGGAAGCCGAGGTCAACGCAACCGTTAGCGAACTGATCGACTATCTCGAACTTGGCGACGTCGCCGATCTTCCGGTCGATGGCCTGCCGTTTGGCACCCGCAAGCGGGTCGAGATCGCCCGCGCCCTGGCGGCCCGGCCCGGCGTGCTTCTGCTCGATGAACCCGCCGGCGGCCTCAATCATGACGAGGTTGGCGAACTCGGGCGCCTGATCCGCCACATCCGCGACGACCGCGGCGTTACCGTTCTGCTGGTCGAACACCACATGGGCCTGGTGATGTCGATCTCCGACAAGGTGGTTGTCTTGAGTTTCGGCCGCAAGATTGCCGAGGGCACACCGGCCGAGGTGCAGCAGAACCCCGACGTGATTGCCGCATATCTGGGAGGCCAGTCCGAATGAGCATGCTACTTGAAGTCACCGGCCTGCACGCATCCTACGGCGATTTCCGGGTCCTGCACGGCCTCGATTTCTCGGTTGAGAAGGGCGGAATCTCGACGCTTCTGGGCGCTAATGGCGCCGGCAAGACCACGACGCTGAGGGCCCTGTGCGGGATGATCAAGCGGTCGGGCACCATCCGCTTCGACGGCAACGATATCTCTGGCAAGGCGACCGAGGACATCGTTCGCATGGGCGTGGCGCATGTTCCCGAGGGGCGGGGCACCTTCACCGGCCTGACCACCGAGGAAAACCTGCAATGCGGTGCCATGACCCGCAGTTCCCGCGCCGAGATCGCGCGTGATCTGGAACAGGCCTATCACTGGTTTCCCAGGCTGCGCGAGCGCCGCAACCAGCAGGCCGGCACTCTCTCGGGAGGCGAGCAGCAGATGCTGGCCATCGCCCGGGCGCTGATGCTCAGGCCGCGGCTGATGCTGCTGGACGAACCGTCCTTTGGCCTCGCCCCGCTGATCGTGCAGGAGATGTTCTCGATCCTGCGCAAGGTCAACGAGGAAGAGCAGGTCTCCATGCTGATCGTCGAGCAGAACGCCGGCGTTGTTCTCGAACTTGCCGACACCGCCTTTGTCCTCGAAACCGGCGACATTGTCATGTCCGGCACCGCCGCGGAAATCCGCGACAACGAAACCATTCGCGCCGCCTATCTCGGCTACTGAGGGAGACACGATGGAGCTTCTCGCACAGCAACTGATCACCGGCATCGCAACGGGCGGGATCTATGCCTGCATGGCGCTTGCCGTGGTGATGATCTACCAGGCAATTCATCATCTGAATTTCGCCCAGGGCGAAATGGCGATGTTCTCGACCTTCATCGCCTGGCAGATGCTTGCCTGGGGCGTTCCCTACTGGCTGGTGATACCGCTGACCGTGGTCATTTCCTTTGCCGGCGGTGTCGCGATCGAGCGCCTCGTCATCCGGCCGCTCGGCGATGCGCCGGTGCTCAGCCATATCGTCGTCTTCATCGGCCTGTTTGCCATCATAAACAGCCTCGCCGGCTTCATCTGGGATTTCACCATCAAGCCGTTCCCGAGCCCCTTCGGTGAAGGGTCGCAGTTCGGTGGCCTGATCAGCAATCACCAGGTCGGAATGATCGCGGTCACGATGACCGTGCTGGTGATCTTGTTCCTGTTCTTCCAGTACACCCGTGTCGGCCTTGCCATGCGCGCCGCCGCCGAGAACCCCGCATCGGCCCGTCTGGTCGGGATCCGGGTCGGCTGGATGATCGCACTCGGCTGGGGCATGGCGGCGGCAATCGGCGCCATCGCCGGAATCCTGATCGCCCCCATCGTCTTTCTTGAACCCAACATGATGCTGTCGATCCTGCTCTACGGCTTTGCCGGCGCGGTGCTTGGCGGACTGACCAGCCCGACCGGCGCGGTATTCGGCGGCTTCATGGTCGGCATCATCGAGAACCTGGCCGGCACATACATCCCGGTGATCGGCGGCGAACTGAAACTGCCGATCGCGCTGTTCCTGATCGTCACCGTTCTGGTGTTCAAGCCCACAGGCCTGTTTGGCCGCACTGTCGTACAGAGGGTCTGATAGATGTCCGTAAACACCACGACCACCGGTGAAAGCCAGGCTGCGGAACAACAGGGCATCAGCCTGCCTGCGCCCGCCGCGGCCACCGGCAATGCGAAGATCATGCGGACGGCCGGTATAATCCTGCTCGCAATCGGCGTTGCCGCGCCCTTCCTGTCGGGTAACTTCCTGATCTTCCAGCTGACCATGATGATGATCTACGCGATCGCCATCCTCGGGCTCAACATCCTGACTGGCATCAACGGCCAGTTCTCGCTGGGTCATGGCGCTTTCTATGCCGTGGGCGCCTACACCGCCGCAATCATGATGGACCAGTTCGGCGTTGGCTATCTCTGGACGTTGCCGATGGCCGGCATCATCTGCTTCGTGGTCGGCTTCCTCTTCGGATTGCCGGCGCTGCGCCTCGAGGGTGTCTATCTGGCCCTGGCGACGTTTGCGCTGGCCGTCGTCACGCCGCAACTCTTCAAGCTTACGCCTTTCGAGCACTGGACCAGCGGTGTCATGGGGATCGTGATCTCCAAGCCTGAAGCGCCGTTCGGATTGCCGCTCAATCCCGACCAGTGGCTCTATTTCCTGACCTTCGCCGTCGGCCTAGTGGCCTATGTCTGCGCCAGGAATTTGGTCGGCAGCCGCACCGGCCGCGCCCTGATGGCGATCCGCGACAATCCGATCGCCGCCCGCTCGATGGGGGTGAACACGGCATTGTTCAAGTCGCTGGCCTTCGGCGTCAGCGCCCTTTACACCGGCGTCGCCGGCGCTCTGGGCGCCATCGTGGTCCAGTATATTTCACCGGATTCTTTCCACTTCGCGCTTTCCGTGGCCCTGGTTGTCGGGCTTGTGGTTGGCGGAGTCGGATGGCTGCCGGGCGCATTGTTCGGAGGCGCGTTCATCATGTTCGTGCCGAACATCGCCGAAGAGCTGTCGAAGGGCCTGTCGGGCGCCGTTTACGGCGTCATCATGATCCTCATGATGTATGCGATCCCGACCGGGCTGGGAGGCCTGTTGAAGGCAGCGTTGGGAGCGCTGTCAAAACGGAGTATGACTAGGTAGTGCAACCTTAATGGGAGGAAACCATGCACAAGAGACGTAACATGCTGAAATATATGGGCGCGGGGCTTGTCTTGAGCGCCGGCCTGGCAATGCCGGCAATCAGCCAGGCGGCAGACATGCCCGGCGTCACCGACACTGAAATCAAGCTTGGCAACATTGCGCCCTACAGTGGGCCTGCCTCGGCCTACTCGACCATCGCCAAGACGATTTCCGCCTATTTCGACAAGGTCAACGAAGAGGGCGGGATCAACGGCCGCAAGATCAACTTCTTGTCCTATGATGATGGTTACTCACCGCCCAAGGCCGTCGAACAGGCGCGCAAGCTGGTCGAGAGCGACGAGGTTCTGCTGATCTTCCAGTCGCTCGGTACGCCGTCGAACTCGGCGATCGAGAAATACATGAACATGAAGAAGGTGCCGCAGCTGCTCGTTGCCACCGGCGCCACCAAGTTCGGCAATCCGAAAGAGGCCCCGTGGACCATGGGCTGGCAGCCGAACTACCAGAGCGAAGGCATCATCTACGGTCGCTGGATCACGTCCGAAATGCCGGATGCGAAAATCGCCGTGATGTACCAGAACGACGATTTCGGCAAGGACGTGCTGGCCGGCCTGAAAGCCGGCCTTGGCGACAAAGCCGGCAGCATGATCGTCGCCGAGGCCTCCTACGAGGTTGCCGAACCGGTCGTGGATTCGCAGGTGGTCAAGTTGAAGGCCTCCGGCGCTGATGTTTTCATCAACATCGCAACGCCGAAGTTCGCCGCCCAGGCAATCAAGAAGGCCCACGAAATCGGCTGGGAGGCGACCCAGATCGTGGCCAACGTCTCGACCTCGGTTGCCGCCGTTCTGACCCCCGCCGGGCTTGATGCATCCACCGGCGTGATCTCGACGGGCTATCTCAAGGACATGCAGGATCCCCAGTGGGCCGACGACCCGGCCAAAAAGGACTGGGAGGCCTTCATGGACAAGTATTACCCGGACGGCAACAAGGCGTCGAACTTCACCGTCTACGGATACTCGGTGGCGCAGACCATGGTGCATATCCTCACCCAGGCAGGCGATGACCTGACCCGCGAGAATGTGCTCAAGCAGGCGGCCAGCATGAAGGATGTCACCCTGCCGCTGTTCCTGCCCGGCATGGCCATGAACACCTCGGAGACCGATTATTTCCCCATCGAACAGATGCAGCTGATGAAGTTCAACGGCGAGCGTTGGGAAAACTTCGGGGAAGTCATTTCCGGCGAAGTCGGCGGCTGAATTCAGCCTGAACGAGCAAGACCAGAACGCCGGGCGCATATGAGCGTCCGGCGTTTTGCATTCGGGTGTTCGCTCCCTGAAATGCCGAATTTGTACATTTGCCAAACACGTTGACATTTGTCTATTGTCGGGACATTGTTGGTCCGAATGAGGGAGGCAGAAGTGCGCAACAAACGTTCGACCGAAGACGTAGCCATGGGAATCCGCAGACGGGTGTTCGAGCACTCGATGCGCAACAATGGCGGCTATCTCAGTCAGGCCTGCTCGGCGGCGGAGCAGTTGGCGTTCCTCTACAATGAAGCCCTGAACCTTGGCGAGCCGACTTTACCGGCCGTACCCCGACCTTTCGCCGGCGTGCCCTCCGCCGATAATCCGGATTATGTGACCGGCGCCGGCTACAACGGCCCGTTCGAGCCGCAATATGACCGCCTGTTCATCGCGCCCGCGCATTATGCTCTGGTGGCCTATGCAACCCTGATCGAGACCGGCCGCATGGATGCCGAGGGCCTTGAGATGTTCAACAAGGACGGCTCGTCGGTCGAGATGATCGGCGCCGAGCATTCGCCCGGCATGGAAGTCCACAACGGCACGCTCGGCATCGGCCTGTCGACCGGCGCCGGCCTCGCCTTTGGCCGCAAGCGGCGCGGCGACACCGGCCAGGTCTGCGTTTTCATGTCCGATGGCGAGGTCCAGGAAGGACAGACCTGGGAAGCGGTGCAGGCCGCCGCTCACCACGGCATCGACAATCTCTGGGCGCTGATGGATGTCAACGACCAGCAGTGCGACGGGGCGATGGATTCGGTCATGGAAGTGCGCGATATCGCCACCAAGTTCCGGGCCTTCGGCGCGGTCTGCGTCGAAATCGATGCCCACGATCTCGATGCCATGCGCCAGGCACGGCAGGAGCCGCATGAGGGCCAGCCGCTGATCATCCTTGCACGCTCTTCGCCAACGCAGGGGATGAGCTTCCTGCAGAAACGCTTTCCGCGGCTGCATTATGTGCGCTTCAAGTCCGAGGACGAGCGTGCCGAGATGAATGTCGCAATCGCCACCGAACTTGGCATCGATCCGATTGAACTGGAGGCGCACTGATGGTTGAGATGGTCAATCGCCCTTATGCGTCGGCCTTCGAGGCCTACGCCGTCAAGCATCCCGACGTGCTGTGCCTGTCCGCCGACCTGACCTCTTCCTGCGAGATCGACGGCTTCCGCGACCGCCACCCGGATCAGTTCCTGTCTCTCGGCATGGCCGAGCAGAACATGATGAGCTTCGCCGGAGGGCTCGGCCTTGCCGGTTATCGGCCGTTCCTGCATTCCTTCGGCGTGTTTCTCTACCGCAGACCCTATGACCAGCTGATGGCCTCGGTGGCCTATCCGCGCCGCAAGGTGCGGCTGATGGGCTTCCTGCCGGGCATCACCACGCCCGGCGGTATGACCCACCAGGCGATCGAGGACGTGGCCGTGATGCGGTCGATCCCCAACATGTCGATCCTCGAGACCGGAGATGCCACCGAAGTCGAAAGCATCTGCGAAGCCGCCGACTCCATCGACGGTCCGGTCTATTGCCGCGTGCTGCGCGGCTCGGTTCCGCGCCTGTTCGACAGCCCCATCAAGGTCGGCGAAATGCGCGAACTCTCCGCCGGCGCCGACGTTCTGGTGGTCACCTCCGGCATCGCCACCGAGGAAGCGCTCCGCGCCCGCGACGCGCTGTCCAAGGCCGGTGTCTCGATAAGGCACCTGCATATCCACACCATCAAGCCGTTCAACGAGCAGGCGCTGCTCGATCATATTGGCTCGGTCTCCAAGGGCGTCGTGGTGCTCGAGAACCATGTGATCACCGGCGGTGTCGGCTCGCTGGTAGCCGAGATCATGGCCGACAACGGCGTCGGAAAGCCGCTGGTGCGCCTTGGCCTCAACGACACCTATGCCCATGGTGGCTCGCGCGGTTACCTGATGAAGCATTACGGGCTCGACGCCGGTGCGCTGGTGCGCGGCATTGAGCGTATCATCGGTGCCTCCACCGGCATCGACGAGGAAGCGCTTGCTAGCGCCCGCGTCGAAGCGGTTCACTCCGCCGTCAAGGCCGAGGCTCTGTAAGGATGGCGGACGATACACGGTTTCGCGTCCGCTACCGGCTTCTGGCGGAAAGTCCGCAGGAAGCGGATCAGCGGGCGCTCGGCATCGCGCTTGAGCAAACGGTGGAAATCCCCGGCGACATCGTGCCCGCAGGCTACATCAGCGACGAGATCGTCGGCCAGATCGAGGCCGTCAACCATCTCGGCGGCAATGCCTACGAGGCGGAGATTTCCTACAGCCCCGACAGCGCCGGTGACGAAGTCATCCAGCTGATCAACGTGATCTTCGGCAACTCGTCGATCCAGCAGAACATCCGCGTGACGGGCTTCGAGCCCGGCCGGGTGATCCGCGAGCGTTTCTCCGGGCCACGCTTTGGCATCGAGGGCGTTCGCGCGCGCTCGGACAGGAGCCGGGGCGGACTGATCTCGCCAGTGATCAAGCCGCAGGGATCGAGCGTCAGGCAGCTCGCCGACATCGCCTACCGCTGCACGCTTGGCGGCGCCGACATCATCAAGGATGACCATGGCCTGGCCAATCAGGCCTTCGCGCCGTTCGGCGAACGTGTGAAGGCGGTCAGCGATGCTGTCGCCGAAGCCAATGCCAAGATCGGTGGCTCTGCTCTCTATTTCGTCAACGTCACAGGCCATACAGGCTCGCCCGTGCAAGAGGCGTTTCAGGCCAAGGAAGCCGGCGCCGGCGGTGTGCTGCTGATGCCTGGGCTGATGGGCTTCGGCGTGGTCCAGGCGCTGTCGCGCGACCCGTCCTTCGACCTGCCAATCATGACCCACCCGAGCTTCACCGGTCCTTTCGTTCTGACGCCGGAAACCGGCGTGTCGCATGCCATCATGTATGGCGTGTTCCAGCGTCTGGCCGGCTCTGACATTTCGGTTTTCCCGAATGTCGGCGGCCGTTTCGGTTTCAGCGTCGAGGAATGCCTGTCGATCGCCGACGCCTGCCGCGCCCCCGACGGCATCGGCCGGGCAATGATGCCCAGTCCCGGGGGCGGTATGAGCGTCGACCGCGCCGGCGACATGGTCTCGATGTATGGCGAGGACGTGGTATTCCTGCTCGGTGGCAGCCTGCTGCGCGCCGGTGACGGGATCGGTGACGCCGTGCGCGCCATGCGCGATGCCGTCGACCGGTTGACCTCTGACTGATCAGCAAAGCTCTGTCCTGGAGACTTGTGGGGCCCGGTCGAAAGACCGGCCCCTTTTTTGCCCTGCCGACACATCTGGCTTCACCCGCGGACCGCCACCGGCAAGCGGCGGCTCCAATGGGGCCTGGACATGAAAAAAGGCCGCATCCGGAGATGCGGCCTTTCCATCCTGGGAGGGATGTTGGATCAGCGTGCCGGCAGCGGCATCCAGTCGGTCATGGCGACATCGGCATGGGCAAACTGCGGCATCTTCGCCGACAGGTCTTCCATGTTCTTGATGTCGTTTTCCTTGAGGAAGCTCTGCGTGATCAGCGTCGGCGGAACGACGACCTGCGCGCCCGGATCGCCACCGGTCAGCATGATCGCGAGCGCCCGCACCGAGACTTCGCCGACCACGGCCGGGTTGGTGGCAACGGTTGCGGCCCAGGCGCTGTCAGGCTCGCGCATCGCCGAGATGTCGGCGGTCGAGACGTCGGCCGAGTAGATCTTGATGTCCTGCGACATGCCGGCTTCGTCCACGGCGATCTTCACACCCTTGGCGAACTCGTCATAGGGAGCGAAGAACACGGAAATGTCCGGGTTTGCCTGCAGCACCGAACGGGCCTGGTTGGCGTTCGAGTTGGCGATCGGGTTATCGAGCGTGCCGATCTGGGCAGCTTCGACGATGCCCGGGTTGGCGGCCTTGACCTCTTCCCAGGCGACGTGACGGCGGTCGAGCGGCGCGATGCCCGGCACGTAGACATAGCCGGCCTTCCATTCGGTGCCGTTGTCCTTGATCGCCTGTTCCAGCGCCAGCTTGCCGAGCAGGTAGTCCGACTGCTCGATCTGCGGGATCGCCGGATTTTCGACATTGACGTCGAAGGCCACGACCTTGATGCCGGCGTCCACCGCGCGCTGGGCGGCTTCCTTCATCGATTCCGTCAGGCCGTGCTGGATGATGATGCCGTCAACGCCGAGCGCGATGGCCTGGTCGACCATGTCTGCCTGCAGCGCTGCGTCCTGGCGGCTGTCGAGGACCCGGAGATCGACGCCAAGGGCTGCGGCCTGCTTTTCCACGCCCGACAGATAGGCCTGGAAGAAGTCGCCAGTGGAGAGATAGCGCACCAGCGCGATCTTGACGTTGCCGGGGTTGTCGAGCGGTGCTGGCATGTCCGCGGCCTGCGCGAAACCTGCGGGAAGGGTGACGGCTGCGGCCGCGAGGCCCGCGAAAAGGGCCAGGGCTTTTCTGCGTATCAGTTTCATGCTGTTTTCCTCCGTTAAATGATTGGTCTTGCTTAGTGGCCGCCGGCCTTCCGGGCCGAGAGCGAGAAGGTGAAGACAAGGGCGATGACCAGCACCAGGCCCTTGATGAAATCCTGGGTGTAGTAGGGCGCGTTCATCATCGTCAGACCCTGCAGCAGGATGCCGACGAACAGTGCGCCCATCGATGTTCCGAAGGCATTGGGCTTGGCGGCGCCCAGCACGGCAAAGCCGATAAGCGAGGCCGCCACGGCATCGAGCAGCAGGTTGGTGCCCGAGGCGATGTCACCGCGTCCGAGCCGGGCGGCAAGCAGCATGCCGCCGATCGAGGCCAGCACGCCCGAGATCATGTAGGCGAGGATCTTGTAGTTGTTTACATTGGTGCCGGTCAGGCTCGCCGCCCGTTCGTTCGAACCGATGGCATACATCAGCCGGCCGTGGCGGGTGAGCTCGAGGAACACCCAGACCAGGATGCCGATCACCACCAGGAAGATAACCGGCGCCGGTAGAAGGTTGTCCAGCATGAAGTCGAAGCGGTGGCGGCCGAGCTGCAGGAACAAGGGCGAGAAGGTGCCTTCGGCAGTCGAGCCGTCGGGCAGGCTCATGCCCGTGGCAATCGAACGGCCTTCCGTCGGAATGCGCTGCAGGCCCACCAGCAGGAACATCATGCCGAGCGTCGCCAAGAGGTCCGGTACCTTGGTCTTGACGATCAGCAAACCGTTGATCAGGCCGATCAGCGCTCCCATTGCCAGGCAGGCGACGATGGCGACGAAGGCGGACTGCTCCAGCACCACCATCATGTAGGCCGCCAGCATCATCGACGAGGTGGCGACCGAGCCGATCGACAGGTCGAAGCCGCCGACCACCAGCGTGCAGGTGACCCCGAGCGCCAGGATGCCGGTGATCGCCACCGACTGGAAGATGAACACTGCGCTGCGCGGGCCGGCAAAACCGTTGGCGAACACCGAGAAGAAGATCACCAACCCGACCAGCAGCGCCAGGAAGCCGTAGCGGATGGCAATGTCGATCAACCCGCTGGAGTGAGGCTGCCGTTTTGGCGCGCGCGACCCCGCGCTGGAGGTTTCGGTCTGGTTCATGCTCATGCGTGTGCTGTCCTTGCGGCGCTGTCGGCATCTGCCGGCATGGCCCCGGTTACTGCGGTCAGGATCTCGTTGAGATCCACGTTCTCGTTTCTGAATTCCGCCGCGACAGAATGCTCGGTCATGACGATGATGCGGTCGGCAACTTCCAGCGCCTCGTCGAGTTCGGAGACAAACACCAGCGTCGCCCGGTTCTTTGCGGTTTCACGGATCTTGCGGCCGATATCGCGGCGGGCGCGGATGTCGACGCCCTGGAAAGGTTCGTCGAGCAGCAGCAGCCGGCACTGCTCGGCCAGCCAGCGTGCCAGCATCACCTTCTGCTGGTTGCCGCCAGACAGCGTGCCGATCGAATCGGTTTCGCCCTGGCAGACGACCGACAGCGCCTCGATCATCTCGTTGGCGGTCCTGCGCTCGTCCGAACGCCTGACGAACGACAGGTTCGAGTAGCGGCCGAGGAAGGGCAGGGTGATGTTGCGGGTGATGTCGAAATCGGCGACCACGGCATTGTTGGCCCTGTCCTTGGCCGACATGAACACGCCCCTTGCAATCGCGGCCTTCGGATTGGCCGGCGCATAGTCCTCGCCATCAATGCGGATCCGACCGCCCGCCGGGCGGCCCAGTCCGAACAGGCTCTGCGCAAAGGCGCTCTTGCCGCTGCCGAGCAGGCCGGTGATGGCAACCACCTCGTTTTCGCTCAGGTCGAAGTCGAACGGCTTGCTGCCGGAGAGCAGCTTGAGATCGGTGATTTCGAGAACCCTTTTACCAGGCGTGCCGATGGTGATGTCGGCATCGGTCATGCGGTGGCCGAGCATCGCGTTGACCGCGCCTTCGTAGTCGAGCTCTTCGCCCTCGAAGACGCCGGATATCTCGCCGTCGCGCATCGAGACGATGCGGTCGGCGATACGCCGTATGTCCGACATCCGGTGTGAGATGTAGAGAACGGCAACGCCCTTGGCCGACAGCCGCTCGATCAGCAGGAACAGCCGCTCGGCTTCCGAGGCCGACAGAGACGATGTCGGCTCGTCGAGAATAAGCAGCTGCGGGTCATGCGCCATGGCCCGCGCAATGGCGATCAGCTGCCGGTCGGCAACGCCAAGCTCGGCCACCGACTGGCGCACGTTCAGCGACAGCCCCATCTGACTGGCGATGCGTTCGGCATCAGCGTAGTTCTGCCGGCGCTTGAGAAAGAAGCCGTAGCCCGGCTCGGCGAGCCTGTCGATCAGCAGGTTGGAGGCGACATCGAGATCGGGGATCACCCCGTCATTGATGTTCTGGTGCACGGTGACGACGCCGGCGCGGATGGCTTCCGAAGGCGTCGAAGGGCGGAAATCCTTGCCCAGAAGCGTGATCGAACCGGCGTCGAGCGCATGCACGCCGCTCAGGATCTTGACCAGCGTGGATTTGCCCGCGCCATTCGCGCCCATCAGAACGGTCACCGATCCGGCAGGCAGCGACAGGTTCAGCTGCTTGAGGACACGATTGTCCCCGAACGACTTGTCCACACTGCGCAGATCGCAAAGAGTTCCGTTCATGCTGTCCTCCCGCTATGATGAAAACAGCAGCAATGACAAAAGTCAAGACGTATTGACAAATGATTGATATGGGCACTAGGCTTGGTCAACAAACAGCCTGGACTGTCATTTGGGAGGATGGTTTTGAGCAGCAACTACAAACCTTTATCGCCGGAAACCCTGGGCCAGCGCCTGGGCGGACTCGAGGTCATGAAGCAGGCCGTGGGCGGCAATGCCGATGCCTGGTCCGTCAGGGAAGTTGGCGACGGCAACCTCAATCTGGTTTTCATCGTGGAAGGCGATGCGGGCAGCGTCATCGTCAAGCAGGCGCTTCCCTATGTGCGCCTGGTCGGCGACAGCTGGCCGCTGCCGCTCAAGCGCGCGTTCTTTGAACACCATGCCTTGATCCGCCAGGAGGCGCGGGATCCGGGCAGTGTTCCCCAGGTGCTGCATTTCGATGAAGGCCAGGCGCTGATCATCATGGAACGCCTGCACCCGCATATTATTCTGCGCCAGCAGACCATGGAAGGGCGCAAGGTTGCGGGTCTGGGCCGGACATTGGGATTGTTTGCTGCGCGCACCGCGTTTCGCGGGTCGGATTTGTCAATGACGGCCGGCGACAAGAAGGCCGATGCGGCGCTCTTCGCCGGCAATGTCGAGCTGTGCGACATCACCGAAACGCTGGTGTTCACCGACCCCTATTACGATGCGGAAATGAACCGGCACACCACGCCGCAGCTCGACGGCATCGTTGCCGACCTGCGTCGGGACGAGGCGCTCAAGGTCGAGGTCCAGCACATGAAGCGGGCGTTCACCTCGCGCGGCGAAACCATGTGCCACGGCGATCTGCATGCCGGCTCTATCATGGTCACCGGTGAGCAGTCGCGGATCATTGATCCGGAATTCGCCTTCTACGGTCCGTTCGGTTTCGACATCGGCATGCTGATCGGCAATTACCTGATGGCCTACCACGCTATGCCGGCCCACATTTCCGATGCCGAGGCCTGCCGCGACTTCCAGGAGTGGATCCTTTCGGTCATCGATGAGACCTGGGCGGTGTTCCGGCAGGAATTCCTGCACCTGTGGCGCACGGAACGGACCGGCATCCTCTATCCGAAGGCGCTCTACGAGGATCAGGGGCACCACTTCGCCTCGGAAAGCGCCGCCGAGCAGCTGCTTGGGGAAATCTTCCGAGATCTGGTCGGCTTCGCAGGCATCGAGATGCACCGCCGCATCCTCGGCCTGGCGCATGTCGCCGAACTCGACACCATCGAGGACGAGGACCTCAAGGCCCGCTGCGAGGCCAAATGCCTGAAGCTGGGTCAGTTCCTGGTCATCAACAGAAATCGGCTGACCGGCATGGACGCCGTATTGGCAGCGGCGCGGCGCGCTGAAACGGGAGCACAGGCATGAAGGTTGGCGATACGCATTACCGGTCGATCTGGTTTGACGGTGAAACGGCCAGGGTCAAGATCATCGACCAGCGCTGGCTGCCGCACGAGTTCCGTGTGGTTGAACTGGAAACCCTGGGCGAATTCGCCACCGCGATCCGGGACATGTGGGTGCGCGGCGCGCCGCTGATCGGCGCCACCGCCGCCTATGGCGTCGCCATCGAAATGCAGCGCAACGCGTCCGACGAGGCACTCGACAATGCCTGGGAGCGGCTGCACGAGACCCGGCCGACGGCGGTCAATCTGCGCTGGGCGCTTGATGAAATGCGCGGCGTTCTCGCCGGTCTTCCCGAAAGCGAGCGCGCCACCGCAGCCTTCCGCAAGGCCGAGGAGATCTGCGACGCCGATGTCGAGACCAACCGCATGATCGGGGTGCATGGCCTGGAGATCGTCCGGAAGATCGCCGCCACCAAGAAGCCCGGGATGCCGGTCAATATCCTGACCCACTGCAATGCTGGCTGGCTGGCAACCGTGGACTGGGGCACGGCCACCTCGCCGATGTACCACGCAGCGACGTCTGGCATTCCCATCCATGTCTGGGTCGACGAGACCCGTCCGCGCAACCAGGGTGCGCAGCTCACGAGCTGGGAGATGAACAGTCACGGCATCCCGCATCATCTCATCGTCGACAATGCCGGCGGGCACCTTATGCAGCATGGCCAGGTCGATTTGGTGATCGTCGGCACCGACCGCACAACCGCCTCTGGCGATGTCTGCAACAAGATCGGCACCTATCTGAAGGCGCTGGCCGCCCATGACAACGACGTGCCGTTTTATGTGGCGCTTCCCTCGAGCACGATCGACTGGACCGTCGACGACGGCGTGCGCGAGATCCCGATCGAGGAACGCGATGATCGCGAGGTCACCCATGTCTTCGGTCGTCTGGAAGATGGCAGTGTGACCTCGGTGCAGATTTCCCCCGACGGCACACCGGGCGGCAATCCGGCCTTCGATGTGACGCCTGCGCGCCTGGTGACCGGTCTGATCACCGAGCGCGGTGTCGCCGAGGCCAGCCGCGAGGGCCTGCTGGGCCTGTTCCCCGAACGCCGCAGCGCCGCCTGATTGGGGATCGTCTGAGCGGCAGTCGTCTCAGGCGAGTTCCATCATCGCTGCGGCGCAGCTCTGGTTGGTGACCACGTGAGTGGCGTATCCGCCCCTGATGGCGGCAACAGCCGCCGGCACCCGCTCTTCGCCCACCGAGACCAGGATCCCCATGTCGCGGTGGCGCAGCTCCTCGAGCTCGATCCCCATCATCCGGTCGTCCAGCGGGCCGGAAACCGGGTCGCCCTTGGCGTCGATGAAGCGGCCGCACAGCACGCCGACCGCGCCGTTGGCGATGTAGTCTTCGAGCTCTTTCTGGGTGGCCACCCCGCTCGATGCAACATGGCTGTCGGGTTTGCAGGAGCCCACCGCAAACAGCGTCTTGTTGCAGTCGCTGATCGCATCGAGCTGCTTGGCGATCAGTGATTCCGCCCTGAGGGTCGCGGCGATCTCGGCCGTGCTCAGGATCGCCGGCACATGCAGGTTGATGCACTTGGCCGAGAACTTTCGCGCCACGTTGGACGAACAGACATCGGCGGAAAAGCCGTAGGGCGTGGCCATCGAACCCACCAGCTGCAGCACGGTCAGGTCCGCAATCGTCGTCTGTTCCAGCCGTTCGGCGACATCGTAGATGGTCTTGCCCCAGGCCACGCCGAGCCGGTCGCCCGGCTCCAGCAGGCTCGGCAGCCAGTCCGCCGCGCCCCGGATGATGCGGCTCGCGTGGTCGTCCTGTCCGCCAGTGCCGTCGGGCAGGATATAGGCGGCCTTGAGCCCGAAGCGGTCGCGCAGCTCCAGCGCGGCGCGATGCGTGTTGAAGGCTTCGGGTGACAGTTTGGTATGAATGTAACCGCGCTCGCGGGCTTCCTGCAGATAGTTGACCACCGTGGCCCGCGACACCAAAAGCCGGTTGGCTATTTCACTCTGGTTGAGCCCGTCATGGTAGTAAAGCCATGCGGTTTCGACGACGATGTCCTCGCCGCTGATCTGTTTGGTTGAGCGCCTGGTTGAGTTCTGAGGCATTTCGATCCATCACCAAAATATACATTTGACAATAGTGAATGACTTTTGTCAAATGCGACAAGTTCACATGGGCAGGAGACGGTAATGCGGCAAAACAGGTGGAATGACAAGGAAGCCCAGGCGCGGGTCGATGCGGCGGGTGCCGATCCGGCTGACCGCACGCTGGCACTCAGGGTCTATTCTTCCCGCATTATAGGCGCAGATCCCGACCTTGTCATGCATGGCGGCGGCAACACGTCGGTCAAGACCGAGCGCCGCGACCTGTTCGGAGTCCTGCAGAAAGTGCTGCACGTCAAGGGCAGCGGCTGGGATCTCGACACGCTCGAGGCGCCCGGCCTGCCCGGCGTCCGGCTCGAACCGCTTCTGGAGATGCGCAATCTCGATGCGCTGTCCGACGAGGACATGGTCAACATGCAGCGCTCCAACCTGCTCGACTCGTCCGCCCCCAATCCGTCGGTCGAGACCCTGCTGCATGCTTTCCTGCCGCATACTTTCGTCGATCACACCCATGCGACAGCCTTTCTGGCGCTGGCAAACCTGCCGGACGCCGAAGCGGCGATCCGCGAGATCTTCGATGACCGGCTGGCCGTGGTGCCCTACATCATGCCCGGCTTTGCCCTCGCCAGGAAGGCCGCCGAAGTCTTCGACGCCCATCCCGATTGCGAGGGGTTGATCCTGCTCAAGCACGGCCATTTCACCTTCGGCGCGACGGCAAGAGAGAGCTACGACAAGGTCATAGAGCACACCAACATGGTCGAGGAGTGGTTTGCTGCGAAGAACCAGGGCCGCAGGTTCGATTGCACCGTCAAGCGGACCCGTCAGCTTGCCGACCCGGAGTCAGCCGCTTCCGTCCTGCCGGTCCTGCGCGGCGCCATCGCACGCTTGCGCGGCGAGCATCACGATGCAGCGCCCCGGCCTGTGCTGATGGACATTCGGGGTGGGGAGGCAATAAACGCATTTTTGCACCGCACCGATCTTGAGGAGCTGGCCCAGCGGGGTGTTGCCTCGCCCGATCACGTGATCCGCACCAAGGGCCGCATGCTGGTGCTGCGCAAGGACGATCTCGCCAGGGGACGCGACGCGATCGCGGCGAAGGTGACGGAATATGCCGCCGCCTACCGCGCCATGTTCGACGCGCAATTCAACAGGGTTGGCGGCGGCAAGGTTATGCTCGAGCCGCACCCCTGCGTCGCCTGGATCGACGGCGTCGGCATCGCTGGCATCGGCAAGGATGCAGCTGCCGCCTCGGCCGCCGCCGATATCGCCGAGCAGACCGTCGAGGTGATGAGCCAGGGCGAGGCTGCCGGCGGCTTCCGCCCCATCGGCCCGGACGATCTTTTCGACATGGAATACTGGTCGCTCGAACAGGCCAAGCTGTCAAAGGCGGCCGCCAAGCCCTTCGCCGGACAGGTGGTCGCCGTCACCGGCGGCGCCGGCGCCATCGGGCTCGCCACCGCCAAGGCCTTCGCCCGCGAGGGGGCTGCGATTGCCCTGATCGATTTCAACCCGGAAGCCTGCAAGGCAGCCGCTGCTTCGATCGGAACCAACTGTCTTGCTGTGGTCGCCGATCTCACCGCAAAGAGCGCCGCCGATAAGGCCGTCGCCGAAATCGTCCGGCGCTTCGGCGGTCTCGACGTGCTCGTCTCCAATGCGGGGGCCGCCATCCAGGGCATGCTGCTCGATCTCGACGAAGCCACCTTGCGCTCGAGTTTCGAACTCAACTTTTTCTCGCACCTGGCCATGGCAAAGGCTGCGGCACGGGTGTTCGCATCACAGGGCCATGGCGGGCAGATGCTGTTCAATGTCTCCAAGCAGGCGGTCAATCCGGGCAAGGGTTTCGGCGCCTACGGGCTTCCGAAGGCAGCCACCTTCTTCCTGGTCCGGCAACTGGCGCTCGAACTTGGCGACTCCGATGTCCGGGTCAATGGCGTCAATGCCGACCGGATCCGCTCCGGCCTGCTGACCGATGATTTCATCAAGTCGCGCGCCGAGGCGAGGGGCGTCTCCGCCTCCGACTACATGGCGGGCAATCTGCTCAAGGCCGAGGTCGAGGCACATCATGTCGCCGACGCGTTCGTGGCTCTCGCCAGGTCCGAGCGGACGACGGCGCATGTGATCACCGTCGATGGCGGCAACATCGAGGCCGCATTGCGGTAAGCAACGAAAAGACCGCCCGGGAACCGCGTGGTCTGTCATCTCACCATGGGTTTTCGGTGCAGCAACGGGGTCAGCCTGAAGTCTTGTCGACCGTGTTCGTGTAAGCCTCGATTGTCACCGCCGTCCCGTCCCGCCAGATGCGCTCAAGCCAGTTGCAGAAGGCTTGCGAGAACCGCTTGTCGTCGGCCAGGTCACCGTAGATCTGGCGCTGGCCCAGCCAGGCCTGCGGATCCTTACGTGCCGCCAGGGCTGCCCCGGTAAGCGTGTCCCACTGCGGGTCGTTCGGTTCGATGCCCGATCCGTCTTCCCGCGTCCCGTCGCACATGCGGGCCCACAGCGCTTCCACAAGGCTCAACCCCTCAATCGGTCCGCCGGCATCCAGAGCGTCGCGCAGGATCGGAAGCACGAAGCCGCTGTGGCGCGAGGAGCCGTCAAAGGCGACCCGCCGCGTCGTGTCGTGGATTTCCGGATTGGAAAACCGCCGTTCGATCAGCGCGACATAATCGCCCGGGGTCATGCCGGGCACCGGCCTGACATAGGGCGCGATTTCTTCCATCTGGACCTTTCTGAACAAGGCCTTGAGCGACGGGCGGGCCATGCACCCTGCGATCGTGTCGACGGACAGCAGTTCCCCGGCGTTGGCGAGCACCTGGTGACCGGCATTGAGGATCCGGATCTTCATGGTCTCGAAGTCATGCACGTCATCGGTGAAGATCGCGCCGACCCGGTCCCAGTCCGGCCGTCCGGCGCAGAAATCGTCCTCGATCACCCATTGACGGTAGTTCTCGTGGGTGACCGGCGCGGCGTCGGCGATGCCCAGCTTGCGGGCAAGGCCGATCTCCTTCGGACCCGTGGCGGGCACGATGCAGTCGACCATGGAATTCGGAAACGAGCAGTGCTGGCCGATCCATTGGGCAAGATCTGGATCGGAAAGCATGGCAAGGCCCAGCACCGTTTGCCGGGTGATCGAGCCGTTGCCCTGGAGGTTGTCGCAACTCTGCACCGCGAAAGGGCCGTGCCCGCCATCGCGCCGCAGTTTCAGAGCCGCGACGATGGCGCCGAAGGCAGTGCGCGGCGTCCCGGGGGTGTCGACGTCATGTTGAATGTCCGGATGCGAGGCATTGAAAGCCCCTGTGCCCGGATCGGTGAAGTACCCGCCTTCGGTAATCGTCAGCGCGACGATGCGAATCCGCGGGTCGGCCATGGCGCCGATCAACGGTCCGTTTCCGTCCTCGATCGGCAGATAGTCGATCATCGAGCCGATCACTTCGGCCGAGGTGCCGGCGGGGTCGAGCTCGATCAGGGTGGTCAGGCAGTCCTGCGCCAGCAGCCGGTCACGCATCACGGCATCATGGGGCCGCACCCCCGCGCCGATGATGGCCCAGTCGAGCGCCCGCCCGTCCTGCATCAGCCGGTGCAGGTACCAGGCCTGGTGTGCGCGGTGAAAATTGCCCAGACCCACATGCACGATACCCGGTGTCAGGGCCGAACGGTCATAACGCGGGCGCTGGATATCTTCGGGAAGGTCGGCCAGTGTCGCGTTGGCAAGCCTTACGGGCGCGGGCCCCGTCATGTGCGTGTCCATCAGCTCAGCCATTGTCCGCCATCAACATTGTAGGTCTGCCCGACGACGTAGTCGGCATCAGTGCTCGCCAGGAAAACCGCCATGCCGCACAGGTCCGCGGCCGTGCCCATCCGTCCGAACGGAACCGCCTCGCCGACTTCCCTCTTTTTCTGGCCCGGGGCCTTGTTCTCGTATTTCGCGAAAAAGGCGTCGACACCGTCCCAGTGCTCGCCATCGACGACGCCCGGGGATATCGCGTTCACGTTGATGCCGTGGGTGATGAGGTTGAGACCCGCCGACTGCGTCAGGCTGATGATCGCGGCCTTGCTCGCGCAGTAGACGGCGACAAGCGGCTCTCCACGGCGGCCGGCCTGGCTGGCCATGTTGATGATCTTGCCGCCCTTGCCGGAGGCGATCATGTGGCGGGCGACCGCCTGTAACGTGAACAGCGTGCCGGCGACGTTGATGTTGAAGACGCGATCGAAATCGGTCCGCTCGATCTCGACGATGGGTGCGGCGGTGAAGATCGCCGCGTTGTTGACGAGGATGTCGATGCCACCAAGGGCCGCGATCGTTTCGCTCACGGCGCGGTCGATGCTTTGCTGTTGCGAAACGTCCATATGAACCGCAATTGCGGCGGCACCCAGTTCCTCGGCCGTCGCTCGTGCCTTGGCGAGGTCTATGTCGGCGATCGCCACGCGGGCGCCTTCGCGGACATAGGTTTCCGCAAAGGCCCGTCCGATGCCGCGGGCCGCACCCGTGATCAGCGCGGATTTGCCAGCCAGTCGCGTCATTGGATCCGCAATCCGTCTGCTGCGAAGCGGTGGATTTTCTCTGCTACCGGAGTCAAGTAGACAATATCGCCGTGACGGGCGGTGAATTCACCGTCGACGCGAACCGTGATTGTCTCTCCGCCACCCTCCGGATGCACGTGCAGGAAAGTGTCGGAGCCAAGATGTTCGGCCACGCCCACCGTACCCTTCCACTCGCCTTCGGTGAGAGAGATCCCCAGATGCTCGGGACGGAAGCCGATGGCATGGGCCCCGTGTTTCGCCGCTTCAGCCCCCTCGAGAAAATTCATTCTGGGCGAGCCGATGAACCCGGCGACGAAGCGGTTGCGGGGCCGGTTGTAGAGTTCGAGCGGGCTGCCCACCTGTTCGATATTGCCTGCCCGCAGCACAACGATCTTGTCGGCCATCGTCATCGCTTCGACCTGATCATGGGTCACATAGATCATTGTGGTCTTGAGCCGCTTGTGCAGTTCGGAGATCTCGAGCCGCATTCCCACGCGAAGCGCCGCATCCAGGTTGGAGAGCGGTTCATCAAACAGGAAGGCGGAAGGTTCGCGCACGATGGCGCGGCCGATCGCGACCCGCTGGCGCTGGCCGCCCGACAACTGGCCAGGCCGCCGGTCGAGATAGTCATTGAGATTGAGCACCTGCGCCGCGTTCGATACACGGCGGTCAATCTCCGCCTGATCAAGCTTGGCCATGCGCAGGGGAAAGGCGATGTTCTTGCGCACCGACATATGCGGGTAAAGCGCATAGGACTGGAACACCATCGCCAGTCCCCGCTTGGCCGGCGGAACCGTGGAGACATCGGCGCCATCGATTTCGATGTGGCCGGAACTGAGGTCCTCGAGTCCCGCGATCAGGCGCAGCAGCGTCGATTTTCCACAGCCGGACGGGCCAACAAAAACCGTGAACTCGCCGTCTTCGATGGTCAGGTCCAGCGGCGGTATCACCTCGACCGAGCCGAAGCGCTTGGTCACCTTGTCGAGTACAATGCGTCCCATGGATTTGTTCCCTATTTCACTGCGCCGAAGGTCAGGCCCCGGACAAGTTGCTTCTGGCTGAACCAGCCGAGAATGAGGATCGGTGCAATGGCCATTGTCGATGCCGCGCTGAGCTTGGCGTAGAAGAGACCTTCCGGGCTCGAATAGCTGGCAATGAACGCGGTCAGCGGTGCTGCTTGAGCTGCCGTCAGGTTGAGCGTCCAGAACGCTTCATTCCAGGCCAGGATGAAATTCAGAAGAATGGTGGAAGCGATGCCCGGCACGGCCATCGGTGTGAGCACATAGATGATTTCCTCGCGCAGCGACGCGCCATCCATTCGCGCAGCTTCGAGGATTTCTCCCGGGATTTCCTTGAAGTAGGTGTAGAGCATCCAAACGATGATCGGCAGATTGATCAGCATGATCACCACCACCAGGCCGGTGCGGGTGTCGAGTAGTCCGAGCTCGATGAAAATCAGGTAGATCGGGTAGAGCACGCCGACCGCCGGGAGCATCTTGGTCGAGAGCATCCAGAGCAGGATATCCTTGGTCCGCTTCGAAGGCACGAAGGCCATCGACCATGCCGCAGGTATGGCGATCATCACACCGATCAGCGTCGATCCGCCTGCAATGATGACCGAATTCCACAGGAAGCGCATGTAATCCGATCGCTCCTGAACCACGGCGTAGTTCTCGAGCGTCCAGTCGAAGAACAGAAACAACGGCGGGTCGTTGATCGCCTGCGCCTCTGTCTTGAAGCTGGTCAGGATGGTCCATAAGATCGGAAAGAAGATCAGGATGCCGATGCTCCAGGCGAGCACCGTGTTGATCGTCTTGCGGCGGGTGGTTACGGCTCGGGACATGGTGCTATCTCCTCACGCGTCCAGGTTCTTGCCGACAATGCGCATCAGGAAGATGGCAATGATGTTGGCGAGAATGATTGCGTAGACACCACCTGCACTGCCGAGCCCGACATTCTGGCTTTCCAGCACCCGCTGGAAGATCAGATAGGTCAGCGTCCGCGTACCGAAGGCTCCCCCGGTGGTCACGAAGATCTCGGCAAAGACCGACAGCAGGAAGATGGTCTGGATCAGGATGACGATTGTGATCGCGCGGCTCAGATGTGGCAGAATGATGTAGAAGAAACGGGCGAGCGGCGGCGCACCATCCATCTCCGAGGCCTCCAGCTGTTCGCTGTCGAGCGACTGGATGGCCGTCAGCAGGATCAGCGTCGCAAAGGGAAGCCATTGCCAGGATACGATCAGGATAATGGAAAAAATCGGGGCGTCGCTTAGCCAGACAACCGGTTCGGCGCCGAAAGCGCGCCAAAGGTGGGCAAACAAGCCGTTGACCGGGTCCATGAAGATGTTCTTCCAGACCAGAGCGGAAACGGTCGGCATGACGAAGAACGGCGCGATTACGAGGATACGGACGACGCCTTGCCCCCACATCGGCTGGTCAAGAAGCAGCGCCAGCAGCACACCGAGAACGATGGTGATCAACAGCGCGCCGCCAACGATAATCAACGTGGTCTGAACACTCGGCCAGAAGGCGCTCGATGTGACAAACCGCACGTAATTGTCGAAACCAACCCAGCCGGGCACGATGTCGGGGCGGTTCGGCAGAAAACGGCGGAAGGAAAACCAAAGGGTCATCACCAGCGGGACAAGCATCCAGCCGAGAAGCAGAATGACCGCCGGTGCCATCATCAACCGGGCTGCAGATCTGGAATGTTGGGTCGCCATGACGCAAATCCTCCGTGGCCGGGCACACCGGCCCGTTTATCGCCGAAGTTTCAGGAATCGTGCGATTGGAAAAGAGCCGGAAGGCGGCGGCACGCGCCGCCCTCCGGTCCCGGGAGGAAGACTTAGCGGTAACCCGCTGCTTCCATGGCGTCGTTGGTGATCGCCTGCGCTTTTGCGAGCGCCTCCTCGACGGTCTGCTGACCTGCATAGACTGCCGAGAACTCCTGGCTGACCTCGGTCGCGATGCCGGCAAACTCCGGAATGGCTGCGAACTGGATCCCGACATAGGGTACCGGCTCGACCGTGGGGTTGTTCGGATCCGCCGACAGAATGGAGTCGAGCGTCATCTTGGCAAACGGAACAGCCTGGTAGTTCGGGTTCTCGTAAAGCGAGGTCCGTGCACCGGGCGGCACGTTGGCCCAGCCTTCCTTTTCGGCAACCAGCTCGATGTAATCCTTCGAGGTTGCCCATTCGATGAACTGCTTGGCGGCGGCTTCCTTGGCTGTGCCGGCCGGAATGGCGAGTGCCCAGGCCCAGAGCCAGTTGGAACGTTTGCCCAGGCCGTTGTCGGGCGCAAGCGCGAAGCCAACGCTGTCAGCCACAGTCGAGTCATTCGGGTTGGTTACGAAGGATGCCGCTACCGTGGCGTCAATCCACATGCCGCACTTGCCTTGCTGGAACAGCGACAGGTTTTCATTGAAGCCGTTGGTCGCGTAACCGGACGGTCCCGACTCGTTCATCATGCCGACATAGAAGTTGAGCGTATCGGCCCATGGCTTCGTGTCGAACTGAGCATTCCAGTCCATGTCGAACCAGCGGGCGCCGAAGGAATTCGACATTGCGGTAATGAAGGCGCCGCCTTCACCCCAACCGGCCTTGCCACGAAGGCAGATGCCGTTGACGTCGTTGTCGCGATCGGTCATTGCCGCGGCTGCCTTGCGGATAAACTCCCAGGTGGGCGCTTCCGGCATTTCCATGCCGGCCTTTTCCATCAGGTCGGTGCGGTACATGATCATCGAGCTTTCGCCATAGAACGGCGCCGCATAAAGCGTGCCGTCGTAGCTCAGGCCGCCTGCCATTGCGGGCAGGATGTCGCCGATGTCGTAACTTTCGGAAAGATCATCGAGCGGGATCAGCCAGCCATTGGCGCCCCAGATCGGGGTTTCATACATGCCGATGGTCAGGATGTCGAACTGCCCACCCTTGGTGGTGATGTCGGTTGTGACGCGCTGGCGAAGAACATTTTCCTCCAGTGTAACCCACTCAACCTTGTGGCCGGTCTTGGCGGTAAAATCGTCCGTCAGACCCTGCATGCGGATCATATCGCCGTTGTTCACGGTTGCGATGGTGATTGTCTCGGCAATAGCGCCGGTGGTGCCGAGGACCGACAAGGCGGTCGCCGCACACAGTGCGTACTTGAGGTACATCCGTATCCTCCCTTTGATTGGATGTTGCCGGTAGATGGTACATCCAAAAACAGGAGCGCGTCAATTAATAATTTACGCGCGTAAATATATGATAATTGTATAAATGCATACAATAACTTAAGCAGAGCCTCTCATCACCAGCCTGCCATCAAACAATGTCGTTTCGCGCGATTGCGCGCGTTGTTCCGTCTCGATCAGCGAAAACAGTGTTTCCGCGCTCTTCTTGGCGATCGAGGTGTAATCCTGTGAAACGGTCGTCAGTGTCGGACAGGTGTAGCGTGAGAACGGATGGTCATCGTGCCCCGCTATACGCAAGGTGCAGTTCTCTCCCAGTCCAACGGGCATTCCCAGCTGGTAGGCGGCGGAAAGCAGGCCGATCGCCAGGCGGTCGTTGCTGCACAAAATGGTGTCCGTCGGCAATGTCCGGTCAGCCAGCACCCGCGATCCTTCTCGGAAACCGATTTCCTCGAAGTCCCAGCCTTCACCCTCGACCTGGATCAGGTGCGGTTTGTGGCCCGATCGCTCCATCGACCGGACATAGGCATTCCGGCGTTTCAGGGCGTTCGGGTTGGTCGGCTTGCGCATCTCGAAGAATGCCGGCGGCTCGCCGGTCCGGCAAAGATACTCGACGATCAATCCAATGCTCTGCTCATTGTCCGACCCGATGAAGGCTTCTCCGACATTCTCGATGTTTGCGTCAAACAGGACCGTCGGCACATCGGCGCAGAAGGCGGCAATGCGTTCCGAATCCGACATCCGCCCGAGCGGCGCCAGCAGCACGCCCGCCGGTTTGATCAGCCGCAGATTGTTGAGATTCTCGATTTCCTGTTCCGGGTTGCCCTGGGAGCCGAGCACGATCGGACGAAACCCGGCCGCGATGACGTGATTTTCCACATTGCGGGCGATCTCGGCAAAGAAGGGGTCCGACATGTAGGGGATGACGATGCCCACATTCTTGGTCAGTCGCCGGTTCTGGTTCATCGCATAGAAATTCGGCTGGTAGTCGTAGCGCGCAAGCGCCTTTTCGATACGCTCCCTTGTCGATTTCCTGACGCTGTCCGCATCATTGAAATACTTCGATATCGTCGGACGCGAGATACCGCTCACGGATGCGAAGTCGTCCATGTTCCTGATTTTCGAGTCGCTCATCCGTCAGCTCGCCCTTTTCATGTTCAAGTGCGCATGGGAACACTCGAAGACCGCGATTCCCTCGACTGCTGCAATGGCCGGCAGACTAGTTTACGGGCGGAAATATTGCCAGCATTCTGTAAAGCCTTCGGCGCGCCTTGTGTTTGAGCAGGAATATCCGGTCGATCCCGGGACCGGCACGCCGCAGCTGAATGGTTCAGGAAACTCCAGCCGGTTGAGATCCGGGTCATAGCCGCTGGACTTGCGCCGCTGCTGTAGAAACCGCACGAAAATGCTAGATTGGCTGGCTGCGGATGCATCGGCGGGCGGTCTTAGCGATACATCTTTCATCAGTCCAGCGGTGCTGATGCGGCGGGGCGAACGCCAGGCCAGTCCGTTGAGGGACGTATTCGTCATGACGGCTCTCCGGGCGCGCGAGGACAAGGATGCGACGATGGCAAAGCTCGAAAAACCTGCGCAGGCCTCCGGCAAGCCGGTCACGGTCCTGGGTGTGCGGGTCACCCATCCGGAACGCGTGGTGTTTCCCGATGCGGGCTGCACCAAGGGCGATGTTGCAGCGTATTACGCGAAGGCGGCGGACAGGATGCTGGAGCATGCCGGGCACCGGCCGGTGTCGCTGCTCAGATGCCCCGAGGGCATCAACGGCGAATGCTTCTTTCAGAAACACACGGGCAAGGGATTTCCCTCCGGTATCGCCCGGGTGGACATCGAGGAGAAGTCCGGCAAGAGCGAGCCATATATGGTGATCGAAGAGAGGCAGGGTTTTGCCGCGGCTGCGCAAATGGGAACCATCGAGTTCCATATCTGGGGCTCGCGGACCGACATGCTGGAAGCCCCCGACCGCGTCGTCTTCGATATCGACCCGGACGAGGGGCTGCCCTTCTCCGGCGTCAAGGCCGCGGCCAGCGATGTCCGCAAACTGCTGGAGGATGTCGGTCTTCAAAGCCTGCCGATGGTCACCGGCGGCAAGGGCGTGCATGTCGTTGTGCCATTGCGCCGGACCACGGGTTGGGAAACGGTCGCGGCCTTCTCGCGAACACTTGCCGCTTGCCTGGCGCAGCGCCACCCGGAGCGCTATGTCGCAACCATGTCGAAGGCCAGGCGCAAGGGCAGGATCTTCATCGACTGGCTGCGCAACGAACGGGGGGCGACGGCGGTCGCACCCTATTCCATCCGGGCCCGCAAGGGCGCTCCGGTGGCAGTTCCGGTGACATGGCGGGAATTGTCGCGCCTCGCCTCGGCACGTTGCTTCGGCATCGCCAAGGCGCTCAAGCGGCTGGACACGCCCTGTCCTTTGCAAGCGATGAACGCGGATCAATCGATATCGCAGGATATGATCGATGCCCTGGAAAAGCTGATCACCGGCTCCTCTGGCTCCTGAGGCCGGAGTCCATCCGTCGGACAGAACGTTCCTTGGCCAGGTAACCGCATGAATTCAGCGGCGAAGCGTGGCTGTCCGGGGCACGCTTGCACCGCTTCCGGATCGGATGGAAATCGGGAGATGAATTATGTTAGCCTGCAACCATGATCAGCGAAGCAACTCCGTACCATGCTGACGGGGCTACCCCGTAATGGCGTCACACCACCACAATCTCTATCTGGTCGCTCTGTCGATCGTCGTTGCCATACAAGCGAGCTATGTCGGCCTCAACCTGGCGCTGCGCATCTCGGGGGCTTTCGCACTCAATCGCCGCCTGCTCATCGCCGCATCGGCGATCACCCTTTCGGTCGGCATCTGGAGCATGCATTTCATCGGCATGCTGTCCATGGGCATGGCCTCGCAGGTTGATTATCTGGTCCTGCCGACATTGCTGTCACTGCTGCTGTGCGTGCTGGTGACCGGCATCGCGGTCTTCCTCGCAAGCCTGCGCTCGCGGCACCTGCTCGCAATCGCTGCGGGTGTGATGGGGCTGGGCATCACCACGATGCACTATGTCGGCATGATCGCACTGCGTTCCAGCGCCAGCCTGAGCTATGATCCCCTCTACGTCGTCCTCAGCTTCGTCATTGCCGTGACCGCCTCGGGCCTGGCGCTGTGGCTGGCTTTCTCAGCCGACCGGCGGCCTTCGCTTTTCCTCTGCGCCACGTTCCTGGGATGCGCGGTCTCCGGAATGCACTACACCGCCATGGTCGGCACCACTTTCGATTTCTCGCTTGCAGCCGAGAGCGCTTCGACCTCGTTCATCTCGAGCGACACGCTGGCCGTCATTGTCAGCGTCGTCGCCTTCGCGATCTCCGGGATTTTCATGCTGACGCTGGTGCCGAAGCGACCGGATGCAGGCAGCGACGACGCGAGACTGAAGGCCGGGGAAGACAATACCGACGACTTCAGTGACATCGAGCTCGACGGCACGGACCAGGCGAGACCGGCAGGCGCGACAAACGCCGCGCTGACCGACAGCGTTTCGGCCACTCTGCTGCCGATCGAGAAAAACGGAAACCGGTTTCACATCGCCGCCAGCGACGTCATATCGGTGCACGCCAATGCCCATTACACCTATGTGTTCAACGGGCGGGACGACCTGTTCTGCACGCTCTCGATCAGCGAGATCTTCGAACGCCTGCCAAAGCCTGCATTCTACAGGACCCATCGCAGCTACATCGTCAGTCTTGCGCATGTCGGGCAGGTCAAGAAAGCCGGCGATGCAGCCGTCGCCGAACTGGTCTCGCCGGTCCGCCGAACGGTTCCGATCAGCCGCGCCCGGGTCGCGGATCTGCGGCAGGAGCTGGCGGCCCACCAGGCCCGTCAACACTCGGGCATTGCCTGAATTTAAGTCAATGTTGCTGACGCAGTTCGTGCAGGCTTCGTGCATTTCGTGAAAATACGTGGTGTTCGTGCGCTAGTTGTTGTCCGCGGCGGCTGGAATAGCCTCTCATCCGGGCACTGTTGAAGACCGATCAGCAAACCGCGCTCCGGTGCAATGATCCGGTGCAATGAAAGGTCTTCAACTGCCAAGCTTTGGGAGGAGCTAGAATGATACCCGGCAGATTCGACTACCATCGACCTGCGTCCGTCGAGGACGCGGTTGCCCTGCTTGCGAGGCTCGGCGAGGAGGCCAACATCCTTGCGGGCGGGCACAGCCTGATACCCTTGATGAAGACCCGGCTGGCTTCGCCGGAACATCTTGTCGACCTTTCCGGCATCGGCAATCTCAAGGGCATCTCGGTCCAGGGCGATGAAGTTGTCATCGGTGCCATGACGACGCAGTTCGAACTGATCTCCTCGGAAGAACTCGGACGGCATGTCCCGATCATCGCCGAGACTTCACGGCTGATCGCCGATCCGCAGATCCGTTACAAGGGTACCTTCGGCGGCAATGTCGCCAACGGCGATCCGGGCAACGACCTGCCGGCGTTGATGATGTGCCTCGGGGCGACCTATGCAGTCACAGGCCCGGATGGCAGCCGGGAGATTGCAGCCCGCGACTTCTATCAGGGCGCCTATTTCACCGCGCTCGAGCATGGCGAGATCCTGACCGCGGTCCGTATCCCGATCCCTTCTCCGGACCACGGCTATGCCTACGAGAAGCTCAAGCGCAAGGTCGGCGACTATGCCACCGCGGCCGCCGCCGTCGTCATCACCATGGCGGATGGCAAATGCACCAGCGCATCGATCGGTCTGACCAACGTCTCGGAAACGCCACTGTGGGCCTCCGATGCGGCGGCCATGCTTGTCGGCACCAGCCTCGACAAGGCGTCGGTGGATGCGGCAGTCGCGGCCGCCGAGGCGATCACGGAACCGGCGTCCGACATGCGCGGTCCTGCTGAATACAGAACCAAAATGGCGGGCGTCATGATGCGGCGCGCACTTGAGCGGGCCCGGTCCCGCGCCAAGGGTTGAGGGGGAGATTACCAATGGCGAAATCGCATATCGAACTGACCATCAATGGCAAGAAGGTTGAAGCGCTGGTCGAGCCGCGCACCTTGCTGATCCACTTCCTGCGCGAACAGCAGAACCTGACCGGCGCCCACATCGGTTGTGACACCGGCCATTGCGGCGCCTGCACCGTCGAGATGGACGACATGTCGGTCAAGAGCTGCATGACCTTCGCGGTCCAGGCCAACGGCGCCAACATCACCACCATCGAAGGCATGGCCAATCCAGACGGGACGCTGAGCGCGCTGCAGGAGGGCTTCCGCATGATGCATGGCCTCCAGTGCGGTTTCTGCACGCCCGGCATGATCCTGCGGGCGCATCGCCTGCTCCGGGAAAACCCGGCGCCGACCGAGGATGAAATCCGTAACGGCATCGCCGGCAATCTTTGCCGCTGCACCGGCTACGTCAACATCGTCAAGGCAATCCAGTATGCCGCAGCCAAGATCAACGGAACCCCGTTTCAGGAGGCCGCAGAATGAACGACCAGACCAAGATTGATCAGGACCGCGCCGAACGTACCGAAAAGCTCCAGGGCATGGGCTGCAAGCGCAAGCGCGTCGAGGACGTCCGCTTCACGCAAGGCAAGGGCAGCTATGTCGACGATTTGAAACTGCCCGGCATGCTGTTTGGCGATTTCGTCCGTTCGCCCCATGCCCATGCGCGCATCAAGAGCATCGACACCAGCCGCGCCAAGGCCTTGCCGGGCGTCGTGGCGGTGCTGACCGCCGCCGACCTCAAGCCGCTCGGCCTGCATTACATGCCGACACTGGCCGGTGACGTGCAGGCGGTCCTGGCCGAGGAAAAGGTGTTGTTCCAGAACCAGGAAGTGGCCTTCGTCATCGCCGAGGACCGCTACATCGCCTCGGATGCCACCGAACTGGTCGACGTCGAGTACGAGGCGCTGCCCTGCATCGTCGATCCGTTCAGGTCGATGGATCCCGATGCGCCGATCCTGCGCGAGGACATCAAGGACAAGATGGAAGGCGCCCACGGCCCGCGCAAACATCCCAACCACATCTTCGAATGGCAGATCGGCGACAAGGAGGCCACGGATGCGGTCTTTGCCAACGCCGACGTCACCATCAAGGAAATGCTGGTCGATCACCGCACCCATCCCTCGCCGCTGGAAACCTGCCAGTCGGTGGCCTCCTTCGACAAGGTCAAGGGTGAACTGACGCTGTGGGGTACCTTCCAGGCGCCGCACGTCATCCGCACCGTCGTGTCGCTGATCTCCGGCCTTCCCGAGCACAAGATCCACGTCATCGCGCCCGATATCGGCGGCGGCTTCGGCAACAAGGTCGGCGCCTATGCCGGCTATGTCTGCTCGGTGGTCGGCTCCATCGTGCTCGGCGTGCCGGTCAAATGGGTCGAGGACCGGATGGAAAACCTTTCCACCACGTCGTTTGCCCGCGACTACCACATGACGACGGAACTCGCTGCCACCAAGGACGGCAAGATCCAGGCAATGCGCGTGCATGTGCTCGCCGACCACGGCGCCTTCGATGCCTGCGCCGATCCGTCGAAATGGCCGGCCGGCTTCATGAACATCTGCACCGGCTCCTATGACATCCCCACCGCGCATCTGGCCGTCGATGGCGTCTACACCAACAAGGCCTCGGGCGGCGTCGCCTACCGCTGCTCGTTCCGCGTCACCGAAGCCGTGTTCGCGATCGAGCGCGCCGTCGAACTGCTGGCCCAGAAGCTCGGCATGGACGCGGCTGAACTGCGCATCAAGAACTTCATCAAGCCCGAGCAGTTCCCCTACCAGTCGGCGCTCGGCTGGGAATATGACAGCGGCGACTATCACACCGCCATGAAGAAGGCGATGGACACCATCGGCTATAAGGAGCTGCGGGAGGAGCAGGGGAAGAAGCGCGAGGCGTTCAAGCGCGGCGAAACCCGCGAACTGATGGGGATAGGCATCTCGTTCTTCACCGAGATCGTCGGCGCCGGACCCTCCAAGAATTGCGACATCCTCGGCATCGCCATGTTCGATTCCGCCGAGATCCGCATTCATCCCACCGGTTCCGTGATCGCCCGCATGGGCACCAAGAGCCAGGGGCAGGGGCACGAGACCACCTACGCCCAGATCATAGCCACGGAAATCGGCATTCCCGCCGATGACATCATGATCGAGGAGGGCAACACCGACACCGCGCCCTACGGTCTCGGCACCTACGGCTCGCGCTCCACGCCGGTCGCGGGTGCCGCCACGGCCGTGGCGGCCCGCAAGATCAAGGCCAAGGCGCAGATGATCGCCGCCCACATGCTGGAAGTGCACGAGGGCGATCTGGAATGGGATGTCGACCGCTTCCGGGTGAAGGGCTTGCCGGAAAAGTTCAAGACAATGAAGGAAATCGCCTGGGCTGCCTACAATGCACCGCCGCCGAACATGGAGCCGGGGCTTGAGGCGGTCAATTACTACGAGCCGCCGAACATGACCTATCCATTCGGCGCCTATTTCTGCGTCATGGACATCGACGTCGACACCGGCGTCGCAAAGACACGGCGCTTCTATGCGCTTGACGATTGCGGCACCCGCATCAACCCGATGATCATCGAGGGCCAGGTTCATGGCGGCCTCACTGAAGCCTTTGCCTGCGCCATGGGCCAGGAAATCCGCTACGACGAGCACGGCAACGTCATGGGCGCGTCCTTCATGGACTTCTTCCTGCCGACGGCCGTCGAAACCCCGCACTGGGAAACCGACCACACCGTGACGCCGTCGCCGCACCATCCGATCGGCGCCAAGGGCGTGGGCGAAAGCCCGCATGTCGGCGGCGTGCCCTGCTTCTCCAATGCTGTGAATGACGCCTATGCCTTCCTCGGCGCGGGGCACATCCAGATGCCGCACGATGCCTGGCGTCTATGGCAGGTCGGCCAGAAGCTGGGCCTGCACAATTAGGGAGCGGCGAGGGGAAAAGCGGTGAAAATCCCTCAGGAGAAGGTCGCCACCGAACTGGCCACGGTCGGGTACATTCCCGATCGCGACCTGGCGACGGCATTGTGGCTGATGGACAGCCTCAAGCGTCCGTTGCTACTGGAAGGCGAGGCCGGCGTCGGCAAGACCGAGGTGGCGCGCGCGCTGGCGCTCGCCCATGACACCAGGCTGATCCGGCTGCAATGCTACGAGGGTCTCGACCAGAGCGCGGCGCTCTATGAATGGAACTACCAGCGTCAACTGCTGGCCATCAAGGCCCGCGAAGGCGCCGATGCGTCTTCGGTTGAAGAGCATATCTTCAGCGAGACCTATCTGCTGGAACGGCCGCTGTTGGCGGCGATCCGGCAGGACAAGGCGCCGGTGCTGCTCATCGACGAAGTCGACCGGGCCGACGAGGAGTTCGAGGCGTTCCTGCTGGAGCTGCTGTCGGATTTCCAGGTCTCGATCCCCGAACTGGGGACGATCACTGCGACCACCATTCCGCGTGTCATCCTGACATCGAACGGAACCCGCGAACTCAGCGACGCGCTGCGCCGCAGATGTCTCTATCATTATGTCGACTATCCAGATGTCGACCGCGAAGCCCGCATAATCCTGTCGCGCCTGCCCGGCATCGACACCGGTCTGGCCCTGCAGATCGCCAACATGGTCAGCCTCATCCGCAAGGAAGAGCTGCGCAAGACACCCGGTGTGGCGGAGACGCTCGACTGGGCGGCAACGCTGGCCGGGCTCGAGATCCGCCACCTGCGCGATGAACCCGAAGCGGTGCATGAAACGCTGATGTGCCTGATCAAGACCGCCGAGGACAAGTCCCGCATGACCCGCGAGGTCTCCGACCGGCTTCTTGGCAAGGTGGCCTGAGATGAGCCTGGCGTCGGAATTGGAAAATCCTCTCGGCGCGGGTGCGATGGCCAAGCTGAACGGCTTCGCGCGGACCCTGCGCGACAATGGTTTCGTCATCGGCCTGGCTGAAACCCGCGACGCATTGACGATCCTGGCGAGCGGCGATGCCGCGCGTCCCTCGCGCCTGCGCCCCAGCCTGAAGACCCTGTTCTGCAGCCGGCAATCCGACTGGCAAAAATTCGACGAACTGTTCGACGCCTATTGGCTGAACCGGGGTATGAAATCGGCAACGCGCATTTCCGGCGCGCCGCAGAAATCGCCTCCGGGGCTGCAGACCCAGGCGGCGGGCCGGCGCGGACTTGGCGAAAGCGACATGGCCGACCACGTCGAGCGTGGCGAGGGGAGCGAGGTTTCCGAGACCGGAGAGTCCAAGCGTGAAGGCGCCTCGCGGACCGAGCTGTTGTCGAAAACCGATTTCAGGCATCTCACCCAGCCCGAAGACCTGGCGGAAGCACACCAGCTCGCCGAGCGGCTTGCCAAGAGCATGCGCGCGCGGCTGACACGCCGGATGCACGCGCGGCGCGCGGGCCAGAGGCTCGACCTGCGGCGGACGATCCACAAGAGCATCGCCCATGGCGGCACCCCGCTGGAGCTGATCCGCCGAAAGCGCAAGGACAAGCCCCTTCGACTGGTTGTGTTGCTTGATGCCTCGGGTTCGATGAACCTCTATTCCGCCGTCTTCCTGCGCTTCATGCATGGGGTGCTCGACAGTTTTCGCGAAGCAGAAGCCTTCGTCTTTCACACTCGCCTGATCCACATCTCGCCGGCGCTCAAGGAGCGTAATCCGCAGCGCGCGGTGGAACGCATGTCGTTGCTGGCGCAAGGCACCGGCGGCGGCACGCGGATCGGCGAGAGCCTCGCCACCTTCAATCGCTGGCACGCCAGGCGCTGCATTCATTCGCGCACCTGCGTGATGATCGTCTCGGACGGCTACGACACCGGCCCGGCCGAGGAGTTGGGTGTCGAGATGCAGGCGTTGCGCCGCCGCTGCCGCCGCATCGCCTGGCTCAACCCGATGATCGGCTGGCAGGGTTACGCTCCGGAAGCTGCAGGCATGAAGGCGGCGCTGCCCCATATCGACCTGTTTGCCCCGGCTCACAATCTCGAAAGCCTCAAATCCCTTGAACCCTATCTGGCGAGGATATGATCATGCCGCAACACGCCGATATTCTGGATCTGATGAACGACTACAAGACCAGGGGCGAGCCTTTCGCGCTGGCAACCGTGGTGCGCACGGTATCCGTCACCGCCGCCAAGGCCGGCGCCAAGGCGCTGATCCTGGCCGACGGCACCATTACCGAGGGATGGATCGGTGGCGGCTGCGCCCGAGGCGCCGTTCTCAAGGCGGCGCGGGAAGCGCTTGCCGATGGCCAGTCGCGTCTGGTCAGCATCCAGCCCGGCGATCAATTGTCGGAGCATCGGGTCAAGGCAGGGGAAACCCGCGACGGGGTCGTCTATGCCAGGAATCATTGCCCGAGCCAGGGAACCATGGATGTGTTTGTGGAGCCGGTGTTGCCCAGACCGAACCTGCTGATCTGCGGGGCTTCGCCGGTCGCGGTCGCGCTCGCCGACCTTGCCCGGCGGATGGGCTTCTTCATCACCGTCTGCGCCCCGGCAGCTGAACACGCCAGCTTTGGTGAAGCCGACCGGCTGATCGACGGCTATGCTGTGCCCGCGGACGGAAGCGAACGCGACTTTGTGGTGATCGCCACCCAGGGGCGCGGCGACAGTGCAGCGCTCAAGGCCGCCGTCGAGGCGCCCTCCAGGTATCTCGCCTTTGTCGGCTCGCGCAAGAAAGCGGCCGCCCTGAAGGCCGACCTGATCGAGAACGGCATTCCGCCTGCGCGGCTCGAAACCATTCACGCGCCGGCGGGCCTCGATATTGGCGCCATCACGCCGGACGAAATCGCGTTTTCAATTGTCGCCGAGATGATCGAACTGCGCCGCCGCGGCCAACGCACACTCTGACCCACACTCTGGCAAGGACACACCAAGATGGAAATGAACGGCTCACAACGCATCGAAGCTTCCCGCGAACAGGTCTACGCTGCCCTCAATGACGTGGATATCCTGCGCCAGTGCATTCCGGGTTGCGAGTCGATCGAAAAGACCTCCGACACCGAGATGAATGCCAAAGTCACGCTGCGGGTCGGTCCGGTCAAGGCGAGCTTCACCGGCAAGGTGACGTTGTCCGATCTCGATCCGCCGAACGGTTACACGATCAGCGGAGAAGGATCGGGCGGCATGGCCGGCTTTGCCAAGGGCGGGGCCAAGGTGGACCTGGTCCCCGAAGGCGAGGCCACGATGCTGAACTACACAGTGAAAGCCGAAATCGGCGGCAAGATCGCCCAACTCGGCAGCCGTCTGATCGATGGAACCGCGAAGAAGCTGGCCGGTGATTTCTTTGCGAAGTTCAGCGAGATCGTCGGCCCGACACCGGCAGCCGAAGACATGACGGCCGAGGAAGGCGCGGAAAAGAAAGGCTGGGTCAGCCGCCTGCGCGATTCCCTGTGAGCCGGGGCGGTCAACAAACTGCTCATCAAGATCAATGGCACGCCGATGATACGCGCCACTGTGTCCGCGAATTGACTTGGCCCGCCCAGACGATACGAAATCACCAGTTGATTGTGATTGAACAAATTGCGCTCGACAGGGTCTGCTAGCGTCCGGTTTTAACGATCCGGGCAGCTCAATGGGTAAGCAGACCATCACACTGGAGACGCCGATGGATGTGGTGATGAGCCGGCACCCCGAAGTGCTCCCGGTGTTGCTGGCATTGAGGATTCATTGCGTCGGCTGCCCCTTGAGCGCGTTTCACAGCGTGTCGGATGCGGCTCTCGAGCATTCCCGTGACCCCGAAGAGTTCCATGCGTCGCTCATGTCGGCGATCGCTGCGGCCGGATCCCGGTGAACGACATCAGTCGCGTGCGGAGGCGACCATCATCAGCTTGTGGCCTTCGACAAGCGTGATCTTCTGGCGTCCGCCCTTGATCCAGCCTTTCGAATCCCAGCCGCTGAGCAGGCGGGAAACGGTGTGAAGCGTCGTCCCTGTCATCTCGGAGATGTCTTGCCGGGAGATCGGGAAGTCGATCAGAATCCCTTCATCGGTCTTGCGTCCGGTTTCCCGGGCAAGACTGAGAATGGCGTTGGCGACCCTTTGCTCGACCCGCTCCGTGGCCAGTTCGACGACGCGGTCCTGGGTGCCGACCAGCCGGCTGCCGACCATGGAATAGGTGTTGGTGGCAAAACCCGGGTGTGCCGCAACGATGGCGTCCCAGGTGTTGGAAGGCCAGGCGAGCAGGACACAATCCACGGCGGCCACTGCATTTGCCGGATAGCTGTCTCTGCCTATTGCTTTTGCGATACCGAGAAGTTCGCCGGTCGCGATGTAGCGGACGATCACCTGTTCGCCCTCGGGCGTCACCTTGACCACGCGCACATAACCATCAAGCAGCAGGAAGAACGAGTGCGCTTCCTCGCCCTCGCGAAACACATAGGTGTCCTTAGCGCTCCGGAACGACACGGCCCGGGCGAGCATATCGTCGAGCGCATCCCGGCTCATTCCGGAAAAGGGAGGCAGGTCGGCAAGAAGCGAAGCATCAAGACGGCTCAACGGCTTTCTCCAGTTTGCGACAATGCAAAGATCCGGTTGGCCAAACTGTTAGGGATTTGGTGGCGCCAACGCAACCCGAACAGGCGTCCCGCAACTCAACGGATATGGATCCCATCATGGTAATTCCTCGAACCCGCACCTATGCTGGACCGGCCATCCTGAGCTACGGCTTTCGCCCGTTCTTTCTTTTCGGCGCATTGCATGCGGGCCTGTCGATCCTGCTTTGGCTGCCGCAGTTTTATGGCGAACTGGCGCTGGCGACGCTGTTTGCACCGGTCGATTGGCACGTGCACGAACTCTATTTCGGCTTCCTTCCGGCGATCGTCACCGGGTTCCTGTTCACCGCCGTTCCCAACTGGACCGGCCGCATGCCGCTGCAGGGAAACGCCCTGCTGGCATTGCTCCTGCTCTGGTTGGCGGGGCGGGTGGCGGTTACCTTTTCGGCGCATATCGGCTGGCAATGCGCGCTGGTCGTGGATTCCGCTTTCCTGATCGCAGTCGCCATCGTGATCGCCCGTGAAATCATTGCCGGGGCGAACTGGCGAAACCTGAAGGTGCTGCTGCCGTTGCTGATCCTGACCGCCGCCAACATTGCCTTTCATCTGGAAGCGCATTTTGACGGCGTTTCCGATATCAGCCGCCGGCTGGCGGCGCTCGCGGCAATCACGTTGATCATGCTGATTGGCGGCCGTGTCATTCCGAGTTTCACCCGCAACTGGCTGGTGCGCGAAAATCCCGGGCGCCTGCCCGCGGCCTTTTCGCGCTTCGACGTGGTTTCCATTGCCGCGGGCATTGCAGCCTTGTGCGTCTGGACCGTGTCTCCGGAATCAGTTGCTGCCGCCGTAACAATGGCCGCCGCCGCCTTGCTGCAATTCATTCGGCTCGGGCGCTGGGTCGGCGACCGCACCTTGCGCGATCCGCTGGTCTGGATCCTGCACGCCGGCTATCTCTTCGTGCCCATCGGATTTGCGCTGCTTGCGGCGGCCATACTCTTGCCGGACCAGGTCTCGCCGCTTGCCGGCGTCCATGCGCTCGGTGTCGGCGCTGTCGGCGGAATGACCCTGGCGATGATGGTGCGCGCCTCGCTGGGGCATACCGGACAGGCGCTGCGTGCCGGTCCCACCGTCAGCTTCCTCTTCCTCGCGGTGCTGGTCGCGGCGGTCGCGAGGATTCTCGCTGCGATGATCGACAGCCATGCCGGCCTTGCCCTGCATGTCGCGGCTTTCGCGTGGATGACTGCATTCTGCGGCTTTGCTGTTGTCGTCGGCCCAGCGCTCGTCATGCCACGGCGGTCCGCCAGGCCCTAGAGAACGGCAGCCAGCGGCGATACTCCGATCACCGCCGGATGCAGTGCCAGCAGGATGGCAAACAACGCCAAGCCGGCGATCAGCCTCACCAAAAGACTTTGCGCCCGGAAGCTGTCCGCAAGGGACGCCCCGCCCACTTCTGCCTGCAGTTCCTTATACCGGGCTTGACCGATTTCACGTTTCTTGCGCCGGTCGATCAGCCGCATGCCGACAAGGGTGAAGGCGGCGAAGATGCCGAACATCACCAGATGCGCGAGGTTCCCGTTGGGCAGGACATGCGAACCGGACCACAGCAGGAGAGCCACCAGCAGCGGATGCCGGTGCAAGCGGACGATTCCGGCCTGCGTCGGATCAAAGGAGCTTTTCCTGAAGCCCCCAAAGGAAAAAGGATTGGGGCGCCCGATGGAGAGCGCGAAGACGATACAGGCAAGCAGCATCGCCGCCAGCGTCACGGCCGACTGCCACGGCGCCGGCTGCCAGATCTCCACATATGGCGCGCGGCCGGCGCTGACGATCAGCCAGGCCAGCGCCAGGACCGATACGATCGAATAGGCAATCGAGAAGGTCCGCGCTCCGAAGCGGCCGACAATACGTGACTTGACCGCAGGCCGGACCGGCACCGCATGCAGGACGAAAAAAACCGCCAGCGCCAACGAAAATTCAGTCCAGTTTTCCAAGGTCGAACCCCAATCCTTTCGGCAAATCTTGAAGCTGCATCAGCGGTTTGCAACCGTTCGACGGATGTCGCGCATGGCGCGGGTGCTGTTTGGCCGCCGCATGCGGACCGCCTTCTTAAATCGCTTCCCCATGCGCGATCATGCGAATGCAGGAGGGCGGATCTGCTCGGTCAACCTGTTGGCTGAGGTGGAACAGAAAGCATTTCGTTCGGATGCAGGCAAGAGTCCCGAGCAAGATGCAAAACCAATAACATTGCATATAAACAATGTAATATATTGATATCGCTGAGGTTTCCGGGCACGTTTCATTTGCGAGTTTGCGCAAATGCAAAGAGGTCGCCAGGCCACGACGCTAGGTTCACGCCGGAAATGACCGGGTGAGCTTAGACATGATGGCCAAGTCGATCAGCGTTCGCAATTTTATGGTTGCAGCATTTGCGATGCTGGCAAGCCTTCTTCTGCCCATCGGCCACGCGCAGGCCGACCCCCTGGTCATGAAGTTCCTGGACAAGGCGAGTGTCGGCGACATCGTCCCCGGCGCCACCGAGTACGGTCAATTGCGGTCGGACATTCCCGTGGTCGAAGCCCTGAAAGACGGCAAGGTCGTGGGCTATGTCTTCCTGACATCCGATTTCGTCACGACAACCGGCTATTCCGGCAAACCGATCCATACGCTCATGGGAGTGGACGGCAATGCGAAGGTGACCGGCGTCCGGCTGGTCAAGCATTCCGAACCGATCGTGCTGGTCGGCATTCCTGAATCGAAAATCGCCGCGGTGACGGAGAAGTACGCCGGGCTCGATCTCATCACCGAGGCTGCCGCCGGTGGCTCGGCGCATGATCTCGACATTGTCTCGGGCGCCACCGTGACGATCATCGTCATCGACGATTCCATCGTCCGGGCAGGGCTGAAAGTGGCGAGGTCCCTTGGCCTTGGCGGCCTTGAGCCCGAACTGGCAAGTTCGGGACCGACGAAAGCGTTGTCGATGCCAAGCGGTGACGACGTCACGGTATCCGACTGGCAGACGCTTGCGGGTGATGGATCGATCCGCAGCCTGCGGCTCGATATCGGTCAGGTGAACACGGCATTCGAGGAGGCCGGTGACCCCCGCGCCATCAAGCGCCCGGAAAAGGGGGAGCCCGAAGACACCTTCATCGACATGCAGATGGCGCTGGTCAGCGCGCCGGAGATCGGCCGCACGCTGCTTGGCGACGATGAATACGCCAACCTGCTCGAATGGCTCGATGACGGCGACCAGGCGATTCTCGTCGTCGGCCGCGGCAAATATTCCTTCAAGGGATCGGGCTATGTGCGCGGCGGCATTTTCGACCGCATCCAGCTGATCCAGGGCGATACCGCGGTTCGCTTCCACGACAAGCAGTACAAGCGTATTGGCAAGCTCGCGGCTCAGGATGCGCCGTCGTTCACCGAACTTGATATCTTCAAGGTGAAGGCTGGCAGCGGCTTTGATCCGGCAGAACCGTTCAGGCTGCAGCTCCTGGTCCAGCGCGCCGTTGGCGCCATCGACAAGGCCTTCATCACCTTTGATCTCGGCTACCGCATTCCAGATCGCCATACCGAGAAGCTTGCGGTCGAAACCGCCGCCGCCGTCAACCCGCAGATCCAGAGCGACGTGGCGGTGTCCGACACCAGCGAACTGAGCCATCTGTGGAAGCGCGTCTGGCTGCAGAAACGCGTCGAGGTCGTGGTCCTGATGGCGGCGCTCGTCATCCTGACCGGTGTGTTCTTCTTCCAGATGCAGGTAACCCGGCACGAGCGTCTTACCTACTGGTTCCGCGTCGGCTTCCTGGTATTCACGCTGGTCGGCCTCGGCTGGTACGCCAATGCGCAATTGTCGGTGGTCAACATCCTGGCGTTCTTCTCGGCGGTGATGGCAGGCTTCTCCTGGTCGGCCTTCCTGATGGACCCGCTGGTCTTCATCCTGTGGTTTTCGGTGGCGGCGTCGCTGCTGTTCTGGGGTCGCGGTGTGTATTGCGGCTGGCTCTGTCCGTTCGGAGCACTGCAGGAACTGACCAACAAGATCGCGCGCTTTCTCAAGGTTCCGCAGTACGCGGTTCCCTGGGGCCTGCATGAGCGCCTGTGGCCGATCAAGTACATGATCTTTCTGGGTCTGTTCGGCCTGTCGCTCTATTCGCTGGAAATGGCCGAGCGCTATGCGGAGATCGAGCCGTTCAAGACCGCGATCATCCTCAAGTTCCAGCGTGGCTGGCCGTATATCCTGTTCGTGGTCGTGCTGCTTGGCGCCGGCCTGTTCATCGAACGCTTCTACTGCCGCTACCTGTGCCCGCTCGGCGCGGCGCTGGCGATCCCGGCCCGGCTGAGAATGTTCGACTGGCTCAAGCGCTACAAGGAATGCGGCGACCCGTGCCAGCGTTGCGCCAAGGAGTGCATGGTCCAGGCCATCCATCCGGAAGGCAATATCAATCCCAATGAATGCCTGCAGTGCCTGCACTGCCAGGTGCTCTACCAGAGCGCCACCAAGTGCCCGGTTTGCATCAAGAAAGAAGCCAAACGGGCGAAATTCCGCAAGCAGAACGGGCTCGATTCCGTCGCTCCGGCATCGACAGGCATCGGGCAGCCGCGCGTGGGAACGAACTCCACAACACAACCATCAACCTGAAGGAGACAGAACATGTCAGCAGAAGAAACCAGACGAAAAGGCCTGTCCCGGCGATCCCTCATGACCGCCACGGCAGGAGGAGCCTTCCTCGCGGGATCCGGAATGGGATCCGAACTGCTCAGCGGCGCGCTGGTTAGCAAGGCGCATGCGGCAAGCCCGAAACTGAACCTCGAACCGGGTGAGTTGGACCCCTACTACGGGTTCTGGTCATCGGGCCAAAGCGGCGAACTGCGCATTCTGGGCTTTCCGTCCATGCGAGAACTGATGCGGGTGCCGGTGTTCAACCGCTGCTCCGCCACCGGCTGGGGACAGACCAACGAGAGCCTTAAGGTTCTGACCGAAGGCCTGACCGAGGATACCAAGGCGTTTCTCGCGGCCAAGGGCATGAAGACCTATGACAACGGCGACCTTCACCACCCGCACATGTCGTTCACCGATGGCACCTATGACGGCCGCTACATCTTCGCCAACGACAAGGCCAACACCAGGGTCGCACGCATTCGCTGCGACGTCATGAAATGCGACAAGATCATCGAGATCCCGAACGCCCACGACATCCACGGCATGCGCCCGCAGAAATATCCGCGCACCGGCTATGTCTTCGCCAATGGCGAGCATGAGGCGCCACTGGTCAATGACGGCAAGATCCTCGACGATCCGTCGCAGTATGTGAACATCTTCACCGCCATCGATGGCGACGAGATGAAAGTGGCCTGGCAGGTCATGGTGTCGGGCAACCTCGACAACACCGACTGCGACTATCAGGGCAAGTATGCCTTCTCGTCGAGCTACAACTCGGAAATGGGCATGAACCTGGCCGAGATGACCGAGAGCGAACTCGATCATGTGGTGGTGTTCAACCTGAAGGCCATCGAGGAAGGCGTTGCAGCCGGCGATGTGCAGATGCTCAACGGCGTGCCGGTCATCGACGGCCGCAAGGGCCAGAACAAGAAATACACCCGCTACATCCCGATCCCCAACAGCCCGCATGGCGTCAATGCCGCGCCGGACAAGAAGCATATCATGATCAACGGCAAGCTGTCGCCGACCGTCTCGATCATCGACGTGACCAAGCTCGATGCCTTGTTCGACGAGGATGCCGATCCGCGCTCCTGCATCGTCGGCGAACCCGAACTGGGACTCGGGCCGCTTCACACCGCCTTTGACGGCAAGGGATTTGCCTTCACCACGCTGTTCCTCGACAGTCAGATCGTCAAGTGGGACATCGACAAGGCCATCCGCGCCTATGCCGGCGAGGACGTCGATCCGATCGTCTCCAAGGTCGATGTCCATTACCAGCCGGGCCACAACTCGACCTCGATGGGCGAGACCGCCGAGGCTGATGGCGCCTGGCTGATCTCGATGAACAAGTTCTCCAAGGACCGGTTCCTCAATGTCGGTCCGCTCAAGCCGGAGAACGAGCAGCTCATCGACATCTCGTCGGACGACATGAAGGTGGTTCATGACGGCCCGACATTCGCCGAGCCGCATGACAGCATCATCGTGCGTGCGGACATCGTCAATCCGGTCAATGCCTGGTCGCGCGATGATGCGATGTTCGCCGATGCTGTTGCCCAGGCGAAAGCCGACGGCGTGGACCTCGAAAGCGATGACGTCGTCATCGAGGACGGCAACAAGGTCCGTGTCTACATGACCTCGGTCGCCCCGCAGTTCGGCCTTGAGAAGTTCACGGTCAAGCAGGGGCAGGAAGTCACGGTCTATGTGACCAACCTCGACGATGTCGATGACGTGACCCACGGCTTCTGCATTTCCAACTACGGCATTGCCATGGAAGTGGCACCGCAGGCGACTGCGTCGATCACGTTTACGGCGGACCGTCCGGGCGTTCACTGGTTCTACTGCCAGTGGTTCTGCCATGCACTGCACATGGAAATGCGCGGCCGCATGTTTGTCGAACCGCGCAATGCCTGAGGCCATACGACCATGAAACTGACCGCCCGCACATTCGCAGTGCTGATCGGAACCGCGCTTCTCACGGGATCGGCGAACGCCGCCGATATCCGCGTCGAGCCGGGGCCTGATGCACTGGTGCGGGCGGTCGAACTGGCTCAGCCGGGCGACAGGCTTCTGTTGTCCGGCGGGACCTACCAGGGCGGCGTCACCTTATCCAAACCGCTCGAGATCGATGGCCAAGGCAAAGCTGAGGTGACCGGCACGGGCGTCGGCTCGGTCATCACCATTGATGCGCCCGGTGTGGTGATCGACGGTTTGAGGCTGACCGGCTCGGGCGCGTCGCACGAGACGATCGACAGCGGTGTGCAGATGACCAGGAATGCAGCCCGCGCCATTGTCCGCAACAGCCATATCGAGGGCAATCTCTATGGCGTCGACATCCACGGCGCCCGCGACGCGCGCGTTGAAAACAACACCATCATCGGCGGTGACGACAGGCTGATGAGCCGCCGCGGCAATGGCGTCTATGTCTGGAACGCTCCCGGCGCCACGGTGACAGGCAACACGATCCGGCAGGGCAGGGACGGAATTTTCGTCAACACCAGCCGCAAGAACACATTCACCGACAACCGCTTCGAGGGCCTGCGCTTTGCCATTCACTACATGAATGCCGATGACAGCGAGGTTTCCGGAAACATCTCGATCGGCAACCATCTCGGCTATGCGATCATGTTTTCAAAGCGCGTAATCCTGCGTGACAACATCTCGCTGGATGACCGCGATCACGGCATCATGCTCAATTACGCCAACAACGCCGTCATCGAAGGCAACGCCGTGGTTGGCGGCGGCGAAAAATGCCTGTTTGTCTACAATGCCAACAAGAACATGATCAGGGGCAACCGCATCGAAGGATGCGAGATCGGCATCCATTTCACCGGTGGATCGGCAAACAACGAAATCACAGGCAACGCCTTTGTCGGCAACCGCACCCAGATCAAGTTTGTCAGCACCAGGGATCACGTCTGGTCGGGCAACTACTGGAGCGACCACGCCGCCTATGACGTTAATGGCGACGGCATTGCCGACCAGGCCTTCCGCCCCAATGACGCGATGGACCAGGTGTTGTGGACCCAGCCATCGGCGAAATTGCTGCTGGGCAGCCCGGCGGTGCAGCTGGTGCGCTGGGCGCAGAGCGAATTTCCGGCGCTGCTGCCCGGCGGCATCGTAGATGACCGGCCCCTGATGAAACCGCATGCGCTGCCCGAGACCGCGCGCAAATGGAAAGAATCGCTGCAATGACCGAGATCGTCAAAGCCCGGAATGTGAGCATGAAATTCAAGGCCGTCGAGGCGCTGACCGATGTCTCGCTCGACGTGTCCCCTGGTGAACAGGTTGCCTTGCTCGGCCACAATGGCGCCGGCAAGACCACGTTGTTCCGCCTGATCCTCGGGTTCATCAAGCCAACCGCCGGTTCTATTTCCATTGCCGGTTTCGCGCCGGGGAGTGACGCAGCGCGGCGCGTTGTATCCTATCTGCCCGAGCAGGTGGCTTTTCCGAAAATGCTGACCGGCCGCGAAGTCGTCCGCTTCTACGCCAGGCTCAAGGGCGCAGCACGCGAGGATGTGCAAGCGGTGCTCGACAAGGTCGAACTCGTCGAAGCGGCCGACCGCCGGGTGGACACCTTTTCCAAGGGCATGCGGCAACGGCTGGGGCTGGCGCAGGCGCTGGTCGGAAACCCCCGCCTGCTGTTGCTCGACGAGCCGACCTCCGGTCTCGACCCGCTATCAAGGCAGCATTTCTACGAATTGATCGCCGATGTCAGCCGGCGGGGTTGCTCGGTGCTGCTGTCCTCGCACGGGTTGAGCGAACTCGAAGCCAAGACCGACCGGGTGGCGATCCTGCGCAAGGGCCGGCTGGTTGCCGACGGCCCATTGGCCGAACTGCAGCATCAGGCCGATCTTCCGATCCGCATCCGTGTGCGCGCCGCTGCCGGCGCCGTTGGCTCCGTCCATGCGGAGATCGGTGGCGGCCGCATCAATTGCGCGTCGGTGGAGCTCTACTGCGCCAGGGGAGACAAGATGCGCATCCTGTCGAAAATCAGCGGACTTGGCACACAGGTGGAGGACGTGGATGTCGCCTCCCCGACACTGGACGAGGTCTACCGGTATTTCTCCAACAACGGGATTGAACAAATCCAGAGAGGTGAGATCCAATGCACGGCGTAATCACCATCGCTGCAACGGAAATCCGGATCGGTCTTCGCAACCGATGGATCATCCTGTCGTCGCTGATCCTTCTGGCCTTCGCACTCATCCTCGTGCTGCTGGGCAGTGCGCCGGGTGGCGAAGTCAAGACCGATGCCGTCACGGTTGTCGTTGCCAGCCTGTCGACGCTCTCGGTCTATCTGGTGCCGCTGATTGCGTTGCTGTTGTCCTTCGACGCCATTGCCGGCGAGATCGACCGCGGCACATTGCAACTGGTGCTCGCAAGCCCGGTCTCCCGCGGCAGCGTGCTTGTCGGCAAGTTTTTGGGCCATGTCGCCGTTCTCGCCATTGCGGTCAGTTTTGGCTACGGCATTGCCGGTCTCGTGGCTTTCTTCGCCAATGGGGGAGGCGAGGCCGTGGCATTGATTGGCGTCGGCCGGCTGATTGCAAGCTCGACGATCCTCGGCGCCACCTTCATCGCCATCGGCTATATCGCCAGCGCCAGCGTGCGCCAGACCGGTACCGCAGCAGCGCTTGCCATCGCCATCTGGCTGTTTGCCGTGGTGCTCTATGATCTGGCGCTTCTTGGCGGGTTGCTGGCCAGCCAGGACGGCTTTTTCGCCCGGACCGTGTTCCCCTGGTTGCTGGTGTTCAACCCGGCCGACGCCTTCCGGCTCTACAACATGAGCGCCATCGATGCGCTCGCCGTCGGCAGCAATCTGGGTGGCGCTGGCTCGGCGCTGCCGCTCTCCGGTCTTGCAAGCATGCTCAGCCCGGTTGCCTGGACCGCAATCGGCCTGGGACTTTCAACCTTCATTCTCAAAAGGGTCAGGCCATGAACATTTTCGTGCGGCTCTCAGCCATTGTTGTCGTGGCGATCGCGGCTGCGGCTTGCAGCGAACAGCAATCCGGCACCGAACTGCCGCAACCTGTGGCGCTGTCGGAGGAAGCGGTCGGGCATTACTGCAACATGACCGTTCTCGAGCACACCGGTCCCAAGGCGCAGATCCATCTTGCCAACAATCAACATCCGATCTGGTTCAGCCAGGTACGGGACGGTATTGCGTTCATCCGCTCCCCGGAGGAGCAGGAGGACGCCGTCGTCGTCTATGTCAATGATATGGGCAAGGCGACCGACTGGGATTTCCCCGGCGATGATACCTGGATTGACGCCAGTCAGGCCTGGTTCGTCATCGGGTCGCGCAAGACCGGTGGCATGGGAACGCCGGAAGTCATTCCGTTCGGACGCGAGCAAAGCGCCACCGCATTCGCAGCCGTCAATGGCGGACTGGTGGTGCGGCTCGGCGACATTCCCGACGCCTATGTTCTTGGCCCTGTCGAACTCAACCAGGAGGCCACCAATCCGGTCACGGGAGCGATCCGATGAACCTTTCCAGACGCCGATTCATCAGTATCACGGCAGGCTGTCTGCTCGGTGCGCACCATGCGATTGCCTCCGAGAATATGGGAGCACGCTGGCAGGGGATCGCGCTTGGGGCCCATGCCGATCTGCGCCTTGTCGGATTGCCGGCGCGCGAGGCCGAGAGATTGCTGCTTGCAGCGCGCGCTGAAATCGAACGGCTGGAACGGCAATTCAGCCTCTATCGGTTCGACAGCGCGCTGGTCCGGCTCAACGCGACGGGCAGCCTGGACGCGCCGGGGCCGGATATGCTCGAACTCTGTTCGCTTGTGTCCACCATCCATCAGGCAAGTTCCGGACGGTTCGATCCAAGCGTCCAGCCGCTGTGGATGGCCTATGCCCGCGCCAGCGGTGTTCCGGATCGGAAGGCGTTGGCCGCTGCCCGCGCAGCAACCGGATGGAGCAAGGTGGAGATATCGGCGGATCGCATCCGACTCCGTACCGGTGCTGCCCTGACCTTCAACGGCATTGCGCAGGGCTTCATCACCGACCGGGTTGTCGACCTCCTGAAGGCGCAGGGCCTTGAGGCAGGACTTGTTTCCGTCGGCGAGATTGCCGCCGTCGGCGCATCGCCGGGCGGTGAGGACTGGGTGATCGGGCTGGCCGATCTTGAAGATGGTCCGCCTGACGACGCTATTCACCTGCGCGACCGGGCCGTGGCAACGTCAAGCCCGCGCGGAACGATGTTCGGGGCGGGGCCTGCCGGACACATTCTCAACCCTGAAACCGGCATGGCGGCGCCGGCGAACTGGCGAAGGGTCAGTATTGTGCATCGCTCGGCTGCAATCGCGGATGGGCTGTCCACCGCAGGTGTTCTTCAGGGTGCGGCGGAGTTGCGTGCCATGGTGGCCCGGTTTCCGGATGCCTCGGTGCGCGCCATTGATCGTACTGGAAACCGCTTGGCTGCCTGATCGGCGGCCTCGCGATCAGGCGGCTTCCGCATGTTTGCAACGGCGGTATCTCTTCCGGGCCTGTTTCACATCGCCTCGCGTTGTTTGGCGTCCCATGGAACTTCGGGAAAGTCTGCACCGGGAAACTCGGAATTGCCATCGGGCCCGTCCATCAGCGAGTCTGGTCCGGCAATCGCTTCGAGCGCCTTCGGATCGGTGATGATGATGCGCATTCCGTCGATGGCGACACCGTCGGATTGCAGCGCTTTGATGGCCCGTGAAAAGTTTTCCGGGGTCATGCCGAGATAGGACGCCAGCAACCGCTTTTCGATCGGCAGGATGAAGCTGGCAGCGTTCCCGGCAAGTCTTGACTGCCGGCAGATATAGGCGGCGACCCGTTCCCTCGAGGTGCGCAGCTTCAGACCTTTGGCGTGCCGCACCACGGACCGGTAGCAATTTGCCAGCTCCGTGATCGTCGACATGGCGAACTCCGGATCGAGCCGGAAGGTTGCGCGCAGATCCTTGGCGGGGATCATGATGATGCGGGACTTCTCGACCGTCCGCGCCGACATCAGGTAGGGCGCGTCCTTGATGCAGGCGGCGAGGATAAAGGTCGAGACCGGCCTGACCACAGCCATGGTTGTTTCGCGGCCGCGCCATCCGGAGAAGAGCTCGACCGTGCCTTCCATCATGATATGCAGAAAGTCCGCCGGCTCGCCCTGGCGGATCATTTCGAGTTGCGCGGGAAAAGTATGCGCATAGGCAGCCTGCATGAGCGTCTCGAAATTCTCTGCGCTCATGTCGCGGAACAACGGCAACTTGCGAATCTCGGGTTTGTCTTCATCCCGCATGTCGTGTCTCCCCCAGTTCCGACTTGCCAGACTTCAGCTCAGGCCCAGACAATAGCTCGCACAAGAATTGACAATTGTCACCCGTGCGATTGACCTTTTTATCCCCCGATTTTGACCGAATGCAATTCCGGTTCGTTTGTGCGGAGTGATGCCGAACGGTTTGATCTGCATCAACTGCACTGGGCTTTCGGCGTGGATTTTTGTCTCCGAACGGCCATCAAGACCGATGGCGGAAACCCACTTGCGCTGGGGAACCCGGCGCTGGCATGCGGAGATACACAATGCTGGACAAGGTGAATGTATCGGACAGTGAACGTACACGTGCTCTTGGATTGAGCACCGTTGCATTCACCGCCTGTTTCGCGGTTTGGACCATATTCTCGATCATCGGAATCGAGATCAAGGCTGAGTTGGGATTGAGCGAGTTCCAGTTTGGCCTGTTGGTTGCGACCCCCATTCTCACCGGATCGCTGACCCGTTTGATCCTCGGCGTCTGGACCGAGAAATACGGTGGGCGCCTGGTGTTCACGACACAGATGTTGCTGACCGCTGCGGCGACATGGATGCTCACTTGGGCCGATTCCTACGTGGTGTATCTGATTGCGGCCCTTGGCATCGGACTTGCCGGCGGGTCTTTCATCATCGGCGTCGCATATGTGTCGCGCTGGTATGATGCCGGACGGCAGGGCACCGCGCTGGGGATATTCGGTGCAGGCAATGTTGGCGCCGCGGTCACCAAGTTCGTGGCGCCGTTTGTCATGGTGGCCTATGGCTGGCAGGGCGTCGCCCATGTCTGGGCCGCCGGTCTGGCACTGATGGCGGTCATCTTCTTTGTCTTCGCCAAGGATGATCCGGCACTGGTGGCGCAACGCAAGTCCGGACGGAAATCACCTTCGCTGGCCGAGCAGTTCGCACCACTCAGGAACCTGCAGGTCTGGCGTTTCTCGCTGTACTACTTCTTCGTGTTCGGCGCGTTCGTGGCCCTGGCGCTCTGGATGCCCCATTATCTCGTCGATGTTTACAAGCTGGACATCCGCACGGCCGGCATGTCGGCTGCAGCGTTCTCGCTCTCGGCGTCCCTGTTCCGAGCCTATGGCGGGCACCTGTCCGACCGATTCGGCGCCCGCGCGGTGATGTACTGGACCTTTGGCTTTTCGCTGATCCTGCTGTTCATGCTGTCCTATCCCCCGACCGATTACGTCATCATGGGCAAGGATGGTCCGATCGCCTTCAGCACGCAGATGGGGCAGTGGCCGTTCGTCATCACCCTGTTCGTACTCGGCTTCTTCATGAGCCTGGGCAAGGCTGCCGTGTTCAAACACATCCCGGTCTACTACCCGGACCATGTCGGCGCTGTCGGCGGTCTCGTGGGCATGATCGGCGGGCTCGGCGGCTTCGTCCTGCCGATCATCTTCGGCTCGCTGCTCGATCTGACCGGGATCTACACCAGCTGCTTCGCGTTCCTTTTCCTCCTCGTCGCCCTGGCGCTGACCTGGATGCATTTTTCGATCCGGGCGATGGAGCGCTCGGCCCAGGGGGCCCGCTTTGGACAGGCTGCCGCAACTGCCTGAAATGCACGATATCCATGATCCGGAGCAGATGAAGACGGCACGCATGCTTCAGGAATGGAAGCCGAGGATGCCGCGTTCTGGGAGGCGAACGGCCGCAGGATCGCCCGGCGCAACCTCTGGATCTCGATCCCGGCGCTGCTTCTCGCCTTCTCGGTCTGGATGGTCTGGTCGGTCGTGGTGGCGCGGCTGCCGGCGATCGGCTTCGACTTCGCGGCGGGCCAGCTCTTCTGGCTGGCGGCGCTGCCGGGGCTCTCCGGGGCGACGCTCCGGATCTTCTACAGCTTCATGGTGCCGATCTTCGGCGGAAGGCTCTGGACGGCGTTCTCGACCGCCTCGCTGCTCCTGCCGGCGCTCGGCATCGGCTATGCCGTGCAGAATCCCGACACGCCCTATCTGATCTTCCTGGTGCTCGCGCTGCTCTGCGGCTTCGGCGGCGGCAATTTCGCCTCGTCGATGGCCAATATCTCGTTCTTCTTCCCCAAGGCCGAGAAGGGCAATGCGCTCGCCCTCAACGCGGGCCTCGGCAATCTCGGCGTCAGCGTCATGCAGTTCCTGGTGCCCATCGTCATTACCATGGGCGTCTTCGGCGCGCTGGGCGGTCAGCCGCAGGAGATGAGCGACGGCGGCCGGCTCTGGATGCAGAACGCGGGCTTCATCTGGGTGCCGTTCATCATCGCCTCGACCGTCGCCGCCTGGGTGGGCATGAACGACATCGCCTCGGCCAAGGCCTCCTTCGCCGACCAGGCGATCATCTTCACCCGCAAGCACAACTGGCTGATGTGCATCCTCTACACCGGGACCTTCGGCAGCTTCATCGGCTATTCCGCGGGCTTCCCGCTGCTGACCAAGCTGCAGTTCCCCGAGGTGAACGCGCTGCAGTTCGTGTTCCTCGGGCCGCTGGTCGGCGCGCTCAGCCGCGCGGGCACCGGCTGGGTCTCCGACAAGTACGGCGGCGGGCGGGTCACCTTCTGGAGCTTCGTGGGGATGATCGCGGCGGTCTTCGGGGTGATCTTCTTCCTCGGCATCAAGGAGAGCCCGGGGGCGTTCTGGGGGTTCTTCGCCTGCTTCATGGCGCTGTTCCTGCTGACCGGGATCGGCAATGCCTCCACCTTCCAGATGATCCCGGTCATCATGGGGCGCGAGGTCCCGCGGCTGATGCCCGAGCTCAAGGGGAATGCCCTGCAGCGGCAGACCGACCGGGAGAGCGCGGCGATCATCGCCTTCACCTCGGCGATCGCGGCCTATGGCGCCTTCTTCATCCCCAAGGCCTACGGCACCTCGATCTCGATGACCGGCGGGCCGGTGGCGGCGCTCTGGGGCTTTCTCGCCTTCTACGTCGCCTGCCTCGTGCTGACGTTCTTCTACTACACCCGGCCGGGCGGGCTGCTGTTTGAAGTCGAACGCAGCGTTCCAGCCCCACCGGGCCGACAGCCTGACCTGAAAGGACAAGCAAGATGAGCCATCTGCTCGACCGACTCAATTTCCTGCAGTCGCGCAGCCTCGGGACCTTCGCGAACGGCCATGGCGAGACCACCCGGGACAACCGGGAGTGGGAGGACGTCTACCGGAACCGCTGGCGGCACGACAAGATCGTGCGCTCGACCCACGGGGTGAACTGCACCGGCTCCTGCTCGTGGAAGATCTACGTGAAATCCGGCATCGTCACCTGGGAGACGCAGCAGACCGACTATCCCCGCACCCGGCCCGACCTGCCGAACCACGAGCCGCGCGGCTGCTCGCGCGGGGCCTCCTACAGCTGGTATCTTTATTCGGCCAATCGCGTGAAAACGCCGCTTGTCCGGGCGCGGTTGATGAAGATCTGGCGCAAGCTGCGCGAGACGCAGTCGGCGATCCAGGCCTGGACGACTATCCAGTCCGATCCCGCCCTGCGCGCTGACTATGTCAGCAAGCGCGGCAAGGGCGGCTTCGTGCGCGCCTCCTGGGACGAGGCCACCGAAATCACCGCCGCCGCCAATGCCTACACGGCGAAGAAATACGGCCCGGACCGGGTCTTCGGCTTTTCGCCGATCCCGGCCATGTCGATGGTCTCCTATGCGGCCGGATCGCGCTATCTGAGCCTGCTCGGCGGCACCTGCATGTCGTTTTACGACTGGTATTGCGATCTGCCGCCGGCTTCGCCGCAGACCTGGGGCGAGCAGACCGACGTTCCAGGAATCAGCCGACTGGTACAATGCCGGCTTCCTCATCCTGTGGGGCTCGAACGTGCCGCAGACGCGCACGCCGGATGCGCATTTCTACACCGAGGCGCGCTATCGCGGCACCAAATCCGCGGTCATCTGCCCGGACTACTCGGAAGCGTCGAAGTTTTCCGACATCTGGCTCAACGCCAAGCAGGGCACCGATGCGGCGCTCGGCATGGCCTTCGGCCACGTTATCCTGAGGGAATTCCACCTCGACCGCCAGGCCGAGTATTTCGAGGATTACTGCCGCAAATATTCGGACATGCCGATGCTGGTTCAGCTCGACAAGCGCGGCGGCTCCCTACATTCCCGGCCGCCAGTTGCGCGCCTCGGACTTCGCAAAGAAGCTCGGCCAGGACAACAATCCGGAATGGAAGACCGTCGGGATCGACGAGGCCACCGGTGACGTGGTGGTCCCCAACGGCTCGATCGGTTTCCGCTGGGGTGAGCACGGCAACTGGAACCTTGAGGAAAAGGCCGCGGGCGAACCGGTCAAGCTGCGCATGAGCCAGATCCTCGACACGGACCACGATGCTGTCGTGGGCGTCGAGTTTTCCCTATTTCGGCGGTGCCGCCACCAACGGCTTCGAGGTCTGCGGATCACCCCGATGTGCTGACCCGCAACGTGCCGGTCAGGGGAGATCAAGCTGGCCAACGGCAAGACCGCCATGGTCGCCACGGTGTTCGACCTGTTCTGCGCCAATTACAGCCTCGACCGCGGTCTGGGCGGCGGCAACGTCGCCAGCTCCTACGATGACGATGTGCCGTTCACGCCGGCCTGGGCGGAGAAGATCACCGGCGTTCGCCGCGACAAGATCATCCAGGTGGCGCGCGAATTCGCCGACAATGCCGAAAAAAGACCAATGGCAAGTCGATGGTCATCATCGGCGCCGCGATGAACCATTGGTACCACATGGACATGAACTACCGCGCCGTCATCAACATGCTGGTGATGTGCGGTTGCGTCGGCCAGTCCGGCGGCGGCTGGGCGCATTACGTCGGCCAGGAGAAACTCAGGCCGCAGACCGGCTGGGCGCCCTGGCATTCGCGCTCGACTGGGCCCGTCCTCCACGCCACATGAACTCGACATCGGCCTGGTACGCCCACACCGACCAGTGGCGCTACGAGACTGTGACGGCGGCGGAGATCCTGTCGCCGACAGCGCCCGAGGGCGACTGGAAGTCGCTGAGCCTGATCGACTACAACATCCGCGCCGAACGCATGGGCTGGCTGCCCTCGGCGCCGCAGCTCAAGACCAATCCGCTCGAGGTCGGCGCGCGCCGCCAAGGCGTCCGGCAGGACGTCCCGGCCTATGTCGCGGAGAAACTGAAGTCGGGCGAGCTGGAAATGTCGTGCGAGGATCCGGATGCGCCGGAGAACTGGCCGCGCAATCTCTTCGTCTGGCGCTCGAACCTCATGGGGTCGAGCGGCAAGGGGCACGAGTATTTCCTCAAGCACCTGGTCGGCACCGATCACGGCGTTCAGGGCAAGGATCTGGGCGAGGAAGGCCGGCAGAAGCCGATCGAAGCCAAGTGGCATGACGAGGCGCCGGAAGGCAAACTCGACCTTCTGGTGACCATCGATTTCCGCATGTCGACCACGGCGGTCTATGCCGACATCGTGCTGCCGACGGCGAGCTGGTACGAAAAGGACGACATGAACACGTCCGACATGCACCCGTTCATCCATCCGCTGCAGGCGGCGGTGGATCCGGCCTACGAGAGCAAGACGGACTGGGAAATCTTCAAGGCGATCGCGAAGAAGTTCTCCGAGATTTCGCCGGAGATCCTCGGCGTGGAAACCGATGTGGTGCAATTGGCGCTGCATCACGACACCCCGTCGGAACTGGCGCAGCCGCAGGTTCTCGACTGGAAGCTGGGCGAATGCGACCTTATTCCGGGCAAGACCGCTCCGGGCTACATCGCGGTCGAGCGGGATTATCCCAATCTCTACAAGCGCTTCACCTCGCTCGGCCCGCTGATGGCGAAGATCGGCAACGGCGGCAAGGGCATCTCCTGGGATACCAGGACGGAAGTGCATCACCTGGTCGACCTGAACGAGCCCGTGCAGGAGGACGGCCCCACCAAGGGCCTCGCCCGGATCGAGACCGCGATCGACGCCGCGGAAGTGGTGCTGATGCTCGCGCCGGAGACCAACGGCGAGGTGGCGGTCAAGGCCTGGGACGCGCTCGGCAGGATCACCGGCCGCGACCACACCCATCTCGCCGAGGTCAAGGAAGACGAGAAGATCCGCTTCCGCGACATCGCCGCCCAGCCGCGCAAGATCATCTCATCGCCGACCTGGTCGGGCATCGAGAGCGAGGAGGTCTGCTACAATGCCGGCTATACCAACGTCCACGAGCTGATCCCCTGGCGCACGCTCAGCGGCCGGCAGCAGCTCTATCAGGACCATCTCTGGATGCAGGCCTTCGGCGAGTTCTTCGTCACCTGGCGTCCGCCGGTGGATCTGAAGACGGTCGGTCCGGACATCAACATCTCCGAACGCGACAGCGAGCCGCATGTGGTGCTCAACTTCATCACCCCCGCACCAGAAATGGGGCATTCACTCCACCTATTCGGACAACCTGATGATGCTGACGCTCAACCGCGGCGGCCCGGTGGTGTGGATCTCGGAAGTGGACGCCCGCAAGGCCGGCCTGGTCGATAACGACTGGGTCGAGGTCTACAACTCGAACGGCGTTCTGACGGCACGGGCGGTGGTGAGCCAGCGGATCAAGGAAGGCACGCTGTTCATGTATCACGCCCAGGAAAGATCGTGAACACGCCGGGATCGCAGATCACCGGCAAACGCGGCGGCATCCACAATTCGGTGACCCGCGCCACGCTCAAGCCGACCCACATGATCGGCGGCTACGCCCAGCTGTCCTACGGCTTCAACTACTACGGAACCGTGGGCTCCAATCGCGATGAGTTCGTCATCGTCCGCAAAATGACAAAGGTCGACTGGCTGGATCGCCCGGCCACCCAAGTGGAGGCAGCAGAATGAAATTCCGCGCGCAAATCGGCATGGTGCTCAATCTCGACAAATGCATCGGATGCCACACCTGCTCGGTGACCTGCAAGAACGTCTGGACCAGCCGCGAAGGTGTCGAATACGCCTGGTTCAACAATGTCGAGACCAAGCCCGGCATCGGCTATCCCAAGGACTGGGAGAATCAGAAACGCTGGAACGGCGGCTGGAGCCGATCCAAATCCGGCAAGCTGCAGCCCAGGCAGGGCGGCAAGTGGCGGATCCTGGCCAACATCTTCGCCAATCCGGATCTGCCGGAGATCGACGATTTCTACGAGCCATTCGATTTCGACTACGACCATCTGAAATCGGCCCCGGAAATGCAGGCGTTCCCGACCGCGCGGCCGCGGTCGAAGATTTCCGGCGAGCGGATGGAAAAGATCGAGTGGGGTCCGAACTGGGAAGAGATCCTTGGCGGAGAATTCGCCAAGCGCAGCCAGGATTACAATTTCGAGGGCATCGAGAAGGAAATCTACGGCGAGTACGAAAACACCTTCATGATGTATCTGCCGCGGCTGTGCGAGCATTGCCTCAACCCGGCCTGCGTCGCCTCCTGTCCCTCGGGCGCGATCTACAAGCGCGAGGACGACGGCGTCGTCCTGATCGACCAGGAAAAATGCCGCGGCTGGCGCATGTGCGTTTCCGGCTGCCCCTACAAGAAGATCTACTACAACTGGGAAAGCGGCAAATCGGAGAAATGCACCCTGTGCTATCCGCGCCTGGAATCGGGTCAGCCGACGGTCTGTTCGGAAACCTGCGTCGGCCGCATCCGCTATCTCGGCGTCATGCTCTACGACGCCGACAGGATCGCCGAGGCTGCGGGCACCGAGCACGAGAAGGATCTCTACGACGCCCAGCTCGGCGTTTTCCTCGATCCGAACGATCCCGAGGTGATCAAGGCGGCGCGCGCCGAAGGCATTCCGGAAGACTGGATCAAGGGCGCGCAGAACTCGCCGGTGTGGAAGATGGCGATGGAATGGAAGATCGCCTTCCCGCTGCATCCCGAATACCGCACCCTGCCCATGGTCTGGTACGTGCCGCCGCTGTCGCCGATCCAGAATGCGGCGGAAGCCGGCGCCATCGGCACGATCGACAACATGCCGGATGTGAAATCGCTTCGCATCCCGGTGCGCTATCTCGCCAACATGCTGACCGCCGGTGACGAACAGCCGGTGGTCGCCGCGCTGGAACGGATGATGGCGATGCGCGCCTACATGCGCTCGAAGACCGTGGATGGCGTGGTCAATCTCGGCGTCGCCAACCGCGTCGGGCTGACGCCGCACCAGATTGACGAGATGTACCAGCTGATGGCGATCGCCAATTACGAGGACCGGTTTGTCATCCCGACAACCCACCGGGAGCTGGTCGAGGACGCCTATGACCTGAAGACCGGCTGCGGCTTCACTGACGGCAATGGCTGCTCGTCGGGCGTGTCCAAAGGCAAATTGTTCGGCGGCGGCAAGAGCTTCCGCTCACCCACGGAGTTCCTGTCATGACCCGCACTTTCAAGGCCCTTTCGGCGCTTCTGAGCTATCCCTCCACCGAACTGCAGGCGGCCATCCCGGAAATCCGCGAAGTGCTGGCATTCGAAAACATCTTGCCGGTCGAGGCAATCGTCGCGATGGAGCCGCTGCTGAGCGAATTCGAAACCGGTGACATCTTCGATCTGCAGGAGCGTTACGTGCTTCTGTTTGACCGGTCGCGGACGCTGTCGCTCAATCTGTTCGAGCACATCCACGGCGAGGGCCGGGACCGGGGCGGGGCGATGGTCGACCTGCTCGAAACCTACCGAGCCCGTGGCTTCGATCTGGTCGCGACCGAACTGCCCGATCACCTGCCGGTGTTGCTCGAATTCATCTCGACGCTGACGCTTGCCGAGGCACACGAGATGCTGGCCGACGCCGGCCACATCATCGCTGCGCTCGCCGAACGGCTGACCCGGCGCGAAACGCCTTACGCGGCCGTGCTGGTCGCGCTGTCGGAGATTGCACAGGCCTCGACCGAGACCGAAGAAGCCCAGGCGCTGATCGCCGAGAAGGATGACGATCCCGAGGATCTCGAGGCGCTCGATGCGGTCTACGAGGAGGCGATGGTCACCTTCGGCCCTGACCCGAACGCCGGCTGCCCCATCAGCCGCGATATTCTGGCCCGCATGGACGAGCCGCTCCGGCCGGCCTCCGCCTGACACGAAAGGACGAACATCATGAGCTATTTTCTTTTCGGGGTTCTTCCGTACCTGGCGCTGACGGTGCTGGTGGTCGGATCCATCGCGCGCTACGAGCGCGATCCCTTCACCTGGAAATCATCCTCCAGCCAGCTGTTGCGCCGCAAGCAGCTTGTCTGGGGCTCGATCCTGTTTCACGTCGGCGTGCTGATCGTCTTCTTCGGTCATCTGGTCGGCATGCTGACGCCAGTCGAGATCTTCCACATGCTGGGCATGAGCTACGCCTTCAAGCAGGTGCTGGCGATCGTCGTCGGCGGCGTGGCCGGAGCAATGGCCATTGTCGGCGGCGCCATGCTGCTGCACCGCAGGCTGTTCGATCCGCGTGTCAGGGCCAACTCGTCGTTTGCCGACACCGCTATCCTGGTTCTGCTCTGCGCGCAGCTTGTCCTCGGTCTCGGCACCATCCTGGTCTCCATCCAGCATCTGGATGGCGGCGAGATGGTCAAGTTCATGATGTGGGCGCAAGGCATCTTCACCCTGCAGTCGGGCGTCTGGGAACTCGTCGCCGATGTGCACTGGATCTTCAAGCTGCATATCCTGCTGGGGCTCACGATTTTCATCCTGTTCCCGTTCACCCGGCTGGTGCACATGCTCTCGGTACCTGTGCGCTATGTCCTGCGCCCGGGTTACCAGATCGTCCGCACCCGCAAGCACAAGATAAATCTGGGGCCAAGACCATGAAGCAGACATTCACCGACATTTCCGTCAACGGCGAGGCCATCTCGCCGGAACTGATCGCCACGGAAGCGCAGAACCATCCGGCGCCCAAGGGCAAGCCAGGCATGGCCTGGATGGCTGCGGCACGGGCGCTCGCGGTCCGCACGCTGATCCTGCAGGAGGCGCGGCGGCGCGGGCTTGCAGCCGCGCCAATCGAACTTGCCCCGGGACTTTGGGAAACCGAGGAGGAGGCGATCATCCGGCAGCTTCTCGACGAGGCAGTCGAGGTGGAAACACCGACGCCGCAAGCCGTTCGCGCCGCCTATGAGGCCAATCCGGAGCGGCACCGCGCGCCGTCGCTCTATGAAGCGGCGCATATCCTGTTCGCCGCGCGGCCCGACGACGTGGTGGCGCGCAAGGTGGCGAAGGACCAGGCCAATTCCGTTCTGGCCAAGGTCAAGGCCGAGCCGAAAGCCTTCGACGCGTTGGCGCGGGATCATTCCGCCTGTTCGTCGCGCGCCAATGGCGGCCGGCTGGGGCAGATCTCCGCCGGTGACACGGTGGCTGAATTCGAAGCCGCGCTGGCGGCGCTCAAGGAGGGCGAAATCGTCGACGCGCCGGTGGAAAGCCGCTACGGCTTTCACATCATCCGGCTCGATGCCCGGGCGGAAGGCGAAATCCTGCCGTTCGAGGCGGTGGAGACCGCCTTGCGCTCGGCTCTGGAAAAGGCCGCCTGGGTTCGCGCCAGCCGCGCCTTTGTCGATGCCTTGGCCGAACAGGCGCAGGTCACCGGCATCACGCTCAGGGCGGCCTGAGCCGTCTGGCCTGTACCCGCCGCGGCATGATCAGTCGCGGCAGGGACTTTCATTTCCACCGGTCGCGGTCGTACTCTCGCGTTCGGTCCTGTCGGAAAACGAGGAGCAGTCATCATGGCGTTGGCCTTTGTCAGAACCACCGAGCGCGGATTGACCGACCGGCTGTTGTGGGAGTTTGCCGACCGTCTGCAGGAACGCGGGTTTAACCTCGCCGGAGTTGTGCAGACCAACAGCGACCGGCCCGGTTCGCATCATTGCGACATGGATGTACGGGTTTTGCCTGCCGGCCCGGTGATCCGCATCAACCAGGTGCTGGGCGAGGAATCGCGCGGCTGCCGCCTCAATCCGGTAGCGCTCGAGGAAGCCGTTGCGCTGGTCGAAGCCGGGCTCGAGCGTTCGCCGGACATCCTGATCATCAACAAGTTCGGCAAGCACGAAGCCGAGGGCAGGGGCTTCCGGCCCCTGATCGCCGAGGCGCTCGCCCGCGACATCCCTGTGCTGCTGGGTGTCAACGCGCTCAACAGCCAGGCTTTCGAGGAGTTCAGCGGCGGCTATGCCAAGGAGATCGCGGCCAATGCCGAAGGCTTGGCCGCATGGTACGGGTGTTTGCAGCGACTGTCTGCCTGACAAGACGTCCATGCTTCGCCTGCAATGCCTGATCTGGCTTCCCGGGGGCGGCATTTTCGATAGAGGCCGAAACGAAAAATCCTCCCTTCCGGATCGGAAGGGAGGATTGAGGGCGATGGGCCGATATCAGCCGCCGAAACCGAAGCCGGGAGGCATGTCCGTCAGCGTGACGCCGTAGGTCTCGAGGCTCTTCAGGATCCAGGTCTGGTTGTTGCCGATGCGGCGATTGTACTCCGCCCAGCCGGAAACGAAGCTCTTGAAAGTTTCGTCCGTGCCATAGTTGACCGCGATGACCGATGGTGTCGAAAGAACCGGTGTCGGAACCTTGACGGCGCCGATGGTCGGGGCCTTCTTGGAGATCACCAGGCCGTTGAGCATGGTGTTGACGAGGCCGTCCGCCTTGCCGGTGGTGACCGCGACGATGGCTTCGTCACGGGTCTTGAAGCGAAGAATATTCGCATTCGGCAGGTATTGCTGCGTCATCAGGTCCTGGGCCGAACCGAGGTCGACGGCGAAGGTGTATTTCGCATCGTTGAGTTCGTTCCAGCTCTTGCCGGTCAGTTCGTCATTGGCCGAAACGATGACAAAGCTGTTGTAGTAGGTCGGGTCCGAAAAGGAGACCGACATGGCGCGGACCGGGGTCGCGGTCACGGCGAACGCCATGTCGACCTTGCCGCTTTGCACGTCGAGGATGGCGTTTGCCCAGCTCGATTCGACCACTTCCAGCTTGACGTCGAGGGTCTTGGCGATGTCGTTGGCCATGTCGATGACGAAGCCCTGCCATTCGTTGGTGCGCGGATCCTTGTTGAAGTAAGGGACCTCGTTGAGAATGGCCGGTATGCGAAGCACCCCCCGGGCGCGGATTTCGTCGATGGTGCCGGCGGAGGCAGTCGTTCCCAGAACGGAAAGCGCCATGGCCGCCAGGCCGCAGATCTTTGCGATTAGTTTCATTGTCAGGTTCTCCATTGTTCCCCGAAAACTCCTCAGTGTCCGTTCCCGCGGCGGGAAGTTCCCTGTGCGGTGTCAACGGCCACGGGTAGCGTAGCCGGTAAAAGAAGGGGGACAATGCTAGAGAGTCCGAGCCACTTATCCGCTTTTTTGTATGTCGGTGGTCAGAGTGGAGGGTGGGAGAGTTCACCGCTGCGGGGTGGTTCGAGGACGGGACCGACGAGTTCGCGCTGACAATCCTCGAACAGTTGCTGCACCGTCGGATGCTTCTGCAGGAAGCCGGCGCTGCCGAAATACACGCGGACTTCCGGCAGGTTGGTCAACCGCGTGCTGCTGATGGTTGGGTCGTCCGGACCGACACACCAGGATGGAATGATCGAGAACCCGAGCCCCTCCTCGACACAGCGCTTGACGCTGGAACTGCCCGAGGCCGAAATCACCGGCTGGACGACCGAGCCGTCGCGGCCGAGAAAATCGACGGCCAGGTTTCTCAGCGTCTGTCCGGGCTCGAAAGTGATGAAGGGACGCCCCTGCGCCCAGGAAGGAATGTCGAGCAGCGCCGGCGCCTCTCCCCAGGAGCGCGGATAAACCAGGCTCAGCCGGTAACTGCCGAGAAGCCGCTGGGGCACGACCGGGTCGCCGAAATAGCGCTCTGAAATGCAGACATCGAGACTGCCGTTCTTGACCAGTTCGGCGAGCACGGTGTCGCGCTCGTAAACCGCGAACTCCATCTCCGGGAAGCACTCGCGAAAACGCGACAGCACTTTCGGAAACAGGTAGAAGAAGATCGCCTGGGGCATGCCCACCCTCAGCGACGAACGCTGGTTCTCGATCAGCTTCGACAGCCGCTCCAGCATGATGTCGAGTTCGGGATGCAGCAGATTGTAGAGCGCCCGCCCGCGCGGCGTCAGCGAAATGCGCTTGGCTCCCTGCTCGCTGTCGATCAGCTTGCCCTTGAGGATCTGCTCGAGCCGGCGGACATGGTTTGCCGCCGACTGGTAGCTCAGGTTCAGTTCGCGGGCAGCACCGGAAAACGAACCGTGCCGTGCCACCTGGTAGAAGGTCTGGATGAGTGTGAGGCTGATCTCTGCCATGGCTGAATTCCCCTTTCTTCAGGCTTAAGGGGTCTGGGCTTCCTCACCGATACAAATTTCGTGAGCGAACAAGTCCGTCATCTTGTATCGACGGCCCGAGCCGGCAGCCGTCAATATTGGCCTACGAAAGCAACAATGTCGGTCAAACGCAATGCAAACCCGCACCCCGTCCACTGTCATCGTCGTCGGCTCCGGCATCGTCGGTGCCGGGACCGCCTACTTTTTGGCGAAACGCGGTGTGGCGGTGCAGCTCCTGGATGCCGCGGCACCGGCGGCTGAAGCGACGGGCGCAGCCGATGGCGCGGTGTCCGTCGCCAGCAAGCGGCCCGGCCCGATGATGCAGGCAGCCCTTGCCGGAGTCGCGCTCTATCGGGAGCTGGCGCAAGCCGGGCTGTTCGCCGATATCTTCAAAACCCGCTCGACCTTCATCATCGCGTCCTCGAACGAGGAGTGCACGGTTCTCACGTCCCATGCCGACGCGCTTGCTGGTGCTGGAGTCCGCGTCGAGCGGCTTGGCGCGGCAATGCTGCGCGAGCGCTTCCCGGCGCTGTCGTCAAATGCGATGATGGCGGTCGAGGTCCACGACGAGGGACACGCGATAGGCTACCAGATTGTCCATCGTCTGTTGACCGCCTCCGGAACCCTTGTCTCAAGGCGCACCCCTGTCGAGGGCCTGGTGACGGCCCCCGATGGTCGCCGTATCGTCGCGATAGCCACGCCGCAAGGCAATATCCACGCCGATGCGGTCGTCATCGCCGCTGGCAACGGTTCGGGAAAACTGCTTGGGCTCGAGCAGATCCTGACGCCGCGAAAGGGCCAGTTGCTGATAACCGAACGGGCGCCCGCACTGAATGCCGCGATGGCAGGGTCAATCATGTCGGGCCGCTATCTGCTCAGCAAGGGCAGCCAGCCGGCAGGCAACGGCAAGCCGGCCCGGGGCCTGGGTCTCGTGATCGATCCGCTGTCGACCGGCCAGTTCCTGATCGGCGGCACACGTGAAGACCACGGCGACCGGCGGACCAATGATATCGACGCGGTCTCGCATATTCTCGCAGATGCGGTGGCGCTGGTGCCGGAACTCGCCGGCGTGCGCCTGTTGCGCAGCTTTGCCGGTGTCCGCACTGCCGTGGCCGATAGCCTGCCGCTCATCGGACGCGTGCCCGGACTGGAGAATGCCTATGTCGCCACAGGGTTCGAGGGCGACGGGATCTGCCTTGGCCCGATCACCGGCAAGGTGATGTCCGAGCTTGTCTGTGGCGAAAGCCCGTGCATCGACATCGCGCCGTTCGATCCGGCGCGGTTTCCCAGGCTGGGGGTCGCGGCATGACCGAGGATACCTTCCGTTTGATGGGCCGGACCATCTCCTTCAGGGCAGGTGAGAGCATTGCCGCGGCGTTGCAGGCCGTTGGCGTCCTGACCTATGGCCCCGATGCCCTGGGCAACGAGACGCGCTGCTTCTGCGGCATCGGCGCCTGTCAGTGCTGTCTGGTTCGGGTCGACGGGATCGTTCGCGAAGCCTGCATCACGCTGGCGCGGCCTGGCATGAGTGTCGAGCCGGTGGAGCGCCGGCATGCGTGATCCCGATGTTCTCGTGATCGGTGGCGGCCCAGCCGGCATGTCGGCCGCACTTGAAGCCGCAAGATCAGGCCTTGCGGTCGAGCTCGTCGAACAGCGCGAAAGCCTTGGCGGCGCGATCTATCGGCAACCGGTCGAGGGTGTCCCGGCTATCCCGCAATCGGCGGGAGCCCGCGGCCGCTGGGAGGCGCTTTCACGGGCATTCAGCACCGCCGCAATCCCGGTCCGTTTCGGATCCGTCTTTCTCGGCGTCGATGGCCATGGCTACGTTCTGGTCGAGGACCGGCAGAAGGGCTTGGTGGAATGCCTGTCGCCCAGGGCGGTGGTGCTGGCGACCGGCGCCGTCGAGCATGTCCATCCGCGCCCGGGCTGGCAGTTCGCAGGTGTTTCGACGGCGGGTGGGTTGCAGGTGATGATGAAGGAAACCGGCACCGCCCCGCGCGGAAGCGTGCTTCTTGCCGGCAGCGGCCCGCTGTTGATCGCGGTTGCGGCGCAGATGGCGCGCCTGGGAAATCCGCCTCTGGCAATAGTGGAATCCGGCGATCCCTACCGGCGAATCATGCCTGGCCTCGGCATGCTCGGTTTTCCAAAGCTGCTAGCCGAGGCGCTTGGCTATCTCAGGGACATCCACCTGCACCGTATTCCATGGCTACGCGGTTCGCGGCTGTTCCGGATCGAACGGCAAGGCGACGCATTCTCGGCTGTCGTTCGAACCGGCGACGGGAACCAGTCCACGTTCGTTTGCGACCGGATTGGCCTGCATGACGGCATCAGGCCCAATGACTACGGCCTGCCGCCGGCTTCGTCGGAGGCCATGGCCGATCCGGTCATCGTGCGGGCAGGCGATTGTCGCGAGGCGCTCGGCGCCATCGCCGCCGAAGCCGATGGCCGTCGCGCCGGCCGCCTGGTAATCAAGGGAGTGGCTGCAAGCACTGCGGGTGACATGGAGCAAATCGACCGGCAACGCCGGGCACAGGCCCTGTTGTCAAAGCTTTTTGCTCCGCTGGATGACCGCTCCCCGCTCGACGAACTTGCTGACGACACGCTGCTGTGCCGCTGCGAAGGCAAGACGGTGAGCGACCTCCGCAACCTGTGCCAGCGGGCCGACAGCCTGACCGGGCGCGAGGTCAAGCATAATGGCCGGTTTGCCATGGGCGCCTGCCAGGGCCGGTTTTGCGCCGCCAACACTGCCGCCCTGATGGCCCGGTTCAAACCTGAAGCTCCGGCACCGGCAGCCGCTGACCTGACCGGCCGGCGCTGGCCGGTTCGGCCGGTTTCGATCGGCGCCCTCGTCCGCGCCGCCTCCCAAGACAATGACACACAATGATGAGGTTTTGAGATGACGCAGACCCAACGAAAAGCGCTGTCGGACATCTGTTCGATCCCGGTGCGCAATCCTTTCGATGGCAGGATCGTCGGCGAAGTGGGTGAAACCTCGCAAGCCGAAATTGCCGGCGCCATCGTGCGGGCCAAGGTCGCGCAATGGGACTTCCGTCGCTCGACACCGGCGCTGCGCCGCCAGCTGCTGAACGCGCTTGCAGCCGAGATTGCCGCGGACGCCGAAAACCTGGCGCGGATCATATCGTCCGAGATGGGCAAGACGATCCGCGAGGCCCGCAACGAGGTTCGCCGTGCCCAGAACACCCTGAAACTCTCCGGCGATGCGGCGACCTTCCTCGACGGCGAGGCGCTTCACTGCGCCATCGTCGAAGGTGGCGCCGACCGCCTGGCGACCATCACCTATGAGCCGGTCGGCGTCATCGGCGCCATCACGCCGTTCAACTATCCGCTCAACCTGCTTTGCCACAAGCTCGGTCCGGCCATTGCCGCCGGCAACGCGGTCGTCGCCAAGCCGTCGCCCAAGGCGCCGCTGGCCGCCGATCGCTTGTGCGAACTGGCGGTGAAGGCGGGGTGGCCACGCGACCTGTTCCAGGTCGTTCATGGCGGCGCGGAGGCAGCGCTTTCGCTGGCGCGTGCACCGATCGACCTCTTGTCCTTCACCGGCGGGCCGGCGGCGGGCCTGGCGCTGAAGAATGCCAGCGGCCTGGTGCGTTGCCTGATGGAGCTCGGCGGCAACGATCCGCTGTTCGTGCTGCCCGATGCCGATCTCGGCAAGGCCGTGGCGACCACCATCGGCCACCGTTTCGAGATCGCCGGCCAGAGCTGCGCGGCAGTCAAGAAGCTCTACCTGCACAAGGATATCGAGAAGGTCTTCACCGAGATGCTGCTCGCCGCCGTCGATGAGGTCGAGTTCGGCGATCCCTCGCTCGACGATACCGACATGGGCACGGTGATCGATCTGCCAGCCGCGCGTCTCGTGGCCGAGCGGGTGAACGCCAGCATTTTCGGCAATGGTGGAAGGCTGCTGACAGGTGGCACCCATGACGGCACGGTGTTCTCGCCGACCGTGATTGCCGATGTCGCGCCCGACGCGCCGGTCATCGCCGACGAAACCTTCGGGCCGGTCATCGCCATCCGCAGTTTCACCGATGCGCACGAGGCGATCGCCGAGGTCAATGCCGGCGCCTATGGCCTGCAGGCAGGTGTGTTCACCAACGACCACGCGTTGATCAAGACGTTCTCCCGCGACCTGATCGTCGGTGGCGTGATGATCAATGAGGGACCCGACTTTCGGGCCGAGCATGTTCCGTTCGGCGGCGTCAAGCGCTCCGGCCTCGGCCGCGAGGGTGTCCGCATCGCACTGCGCGAAATGTCGGAACCCAAGGTCGTCATCGATTGAGGAGAAACACCATGCGTATTGGTATCGTCGGTGCGTCCGGCCGCGTCGGAACACAACTGGTCGAACTCATTCTCTCAAGCCCCGGACTGGAACTTGCCGCAGCCCTTGTCTCGCCGGGCTCGAAACTGGTCGGCACGGCGGTTGCCGGCGGCAGCGTCGAGTATCGTCCTGCGGATGCCGGCATGCCCAGCCATTGCGACGTCATGATCGATTTCACCACGCCGGCCGCGAGCCTTGCGCTGCAGAGGGAGATCGGCGAGAAGCGGATTCCGGTGGTGATCGGAACGACTGGCTTTACCCGGGAGGAGGACGCTCTCCTGACCGAGGCTTGCGCCTATCGGCCTATGCTTGTCAGCGCAAACTTCGCTCACGGCTTCGAGGCCTTCCGTCTGGCCGTCATCGATTTCGCCAAACGCATGCCCGACGCCGCTGCACGGATCAGCGAAACCTATCATTCGCGCAAGAAGGCGGAACCTTCGGGCACGTCGCGCTTGCTGGCTGGTGCGATCCAGGAGGTCCGCAGCCGGGCAATCGGGTCTGATGCACCGCCGCCGCCGATCGACATCCATCGGCTTGGCGACACCGTCGGTTTGCACGAGGTGCATTTCGACATGGGATCCGCCGAGGCGAGCTTCAATTACCGGGTTCACAAGCTGGGCGCCTATGCCGAAGGGGCAATTGCCGCAGCGCTCTGGCTGATCTCCGAGCCGAGGGCTGCGGGGCGGTACAGCCTTGCCGACAGTCTTGCAGATTGAGGAGAAAGAGGATGAAGACGATGAACGAACTTACCGAACGCTTCAGGGGCGTTTTCACCGCACTGGTCACGCCTTTCAGGGATGGTGCGGTCGACTACGCCGCCTATGACGCACTGGTCGAACGCCAGATCGATGCCGGCATTGCAGGTCTCGTTCCGGTCGGCACCACCGGCGAGGCCGCGACCCTTTCCGATGAGGAGGCCGATGCACTGATTGCCCGCACCGTGCGGCTTGCCGCCGGTCGGGCGCTGGTCATGGCAGGCGCGGGCGCCAACGATACGCCGAAGACGGTCGACAAGGTCAGGCGCGCCGAGAAAGCCGGCGCCGACGCCGTGCTGATCGTTACGCCCTATTACAACAAGCCGATGCAAGCCGGCCTGATCGCCCATTACGGCGCGGCGGCCGAAGCGACCTCGCTTCCGGTCATGCTCTACTCGGTGCCGGGTCGCTGCGGCGTCGAGATCGCCCCGGAAACCTGCGCCACCCTGATGGCGGAACACGACAACATCGTCGCGATCAAGGAAGCTGGCGGATCGGCGGCCCGGGTCACCCAGCTGCGCAAGGCCTGTGGCGACAAGCTGATCATCCATTCCGGCGATGACGGTCTGACGCTGCCCTTCCTCTCGCTCGGCGCCATTGGCGTCACCAGCGTCGTCGCCAATGTGGCGCCGCGGGAAATGGTGCAGCTGGTCGATGCCTGGCAGAAGGGCGACACGGCCCGTGCGCTGGCACTGCACGACATGATCGCCGAACTGACCGACGGCATGTTCATCGAATCCAATCCGGGACCGGTGAAGGCAGCGCTGGCGCTCAGCAATCTCGCCGGTCCGGAGATGCGGCTGCCGATGGTGCAGGTCTCGGATGCAACCCGGGAAACGATCGCCGGGATCCTCAACCGCTTCGCCTCAACGGCGGCCGCCTTCCAAGAAATGCGCTAAGCAGGCCCGGTAGCTTTACATTGTTCTCGGCCGTTGGACATAGGACACTTCAGTGCCGGAAGCCTCAACGGCTGTCCGGCACGACAAGAAACATCGGGGGAAGCAGAATGATTTCCAGAACCAGGAGCGGCCGGCCAGGACTGACCGATCGCTGCGCAGCTTACGGGAGGCGCGCGCAATGACCTACAGTTGGGATTTCCATTCCGTCTGGCAGTATTACGACCTTTTCCTCTGGGGACTGTGGATCAGTGTCGTCTACACATTCGGATCGATCTTCTTCGGCATAGTGATCGGCCTGGTCACCTGTGCGGCGCGGCTTTCGAGCTGGAAGCTGCTCAACGTCATCGCTCGCATCTACCAGGAAATCTTCCGGTGCACGCCGCTGCTGGTCCAGCTGCTGTGGTTCTATTATGCCTTCCCGCTGCTGGTCGGCGGTTCGATGGACAATCGCGTCGCCGCCCTGCTGACCCTTGCGCTCTATGTCGGTGCCTTCTATGCCGAGATATTCCGTGGCGGGATCGTCTCGATCGACAGGGGCCAGCACGAGGCAGCCTCCGCGATCGGCATGAGCCCCGGTCAATCGATGCGGCGGATCATCCTGCCGCAGGCGCTGAAGCGGGTCCTGCCATCCTTCATCAACCAGTCGGTGATCCAGTTCAAGAATACCTCGCTGGTCTCGGTCATTTCGGTTGCCGATCTCGCCTACATGGCGGCGGTGGTGAACGGCCAGACCTACCGGCCGCTTGAATCCTACACGCTGATGGCGGGGCTCTACATCGCCATGCTGTTGCCGCTGACGCAGGCGGCCGACTGGATCGAGAGACGCCTCAGGGTCAGCGACTAGAGCATCCTGCGTCCGGTCGGAACCGCCCGGCTCGGACAGGATGCTCCAGATTCAAAATGACAGAGCAGCCCTTGCACAACCAAGTGGACATGCGGCGCTCTGGAGGAATGGATGGATGAACATGACAACGAATTCGACAGCTGCCGCGCCCGTTATCGAGGCCATCGGACTGCAGAAGAATTACGGACCACTCGAGGTTCTGAAGGGTCTCGACCTCAGCCTCGAGCGCGGCGAGGTGGTGGCCTTGATCGGCCCGTCCGGTTCGGGCAAGTCGACCTTCATCCGCTGCCTCAACATGATGGAGATCCCGACCGGCGGGACCATCCGTTTCCGCCAGAAGCGGGTTGGCGATCGCTTCCGCGACAAGGGCGAGGACATCGGCATCGGCACGCTTCGCCGCCATGTCGGCATGGTGTTCCAGCACTTCAATCTCTTCCCGCACAAGACCGTTCTGGAGAATGTCACGGAAGGCCCGATCGTCGTCTGCAAGCGTCCGAAAGCGGAAGCGCGGGAACTGGCTATGGATCTGCTGGCCCAGGTCGGCCTCGGGGACAAGCATGCGGCCTATCCCGCGCATCTGTCGGGCGGGCAGAAGCAGCGTGTCGCGATCGCCCGGGCGCTGGCCATGGAACCCGAGGTCCTGTTGCTCGATGAAGTCACCAGCGCGCTCGATCCGGAACTGGTCGGGGAAGTGCTGGCTGTCATCCGGGGACTGGCTGACAAGGGCATGACCATGGCGATCGTCACCCACGAAATGGCATTTGCCGCCGACGTCGCCAGCCGCGTTCTCTTTCTGGACCAGGGCGTGATCGCCGAGTCCGGTTCGGCCGAAGACGTGATCCTCAACCCGCAGAACCCCAGGCTTCAGGGCTTCGTTGCGCGGTTCAGGGGGTGAACGCCATGGCGACGCTCAAGGTCAGCATCTTCGGCGCCGGCGAGATCGGAACGGCACTTGCGGCGGCCTTGGCCGCCAGCGACGCCTTCTCGGTTCAGGTCATCGACCGGTCGGAGGGCGCGCTCGACAGGCTCCGGTCGATGAACACAGGGGCTTTGCTGCGGACCTTCAGCCATCGCGATGAACTGCAAAGACTTTTGTCCGGTCAGGACGTCGCGGTCGCGGCCGTGCCTGAATCCGCGGTAGGCGATATTGCCCAGACGGCGGCGCAGGCAAACGTCCACTATCTCGACTTCACCTGCCCGGGACCAGACACGCGGGCAATCCTGGATGGTCTGTCACGGCATCGCGCCGTCTTCACTGGATGTGGCGTTTCGCCGGGGTTGATCGGCAATGTAGCGTGTCAGCTTCTGGATGCGTTTTCGCCGGTGACAGAGCTGACGATCCGCGTCGGCGCCATACCGCGCTATCCCACCAACAGGCTCGGCTATGGCCAGATCTGGAATGTCGACGGACTGATCGACGAATACACGCGGCCGAGCGCCGGGATTCGCGACGGCAAGCCGGTTTCGCTTACGCCGCTCGAGGGCTACGGCCAGTTGAGTATCGATGGCGTGAGCTACGAGGAATTCATCACCTCCGGCGGCATCGAGGACCTGTCGATCTTTGGCGGACAACTGCCAAAGAATGTCACGTTCAAGACCATTCGCTATCCGGGCCATCTCGACTACATGCGCTTCCTGCTCGACGACCTGGGCCTTCGCGATCGCCGCGACATGCTGCGTTCGCTGCTCTACAACGGGCTTCCGGTCATCGATGACGATATCCTGCTCCTGGTCGTCACTGCCCGGGGATACCGGGGGCGCCAGCCGACGGAACGGACGGTCAGCTATCGTTTCGCCCCTGACCTGAATTCCGGACCGTTCAATGCGCTGACGTCAGTCGCGACAAGCTATGCCGCAACGCTGCTCGCCATGCTCCAGCGCGGAGATATCGAGCCTCGCGGAAAGGTTGCCCATCACCGCATTGACACCACGAAGATCCTTGCCGACTCGTTCCTCAAGCCGTTGCTTTGCCATTAGGTGGCATTCCGGTGGGCTGAGCACATCGGGGATACTCCCTTTGAGTTCAGGTTGAAGAAGTGCATGCGACCGCGTCTCTACAAGCGCCATCGGGCTTCGTATCGTTCTGTTCCGGCAAGCCCATCTCGGTCAGGCGGTCTGGCAGTTGCCGCAGATGCCACGCAGTTCGACGGTTGATTTCTTCGGCACAAAGCCGGCTTTCGATGCAAGTTGCTTCAGCCGCTCGGCCAGCGACGTGTCGGAAATCTCGTTGACCAGTCCACAAGTCTCGCAAATCATGAAGGCGATGGTCTGGTGCCCATCGCAGCCCGGATGGCGGCAGGCAACAAAGGCATTGAGGCTCTCAAGCCGGTGTACGAGACCGAACTCCACAAGCTTGTCGAGCGCGCGATAGACCTGGAGGGGGGCTCGAAAGCCGTCATCGCGCAACTGGTCGAGGATCGTGTAGGCGCTGAGAGGGCTGTCCGATTGGCTCAGCGCGCCCATGACCAGCGCCTGGTTTTTCGTCAGTTCGGACGTTGCGTGAAAATGCTCGTTCACGGACGTGCTCCTTTTTGCGCTCGGGGTGAGCCGCTATCAGGTCCTGCCGGTTTTGCGCCCGCGCGGCTGAAGACGGGCAGGATGGACAAGACAAAGAGACAGAGCGCGGCCACGACGATGCTCGGTCCTGCCGGCGTATCCCATTCCAGCGACCCGAACAGGCCGCCGATGACGGCGATGGCGCCGATAACGGCCGCCAGCACGGCCATCTGCTCCGGGCCTGCCGCAAACCTGCGCGCCGCGGCAGTGGGAATGATCAGCATGGCGGTGATCAGCAGCACGCCGACGATCTTCATCGAGATGGCGATGACGGCCGCCATCAACAGCATGAAGATGATATTGGCCCGTTCGGGGTTCATGCCTTCGGCTTCTGCGAGTTCCCGGTTGACAGTGGCGGCAAAGAGCGGCCGCCAGATGGCCGCGAGTATGGCGAGAACCACGACGCCGCCCAGCCAGATGACAGCTATGTCCGTCTTCGAGACGGCCAGGATGTCCCCGAAAAGGAAACCCATCAGATCCATGCGGACCCATGTCATGAAGGCAAGCGCGACAAGGCCCAGCGCAAGCGCCGAATGGGCAAGCAGGCCAAGCAGGGCATCCGCCGACAGGGTTGCGCGTTTCTGCAGCAGCAGCAATGCGATCGACACGCATGCAGACACGGCGAAGACGGCGAGAGTGATGTTGATCTCGAACAGGAAAGCCAATGCCACGCCTAAAAGCGCAGCGTGAGAAAGCGTGTCGCCAAAATAGGCCAGCCTGCGCCAGACGATGAAGCAGCCGAGCGGCCCCGTGACCAGAGCCACACCGATGCCGGCCAGGATCGCGCGTGTGAAGAAGTCATCAAGCATCGTGCTTGGCCTCCCTGTTGTGGCCATGTGGTTCGTGTTCATGCCCGTCATGATCATGGTGATGGCCGTCTTCCGAGTGGCAGTGGTCGGTGACCGTGCCGTCGGCATGCCTTACCCGGCCATCGGGCAGATGGGTATGGTCGTGATGGTGCTCGTAGACAGCGAGCGACGAGGCGGCGCGTGCGCCAAACAGCGCCTTGTATTCCGCACTGGAAGCAACAGCCGTCGGTGTACCGGAACAGCAGACATGGCCGTTCAGGCAGATCACGCGGTCGGTTGCGGCCATGACGACGTGCAGATCGTGCGAGATCAGGAGAATGCCGCAATTCATTTCATCGCGGATCCGCTGGATCAACTCATAAAGCGCGATCTCGCCGGTGAAGTCGACGCCCTGAACCGGCTCGTCCAGCACCAGCAGTCCCGGCCTTCGGGCCATGGCGCGGGCCAGCATGACCCGCTGGAACTCTCCGCCGGACAGATTGCGCACCTCGGCGCCCGCAAGATGCGATATGCCTGTGGAAGACATCGCAGAATTCGCTTCATCGTCGCTGACATGTCCGGTCAGCCGCATGAAGCGGCTGACGGTGAGTGGCATTGTCCAGTCCACGGAGAGTTTCTGGGGAACATAGGCAACGCGCAGGCCTGTTTTGCGAATGACGCTGCCTTCATCCGGCTTGAGGATTCCCAGTGCCATCTTTGCTGTGGTCGATTTTCCCGATCCGTTCGGGCCGATGAGGGTGACGATTTCCCCTGCATCCACCGACATGGAGACACCACGGACCAGCCAGCGCCCGGCACGGTGAATGCCGGCACTTTCGAGGGTAGCGAGCGCTTCAGGCTTCTTCGGCATGGTTCATTCGGGCCATTGAAAATGATTCCTGTACGAGGGTCTTGCATGCGCTTATCGCACACGTTATACCGTTACGCAAATGTGTTACAAGATAACATCACAGGCGCACCATTCCGGAGATTAACATGCACAAGATCAAATCCCTTTTGCTGGCGACAACACTGCTTGCATACACCGCTGTCTCGGCCAGTGCAGAGGTAAACGTCGTGGCATCCATCAAGCCGGTTCATTCGCTGGTGGCTGCGGTGATGGAAGGCCTGGGTGGGCCCGGCCTGATCATCGAGGGCGCGGGCTCGCCACACAATTACGCCTTGAAGCCGTCCCAGGCGCAGATGCTGGAGCAGGCCAATCTGGTCTTCTGGATCGGACATGAGCTGGAAGCATTCCTTGAAAAACCGCTGGAAACCGTTGGTGCGAACGCCAGGTCGGTCGAGTTGATCGATGCCCATGATCTGGTCAGGCTGGATTTCCGGGAAGGCGGTGCGTTCGAGAAGCACAGCCATGATGATCATGACCAGGCTGCGGCGGCCGGGCATGACGATCACGATGACCATGGCCACGAGAAGACGGTTGAGGCCGACCATGACGACCACGATCGCGAAAAGACGGCCGAGGCCGGCCACGGGGATCACGACCATGGCGCGTTTGACGCCCATGTCTGGCTTGATCCGATGAATGCCAAGGCGATGGTTCACGAGATCGAGGAAGCACTCGTTGCCGCCGATCCGGACAATGCGGCAAAGTACGAGGCCAACGCCGAAGCCGTCAGCGCAAAACTTGACACTCTGATTGCCGAGGTCGGCGCCGAACTGGAGCCGGTCAAGGACAAGGGATTCATCGTGTTCCACGATGCTTATCAGTATTTCGAGAAGCGCTTCGGCGTGACTGCATCCGGCTCGATCACGGTTTCGCCGGAAGTCATGCCCGGCGCCGAACGCATTACCGAGATCCGTGCCCGCGTGCAGGAACTGGGAGCGGCCTGCGTCTTCGCCGAGCCGCAGTTCGAACCGAAGCTGATCTCGACGGTGATCGAGGGCACGCAGGCCAGGTCAGGGGTTATCGATCCGCTGGGCGCGGAACTGGATAACGGCCCCGAGCTCTACTTCCAGGTCATTCGCAATATGGCGTCATCAATCAAGACCTGCCTGTCGGAAGCCAGCTGACAGATGCGGGAAATCCCAACGGCCACCCAAGATGGTGGTCGTCGAGGCCTGGCATCGCTGAGAATTAGGCCGTTCGCTGTCACGGCCCAAGAACGGAAACGGTCTGGGCGATGTCGCCAAAGAGATTGTCACCCGTTTCCGTCTCGGAACGCATCTGGACCCGGTCGCCATGCTGCATGAAACGGGTCCGGGCTTTACCGAACCGAATGGTTTCGATGGCGCGGCGCTCGGCGATGCAGCTTGAGCCAACGCTCTCGTAGTCCTTGTTGGAGACCGTGCCCGAGCCAAGGATGGTTCCAGCGGGCAGATTGCGCGAATAGGCGGCATGGGCGATCAGCTGGTCAAATCCGAATTTCATCTCATTGCCATTGGTGCGGCCGAATTCCTCGCCGTTGAGACGCACCTGCAGCGGCAGGCAGACGCGATTGTTTTGCCATGACACACCCAGTTCGTCCGGTGTGACCGCGAAAGGCGCGATGCCGCAGGCGGGCTTGCATTGCAGCCAGCCGAAGCCTGTCGCCATCTCGATGGGGCCGATGGTCCGAAGGCTCCAGTCATTGATCAGGACGATCAGGCGGATGTATCTCGAGGCGTCTTCGGCCCTGGTGCCCATCGGCACGGCATCGAGGATGACACCGTATTCGCCCTCGAAATCGATCCCGTCCTTGGCCGAGGGAAAGACCGCCGTTGCCGTGGGCGGCAGGAAGCGGTCGGACATCCCCTGGTACATCAGCGGGCGTTCGTTCAGGCCAACTTCCGGCTGCCCCCAGGCTTTCTGGATCAACAGTGAGTGGGTTTCAAAGGCCGATCCGTCGAGCCACTGCCACGCACGCGGCAAGGGAGCGAGCATCGCGTCAGCGGACAGAGGCTGCGCATCGGCGGCTTCACCGGAATTCAACCTGTCATATTGCGCCTGCCAGAGAGTTGCGTTCTCGGCCCATGTTTCAAGCGCCTGTTGCAGGGTCTCGGCATTTTCGGCAGGCACTGCGCGTTGTCCGTCGTGCGAGGCGACATGAAGCCGTCCATCCGGTGTGCCGTTGGCGAGGGTTACGAATTTCATCGGTCTGTACTCCTTGCGTCTTCAACTGCGGCGTTAGTTTCCGGACTGGCTCAGTCCCTGATCAGCGCAACCGGGCGGCACCAGCCGGCGCTTGCGCCCTTGACCTTGACCGGGAAGCAGACGACCTCGAAACCGCTGGCGGGCAGCGTCTCGAGGGCAGCCATCTTCTCCATGTGGCAATAGCCGCGCACCATTCCGGCGCGATGGCCTGTCCCGGATCAGCGCCCATGAGACAGAACTGGCTTAATTGAGAAGAGAGGATTTTCGGCTCATCGTAGCTCTATCAAAGGAAGCGAAGATGAGACAAAAATCCGGGCCGCAGACATCGATGGCCGAGAAGACGCTCAAAGACATCCGCCGCGCCACGCGCAAGCATCATTCGGCCGAGGACAAAATCCGGATCGTCCTGGAAGGCCTGCGTGGCGAAGACAGTATCGCCGCGATCTGCCGCCGTGAGGGGATCGCCGAAAGCCTGTATTATAGCTGGTCGAAGGAATTCCTCGAAGCTGGCAAGAAGCGCCTTGCAGGCGATACCTCCCGTTCGGCAACGAGTGACGAGGTGAAGGCGCTGCGTAGGGAGAGCCGCGACCTGAAGGAGGCGCTGGCCGACCTCACCCTGGAGAACCGCCTGCTCAAAAAAAGCATGATCGGGCATGGGGGCGACGACGAATGAGATATCCCGCCACCGAAAAGCTTGAGATCATCCGGTTGGTCGAGCAGTCACATCTGTCGGTCCGGCAAACCCTCGAAAAGCTCGGCATTCCCAGGCCAACATTTTACAGATGGTGTGACCGGTTCCAGACCCACGGTGTCAAGGGACTGGAAGACCGGACGTCCGCGCCGCCACGGGTGTGGAACCGCATTCCAGACGATATCAGGGGCAGGATCATCGAAATGGCGCTGGACCACGCCGATCTGTCGCCGCGCGAACTGGCGGTGAAGTTCACCGATACGGAAAGCTATTTCGTATCAGAGGCTTCTGTCTACCGCCTGCTCAAGGCCCATGACCTGATCACGTCACCAGCCTATATCGTCATCAAGGCCAACGACGAGTTCAAGGACAAGACCACGCGGCCGAACGAGATGTGGCAGACCGACTTCACCTATCTGAAGGTCATCGGCTGGGGATGGTTCTACCTGTCGACTATTCTCGACGATTACTCCCGCTACATCATCGCCTGGAAGCTGTGCACCGGTATGAAAGTCGATGATGTCACCGACACGCTCGACCTGGCGCTGGCAGCCTCAGGCTGCGACAAGGTCAAGGTCGAACACCGGCCGCGCCTGCTGTCCGACAACGGTCCGTGTTATGTCGCCTCTGATCTCGGTGAATGGCTGGAGACATACAAGATCGACCAGGTTCACGGCGCTCCCGGCCATCCGCAGACACAAGGGAAAATCGAACGCTGGCATCAGACGTTGAAGAACCGCATCCTCCTCGAAAACTACTTCTTCAAGGAAGACCTCGAAGCCCAGATCGCGGCCTTCATCGAGCACTACAACCATCGCCGATACCACGAGAGCCTCCACAATCTCACCCCGGCCGACGTCTACTTCGGACGCGGCCAGACCATCCTGCTCGAACGCGAAAGGATTAAACGAGACACCATCAAACAGCGCCGCTTGAACCACCAAGCCAAAGCGGCTTAAATGAACCCGCAAACCGAGCCGGAAACTCCACTCTTCCAGAGCCCAAAAAGTCTCAAATCATTCGACGACGGACAGGTCGACGGATACGCGGTTCAAATCCATCCTGATCGATGTGCGATCGGCCTCCCAAAGCATGGTCTGTGCCAACACTCTTTTTACTTCCGAGAGGACTTGTCGCAGCGAACCTCTCGCCTGGGCCTCGGGGAACTCGCTCCAGAGGAAGTCTGCTGCAAACTCTCTTGTGAGAAAATGACGTTGCTCAGCGCATATGTAGGCGATCAACGCCAGTGCTTTCCGCTTGCCCGTCAGTATAGGGACACCCCCCAAATAGAGTGATATCCCCCCGATTATCTCAAGCCTTAGATTGTCATCGGGCGAGCTGGGAGATATGTCATCACCGCTCACAATATTCATTCGATGCCCCACTGTCCCGCCTGGTTCGCAACCTGAGCTGAAGGATAGTGCAGTTGCAATTTCATTTTTGCAAATACTAACGGCTTCGAAGGTCTTTGTCACACTAGTACTGATTGACCGGCTTTGTCAGGAACGATTTCCTGAGTGGGCATCCCTCCGTGCTTCGGTTACGGTCCCGCGATGAGAAGAGAGCACGTGACGCCTCACTGAGCCGGGCAAACTCGAACCTGGTTTCGCGCATTCCAGATTGAGAGCGGATCGGGAGTATCCTGCGGCCACTATTCGGTCGGTGGGCTTTCACAAATTGCACGATGTCGAAGTCTGACCCGGTCGCCGTCAGCTCCGCGGGATGACTTCCACGTCTCCCGCCCCTTTGGCCTCGTAGGTGTCGCCGTTCCTGTAGAAGAAATCATCGGAATCCGCACGCTCCGCAGCAGCCTCGAGTTCTTCAAGCGATAGCTCATCACCGGCAGAAAGCCGCATGTTCATGGCTGATATCTGGGCCTGAAGCTCCTGATCATCAAACCGGTCACTGTCCAAACGGATTCCGCTATACGGGATATTCTTGACGCAGTTTTCGCCGCAATCCTCACCGGGAACAATATCCACCCATTTGGGTCCGGCGAGATAGACGGCGAAATACATGACCTTTGCCTTGGCCCTGGGGAGACCCAGATGCGTCAATGCGGTGTAGAACATGCGGTGCGTCTGCCGCCAGGATCGAACATGGTTTTCCTTGTAGCAGTAGTGATCGTGAATGACCGCGGCTTTCAGATAAGACTCATCGTATGGATCACCGATGATTTTCTGAGCCCAAAGAGGTATCGACGCGCCGTCGGTGGTTCCTGACTGCCCATTACCGTCCTGCCATTGGTCGGCCTGCCATGTCAGCCCGGTTTCGGATGAGTGGTATTGCAGCGGTTCGGCCAACCTGCATGCGTATCCGGGCAACTTCTGACAGTCGGGCGGAGTGAGGACCAGATTGCCCTTGAACCAGTCGGCGGAGGCCGGCGTCGCCGTCAGAAGGCCGATAGTGAGAAGCGTATGTTTGAGCATGACATTTCCCTTCAGTTGTTCGTGTCGTGTGTTTCGGCCTGACGGATGGTTCTGGCCATCCAGCCTCGGTAGGCGAGTGCGCTGGTGTAAACGCCAAAAAGATTGGGCCGGGCGCAGCCCGCACCCCAACTGACCACGCCCGCCAGAACGGCGCTGCGGGTGGGTGACGGCACCCCTGGCGCCGGGATATAGGCAAGGGGGCCACCACTGTCGCCCTGGCAGGAATCATAGCCCCCGGAGCTGAAACCGGCGCAGATCATGCCCGCCGACATCCCCATGTTGCTTGCCGATGCATAGCTGCCGGCGCACTGGGCCTGTTCCACGAAAGGCACGCGGACTTGCTGCAACGTCTCCGACAGGAAGCCGCCTTCAAGGGTTGTTCCCCAGCCCATGACGTTGAGCGCCGTGTAGGGCGCGTAAAGCCATGACTGCTGCGTATCCTGTGCGATGCCGATGGACCGGCGGCGATTGCTGACGGGATTTTCCAGTTCTTCCAGCTGCAGCAGCGCGATGTCGTTGGCATTTGTATCGGGGTCGTAGTCGGGATGCAGATAGGCGGCGATCACTTTCTGGCTGTCGAGCCTCCTGTTCTTGCCGAACTCGTCTCGCCTGGCGAGAGAAACATCGCCGGACACGGCCGTGAGTTCGCCCCGCTCGATCAGGTTGAGTTCGAGTTCGGTTATGCAGTGCGCCGCAGTCACTACCCAGACCGGTTCGGTATCATCGTCCCGCCAGACCACGCCTTTGCCGCTTGCGGTGTATCCGGGTGATATGAACGCGCCGCCGCACGAGTGGTTGTTGCGGCGCTGGATCGAGACCGTCCATTCCCAGTTTTTCGCGTCATTGGCGATCGGCCGGCCGTTGATGATGCGGGGGCCGCGGGCCAGCGATCTTGCGGATGCGGTGTCATCCGCCCTGGATGCGTAATCGCGCTGAATGCGTTCGATCGACCGCGCCTGCGAAGCCTGGCGCTCGAATTCCGTTTCGCTCGGCTGGGCCAGGGAAAGGCTCGCCGGCAGTGTGACTAAGGCGGCGCTTGCCAAAGCAAGGATCTTGAGCAAGGTTTTCATGATGTCTTCTCCGTGGTCCTAGTTGTTGTCGGGCGCGTTGAGAGCGCGAAGATCGGCGGCAAGCTCCACCTGGGGTTCCGCTATGCGAAGATCGGGGACATGCTTTGCCAGCCAAAGGCGAATGTCATCGGTCGTCGTCAGCACATAGATCCCGCCCGCGCCGCACGAGTTCCTGGTCCCACGGGAGACGACCGCGAGAAGGGCAATGTTGCCGTTCTCGAGCCTTGCATAGACTCCGCCACCGCTGTCACCGTTGCAGGAATCCTTCTTGCCATTGGGGTCGATGGCCACCAGTTCCCTGCCGGCCAGACATTTGTACTGCTCGACATCGGAGGCGCCTGCGCAGTCCTTGGAGGCAATCATCACGGATACGACAAGCTTCTTGCCGCCCTCATCGTTGTATTCGGTCGCCCCGAAACCCACCATCTCGGCAAGATTGATCTGGTTGAGCAAAGCGGACGTGCCCAGCACGGCAGCAAGTGGCTTGGTCGGGTGCTGCAGGGGCCTGGCCAGCTTGACGAGCGCCAGGTCGGGCGCTGTGTAGGCGCTCTCTTCATCCGGTCCGTTGTAACGTGTGCAGAATTCGGGATCGTGGTGCTGGACTTCTCCCGCAAACCCGACGGTCAGGGCCGGCGACGTTATCACGGCGCCGTCATCATAGACCTTCGATCCAAGCGTCACATGGGTCGGATCGAGACGGCAGAAACAGTGGCTTGCCGCCAGCACCCACTCCGCGCCGATCAGCGTGCCCGAGCAGGTGGTTTCATTGTTGTCGTGGATCGCGATCGCCGGTGCGAAACAGTTCTCGGTGCCGGGCAGGAGGGTGCAGTCCGGTTCGTCGGGCAAGTTCAGATCGCCTGTTCCGGAACCGCCGACACCGCTGGCGAAATCCATTATGAATTGATTGAACTGCCCGGGTTCCTTGCCGTCCGTCATCTTGGCGCGGACTTCAGGATCGAAAAACTTCTCCATGAATTCTGCACTGGCCCTGGCCAACTCATCAGGCACCACCCAAGCCGGCTTGCCGGCAACCCCCCATTCGGTCGACTGCCGACCATTGAATGACCTGTCATAGCGCATCACCGGCTGGCCGTTGATGGCATAGGGAAAAGGCGTTGCGGTCCAACCCGTGCGTTGAGATTCGGGGTTTGTGACTTGCCAGGTCTCCGCCACGGCGGAAAAATCCGCCATTGTCATGTATTCGAGCTGTTCGTTCAGTTTCATCGACTGGAATAGTGCCGCATTCCGGGCCGCGGGATCGAAGATGGCATCGGCGTAGGGTTGAACCTGGGGATCGAGGTAGGTTGAAAGCGCGTTAGTATTACCAATTACGATTTGCCCGCCGATGTCCAAGGACATCAGGCTTTTGACAAAGCCAGCCTCGTTCAGGATTTCCCGGCTTCGGGCAAGCGATTGCGGATCCGGGTTTCCCTTGATGATCGCAGCGGCGGCCGCTTCGACGGTCCGAAGCGTATTCAGATCCGATGATCCGGCGGAGGTGGCGAACAGCGTGACAGCGGTCATGGTGAGCCCTGTGACCACAATTCGGGCAGTCAATTCTGAACCATTGTTGGTCATCTCGAACGATCCTTGGTTTAAGTTGCTTTGCGGCCCGTCAATTTAGAGTCTCATGGCTTTTTGCTTGTGCAGAAGGTACATCCGGACGACGTTTTCGATCGCTTGGGCCTGTGCGTCAGAAAGACTGCCGCGCTCCGGTGAGAACATGCCGATTGAAAGGGCCGGATCGATGGTGGTGCTGGCATCGGAACCGGTGGCGCCGGCGGTCGATTTTCCAGCTGAAATAGCAATCGCGGGAGCCGAGACCGTGCCGCCCAGGGCATCGATCGCCATGACGACGGCAATGACACCGTCGACGTGGCTGATGACCTTCTTGTAGTCCTCGGAATTGATCGCCCCGTTCATGTAGGCTTCGCAGATCCGGTAATACCCATCCCGGAGGATCTGGACGGTTTGAGTTCTCAGCCCGATGGCGGCGGCGGATTCGCTTCTGGAGGCACTGAGCGCTGCGGAGATAACCTCCGGTTTGGCCCCGCTAACCGAAAATGCGGCCGCTTGGGCGGCAAGTGCGTCAGGACTGGGTTCGGCGCATGCCACGATTTCATTGTGAAGGCGACCACCTTTGTCCGAGACAAGCAGCATTCGTTGCTTTGCATCAATGCTCAGAGTCCGGACGCCTCCGATGTTTTCCGATTTGTGGATCACGGTTTGGCAACCGCCAAGAGCTGGCATTGAGATGGCCAGCGCGCCTATTGCAATTCCTTTCAACAGCAGCATTGTTCCCTCCACCGATCCGGCAATTTTCGGCGCCGCATTGCGTGATTAGGGCCCAACAACTAGCTGGCCTTCGTCAGTAGAGCGTGATTTGAGCGTTATGGCTCCGTGAGAAATGGATGGCTGCGGCGTTACTGCCTCATCGCCGATACACGGATTAGGAGTCGGAGGCCCTCCCAGTAGGTGAATATTTCCTCGATACGTAGACAGAAAGCACCCTCTGTTGCCGATCGAACGCGAAATACATGCCGTTACCTATGCTGTCTCGAAACGTTCGTTATGCGATCCCCTACCGTGACATCGTCGATTGTTCTCCAAGGTCTGAAATGGGGCCGGAAGCTGACTGGCCGCTAATCGGCGTCAGTTGACCGAAGCGGACATTCAATCGTGCCATCCAGACTGCGGGCTCCTGAGATCTCTGTGTCATTCCGCGACGCTAGGCGACCGCGCTGCCCGTTCGAGAATTTTGGTCTGACAATGCCCTGATGGTTCGTTGCTGTATGCCATAAGCAGTGCGTCAGGTTTCGAATTCCGATTTCGTGTCTATCACCCGTGGCGGAGTGAACGCCGTGACGGTTGGAGCCTTCGTTGCCAGCCGCTCAACATCTATCAGGCAGGTCTGCGCACTTGGCCCCTGCGCGAGTATCGATGTCGGTAGATCTGCTGTCAGCGTATTGGGATTGCCATGCTTGCAACAATCAGGATCGGTTTCCCAGTCCGGATCGTACCATGCGCCGGTCGCGATCATGACGACACCTGGCCGCACTCCGGGATCGAGGATCGCGGCGCTGATGCAGGATCCCCGCCCGTTGTACAACCGTACCAGGTCGCCATCGCCAATGCCCCGCCCTGCGGCGTCCTTTGGGTTCATCCTGCACGGTTCGCGATCATGGATTTTTCCCGCAAGGCTGTGCGAGCCGTGATCGAGCTGACTGTGGAGCCGGCGTTCCGGCTGGTGCGAGATCAGGTGCAGCGGATAGGTTTTCGCCAGTGCCGAGCCAAGCCACTCCGCCGGTTCGATCCAGACCGGATGACCCGGCAGGCCAAAACGCTCGATCGTTTCGCTAAAAATCTCGATACGCCCCGATGGCGTGGGCAGAGGGTTGGCCACCGGATCGTCGCCGAAGGCTTTCAACATCGTAGCTGGCTCATCCTCGGGTATCAGCTCGAACATGCCGGTTTCAAGAAAGGTCGCGTAGTCTGGCAGGACGCAGCCAGCCGCAACTCCACGTTGGCGCGTTTCTTCATAAAGTTCGCCCAGCCATTCGGTTTCGCTCCGCCCTTCCGTAAACGAAGCAACAAAACCGGTTTCGTTCGAGCCACTGGGACGCAGGCGCCTGGCCAGATCAGCGAAAATCGCGTGATCATCCCGGGCTTGCCCGAATGGTTCGACAGCGCGTTGCGAAGCGATCAGAAAATTGTCGCGTGGCGAGGCGGCAAGATCGTTTCGCTCCAGGCCCACGGTTGCCGGCAGCACAATGTCGGCGCGGCGGGCGAGCGGTGTCCAGAAAGGTTCGTGCACCACGACGGTTTCAATTCGCTCCCACGCCTTGCGCAGCCGGTTGAGATCCTGATGATGATGGAATGGGTTGCCACCGGCCCAGTAGACCAGCTTGACATCCGGATAGTGCAGGCTCCGCCCGTTATATTCAAACGGCGCACCGGGATTGAGCAGCATGTCGGCAATTCGCGCGACCGGAATGAAGCTGTCGACCGGATTGCGCCCCGTTGGTAATGCTGCGACAGGCAGGTGCGCACGATGGCTTCCGACACTGTTGACCGCACCGAGGCCGAGGCCGAAGCCGGTGCCTTTCTTCCCGATGCCACCGAGGATTGCCGCAAGCACGACGAGCATCCAGTAGGCCTGTTCGCCGTTTTGCTGCCGGGTAAGCGACCAGCTGGCATTGATCATGGTCGGCGTCGACGCCATCCTCCGGGCGAGTGTGACAATTGTATCGGCGGGAATGCCGGTGATCTCTTCGGCCCAGCCAGCCGTCTTCGGGATTCTGTCGGACGCGCCCGTCAGATAGGGCAGAAACCGCTCCAAACCGGCGCTATGACTCGCAAGAAACGCCGTGTCGTGACGGCCTTCACTGACGATCGTGTGCGCAAGCGCAAGCATCAGGGCGACGTCGGTGTTGGGACGAATGGGCAGCCAGTCGGCTCCCAGTTCTGCTATGGCATCGCCTGCAGCGGGACTGATATTGACGAATTCGACGCCAGCTTTGCGCGCCGCCAGCATGTCAGCGCGCTGGCTGTGGCTACCTGTACCGCCGGGGTTCATCTGGGCATTGCGCAGAGCCAGGCCGCCGAAGGACACGACCAGTTTTGCGCCTTCGGTGACGGCTTTCCAGGACGTATGCTCCAGCAGCAGTTTCGACATGGATCCGACAATGTGCGGCAGGATTACCTCTGCTGCTGCGTAGCTGTAGGAGTCCTTGGATACCGAGCAGCCGCCGAACAGGTTCATGAAGCGGCGCAACTGGCTTTGTGCATGGTGGAAGCGACCGGCGCTCGCCCAGCCATAGGATCCGGCATAGATGGCCTCGTGACCATGGTCGGTGCGGACCCGGTCGAGTTCGCCTGCGACAAGGTTCAGCGCTTCGTCCCAGGAAACCTCGGTGAATTCGTCCCGGCCACGCAAGGCCCGCTCCCCGTCGCGCCACCCCTTGCGCACCATCGGCGCACCGATCCGGCATGGCCCACCGAGCGTATCCAGCATGGCGTCCCCGATCGGCGACGGATCGGAATCGGCCTCAAAACCGGTCAACCGGGAAGGCAGGCCATTCGCATAAGCGACGCGATAGGTTCCCCAGTGACTGGCGGTCAGAGTGTCCGGTCTCTCGCCGGATGCATCTGCGTGTTTTTTCACCGTGTTTCCTCCAGATTGGGACTGGGTGCCGTTCGCAAACCAAACCAACGGGATCAGGCTGTCTCCGGACCTTCCGTCGCGATCAAGAGGCAACGGGCGTTCGGTCCGGGATCCAGCTCTTTAAGTGCGGCGAGCGGAGCCGCGCCGCTTGGCGTGGTCTGAATTCCATGGTTCGCATACTGCCGCGCCGCCGCCTCTGCGTCTTCATCTGTCACAGCCATGAACATGTCTGCATCCTGGCGCAGCGCCTCAAAGGCGATCAGCGAGGCATCCTTGCAGTCAAGCCGGCCCATGTTGGATTCCGGGCCCTCGGCGCGTGTCAGCTCTCCGGCCTGAACACTCTTGAGAAGGCATGGCGCAGCGTCCGGCTCCACGACGATGATCTGCGGCTGAGTGGGCCAATGCAAGCGAATGTGCGCGGCCATCGCGCTGGCCAATCCGCCGACGCCGGCCTGCACGAAAACGTGCGTCGGCCAGGCCCCGGCAGTTTCGAATTCCCGCCGGCATTCCTCGGCAAGCACGGTATAACCTTCCATGATGAGGGCGGGGCGTTCGGTGTAACCATCCCACGATCCATCGGCCAGAAGCAGCCAGCCATTCTGTTCGGCTGCATCAATCGCATACCGGACGCTGTCCTCATAGGATCCATCGACCCGGACGACCTCGGATCCGGTCTTGCGAATTCGCTCGGCAAACCCTTCAGGAACAGCACTGCACAGGACGATGATCCCTCGGGCCCCGAATATGTGCGCTCCGGCGGCAACCGACAGGCCATGATTGCCGGCGCTGGCGGTGATGAAGGTCATGTCCGCCGCCGTGGTGCGGGCTTGCTCGCTGGTGAGGTCGGTCGCACCCGAGGCATCCTCGATCATCTGCGCGACCGCAAAAACGCCGCCCAGCGCCTTGAAGCTGCCCAGCCTCATCCGCCGGGTTTCATCCTTGACCATCAGCGCGCCAATGCCGAGCTCCCCGGCAAAATCCGGCATCTCATGCAACGGCGTCGGCTGATAGACGGGGCACAGCTGCAGCATCGCCATCGGGCGATCCGGTTCGGTGCGGAAAAGGCGTTTTGTGCCCGGCTGATTCAATCGTGGATTGGTAAGTTTCATGCCGGTACGATATGTCAGTCATCCGATCAGGAGACGTCAAAATTTTGATCGATCTGAGAAAATTCGATACTCCATGCCTATTTATTGATCATTCAGAATCAAACGGAAGCGCCATACTGAGCTTGATGTTCTTTGACTGCTTCAGCTGGCAAAGAGCCGGAAAACGATGGCCGGCGAATGCCGCAAGGGTTGGAAAAGTGTAATTCGACGATGAAAAACGAATACCCAGCTCTGGAAACCACGACTGTGGCGCTCCCGCATGTCATGCGTCAGAAAATGCGGCAATGGCGGCACGACCTGCACTGCAACCCCGAACTCGGATTCAATGAGACCAGGACCGCACGCATGATCGCCGACCAATTGCGGTCTGGCGGAATAGAGGTCCATGAAGGGATCGGCGGCACGGGTGTCGTCGGCATTCTCAGGCGCGGCACAGGCGCTGGAAGCATCGCCATCCGGGCGGAAATGGATGCCTTGCCGATTTCCGAACAAAACCAATTCGCCTACCGCTCGACTCAGGCGGGCAAGATGCATGCCTGCGGCCATGATGGCCATACGTCAATGCTTCTGGGCGCGGCGCTGTATCTCGCTTCGCACGGGCGTTTCGAGGGCACTGCCGTTTTCATCTTCCAGCCGGACGAGGAAAGCGGGCGCGGCGCAAGGGCAATGCTCGAAGCTGGCCTGTTCGAACGCTTTCCCGCAGACGTTGTCTTTGCCTTGCACAATCTGCCCGGTCTCGAAGCCGGCCGCATCGCGGTCAGGCCGGAGGCGGTGATGGCCTGCGAAGACATCTTCAGGATCGGGATCACCGGAAACGGAACCCATGCGGCCATGCCGCACAAGGGAACCGACCCGATCGTCGCCGGGGCTCATGTCGTTACCGCACTGCAGACACTTGTCGCGCGCGAACTCGATCCGCTCGATTACGCCGTCGTGTCCGTGACCGACTTCCAGACCACCGGCGTGCGCAATGTCATACCCGGAAGTGTCACCATCAGCGGAGATGCCCGATCTTTCACCCGGCCGGTGGGCGATGCCATTGATGCTGCCATGCGACGGATCGTTTCCGGCGTCGCCGCGGCCCATGGTGCGAAATGCGAGGTCCATTACAATCGCGAATTCACCGCGACAATCAACACCGCGCGCGAAGCAGGCATCGTTGCCGAACTCGGCGCCTCGCTGTTTGGTCGTGACATGGTCGATGCGAACTGCCCGCCGCTGCTGGCCTCGGACGATTTCGGCGCCTTGCTGGAGCACCGGCCCGGCGCCTATTTCTTCCTCGGCAACGGGACCGAAGGCGCCAATGGTCGTGCCCTGCACAATCCCGGCTACGATTTCAACGACGGCATTCTCGACAAAGGCGCCGAATTCTGGGTGCGCCTGGTCGAAACGCAACTTCCTGCCTGAAGGCGAGTCTGATGAGCACCGATCTGAACACCCCCCCAGCCGGCGACAATGACCCCGGGCGCGGCTTTCCGGTTTCGGAATTCGAGGCGCGTCTTTCCAGGGCGCAAGCGGCGATGGCCAAAACCGGGCTGGACGGGCTTTTTCTGACGACGGAGCCGGAGATCCGCTATTTCACCGGTTTCCTAACCCGTTTCTGGCTGAGCCCGACCCGCCCCTGGTTCCTGCTGGTGCCGTCCGACGGCAAACCGGTTGCCGTTGTGCCGTCGATTGGGCGCGAATGCCTCGCCGCCACCTGGCTTGACGATGTCCGCAGCTGGGCGTCGCCGCAGCCGGAAGACGAGGGCGTCTCCCTGCTTGCCACGACGATGCGCGACATGTTCCCACACAAGTCCCGCATCGGCATTCCTGAAGGACCGGAGACGCATCTGCGCATGCCGCTGGGCGATTATCGCCGCCTACACGCCCTCCTGCCGGACATCGAGTTCACAGACGCCGCTGACCTGATCAAAAACCTGCGCATGGTCAAATCGCCGGCCGAACTGGAGAAAATCACCCATGCCTGTGCAATCGTCTCGGATGTGTTCGAGGCATTTCCCGGGATCCTGACCGCGGGAATGAGTGAGGTCGAGATTTTCCGGCGCTTCAAGATCGCCTGTCTTGAGCGCGGGATCGACGATGTCGATTATCTGGTCGGCGGCGCCGGGCCGGGCGGGTACACGGATATCATCTCGCCGCCATCACTGCGTCGTGTCGGAGCCGGAGACATCCTGATGCTCGACACCGGAGCGATGTTTGACGGCTATTTCTGTGATTTTGATCGTAATTTTGCATTTGGTCATGTGCCGGCGGAGACGGCGAAAGCCTATGCCGTACTGCTCGATGCCACCGAAGCCGGCCTGCAAGCAACGCGACCTGGATCCACCTGCGCCGATATTTATCGCGCGATGCAGCGGGTTCTCGAAACGGACTATCCGGGCGGCAGCGGCGTCGGGCGAATGGGCCATGGCCTCGGCATGCAACTGACCGAGTGGCCATCCATCACGCCGAAGGACGAGACCGTGTTGCAGCCAGGCATGGTGCTGACACTCGAGCCGTCCGTCGATCTCGATGCCGGCCGAATGATCGTGCATGAGGAAAACCTAGTGGTCACCGCAGACGGCCCCGTGCTGCTCACCCGGCCGGCGCCAAAATCGATGCCCGTCATTCCCGGCTGAGATCAGTCCGCCCAATCCCGGCATTCACCCCATCGGGACATCCAGACCGACTTTGGTGCGGTCCATGACCACCGATGTCTTGAAGCGCTTGACGTTTGAGTCCTTGAAGAACAGGCGGTGCGTGAGGTGCTCGTAGTCCTCCATGTCCTTGGCCAGCGCGATGATGGCAAAGTCGGCCTCGCCAGTGACATAGTAACACTGTTGCACCTGCGGCTCGGCTTTTGCCTTCCTGCGAAATGCGTCGATCTGGTCGATCCGCTCATGCTCCAGTTCCACAAAGATCAGGAAGGTCATCGCATAGCCGACCGACTTTGGATTGATCAGGGCGGTTTCCGCCATGATCGTTCCGTCAGCCTTCATATTGCGAACCCGGCGCTGGACCGTGGCAACCGACAGACCGGTCTCAATCGCGATGGTTTCCAACCGTTCGCGCGAATTGGTCTGCAGCATGCGCAGGATTATCTGGTCGGAAGCTGAGATTTCCACAATGACTATTCCCGGTCAAATTATCTGGTCATGTGATCGATGTTTTCATATTTTAATGGGTTTTCGACATTTTCCATCAAATACCTTTGCTAGCATTACATTTAGCATCACAAGTTGAACGGCTTGTCAAAGGGCCTGTTTGCAGATCTATACAATCCCGTTTGCCAGGCTTCATGCCTGGCAGCCAAGCCAGAGGTCGAGAACCCTGACTGATACAGCAAATATCATCGAGTTTCGGGACGTTCATAAGAGCTTTGGCAGCCTGAAGGTTCTCAACGATCTCAATCTGGAGGTCGCGCCGGGCGAGAAACTGGCTCTGATCGGCCCCAGCGGTTCGGGCAAAACGACAATCCTCCGGATCCTCATGACTCTTGAAACCTTGAGTGCCGGCCGCGTCATTGTCGACGGCGACTATCTCTGGCACGAGGAGAAGGACGGAAAGTTGGTCGATGCCAGTGAGGCGCATCTGCACAAGATGCGCAACGAAATCGGCATGGTGTTCCAGCATTTCAACCTGTTTCCGCATCTCAACGCCCTTCAGAATGTCGAGCAACCGCAAATTCTTGTTCGCAAGACGTCGAAGGTCGAGGCCCGGGAAAAGGCGATGGAACTGCTTGGCATGGTCGGTCTCAGCGACAAGGCTACCCATTTTCCGCACCAGCTGTCGGGCGGGCAGCAACAACGTGTTGCCATTGCCCGTTCCCTGGCGATGGATCCAAAGATCATGCTCTTTGACGAAGTAACGTCGGCGCTCGACCCAGAGCTTGTTGACGAAGTTCTCAACGTCCTGCGCCAGCTCGCTTCGGACTCCGACACCACCATGCTCACGGTCACGCATGAGATGAACTTCGCCCGCGAGTTTGCTGACCGCGTGCTGTTCTTTGACAAGGGACAGATCGTTGAGGCCGGCAAGCCGGAAGACATTTTCACGCATCCCAGGGAACCGCGAACCCGAAGCTTCCTGAGCAAATTCATTTCCGTTTCTTGACTTCGACCACCCTAGCCACAAACCAATAGGAGACGTCATGCGAAACAATTCAATCAGACAACATCTGGGGCTGGCTTTCGCCGGCGCACTGCTGACGATGGCGGCAGTGTCACCGTCCTCGGCAGATACTCTCGAGAATTTGCGTAAGCAGGGTTATGCAACTGTCGCTGTCGCAAACGAACCGCCCTACAGTGACATCAAGTCTGACGGCTATGTCACCGGGGCAGCACCCGATGTAGCCCGCGCCGTGATGAAGAAGCTGGGCGTTCCGGAAATCAAGGCGCAGGTCGTACCCTATGGCTCGATGATCCCGGCGCTGCTCGCAAGGCGCGTCGACATGGCAACCTCCGGCCTTTACATCAAACCCGATCGCTGCAAGGCGATCATCTATTCGGAACCCGATCTTTGCGGCGCCGAGGCATTTGCCGTGGCCAAGGGCAATCCGCTCAATATCCACACCTACGAGGATATTGCCGCCAATCCGGAAGCTACCATGACCACATGTGCGGGCTGCGCCGAGGAGCTCTACGCGACCGAACGCGGCGTCAAGACGGACCAGATCAAGGTTTTCACCGATCCGCAGAGCGGCATGAAGATGCTGCAGCAGGGCCGCGTCGATGTCTTCGCGCTGTCCGGCCTGGGCACGCAGGACCTGCTGAAGAAGCTTGACGATCCCAATCTGGAAATCGTCATGCCGGTCAAGGGCGTGCCGATGGGATGCGCTGGAGCGGCCTTCAACCCTGAGGATACCGCATTTCGCGAGGCGTACGACACAGCTCTCGCAGAGCTGAAGGCAGACGGCGAATTCGCGAAAATCATCGAGCCTTACGGTTTCTCCACACAGGCGACGCTCGACGTCAAGCGCGACGACTTCTGCCCCGGCAATTGATCGTTTAACCGCAAAAATGAGGCGAATGCTGCCCGGACGGGCAGCATTCGTACCGGGTGAACATGGAAATAATCGTTGAATACTTTCCACTGTTGCTGAAGGGGGCCTGGCTAACAGTCCAGCTGACGGTCACAAGCGCTGTGATCGCCCTCGTCATTTCCTTTGTCATCGGGCTTTCGCGTCTGTCGCGCCACTGGTGGGTGCGCGCTCTGGCAACGATCTATCTGGAATTCTTTCGCGGCACATCGGCGCTCGTGCAGATGTTTTTCATGTTCTATGTCCTGCCGCTTCTGGGCGTTACCCTGTCACCGTTTCTCGCTGGCGTGATCGCCTGCGGTTTCAATCTGGGCAGCTACGGGTCAGAGGTGGTGCGCGGCGCCATCCAGTCCATCGGCAAAGGCCAGCGCGAGGCAGCGCATTCGCTCAATTACACAACCTATCAGCGCTATCGTTACGTGCTCATTCCACAAGCCATTCCGATGATGATTCCGCCTTTCGGCAATCTGTTGATCGAGCTGATGAAACTCACCGCCGTAACCTCGCTGATCACTCTTTCCGACCTTACATTCGTCGCTCAGATCATCCGTGGCCAAACGGCAATGACGCTGGAGCCGTTCCTCATCATCCTGGTGATGTATTTCGCAATCGCATCCGTGCTGGTTGGTTTCACCGACTGGGTGGCAAGCTCAATTGCAAAGCGGCGGGGCATGGTCCCTGTAAAGGTGAACTGATATGCACTGGGATTGGGCCGTCGCTGCGGATGTGCTTCCACGCCTCTTGGCGGGATTGATGGTCACCGTACAGGCAACTTTCGTCGGCGCCATCCTCGCCTACGCACTCGGTCTGGGGCTGGCGATCCTGAAGATGTCGCACTCTCACCCGGTCAGGTTTGTCTTTTACTGGCTTTCCGAATTCATTCGCCGCACGCCGCTGCTGGTTCAGCTCTATTTCCTGTTTTACGTCCTTCCCGATCTCGGCATCTTCCTGTCCCCTTTCTTAGCTGGCGTAATCGGCCTCGGCTTGCATTTCGCCACCTACACCTCGGAAGTGTTCAGGGCTGGTATCGAGAACGTTCCCAAGGGGCAGTGGGAGGCGGCAAGATCGCTCAACTACACCAGGGCGCAGACCTGGACGCGGGTAATCCTGCCCCAAGCGATTCCGCCGATGATCCCTCCACTTGCGAATTACCTGATCACCATGTTCAAGGAGACGCCGTTGCTCGCTGCCATCACTGTGGTCGAACTCTTCAATGCAGCCAACATCTACTCCAACAGCTTCTACAAGTATCTTGAGCCCATGACGTTGGTCGGGGCGCTTTTCCTGCTGGTATCGATTCCGTCGGCCTATGCCGCCATCTGGCTGGAAAGGAAATATGCGCGCCAACATTGATCCGGACCGTATAGGCTGCAAGATCCGAAAGGCAACCGAACATGGGACTGGCATTTGAAACCGAACGCCGCGCCGAGCCCCGGCTGGGCTTGATCGTTCTGCAAGCCGACGAAACCATAGAGAACGAGTTTCGCCGGATCATACCGTCCCGCGCGACCCTGCATGTCTCCCGTGTGCCGAGCGGACGCGACGTGACCACGGACAGTCTGTCTGAAATGGAAAATCATATCGGACACAGTGCGAAGCTGTTCCCGTCTTCGATCTCCTTTGACGCGGTCGGCTATGGCTGCACCTCCGGAACCTCGGTGATCGGCATCGAGCGGGTTGCAGACCTTGTGCGTTCGGGCACCTCGGCACGGGCGGTCACCGAGCCGGTCTCCGCACTGATCGCCGCATGCCGGCATCTGCGTGTGACACGGCTTGCATTCCTGTCTCCCTACATCGAGGATGTGTCTTTCACCATGCGCTCGGTTCTAGCGGCAAACGGCATCGAAACGCCTGTCTTCGGCTCTTTCGAAGTCAGCGAGGAGGCGGTTGTCGCACGGATCTCTCCGGCTTCCATCCTGCAGGCGGCGGTGCAACTTGCAGACAATTCGGAGGCGGAGGCAATCTTCATCTCGTGCACCAATCTTCGCACACTGGATGTAATCTCTGCGATTGAAGACCGGACAGGAAAGCCGGTCTTCTCCAGCAATCAGGTTCTGGGCTGGCATATGTGCCGGCTTGCCGGGATCGAGCCCTCAAGAGGCGATTTCGGATGGCTTCTGTCCGGCGTGCAATAGTCAGCGCGTCAGGACGCGATGAAGGGTGCCTGTCCGGGTTTCACAACTCCTCATCCAGTTTTTTCTCTTGGCACGCATAGAACCCGTCAATCTTTTGGCGCAGGTAGCAACTGGTTTGATCGCAATTGTCTCAGTTCAGATATCTTTCGGGATATGCCTTGCTGGTTCAAGTGACCTGCTCCCCATAGAGTCGGCGTCTATAAGTTAGCCCTGTTCAGGTTTTGGTCTTTCTTTGACCGGTTAGCATATTTGTTGATTTCCACTGAGAACTGACCCGGTAGCCCAGGATATTTCCATCGAGAATTGACCCATGTTTGAACCTTGCCCTCGTGTTTTCAGGTCACGTCCGTCAAGCTGGTGTAATTTCCCAAGTGGCCTGAGGGCATGATCAGGCTGCTTTGGTGGTGATGCTGAGAATGGGGTCGATCTCCTCCTTGTCGATTTGCGCGAAGGCCTCGACCATCATGTAGCGGCTCGAAGTCTGCCATTGGTCGTTTTGCTCCAACAGCACGGCGCCGATGAGTCGCATGATCGATGCTTCGTTCGGGAAGATGCCGACGACGTCGGCGCGGCGCTTCACTTCCTTGTTCAGACGCTCGATCGGATTCGTGCTGTGGAGCTTCGTGCGGTGCTGACGCGGGAAGACCATGTAGGCCAGCACGTCGTGTTCGCTGGCATCCATCAGGTCGGCGAGCTTGGGCCAGCGGGCACGGAGTTGGCCGGCGACGTGCCGCCATGTTTCGCCGGCGTGCTTTCGGTCTGGTTGCTCGAAGGCCTGGCGAATCGCAGCGGCGACAACGGTGTGCTGCCCCTTCGAGACGTGGGCCAGCGCATTGCGCATCCAGTGCACGCGGCACCTCTGCCAGGTTGCCTCGAAGACACGGGCGATGGCTGCCTTGAGACCGGTGTGTGCATCGCTGATCACCAGGCGGACGCCACTGAGCCCGCGGGCGCGCAATGACCTGAGGAAATCGGTCCAAAAGGTCTCGGCTTCCGAGGGGCCGATGCCAAGGCCGATGATTTCCCGGCGACCCTCAGTGTTGGCGGCGACGGCGATTATGGCCGCGACGCTGACGATCCGGCCGCCCTGTCGCTGCTTGAGGTAGGTGGCATCGAGCCAGACGTAGGGCCATTCGCCGCTCAGCGGACGGTTCAGGAACTCGCCGACCCGCTCGTCGATATCCTTGCACAGCTTGGAAACGGTGCTCTTCGAGATGCCGTTCAGGCCCATGGCCTGCACCAGATCGTCGACGCGGCGGGTAGACACTCCGCTGATCCATGCTTCCTGGATCACCGCCACCAGCGCCTGTTCCGAGGTCTTGCGGGCCTCAAGGAAGCCGGGAAAGTAGCTACCCTGCCGGAGCTTCGGCACCCGCAGGTTCAGCGTGCCCAGCCGGGTGTCGAGGGAGCGATCCCGATACCCATTGCGCCAGGTCGTACGCTCGCCGCTACGCTCATGCCGCCCGGCGCCAATCAGGCCGTCGACATCGGCCTCCATGATCAGCTGAAGGACAGCTTCGGCAATGCTGCGGAGGAAATCTCCCTGATCGTGCTTTTGCAGAAGCTCGGACAGGTCCATGTTGGTCTTGGTCATCGGGGGCTCCGTGTGGTTCGTGGTTGAAGTCGCCAAACTCCACCTCGACCATACACCTCGATGGCCACCAGGGATTACGCCGAACGTGCCGGCAAAATTACACCACGCTCTCGGACGCTAACTGTTTTCAACGAGGGCTACGGAGTGATCGACATGGCATTATTGAGCGTGATCCGACGCTGGCATTTTCGACAGAAGCTATCGATCCGGGAGATTGCAAGGCGCACGGGCCTTTCTCGGAACACCATCCGCAAATATCTGCGCGATGACATCGTGGAACCGAAGTTCAAGCTTCCTTCTCGACCAAGCAAGCTTGACCCATTTGCCGACCGATTATCAGCTTGGCTGAAGACGGAAGCCAACAAACCTCGCAAACAAAAGCGAACCCTCAAGCAGCTGCACGCCGATCTGTTGAACCTCGGATATGAGGGGTCCTACAACCGAGTGGCAGCCTTCGCCCGGGATTGGAGGGTTGAACGACAAAAGGCTTTGCAGATATCGGGACGCGGGACATTCGTGCCACTGGCGTTCGATCCAGGAGAGGCTTTCCAGTTCGACTGGTCAGAGGACTGGGCGATCATCGGCAATGAGCGCACCAAGCTGCAGGTGGCCCATACGAAGCTGAGCTATAGCCGGGCCTTCATCGTTCGAGCCTATCTGCTGCAAACGCACGAGATGCTGTTCGATGCCCACAACCATGCCTTCCGCGTTTTGGGCGGCGTGCCTGGGCGCGGCATCTACGACAACATGCGCACGGCGATCGACAAGGTCGGCCGCGGTAAGGAGCGCGATGTCAACGTTCGCTTCATGGCGATGGCCAGCCACTATCTCTACGAACCTGAGTTCTGCAATCCGGCCTCTGGCTGGGAGAAGGGTCAGGTCGAGAAGAACGTTCAGGATGCTCGTCATCGGTTCTTTCAACCGATCCCACGCTTTCCGTCACTGGAAGCCTAGAACGATTGGCTGGAGCTTCGATGCAAAGAGTGCTGGCAACAGACCGCGCATGGAAAAATGCGCGGCACCATCGCCGATATCTGGGCTGAGGAAGTGCAGGCTCTCATGCCGGCATCACGACCGTTCGACGGCTTTGTCGAATACACCAAGCGAGTGTCCCCGACCTGCCTGGTGCACCTGGAACGCAATCGCTACAGCGTTCCCGCATCCTTCGCCAATCGCCCGGTCAGTCTTCGGGTCTATCCAGGTCGCGTCGTTGTCGCTGCAGAAGGTTTGATCGTCTGCGAACACCGACGCATCATCGACCGGTCTCATGATCGGCCAGGACAGACAGTCTACGACTGGCGGCATTATCTGGCGGTTGTGCAGCGCAAGCCTGGCGCTCTTCGCAACGGAGTGCCGTTCATCGAGCTTCCCGAGGCGTTCAGGACACTGCAACAGCATCTGCTCAAGAAGCCCGGCGGTGATCGCGAGATGGTCGATATCCTGGCGCTTGTGCTTCAGCATGACGAACAGGCCGTGCTCTGCGCCGTCGAGATGGCGTTGAAGTCCGGTGTTCCGACTAAGACACATGTCCTGAATCTTCTCCATCGCCTCGTCGATGGCAAATCCTTCACGCCGCCTTCCATCGATGCGCCGCAGGCCTTGGCACTCGCCAATGAACCCAAGGCCAATGTCGAACGCTACGACACCCTGCGGAAGGCTCCGGAGGTGCGCCATGCGTCATAACCCAGCGAGCGGCGCAATCGTCATCATGCTCAGGCAACTGAAGATGCACGGCATGGCACAGGCAGTCGGTGAACTGACCGAACAGGGATCGCCAGCCTTTGAGGCTGCCATTCCAGTCCTGTCGCAACTGCTCAAGGCCGAGACGGCAGAGAGGGAGGTCAGATCAACAGCCTATCAGCTCAAGACGGCCCGCTTTCCAGCCTATCGTGACCTGAATGGCTTCGACTTCTCAAGAAGCGAGGTCAATGAAGCCCTGGTGCGCCAGCTGTATCGATGCGACTTCCTCGGCGAGGCCAACAATATCGTGCTGGTCGGCGGCCCTGGCACAGGCAAGACCCACATCGCCACGGCGATTGGCGTGCAGGCAATAGAGCATCATCACAAACGAGTCCGGTTCTTCTCGACTGTCGAACTGGTCAACGCGCTTGAGCAGGAGAAGGCGCAAGGTCGGTCAGGTCAGATCGCCAATCGCCTGATGCATTCCGACCTCGTGATCCTTGATGAGCTTGGCTATCTGCCGTTCAGCGCATCAGGCGGAGCTTTGCTCTTCCATCTGCTGAGCAAGCTCTATGAGCGCACCAGCGTCATCATCACCACCAACCTCAGCTTCAGCGAATGGGCCAGCGTGTTTGGCGACGCCAAGATGATGACGGCGCTGCTCGATCGGCTTACCCATCACTGCCACATCCTCGAAACCGGAAACGACAGCTTCCGCTTCAAGAACAGATCGGCCCATGAACCCAAAAACGCTAAGGAGAAAAACCGGAACTTGACCACAACACCTGAACCGAAACATAGATAAAAAGCGGGTCAAATCTCGGTGGAAATACCGGTCAGTTCTCAGTGGAAATCAACACCCCGGAGGACAATCGGCCCGGGGTTGGACGGGCAATCGCCTTCTCCACCAATAAACCGCCCCTCGCCGGAACACATACTGGGTACTCATGCCTACCTCCGTTTGGAGGTGACGGATTCTCCAACTTCTCCGTCCGTTGGACCCCAATGTCAGACACGTGTGGGGGACACCCGTGTCAGACAGTGCTGTCCACCAGACGGCAAAATATATCCCCAGCTAACGAAAAAACACTGGAAAATCAATCTTGTTCAGAGCTTGAAGAGGAAGAGTGGCTGGGGAACCTGGATTCGAACCAGGACTAACGGAGTCAGAGTCCGTGGGTCTACCGTTAACCTATTCCCCAACATGGGCGGGCCGGGAAAAACCGGGCCAGCGCGGCGGCTTATAACCAATAAACTGCCAGGATGCAAACCCGGATCATGCAGTTTCTGCAAACTATTTGAACAATCGGATCGCAACGCCGCGTTCGCCGGATCCGGCCTCGGGCTGCCGGTGGCGCAAAAAGGCTTTTGCGTTCTGTTCGCCGCTTTGCTAATCTTTGTCCAACGACAAACCGTGAAGCGCGAAGCGGGCTTGGTGTTCGCCGCGCATGACAGGACAGACCGTGAAAGACCTTCGGGACGGCGAAAAGCCAGACGTGGGTGCATCACTGGCAGGTGAAAGGCCATCTGAACGCGCCGCCAAGGCAGCATCGGATGGCGTGAAGCAGGGACACGGGAAAACCGTGACCCCAATTTCGTCTTCCGATGCGGCGTCATCGGAGCGATCTTCAGCCAGCGAATCCGCGATGAACAAGGGCGGCTCGGAGCTGCCGGGACGGCGCAGACGGCGGCGGCGTAAATCTGCGCGCAAGGGCGAGGTCAAGAGCCCGCCCGCTGCACAGGCAACCGGCAGTCCGCCTGCACCCTCCGCCGGGGCGGCTCCGGGCGAAAAGAAAGGCCGCCGCCGGCGCCGCAAGTCCGGTCGTGAGATCCAGGGCCGGCCGCTGGCGCCTCAGAAAGCTCCGGGGCAGGCGAAATCCCACCCCGGCGCGACGTCCCACATGCCCGCTGCCGCAGCCGCGTCCCAGTCGGCCGGGTCGCCTTCGCCCGCCGTGCGCAGGCAGGCTGATGATCTTTATGCCGCACTCGATCTCGGCACCAACAATTGCCGCCTGCTGATCGCCCAGCCGACAAGGCCGGGCCAGTTCCGGGTTGTCGATGCATTCTCCCGCATTGTCCGGCTCGGCGAGGGGCTCGATGCCACCGGCGAGCTGTCGCAGGACGCCATGGACCGGGCGGTCGAGGCCTTGAAGATCTGTGCCGGCAAGTTGAAGAACCGTCCGGTGCGGCGCCACCGGCTGATCGCCACCGAGGCCTGCCGCTCGGCGCGCAACGGTGTTGAATTCCTGGAGCGCGTGCTTGCCGAAACCGGCCTGGAGCTTGAAATCGTCACCCGCGAAACCGAGGCCAGGCTGGCCGTGGCCGGCTGCTCTTCGCTCGTTGGCCACGAAACCGACGGTCTGGTGCTGTTCGACATTGGCGGTGGCTCCTCCGAAATCGCCATGATCGACCTGACCGAGAATCGCTCGAACCGACTGGCCAATCACATCAAGGCCTGGACCTCGCTGCCGGTCGGCGTGGTGACCCTGTCCGAACGCCATGGCGGCTGCCTGGTGACGCCGGACGTGTTTCAGGCGATGGTCGAGGAAGTGGATGAGTTGCTGGCCGATTTCGATCCGCCATCGCTGCCGGCTTTCTCGGGCCTTGGCGCGGGACGGATCCATCTGCTGGGGACGTCGGGAACCGTGACCACGCTCGCCGGCCTGCATCTGGACCTGCCGCGCTATGACCGTCGCAAGGTCGACGGGCTCTGGCTGTCGAACGAGGATGTCGACCGCATGCTCGACAGGCTGTTGTCCTGGGATTTCGAGGCCCGTGCCGCCAATCCCTGCATCGGCGCCGACCGGGCCGATCTGGTGCTTGCCGGTTGCGCCATCCTGCAATCGATCCGCAAGCGCTGGCCATCTGAGCGGATGCGCGTCGCCGACCGGGGCCTGCGCGAGGGGCTGCTCAACGAAATGATGGCGTCCGACGGAGCCTGGCGGCGGAGTGGACGCAGCTTCCGCCATCGCAACCAGCGGTCCGCCCAAGGGGAAAAACCATGACCCGTCCTCCAACCGGACCCACCGGGCGCAAGCTCGGACAGAAAGTCAAGCGCAAGAGCAAGCTCAAGGCCTCGTCCCGGCGCTGGATCGAGCGGCATCTCAACGATCCCTACGTCCAGCAGGCCAAGCAGGAAGGCTACCGCTCGCGCGCCGTCTACAAGCTTCTCGAAATCGATGCCAAGCACAAGATCCTCGACAAGGCGAAACGCATCATCGACCTGGGTGCTGCGCCAGGCGGCTGGTCGCAGATCTCGGCGCAGGTGACCGATTCAACCGATGAAGACCCGAAGGTGGTTGCCATCGATTTCCTCGAGATGGATGGCCTTGCGGGCGTCAAGTTCCTGCAGATGGACTTTCTCGACGATGCGGCGCCGCAGGCCCTTAAGGACGCGCTTGGCGGCGCTCCCGACGTGGTACTGTCGGACATGGCGGCTCCCACCACCGGCCACCAGCGCACCGATCACCTCAGGACCATGCATCTGTGCGAGGTGGCGGCGCATTTCGCCATCGAGGTGCTGACGCCCGGCGGACATTTTCTCGCCAAGACCTTCCAGGGTGGCACCGAGAACGATCTCTTGACCCTGCTCAAGCAGAACTTCAAGTCCGTTATCCACATCAAGCCGCCGTCGTCACGGGCGGAATCGGTCGAGATGTTCGTGCTCGCCAAGGGCTTCAAGGGCCGCAGCAATCCGGAGCTAGCTGCGGACGGGTGAGGCGGCGCGCGAGCCCGCCCGCCTGAGCGTGTGGCCGGAGACCGCGTTGCCGGCATCCGGCGGCAGGGCAAGGAACGGCAGGATCGCGAGCGCCGTCAGGGCTGCGACAGCGAAGAAGGCCGTGTGAAACGCGCTCAGATCCAGCACGCCGCCATTCATCCTGGTCACCACCTCGACAATGCCGCCGGCAAGCGCAACCCCGATGGCGATGGAGACCTGCTGGAAGGCTGACGTGATCGAGCTTGCCTGGGCTGCCGTCTCAGAGTCGATCTCGGAGAAGGTCAGCGCGTTGACCGAGGTGAAGAACATCGACCGCACCAGTCCGCTGACAAACAGGATCACCAGCATCAGCGCGATCGGCGTTGCGGGCGTGAACAACCCGTTGACCGCAATCGACAACGACGCCCCTGCTGCTGCCACCAGGAGCGTGGTGCGGAAGCCGCCAAGGCTCAGGATCCGCTTGATGGCGAACTTCATCACGATGGCGCCGGCGGCCGATATGAAGGTGATCATGCCTGACTGGAACGGCGACATGCCGAACCCGAGCTGCAGCATCAGCGGCAGCAGAAACGGAACCGCACCCGAACCGACGCGGAACAGGTTGGATCCCAGCAGCGACAGCGAAAACGTCCGGTTCCTGAACAGTTTTGGATCGAGCAGTGGCCTGGGATGGGAGCGGGCATGCCTGAGATAGGCGACGAGCGACAGGACGCCGGCGGCGGTCGCAGCAATTCCCCACAGCGGTGGCAGCACCGGCAGGCTGATCACCGAGAGCCCGAAGACGATCCCCGAGGCAGCCCCGCCCGACAGCACGAAACCGATCCAGTCCACCCTGTCGCGCACGCGGATACCGTCATCGGGAATGATCTTCAGAGCAAACACGATGCCTGCCAGCCCGATCGGAATGTTGATCAGGAAGATCCAGTGCCAGCTCAGGAAAGTGGTCAGGAAACCGCCGACGGGCGGGCCGACCATCGGGCCGACCAGCGCCGGTATCGTCAGCCACGCCATGGCGCTGACCAGCTGCGATTTCTCTGTCGACCTGAGCAGCACCAGCCGGCCGACAGGTGTCATCATGGCGCCGCCCATGCCCTGCAGAAACCGCGCGGCAACGAACTCGACCAGGCTGCCGGACACCGCGCAGGCAATCGATCCGGCCAGGAACACGCCGATCGCGATGGCGAAAATGCGCCGCGCGCCGAACCGGTCGGCCATCCAGCCGGAAATCGGGATGAAGATCGCCAGCGAGACCAGATAGGCCGTCAGCGCCAGCTTCAAAGAGATCGGGCTTGTCTGGATATCGGCGGCGATCGCCGGCAGCGCGGTGGCAATGACCGTCGAATCCATCTGCTCCATGAACAGGGCGACGGCCAGAACAAGCGGGATAGAGCGATTCACTGGGAATATCCGTCGGAACGTGTGGTGCCCGCACCGGGACTCGGAAGAGGGTTGAGAGTTTCGTCCGGTATCGCAGGAAATGGCCGTCGCCGAAAGGGCGGCAATTTCAATTGCCAAAGTCCCTCCGGTCGCCGCCATGCAGGATACCGGTTGTTTGACGGTTTCTGCGAGGCGCCGGGCGTCCCGTCACGCATCCATCTTCAACGGCCTGCGGGGCCGTCGGAAGGCGATTGAACCGTTCACGCCTTTGACGACTCGGCGCTTCTTCAAAACAGTTTCGCCAGCAGTTCGATATAGTCGTAACCGCCATTCCGGCCGCCCAGCTGGTGGGCCAGGAAGTCTTCCTGCAGTCGTGCCACCTGAACCCGAGTTTGCCAGCGGGAATAGCAGTGATCTTCGTGATTGAAGAAGGCCGTCTCGACATGATTTCCGGAGCTGTAAAGTGCGCCTGCAAGGATATGCGCGTGTTCTGCCGGCGCAACCGTATCGGCGTTGCCGTGCGTGATCAGAACCGCGCCCTCGATGCGCTGCGCCAGATCAAGCAGCGCGGGGACAGCCGAGCTGATCTCTCCGTGGTCTGGCAGGCCGAGCTGCATGGGCCCGGTTGCCACAGCCTTTTGCGGCCTGAACGCGATCTGGTTATCCGGCGCGGACGGTGCTCGATCCATCCCCGTGGAATGCAGGATGGCGGCCTTGAACAGCGAAGGTTCCAGCGCCATCGTCATGAGCGCGAGATAACCGCCCAGACCCGAACCGATTACCGCCAGCGCAGCTTTGTCGGCGATTTCCCGTTCGGTCAGTCGCCTGGTCTCGTCGCGGATTGTTGCGGCAGTGCATCCGGTTGTGGTTTGGGGCCCGGCTTGCGCGTCCGGGACACCACTGTTGTCTGCCAGCGCTCCGCAATCGATGGAGAGGACCGCATATCCGCGATTGGCCAGAAACCGGACCGTACGCTCGTGGTCCCGGCTGGTGCCGCTTTCCGGCCGGCTGCCGATCAGCACTACGGTCGGCAACGGACCGGGGTATGTACCGGTTTGTGGAAGGGTAAGGTCCGGGGTGACCGCGCTTTCCGTTCCCGACGGAGCCCGCCAGCCTATCTCCGTTCCCGGATTCAATGCTGTTCCCTGCACGGCCCCATCGGCTCCGCTGCCGGCATGGGCGGAGAACAGGTCATGAATGGCGATCAGCGGCGGGAGGTGGACAGACTTCAAACTTGCATGCCTGGCCGGCTGGTCCATGCTGACCAGAATGTACAGAAAGGAAAAGGACGCTGAAAAGGCAACGATCAGGCCGAACAGCTTTTTCAAGTTGGAGCTCCCTTGCTGCGTGTCCTATGCCGCGTATTTGGTGTAAATTTCAACCCTAAATTTACATGGTGGATCACCAAATCAGCGCGTTCTCCCTGCAAGTTTTTGCCAATGCGCCGATTGTTCACTGTGTTGGAACGGTTTGTCACTGTTTGTGCGTACCGACAGCGCTTGCCGAATGGGGTGGCTGCTCCATCTCCCTGAAGTGTTTTCATTTTCGCTTCGGAGGACTAAACCGTGTCAACTTCAACCAGCCTGTCTCGCAGAACTCTGTTCAGGGCGGCCGCTCTTGGCGCCGGCGCACTCGCGGCTCCGCAACTGATGGTGCGCGCTGCACAAGCGGAGGTGCCGATGGCGGCAGCCCAGCCGGCAGCTTTCAAGCGCTTTTCTCTCGGCGATTTCGAGATCACCGTGCTGTCCGACGGCCATCGCATCGTTCCCGGCCCGCAGAAGATCTTCGGCACCGACAAGACCGAGGAGGAGGTCAGCGAGCTGCTCAAGACCAACTACCTGCCGGTCGACAAGATGCAGTTCACCTTCGCACCCACGCTGGTCAACACCGGATCCGATCTGATCCTGTTTGACACCGGCAACGGCGAAGGCGGTCGCGAAGGCGGCGTTGGCCAGACGCTCGCCAACCTCAAGGCCTCCGGCTATACGCCCGAGCAGGTCTCCGTCGTGGTCCTGACCCACCTGCACGGCGACCATATCGGTGGACTGATGGAAGCGGGCGCCCCGGCGTTCCCGAATGCACGTTATGTCACCGGCCAGGCCGAGTATGATTTCTGGTCGTCGGAAGATCGGATCGGCACCGGCGCCGAAAACGGTCACAAGGGCGTGGTGGCAAAGGTCGTCCCGCTTGCCGACAAGATCAGCTTTATCGGCGACGGCGACAGCGTGGTGTCGGGCATCACCGGCATGGCTGCGTTCGGCCATACCCCGGGCCACATGATCTATGGCCTGGAATCGGGCGGCCGCAAGCTGATGCTGACCGCCGACACCGCCAATCATTTCGTCCTGTCGCTGCAGCGGCCCGAGTGGGAAGTGCTGTTCGATGCCGACAAGTCAAAGGCGGCTGCAACCCGCAAGGCGGTATTCGACATGATTGCTGCCGATCGGCTGCCATTCATCGGCTACCACATGCCGTTCCCCTCCGTGGGTTTCATCGAGAAAGCCGCCGAAGGCTATCGCTTCATTCCCGAAACCTATCAGCTGGATCTCTGAGACTTTTCGTCATCCCGGTGTGAGAGCCAGGGCCCGGGCAGCGATGCCCGGGCTTTTGTTTGTCTCTCGGGATTTAACCGCCCCGTGTGCCGAAAGTGTGCGCCGCAGCGAAAATCGGTGATCAAACGCTCGCCGGCTCTTTCATAAGCCCGGGAAGCATGGTACTTGCCGCTGCCAACGCGAGAGACCCGAAACAGCACCGGGCAGCCCGGTTCGGGCGGCCCCGAACAGACGGAGCCGACAGGCGATGGCGACCATTATCCAATCCATTACCGGCGCTGAAGCGCTCACTTTTGATGACGTGCTGCTGCAGCCGGGTCATTCCGAGATCATGCCCGGCCAGGCCAATATCGCGACACGTATCGCCCGGGATTTCGATCTCAATCTTCCGATCATTTCGTCGGCGATGGACACGGTCACAGAGGCGCGGCTTGCCATCGCCATGGCGCAAGCGGGCGGCATCGGGGTCATTCACCGCAACCTGACGCCGGAAGAGCAGGCGGAGCAGGTCCATCAGGTCAAGAAATTCGAAAGCGGCATGGTCGTCAATCCGGTGACCATCAGCCCTCAGGCATCGCTGTCGGAGGCTTTGGCACTGATGAAGGCGCACGGCATTTCCGGCATTCCGGTTGTTGAGCATCGCGGTGGCGCCGGTGGCCCGGGTCATCTGGTTGGTATTCTGACCAACCGAGACGTGCGGTTCGCCTCCGACCCGCACCAGAAGATCCACGAGCTGATGACCCATGAGAACCTGATCACGGTCAAGGAAAGCGTTGAACAGACCGAAGCCAAGCGGCTGCTGCACAGCCATCGCATCGAAAAGCTCGTGGTGGTGGACGGCGAAGGCCGCTGCGTTGGCCTGATCACCGTCAAGGATATCGAGAAATCGCAGCTCAATCCGCACGCCTCCAAGGATGAGCAGGGACGGTTGCGCGCAGCCGCCGCCACCTCGGTGGGCGAAGACGGGTTCGAACGCGCCGAGCGGCTGATTGCGGCCGGTGTCGACCTTTTGGTGATCGACACCGCGCATGGCCATTCGCAGCGGGTGCTCGATGCCGTGACCCGCGCCAAGAAGCTCTCCAATTCGGTGCGCATCATGGCCGGAAACGTGGCAACCGCGGAAGGCACGAAGGCTCTCATCGATGCCGGCGCCGACGCCGTCAAGGTCGGTATCGGACCCGGCTCGATCTGCACCACACGCATTGTCGCCGGCGTCGGCGTGCCGCAGCTTTCGGCCATCATGAGCGCGGTCGACGAGGCACAGAAGCACGGTATTCCGGTCATCGCCGATGGCGGCATCAAGTATTCGGGCGATCTGGCCAAGGCGATCGCCGCCGGTGCATCGGCGGTCATGGTGGGCTCGCTGCTCGCAGGCACCGATGAAAGCCCGGGTGAGGTCTATCTGCACCAGGGCCGCTCGTTCAAGGCCTATCGCGGCATGGGCTCCGTGGGCGCCATGGCGCGCGGCTCCGCCGACCGCTATTTCCAGGCCGAAGTGCGCGACACGCTCAAGCTGGTGCCGGAAGGCATCGAGGGACAGGTCCCCTACAAGGGGCCGGTTTCTGGCGTGCTGCACCAGCTCGCCGGCGGCCTCAAGGCGGCCATGGGCTATGTCGGCGCCTCGGACCTGAAGAACTTCCATGACCGCGCGACCTTTGTCCGGATTTCCAACGCCGGCCTGCGCGAAAGCCACACCCACGACGTCACCATCACCCGGGAAAGCCCCAACTACCCCGGCGCGATGTGATGAAACGGCTTTGGCCCGGCTGGCTGCTATGCGTGCTGACGGCCGGGCTGTTTGTCTATGTCGCCCTTGTCCATGTCCCCCCGATCAATGATCTTCTGGGGGACATGACGATCCCGGATCAACGGCTTTTCGGATACGACCTGAAAGGCGCGCGCGCGGTGTTTGCGGCTTTCCAGTCCGATCATGCCAATGCGCAGCTGGCGGGCAGAACCAGCGCCTCCGAAGCCTATGTCTCGCTGCATGCCGGCTACGATCTCGTTTTCCCGCCGCTGCTGGCGGCTTGCCTGGCGTTCTGCGGCTTCGCGGCGCTTTACCGGCCTTTACGGCCCGACCAGACTCCACGTATGGCGGCGGTCGGCTTCGGTCTCGTCCTGGCCCTGGCCTTCACTTATCTCGCCTGCGATTTCATCGAGAACGCCGTTGCCGACGCGATGTTCGGACCCAAGGCTCTCGCCCTGGAATTCAACGCCGGTTTTGTCTTCGTGCTCAGGGTGCTCACAACGAGCAAATATGCCACGCTCGCCCTGGCTCTCGTGCTGATCGCCGCACTCTGGGTATGGCGGGTGGTGAGTGACCGCCGGGCCGTTTCGACCTCGCTCGACACCTGAACAACCGCCATCCCTTGCTGTTGACGTGAATGCGGTCTAGGGAAGATGTGACCATGGCGATTATGGGTGCTTGATACGATGACCTCGTCGACTGCGATTTTCTGGCCGATGCTGGCCCAGGTGCTGCTGACCTATGTGGTCTATGCACTCATGTCCTCCCGCCGTATCGGTGCGGTCAAGGCGGGCGTGGCAAGGCCGTCAGACTTCAAGGTTCCGTCGACTGATCCTGAGCCTAGCGCGACGGCGGCCCGCAACCTGACCAACCAGTTCGAACTGCCGGTGCTGTTCTTCGCGGCCTGCCTGTCGCTGTTCGTGACCGGTGGCGCGGGGATGGCGGCGGTTGTCGCGGCCTGGGCCTTCGTGCTGGCCCGCGTGGCGCATGCTTGGGTCCACGTGACCAGCAACCGTATCAAGATCCGGCGTATGCTGTTCACCCTGGGACTGCTCGTCAATCTGGTTCAGTGGTTGCTTCTGGCAGTTCATATCGCCTGAAGCTAAACCGTGGGTCAGCTCAACCAGCTTTCACTGAGGCGGCAATCCCTGACCGGTTTTCACATCTTGCGCGGGTCTCGCCCGGCGGCGATGGCGTCGAGATAGTGGCCTGAGAAATCCGTCTTGACCTCGCACCAGAGCAGATTGTGGTCGGACAGCTGGTGCTTGCGATAGTAGTTACGGAAGTACTCCATCGCCTTGTCCTTTGTGCGGGGCTTGCCGTCCCTGCCATGCGAAACCTGGCGGATCTCGGCCTTGCTGGCATAATGCTCCGCGTCCTCGTCGCGATAGACACTCTTGAAGATGTTGAGAACGCCCGAAGCGCCCAACTTTACCCTTCGCTCGGCAAGCTTGAAGACGATCTGGTCGTAGTGATGTTTGCCCGAGAGACTGGTGGCTGCGTCCCTGATTCCCTCGGTCGTCGTGAAGCCGGCGTCCAAGAGCGCCTGCATCGTCTTGTGTTCCGGGCTGATGATGTTGAAGTCACCCAGCAGGATCATGTTGGCGTCGGTGCCGGAACTTCTTTTCTCCGCCTTTTGCACATTGGCAAGAAACACCGCGATCTTTTCGATCTCGCCGCGCCGCAGCTCCATTTCCGGCGAATTGTCTGCCGATTTCCCGTAGTAGATATGAACGGTGCAAAGCTTGAACCGAAACCATCCGGCCTGGAACGTGACCGCGAAGGGGGTGCGCGCGAACTGCAGCTTGCGGGTGGCGTCTTGCTGGTCCGGTGCGACGATCTCCTGGCCCTCAGGCAGCACGATTTCCCCGGCTTCGCGCAGGAACCGGACCTTTGCCTTGCGGTAGACAAAGGCCAGGCGCTCGCGGTTGCCGCTGGCGTCGGTCAGGATGTAATCCCAGTCACCACCCAGATAGCGCTGCATCAACAGCTCGAACTTCTTGAGGTCGTGATTGACTTCCTGGATCGCCACGAGATCGAAATGATCGATGATCTCGGCGATGTAAAGCAGCGATTCCGTGGTGCGGTCGTAGGCCCCGCCATCGGAAAAATGCATGATGTTCCAAGTTGCCAGCCTGAGCGAACCCTCGCCGACCCGGCTCTGGATGTCCTCATCCAGCTGCGTCTTCAGCGCCTTGAGCCGTTCAGCGACAAAGGCCCGGTGATCATCGGGCTTGATGTAGCGAATGGATGAAATGAACGACATGCCATTCCCTCTCTCGGCTTTCAGCCAGAAGAGTATAGCCGAAAATCACTGCAATGTAAGGATGCAGCCATCTTTCGGGTATGGCGTCTCTGCATGAACCGCCACGCACCTGCGTTGACCGCGGGCATGGCGGGGCTTCGCATTCACCAGGCCGGCATCGCGGCGATGTCCGGCCGGCCGCGGGAATCACGGCGCGACGAGGACCCCGAGCCGGCAGAAATCGGCTTCTCCTCGGCACCCACCGGTGTGATGTTGTCGAGGCTGGCGGCGATATGGCCGCAGATGGCGTTGACCAGCGCCGCCGGAGCTCCCGGCCGCTTCATCAGGCCGATCTGCGCCGGCTGAAGCGCGGGAAACCCGTCGGCAGGCGACAGGATGCGCATTCCCGGACGGACCGCGCATTCGGGCAGCAGCGAAACCGCAAGACCCGACAGCACAGCCGAAGCCACCACCGTCGCCGACCAGCTGGTGAACAGCACCTGGTAGTCGCGTCCGGCCGAATCCAGCGCCGTGCAGGCGATGTTGCGCCAGTTGCAGGACCGGCGTCCGACAGCCAAAGGCACCACCGCGTCCTCGTGCACGGTGTGGTTCATCGATGTCACCCAGTAGAGCGGTTCGGTTCGCACCACTTCCGACGTCCGTTCCCGCGGATTGTGCGTGACCAGCGCCACATCGAGCTCGCCACGCGCCAGCCGGGCTGCAAGCTCGCTCGAGGGTTCGCATTCGATATAGAGTTCGACATTCGGGTTGGTCTTGGCGAAGCGGGCAATGATGGCCGGCATGTAGCGGTCGGCATAATCGTCCGGCGTGCCGATCCGGATCGAGCCTTCGAGCTGGTGATCGTCGAAGGCGGCGATGGTTTCATTGTTGAGCCGGATGATGCGGCGCGCGTAACCGAGCATGCGTTCGCCATCTTCGCTCAGCCGGTTGAGCCTGCCGTCGCGAATGAACAATGACTTGCCCACCCGTTCCTCCAGGCGGCGCATCTGCATCGAGACCGCACTCTGGGTCTTGAACACCTTGTCGGCGGCGCGTGTGAAACTTCCGGTGTCGACGATCGCCACGAAGGTCTGCAGCTGATCGATATCAAGTGGCGCGGGCATCTCGGGCTCCTATCAATAGTTCTGATGATAAGGATTAGAAACATTCGCTGGTATGATCAATCGTTTTTTGAGAAACAGGATTTGCAAGTTCGGTTCGCGCCGGCCCGAAAATCTGCCGGCGAGTTTTATCAAGGATGAAGACAATGAACGTCCGCAGTTCTGCTGCCGTCCGGACGTCTGCCCGCTCCATGAGCGTCGGTCCGGTTTTCCTCAACGCCATGCATTTTGCATCTGGCCAGGTGAAGGCTTTCGTGCGCGTGCTGCTCAACCGCCGCGAAGCCGGGAAACTGGATCAGCTCTCTGATCATGAATTGTCGGATATCGGTCTGACCCGGGATGATCTCCGGTTCGGCAAATCCATGCCATTCAACGCGGATCCGACCACTGAGCTGGCGCGCCGCGCGCGCCGCAACAGCTATCGCTAGACGAGTATTTGGAGGTCCCCTGCGGGACACTGCCCTGTGTTCCGCCTTTTCCCGGCCGTAGCCTGAACTTTCCCGGTTCGCGCGGCCGGGTTTTTTGTGCCCGATCTATCGCGACCGGTTCATGCCCTGAAGATACTGGTCGAAAATCGATTCGACATTTTTCTGGTATCCCTGCTGCACTTCCTTGCCGGCATCGAACATCTGGCCGAAAAGGTCGTCGTAAGGATTGCGCTTGCGGCCTGATGGCATCAGGTCCGGATCGGGCTGTTGCTCAGGCTCCGGCGTCTCCCGTGTCTGGCCGCCACCCATGGCGCCGCCGAGCATGTCCTGAAAGATTTGTCCGAGCGGATTGTCGCCGAATGGGTTGCCGCTGCTTTGTGGTGCCTGGCGCTGCGCCCCTCCGCCAAACATGCTCTCGAGGATCTGTCCCAGCGGATTGTCCATTGGCGAGGCCTTGGGCGCCGGTTTTGGCTGGCCGCCGCCCATGCCCTGGCGCATCATCTCGGAAATCAGGTCCCCGATCGGATTGGAACTGCCCGCGGCATTGGCTTGTGTCTGGCCTGAAGCCTGCCCGGTGGCCTGCTTGAACAACCCACCCATGATCGATGTCGCGAGAACGGGCAGCATCTGCTTGAAGATTTCCTGGCCAATGCCCGTTGCGGCTTCGGCCTGTGCAGCCACCGCGCGGCTGACCTCCTTGGAGCCGAACAGGTGGCCCAGAATTCCGTTACCCTCCTGCGTGGCCTGCGGGCTGAAGGCGTTCTGCATGTTCTCGAAATAGCGGGCGTGATTGCCGCTGGCGAGCGCGGCCAGGAAATTCGACATGTCCATCGGGTTGGAGACGTTTCGCTTCAAGCCCGTGGAAAAGGCAGGCATCAGCGCTGCCATCGCCTTTTCCATCTGGCTTTGGTTCAAGCCGAACTGCCGCGCCATGGCCTGCAGGGCGTCGCCGTTCTGGGCATTCATCATCATGTCGTAAAGCGGCATCATCGGACCAGGTCTCTCCTCCATCGCCCCGAAGGGCTTTGGCAAAGACTATACCGCCCGAAGCCCTGTGCCTAGGGCAGGATCTTGCTCGGAACGATGTCCGAGCAGTACGCGTGTTGCCTTATTCAGTAGGCGTAATCTTCGAACACCGGGTCGACCGAACCGTTCCAGCGGCCGTTGTAGAGCGCCAGCATTTCCTCGGCCAGCGTGGTGCCGCGGGCGATGGATTCCTCGAGCGGGGCGAGGAAATGGCTCTCGTCATTGCCTTCGGAATTCAGCCGTGCCCGGTTGATCAGGCCGCGACGGGAGATGCCCAGCACCTCGCGGCCGATGTCGCGCAGCGATTGCCCGTTGATCCTGGCGTTCAACCCGTCCCGCGGCGTCGTATCGCGCAGGCTGTTAACGTCCTCGAGGCTCCAGTTGCGGGTTAGTTCGAGAGCTTCGCCGATCGCGCTTTCATCATAGAGCAGACCGACCCAGAACGCCGGCAGCGCGCAGATCGTCCGCCACGGTCCGCCGTCGGCGCCGCGCATCTCGATGAACCGTTTCAGCCGGGCATCGGGAAACAGCGTCCCCAGATGATTGGTCCAGTCGCCCATCGTCGGCATCGGCTGATTAAGTTCGCCCTTCAGCGCGCCGTTCATGAACTGGCGGAAGGTGACATGCGTCGCCTCGTGATAGCGCCCGTCGCGCAACACGAAATACATCGGCACATCAAGCGCCCACTCGACGTAATCCATGAACCCGAAATCGTCCGAATAGACGAATGGCAATTGGCCGGAACGCTGGTTGTCGGTGTCGCGCCAGATGTCGCCGCGCCAGGAGACAAGGCCATTGGGCTTGCCCTCGGTGAAGGGAGAGGCGGCAAACAGTGCCGTTGCCAGCGGCTGCAGCTTCATGCCGAGCTGCATCTTGCGGCGCATGTCGGCTTCCGAAGAGAAATCCAGATTCACCTGGATCGTGCAGGTCCGGTACATCATGTCGAGCCCCTGGCTGCCGACCTTCGGCATGTAGCGGGTCATGATGTCGTATCGCGACTTCGGCATTTTCGGCGTCTCGGCCAGCGACCAGGCCGGACTGCCGCCCATGCCGAGAAACCGGATGCCGAGCGGTTCGGCGATTTCCTGCAGCTGCGCCAGGTGCGCATTTGATTCGCGGCAGGTCTGGTGGATGGTTTCGAGCGGCGCGCCGGAGAGTTCGAACTGTCCGCCCGGCTCCAGGCTGATGGCGCCGGCGCCGGTCGGCTCGACGAGACCGATGATCTTGCCCGCGTCGATGATCGGTTCCCAGCCGAGCATCATCGCCATGCCTTCAAGCAGGGCCTTGATCGAGCGCTCACCTTCGTAGGGCACCGGTTCATGGGACTCGGTGTAGAACACGAACTTCTCGTGCTCCGTGCCTATCCGCCACTTTTCCTGGGGTTTGCAGCCTGCAGCCATCCAGCCCGCCAGTTCGTCAATCGAGCTGATCGGGGTGTCGTCGGTGGTGTCGCGTGCCATATCCGGCCCTTTATCGTCATATCAATTGCGTGATCGGCAACCACGTATCCGACGCTGATTGGACCGGAAACGGTCCGTCTTGCAAGCGAAAATCCCTGATCGATGCATCAAAGAAGATTGATCCGGATATCCTTGAAAATCCCTACCAGTCGCCGATGGTCATTTGAACAGCGGTCAGAGCCGCCACCGCGGCAGTGTCGGCGCGCAGGATCCGCGGTCCGAGCGGGATCGGCGTGACGAAGGGCAGGGCGGTCAGCATTGCCCGTTCCCGCTCGGAAAATCCGCCTTCGGGGCCGACCAGCAGGGCGAGATCGCGTTCCGTGATGCCGGACAGGATTTCGGCCGGATTGTTGCCGGCCTGGCTTTCGTTGCAGAAGATGATCCGGCGCGCCGGATCCCAGTCGGACAGCAGGGTTTCGAGCTTGACGGGCTCCCCCAGCTCCGGGATGGCGAGATTGCCGCATTGTTCCGCAGCCTCGAGAATGTTGGCTTCAAGCCGCCCCTCGTTGACCTTGTGCAACTGGGTGTGATCGGTGAACACCGGGGTGATCCTGCGCACCCCCATCTCCGTCGCCTTCTGCACGAGATACTCAAGCCGGCCGACCTTGAGCGGCGCGAACAGGAAATCCAGCCGCGATTTCGGAGCCTGTTCGCGGGTTTGCGATCCGATTTCCAGGCTTGCCGATTTCTTGCTTTCCGGCCGGAGCGTCGCGCCAAACTCGCCGTCGCGACCGTTGAAGACCAGAACCTGCGCGCCATCCTGCAACCGCAGAACTGTCAGCAGGTAATGGGCCTGTTCCTTGCCAAGCGGCACAACCGCGCCCGGGGCAAGCGGCAGATCCAGAAACAGGCGTTGAAGTTTGTAATTTGCACGCATTCTCGTCTTCTTGCCCAAGCCGTTGTGAAGATCAAGTGGCGGGCTTCCAGGCGCGGGAATGGAAGGCCGGAAGATAGCCTTGCCGAAGCGCCGCCACGGTCGAAGGCGGTGTGGCGAGATATATCGGGGCCGGGGTGAGCGTTTCGAAACCGACCGGTGCTCCGTAGCCCTCGAAGGACCATTGCAGAAGCATTCCCCCGCGTACTGCTTGGAATCTGTTGCCGTGCCGGATCATGGCCCCATCGGGAAGTGTGGCGACGGCGTTCGGGGTGAGCAGACGCGCGGGATCATCGGCGCTGTGCCGGCGCTCGGAATTAAGCAGATTATCGATGGCGCGTGCAGGCGGGCGCTTCTCGTTCCGGCTCCGGCCCATGGCTTCGGCGAAGGCAAGCGCATCTTTCCGCCGACACTCGAAGCAGGGCCTGTGTCCCGCGGCAAGTGCCGTGACTTCATCCAGGAAGAACAGCTCGGTGTAGCGTCCGGGCTGCATCAGCTCTCGCTTCCATCCTTTGAATTCTGTGAGGCATATGATCCAGGCTTTGCTCTTCTGGGTTCGCACAATTCGCTGATCATCACTGTGCAGCGCGCCGCCGCGATTGCCCATGAACTCCCCTCGAGCGGGGGTGAAACAGATGTATCCGCCAGGATCGACCCTGTTCTGCAGGCCCATTTCAGCTTGCGCGCCGTGTCAATGCGGCCGCAACGCCGGCCATCATCAACAGCGATCCGCCGGTGCGCATCGCAACCTTCATCACCGCCGGCCGGCGAATGGTCTGCCGGGCGCCTGCCGCGGCAAGCGCAAACATGGCCGCGTTGAGAATGCCCAGTGCGGTGAAGGTCAGCACATAGGTCGCCGCCTGCGGCACATAGGGCAGGGCGGGGTCGATGAATTGCGGCACGAAGGCCACGAAGAACAGGATGCCCTTCGGGTTGAGCGCGGTGATCAGGAAGGAATCGCGGAAGATGGTTGTCGTTTCGCCCGACGCTTCCGGCACGGTGGCTTCAGACATGTCGGGAATTTTGACAGGCGTCCGCCACATCTTGTAGCCGATCCAGACGAGGTAAACCGCGCCGATCAGTTTCAGCGCCTGAAACAGCGAGGCCGACGCCGCCAGCAGTGCCCCGGCGCCTGCTATCGAGAGCGACGTCGCCAGGAGGTCGCCGAGCCCGACGCCCAGCACGCTGGCAAACGCCACCTTGCGGCCATGCGCCAGCGCCTGGGTTATCACCATGATGATGGTCGGACCGGGAATGACCAGCAGGATGACGCTGGCCAGCACGAAAGCGGCAAAGTGCTCAAGTGAGACGGGCATGGCGGGGAGCTCCGGGTGTCAGGCAAACCGGAGCCGAGCTAGTCGTAAAAAACCTGTGACGTCAAGCGCTGGCCGATCTCTTACTCGACCACGATCACATGCAGAGCCCGCGGTCCGTGCGCGCCGAGCAGGATGGTCTGTTCGATGTCGCCGGAACGCGACGGGCCGGTGATCAGGTTGAAGGCTCTCGGCATTTCGCCCTTGCCCTGCGTCTTGCGCAACATCGCCCAGACGCTTTCCATGTCGCCCTTGATGTCGCTGGCCTTGAGCACCACGATATGGTGCTCGGGCAGGAAATTGATGGTGGTCGGGTTGTCCTGACCTGAAGCCAGCGCCAGCGTTCCCGTTTCCGCAATGCCGGCCATGGCGTGACTGACGCCGGCTAGGTCGCCGCCATCGGAGGCGCCGTGGCGGATTTCGAGGTTCTTCTCGGCTTCCCAGCCGGCCTTTTTCAGCCGCTTGTCGGCACCCATCCGGATTTCGGCCGGCAGGTTGCGTGATCGCAGATAGGTGGCGACTTCCGCCGGAACCGCCTTGTAGTCGCTGACCCGGGCCAGAGTCGCGCCGAATTGCTCTGCCATGGCGCAGAACAGGTCGACCTGTCCCGCCTTTGGCAGTTTCGCCCTGCCGGGAATGATGCCGGTGGGCGTGGTTTCCAGCCGGTCGGCAACTGTCTTGCGGCGGGCTTCGTCGGAGGCAGGCACCCGCATGGACGCCCGGATCTTGCCCAGCACCGTGTCGCGCGCGCTCATTGCTCCGTCTCCTGCTTCAGAGCTTCCCGCTGTGCCCAGGCTTGCAGGAATGTGCGGCCCTCTGGCGCCGGCAGGTCGCGATGACGCGTCCATCCCCCGGCAAGCGGCAGCGAGTGGAAGCGCCGCGAGGTGCCGCCCAACAGCGACAGCAGCGGCATGGCGAACGATACGCCGAACCGGTAGAGCTTCGGCCGCTTGGCGAAGAAGGCCCAGGCCTTCAGGCCGTAGCGCGCAACCGCGGGCGTCAGGTTGCGCTCGAATTCCCGCTCGCGCCAGTGCCGCATCATCTTGGGCAACGGGATCCGCATCGGGCAGACGCTCTCGCAACGCCCGCAGAAGGTCGAGGCGTTGGGCAATTGTCCGGTTTCGTCGATACCGTTGAGCGAGGGCGTCAAAACCGCGCCCATCGGGCCGGGATAGACCGAGCCGTAGGCGTGACCGCCAACCGCGTGATAGACCGGGCAATGGTTCATGCAGGCGCCGCAGCGGATGCAGCGCAGCATGTCCTGATACTCGGTGCCGAGCATCGCCGAGCGGCCATTGTCGAGAAGCACCACGTGATATTCGTCCGGCCCGTCCGGATCGTCCTCGCGCTTCGGGCCGGTGGAGAACGTGGTGTAAACGCTCATGTCCTGACCGGTGGCGGAGCGCGCCAGAACGCGCAGGATCTGTGATGTGTCTTCCAGCGTCGGCACGATCTTCTCGATCGAGGCGACGACGACGTGTACCTTGCCGAGCGTCTGCGTTAGGTCGCCATTGCCCTCGTTGGTGACGATAACCGAGGTGCCGGTCTCGGCAATCAGGAAGTTGGCGCCGGTGATGCCGACATCGGCGGCGAAATAGCGCTGGCGCAGCACCTCGCGCGCCTCGCTGAGCAGCGAGACCGGCTCGCTGAGGTCGCGGCCTTCCGGCAGATGCGTGTGCACCCGGCGGAAATCGCCTTCGACCTGCTCCTTGTTGAGGTGCACGGCCGGTGCGATGATGTGGCTGGGATGCTCGCCGCGCAGCTGGATGATGTATTCGCCGAGGTCGGTTTCCACCGGCTCGATGCCGTTGGCCGAAAGGTGATCGTTGAGCGCGATCTCCTCGGTGATCATCGACTTGCCCTTGGTCACGGTGCGGGCACCCGCCTTTTTACAGATCTCGAGCACGATGCGGCGGGCGTCTTCCGCCGTCTCGGCCCAGTGGACATGGCCGCCGGCCGCAAGCACCTTGCGCTCGTACTCCTCGAGATAGAGGTCGAGATGGGCGAGCACATGGTTCTTGATGTCGCGGGCATTGTCGCGCAGCGCTTCGAATTCCGGCAGCGCGTCGGCGGCTTTCTGCCGCTTGCCGATGAAGCCTTTCTCGACATTGCCGAGCGCCTTCTGCAATTGCGCGTCGACCAGCGCCTTTGAGGCGTTAGCCTTGAACTTGTTGGCGGTGAGTTCCATCGGGTGTCTCCTGTTCCGCCTACTTGCCGGAGCCGGCGATCGGCGGCTGGCTGGTCATGCCCGCCAGCACCTCGGCGACATGGCGCACCTCGACGTCCGATCCCTGGCGCTTGAGCTTGCCGGCCATGTTCATCAGGCAGCCAAGATCGCCGGCCAGCAGCATGTCGGCGCCGGACGTGTCGATATTGCCGACCTTCTTGGTGACGATCGCGTTGGAGATGTCGGAATACTTGACGCAGAAGGTGCCGCCGAAACCGCAGCAGACATCTGAATCCGTCATTTCGCGAACCTCGACGCCGCTGACATTGCCCAAGAGCTTGCGCGGTTGCTCCTTGATACCGAGCTCACGCAGCCCCGAGCAGGAATCGTGATAGGTGATCTTTGCTTCAAGCGCCGCTCCGGTATCGCGCACCATCATCACGTCTGTAAGAAACGATATCAGTTCATGGCACTTGTCGGAAAAGGCCGTTGCTCGCTCTTCCCAGGCGGCATCGCCGGCAAACAGGCCGGGATAGTGCTTTTTCAGCATCGAGGCGCAGGATCCTGAGGGCGCGACGATGAAATCAAACCCCTCGAAGGCCTCGATCACCTGTTCGGCGATCTCGCGCGTATCTGCCCTGTCGCCGGTGTTGTAGGCCGGTTGACCGCAGCAGGTCTGCGCCACCGGCACATGCACCTCGCACCCGGCATCCTGCAGCAGCTTGACGCTGGCAAAGCCGACCGATGGCCGGAAAAGATCGACCAGGCAGGTCGCAAAAAGGCCCACACGCGGCTGCCGGGCAGCCTTCGCTTCGCTTGACGTCACTCTGCCGCCTCCGATTGTTTTTGTCTTGATAGCCTGCCGGAACCTGACAGATCCGGGGCACGTTGCTGCAGGCGCAGTTTCGACACGCGCTCCCAGTCGCCCGAGCGCTCGGCATCTTTCATCGCCCTTGACACGAAATCGATATGGGCCTGGGCCGCACGCCGCGCCGCGTCGGGATTTGCCGCCATGACCGCGTCATAGATGGCGATATGTTGAGCCAGCAACTGGTCGCGCGCGCCCGGCAGGTTATAGACCAGCGCGCGATTGTAGAACACGCCCTCCGCCAGCAGCCGGTAGCAGGACCTGAGCGTGTGCAGCAGGATGATGTTGTGCGCGCACTCGCCGATCGCGCTGTGAAATTCGACGTCGATTTCTGCCTCTTCCTCGAAGTCGTCTTTCTGGTGAGCGGCTTTCATCGCAGTGACGATGCGGGTCAGGAGCGCCTTGTCGGCTTCCGTGGCGCGGCGTGCGGCGAACTCGGCGGTGACGCCTTCGATCTCGCGGCGGTATTCAAGATAGTCCAGCGTCGCCTTCTGATGACGCGCGATCAGCTCCATGACCGGCCGGGTGAAAACCTGGCCGATGACGTCGGCGACAAACGTGCCGCCGCCATGTTGGGTGTTGAGCAATCCCCGTCCTTCGAGAACCTTGAGCGCTTCGCGCAGGATCGGCCGCGAGACATCGAATTGCTTGGCCAGTTCCCGCTCGCCGGGAAGCCGGTCGCCAACGCGCAAGATGCCCTCAAGCACGAGAACCTCGATCTGATGAACCACTTCATCAGCTGTCCGGCTGTGCTCGATCCGTGCAAAAATGTCCGTGGCCATCGCCGTTTCCCGCTGGGTGCTCGATACAAGCGTATCAACTGTCGGGAAAGGTGGTCAATATTTTTATCCAGTTTGGTGCAAGTTTAGTTGGTCCCGCCCCTCAATCGAGGGATCGCGAAGCCGGCGATCTGTTCGCGCGGCGTCGCCTGCCGCCCGGGAGCGCCCTGCGAAGAAACGATTTTTGCCCGGAAGAGGTCCCGGTCACAGGCGCGACTGACAATCCGTCGCGGCGACCTTACCGCTCGGCTTCCGTGGAATCCCAGTAGGGCGTTGGGCCATAGAGATCGGCGAGATAATCGATGAACAGCCGAACCTTGGCCGGCAGAAAGCGGCGGCTGGCATAGACCGCGTGAATGGCGACATTGCGCGAGCCTTCGTAGGCGGGCAGCACCTGGACCAGCCGCCCGTCGGCGAGCTCGGCGCCGATGTCCCAGGTCGAGCGCAATGCGATGCCGACACCGCCGATGACCGCTTCGCGCACCACTTCGCTGGAATTGGTTTGCAGTGGTCCGAGTGGCCGGTGAACCATTTGCCCCTGCGGGCCTTCGAGTTTCCAGGAGTCGTTGTTGTGTGGCGCCAGGCAGATATGACGCTCGAGATCCTCGATGGTCTGCGGGGTTCCGTGCCGCTTGAGATAATCCGGCGACGCCACCAGAATGCGGCGAACGGGAGCAAGTTTTCGCGCAACCAGGCTTGAATCGCTCAGTTCGGCGATCCGGATCGCCAGATCGTAGCCATCTCCGACGATATCGACGAATTCGTCACGCAACATCAAGTTGACGCCCAGATCAGGATTGGCCTGCATGAAGGCATTGATATGGGGCGCTATATGCATGCGTCCGAATGAGGTGGGGACGGAGACCTTCAGGACGCCGTGCGCGAGCGCCGATCTGCGCGAGACAAAGGCCTCTGCCTCCTCGATGCCTGCCAGGATCGCCACCACACGCTCGTAGAAGCCCTGGCCGGCTTCGGTAAGCGAAATCTGCCGGGTTGTGCGCTGCATCAGGCGCGTGCCGAGCCTGTCCTCAAGTCGGCGCAGCCGTTTCGACACAACGGCAGGAGACAACCCGAGTTCGCGCCCTGCCGCTGACATCGACCCGGCAGACACCACGCGGGCAAAAATCTCCAGGTCTCCCAAATTGTTCATGCCGGATCGTCTCTCCCCAATGAGAACGTCATTCCCTTTAGTACGCAAATACTGCCGTCGCGGATCATTTCTGCGCCATATCAGGTTTACAGAGTGATCGCCGTTTCCTCATATGGGATTGCGAAGTGCCATGTGAACCGCATTGCCGAACGGCAATTTAAGTGGTAAACAAAAAATACCAGTTAAGGTTCGATCCTTGTGCTTCTGGCGCTGGTTCGAGATGCGAGGGAGGAAGCCATGTCGGAGTTGATTGCTTTTCTGGAGCCTGACCGCGCGGTCATTGACCGCCGTCCCGCGATCATTGCCGACCTCGCGGGCCTGCTGCCCGACAGCTGCCTGATAACCGAGGAGCGCGAACTGGTGCCCTTCGATACGGATGCCTTTGTGTCCTACCGGCGCATGCCTCTCGCCGTTGTTTTGCCCGAAACCACGGCCCAGGTCGCCGCCGTTCTGAAATACTGCAACGACAATTCGATCCCTGTCATTCCGCGCGGGGCGGGTACGTCGCTGTCCGGAGGCGCGATCCCGCAGGAGGATGCCATCGTCATCGGCGTTTCCAAGCTCAACCGTATTCTCGAGGTGGATTTCCCCAACCGGGCGGCGGTCGTCCAGGCGGGGGTCACCAACATATCCATCAGCCAGGCGGTGGATGCCGACGGTTTCTTCTACGCGCCCGACCCGAGCTCGCAGCTGGCCTGCACCATCGGCGGCAATATCGGCATGAATTCGGGCGGCGCCCACTGCCTCAAATACGGCGTCACCACCAACAACCTGCTTGGCGTCAAGATGGTCATGTTCGACGGCTCCATCGTCGAGATCGGCGGCAAGGCGCTGGATGCGGCGGGCTACGATCTGCTCGGGCTGATCTGCGGATCCGAAGGCCAGCTCGGCATCGTCACCGAAGCGACCGTCAGGCTGATCGCCAAGCCCGAGGGCGCCCGCCCGGTGCTGTTCGGGTTCGAGAGCTCGGTTGCCGCCGGCGCCTGCGTCACCGACATCATCGGCGCGGGTATCATCCCGGTCGCCATCGAATTCATGGACAAGCCGGCCATCGAGATCTGCGAGGCCTTTGCCCACGCCGGTTACCCGATGGATGTCGAGGCGCTGCTGATCGTCGAGGTCGAAGGCTCCGATGCCGAGATGGACGCCATGCTTGAGCGCATCATCGAAATCGCCCGCAAGCACGACGTCAAGACCATCAGGGAAAGCCAGTCCGCCACCGAGGCAGCGCTGATCTGGAAGGGCCGCAAGTCGGCCTTCGGCGCCACCGGCCGCATCGCCGACTATATCTGCATGGATGGCACCGTGCCGCTCGGGCAATTGTCGCATGTGCTCGAGAAGACCTCCGAGATCATCGACCGCTATGGCCTGCGCGTCGCCAATGTGTTTCATGCCGGCGATGGCAACATGCATCCGCTGATCCTGTTTGACGCCAATGATCCGGACGAGAGCATGAAGGCCGAAATGGCCGGCAACGACATTCTCAAGCTTTGCGTCGACGCCGGCGGCTGCCTGACCGGCGAACATGGCGTCGGCATCGAAAAGCGCGATCTGATGCGTCACCAGTATTCCGATGCCGATCTGGCCCAGCAGATGCGGGTGCGCGCCGCCTTCGATCCGAAATGGATCCTCAACCCCTCCAAGGTGTTTCCGCTCGATCGCCGAAACGGTTCTCAAACGGGCAACCAGAGTGCCGCCGGCGATGACAGGACAGCAGCATGAGCACGACCGACATCCAGTATCCCGGCAGCGAGGAAGAGATCGCCCGGATCGTGCTCGAGGCGAGCGAGGCGCGTCGTCCCATCGAGGTGAGGGGAGGCGGCACCCGGCTCGATCTCGGTCGCCCCGTGCAATCCGCCTCGGTTCTGTCTGTGGCCAGATTGAGCGGGATCACCAATTACGATCCTTCCGAACTGGTGATGGCCGCCCGCGCCGGCACGCCGCTCGCCGAAATCGAGGCGGCGTTGGCGGAAAACAACCAGATGCTGACCTTCGAACCGATGGACCATCGCCCGCTTCTCGCCGCCAGCGGCGAGCCGACCATCGGCGGCGTCTTTGCCGGAAACGTCTCCGGCCCGCGGCGGATTTCCGCAGGCGCGGCGCGCGACAATCTCCTCGGCGTCCGTTTCGTCAACGGCTCCGGCGAAATCGTCAAGAGCGGCGGCCGGGTGATGAAGAACGTCACCGGCCTCGATCTGGTCAAGCTGATGGCCGGCTCCTGGGGCACGCTCGGGGTACTGAGCGAGGTCATCTTCAAGGTGCTGCCACGGCCGGAAACGGCCGTGACCATCGCCGTCTCCGGGCTCAACGATGCTCAAGCCGCCGAAGCCATGGCCGCCGCACTTGCGATGTCGGTCGAGGTTTCGGGCGCGGCACACCTGCCCGAAAGCGTCATCAACAAGTTTGCCGGCGGCAGCCTCAAGGGTGGCCCGGCAACGGTTCTGCGGCTTGAGGGGCTGATCCCTTCAGTCGAGGTGCGTAGCGGGCGGCTGGTCGCGGAAATGAGCCGCCGTGGCACGGTATCGGTGCTGGAAGGCGATATCTCCGCCGGCCTCTGGCGCGATATCCGGGACGTGACGCCTTTTGCGGACGGCACCAGCAAACCTGTCTGGAAAGTGTCGGTAGCGCCATCCGCCGGCCATCAGCTGGTCGCAGCTCTGCGGCTCAAGACCGGCGTCGATGCCTTCTACGACTGGCAGGGCGGACTTGTCTGGCTGCGCATGGAAGCCGATCCGGAAGCCGATCTGGTTCGCCAGTACATAAAGGCGCTGGGTGGTGGCCATGCCACCCTTGTCCGGGCGGATGCCGCCACGCGTGCCTCCGTTCCGGTTTTCGAGCCGCAACCGAAGCCGCTTGAAGCCCTGGCGCGGCGGGTCAAGGATCAGTTCGATCCGACCGGTGTGCTCAATCCGGGACGCATGACCGCCGGGATGTGATAGTCTTTCGGACTCTTAGGGAAATACAAACTCGTCCGAACAAGGAGCAGGCAATGAGCAATCCTGATCAAGCCCCTCAACCCCGCCAGACCGACCGCTGGCTCGAGCCCGGCAAGACCAATCTGCAGGTGATCTATATCCTGTATCTCGCGAGTTTCGTCATCGGTGTGACCGGACTTGTCGGCATCGTGCTGGCTCATCTCAATCGTGGCAAATCCGAAGCCTGGCTCGAAAGCCATTACACCTGGGCGATCCGCACCTTCTGGCTCGGCCTGCTTGGCGCCTTTGTCAGCATGCTGCTGATGATTGTCGTGATCGGCATGCTGACCATGCTTCTGGTCGCACTCTGGGTCATCATCCGCACCGTAGTCGGGCTGCAGAAGCTCGGACGCAACGAACCCATCGACAATCCGCAAAGCTGGCTGCTCTGACAGACCCGCGTTCCGGCCGGCGGCACATATTTCTGAAAATTCCAGGGAATTCGCGACATGCAGACCAATTTTACCGCCGAGCAGCTTTCTGATCCCGGTGTCGCCGAATCCGAGAAGATTCTCAGGAAATGCGTCCATTGCGGTTTTTGCACCGCCACCTGCCCGACCTATGTCACGCTCGGCAACGAGCTCGACAGCCCGCGCGGCCGGATCTACCTGATCAAGGACATGCTGGAAAACAACCGCCCGGCTGATGAGCAGGTGGTCACCCATATCGACCGCTGCCTGTCGTGCCTGGCCTGCATGACCACGTGCCCCTCCGGCGTCAATTACATGCATCTGGTCGATCATGCCCGCGCCCATATCGAGAAGACCTACAAGCGGCCGCTGATGAACCGCATCACCCGCGGGCTGCTGGCTCTGGTGCTGCCGTACCCGGGACGGTTCCGGGCTTCGCTCTATGCGGCCCGTCTCGGACGGCCGTTCACGCCCTTGTTCAGGGCATTGCCGGGCCTCAAGCCGATGGCGGCGATGCTGGAGCTTGCCCCGGCTTCCGTGCCTCAGCCGTCGAAATATGCCAAGCCGGGATCGCATGCCGGGACTGGCGAGAAACGTGGCCGGGTTGCCATCCTCACCGGCTGTGCCCAGCCGGTGCTCAAGCCCGGCATCAACGAAGCGACGATCCGGCTCCTGAACCGGATCGGCGTCGAGGTGGTGGTGCCCGAAGGCGAAGGCTGCTGCGGCGCGCTGGTCCACCATATGGGCCGCGAGCATGATGCGCTCGATGCGGCGCGCAACAATGTCGACGCCTGGACCCGGGCGATCGAAAATGGCGGCTTGGACGCCATCATCATCACTGCGTCGGGCTGCGGCACCACCATCAAGGACTACGGCTACATGCTGCGCCAGGATCCGGCCTATGCGGAAAAGGCGGCACGGGTGTCGGAACTGGCCAAGGACATCACCGAGTATCTGGCAGGCATCGAGCTGCCGGCACCGGTCAATGGCGCCAACATGGTCGTGGCCTACCACTCCGCCTGTTCGATGCAGCACGGCCAGAAGATCACCACCCAGCCCAAGGCGCTCTTGAAGGCGGCTGGCTTCACCGTCAAGGATCCGCCGGAAGGCCATTTGTGCTGCGGTTCGGCCGGCACCTACAACATCATGCAGCCCGAGATCGCCCGGACGCTGCGCGACCGCAAGGTCAAGAACATCGAGCGGACAAAGCCGGATTTGATCGCCACCGGCAACATCGGCTGCATGACCCAGATCGCCGGCGGAACCGACATTCCGATCATCCACACCGTTGAACTGCTCGACTGGGTCTATGGCGGCGAGAAGCCTGCGGGTCTGTCCGATGGTGCCGGGACGAGGGCCCCGTCACTGCAAGCCGCGCAGTGACGTCGCCTCGACCGGGCTGAACCGGCCTGCACCTGCTTGAGCGGGCAGCCATGCGGCAAATAAAAAGGCGGCGCCTTTCGTGCGCCGCCTTGTGCATTTGTGGATTGTCCTGGAGCCGGAACCGGCTTCAGCCGCCAAACAGGGTTCCGAAGAAATCCATCCCGCGATCGGTGTAATGCTTCTCGGCACCCTTGCCGTTGGGCCCGATCACGATGACCTTGGAGCCGACATCGGCGCGTTCATAGAGATGCTTGACATCGTCATTCATCATCCGGATGCAGCCTGACGACATGTTCAGGCCGATGGTCCAGGGCTGGTTGGTGCCATGGATGCGGAAGATGGTGTCACGGCCGCCCTTGTAGAGATACATGGCCCGTGCGCCGAGCGGATTGTTGATCCCGCCTTTCATGTAGGATGGAATGTGCCGGCCTTTCCGGCGTTCGCGCGCGATCATGCTTGCCGGCGGACGCCAGTCCGGCCATTCGGCCTTGCGCCCAACCTTGACGGTCCCCGACCAGCCAAAGCCCTCGCGGCCGACACCGACGCCATACCGTGTGGCGCGGTCCTTGCCTTCGACATAGTAGAGATACTTGGTGCTGGTATCGATGATGATGGTGCCGGGCTTCTCGTTGGTCTTGAGCCTGACTTTCTTGCGCATGAATTCCGGCTTCGGCTTCTTCGACTGCGCAACCTGAACGACCGGCAAGGCGGAACCGGATGCGGCGGGCGCGGCAGACCGCGGCATGGCGGAAGCATCCGTCAGTGCCGGCGCGATCAGCAGGGCCAGCGCACTGGCCGCAATGATGGTAAATCGGGTTGAAAAGCGTGGCAATGTCATGGTTTCCCCTCGTTCATACTTTAGCCCTTGGTCACAAAGGTACCATCGATTTTCGACGGATCAACCTTCCGTGAGGTTAAAACCGGGCCTGGTCTTTAAAACCATTGAAAAACCCGGCGCAGGCATGATGCCGCGCCGGGTCCCTTGTTTCGACGGAAAATCCGCTGGTAATCACATCACGATAACCTTGGCGCCGACCTTGGCGTGTTCATAAAGTTCGGTGACGTCTTCGTTGCGCATCCGGATGCAGCCGGACGAGACGGCCTTGCCGATTGTCCAGGGCTGGTTGGTGCCGTGGATCCGGTACAGCGTCGAGCCGAGATAAAGCGCCCGCGCGCCGAGTGGATTTTCCGGGCCGCCGGCCATGTGCACCGGCAGGATCCGGCCTTCCTTTTCGCGCACGCGCTTGATCATCTCCGCCGGCGGACGCCAGTCCGGCCATTCCGCCTTGCGGCTGATCTTTTCGGTGCCACTCCAGGCATGGCCTTCCTTGCCGACGCCGACGCCGTAGCGCCGCGCCTGGCCATTGCCCATGACGTAGTAGAGGTGCCGCTCGCTGGTGTTGATGATGATGGTGCCGGGCTTCTCGCTGCCGGTGTAGGAAACCGTCTGCGGCAGGAAGCGCGGATCGATCTGGCTCACCGGTTTCGGTTTCACCCGCGGCGCGGCAAGCGACACGTTGGTCACGCGGCGCGGCTCGGCCCGCTGCATCCGTGGCTGGGTTGCCGCCTGGCGCACGGCTCTCGGCTGGGTCCGGTAGACGATGCCGCCGCGCGGTGCGGCCTGGCCGCCAAGCTGCAGCACCCAGGGCGCTGTCAGGTCCGGGCTCAGCACCACCGGCGGACGCTGGCCATAGCGGTCCCCGGCGCTGGCCGGATAGGAGAATGCGGCAAGGCTCAACGCCGCGCCGGACATGAGAAGAAGAGCAAGCTGTTTCATCGGACGCACCAAATACCTTTCGTCTGATCACGCGAGGCTCCATTGCCGGCTCGCGCCGATGGACCTGGCTTCCGGGATCCATGCTGCGGCAGCGGTGGAATCAATTGGTGAATCCGCATCAATAAAAAGCCGGTTTGCGTGGAAACCTCTTCTTAGGGTTATCGCCGTCTTGCCAAACGCGGTGAACGACCGCTTAATTGCCTCCGATTCCCGATTAACCATGATGACGAGCGGTTCCATGGCGCATGAAAACGGCCTGATCACCGGTGAGGATGGCCGCACGCGCTGCTTCTGGCCCGGCAATCTCCCCGATTATCTGGCCTATCATGATGCCGAGTGGGGTCGGCCGGTGACAGACGACACGAGGCTGTTCGAAAAGATCTGCCTCGAGGGTTTCCAGTCCGGCCTGTCTTGGCTCACCATCCTGCGAAAGCGCGAGAATTTCCGCGCTGCCTTTGCCGGGTTCGATTTCCGCAAGGTCGCCCGCTTCGACGAGGCGGACGTCGAGCGGCTGGTCGCCGACAAGGGCATCATCCGCCACCGCGGCAAGATCGTCTCGACCATCAACAATGCGGCCCGTGCCATCGAGATGGTCGACGAGTTCGGTTCTCTCGCCGCCTATTTCTGGGCCCACGAGCCGGGCCCCGACGAGCGGCCCGAAACGGTGGACTATGCCACCCTGACCGCCAATCCGACGACGGCGGTCTCAACCAGGATTTCGAAGGACCTGAAAAAACGCGGCTGGAGCTTTGTTGGACCGACAACGGTCTATGCCTTCATGCAGGCCATGGGGTTAGTCAACGACCACCTCGAAGGCTGCTGCTGCCGCCACGAGGTCGAGGCCCTGCGCAACGCGCTGGTGCGTCCCGCGTGACGCCTGACGACCTCAAGTCCCTGATCCATAGGGTCGCCGCGGCGACGCCGGAGATCGGGCCGCTCGAGGAAAGCCTCAAGTGGGGCGAGCAGAGTTTCACCCCGATCAAACGCAACGTCGGAAGCTCGGTCCGGATTTCCGAGCGCATGGATGGCAGCCTGGCGCTGATGTTCATCTGCCACACCAATCTGGTCGACGAGTTCCGGGACCTTTATCCGGATACCCTAACCTATGAAGGCAACCGGGCCATTATTCTGCAGCCCGGCGTCGATGCCGACCGCGTGGCGCTTGAGCACTGCATCGCTCTGGCGCTGACCTACAAGCTGCGCAAGCGGCAGAAACTGGCCTGAAGTCACACCCGCCTTTGCTTTGCGATGATTGCCACCGCGACACCGCCGAGAATGAGGACGGCCGAGACCACGAGCCGCAGCGTCCATCCTTCGGCAAGCAGCAGGGAGCCGCCGGCCGCCGCGATCACCGGCACCGTCAGTTGCACGATCGCGCCCTGCGTTGCGCCGATCTGTCGGAGCACCCGGTACCACAGCGCATAGCCCAGGCCCGAGGTAACCGCACCGGAGGCAAGCGCCAGCATCACGCCAATGGCACTGGCATGAAGCGGCAAGTGAGCCAAGAGCACGACGCCAAACAGCGGAATGATGAAGACGACCGAGCGCATGAAATTGTCGGCCGTCGCCTTCAACGGATCCGGCAACCCGCGGCCTCTGAGCGAATAGACGCCCCAGGCGATGCCCGACAGCGCCATCAGCGCCGCGGCCAGCGGATCGGGCGCCGCAAGTCCCGGTGACACCAGCCAGACGAAGGCGCCGAAGGCGGTCAGCAGTCCCAGCCATTCCAGCCATGAAGGCCGGTCGCCTTCGATCAGGGCCCGGCCGATCATCGTCGCCTGAACGCAGGCAAACAGGATCAGCGCGCCAACCCCGGTGTCGAGTGCCACATAGGCGTAGGAAAATGCCACCGCATAGGCAAACAACGCCAGTGCCGAAGCCCAGGAGCCCGACTGCAGCCGCGGCGAGCGGCTTGCCCCGGTACCGGTGACGGCAACCAGAAGCGCCAGCATGACGGCTCCGCTCGCCAGCCGAACCGCCGAATAGCTCGCCGGATCGATCAGCGGCGCGTCTCCGGATCCGATCGCCATGCGTCCGAGCACGGAGTTGGCGGCGAACGCGATCATGGTCAGGCTTATCAGAAGGAAGAGGCGCAAGGGGAACCCTGAAATGAGAGGAGTTTGAATGAGGCGGGCATCTATCGCGCCTTTGATGGCGCTTGTCGACGGTAACGCCGCGGCTGGAAGTCAAATCCAACGAAGCGCATGTGGCCCTTTCGCATGAACGGCAGATGAAGCTGCTGGTCATCCGGGGTTCAAACGCTCCGCTTTACCAACAACGCATTGCATCAAACCAACATTGAAAGCGAAAGACCATGTCAAACACAAACATTCTCGCCTCCGCCATTCTCGCCACTTCAGTTCTTGCCGCCGGCATTGCTTTGCCAGGCGTTGCCTCGGCCAAGGACTGGATCGAGAAAGTCCAGATCCGCCAGGGGATCGACGTTGTCCCGATTTATGTCTCGGCCAACAAGGGCGGCTATACCGGCATCAAGACCAAGAGCCACACATTCCTGCTCGATCTCTATGCCCGCGCCACCAGCGGCGAGCGTATCGTTGCCTTGCAACTCGGCGCCTCCAGTGATGTCTCCTATTTCGAGTACAGCGACCTGTGGGGCAAGAGCTTCGACAACCGCGATGTCGGCGCAGGCAGCAAACGGACCGTTTCGATCGGGTACGACGCAAAACTGCCGATGAAACAGATCTACTGGTACGGCCCCAATCCGAAGCGGGCCTGTGAGCTCAATCTCCAGCACCTGATGAACAAGGGAATGAAGAAGCAGGAGATTCTGAGCAAGGAACGGACAGTCACGGTCCATGCCTCATTCGGTCTGGACGCCGTCGCCGCGCGCAAGAACAAGGCCAAGAAGGGATACAACAAGAAGTCGTCCAAGGGTTGGAACATGATGAACACCACCACCCAGACTGCTGGCTACAAGTATGAAGTCCGGGTGGTGTGCGGTGCGGGCAACAACAAGGTCGGCGGTTGATTGCTGCAGGATCCCCCACCTTCCGAAATAGCTCGATTGATCCCTGGCCACCTGGTGGCCGGGGATTTGCGTTTTGAGACTTCTGCAAATGTCCGGAGACATGGTCAGTCGCATCAGCGCCGGATCGCCACGAAACCGATAGCTGTTTCCAATCGGAACCTTCGCGTGCAGCAGGCGTTGAAAGGGGGAAGGGACTATCGTGTTTTAAAGCGAGGACTATGAAATGATGAGGAATCTAATGAAAACGCTGATGTCGGCATCGTTTTGCCTGGCAACCATCGCGCCTGTCGCTGCAGCCCCGGCAATGATGCCGAAACCTGCGGTCCAGGCCGCCGGACAGTCGGACGTCGTCCATGTCGACCACCGCAAGCGCGGCTTCTACCGCCACAACAATCGCGGATATTACAACGGCCATCGCGGGTTTCGCCACAAGCGCCATGGTTATCGCCATTACAATGGATACTGGTTCCCGCCCGCGGCCTTCTCGTTCGGCGTGATCATTGGCGGCGGCAATCGCGGCGGCGCCTATGCGCGTCCCGGCTACACCAACCCGCAGCATGTCCGCTGGTGCCACAACAAGTATCGTTCCTACGACGAGCGGAGCAACACGTTCCAGCCCTATCACGGGCCGCGCCGCGAATGCCGTTCGCCTTATTATTGAGGCCGGATGCAAGATGCGAGCGAGGGGGTAAGTGATCCTCGCCCCGCATGAGGCCAGCCAAGCCTTGCAGCAATAGGGCCTGTCGGTTAGGAGAAGCGCAACAAGATGTTTCTCCTGCCGCAGGCCCTTTTCCATGTCCGACAAGAAGCAAAAGAAGCCCCAGAAACTCAAGGCCCGTCTGGCGCGCGGTTTCCCCGACCGGTCGTCCGCCGATATCCGCGCCACCGACGAGATGATGGCCAAGATCAGGCTGGTCTATGAGCGCTTCGGTTTCGAGCCGGTGGAAACACCCTTTGTCGAATACACTGATGCCCTGGGCAAGTTCCTGCCCGACCAGGACCGGCCCAACGAGGGCGTCTTTTCGTTTCAGGACGACGACGACCAGTGGCTCTCGCTTCGCTATGACCTGACCGCGCCGCTGGCCCGTCATGTCGCCGAGAACTTCAACGACATCCAGCTTCCTTACCGCACTTATCGCGCCGGCTGGGTGTTCCGCAACGAGAAGCCCGGCCCCGGCCGCTTCCGCCAGTTCATGCAGTTCGACGCGGACATCGTCGGCGCACCGGGCGTCCAGGCCGACGCGGAAATGTGCATGATGATGGCCGACACCATGGAAGCGCTCGGCATTCCGCGCGGCGACTACGTCATCCGTGTCAACAACCGCAAGGTGCTCGACGGCGTGATGGAAGCCATCGGCCTCGGCGGCGACGAAAACGCCGCCCGTCGCCTCACCGTGCTCCGCGCCATCGACAAGCTCGACAAGTTCGGCATCGAGGGCGTCAAGCTTCTGCTCGGCAAGGGCCGCTGGGACGGCAGCAAGGAAGGCGAGGGCGACTTTACACCTGGAGCTGGGCTGGATGAGGCGCAGCTTGAGCGGCTTGTAACCTTTATAGGAGCCGCCGGCCAAGTTGCGGACGCTTACTACCCGTTAGCTCTTGAAACAAAAGACGATGAAGAAGCTAGAGAACGTGCTTACTCAAGAGCTAGACAGGCCATGATTATGCATGAGGGTGACGATGTTATTGAGCCTGGTCTGCTGGAATTGGAGACAATGCATCGCATATTCGCCGTATCCGGCTACGGTGCGGATCGCATCAAGATCGACCCCTCTGTCGTGCGCGGCCTCGAATATTACACCGGCCCGGTCTTCGAAGCCGAACTCCTGTTCGACGTCACCAACGAGAAGGGCCAGACAGTGCAGTTCGGCTCCGTCGGCGGCGGCGGCCGTTATGATGGTCTCGTCTCGCGGTTCATGGGCCAGCCGGTGCCGGCCACGGGTTTCTCCATCGGCGTCTCCCGGCTGATGACGGCGCTGAAGAACCTCGGCAAGCTCTCGGGCGAGGCCGCCTCCGGCCCGATCCTCGTCACCATCATGGACCGCGACCGCGTCGGCGATTACGCCAGCATGGCGCAGGAGCTCCGCACCGCGCTCAACCCGCTGGGCGGTGACGGCCAGCCTCTCGGACCCACCGTGCCGGTCGAACTGTTCCAGGGCAACCCGAAGGATTTCCCCAAGCAGCTGCGCTATGCCGACCGCCGTGGTTCGCCCATCGCCATCATCCAGGGTGGCAACGAGAAGGCGGAGGGCAAGCTCATCGTCAAGGACCTGATCGAGGGCAAGCGGATCGCCGAGACCATCACCGACAATGCCGAATGGCGTGAAGCCAAGGCCGGCGAGCATCTGGTCGACGAGGCGGATCTCGTCATCACGGTCAAGCGCGTCCTTGCCGAACAGGCCTCCGATGCCCAGGAAATCTGACATGGAAGCAGGAACTGCCTTGCCGAGGCTCGGGGAGGGGGTGTGATGCAATTCGGAGCCCCTGATTTTGCCGCCGACCTCGCCCGCGCGCTCGATGCGCTCGAGGCGCCGCGTGTCGACATCCCGGTGATCCAGCCGGCCGAGCCGTTTCTCGACATGGCCGGCGAGGACCTGCGCCGTCGCATTTTCCTCACCGAGAGCGAGACCGGGGAAAGCCTCTGCCTGAGGCCTGAATTCACCATTCCGGTGTGCCGCGCCCATATTGCCGAGACCGTCGCCACCCCGCGCCGCTACTCCTATCTCGGCCAGGTGTTCCGTCAGCGCCGCGAGGGCGGCAACGAGTTTTTCCAGGCCGGTGTCGAGGATCTGGGCGAAACCGATGAAGCCCGCGCCGATGCCCGCGCGGTCTCCGAAGCCCGGGCGCTGATCGCGCAATTCACGCCCGGAGCGGATCTGTCGATCATTCTCGGCGACCAGTCGGTGTTCGAGGCTGTGGTCGCCGGTCTCGGTCTGCCCGCAGGCTGGCAGAAGCGCCTGATCCATGCCTTTGGCAACGAACAGGCGCTGGATGCGATGATTGCCCGCCTGGCCAATCCCGACGCGTCGGCCCAGCCTGATGCATCCGTGGCCGGTTTTCTGGCGCGCGGCGACGTTGCGGGGCTTGAGGCGCATATCGAACAGGTGATGCAGGAAACCGGCTATTCCACCCATGCCAGCCGCTCGCCCGCCGAAATCGCCGCCCGGCTGATCGGCAAGCAGGCGCTCGACGCCACGCGGCTGTCCCCCGGATCGCTCGATGCGCTCAAGGCGTTTCTGGCGCTGGATGTGGCGCTTGATCGCGCCGCGCCGGCGCTTTCGGATTTCGCGCGGCACGCCGGTCTCGACATCAGCTTGGCGCAGCAGGCCTTCGAGGCCCGTCTCGACGCTCTGTCCGAGCGCGGCGAGGATCTCGCCTCGATCCGCTGGCGCGCCGCCTTTGGCCGACCGCTGGATTATTACACTGGTATCGTCTTCGAGATTTCCGCGAGGCGCGGCGGCGATCTGGTGCTCGCCGGCGGCGGCCGCTATGACCGGCTGATGGAATTGCTTGGGGCGCAAGAGCCAATCCCCGCGGTCGGCTTCTCGCTCTGGCTCGACCGGATTGAAAGCGTGAGGGCCGGCAAATGACATTGACCGTTGCGCTGCCATCCAAGGGTCGCATGAAGGACGACGCCATTGCCGTGTTCGCCCGCGCCGGATTGACCGTGTCCGCCATCGGCAATGATCGCAGCTATCGCGGCCGGATCGACGGTATCGACGACGTCGAGGTGGCGTTCCTCTCGGCCTCCGAGATTGCCCGCGAGGTCGGCGCCGGCGCAGTGGATTTCGGCGTCACCGGCGAGGATCTGGTGCGCGAAAGCCTGGCCCGCGCCGATGAGCGGGTGGAAATCGCCGCCCGGCTCGGTTTCGGCAATGCCGACGTGGTGGTCGCCGTGCCGGACATCTGGAAGGATGTCGACAGCATGGCCGATCTCGGCGATGTGGCCGCGGATTTCCGCAGCCGCCATGGCCGGCGGCTGACCATCGCCACCAAGTACTGGCGGCTGACGCAGAACTTCTTCTCGACCCGCCACGGCATCCAGCTTTACCGGATCGTCGAAAGCCTCGGCGCCACCGAAGGCGCACCGGCCTCGGGTGCTGCCGATATTATCGTCGACATCACCACGACCGGATCGACGCTGAAAGCCAATCATCTGCGCATCCTGTCGGATGGCGTCATTCTGAGATCCGAGGCGTGCCTGGTGCGGGCGCGCAAGCCCGGCCACGACGGTGATCCGCGCGTTGCTGCCCTGATCGAGGCTGTACGATCGGCAGGCTGATCCGGCTGAATGGCCTTCATGAGAAAAGAAAGGCCGCCTCGCGAGGAGGCGGCCACGGCGACAGGGGATCGGGAACCCTGTCTGCCAAGTCTGTCGCAGGGTGTCAGATCGGGGGGACCTTCCTGCGACGTACTGGTGTATACGCGCGGGCCGGCCGTCCGGATCACCACCCGGTTCGAAGGCTCAGGAAAATATTTTCGGCCCGCCCCGCGACCCACTTGCGTTCCCGCCGCGTTGAGGCAATGTTCTCGAACCCGGGAAAGACCCGGCCTGCACGCGTCCTTCGCGCCCCTCGGCTCCGGTTCGACCGGTCCCGGGCAGAATGGCTCCGCCAACCATAAAGCCGCTTCTCCACCGGTTCAGCCTCGTCCCAGGCATCGGGATGATTTTGGATTGTGGGGTTTATCATGGAATTCACCATCGGATCGGTTGTCTTCCTCTCGTCAATGCTTCTGCTTGCCATTCTGGCGCGGATCGCCGCGGTCAATCCAGCTGCGCGGATCTTGCGCGGTGAAATCCTGCCGGCGATGCTGGCGGTTTTCATTTCGACCGGTCTTGCCGTCGGCCTGATGATGATGGTGCTGGGCGGGGAGAGCTACTTCGCCTCGCGCGCCATCGAACTGGCGGTGATCGCGGTATTTGCGATCGCGTCGGTCTGGATCATCGTCAAACTCGTGGCGCGTGCGCCAGCGAGATTGCCGGCCTGATCCGACTGGTCACAGTCGCCTTCCAACCGGGGCGCTGGACAAATTGAGCACAATGAAAAAACCCGGCGCCGAAAGCGCCGGGTTCAACGGGTGCGGTTCGTCCCGAAGCACGCCGTGTCAGGCTCGGCGAGCGTCGACCGAGAGGCTGCCCGGGCCTGTTGCGGCCAGAACCAGGAAACCGCCGGCGATGGCGAGGTTCTTCATGAAGCTGATCATCTGCATCTGGTCTTCAGGCTGGAAGTGGGCGAGATAGCCGGATGCCACGCAGAAGGCTGCCAGTGCCCAGGCGGCGTAACGGGTGAAGAAGCCGAGCAGGATTGCGAGTCCGCCGAGGATTTCGAGTGCGATCACCAGCCAGACGGTAAGGCCAGGCAGCGGAATGCCCATGCTGGCCATGTAACCTGCGGTGCCGTCGACACCGCCAAGCTTGCTGACACCAGCCATGATGAAAATGATGCTCATGAGCACGCGGCCGATGAGAAGTTGTAGATTGGTTGACATAGGATTCTCCTGTTTCGAAACTGGAGAGAGACCTATATGCAATTGTGCAACGCGAAAAGATGAACGGCATTGAAAATATTGTTCACAAATATACAGCTATGCAGACGTGCCGAAACTGGCCCCGGCCACTGCTATTGCGTGCTCGAAGGCGTCTGATTGAGAAGCTTGAACTTCGGAAAAACAAACACGCCATTGATGGCACCGTCACCGGAATCGGAGAAATTCGACGATTCACCAATGCACATCACCGGCACTTGGCTGCCGTCTTCATGAATGATGGTGGTGGAGAAGCAGAATGAGGAGGGCCGCATTGCCGCCAGCTCGTAAAGCTCCAGCACATGATTGCGATATTCTTCGTCGTAACACTTGACCAGATTGTAAAGTCCGAACTCGCCCTGTTCCGGAAGCTGGTGATGGTATCGTGCCGCAGGTCCCAGTTGAAAGGCGCCTGTCGCCAGGTCGGCTTCAAATGCCTCGATACGACAGAAATGAGAGATGACGTCTAGATCGGGCGCGTCAAAGCCATGCGTCTGAGCGCCGAACCCCGAAATACCGTCTGCTCTAACAATTTTGAACAATGTAGACCTCGGCAGTGCCCGATTATTTCCCGCATGTACCTTCCCCCGATTGCCCGGGTCAAGGATCATGCAGGCCCCGTTTCGGTGAATTGAAGCAGTCTCTGATCCGGGCACTTCTTTGGTGCGGAAGCATCCGCTGATCAGTCTTCGCCACCGGCCGGGGTTGATGAAAGTTCAGGGTAGACCATTCTGCAACCAAAACGCCATACCCGATAGACCAATTGAATGGTTGATTATCAGTTAAGTTTCGAAGCGATACTAGGGTACGAATGACATATTTTGCAACAATAGCAAGATTGAAATCTGGCCTATGCCGGCCCGGTCGCCAGTAGCCGCAAAAAAGGGCGGTCCCGAGACCGCCCTTTTCTAAAGTCACGCGATGTGCGTTGACCGGCTGTAACTAGGCCGAAGCCTTATTACATCATGCCGCCCATTCCGCCCATTCCGCCCATGTCGGGCATGCCGCCGCCGGCTGCACCTTCCTTCTTGGGAAGTTCTGCAATCATCGCTTCGGTGGTGATCAGCAGGCCGGCAATCGAGGCCGCGTCCTGCAGCGCCGTACGGACAACCTTGACCGGGTCTACGATACCCATGGTGATCATGTCGCCATATTCACCGGTCTGGGCGTTGTAGCCGAAGGTGTCGCTCTTCTGGTCGAGGATCTTGCCCACGACGATCGAGGCTTCATCACCGGCGTTTGTCGCAATCTGGCGGCACGGAGCCTGCAGGGCGCGACGGATGATGTTGATGCCGGCTTCCTGGTCGGCGTTCACACCCTTGACGGTGATGGCGCCCGAAGCCCGCAGCAGCGCTGTGCCGCCGCCTGCAACGATGCCTTCCTGGACGGCAGCGCGGGTTGCATTGAGCGCGTCGTCGACGCGGTCCTTGCGTTCCTTGACTTCCGTTTCAGTTGCACCGCCAACGCGGATGATGGCAACGCCACCAGCCAGCTTGGCCAGGCGTTCCTGCAGCTTTTCGCGATCGTAGTCGGAAGAGGTTTCCTCGATCTGGGCCTTGATCTGGGTGATCCGGCCTTCGATTTCCTTCTTCTTGCCAGCGCCATCGACGATGGTGGTGGTTTCCTTGGTGATCGAAACCTTCTTGGCGCGGCCCAGCATTTCGAGCGTCACGTTTTCAAGCTTGATGCCGATGTCTTCGGAAATCACCTGGCCACCGGTCAGGATGGCGATGTCTTCGAGCATTGCCTTGCGGCGATCGCCGAAGCCGGGAGCCTTGACGGCAGCGATCTTCAGGCCGCCGCGCAGCTTGTTGACCACGAGCGTTGCGAGCGCTTCGCCTTCAACGTCTTCCGAGATGATGAGCAGCGGCTTGGAAGTCTGCACCACGGCTTCGAGCACGGGCAGCATGGCCTGCAGGTTCGAAAGCTTCTTCTCATGGAGAAGGATGTAGACGTCGTCGAGTTCGGCAACCATCTTGTCGGGGTTGGTCACGAAGTAAGGCGACAGGTAGCCGCGGTCGAACTGCATGCCTTCGACGACTTCGAGTTCGCTTTCGGCGGTCTTGGCTTCTTCGACGGTGATGACACCCTCGTTGCCGACCTTCTGCATGGCTTCGGCAATGTCCTTGCCGATCTGCGTTTCGCCGTTGGCCGAGATCGTGCCGACCTGCTCGACTTCAGCCGAGGTCTTGATCTTCTTGGCCTTCTTCTGAAGGCTGGCGATGACTTCGGTCACGGCCAGGTCGATGCCGCGCTTGAGGTCCATCGGGTTCATGCCGGCTGCAACAGCCTTGCCGCCTTCGCGGACGATGGCCTGGGCCAGCACGGTTGCCGTGGTGGTGCCGTCACCGGCGATGTCATTGGTCTTCGATGCGACTTCGCGCACCATCTGCGCGCCCATGTTTTCGAACTTGTCTTCCAGTTCGATTTCCTTGGCGACGGTGACACCGTCCTTGGTGATGCGCGGAGCGCCGAAGGACTTGTCGATGATGACGTTACGGCCCTTCGGGCCCAGCGTCACCTTCACCGCATCGGCGAGGATGTCGACGCCGCGGAGCATTTTCTCGCGGGCGGTACGACCGAATTTAACTTCTTTAGCAGCCATTTCACTTAACTCCCGGGCCTGAGGCCCATCGTGTTGAGGCAGATTGGATTTGTTCGGGTAGAGTTTCGGCTTAGCCGAGGACACCCATGATGTCGCTTTCCTTCATGATCAGAAGGTCTTCGCCATCAAGCTTGATTTCGGTGCCGGACCACTTGCCGAACAGCACGCGGTCGCCAGCCTTGACGTCGAGCGGCACAAGCTTGCCGGCTTCGTCGCGGATGCCGGAACCGACGGCGATGATTTCGCCTTCCTGCGGCTTTTCCTTGGCGGTGTCCGGAATGATGATCCCGCCTTTGGTTTTCTCTTCGGACTCGACACGACGAACGACAACGCGGTCGTGGAGCGGACGGAACTTGGTTTTTGCCATTGTCTAAATTCCTTGATCGAATGACAGAAGCGGCTGAGCACCCCGAATGGGCCTCATGGAGCTGATGTTAGCACTCACACTGGTGGAGTGCTAACGAGGCCGAGATAGGGGTGGCAGAACCAAGAGTCAAGATATTGAAGAGCGTTCCGGCCGGATGTTTTTGCGCCCGGTTGCCATTTTTCCGGCGGGGACTTGTAATCAATGGCAAGCTGGGCGACATCGTTGGGCCGAAAGGAACCGTTCGCCCATGGCCCGCAGGATAACCGATCTTGATCAACTGACCGGCAGCGCCGACATCTTGTTGTGCGATGTATGGGGTGTCATCCACAATGGCGTCAACCCCTTTCAATTGTCTGTTGAAGCCTTGAAGGCGGCGCGGCAACGCGGCCAGACCGTTATTCTCATAACCAATTCGCCGCGGCCCGCGGGTGGCGTGATCCGCCAGTTCGAGACCATCGGCGTCGATCCCGACTGCTGGGACGACATTGTCACGTCGGGCGACGTGACCCGCCAGCTGGTCACGGAAGGCCCGAAGCAGATCTATTTTCTCGGGCCCGAACGCGACAGCGCGCTGGTCGAGGGGCTGGACGTCGAACTTGTCGGCCCTGACGCCGCCCGGGCGGTGCTGTGCACCGGCCTTTTCGACGACGAGACCGAGCAGGCCGATGATTACCGCAGCATGCTGGAGGGCTTCAGGGCGCGCGATCTGCCGTTCATCTGCGCCAATCCCGACCGCATGGTCGAGCGCGGCGATCGGCTTGTGCCTTGCGCAGGAGCCCTGGCTGACCTCTATGTCGAGCTTGGCGGCGAGACCAGGATTGCAGGCAAGCCGCATGCGCCGATCTATCGCGAGGCAATGGCACGGGCCCGTGCCATCCGCGGCAGCGCTGACCAGGCGCGAGCGCTGGCGATTGGCGATGGCGTGCACACTGATATCCGCGGCGCCTTGGACAACGGGTTTGAAGCCATCTTCATTGCGCGGGGAATACACGCCAACCACTATCTCAACGGACGGGTGACCGACGAAGCGCGGCTGCAGGCCTTCCTCGATGCTGAAGGTGTGGCTCCAGCCTACTGGATGGAATGGCTTGCCTGAAGAAAGCGGGACAGGGAAAGAAATGGCGCGTCGATTTCATGGTGCCGAGACGTTCGCAGCCGAATTGAAGGGCGGCGTCGTGGCGATCGGCAATTTTGACGGTGTTCATCGCGGTCATCAGGCCGTGCTGGCGCGGGCCACCGAAATATCCCGGGCCGCCGGCGTCTCATCCATCGTGCTGAGCTTCGAGCCCCATCCCCGCACGGTTTTTCGTCCCGATCAGCCGGTCTTTCGCCTGACGCCGGCGCCGATGAAGGCGACGATTCTGGGGCAACTCGGCTTTGACGCCATTGTCGAGCAACCCTTCGATCAGGCGTTTTCGTCCCAAAGCGCCGAGGATTTCGTCACCGGAATCCTCTGTGGACGGCTGGGCGTGCATCATGTCGTCACCGGCTACGATTTCCATTTCGGCAAGGGCCGCGAGGGCAATCCGGACTACCTGATGAAGGCCGGTGTAAGGCACGGTTTCGGGGTCACCCTGGTAGAGCAGTTCCAGGATGAGAGCGCTGAAGTGGTCTCATCGAGCCGCATCCGCGAGGCGCTGGCGGCTGGCGATGTGGCGCTGGCCAACGGATTGCTCGGCTATCGCTATGCGGTCTCGGCCGAGGTGCTGCACGGCCAGAAACTCGGGCGCACGCTGGGTTACCCGACGGCCAACATGGCGCTGCCGCCCGAAACGGGGCTCGAACCCGGCATCTATGCGGTTCGCTTCCGCCGTGCCGACGGAACAATGCATGATGGCGTGGCCAGCTTTGGCCGCCGGCCGACGGTTGCCGAAGACGGCGCCGCATTGCTGCTTGAAACTTTCCTGTTCGATTTCGCCGGCGATCTCTATGATGAGACCTGCACCGTTTCCTTTGTCTCGAGATTGCGTGGCGAGGAGAAATTCGATGGCCTTGATCAACTGGTTGCGCAGATGAAGATCGATGAAGCCGAAGCGCGCGCGGTGCTTGGATCGCTGCAGCCGCTGTCGCCGCTGGATTTTGCAATGACCTTCGGGGCTGCGGGATGATCGGCGCCAAGCCGCGCCGCATTCTGATCACCGGCGGCAACGCCGGTCTGGGGCTGGCACTCGCGAAAAAGCTTGCGCGGCGCCACTCGCTTCTATTGAGCGGACGGAAATCCCAGAACGAGATCGCGGGCACGTTGCCGCTCGGCGCGGGCTATGTCGTCGCCGATCAGAACGATCCCGAAGAATCGGCCCTGGCACTCGTCCGGGGTATTCGTGATTTCGGCTGGGACAGTCTCGACAACGCGGTGCTCAATGCCGGCATCGGCATTGCCGCCGTTGACGGCGTCGACAGCACAGAGGCGATCCGCCAGACCCTCGATGTGAACCTGCTCGCCGCCGTCATGCAGGCCCAGGCGCTGTTTCCGCTTCTGAAGAAGTCGAGCGGAACCCTGACACTGGTCGGGTCGGTGGCGCACAAGGGCTCTGCCACCATCCCTGCCTACGCCGCGTCCAAGGCAGGATTGCACGGTCTGGCCCGCGCCCTGCGCTCCGAATGGAGTGGACAGGTGTCGGTTCAGGTGCTGCATCCCGGCCCGGCAAAAACCGGGATCCATGACAAGGCCGGATACGATCCCGGCCGCATGCGCGCGCTTTTCCTCGCTGCGGATGATGTGGCGGCGATGATGGCGTCGGCCATTGCCGCGCGCCGCTCGCCGGTCACCCTGTCCTGGGTCAAGTATCTCAACGGCGGCGCCTATACCGGGAGAAGGCTGTGACCCGGGAGCCCAGGCGCGCCCTCGTCACAGGCGGCAGCGCCGGCCTCGGTGCCGCGGCGGTCAACTGGCTGCAGGCAAACCGCTACGAGGTCGTCGTGCTCGATCGGGATCGCCCGTGGACTGGCAAGACACCTGTTGACTTCATTCGCTGCGATCTTGCGAGCCGGACCGAACTTGACGATGTCCTGCCCGAACTGATCACCGCGGGGCCCTACGATCTGGTTGTCCTGAATGCCGGCATCAATGCGACCGGAAAGTTCGAGGCTCTGGATCCGCGGGTCCATATCGACGTACTGCGCGTCAATGCCGAGGGGCCGATGGTCATCGCCGCCGGTTTACTCGAAGCGGGCGCATGCCGGACCGGCGGAGCAATGGTCTTTGTTTCTTCTCTGTCGCATTTCACCGGATATCCGGGAGCGGCCAGCTATGCGGCCTCCAAGGACGCGCTGGCGATCTATGCCAAGAGCATGCGCAAATATGCGGCTTCCAAGGGCGTGACTCTGACCGTCGCCTTCCCCGGTCCGCTAAAGACAGACCATGCCGAGCGGCACTCCCCCGAAGGCGCCGATGAGAGCAGGCGGATGGATCCGGATCGGGCGGCAAGCCTCATACTCGCCGATGCGCTGGCGGGGAAGAAGACTTCGATTCCCGGCACTGGCAATCGTGCCTTTGCCGCGATCGGCAGGATTTTCCCGAAACCGGTTACCGCGCTGATGCGGCGGTTGATCTATAACCGTTTTTGATTTTTTCCGGGCAGGAGCTGGTCTCTCGGCTCTATTCCACCCTGTCGAGAAGGTTCTCTATGAAATGGTAGCGGCGCTCGACGCCATCTTCGTAATAGGTCAGCACCATGTTCTTGGCGATGCCGGAGTCATTCTGACGGAAATAGATCCCGCTGGTCTTGATGGAAGCCGGCTGACCCTTGAGGAAGTAGAGATCGCATGATGTCATCCCGCGCATAACGCTTGATGGGCGCACCCGCTGGGCGCCGATGGTGGCAATGGCATTGCTGCAGGGGCCTTGCGAAATGTCTTCGCTCACATCCTGGGCTGCCCCGACCAGCGAAAGCCCGGTTGGCGTGATCGCAAGACCCAGCCCGTTCTGGCTGACAGGTTTCGGCCTGGGCGCGCCGCAGCCTGCCATAAACCCCGCCAATGTTGCGACCAAAACCAGCTTGCACCACACGCCCATCCGAGCCTCCCTCTTTCAGTGGGCATGAAAGTGGCGGAAGACTTTCAGTCGATCAAGCCTGATCGGGAACCGGCATAGCGAAATCTCTTAGCCACGCAGCTTTTCACCGGCCATAAAAACCAGTATGAACCCGATCCATGACCACGGCTGTCACGATCATAGGCTCTCCGCCGATACGAATTATGGTCCCGGTTTCCCGCTGAGCGAACCGCTCGCAGGGGACCGGGCAATCTGGCGCGCCCGCAGCGCCCGCTTTCGAATTCTCCGATACACTGTCTACCACGGGCCATCGGCCCAGAAGATTGCGACACCATGACCGACACCAACGACACACTCGACTATTCCAAGACACTCTATTTGCCGGAAACCGAGTTTCCGATGCGCGGCGGCCTGCCGCAGAAGGAGCCCGAACTGGTTGCCCGCTGGCAACAGATGCGGCTTTACGACAAGCTGCGCGCCACCTCCGCCGGACGTCCGAAATACGTGCTGCATGATGGCCCGCCCTACGCCAACGGCAACATCCATATCGGCCATGCGCTCAACAAGATCCTGAAAGATGTGATCACCCGCTCGTTCCAGATGCGCGGCTTCGATTCCAACTACGTGCCGGGCTGGGACTGCCACGGCCTGCCGATCGAATGGAAGATCGAGGAGGAGAACTACCGCTCCAAGGGCAAGGAAAAGCCAAACCTCAAGGAATCGGCGGCGATGCTCGAATTCCGCAAGGAATGCCGCGCCTATGCCGAGCACTGGGTGTCGGTCCAGTCCGAAGAGTTCAAGCGTCTGGGCATCGAGGGCGATTTCGACAAGCCCTACAAGACCATGGATTTTCACGCCGAGGCGCGCATCGCCGGCGAACTGTTGAAGATCGCCAGGTCGGGCCAGCTCTACCGCGGTTCCAAGCCGATCATGTGGTCGGTGGTCGAGCGTACAGCTCTTGCCGAAGCCGAGGTCGAGTACCAGCCCTACGAGAGCGACACGATCTGGGTGAAGTTTCCTGTGGCTGCTGTGGATACTTCTTCAGAAAGCATTTTTTCGGCAACAGCGAAGAAACTGGGCGTGGAAGCGAATGAGCTCCAACTGGTAAAAGATTTGAGCAGTGCGTTTGTTGTTATCTGGACAACAACTCCTTGGACAATTCCGGGCAACCGCGCAATCTCGTTTTCGGATCGCATCGCCTACGGTCTGTATGAAGTCACAGCCGCAGAGAACGATTTCGGCCCTCAGCCCGGCGAAAAGCTGATCTTCGCCGATGCGTTGGCAGAAGAGTGTTTCGCCAAGGCCAAGCTCGAATTTAAAAAACTCCACGAGTTGGATGATGATGAGCTTAGGCATTTGGTCTGCGCCCACCCGCTCAAGGGCCTCGGCGGCGGTTACGATTTCGCCGTGCCGCTGATCGCCGGCGACCATGTCACCGACGATGCGGGCACCGGTTTCGTCCACACCGCGCCGGGTCACGGCCGCGAGGACTTCGAGGCCTGGATGGATGCTGCCCGCGACCTCGAGGCGCGCGGCATCTCGTCGGCCATCCCCTTCACCGTCGACGACGCCGGCTATTACACCAAGGACGCGCCGGGCCTCGGGCCTGACCGGGAAGGTGGACCGGCCCGTGTCATCGACGACAAGGGCAAGAAGGGCGACGCCAACCAGGCCGTCATCACCGCGCTGATCGAGGCCGGAAACCTGTTCTCGCGCGGCCGGCTCAAGCATGAATACCCGCATTCCTGGCGCTCGAAGAAGCCGATCATCTTCCGCAACACGCCGCAGTGGTTTGTCCACATGGACAAGGATTTCGGCGACGGCACCACGCTGCGTACTCGCGCGCTCAAGGGCATCGACGAGACCCGCTTCGTCCCCGCCTCGGGACAGAACCGCCTGCGCGGAATGATCGAGGACCGCCCTGACTGGGTGCTCTCGCGGCAGCGCGCCTGGGGCGTGCCGATCTGCGTCTTCGCCGATGCCGACGGCAATGTGCTGCTCGATGAAGCCGTCAACGCCCGTATCCTCGAAGCCTTCGAGGCCGAGGGGGCGGATGCCTGGTTTGCCGAAGGCGCGCGCGAGCGCTTCCTCGGCAATCTGGCGAGCGATCCGAAATGGATCCAGGTCACCGACATTCTCGATGTCTGGTTCGATTCGGGCTGCACCCATGTCTTCACGCTGGAGGACCGTCCGGATCTGAAATGGCCGGCCGATGTCTATCTCGAAGGCTCCGACCAGCACCGCGGCTGGTTCCATTCCTCGCTGCTCGAAAGCTGCGCCACCCGCGGCCGCGCACCCTACGACGCCGTCATCACCCATGGCTTCACCATGGCCGAGGACGGCCGCAAGATGTCGAAGTCTTTGAACAACCAGGTGTTCCCGCAGGACATCATGAAGGAGTCCGGCGCGGATATCCTGCGCCTGTGGGTGATGAACACGGATTACTGGGAAGACCAGCGTCTCGGCAAGACGGTGATCAAGACCAACATCGATGCCTACCGCAAGCTGCGCAATACCATCCGCTGGATGCTCGGCACGCTGGCCCATGATGGCGGCGAAGCCATCGACCCGTCCGCCATGCCCGAACTCGAGCGGCTGATGCTGCACCGGCTCTCCGAGCTCGATCAGCTGGTCCGCACGGGATACGACAATTTCGACTTCAAGCGCATTTCCCGGGCGCTGACGGATTTCGCCAACATCGAGCTTTCGGCTTTCTATTTCGACATCCGCAAGGATGCGCTTTATTGCGATGCGCCCTCGAGCATGCGTCGTCGGGCTTCGTTGCAGGTCATCCGCAAGATCTTCGATTGTCTGGTCACATGGCTGGCGCCGATGCTGCCCTTCACCATGGAAGAGGCTTGGCTTTCGCTGAACCCGGATGCCGAATCGGTCCATCTTGAGCAGTTCCCCGAGGTGCCCGGCACCTGGCGCGACGAGGCGCTTGCCGCTAAGTGGAAGAAGATCCGCACGGTGCGCAGGGTGGTGACCGGCGCTTTGGAAATCGAACGCCGTGAAAAGCGCATCGGATCGTCCTTGGAAGCAGCACCGGTCGTCTACATCACCGATCCGGCACTGGTCGAAGCGGTCGGCGACAGCGACTTTGCCGAGATCTGCATCACGTCAGGCGTCCGCGTCGAGACCGGCGAGGGGCCAGGTGATGCCTTCCGCATCGATGAGGTCGGCGCCGTTGCCGTCGTTCCCGCCCTTGCGGAGGGGAAGAAGTGCGCCCGCTCCTGGCGGATCACCGACGACGTCGGCTCCGATCCGGAATATCCCGATGTTTCGGCCCGCGACGCCGCCGCCCTGCACGAACTCAAGGCGCTGGGACGGTTGTGATATGCCGCCGGGCCCCGGTTGTCCGGGGTCCGGCGGCTTCAAAACCGGTTCAGGGGCAATTTTCCTTGGGTCAATTGCCCTTGTTGTCCCAATCCGGTAAAACCCTGCCTGAAAATGGCCGGATTGTGCGGCGACAATCAGTACGAATACCAAGCGACTGTCTGAGACGGGATCCTGTGCATGACAATGAAGATCGAGTATCGCGCCGGCGTGACAATAGGCGCACTCATTGCCGCAAGCCTGACGCTGTCGGGTTGCCTGGGCCCGACCTACGGCACCGACAAGACATCCACGGCGCAGCTGATGGATGATATCGGCAACATCGCGTCGGTCGGGTCCCCGAGAAAAGGGGCGGATATAGAGTACAAGCCACGCCCTGCAATTGTTAAGCCGGTAGAGACCGCGGATCTTCCGGCGCCACGGCAGAACGTCGCCGAAAACAACCCGGCATGGGTGGAATCGCCCGAGGAAACCCGCCAGCGCCTGTTGGCCGAGGCCGATGCCAATTCCGGAAACACGGCCTACTCATCCCCCTTGGCCCGGCCGGAAGTCGCAAAACGCCAGGCAGGGCCCCGGTTGTCTGTGCGTGCGGCCGAAGCGGCGCCACCTGTCACCGGAGCAGCGGCGCAGCGCCAGGCTTATAAGGAAGCGCGGAAAATCCAGTCGGGCGCCTATTCCGATCGTCGCCGGTTCCTGTCCGATCCGCCTCTGGCCTACCGCCAGCCGGCGGAGACCGCCCCGATCGGCGAACTCGGCGAATCCGAGCGCGCGAAGGAAGCGCGCTGGAAGGAAGAGGCGACGAAGGCCGGCACCGGCCAGCGGAAATGGTGGCCCTGGTAAGCTGCTCCTATTCCTTCTGAGCGCAGCGCCGGGCTGAACGCATGGACAGCGATAACCGCTTGCCTGCCTGAAGCGGGCAGTTCAGCGGCGATCCCGGAAAAAGCCTTTCAGCAGTTGCATGGCGTCGTCCGAAGCGATGTCGGGATAGATCTCCGGCGCGTGGTGGCATGTGGTCTGGTTGAAAAAACGCACGCCGCTTGTCACCGCCCCGCCTTTTTCATCTTCTGCCCCGAAATAGACCCGTCTCAACCGGGCGAACGAGATCGCAGCCGCGCACATGGTGCAGGGTTCGAGCGTGACGTAGAGATCGGCATCGGTCAGCCGTTCGCTTCCGAGCGTTGCTGCGGCTTGCCTGATTGCAAGGATTTCGGCGTGCGCCGTCACATCGTTGAACTCGCGGGTGCGGTTGCCGGCGCGCGCCAGCACAACGCCGTCGCGCACGATCACGGCACCAACCGGGACTTCGCCACGCTCGGCCGCTGCCAGCGCTTCTTCAAGCGCCAGATCCATATATCCATTGCTGATCATCGAATGTTCCGCCGCAACGCGACCATGCATGAAACCCCTTAACCCGGCACGTCCAACCTGCTAGACAGCGATCTAAGCGGCCATACCCCATGACAACAGAACCGATCTGTCGAACGACGTATCGCCAAACCAAACATGTTACAGTGCCCGTGCGATCCCGGAAGGAACGCGGAACGCGCTGCAGAGGCAGGCAAACAACAAATGACAGAACAAGACAAGCCCAAACGCGGCAAGCCGAAGTCGGACAAGACAATACCGGAAGCGGCAGACAGCGCCACCGAAAGCGGCCGCATTGCCAAGATTCTGGCGCGTGCCGGCGTCGCATCGCGCCGCGATGCCGAGCGCATGGTTGCCGAAGGGCGTATCAAGGTCAACGGCAAGACGCTCGACTCTCCGGCGGTCGTGGTGTCGCTGTCCGACCGCATCGAAGTCGATGGCGAGGAGATCGCCGGCATCGAGCGCACCAGGCTCTGGGTCTATCACAAGCCGGCCGGGCTGGTGACGACGAACAAGGATCCCGAGGGCCGCGAGACCGTGTTCGACAGGCTGCCCAAGCATCTGCCGCGCGTCATGACCGTCGGCCGGCTCGATATCAACACCGAGGGCCTCCTGCTCCTGACCAATGATGGCGGTCTCGCCCGGACGCTTGAACTGCCCCAGACCGGCTGGCTTAGGCGCTACCGGGTTCGCGCCTATGGCGACATCGATCAGGCAAGGCTCGATGAGCTGAAGGACGGTATCGCGGTCGAGGGCGTGCTCTACGGCGCCATCGAAGCCACGCTGGACCGCAAGCAGGGCCACAATGTCTGGATCACCATGGGGTTGCGCGAAGGCAAGAACCGCGAGATCAAGAATGTGCTCGGCGCGCTCGGCCTCGACGTGAACCGGCTGATCCGCATCTCGTTCGGGCCTTTCCAGCTGGGCGACATCCGCGAAGGTGAGGTTGTCGAGATCAAGAGCCGGACGCTGCGCGACCAGCTCGGCGAGCGCATGATCGAGGAATCAGGCGCCAATTTCGATGCGCCGCTGAGCGAGCATGTCGCACCGCCCAAGGCCGAAGCCAAGCCCAAGCCTGCCGCCAAGCCGGCGCAGCGCGAATGGATCTCGAGTTCGGAGAAAACCGAGCGCGCGCGCGCCCGTCTTGATACCAAGCCGGGACGTCCGGCCCGCGATGGCAAGCCGTTTGGCAAGGATCGGGATCGCGGACCCGACCGGGAGCGCGCAGACCGCAAGCCGTTTGGCGCGCCAAGGGGAGAACGACCGGCGGGAGGCCGCAACGAGGAGCCCGGCGGCAAGCCCGCCAAGCGCAGCTTTGTTCAGCGCAGCCGCGCCACCAATGTCTGGATGGCGCCGGGCGCCCGCCCGGTCAACGAGAACAAGAAGGGCGATGCCGAGCGTGGCGGGGAACAATCTGCCCGCAAGCCGGCCCGTGCGGATGAACGTGCAGACAAACGTCGCGGCAGCTTTCCGAAGGGGCGTGCCAAGCCGCGCCCGCCAAGAGAGCCTGAAGAAGCCGGTCCGGCGCGCGAGTTCAAGAAGCCCGGCGGCAAGCCGGGCATGAAGCCATCCGGCAAGTCATCCGGAACCAGGGCCTTCGATGGTCCGTCAAAAGCCAAGGACAAGCCTTCATCGGGCGGACGACCATCGGCAGACAACCGGTCCGGCAAGCCCGCTTCCGGCAAGGGACGTGGACCTGGTGCGGATCGTCGGCGGTGAATTCCGCGGCAGAACCCTTGCCGCACCGAAAACGCAAGCCATCCGGCCGACAACCGACCGGAGCCGAGAAAGCCTGTTCAACATCCTGAGCCACGCCTATCCGGAAGCCCTTGCCGCAACGCGCGTGCTCGACCTGTTTGCCGGCACCGGGGCCGTGGGAATCGAGGCGCTGTCACGGGGATGCCGGAGCGCGCTGTTTGTCGAGAGCGGCGTCGAGGGACGTGGTCTGATCCAGAAGAACATCGAGACCCTCGGACTGCAGGGCAGGGCGCGGATCTTTCGCCGCGATGCCTGCAAGCTTGGCATGGCTGGCACAATGGGCCCCTTTGATCTGGTTTTTGCCGACCCGCCCTATGGCAGGGGGCTGGGGGAGCGAGGGCTGCAATCGGCCGCGCGCGGCGGCTGGATCGGCGAAGGCGCCCTTGTCGTGCTCGAGGAAGAGGCGGCCGCCGAGCCGGATCCGGGCAAATCCTTTCAGCTTCTCGACAGCCGCGCATTCGGTGACACGGTGATGCGGTTCTTCCGCTATGATGCCGCAGCCCTGTCTGATGACCGAGCGCCGCCGCACCGACCTTTTGAAAGCAGTATCGACCATGAGCAAGACCAAGAAAGCTGATCCTGATCAGCCTGCCCGTTCTTCCGAGCCCACGGTTGCCATCGCCTTTGGCGGCGGCGGCGCGCGCGGGATTGCTCATATCCATATCATCGAAACCCTCGATGCGATGGGGATCAGGCCGGTGGCGATTGCGGGATCTTCGATCGGTGCGATCATGGGCGCGGCCATGGCCTCGGGGTTGTCCGGCGAGGAAATCCGCGCCCACACCCTGGAGACCATCGGAAAGCCGACAAAGGCCTTCAGCCGCATGTGGCAGGCGGCCCGTCCCCGCGGCGTCAAGGACGCCATGGAGGGCGGATTGCGTCTCGGGCAATTCAATGTCGAGCGGATCCTTGAGGCGTTCCTGCCCGATACGGTGGCGCGGAATTTCGAAGACCTGATCATCCCTGCAAGGATCATGGTCACCGACTACTACGGGCATTGTGAAGTGGTGTGCACCAAGGGTGAACTGCGCCCCGCGATTGCCGCGTCCGCCGCGATACCGGCGGTGTTCCGGCCGGTGATGCTTGACGGGACGATCATGATCGACGGCGGCATTTTCAATCCGGTTCCGTTCGACCAGCTGGCCGGACTGGCCGACATCGTCATCGGCGTGGATGTGGTCGGACTGCCGTCCGGAGTTCCCGGGCAGGCCCCGACAACCATCGACATGATGTTCGGCGCAAGCCAGCTGATGATGCAGTCGATCATCGAAATGAAGCGCCGGGCGCACCCGCCGCAGATTCTGCTCAGGCCGGAAGTTCACCAGTTCCGCGTTCTCGATTTCCTCAAGGCCAGGGAAATTCTAGCCGAATCGCAAGGCGTCGCCGAGCAGCTCAAGCGCGATCTCGACGCCGCGTTTGCCTTCTTCAATTAGCTCTACAGCGTCGAAGCCTTGCCGCTGGTGAAAGCCGACTGCCCTGCGGGCGGCGCCTGCACCGCCATTGCGTCGGGGCCGCCACCGTCTCGGTCCTCGATTTTCGCGATCACCCGGAAACAGACGATGATCGCGGCCAGTCCGAACACCACCGCGCCGAGACCGTATCCGGCCAGTGCGCCTTGCGCGCCGTACCAGTGGGATCCGAGCCAGACGAAGGGGATGACCCCGAGGGTGGAACGGCTCCAGTTGAACACCGTGGAATAGAGCGCATAACCCAGATTGTTGAATGCGGCGTTGGCCACGAACAGCATGCCGTTGAAGATGAAGCTGCCCGCCACGAACAGGCAGAAAAACACGATCACGTCCCGGGCTTCACCGGTTGCGCCGAAGATATCGGCGATCTGGTTTCGGAACAGCGCCAGAACCGCCCATGTGACAAGCGTGTAGATGCTGATGAACACCAGGCTGTCACGCATCGTCGACATCAGCCGGTCATACCGCCTTGCGCCGTAGTTCTGGCCGAGGATCGGTCCGACGGCTCCGGAGAGCGCGAACAGGGCCCCGAACGCCACGGGGATCAAGCGTCCAACCACCGCCCAGCCGGCGACGGCGGCATCGCCGTGCTCCGCCATGGTGGTCGTCACGAAGGTATTGCCCACCGGAGTGGCGATCTGGGTCATCAGCGCCGGCAGCCCGATCGCCAGGAACGGCCGGATTTCGCGCTTGATGATCGTTGCCGACGGCATGGCGACAAGATTGTGGATCCGCAGCAGCGAGTAGAGACCGATACCGACCAGCGCAAAGCGCGAGATCACGGTGGCGATGGCAGCACCATGGATGCCGAGGTCGAGACCGAAGATGAACACCGGATCGAGCACAGCAGTCAGCGCGCCTGCGCCGAGCGTCACATACATCGCCCGCTTGGCGTCGCCAACAGCGCGCAGAAGGGCCGATAGGCACATCCCGATCCCCAGAACAGGCAGGGAGGGCAGCACGATCTGCATGAATTCCGTTGCCAGTCGCGCGGTCTCGCCCTTCGCTCCCATCATCAGAACCAGCTCACCCAGAAACGGGTAGGCAAGCGCAACGGTGCTGGTCATCAGGATGATCATGTAGGCGATCGAGGCGCCGGCAATCTCGCGTGCCTCCGCCCGGTTTCCGCGTCCGAGCGCGCGGGCCGTCAGGGCCGTGGCTGCAATCGACAGGCCGATGGCGATGGAGGTGCTGAAAAACAGCAGCGTTCCCGCATAGCCGATCGCTGCCGCCAGTTCCTGCTGGCCGAGCAGCGAGATGTAGAACAGGTTGAGCGCGTCGACGATGAACACCGCCACCAGCCCGATCGAGCCCGTTGCCGTCATCACCACGACATGCCGCATGGTCGAACCGGTGACGAACTTCGCCGGCTCGCCGCGCGGGGCGGCCCGGGCCCCGGCTGGTGCCGGCTTTTCGGTCGTCACGAGGCGAACACCTGTCCCAGGTCGGCAAAGCCCTTGAATTCCAGCGCGTTTCCGGATGGGTCGCGCAGGAACAGCGTCGCCTGCTCTCCCGGCTGGCCGGCGAACCGGATGGTCGGCTTCATGATCCAGTCGATACCGTCCGTTGCCTCGAGCTTGGCCGCGAGGTCTTTCCAGTCCTTCATTTCGAGCACTGCACCGAAATGCGGGATGGGAACCGAGTGACCGTCAACTGTGCCCGATGCGGTACCGGTGCCCGCATCCGCCCGGACGTGCCCGGACATCTGGTGGCCGAACAGGTCGAAATCGATCCAGCTGTCGGTGAAGCGCCCCATTGGGCAGCCGAGCACGTCGCCGTAAAAGCGGCGCGTCTCTTCGATATCTCTGATCGGGAAGGCGAGATGGAAGGGCGTCATGCTGTCTCTTTCTTTCTTTTCAACCGGGTTTTCACGCAGGATCTGACAGCGTGATATCGTCTTTGAGCGGTTTGTCCAGACGCTCTGATTCGCGTTTGGGCTTGATCAGCGGTTCCGGCGAGACCGGCCGTGTGTGCAGCTTTTCCCTGCCGGCAAGCAAACCTTCCACGGCCTGGATCGCCAGCCGCTCCTCGTCGCGGTGGCGCACATCCTCGCTGATGGCCGCTGCCCGGTCTTCCGAGGTCCCGAGCGCTTCGAGCGTCTTGCGGCCGAACAGCATGCCGGATTCGAAAGTCTCCCGCGCCTCGTAATCCACCCCTCGGGCGCGCAACGACAAGGTATGGGTCCGGTCATAGGCGCGGGCGAATATCCGCGCGGTCGGGAAATCGGCCTGGATCATGTCGACGATCTTGTCGGTGATTTCCTGCTTGTGGGTGCACACCGCAACGATCTTTGCCCGCTCGATGCCGGCTGCAACCAGCACCTCCTTGCGGGTGCCGTCGCCGAAATAGATCTTGAAGCCGAACTTCGAGGCGGACCTGATCCTGTCGGCCGATTGATCGATGATGGTCACGTCGGAGCCGCCGGCGAGCAGGATCTGTGAGGCGATCTGGCCAAAGCGCGAGAATCCAATCATCAGCACATCGGAACCAGCCCCGGCGAAATCCTCGTCCATATGTTCCTCGGCCGCCTCCCGCATCAGCCGCTTGGCCAGAAGCGCGGCAAGCGGCGTCAGCGCCATCGAAATGGTGACGATGGCCACCAGCAGCGAAGCCGTCGACTGTGCGAAAACGCCCGCCGCCGCAGCAGCGCTGAAAATGACGAAGCCGAATTCTCCGCCTTGCGGCAGCAGGCCCGCAATCTGGACGCTGTTGTTGTGGGTCGAGCCAAAGGCCCGGCATGCCCCGTAGATCACCAGAGCCTTGATGATCATGAGCACCGGCACGGCGATGAGAATAACCACGATGTTGTCGGCGATCACACTGAGATCAAGCGACAGGCCGACCGCCATGAAGAAAAGCCCGAGCAGGATTCCGCGGAAAGGCTCGATATCGGCCTCTAGCTCATGCCGGTAGGAGGATTCGGCCAGCATGACGCCAGCGATGAAAGCGCCCAGCGCCATGGAAAGGCCGGCAATCTGCATCAGCGTGCCTGATGCCAGCACGACAAACAGGGCGGCGGCGATCATAGCTTCCTTGGCGCCCGTCCCGGCGATCAGCTGAAACAGCGGATTGAGCAGATACCGGCCGGCGACCAGCAGGGCCACGATAGCCCCGACCGTGATGGCGACATCGCTGAGCATCGAGCCGCCGCCATTGTCCGTTCCCGGCGCGACAAGCGGCACCAGCGCCAGGATCGGCACGATCGCGATGTCCTGAAACAGCAGGATCGAGAAGGATTGCTGGCCGTATCGCGTGTTGAGATCGCCGCGTTCGTTCAGGATCTGGACGCCGAACGCGGTCGAGGAGAGCGCCAGTCCGAAACCGATCACGATCGCCGCCGCCCACGGTTGCCCGCCAAGCGCCACGGCTGCGCCGACGATTGCCAGCGCCGAGACCACGACCTGCACCAACCCGAGCCCGAAAATGTCGCGTCGCAATTGCCACAGCCGCGACGGCTTGAGCTCCAGCCCGATGATGAACAGCAGCAGCACAACGCCGAGCTCCGCGAAATGCAGGATCTCCTCGCCATCGGTGATGATCCGGAGCAGCGGACCGATGACAATGCCGGCGGCAAGGTAGCCGAGAACCGTTCCGAGCCCGATTTTCTTGAACAGCGGGGCGGCGACAACCGCTCCGCACAAGAGGACGAGGCTTTCGGTATACAGGGTGGCTTCGACTGCAGCCATTCATTGCGCTCCTTTGTCGTATAAAGGCCGGCTCGGACCATGTTGGGCTTGATGCTTGACGGTCGGGACAATACATGAGAGCCAAGCGAAAGGCCAAAAAACATGAGTGATACACAACAATCCGAAGGCTTGCTGGCGACAGCCGAGCGTCTCATCGGGCGGGCCCGTTCCGCCGGTGCCGACCAGGCCGATGCGCTGGTGGTTCGTAGCCGCTCCCGGTCGGCTTCGGTGCGCAATGGCCTGGTCGAAAACACCCAGTCCTCCGAATCAGACGACTTCAGCCTCCGGGTGTTCGTCGGCCAGAAGGTCGCAACCGTTCACGCTGGGCAGGGAGCCGATGAGGCCGCTCTGGCCGAACGCGCAGTGGCCATGGCGCGCGTGTCTCCCGAAGATCCGCACGCCTTCCTCGCTGATGCGGAGATGCTCGCCAAGACTTGGCCCGACCTTGATCTCTACGATCCGACCGAGCCGTCCGCCGAGAGCCTCATCGAAGCCGCCACCGCCGCCGAGGCGGCTGCGTTGTCGGTGCCGGGCGTTTCAAGTTCGGTCGGCGCGGGAGCGGGAACCGGTCTTTTCGGCATGGTGCTGGCCACATCGCATGGTTTTTCGGGCGCCTTCGAGCGCTCCGGCTTCTCGCGCTCCGTCAGCGTCATTGCCGGCGAGGGCGTCAGGATGGAGCGTGATTACGATTTCGACAGCCGCGTTTTCTTTGCCGATCTTGACGAGGCCGGGGAAATCGGCCGTCGGGCCGGCGAACGCGCCGCCGCGCGCGTCAACCCGCGCAAGGTCAAGACCGGCTCGAACGTCACGGTTGTTTTCGACCCGCGCGCTGCCAGGGGCCTGATCGGCCATCTGGTTTCCGCCATCAACGGGGCGTCAGTCGCCCGCAAGACCTCCTTCCTCAAGGACATGATGGGCAAGAAGGTGGCGATTGACGGTCTCACGCTGGTCGACAATCCGTTTGTGCGGCGCGGTTCGGCCTCGCGTCCTTTCGACGGCGAAGGCGTTTCTGTCGGTCCCTTGACCATGGTCGAGGATGGCGTTCTCAAGCAATGGTACCTGACAACGTCTGTGGCGCGGGAACTGGGGCTCAAGAGCAACGGACGCGCAAGCCGCGGCGGTGGCGTGTCTCCGTCATCGACCAATGTCATCGTCAATCCCGGCCCGCAAGGCCCGCAGGATCTGATCGCCTCGGTCGGCACCGGGTTTTATGTCACCGAATTGATCGGCCAGGGTGTCAATGCGGTGACCGGCGAATACAGCCGTGGCGCATCCGGCTTCTGGATCGAGAACGGCGAACTGAGCTTTGCGGTGTCCGAAGTCACCATCGCGTCCAATCTCAAGGACATGTTCAAGCGCATGACGCTTGCCAACGACATTGATGCCAAATACTCGATCGCGGCGCCGACCATCGCCGTTGAAGGCATGACCCTTGCTGGTGACTGACACCCCCGGCTCCACACCTTATGCCGACGACCTGGCGCTGATGCTTGAGGCCTCGCGTCTGGCGTCAGACATCGCCATGTCCCATTTCCGTCAGGACCCGGAAGTCTGGTTCAAGAATGGCGGCCGTTCTCCGGTCAGCGAGGCGGATATAGCCATTGACGAACTGCTGAAGAAGCTGCTGCTGGAAGCCCGGCCCGGCTATGGCTGGCTCTCGGAGGAGGCGGAGGATACTGAACACCGGCTCGCCTACAGGCGGGTGTTCATCGTCGATCCGATCGACGGAACCCGGGCTTACGTCGCCGGGCGGCCGGACTGGTGCGTGAGCGTCGGCCTTGTCGAGGACGGCAAGCCGGTCGCCGGGGTTCTCGCTGCCCCGGCACGTGGCGAAATCTGGCGCGCATGCGCGGGTGGCGGAGCCTTTCTCAACGATGTCCGTCTCGCCGCCGGCGAACCGGAGCGACCGGAGGCGCCGATGCGGGTCGCGATTCCCGACATGGTTGCCAGTCAGATGCATCCCGGTGCGGATGCCGGCCTGAAGAAGGTCGCAGGCGGCCCGTCCCTGGCGCTGCGGGTCGCGGCCGTGGCGCGAGGCGAACTCGACGGTGTGTTCGTCCGCCCGCAAGCCAGCGAGTGGGATCTGGCCGCAGCCGACACCCTGCTTGCCGAAACCGGTCACGTCCTGGTCGACCGGAGCGGTGCGCGGATGCTCTACAATGAGCCTGATCCGTCGCGTGACCTTCTGCTGGCGGCGTCGCGCGGACAGGTGCCGGGATTGCTGGCATTGTTGCACTCATCCGACGGGCATTGACCTTTTAATCGAATTGCCGCAAACCGCGCTCTGATCAATGACACCGTTTATTCTTGGAGTGGTCCCATGGCTGATGGCAACAACAAACAGCTTTTGCACCTTGTATTCGGCGGCGAGCTTGAGAGCCTGGAGTCGATGAACTTCAGGGACCTGGATGCACTGGATATTGTCGGCATATTTCCGAATTACGCCTCGGCTCTCGAAGCATGGAAATCGAAGGCGCAAATGACGGTGGACAATGCCCATATGCGGTATTTCATCGTTCACATGCACCGCATGCTTGATCCCAACAGCGAAAGCAAGACCGCGTCTTAAGGCCCGGGCGAAAGACGAGATGACAAAACCGGACGCTGACACGGCGCCAGAGTTCAAGCAGCTTGGCGAGAAGAGGAACAGGCGGCGTCTGGGAAAGAGGCTGTTGCAGTCCGAATTGGTGCAGAGAGCCGGTTCGGCCCTGATCGGCTGGGCATTGAGCTGGACCTGGCGCGCCAACCGCGACAATGGAACCTCGACCGACTGGGAAGAGCTGTTGCAGGGAGAAGGGCCCGTCATCGTTGCACTGTGGCATGGCCAGCACCTGCTCATCCCCTATGCCGCGCCTCCAGGCCGCAAGTTCACCTCGCTCGTATCGCGCAGCACCGATGCAGAGATCAATGCGCGGGTTCTCGAACGCGCCGGGATCGAGGTGATCCGCGGGTCGGGCGGGCGTGAGCGCCGCGTGGTCGCGGGCAAGGGTGGAATAAGGGCCTTGTTCGCCATGCGTGACGCTCTCCAGCGTGGCGTCAGTGTCGTCATGATTGCCGATATTTCAAAAGGCGAGCCGCGTCTGGCCGGCGAGGGGATCGTCACCTTGGCACGCATCTCCCGTTGTCCGATCGTGCCCGTGGCGCTGGCAACCAGCCGCCGCCACGTGCTTGAAAAGACCTGGGACAAGACGACCATCAATCTTCCCTTCGGTGTTCGCAGCATGAAGGTGGCCCCACCCATCCATGTTCCGCCCAAGGCAAGCAAGGAAGAGATTGCGCAAGCGCGCGCCAAGGTGACCGCGGAACTCAATCGCGTTACCGAAGAGGCGATGCGCGCCGTCGAGGAGAGCAAATGAGCCGTGGCTGGGCACGAGCGGCGCTGGTCGGCTACCGCTGGTTCGGAGCGGCAATCTATCCGCTGCTTGGACCTTACCTCGCCATTCGCGCTGCCAAGGGCAAGGAGGAGCGTTCCCGCCGCAACGAGCGCTATGGCCGCTCCAAGATAGACCGTCCCGACGGCCCTCTGGTCTGGTTCCATGCCGCCAGTGTCGGCGAAACCACCGCTGTGGTTCCCCTGATCAACGAAGTGCGCCGCCGCGGCATCGCTGTTGTGTTGACCACCGGGACGGTGACTTCGGCTGGCGTCGCGCGCGAACGGCTCGGCGACAACGTCATTCACCAGTACGTTCCCCTGGATCTCAAGCCGGCGGTATCGCGGTTTCTCGATCACTGGAAGCCCGATCTTGCGATCATCGCGGAGTCCGAAATCTGGCCGATGACCATCCTTGAACTGGGCGCGCGGCGCACGCCCCAGGTGTTGGTCAATGGCCGCCTGTCGGACCGCTCGTTTGCACGCTGGAGCAAGCGCCCGAGCCTTGCCGATGCGTTGTTTGAGAATCTCTCCCACGTTGTCGCCCAGTCGGACCTCGATGCGGAGCGCTTCCTGGCGCTCGGCGCGCGTCCGGTTTCGGTCTCGGGAAATCTCAAGGTCGATACGACTGCGCCGCCATGGGATGCCGAAGAACTCGCCAGGCTCAAGGACCAGATCCGCAGTCGGCCGACATGGGCGGCAATTTCGACATTCGAGGGCGAGGACGAGATCGCGGCCGCGGTGCACAAGGCTCTGTCCCCGCGTCACAAGCAATTGACCATTCTGGTGCCCCGCCACCCTGATCGGGCGGATGCGATCGAGGCCATGCTGGCCGCAAGGGGGCTGAAGGTTGCGCGCCGCTCGCGCGGTGACCTGATCGACCCGTCGACGGATGTCTATCTCGGCGATACGATCGGCGAGATGGGACTCTACCTCAACCTCACCGACATTGCCTTTGTCGGAAAGTCGCTCAAGGGCGGTGGCGGACAGAACCCGCTAGAACCTGCCATGCTCGGCTGCGCGGTTCTGTCCGGCAGCAATGTCGAGAATTTCCGGGAAAGCTACGCGCGGCTGCTCAAGAATAGCGGCGCGCGGTATGTTCGTGACGGTGAAATGCTGGCAAAGGCGGTGCACTTCCTGCTGTCCAACCCGCAAGCGCGCCAGGCCATGGCGGAAGGGGGCGACAAGACGTTGCAGGATATGCGGGGCGCATTGAAGGCCACCATTCGCGCGCTTGAGCCCTACATCAACCCCCTGACGGTCAAAGCCCGGCTGCTGCCGCGCGAAAACGAGAACACGGAGAGCCGCGGAGGGGGACAATGGTGAGCGAAGCGCCACCGTTCTGGTGGCAAAGTCCCGGCATCCAGTCCGCGCTCCTGTCCCCGTTCGGCTGGGTCTACGGCCGCGTTGCCCGCCGCATCATGGACCGCCGTGTCCGCAAGGCTGTCTCCGTCCCGGTCATCTGCGTCGGCAATTTCACCGTCGGCGGCTCCGGCAAGACGCCCACGGCCCTGGCGCTGGCGGAGGCGGCGATCGCCCGCGGATTGAAGCCGGGATTTCTCTCGCGTGGCTATGGCGGTGGCGTCCATCACGCCAAGGTCGTGGACATGGCGAGGGACACCGCCCGCCTCGTCGGTGACGAACCGATGCTGCTTGCTGCCAGGGCTCTGACCGTGGTCTCCCCAAACCGGATCGAAGGCGCCGAAATGCTGGTCCGCGAAGGGGTCGATCTCATCATCATGGACGATGGCTTCCAGAGTGCCCGGCTGGTGTTTGATCAGGCGCTTCTGGTGGTCGATGCGCGCCGCGGCGTCGGCAATGGCTGCGTCTTTCCCGCCGGCCCGGTCCGTGCCCCGGTGATCGATCAGGTGCGCCACGCCGACGCGCTGATCGTGGTGGGCGAGGGGGATGGTGCCAATCCGATGATCCGCTTGGCCGCCCGCGCCGCAAAACCGATCCATCTGGCCCGGCTCCAGCCTCGCAACGCGGCGCAGTTCCTTGGCCGGAATTGCCTGGCGTTCGCGGCCATCGGCGACCCGGAGAAGTTCTTCAAGACGCTCGAGGACGCGCATATACGGTTGGCGCGGTGCCAGAGCTTTCCCGACCATCATCCTTTCACGGAAGACGAGATCAATGATCTGCTGGCGGAAGCCGAGCTGTATGGTCTCGATCTGATCACCACCGGCAAGGATTACGTCCGACTGCAATCGGGGCACGGCCGGGCGCAGGAGCTTCTGGAAAAGACCTCCGTTCTGGAGATCGACCTCAGGTTCGACAGTCCCGATGTGCCGGATGCGATCATCAAGGCGGCCTTGACCGCTTTCCTGAGACGCCGCGCCGAGCGCTGACCGGTCATTTCACCGGCAGCTGACCGGCACGTCGTTCGGCGGCGACCGAGGCATGGACATCGACATAAGGTTCCTGTCGCGCCACGCTCCAGTATTTCAGCTCTTCGATCGGGATGATTTCGCCGGTGACCGCGCAGACCACATGATTGCCCGGCATCAGGATCTGAAAATCGCCGTCCAGGTAGCGTATCTTGGCCGGTCGCTCGCCGGGGCCTTCAAAACGGTTCATCGGGAACTGCTCCGGTTTCGGTACTGGCTGCTCTATGCCGTCTTGGCGGCCAAATTGCAAGATTTGGCGATCACGGCGCCGGCTGGAGTGTCCGGTCAGCGGCGGGAGAACAATTTCTCGATGTCGCCGAGCTTCAACTCGATATAGGTCGGGCGGCCATGATTGCATTGCCCGGAACCTGGCGTCCGTTCCATTTCGCGCAGCAACGCGTTCATTTCTTCCGGCACAAGCCGGCGCCCCGATCTCACGGATCCATGGCACGCCATCGTCGAGGCCACCGCCTCGAGCCGGTCGCGCAAGGCACTGGAACTGTCCCATTCGGCGATTTCGTCGGCCAGTTCGCGCACCAGTCCCGCGACATCCGTGTCGCCGAGCATGGCCGGCGTTTCCCTCACCGCGATTGCGCCGGGGCCGAAGCGTTCAAGCACCAGCCCGAGCCCGGCAAGATCCTCCGCGCGCTCCGCCAGGCGGTCGCAATCGTCCTCCGGCAAGTCGACGATTTCCGGCAGCAGCAGGATCTGCGAGGCAACCTTTCCCGACCGGAGCGCCGTTTTGAACCGTTCGAAGACAAGCCGCTCGTGGGCGGCATGCTGGTCGACGATCACCAGCCCGTCGCGGGTCTGCGCCACGATGTAGTTCTCGTGGATCTGCGTCCGCGCTGCACCAAGCGGATGCTCGATCATGGACGGGTCGGCATCGGTGTGTCCCATGCGCGCCGAGGGTACGGAGGCTTCGCTGATCTCCGGCTGCGAGGATTCCGAGAAGCCCGGCCCGAATCCATCCAGCGGACGCGAGGGAGAACTGCCCGCTTGCCAGTTCCCTGCATAAATCCCGCCGGAGGGCTGAAAGTGGGGAGCACGGGGCTGCGCAGCCATCGTGGAGAAGTCCGGTGAGCGGAATGCCTGGGCCAGCCCGGCGCTGGCCGAGGGCGAGGCGCGGTCTCCACCGGCAATCAGCGCCTGTCGAATGGCTCCGACGATAAGCCCGCGCACCAGGCCCGGATCCCGGAACCGGACATCGGATTTGGCCGGGTGGACGTTCACATCGACCAGGGCCGGATCAAGCGTGATCCAGAGCACGGCCACCGGATACCGGCCGCGCGGCAGGGTGTCCGAATAGGCGGCCCGGATTGCAGACAGGATCTGCTTGTCCTGCACCGGGCGGCCATTGACGAAGGCATATTGCGACAGCGAATTGGCCTTGTTCCAGGTTGGCAACCCGATGTGGCCGGCAAGGCCAACATCCTCGCGCGACGCGTCGAGTTCGATCGTGTTGGCGGCAAACTCCTCGCCCAGGACCTGGGCAATGCGCGCCAGCCTGTCTTCGCCCGTTGCCAGAAGGTCGAGGGTCGACCGGTCCGGCCCCGAGAGCGTAAAGCGGACAGATGGAAAGGCGATCGCGATGCGCCGGACGGTTTCGGTGATCGCGGCAGTCTCGGCGCGGTCCGACTTGAGGAACTTGAGCCGGGCCGGTGTTGCGAAAAACAGATCGCGGACTTCTACCGTGGTCCCGTGATTGGCCGCCGCCGGTCTGAGCTCCGCCGGAACGCCGCCTGCCAGGGATACTTCATTGGCGTGTGGCGTATCTTTCGGGCGGGACCTGATGCTCAGGCGCGCCACCGAACCGATCGAGGGCAGGGCCTCGCCGCGGAACCCGAGGGTGCTTATGTCATCGAGCCGCTGGTCGATCTTCGAGGTGCAATGGCGGCGGATGGCAAGCGTCAGGTCCTCGGCGTCCATCCCCTGGCCGTCATCAATGACCCGGATGAGCGCCTTGCCGCCGGCGGCCGTGGCAATCTCGATCCGGCGTGCGCCTGCATCGATGGCGTTTTCGACGAGTTCCTTCACAACGCTTGCCGGCCGCTCGATGACTTCACCGGCGGCGATCTGGTTGATCAGGGTTTCTGGCAGTTGGTGGACGCGCATCGTGTCATGTTCAGGGATTCGGGCTTCAGCGCAATGTGTGTCAGGCAATTGAAGCAGGAAAAAGTCGGTCCAGCACACCCCTGAATCCTCTGCGTTCGTACGTGCAGATATGATCATGTGCTATGTTGGCTGCAATTCGCGGCCTTGGTTAAGCGTGGCTTAACCATCAATTGCGATAGTCATTTCAAGTTTTTGGCAGCAATCGCGCCGCGTGGTCGCAGGGCTGCTCAATGATGGTCAGAAGGGGCGCATTGTGCGGCCTTCAGCATGATCCCGCTCATCAGGTCGGGTATCGGATCGAAGTAGAATGGCGTTGAACGAAACCGGTGCACGACGATCCTGCGAGGATGCCAGAACAATCGAGGCCCTGGCTTCTGCGCTGGATATCGCCATCATGATCTATGATCGAAACGACACGCTGATCGCCGCCAGTTCCCACTTCCTGGATTTTTTCGATATCTCCCCTGATCTACTGCAGCCCGGTGCCCGGCTGCGGGATCTCTTCAACGCGACATTTGATGCCGGCGCCCGGGTGCTGGGCTCATTGAATGGCAAGGCCCGCTACATTTCGCGCGAGGACTGGATCGCCGAACGAATAGCCATCCATTGGCGTGAACGCTACGAAAGCGTCGAGAAGCTCGCCGATGGCCGCTGGGTGCGGTTGTGCAAGCGGCGCATGCCCGACGGTATCCTGATTGCCACCGTCCAGGATGTAACCGAGCGAAAGCGCAAAGATGAGGAAATGGCCGAGGTCTCGAAAAAGGCGGAGCTGGTCCAGGTCATCCTCGACAATCTCGCGACCCCTGTGGTCGTCAAGGATTCCGAGTTGCGTTATGTCATGGTCAACGATGCCTTTTGCCGGATCCCGGCGCTGCATCGCAAGGAGATCGTCGGAAAGAAAGCCGCCGATCTGGTTGGACCGGAGCTTGCCGCGCGTTTTGAGAAAATCGAAGGCGATGTCTTAAAGACAGGCGTTCCCTACGAGGTGCTTGAGGACATATTCAAGTCCGACGGCACCGTGATGCATGTCGTTACGCGTGTCGGTCGCTCCGGAACGCCCGGGAATTACCATGTCACCGTGTCATTCGACGACGTCAGCGCCTTGGCGGAAGGCGAAAAGGTCTCTTCCGACTATCGCAGGGCGGAGGAACCGGCAACAGTGGATGTCCGGGACAGTGCTGCAGCGCCAGCGCCTGCGGAACCCAAGGGGCGCATTCTGGTTCTCGACCAGAATCGCGAGCGCGCGGCTGAACGTGTGGCTGCCCTTAAGGAGGCGGGACATGACGCAGTGGCGACGGTCAGCGCAAGCGAAGCCATTGCCTTCCTGGAAGCCGCCCAATCCTTGAAACTCGATGTCGGCAAGGTCGAGATAACGGCTGAACTGGCAAGGCTGATGTCCAGCGAGACCGGGTCTGGCAAATATCCGGCACTTGAACAGGCCATCGAGGAAAGGATCGCCGCGGATCGGGTCAGCCGGTCCCCTGCGGCTTCTCCATCTGCATTCGCGGATCGCCCGCAAGGCCCGGCCCTCTCTCTTGTCGCCTCCAAACCGTCTCAAGAAGTGGCGGTCCCTGACATGAGCGCAAAAACCGCCCCGGCAGTTTCAAATGATGCAAGTCAGGGCAAGTTGTCCGGTTCGACACGTGATCGCATCCGGATCCTTGTCGCTGAAGACAATGACGTCAACCAGATCGTGTTCGAGCAGATCCTCGAAGGAATTGGCGTGGACTTCCGCATTGTCGGCAATGGACAGGAAGCCGTAGCCGCCTGGGGCGTGGCGGCGCCTGACCTCATCCTGATGGATGTATCCATGCCGATCATGAATGGCCTTCAGGCTACCCGGGCAATCCGGGATGCGGAAGCGAAGGATACGGACACGAACCCGCATGTTCCAATCATCGCCGTCACTGCGCACGCGATGACCGGGGATAGTGAACGTTGCCTGGCGGCGGGAATGGACGACTACCTCTCCAAGCCGGTCAGCCCGGAAAAGCTTGAGGCGATCATTCAGAAGTGGGTTGACGGTCCGGAGCGGCTGCTGGCTGCCGGATAGGCCGTCAATGGCCGGAAAAATCCTGAGTGGTTTCTAGTCGGTCCCGTTATAGGACAATCTTAAGACATCTCCCGCATTTTAACTGTAAAAGTTACATTCATTCCTGCGGACCAGCTTTTTTGATGACTCCAGAAGATTCAAACATGGACGCGTTGTCTCCGAACCCGAATGCCGTGGCCTACACGGACCCTTTGACGGGGCTGGGAAATCGTCGTCGTCTGATGGACAAGATCCGCAAGCTGGCGGCTGAACGCGCCGACGATCCGGCGCCCTTCACCATCGGCATCGCCAATATTGATGGTTTCAAGCCGATCAACGACCTCTTCGGTCACGCCGCAGGTGACGAGATTCTGTGCCAGGTGGCGCACCGGCTGCGGGCCTGTTTGCCCGATGGCGGTTTTGTCGCCCGAATTGAAAGTGACGAGTTCGCGTTCATCCTGCCGCTGGTTTTCGAGAAAAAGGGCGCCGAGAAAATCGGCCGCATGTTCAAGGACGTCCTGTCGGCTCCTTACGATCTGGGCGATCGCAATGTCCGCCTGTCGGCGTCTTTTGGTTTTGCCGTCTACCCGTTTGCCGGTGAACAGTTTGCCGAATTGCTCAAGAGCGCCGATACCGCACTGTATCGCTCCAAACGGCGCGGCCGTGGACAGATTACGGTCTATTCCGAGGAAATCGCCGAAGAGATGCGCCGCGGCACGCAGATCGAACAGGCGCTTCGCCGGGCCATCATCGCCGATGAGGTGGCGGTTCACTTCCAGCCGATCGTTGATCTGGCCGATGGGTCGATCCAGGGCTTTGAGGCACTCGCACGCTGGACCGACAAGGAACTTGGCTTCGTTTCGCCGGCAGTGTTCATTCCGCTTGCCGAGGAACGCGGATTCATCGACTCGCTCACCGAAACCTTGCTCAAGAAAGCCGCGGAAACCGCCAGGCACTGGCCTTCCGGTGTCTTCCTCTCGTTCAACCTCTCTTCCGCTCAGCTGATCGACCCTGCAACGGCCTTCAATGTCCTCGCCGTGATTAATCGGGTTGGCCTCGATCCGCATCGTCTGGAGCTGGAGATCACCGAAACGGCGATGATGAGTGACCCGGAAGTTGCCGCCAAGGTGGTAACCGAACTGAGCAGCGTCGGGATCAGGGTGTCGCTTGATGATTTCGGCACCGGCCAGTCCAGCCTTGGCCGCTTGCGCGACTTTGCCTTCAACAAGGTCAAGATCGACCGCAGTTTTGTCAGCGAAATAACCGTCGACAAGTCCGCCGAGCATATTGTCCGGGCCATCCTGGCCATGTGTGAAGGGCTCAACCTCAAAGTTATCGCCGAAGGCATCGAAACCGAGGAACAGGCCGCCAAGCTCAGGGAACTCGGCTGCAAGTCGGGGCAGGGCTGGCTCTACGGAAAGGCCGTCGATTCAACTGCGACCTTTGCGCTCCTTGAAGCCGAGGAAATTGCCCGCGCACGCCGGGCAGGTCAGAATTCCCCTAATCGCTGACGTCCTGGCCCTCTTTTGTCAGCCAGTTCAGAACCAGTTCCGTCTGTGCGGAGAGTGGGCGACCCTTCGGCCAGATGACATGAAAGGCGGCGCCGGTGACCAGCCGGTGAGCGGTGACCTTCTTTAGCAGTCCAGATGTCACCAGCCGCTCGGTCAGGTGTTGCCAGCCCAGCGCCACGCCTTGCCCCTCCATGACCGCCTGGATGACCAGCACGTAATCATTGATCGCCAGCCCGCGGTTTGCCGTCACACCGTTGACGCCCGCGCTTATGAACCATTGCCGCCAGTCGCACGCGCTGCGAAACGGCTCCTCGAGATGGATCAGCCTGTGCTGCGTCAGATGGGCGACGCTTTCCGGCATGCCGTGCTTTTCGAGATAGGCAGCGCTCGCCACCGCCTCGATCACTTCCGGCGCGATCAGCGCGCTGTCATAATCGGGCCAGTCTTCCGGCCGTCCGCCGCGCACGCCAAGCTCGACGTTTTCGTTGCGAATGTCGAGATCGCGGTCGGCGGTCTGGATACGCAGGTCGATATCAGGCAGTTCGTCGCGCAACCGGTGCAATCGCGGCAACATCCACAACGAGGCGAAGGCGGTCGATGCCGCCAGCGTGACGGCATTGGCCCGGCCGCGCGCCCGGATGTCTTCCGCTGATTTCCGGATGTGACTCAAGCCCAGCGTCACGTCGGCGTGGAACCGCCGCCCCGCCTCGGTCAGTGAGACCGCCCGGTGCGCACGATGGAACAGTGGCGTGCCAAGCTGGTTTTCCAGCGACCGGATCGCATAGCTCACCGCAGCCTGTGTCATCCCGAGCTCCTGCGCGGCCCTGGTGAAGCTGAGCTGCCGTCCGGCTGCTTCGAAAACGATGAGATTGCCGGCCGAGGGCAACAGGTGACGAAGATTATCCATAAGGTCACCTTATCCAAAGCAATGGAATTTTCCAGCATTACATTCAGCCTGGATGCTCCTAGACTTCTGCATCGGAGGACAGGCCATGGACACTGCAGATATCACCGAGGCAAGAGGGTCACAGGGGCGCAGGCGGGAGCGGGCTGGTGGCCGCGATGGCCGCCGATCCGGGCAGGGCGCCGCGCCGCCGCACCGGGCGACACCCTATATTGTCCGCAACATTCCGACCTACGACATTCTCAGTGAGGAAAACCTAGTCAGGATCGAGGCTGCGGCAGACCGCATCCTGGCTGAAGTCGGCATCGAATTTCGTGACGACCCGGTCGCTCTCGATCACTGGAAGAGGGCCGGCGCCAGGGTCGATGGTCTTCTCGTCCGTTTCGAACCTGGGATGCTGCGCGAGATCCTCAAATCCGCCCCTTCGACCTTCACCCAGCATGCCCGAAACCCGGCCAACAATGTCGAGATCGGCGGCAAGAGCGTTGTCTTCGCCCCGGCCTATGGATCGCCGTTCGTCATGGATCTCGACAAGGGGCGCCGCTACGGCACGATCGAGGATTTCCGCAACTTCATCAAGCTGGCGCAATCGAGCCCCTGGCTGCATCATTCCGGCGGCACCATTTGCGAGCCGGTCGATGTGCCGGTCAACAAGCGCCATCTCGACATGGCCTATGCCCACCTGAAATATTCCGATCGCGGTTTCATGGGCTCGGTCACGGCGGAAAGCCGGGCCGAGGAATCCATCGAAATGGCGCGCATTGTCTTTGGCCGTGATTTCGTCGACCAGAACTGCGTCATCCTCGGCAATGTCAACGTCAACTCGCCGCTGGTCTGGGACGGCACCATGACCAATGTGCTCAGAGCCTACGCCCGGGCCAACCAGGCCGCGGTCATTGTGCCGTTCATCCTCGGCGGCGCCATGGGGCCGGTGACCAATGCCGGCGCGATCGCGCAGTCGCTGGCCGAGACCATGGCCGGCTGCGCGCTGACCCAGCTTGAGCGCAAGGGCGCGCCGGTGATCTTCGGCAATTTCCTCTCGTCGATGTCGCTCCGGACCGGTTCTCCCACTTTCGGAACGCCGGAACCGGCCATCGGCTCGATGGTGATCGGGCAGTTGGCACGGAGGCTCAACCTTCCGCTTAGATGCGCCGGCAATTTCTCCAATTCGAAACTGCCAGACGCGCAGGCAATGAACGAGGGCACCATGTCGATGCTTTCGGCGGTGCACTGCGGGGCCAACTTCATCCTTCATTCCGCCGGCTTCCTCGACGGGCTGCTGTCTATGTCCTACGAGAAATTTGTCATGGATGCCGATTTCTGCGGCGCATTGCACTCCTACCTCGCCGGCGTCGTCGTCGACGACAACACGCTGGCCCTCGATGCATTTCTCGAGGTGGGCGTCGGAAAGCATTTTCTCGGCTGCGCCCATACGATGGAAAACTACCAGACCGCGTTCTGGGATTCCGAGATCGCCGACAACGAGCCGTTCGAGAAATGGGACACTGCCGGGCGAACGGATGCGGCCATCCGCGCCAATGTGCGCTGGAAACGGATGCTGGCCGATTACCAGGCCCCGCCGCTGGACGAGGCGATTGACGAGGCGCTTGTGGATTTTGTCGACCGCACCAAGGCGGCAATGGCCGACGCATGGTATTGATAAGCAAAGTCCCTGTCGGAGCCGCTCGATGATCAGATACCTTGCTGTCCTGTCCATGATTGCACTCGCCGCCGGTCCTGCCGTCGCAGGCGAAGCGAGCGACGTGGTGAAAGCCTTCTATGACGACCCGGCAGCCTTGTCCGACCCGGACAAGCGGGGCTTGTTCACCGGACCGGCGCTGGATTTTCTCAATGCGGCGGATGCTGCCTGGGACCGGGATGAAACCGTCTGCATCGATTTCGGTTTCGCCGTCGACGCCCAGGATTATGATGATGAGGAGATCCAGAGAACGCTCAAGCTGGATGAAACCGTGAGCGGCGACACCGCCAGTGTGATCGCGCAATTCGACAATTTCGGCCAGCCCACCCGCATTGAGTGGACGCTCAGCAAGGACGCAAGCAGCTGGCTGGTATCCGACATCGCCTCAGAAGCCAATCAATGGCGTGTCTCGAACATGGTCTGCGAATGAACTGATAACGCTCCGGGGTTGGGATTTGCCGCCCCCGGACAATCCAATCCCGAGGAGCCGTCACCGATGGTGCAAGTCAACGATCCGCTGCTGCAACCCTATCAGCTCAAGCATCTGACGCTGAAGAACCGGATCATGACCACCAGTCACGAACCGGCCTATCCCGAAGACGGCATGCCCAAGGACCGCTACCGCGCCTACCATGTCGAGCGCGCCCGGGCCGGCATCGCCATGACCATGACGGCAGGCTCCGCGGCGGTGTCGAAGGATAGTCCGCCGGTGTTCAACAACGTGCTGGCCTACAAGGACGAAGTCGTCGGCTGGATGAAGAAGCTGACCGACGAGTGCCACGGGCATGGCTGTGCGGTGATGATCCAGCTCACCCATCTCGGCCGCCGCACCCACTGGAACAAGGGCGACTGGCTGCCCGCGCTGTCGACCAGCCACCAGCGCGAGCCGGCGCATCGGGCGTTTCCAAAGAAGATGGAAGACTGGGACATCGCCCGCGTCATTGCCGACTATGCCGATGCGGCCGAGCGCATGGCCGAGGCCGGTCTCGATGGCGTCGAGCTCGAATGCTACGGCCACCTGATGGACCAGTTCATGTCGCCGCTGACCAATGAGCTCGACGGACCCTATGGCGGCAGTCTGGAAAACCGCGCCCGCTTCGCCCTCGATGTGGTTGCTGCGATCAGGGCGAGGGTCGGTGAAAAGCTGCTGGTCGGCATCCGCTACACCGCCGATGAAACCGCCAAGGGCGGCATCAGCGAAGAGGAAGGCATTGCCATCGGCCACATGTTCAAGAACAGCGGCAACGTCGACTTCCTCAATGTCATCCGCGGCCAGATCCACACCGATCCGGCGATGACCGACGTGATCCCGGTTCAGGGCATGCGTTCGGCCCCGCATCTCGATTTCGCCGGCCGCATCCGCGCCGAAGTCGGGTTGCCGACATTCCACGCCGCCCGCATCCCCGATGTGGCCACGGCCCGGCATGCCATTTCCGAGGGCAAGCTCGACATGGTCGGCATGACCCGCGCCCACATGGCCGATCCGCATCTGGTCAAAAAGATCATGGAAGGCCGCGAGCACGACATAAGGCCTTGCGTCGGCGCCACCTATTGTCTCGACCGGATCTATCAGGCTGGTGACGCGCTCTGCATCCACAATCCGGCTACCGGCCGTGAACTCACCATGCCGCACACGATCCCGCGCGCCGAGACTTCGAAGCGCGTCGTGATCGTCGGCGCCGGGCCTGCCGGTCTCGAGGCGGCCCGCGTCGCCGCCGAGCGCGGGCATCGGGTCACGGTGTTCGAGGCGCAGCCCGACCCGGGCGGCCAGATCCGGCTCACCGCGCAGAACCAGCGCCGCAAGGAAATGATCGGCATCATCGAATGGCGCATGGCGCAATGCGCGGCCCGCGATGTCGAATTCCGTTTCAACACCTGGGCTGAGTCCGATGACGTCCGGGCTGAAAATCCTGACGTGGTAATCGTCGCCACCGGCGGCCTGCCGCACACCGAGGTTCTGGACGCGGGCAACGAATTGGTGGTCTCGAGCTGGGATCTGATTTCCGGCGACGTCAAACCCGGCAAGTCCGTGCTGGTCTATGACGACGCCGGCGACCATGCCGGACTGCAGGCCGCCGAGGTGGCGGCGCAGGCCGGCGCCTCGGTCGAGATCATGACGCCCGACCGCAGTTTCGCGCCCGACGTGATGGCGATGAACCTGGTGCCCTACATGCGTTCGCTGCAGGACAAGGACGTGACCTTCACAGTCACCTACCGGCTGACCTCGGTCGAGCGCGATGGCAATCGGTTGAAGGCCGTCATCGGCAGCGATTACATGCCGCTCGCCAAGACCCGCCATTTCGACCAGGTCGTCATCAACCACGGAACCCTGCCGCTCGATGAGCTTTATTTCGAGCTAAAGCCACATTCGAGCAATCTCGGGCAGGTCGATTATGACGCGTTCATTGCAGGCAAGCCGCAGACCCTGAATGGCGGGTCCACGGATGGCCAGGGTTTCCAGCTGTTCCGCATCGGTGATGCGATTGCCGCGCGCAACACCCATGCCGCGATCTATGACGCGCTGAGGCTGGTGAAGGAGATCTAGCCAAGGTCGGTCCGGACCCGGATCAGTACCCGGCGTCCGTAAGTCCTGCCACGGCGACCCCGGAAGGAGCCAAAACAGCCTCGCCCACGGCGAGGTCGCGGCTCCAGCCGAGATCGGCAAGGTCGAATGGAGTGGCGCCGTAGTTCAAGGCGAAGACGTGTCGACCATGCCGCCGCAGGCGGACCCCGTCAGGCAGCTCGCGAATCGCAAGGCCAGCCTGTTCGCACAGTCCCCGAAGAATGCTCAGGAGCAGGTCCTGATCCGGCCAGCCGCCAAGATAGTGGCGGTTTCCCCTGGCCACCAGTGCCGGCACACCATCCTCGGCGGTCAGGACCGTCCCGGTGTCGGCGCCAACCTCGAGATATTCGCGCCAGAACCGGATCGTCCCGCCGCCCTGGACCGGCACCGGCGTATCCGCGCGCAGCGTCTCGATCCGCGTGACCCGTACCCCGAGCACATCATCCGGCAAGGCCGGCGGCAGGATCTCGGGAATGGCGAAATCGGCCGTCTTCGAGCCTGACCGCGGACCGATCAGCACATGGCCTTCATGCGCCTTGATCGCTTCGATCAGCGCCTCCGGCCATGTGAACAGGCCGGGGATCACGACAAGCCCGTAGCCTTCTAGACTCGGCGTACTGGCGGGAACGAAGTCCACCGACAAGCCCAGTCGCCGCAGCGTGCGGTAGAAGTCGAACACCAGCCGGAAGTAGTCGAACTCGCGGCCCTGCGGCTGGATCTCCCAGGCCCAGGCGGAAGCGTAGTCGAAGACGATCGCCACGTCGGCGCGCCCGGCCTTGTCGTCAAGTTCGCCGTCAAGCTTTGCAAGTTCCCTGGCCACCTGCGCCGCCTCGCGGTGGCCTTCGGCCTCGATCGAGTCCGGCCTGAGCAGGCCCGCATGCATCTGTTCCTGCGCAAATGGGGCCTGGCGCCAGCGGAAATAGCTTACCGTCTCCGCGCCGTGGGCAAAGGCCTCCCAGCTCCACAACCGCACCATGCCGTCGCGTGGCGCCGGATTGTGCGGCGCCCAGTTCACCGGCCCGGGCTGCTGTTCCATCACCCACCAGCGCCCCTTCGAGGTGGCGCGGTAGAGATCATGGTGGAAGGCCTGGAAATCCGGATCGCCGGCGCGGGCGAACTGCCGCTTCCAGGCATCGTCCTGGTCCGAGCGATCTTCGAGAAACCCGAGCGGATAGGAATCCCAGCTCGAGATGTCGAGATCCGCCCCGACCGCGAAATGATCAAACGCCAGCGTCCGGCCCATGAAATTGTGGATCACGTCGCGGCCCGGCGAATGCGCCCGGATGATATCGGCCTGCGCCTTGTTGAAGCGCACCACCATGTCAGAGGCGTAGCGGCGGAAGTCCATCACATGCGCCGGATTGGCCTCGGTCACCGTCAGGTTCGGCAGCTCCACTTCGCTAAACTCGGATATCTCCATGGACCAAAAGACATTGCCCCAGGAGCGGTTGAGCGCCTCGGGCGACTGGTACTTGCGCTGCAGCCATTCCCGGAAACCACTGCGCGCCGCAGCCGAATAGGACAGCGTCGTGTTGTGGCAATCATACTCGTTGTCGGTTTGCCACGCGGCGACGCCCGGATGCTTGCCGAACGCCTTGGCCAGTTCGAGCGTGATGCGCTTGCATTCCTCGAGGTAGCCGTCATGTGAAAAATCGTAGTGCCGGCGCGAGCCGAACCCGCGCACCGAGCCATCCGCGCCGACCGGCAGCATGTCTGGCATCTGATCCACCAGCCATTTCGGCGGCGTGGCTGTCGGTGTCCCCAGCACCACTTTCAGACCCGCGCCATGCAATGTGTCTAAGGCGCGGCGCAGCCAGTCGAAATCGTAAGCGCCGCGTCTGGGTTCGAGCCGCGACCAGGCAAACTCGCCGATGCGCACATGGGTCAGGCCAAGCCTCGCCATGCGTACGGCGTCGTCCGCCCACCGGGTTTCCGGCCAGTGCTCCGGGTAGTAACAGACACCGAGCGTACGGTTCATTTGGGCAGGCTCCGGATAAGGTCAGAGAATGTAGTCGGGCTCGAACCGGCCCTTGACCGGGTGATCGAGCAGGAAGGTCGATCCGGCCTCGGGATCGGCGGCAAGCGCTTCGGCCGACAGGCCTTCGCGCGCTGACGTTACCAGCAGCCGGTCGGCATTGGGGCCGACAAAGGCCGGGCAGCTAGACTGGCTCGCGGGCACCTTGAGCGAAACGACCCGCTCTCCATCCGCAGAGTATCCATCGATGCATCCCGCGCCCCATCTTGCGTTCCAGAGCATCCCGTCGCGGTCACACACCGCGCCATCGATCCCGCCGTCGCCGCCACGGTGATCGAAGAAAATCTCGGGCGAACCGGTGGGAAGCGCCGTTTCCGGATCAATGGCCACGCACATCAGCTTGCCGGCCATCGTGTCGGTGAAATAGGCGATTGCACCGTCAGGCGAGAAGCAGATGGCGTTGGGAATGGTGATGTCGGGGAACAGAGTTGTCACCTTGCCGCGCGCCACATGGTAGATCGCGCCGGCGTGTTTTTCGGCGTTCTTGCCCATGGTGCCGAACCACAGCGCACCGCAGGGATGCACCCTGCCATCATTCGAGCGGGTTGCCGCATTGTCCGCCTCGATCGGCGTGATCAGCTCCAGCTCGCCCGTGGGCATATGGCGCAGATGCAGACCGGTCTCCGTGGCGATAACCTGCCGTCCGTCGTCGACCCGGGCCAGAACGCTGCCCATTACCGGCAAGTCGTGAACTTTGACGGCATCGGTGGCGAGTTCGTACTGATAGAGTTTGCGCCCGAGGATATCGAACCACCAGGCCGTGCCGGTGTGGGGGTCACAGGTGGGGCCTTCGCCCAGCGTGCAGGCGGGGACATTCAGCCTGGTTCCTGAAAATGCGATTTCTTTCGCGGTCACGGCCTGTCCCCCTCAAGTGCATCATACGCTGCAATAGCCGCGCCGCCGCGGCGCGCAACTTCAGCGGCTTGCATCCCGGCCTTGTAGAGGCTGGAGCCGAGCCCGAAGGTTCGTACGCCGACCTTGGCATAGGCGGCGAAATCGTCGTTGGATACGCCGCCGACCGCACCTACCGGCACATCCTTTGGCAGAACCGCACGGATGGCGCTAATGCCCGAGGGACCCAGAACGCTGGCCGGAAAGAACTTGAGCGCCGAGGCGCCCGCGGCGCAAGCTGCCAAGGCTTCGGTCGGTGTGAACACGCCGGGCATGGTCACCATGCCGTGCGAAGCGGCTTGCGCGATCACCTCGCGGTCGACATTCGGGCTGACCATCAATCGCCCGCCGACGCCGTTGAGCCTGTCGACATCCTCCACCGACAAGACCGTACCGGCCCCGATCAACACCTCTTTCGGCGCGCGCTTGACCGCGATCTCGACGGAACGGAACGGGTCGGGCGAATTGAGCGGGATCTCGATGGCCGTGAAACCGGCCTCGATGAGGCCGTCGACGATAGCGGCGGTTTCATCGGGCTTGATACCGCGCAGGATCGCCACCAGGCTGCGTGTCATCGAAGGAAACTTGATCCGCATCATGAGCGTTGCATATCCCCGTTGGTGTTGGAAAAGCGCTGCCAGGATTCCAGCAGCCCGCGGCGCACGGCAACGTCCGCGTCGATGTCGCGAACCTTGACTCCGCATTCGGCCAGCGCCGCGTGATAGAGCCGCTGAAGCGCGCCGCTCGCAACCAGGCCGATCTGTTCGTCGCCCCGGATCCCGGCGCCGGCAAACTCCGCGCCGATCAGCAGGCCCGACAGCCGTGCCCGGCTTTCTTCAGCCGGATGACCGTAGAGCAATTGTCCTGCCCGGATCGAGAAGAGGTGATGCGTGGTCTTCGCCGGCTGCGTCCAGCCATCGCGGACCCCGGTCAAAAACGCCGGGTCATTGCCACTGACACTGGTATCGCCGCCGGTCGAATGCTTGAGGATCGTCTTGCCGCTGATGACGGAAAACAACTCCCCCGTCATGAAGGTTTCGAACCCGGTGACGGTCGGCCCGTTCATGCTGACCCATTTGGAATGCGTTCCCGGCATGCAGTAGCGCTCGCCGCCGGGCATGTCGAAATGCGCGCCGAGCAATTGCGTTTCCTCGCCCCGCATCACGTCGGGTTCGGCTTCCGAGCGCACGGCCAGACCGGGAATGATGATGATCCGCCGCGCCGTGCCGGGCACGACGGTCGCCGTCTCGCCGATGGTGGTCACATCGGCCGGGGTGACTATGTAGCCCGCTTCGACCCACCCCTGACGAGATCCTGCCATGCCGCAGATGACGACGGGCAGGTGATCTGCTGCAGAGAGTGCGGCGAGATGGGTTTCGAGCACCGGTTCAAACCCGCGCCCGGCAACCTCGCTCATGCCCTCGTGGCTTCGGTGCTCGGCGAGCACCGTTCCGTCCGTCGACATCAGCCAGAGCCGGAAGCTCGACGTACCCCAGTCGACGGCAACGAGGGCGGGTGTCGTGCTCACATCATGCCTCCGTCGGCGATAAGGACCTGCGCGGTGATCATCGCCGAGGCGCTGGACGCCAGGAACAGGCAGGGTCCGACCATGTCTTCCGGTTCGATCGGCCGCTTCAGGCACTGCCGCTCAATCATCGCGGCGAGGCCTTCCTCCGTGACCCAGAGCTGCTTCTGCCGCTCCGTCATCACCCAGCCCGGTGCAATGGCGTTAACCCGGATGCCGTCAGGGCCGAGCCGGCCGGCAAGACCCTTGGTCAGTCCGACGATCCCCGCCTTGGCGGCGGTGTAGGCCGGCATCGAGCCGATGTTGAGCATGTAGGACGTCGAGGTGAAATTCACGATCGCGCCCCCGCCCGCCGCGATCATGCCCGGCGCCACGGCCTTGGCGGTGAACGCTACCGGTCGCAGGTTGATCGCATGGTTGGCGTCCCAGTACTCGCCGCTCATGTCGAGCAGTTCATGCCGGTCGTCGAGCGCCGCATTGTTGATAAGTATCCTCGTTGGGCCGTGCGCAGCTTCGGCCTGCGCAACCGCCCGGCTGATCGCCTCGAGATCCCTGAGATCGGCATGAATGAACAGGGGCGCGTGCCGGCTTGTGCCCGCCAGACGATCCGCAAGCGCCCGGCTTGGCGCCTCGGCGATATCGATGAAGGCAACCCGGGCGCCCTGTGCGGCAAAGCCTTCGGTCAGTGCTGCGCCGATGCCGCTGCCGCCACCGGTGATCAGCACCGCCTTGTCCTCGAGGTCTGGAAATGTCGCTGTCTGTTCGCTCATCAGGTGTTCTCCGGATCGATTCGCTGCCCTTCGAGAACCGTCATGGAGGCAGGGACCGCGTTGGGCAAGCGGATACCCTGGTTCATCAGGAACGCCCCGGACAATTGCATTGTTCCGCCCTCGGCCAGTGTGTTGGCCATCCTGCGGTTTGCCAGCGGGCTCACGTCTTCCGGATTGACCAGGCGGATCTCGTAGATCGCCTCGGGATCAAGACCCGTGGCGCGCAACGGCCGCCGGTAGATCTGTGCCGAGGCGCCGGACTGTCCGGCAAACAGGATGAACCGGTCAGCCGCGGCGTCGACCGTCATCTCGGCGAACACCTCGGCGTCGTCGCTTTCCAGCCGGTGCAGTGCGCCCGAAAACAGGAAATCCCGGTTCTGCTTCCACCATGAGGTGACCCGGCGCAGCGTCCCGCTTTCTTCCTCGGTGAGTTCGCGGGGATCCATCTCGAAACCCATGTGCCGCTGTGCCGCCACCCAGGCCCGGAACGGCATCGACAGTACCCGACCCGAGGTGTGGCAATGGCGCGGGCCGACATGCGAGCCCTGCACCTCGGGCGCGATCCAGCGGCTGGCTTCGTGCTGCATTCGCAGCCGCTCCAGCGCATCGTTGGAGTCTGACAGCCAGACCCGGCTTGCGAGTTCCAGAACCCCGAAATCGATGCGCCCGCCGCCGGAGGAGCAGCTCTCGAAATCCACGTCCGGGTGGGCGCGAACCAGGTCTGACAGCAGTGTCATGAAGCCGCGCGCCTGGTCCGGCCCGCCGCCGGTCAGCGGTCGGTTGTGATCCCATTTGACGTAGTCGATCTCGTGCGCTGAAAGGATCGCGTCGATCCGGGCGAACAGATGCGCCCGCACCTCGGGTCTGGCCATGTCGAGCACATGCTGGTTGCGGCCGCTCGGCTGGTCGTCGGGGCCGAGCATGTAGTCGGGATGAGCCCGGAACAGCTCGCTGTCCCGGTTGACCATTTCCGGCTCGAACCAAAGGCCGAAGCGCATGCCCTCGCGGTGGACATGATCGATCAGGGGGGAGAGACCATCGGGGAATTTCGCCCGGTCGATCTCCCAGTCGCCCAGACTAGAAGTGTCGTCGTTGCGTCCGCGGAACCAGCCGTCATCGAGGACGAAGCGTTCGGCGCCAAGCCCAGCGGCCAGCGAGGCGATGGATTTCAGTTCATCGAGGTCATGGCGGAAATAGACCGCCTCCCAGCAATTGTAATGCACCGGACGCGGCTCGCGTTTACGCCGCGCGTTGACCGGCGCCTGGATGGCGCGAAGGTGCCGGTGAAAGGTTTGGGACAGTCCATTGAAGCCCCGGTCCGACCAGGACAGGAGCAGGGTGGGCGAAGCGATTTTCCCGCGCGCCAGTCCGTCATCAAGCACGCCGAACTGAACCTGTCGCCGCCCGTCGGGCAGTTCTTCGGCCAGCATCCGGTGTCCGCCGCTCCAGGCCAGTGTCGCTGCGAGGCCGGCGCCGCTGTGTTCGCCTGCTGCACCGGTCGCCAACGTCACGCCGGGAAAATGGGCGTGTCCGGTGCGTCCCTCGCGGCTTTCGCGGCTGTGCATGCCGGTCACGAACCGGGTTTCCTGCCGCCGGAACTCGCCGCACCAGCGACCGGAATGGTCGACGATGCGATCCATGCCGGCCGGTGCCGGAATAGCCGGGGCGGCAAGCCAGCTGCAGCTCCAGCCGTCGGGTATGGTCACCGACTGCGACAGTCTGAGGATGCCGGTTTCGGGATCGAGACGGACCGAGATGACAAGCCTGACGCCGCCCGGCTTGCCGCGATTGAGCAGTATGAAATCTATCGCTTCCGCGCCGTCTCGCTTGATTTCGGCAAGCTTCGGATTGGCGAGGTAATCCCGGCCATCCGCCGTCTGCAGGATCATGCCGGGATGCCCCTGCCAGCCGGTGATTGCCAGCGGGCACAGTGTGAGCGGCAGGAACGGATCGATCTGCCCGGCGCCTACATTGGGTATGGTGGCGATCGCCACCGCCGCGAGGTCATCCGTCCCGGGCAGGGACCGGCCGAAATGAATGAGGCATGGCACCCCCTTGTTGAAGCTGGCGAAGGCGGCTGTACGGCCGCCTCCGTCAAGCCGCATCACATCGGTTACCGTAAAGTCTGGCATGTCGGGGCGTGTCATCTCATCCCTTTGTCGCGCCGAGCGTCAGGCCGGCAATGAAGTGTTTCTGCATCAGGAAGAACATCAGCACCGGCGGCATCGCCGCGATGATTGAGCCGGCTGAGACCAGCTGCCACTGCGCGATCCATTGCCCGTTGAGCGAATAGAGCCCGGCGGTGACCGGCTGGGTTTCGGCGCTGGTGGTCAGCACCGTGGCCCAGAAGTAATCGTTCCAGATGAAGGTGAAAACCAGCACAGAGAGTGCCGCGATCGCCGGCCGCATCAGGGGCAGAACGATGTACCAGAAGATGCGGAATTCGGAGACGCCCTCGACGCGCGCGGATTCGATCAGCTCGAACGGCAGTCCCTTGATGAAGTTGCGCATGAACAGGGTGCAGAAACCCGACTGGAAGGCGATGTGGAACAGCGCCAGCCCGGTGATCGTGTTGTAGAGCCCGGTCGAGACGGTGAGATCCCGCACAGGCACCATCAGGATCTGGAACGGCACGAAATTGCCGGCCACGAACAGGAAGAAGATTAACAGGTTCATGCGGAACCGGTAGACCGCCAGCGCGAAACCCGACAGACAGGAGATCGCCACCGCTCCGATGACGGTCGGGATTGTCACCTTGAACGAGTTGAGGATGTATTTGGCAATCGGCGAGTTGGTGAACACGTCGGCATAATTCGAAAACGCGATATAGCTCGGTAGCCCGAAATAGTTACCGGCCGCCAGATCGCTTGACGGTTTGAGTGACGTCATCGCGACACCGAGCAGGGGCAGGAGCCAAAGAATGAGCGCGATCGGCAGCGCGACCTTGTAGAGGATCTGCGTCGACGGCGCGGCATGTTCAATGGGTTTGGGGAACATCACAGGCCCCTTTCGTCGCGGACCATCTTCCAGATGAACCCGGAGATGAACACCATCATGATGGCGAACAGGATGACGGCGATCGCTGCGCCATAGCCCATGCGGAAACCGTATTCCGACAGCGCCTGCTCGAACATGTAGAACGACAGCACCCGGCTCGAACCGTATGGTCCGCCATCGGTCATGATCGAGACCAGGTCGAACGACCTCAGCGCGCCGATCACGGTGACCACGACGGCAATAAATGTCGCCGGCCTGAGTTGCGGCAGGATGATGTGCCAGAGCATCTTCCAGCCCTTGGCGCCGTCGAGGCGTGCTGCCTCGATCTGGTCGGGCGCGACATTGTTGAGGCCGGTCAGATACAGGATCATGCAATAGGCGATCTGCGGCCACAGACCCGCGGCAATGATGCCGTAGGTGACGTAGCGGTCGTCGGCGAGTACGGCGACGCCAGTGCCGGTCAGCCACTCGATCAGATTGTAGAACAGGCCGAAATTGGGCGCATAGAACCAGGAGAAGATCAGCCCGACCACGACCTGGCTTATGACGAAGGGAAAGAAGAACAGCGACTTGTAGATGCGGATGCCGGTGACCGTCTGGTTGAGAAACAGCGCCACGAACAGCCCCGCCGGCACGGCCAGCATGTAGAGCACCAGCCAGATGATGTTGTTGTACAGCGAGGTGTAGAAGGCATCGTCGTCAAACAGCTCGACATAGTTTTCGAGCCCGAGCCATGTCTTGGCGCCGAGCCCGTCCCAGTCGTAAAAACTCAGCCACATCGAGGCGACGATCGGGTAGATGACGTAGAGCGCGAACATCGCGATGCCCGGCGCCAGAAAAAGCCAGGGCGCCAATGCGCGCTGGTTCCGTTTCCAGATCCCCGGCCTTTGCGTTCGTGTTCCGGCGATGGCTGTGGTCGCTGAACCCGTCATGGCTGCCCTCCCGAGTGCGCCAGCGGCAGGCGGAGACTTCGGTCTGCTCGCGCCCGGTTGTCAGGTCGTCTTGAAATGGCCGGGCAGCCGATGAAGCCGCCCGGCCATCAGGCTTACTTGTAGATACGCTGGCGGGCTTTTTCGAGCCGCTCGAGGATCTTGTCGACATTCTCCGGCTTGACCATGAATTCCTGGAAGCCTTCCATGCCGACTTTCGCCATTTCAGCCGGTGCATCGCGGTCGAAGAACTGGGCGATGCCGCCGTCAGCCGTCGAGAGCATCTCGAAACCGGCCTGCAGGAACGGATCGTCCCCGACCTTGGACTGGTTGTTGATCGGCAACTGGCCGAGGGCTTCGTTCAGCTTGGTCTGGACGTCGGCAGTGGCGATGAAAGCCAGGAACTTCTTGGCGTCATCGACATTCTTGGCGCCCGACGGAATGTGGATCGTGTCGGTCGGCGCCTCTTCCCCGCGCGCAAGGCCCGGCGTGATTTCGGGGAATTGCATGAAGCCCAGCGTGTCGTTGGTCATGCCGCCGTCCTTGAACACGGCCACGGCGAAATTGCCCATGACGTAGTTGGCGGCCTTGCCCTGGATCAGCAGCGATGCGGCATCCTGCCAGTCGAGCGCCGCATGGTTTGCCGTCACGTAACCGGGTTCGACCAGCTTGGCCCATTCCGCAAAGGTGTTCTTCACCTTGTCGTCGGTCCAGGCCACCTTGCCGGCTGTAAGGTCCATGTGGAAATCGTAGCCGTTTGTGCGCAGGTTCATGTAGTCGAAGATGCCGGCGCCGGGCCACAGCGCCTTGGTGCCGGTGGTCACGCAGTCGATGCCGGCTTCCTTGAACTTGGCGCAATTGTCGATGAACTGGGCCCAGGTGGTCGGCACTTCAACACCGGCCTGCTTGTAGGCATCCTTGTTGTAGTAGATGCCCCACTGGTAGTAGGTGTAGGGCACGCCCCACTGCTTGCCGTCGATCGTCATCGAGCCCTTGGCCGAAGCCAGCGTTTCACCCAGATTGTTCTCGGTCCAGACGTCGGTGATGTCCATGAACTGGCCGGCATTGACGAAGGGCGCCATGCGGTTGCCGGCATACCAGTTGGCCAGGTCCGGAGAATCCGCCGACAGGAAGTTGCGGATCGCGGTCTTGTATCCCTCATGGTCGAAGTTCTGCAGCACCACGTCGATGTCGGGATTGGCGGCTTCGAACTCCGCGATCGCGGCTTCGAACGCGGCCAGCGGCGCCGGATCGAAGTCGGCGTAATATTTCAGCGTGCGTTTCTCGGCCATGGCCTGCGTTGCCATCAGGGCAAAAGCAGCCGTGCCGAGGAGCACGGATTTGCGTGAAAGCTTCATTGCGTAATCCTCCCGGTTGTTGACGAACCTGCCGTTCCGTTGGTGTGGCCCGCCAAACGGGACCATTCCACCTGCCGGGCGGGCAATCCTCCAAGACCGCCCCGACAGCATCAATTGAAATTCCATTATTTGGAATGCAATTTGACTATTTAGAATTATCGATCTATGGTGTAGATCTTGTCAAGCTGGAAAAGCAGCGCATCAGCCGCGGGCGTTGCCAGCAAAATGCAGACGAGTGGCGAGCGGGAGAGCCAACCGTTTGAAGCAAAGACGGTTTTCCGCGCGCGGTGGCAGCGGGTGGCGAAGCGGCGAGGAGAGGGGTAATGGACAATCCGGCAGACCATGAGGATGAGGCGCGTAGCGGGATCGGCCGCGAGGCGGTGCGAGGCCGTGCCGATACCGGCACGCTCGGCAAGGCCATAGCGGTACTCGATATCGTCGCGTCCGCGGACGCGCCGATGCGTTTTACCGATATCCTTGCCCTCTCCGATCAGCCGCGCGGCACCCTGCATCGCCAGCTTTCCAATCTGGTCGAGGAGGGTCTGCTGTCGCTCGGCCGCGATCATTCCTATTCGGTCGGCATCCGCCTGCTCAAGTTCGCCGCCAGGGCCTGGGCCGGCAACCAGTTCCGCGTCATTGCCGAGCCGCATTTGCGAAAGTTGCACGATCTCACCGGCGAAACGGTGCATCTCGGCGTGCTGCGCGGCAACGAGGTGATCTATCTCGACAAGGTCGAAAGCCGCCAGGCGGTGCGCATGTATTCGCAGATCGGCAACGCCTCACCGGTTTATTGCACCGGTGTCGGCAAGGCCGGTCTTTCGGCGTTATCCGACGCCGAGCTCCAGGCTGTTGTTGCCAGCATCAGGTTTCGCCGCTTCACCGACAGCACGCTGGTGACGCCGGAGGCGCTGTTGCGCGAAATCGAGGAGATACGGGCCAGCGGCAATGCCTATGACCGGGAGGAGCATGAGCCAGGCATCCGCTGCGTCGCCGCGCCGGTCCATTCGGCTGACAGAAGTTTCGTCGGCGGGCTTTCCGTGACCGGACCAGCGTACCGGATCTCACCGGAATTGCTCGAAAGCTGGGCAGTGCTGGTCCGCAACGCGGCCGGCGCGATCATGGAAGATATGGGTGCGCGGCTGGGTCCGCGCACCTGATTTGGGAGCGGCGCCCGCACGGACGCCGGGAGTGTGAGAGGGAATGTCATGGCAGGCCTTGAACTGCATCAAGTGAAGAAGTCTTTTGGCAATGTTGACGTCATCCACGGTGTCGATCTGACCATCGATGACGGTGAATTCACCGTGTTTGTCGGCCCTTCCGGTTGCGGCAAGTCCACCCTGCTGCGTCTGGTAGCGGGATTGGAAGCCACCACCGGCGGCACTTTGTCGATCGGCGGCAAGGACGTCACAAATGTCGAGCCGGCCGATCGCGGGGTCGCCATGGTGTTTCAGTCCTATGCGCTCTACCCGCACATGACGGTCGAGGAAAACATGGGCTTCGGCCTGAAGATGACCGGCCATCCCGCCGGCGAAATCAGGGAGAGGGTCAGCCGCGCCGCGTCGATCCTGCATCTCGAACCGCTGCTGCAGCGCAAGCCGAAAGCCCTGTCCGGCGGCCAGCGGCAGCGCGTCGCCATCGGTCGCGCCATCGTCCGGCAACCCGACGTCTTCCTTTTCGACGAGCCCCTGTCCAATCTTGATGCCGAGCTCCGTGTGCAGATGCGGCTCGAAATCGCCAAGCTGCACAAGGAGCTCGGCGCCACCATGATCTACGTGACCCACGACCAGGTCGAGGCCATGACGCTGGCCGACAAGATCGTCGTGCTGCGCGCCGGTGTCATCGAGCAGGTCGGCTCGCCGCTGGCGCTTTACGATGATCCGGACAACGTCTTCGTTGCCGGCTTCATCGGCTCGCCGCGGATGAATTTCCTGCCCGCCTCGGCCGTCGCCTCCGATGGCGAAACGCTGAAGGTCCGGCTCGATGACCTTGATGGTATCGAGGTGCCGATGACGATTAGGGGCGATCATCCGAAGCCGGGCACACAACTGCAACTCGGGATCCGTCCGGAGCATTTTGATGCTGCCGGCAGTGTTCAGGTCTCGATGCCGATCGATGTCATCGAGCATCTCGGTGGCTCGTCCTTCGCCTATTCGCGATCCCACCTGGAATTGCCGCTAACCATTGAGATTCGCGAAAACCGGGATGTGCGCGAAGGTGACACGTTCAGGACCGGCTTCAACCCCGAGCGGGCCTTTCTCTTCGATGCGCAGAGTGGCGCACGCCTGCGCTGATATTTTCCCTCGCACAAGGAAAAGGCCCGGACGCGGAATGCGTCCGGGCCTTTTTCAGGCGTCGCCGCCGGCTCAGGCGTTTGGCAGGCGGTAATCCTTGAGGGTTTCGCGCAAAGCCGTTTTCTGGATCTTGCCGGTTGCCGTGTGCGGGATCTCGTCAACGAACATCACGTCGTCCGGCATCCACCATTTGGCGATCTTGCCTTCGAGGAAATCGAGAATGGACTGCTTGCTCGGGGAGCGTCCCTCCTTGAGCACGACGACCAGCAGCGGCCGCTCGTCCCATTTCGGGTGGGCGACGCCGATCACCGCGGCTTCCGCCACATCGGGATGCCCGACGGCCAGGTTCTCGATGTCGATCGATGAAATCCATTCGCCGCCGGACTTGATGACGTCCTTGGCGCGGTCGGTGATCTGCATGTAGCCGTAGGGGTCGACATGGGCGACGTCGCCGGTGTCGAACCAGCCGTCCGCATCGAACTGCTCGGCGCCGCGGCCCTTGTAGTACGAGGATGAGATCGCCGGGCCGCGAACCTTGAGCCGGCCGAAGGTCTTGCCGTCCCACGGCAGTTCGTTGTCCTCGTCATCGGTGATCTTCATTTCGACCGTGAACGGCGGATGGCCCTGCTTGGCCTGCAGGTCGAGCTTCGCTTCCCCGGTCAGATGGCTGTATTCCGGCTTGATGGAACACAGGGTCCCCAGCGGACTCATTTCGGTCATGCCCCAGGCATGGATGACCTCGACGCCGTAATCATCCTGGAACGCCTTGGTGATGGCGCGCGGGCAGGCCGATCCGCCGATCACCACGCGCGAAAGGTCCGGCAGTTTGCCGCCATGCTTTTCCATGTGCTGGAGAAGCATCAGCCAGACGGTTGGCACCGCGGCCGTGATCGTTACCTTCTCCTGCGTCAGGATTTCGTAGATCGAGGCGCCGTCCATGCCGGCGCCTGGCATGATCATCGTGCAGCCGCACATCGGGCCGGAGAAGGCCGTCGACCATCCGTTGGCGTGAAACAGCGGAACCACCGGCATCAGCCGGTCGCGGGAGGCGAGGTTGAGCATATCCGGCTGCAGCGCTGCCATCGCGTGAAGCACATTGGAGCGATGCGAATAGACCACGCCTTTCGGGTCGCCGGTGGTGCCTGAAGTATAGCACATCCCTGCTGCCGTCCGCTCGTCGAACTCTTTCCAGGCGAAATCTCCGTCGGCTTCGGCGAGATAGCTTTCGTAAGACACTGCGTTTTTCAGCGAGGTTTCCGGCATGTGCGCATCGTCGGTCAGGATCACCACGCGCTCGAGGCTTGGCACCTTGGGCGCGATCATCTCGACCAGTTTGACGAATGTCAGATCGACGAACAGCATCTTGTCTTCGGCGTCGTTCATGATCCAGGCGATCTGGTCGGGAAACAGCCGCGGATTGAGCGTGTGATAGACCGCCCCGATCCCGAGGATCCCGTACCAGGTTTCCAGATGCCGCCAGGTGTTCCAGGCCATGGTCGCGATCCGGTCTCCGATGCCGCAGCCGTCACGCTCCAGGCGTTGCGCAAGCTTGAGTGACCGGGCGCGTATCTCGGCGTAGTTGGTCCGGTGGAACGGTCCTTCGATGGACCGCGAAACGACTTCTCTCTGGCCGTGATAAATCGCCGCATGGTCGATGACCTTGTGGCAGAGAAGCGGCCATTCCTGCATCATTCCAAGCATATGATCCCCTTTGGATTTTTTCCTCTTCCAGCGCCGACAGTAACGCTTCGGGGGGAGTGGAGACAACATCAAATTGTTGCCGAATTGAGGTTTTGCATCCGTAAGGATTTAGTATAATCTTAAATAAACCAAAGCTCAGATTTTGGTGTTGAAGCCGGACTGCATGACCGCATTCTGCTTCGATGCGGTTTGTTTAGGCCGGACTAGGGATTGGAACGGGATTTGAAGCTGAGCGATTTCGTAGCAGCAGATCGATACGTATTAGTTGTGTTTCCGTTGTTTGCGGAATTCCGCGTTGCGCAAATGGTGCGCGTATGACCGCGCAGGGTCAGAAAAAGACCGAAGTTTTCAGCGTTGTCCCGCAACTGCAGAACTGCAAGACACAGTTTGATGTTCTCAGACTGTTGCGGGAAATCTGTACCGCGTTCGGTTACCAGTATTTTTTCGTCGTCAAGGGGTCGGCAGCGGATGCCAAGTCCTTCTCGCAGGCGATTGTCATCACCTCCGCGCCCTCCGAGCTGGTTCAGGCCCATGAGGCCAGGGAGCCCGTTTCAAGCAATCCGTTGGCGGACATACTCCGCCAGACCGGCGCGCCATTCGAATTCCGGTTCGATGATCCGGCTTCATCCATACCTGCCGATTTCAGGTCGTTCGCCGAAGGGCTCTCGAGCGCATACAATCTGGACTGCGCGTTCATTGTGCCGGTCTATCATCCGGATCACGGGCCGGCTGCCGTTCTCTTTGTCGGCAAGCGTGCGCCCATGAGCATCGCGGAGACCGCCGAATTGGCGCTCTATGGGCATCTGGTGCACGACAAGCTGCATCACGTGTCGGCCAAGCCGGCAAGGCCCGATTCGCCTTTGACCGAGCGTGAACGTGAGTGCCTGATCTGGACCTCGGTGGGCAAGACCTCGGTCGAAATCGCCCAGATTCTCGGTTTGTCCGAACACACGGTCAACCACTACCTGAATAATGCTGCCCGCAAATTTGATGCGGTCAACCGAACGCAAGCGGTCGCCCATGGCTTGCGGTTGGGTTTTATCGACTGATCAGCCGGTTGAAGCATCATGGTGGCCGGACCGCGCTCTATTGCGCGGCCGGATACCAGTAGCGCGCGTTGGCCTCTCCCCGGATTATCCTGACATGCTGGTTGGCAAAGACCCGGTAGGGATGGCTCCATTCGCCGTCCGGCCATTGAACCCGGATGGTCGCGCGCTCCGATACCCCGAGCCCGACATGGACGAAGCCGGTCCGCCCGGAGGCATGTCCGCCACCGATCTGGATCCGGCGGGTCTGGGTGCGCGTACCGGTGCGGACCGAGATAAGCGATCCCACCGCGGCCGGATTGATCTTGCCGTTGTCGAGTTCGATCTTCACCCAGTTGCCCAATGGCCTGTGACCCCAGTCGGTTGCAGCGCCGAGATTGCGGAACAGGCTTGCCGGATGCTCGCGATTGACCACCAGCAGGTCGAGCATGCCGTCCATGTTGAAATCCTCGACGACTGCGCCGCGGCCACGCGTGTTCAGCGCGATCCCGGCCTCCGCTCCTTTTTCATGGAAAGTGTCGTCGAAACCGCCGAGCAGCAGATTGTCCGGATCGTAGCTGGCGAAATCGGGCATCGCCTGCACATTCCCCTTGGCGATGAAGAGGTCGGTCATGGTGTCGTTGTTGAAATCGGCAAACGCGCTGTGCCAGCCGGTGGAGGGCTTCGGATCGCCGCCGGCATAGGGCCGGTGCGCGGTGGCGCCTTTTTCGAAGGCGATGTCGCGGTAGGTCGGCCTATCTTCGCCGGCCTCTTCGTCAAGCTTCTGCAGCTTCGTGTCGCCCATCGAGGTCAGCGCGTATTCGGGCAGGCCGTCGGCGTCGAAATCCGTTTCGGCGATTCCCATCCCCCAGACGCTCAGCCGCTGCCAGCCCTGCGAGGCGGTATAGAGCCGTGGCGCCCGTCCCTGGGACATCTGCCACAATTGCTCCTCGCCGCCCCGGTAATATTGCCGGTCATTGGTGATCCTGAGATCCGGTTGGCCGGCTCGGTTCCAGTCGGTAAACAGCAGCGACAAGGCGCAGTACCCGGGCTCGGGCGCCATCGGGTCCGAGTAATCCGGCGCATCGCCGGCCCGGGGTCGAAGCAACTGGTTCGGCTCGCAGGTTCCAAAGGGTGTCCCCGGCGCCGAGCGGTCAACATAGTTGCCGATGGCGATGGTCGGGAAGCGGTTGCCCTTCTCCCATATCGCCGACATGCCGGTCGACCAGGCGCGCCCGCCATCGATCGAAAAGCTGCGGTTGGCTTTCTCGAACTGGCAATCCGGTCCGCCCTTGAGCACCAGGTTGCGGCCGAGCCGCAGCAGCACGAGATCCATGTGCCGGTCGTTGTCGATGTCCAGCGGATAGGCGCCCAGCACGCCGGTGAGGTCTTCCGGTTTCAAGCCCGTGTCGAGAGGCTTGAAGGCAAGCGCGCCGCCGGTCTGGCTTTCGTTGACGAAGAATGCCGCTTGCCCGGCGCCGCCAGCGATCACCAGGTCAGGCAGCCGGTCGCCATTGCAGTCGAAACTCGCGGCTCCGCCGCCGACGAAAAATTCCCACCCGCCGGTGTAGCTTTGATCGATGCCCGCTGCCGCCGCCTCCTCGTGGAGGATCGGGATATCGGCGGAAAAGACGGTCTGAGCGCTGGCGCAATGGCCAAGCGCCGCCAGCCAGACCGCACCGAATGCAAGCAGTGAACGCAATGTCGTCATGGGACAATCACCAGGGTCTTGAGAAACGCGATCAACGCGGATTTCTCCGCATCGGAAGCCGCCGCATAGGCGTCGCGCGCCTTCCGGCCATTACCGCCATGTGCGAGGATGATCTCGTCCAGAGTGCTGAAATCGTTGCGGTGGCCGTAGGGCTGGGTCGAGCCCACGCCCCACAGTTCCGCGGTCTGAAAGATGTTGCGGTCGACAAACCGTTGCGACAGAAGTTCGTTGCCAAGCGCATCGATCTGGTTGTCGGTCATGGCGTGGCGCTTGAGGTCACCGTAAAGTGGCACCAGTACCCGTCCCTCTTCGTCGCGGGGCAGGTTGCTGGCCCAGTCCAACAGGGCAATGTCGTAGATGGACTTTGAGGCGACCTGCCGGTCATTGAGCGTGCCGGCCAGGTCAAACGGACCGGGGTCGGCAAACGAGAGGCTTTCAAGCGGCAGGGCAGGGCGGTGGCATACGGTGCAGCCGAAGTCGGCGAAGTTCGTTTCACCACGGTCCGCCGCTTCGGACCAGCCGTTGGCTACGGGGATCACCTGCACCGGAGCCGTAAGCGTCGCCTGCCAAGCCACCATTGCCGAGATGTCGGCCGCGGAAATCTCCCTGGACTTGCCGTCGCCGTCAAAGTCATCCGAGCCTGTCCAGCGGGCGCCGAAGCGTTCGTCGGCCTGCATGCCGTGGTGCTGGTTGAGCGCGTTGACGGTAAACTGCCTGAGCGAGGTCATCACGCCTTTCTGGCTGAACGGACGGATCACCAGATCCGTATCGACGCCGTCGAGCTCATCCAGATTGACCGAGCCGTCGGGTTCGGCAGAAATGAAACCGAAATCGACGCCCTTGGCTTCAAGCGGCAGCCGCACCGCAGAACCGGTTGCCCGCGCCTCCGACAGCGCCCGGCTGCGCACCGATTGCAATTCAAGGCTCATTTCGCGCGCCAGCAATTCGACCAGGCCGGCGCCGAAGAGATGGTTGGTGCCGCGCTCGCTGGAAAATTGCGGGTCGAGCGAATCGAAGTCGGCGCTCTCGAACCCCTCCGAGGCAAACACATTGGCGACGAAGTCGCCGGCGCCGCCGATGGCAGGCTGGTTGTGGCAGGCGGCGCAGGATCCGGCATCCGGGCCCGCGGTCCTGAAAAACACCTGCTCGCGGGGGTGCTTGCGCCGCGTCGGGTCGATCGCCTGCGTTGCCTGCGGCCGGCCGACACCATCCAGCGCGGTGAAGTGCGCGCTGAACAGCGCCTCTCCGGTTGCTGTCAGTCTCTTGAGGTCATCCTGCGACAGGGTGCCGGACGGCATGTCGGCGATCTGGCCCAGGGCCTGCGTCCGCTCGGACCACGGCTCGTCGGCCACGGCAGGCGCCGCCATCCCCCACACCAAGGCCTGTCCCAGCAGCAGCGCTCCCGATCCGAGACGGCGCCTCCATCGCGCCCTCCGTGATGAATTGGTCATGGCGTTCCTCCCTGCCCAAGGATCTTGGGCGCAATGACATCGCGATCGATCGCTGACATCGTGTGGTTGAGATGGCCTTCGAAGACAAGGCGCTCCTCGTCAAGCGAGGTCGACATCTCCGGCGGTCCCTCGATCTGTACGCCGAGCGAAGCCGACAGGCCTTCATCAATACCGGGGCGCATCAGGTCGAAAAACCGGACGCCCGGCCCGGTAAACACAACCGGCATCTTGCCATGCAGGCTGATCAGCCGCGCCAGACCGTTGCCAATGGCGGTGCCCGCCTCGCGGAATGCGGATTTCGCCAGCCGATCGCCCTGCCGCGCCTGAACCGCAATCTTCTCGACCTCGATGAACGGCACGAAGTTGGCGGGAAGCGTGGTGGCCGGGACTTTGAAGGCTGCCCGCAGGATCGCGTAGGATCCGGCATAGGCCTCGATGCAGCCATAGGAGCCGCAGCGGCACAGCGCGCCGCCATGGCTGTGGATCATGTGGCCAAATCCCGGGGCGCGGGCGCGTGGCGATTCGTAGGTGTCGGCGTGCACGACCCCGAGCCCGATCGAATGGCCGAGCGACAGCGCCGCAAGACGCGGGATCGGCTTGCCTTCCTTCCGGCTGAGCGATGTGTGCAGGGCGCTGGCGACCAGCAGGCTCTCGTGGTTCAGGGTGACCTTGGCCTGCCAGTCCGGCTCCAGCGTCTTCCGCATGTTGATCTGCTGGCTGCCCAGCACCGACGACCACAGCAACGTGGTGTTGTCATCAGCGACCAGGCCTTTTGACGAGATCGATATCGCCTTCAGGTCGCTCGGCGAGACACGGGACTTCTCGGCCAGCCGGCCGAGGGCGGCCCGGATATCGGCGGCGAATGCCTCGACAGTCTGTCCGGCGTTGTCGCGCTTTTCCTCGATGCGGTAGATCAGGGTGCCCGAATAGTCGACCATGGAATATTGCAGCACGTCTGACGATATCCGGACAAAGGCTGCATAGGCGGCGGACCGGCGTTGCTTGAAAAGGATCCGCGGGCGTCCCCGTCCGCCCGCCGGCGGCGCCACCGTCCGTTCGATGATGTTCTCGTTTTCCAGTTCCTGGGTGATCGCCGTCACGGTCGCCGACGCAAGCCCGGTCTCGATTCCGAGATCGGTATGCGACTGGCCATTCCGGCGTCGCAGCGCCACCAGCACAAGCGCTCTGTTCTGCTGGCGAATGAGTTCGGTACTGGACTTCGTCAGCATTGTTGCCGCCGCCAGTTCATCGCTGCAATTCCACTTTCGTTCCTCACCGCATGATGGCCAGACTCTGATGGCCTGTACCTTTCATGCCTCTCTCCCTGTGCCGGACAAGACCGCAATTTATCGCCCGCCGGTTCGTCTGTCTTCATGACAACACGGTTTTTCCCCTGATGGCGAAAAACCGCGAAAACGCCGCACCCGCCCGTTGACCGGGTCGAGTTGACAGCTTGACGGAAGCCTGACATTAATTTTCTCGACTGTCGAGAAAAAGCTCGCCATTGGGCTGCAGGTCGTGCAGTTGAACAGTGACCGGACAGAAAGCTCCGTCCGGCTGATACATTCCTTGGGAGGACTACATGAAATCGATTATCCATCTTCTGGCCGGATCGGCCATTGCGCTCACCATGTCGACCGCGGCTTTTGCCAAGGACATGAAGATCGGCGTGTCCTGGTCAAACTTCCAGGAAGAGCGCTGGAAGACCGACGAGGCCGCAATGAAGGCAGCCATCGAAGCGGCTGGTGATACCTATGTTTCGACCGACGCGCAGTCGTCTGCCGCCAAGCAGCTTTCCGATATCGAAAGCCTGATGGCTCAGGGCGTCAACGCACTCATCGTTCTGGCCCAGGACACGCAGGCAATCATTCCTGCCGTGCAGGCCGCTGCTGACGAGAGCATCCCGGTTATCGCCTATGACCGCCTGATCGAAGACAGCCGCGCCTTCTACCTCACCTTCGACAACGTCGAAGTCGGCCGCATGCAGGCACGGGCCGTTTTCGCTGCCGCACCGAAGGGCAACTACGTCATGATCAAGGGTTCGCCCACCGATCCGAACGCCGACTTCCTTCGCGGCGGTCAGCAGGAAGTTCTGCAGGCAGCCATTGATTCGGGCGACATCAAGATCGTCGGCGAGGCCTACACCGACGGCTGGCTGCCGGCCAACGCCCAGCGCAACATGGAGCAGATCCTGACGGCTGAAGACAACAAGGTCGATGCCGTCGTCGCCTCCAATGACGGTACCGCCGGCGGCGTTGTCGCAGCGCTGACAGCTCAGGGCATGGAAGGCATCCCGGTCTCCGGTCAGGACGGCGATCATGCCGCGCTCAACCGCGTCGCCAAGGGCACGCAGACCGTCAGCGTCTGGAAGGACGCCCGTGCGCTCGGCAAGGCTGCCGGTGAAATCGCTGCGAAGCTTGCAAGCGGCACTGCGATGTCCGACATCGAGGGTTCGGTTGAGTGGACCTCGCCTGCAGGCACCACGATGACCGCGATGTTCCTGGCCCCGGTTCCGATCACCAAGGACAATCTGACCACGGTCGTCGACGCCGGCTGGATCAGCAAGGAAGACCTGTGCCAGGGCGTTTCCGGCGGTCCGGCTCCCTGTAACTAAGACGTCACCTCTGTTACAAATCATGCAAGAAGTGTCTCCACCCTTCCGGGTGGGGGCACATACTTGCATCTATTCGGAAGACGGCCATGACCGATACGCCAACTGCTGCGAGCGCGCCGCCGAAGCCGCGAACTTTCTTCTCCGCACTTGAAATTGATACGCGCCTGCTGGGCATGATCGGCGCCTTTGTCGTGATCTGCCTGATCTTCAATTTCCTCACGGACGGGCGTTTCATGACGCCACGCAATCTGTTCAACCTGACGATCCAGACCGCCTCCGTCGCCATCATGGCGACCGGTATGGTGTTCGTCATCGTCACGCGCAACATCGACTTGTCTGTGGGCTCGCTGCTGGCGACCTGCTCGGCCATGATGGCGATGACGCAGACCTGGTTCATGCCCGACTGGCTTGGCCTCGGGCTCAACAATCCGGCGACCATGCCGGTTGCCGTCGTCGTCGGAATTCTGACCGGCCTTGTGATTGGAGCCTTCCAGGGATGGCTGATCGGCTATCTGACGATCCCGGCTTTCATTGTCACCCTTGGCGGATATCTGGTTTGGCGCAACGTAGCCTGGCACCTGACCAAAGGGCAGACGATCGGCCCGCTCGACGAGAATTTCCAGCTGTTCGGTGGCATCAACGGCACACTTGGCGAGACCTGGAGCTGGATCTTCGCAGCCCTTGCCATAGCGGGCGCGTTATACGCCCTGATCCAGTCACGCCGCACCAAGGTCGCGCACGAGTTCCCTGTGAAGCCGGTGTGGGCCGAAGTTCTCATCGGCGCGATCATCGCAGCAACGATCGTCGGCTTTGTCGCGATCCTCAACGCCTATGAAATTCCGACGGCACGACTGCAGCGGATCTACGAGGCACGCGGGGAGGTCTTGCCGGAAGGCGTCATCGAGGGCTACGGCATCCCGATCTCCGTCCTGCTGCTGATCCTGATCGTCATCGCCATGACCATCATCGCCCGGCGGACCCGGCTCGGCCGCTACATCTTCGCCACCGGCGGCAATCCGGAAGCCGCGGCGCTTGCCGGCATCAACACCCGTCTGCTGACGGTCAAGGTCTTCGCCATCATGGGCATGCTTTGCGCCGTCGCGGCCATTGTCGCCTCATCTCGCCAGACCTTTCACTCCAACGACATCGGAACGCTGGACGAATTGCGGGTGATTGCAGCGGCGGTGATCGGCGGCACGGCGCTTGCCGGTGGCATGGGCACGATCTACGGAGCGGTTCTCGGCGCATTGATCATGCAGAGCCTGCAGTCGGGCATGGCGATGGTTGGCGTCGATGCCCCCTACCAGAACATGGTGGTCGGTTCCGTGCTTGTTCTCGCCGTCTTCATCGATATCCTCTACCGCCGACGCACGGGAGACAGGACATGACCGCACCGCTAGTTGAAATGCGTGACATGGTGAAGTCGTTCGGCGGCATCAAGGCCGTGGATCACGTCACCATTGACCTCTACCCCGGCGAAGTGGTCGGCGTTCTCGGCCACAACGGAGCCGGCAAATCGGTGCTGATGAAGATGCTGTCAGGCGCCCTGCAGCGCGACGGTGGCGAGATCTACATCAATGGCGAGAAGGCAACGATCAACAATCCGCGCGACGCGCGCAATTACCAGATCGAGACCATCTACCAGTATCTCGCCCTTGCCGACAATCTGGACGCAGCTTCGAACCTGTTTCTCGGGCGCGAGCTCATGAGCCCGACCGGTTTTGTCAACGACGCCCAGATGGAAGCCGAGACCCGCAAGATCCTTGCCCGCCTCAATCCGAACTTCCGGCGTTTCCATACGCCGGTGGCAGGTCTGTCTGGCGGACAACGGCAATCGGTGGCGATCGCACGCGCGGTCTACTTCAACGCCAAGATCCTGATCATGGACGAACCGACTGCGGCTCTGGGCGTTCAGGAAACGCGCATGGTGGCAGAACTGATCGAGCAGCTGAAGTCGGAAGGCATCGGCATTTTCCTGATCGACCACGACATTCACCAGGTCAAGATGCTGTGCGACCGGGCGAATGTGATGAAGAACGGCCAGCTCGTGGGCACCGTCAAGGTCGACGAGGTCAGCGAGGATGACATGCTGGGCATGATCATCGCCGGCAAATGCCCGCCCAATGCGATACCGGGGCCTGGGGCCCTGCAGACCGCCTGACACGACGAAAACCGGGGCCTGGCGCCCCGGTTTTTTTGTTGCGCCGCCACATCATTTCGTAGGATTTGGCCTCTGCCGGAAACATGCGTGACAAAAACACGAAACATTACAAAGAGTTCAGCAAATTTATCAGGTGATAAATTTTTCCAAATTTTCCCATTGCAATGCAGCATAAACTGTTCCATATATCAATCAACGCCACGCCGAACTCCTCCTCCTCCCAATTCGGCATGGCAGTAGTCGGGGCGGCAAAGGCCGGGATCCTCCTCCCAAGCACCGGTCCGAACGTCACGACGAAGTACAAACGCCTGTCAGGTTTCGCCTGGCAGGCGTTTTGTTTTTCACCTGCTGCCAGGCTGCGCTTGGCCATTCACGGCCAGGACAGCGGTTGCATTGGCGGGTGCGCCTGCTAATCGTTGCATGAGGGTGGAGACAGGCATGGCAATCGGCAAACAGAAAGCAATCGACGATACCGAGGAAGTCAGCGACTTCGGTCCGCTGCTGGCGCGCGCGTCCATTCTTGTGGTCGATGACGAACCGGGAATGCGGAATTTCCTTCTGCGCACCATCGGCCCGCGCTGCCAGAAAATCGATGAAGCGGGCGACGTGCGCGAGGCCGAGGCCAAGCTCGATGCCCACCAGTATGACATCGTCATTCTCGACAATGTCATGCCGGGCCGCAACGGCGTCGATTGGCTGGCCGAGCAGCGCGACGTCGGATTTTTCTCCGACGCGATCCTGATGACCGCATTCGCCGATCTGGAAACCGCCATTCAGGCGCTGCGCGCCGGCGCCATAGATTTCGTGCTCAAGCCCTTTCGTTCAAACCAGATCCTCAACGCGATTTCCCGTTGCCTTGAACGCCGGCGGCTGCAGCGTGAGAACCACGTTCTGCGTTACGAGCTCACCGTCGCGTCCGATCACTTGCTGCTTCGCGACCGCCTGATTGGCGGGTCACCGCTGATCCAGAGGGTAAGGGAATCGATCTCACGGGTCTCCGCTGTCCCGTCATCGGTCCTCATCTGCGGGGAATCGGGCACCGGAAAGGAAGTGGCCGCGCGCTCGATCCATGAGCTGTCCGACCGGGCCGGCAAGCCGTTCGTGCCGGTCAATTGCGCGGCCATACCGGCAGACATGATCGAGGCCGAGCTCTTCGGCCATGTCCGCGGCGCTTTCACCGGGGCCAATTCATCGCGCGAGGGTCTTTTCCAGCATGCGCATGGCGGAACGCTGTTCCTGGACGAAATCGGCGACATGCCATTGCCGGTCCAGGCCAAGATGCTGCGCGCCATCGAGGAGCGCAAGGTGCGTCCGGTTGGTTCTGAACGGGAAGCTTCGGTCGATCTGCGGTTTGTCTTCGCAACCAATGCCGATCTCGAGGAAAAGGTTGCCGATGGCAGTTTCAGGTCCGACCTGTTCTACCGCATCAATGTCATGCGCATCGATATGCCCCGCCTGGCCGACCGTGATGATGATGTGATCGATCTGGCAAGGCTTTTCGTCGAAAGACTGTCGCAACAGCTTGGCCTGCCAAAGGTCGAGCCGGGGGAGGCGGCGATTCAGGCGATGCGTGATTATTCCTGGCCGGGCAATGTCCGTGAACTGCGCAATCTGGTGGAGCGGTCTCTCATTCTCGGCGGGTTCCCGGACACAATCGGACCGGGGTTGGGCTTGGCCGAGAGCGCAAGCGGTACCCTTGCAGAAGTCGAGCGGAACCATATTCTTGCGGTGCTTGAGGCTTCAGGCGGCAACCAGGCGGAGGCGGCGCGCACGCTCGGGATCTCGCGCAAGACGATCGAACGAAAACTGGCAGCCTGGAAAAGCCGGTGATCGAGCAAGGTCAAGCCGCGCCGGGAGGATGGTCGATCAGGCATCGCCTGCTGGCTATCGCCCTGCTGCCGATGCTTGTCATCCTTCCGCTGCTGCTGGGCGCAACCATGTGGCGCTGGAACTCGAAGTTCGATGCGGCGCTGATTTCCAAGGTCAATGGCGATCTCACCATTGCTCATCAGTACCTGACCCAGCTGCTCGTCAACACCGGCGACCACATCACGGCGCTCGGGGACTCCATTCCCTTTGCCGAAAGCCTGGAATCCGCCGATCCGGAATCCGTTGCCGGGTTGCTGTCAGACACCGCGATGAAGCGCAATCTGGATTTCCTCTATCTGGCGGACGGCGATGGCCGTCTTCTCGCGGCGGCGGAAGGACGCGGTCCGCCGCTTACGGATGTTGCAGAACCGGTGTTCGCCTCCGCCCGCAATGGCACGCCGCGGACAGCGATCGACGTGCTTGCCTCCGGCCAGCTTGCCGCGATCGATCCGGCGCTGGCCGAGCGCGCTGCCTTCTCCCTGATCCCCACGCCAAATGCGGCACCTAAGTCAACTGCGGAAAGCACCAGTGGGATGGTCGTCCATTCCGCCAGTCCCGTCGCGCTGCCCGATGGACGCCGCGGTGTTCTGGTTGGCGGCGTGCTACTGAACCGGAACCTCGATTTCATCGACACCATCAATGACCTGGTTTACCAGGAGGCAAGCCTGCCCGAAGGCAGCCGTGGAACGGCCACGCTGTTCCTTGATGATGTGCGCGTGAGCACCAATGTGCGGCTCTTCGAAGGCAGCCGGGCACTCGGCACGAGAGTATCCGATGTGGTGCGCGCAACGGTTCTGGGTGAGGGGCGGACCTGGCTGGACCGGGCCTTTGTCGTCAATGACTGGTACATCTCCGCCTACGAGCCGATCGTCGACAGCCATGGAGAGCGGGTCGGCATGCTCTATGTCGGTTTCCTGGAATCACCGTTTCGCCAGTCCAAGCTGGCAACGCTTGTTGCCGTTTGCGCCGCCTTTCTTGCCGTCACCGTGTTCAGCATCCCGCTGTTTCTGAGATGGGCGGGCAGCATTTTCAGGCCGCTTGAGAAAATCGTCGAGACCATAGGCGCGGTCGAAAACGGCGACATGGGCGCCAGAACCGGAACCCGGCCGGCTAACGATGAGATCGGCCGTGTGGCCACCCATCTCGATGGTCTGCTGGACCGGATCGAGCAGCGCGACGCCGAGCTTCGCGCTTTCAATGAAGAGCTCAACGACCGGGTCGAGGCGCGGACCTCGGAACTGCAGGCCACCAACAAGCAGCTCGAAGAGATGACGCGGCAACTGGTCATGTCGGAGAAGCTCGCTGCAATCGGCGAGATCACGGCAAGCGTCGCCCATGAGATCAACAATCCTATCGCGGTCATCCAGGGCAATCTCGAAGTGCTGCGGGCCATTATCGGCGACCGGGCAAAAGATGCTGAAACCGAATTGCGGCTGATCGACGAGCAGACCGATCGGGTCAGCCAGATCGTGACCCGCTTGCTCCAGTTCGCCCGCCCGGACGAATATTCCGGCTCCGAGGCCTCGAGCCTCCCCGGAGAAGCCGTCAAGAGCTGCATGCCGCTGATCCGGCACCTGCTCAACAAGAATGAGATCAGCTTCGACTTCGAGGATCGCGCCTCCTTTCAGGTTGCCATCGGCAGAACGGAACTGCAGCAGGTGCTGATCAACCTGATGGTCAATGCCATTCACGCCATGCCCGAGGGCGGTCGGCTGACCGTGCTCGTCCAGGATTGCAGGCTTGCGGAACGCGATGGCGTCGAAATCACCGTCTCCGACACCGGGGCCGGCATTCAGGCTGCGGAACTGCAGAGGATATTCGACCCGTTCTACACCACGAAGAAGGGCAAGGGCACCGGGCTTGGCCTGTCCATCACGCAAATGCTGGTGGTGCGGCAGGGCGGAACCATCTCGGTTGAAAGCGAACCCGGCCATGGCGCCCGGTTTGTGATCCGGCTGCCAACCGTGTGACCTCAGAGACAATTTGACCCGGCTGCGACATTTTGGCCGGACAAAATGGCCAGGGCGAAATTTCCGGGGCGAAAACACCAGAAAAAACAGGCTAACGGCCGCAATCTCATCTGGCATGGGTCTTGCGATGCCACTCCCAACCGGTGCGTGCATGGAGGTGCGCCGCCGGTGTCCGTATCCGGAAGGCCATGGCCTCCGGTCTTTGCGCTCAGGCGCTCAATGGGGAGGGAAATTGCATGTTTGATAATTTGAAGAAGGAGCACATCGTCGCCTCCGATGATTATAACCGCTGGAAGGTTCCTCCGGCATCCATCGCAATCCATCTGTGCATCGGTTCGGTGTACGCATGGAGCATTTTCAATCCGCGGCTGACCAAGGAGTTCGGCGTCGTCGGAGCATCCTCGGCCGACTGGAGCTTGCCTTCAGTCGTGTGGATTTTCTCGGTCGCCATCGTTTTCCTTGGGTTAGCGGCGGCGTTTGGCGGGAAATGGCTTGAAGAAGTCGGACCCCGGATGGTCGGTCTGGTTGCCGCATTCTGTTGGGGCGGCGGATTTATCATCGGCGGTTTTGGCATTCTCACTCATCAGCTCTGGCTTCTGTATCTGGGCTACGGCGTGCTTGGCGGATGCGGGCTCGGGCTCGGCTACGTCTCGCCGGTGTCGACCCTGATCCGCTGGTTTCCCGACCGGCGCGGCATGGCCACCGGCATGGCCATCATGGGGTTCGGCGGCGGTGCGATGATTGCAGCACCGATCAAGGAATGGCTGCTTGGTCTCTATTACCAGGCGCCGACCTATCTGGGCGTTGAAAGCGCCGCTAATCTGGTGACCGAGGGCGGCAAGCGCATGGCCGAGGTCAATGGTCAGATGGTCGAGGTCGTCGTCGCCACAGCCAAGCAATTGGCCTCGGCTCCGATTGCGCTGGAAGAGGGCGTCTACGTGGTGGGAACCGGCAACACCGGTGCTGCCATGACCTTCTTTACTCTGGGCGTAGCCTATTTCATCGTCATGGTGATCGCGGCCTTCTCCTACCGTGTCCCCCGCGAAGGCTGGCTCCCTGCCGGCTGGACCCCGCCGGCTGCCAATGCCAACAGAATGATCACCCATGCCCATGTTCACATCGACCAGGCACTCAAGACACCGCAGTTCTGGCTGCTGTGGATCGTGCTCTGCTTCAACGTGACCGCCGGCATCGGCGTTATCGGCGTGGCCAAGACCATGATGAGCGATATCTTCGGCACCACGCTGCCGCTGATCGTCAACTCGGCCTTTGCCGCGACATACGTGTTCATGATCTCGGTGTTCAACATGGTCGGCCGCTTCTTCTGGGCCTCCACGTCGGACTTCATCGGGCGCAAGAACACCTATCACATCTTCTTCGTGCTCGGGATCATTCTCTATGTCTCGATCCCGTTCGCGGCCGGGCAGGTTTCCGTCAATCCGGCAGTGACCTGGCTGGTGATGTTCTATGCGGCGACGATGATCATCTTCACCATGTATGGCGGCGGTTTCGCCACCATCCCGGCCTATCTGGCCGACATCTTCGGCACCAAATATGTCGGCGGCATCCATGGACGGCTGCTCACTGCATGGAGCACGGCAGGGGTTCTTGGACCGCTCGCCATCACCAAGCTGCGTGAAGCCTCGGTCGGCAACTCGATCAGCGATCTCGCCTCCAAGGTGGATCCGGCGGCTTTCACGGAAAAGTTTGGGGCCGGGATCGATCAGCTCAACCAGCTTGTTGCGGCCAAGACCGTAACGATCGCCCGGTTGATGGAAATCGCGCCTGCCGGCACCGTGGATCCGACCTCGAGCCTCTACAACACCACCATGTATGCCATGGCGGGGTTGCTGGTGATCGGCCTGATCTGCAACTCGCTGGTCAACCCGGTGCACGCAAGCCACCACATGGAGCCCGCTGACGCGGTGCCTTCCAAGGCCTGATGAAGCCTGCCTCCCCGCGGGTCAACCGCGGGGAGGCATCATTTCCGTTCCGGAAAGAAGTGAGCCTTGTGCTCCTGCGCCACCGTCGAGATGAAATCCGCCACGGTGCGAACGCGCGCCAGATCGCGCGCCGATTCATGATAGACCATGAAGTAGGATCGACCGATGCAATGATCGGGCAGCACCCGGATCAGTTCGGGATCGAGACCGGCGATATAATCATGCAGCACGGCGATGCCCGCGCCCGAGCGCACGGCTTCGGTTTGCCCGGTGGCGCTCGATATCTCGAACTGGGCCGTCCAGTTGCGCAGGATCTCGCGGGTAAACTGCAGCGACGGCGAGAAGATCAGATCCTCGACATAGCTGATCAAACGATGCTGCTTGAGGTCGTCGGCGGTCCCGGGCGTGCCGTGTTCGTCCAGATAGGACCGCGACGCATAGAGCGACAGCGAGTAGTCGACCAGCTTGCGCGCCACCAGCCGCCCTTCGGCCGGTCGTTCGACAGTGATGGCGATGTCGGCTTCGCGCTGCGGCAGCGAGAAGCTGCGCGGCACCGGCACCAGTTGCAGTCTGAGGTCGGGGTGTCTTGCAATCAGCGCGCCGAGCCGGGGGGCCAGGAAGGAGACGCCGAACCCGTCCGGCGCCCCGATCCGCACGGTGCCTGAGATAGCGCTGTCGGTGCGTCCGAGATTGGCCTGCGCCGCAAGCATTTCCGCTTCCATGCGCTCGGCGTGAGCCAAGAAGGCCTCGCCTTCGCCGGTCAGCCCGCAGCCATTGGTGCGGCGGACCACCAGTTGCGCCCCGAGCGCGGTTTCGAGCGATGTGATCCGGCGCGCGGCGGTGGCGTGGTTGATCCCCAGCCGCCGGGCCGCGGCGAGGATCTGGCCGGAACGGGCGACAGCAAGAAAAACCCTGATGTCGTCCCAGTTCATCGGCAATTACCCGAAGACCACGGTCTTGTGGCCATTGAGCATGACGCGCGATTCAAGGTGCAGCTTCACCGCCCGCGCCAGCACGCGCGCTTCGATATCGCGCCCTGCGGCGACGAAATCGTCGGCGGTCATGGCATGGGTCACGCGCTCGGTTTCCTGTTCGATGATCGGACCTTCATCGAGGTCGGCGGTGACATAATGGGCGGTCGCGCCGATCAGCTTGACGCCGCGTTCATGCGCCTGGTGATAGGGCTTGGCGCCCTTGAAGCTCGGCAGGAACGAGTGGTGGATGTTGATCACCTTGCCGAACAGGCGGCGCGACAGGGTGTCCGACAGGACCTGCATGTAGCGCGCCAGGATCACCAGGTCGGCGCCGCTCTTGGTGGCGAGATCGAGGAGCCTTGCCTCCTGCTCGGCCTTGTTTTCCTTGTTGACCGGCCAGTAGTGGAAGGGGATGCCTTCGATCTCCGCGGTTCTGCGGCTGTCCTCGTGGTTGGAAACGATGGCGACCACCTCGGCATCGAGCCATCCGACCCGGATCTGGTAGATCAGATGCAGCAAGGCATGGTCGAATTTCGACACCATGATGATGATCTTCGGTCGCTTGGCGACGGTGTTGATATCGAGCCGCATCTCGAACCGCGCCACCGGCGCCTGAAGCGCACGCTTGACGGCCTCGGCATCGACCCCGTCCGGAGTCTCGATGGCGATGCGCATGAAGAAACGGTTGGTCTGGCGATCCCAGAACTGGCTGGATTCAGCGATATTGGCGCCGATCGCCGCAAGTTCGGTGGTGATGGCCGCGACGATGCCGGGCTGGTCGGCACAGGCGATGGTGATGACAAAATGCGGATGCGCCATGACAGTCTCCGGTTTCAAGTGACCCCGGTTGTCGGCCACTCTCCGGAGGCTTTGCAGCATCCTCCCGGGACGGTCAAGCCCGTCCCGGGATCGGGTGTCCGGCCGTTCAGCCGTGGGCGATCATTACATGCCGCACTGCAGTATAATCCTCAAGGGCATAAAGCGACATGTCCTTGCCATAGCCCGACTGCTTGATGCCGCCATGCGGCATCTCGTTGACCAGCATGAAATGGGTGTTGATCCAGGTGCAGCCGTACTGCAGCCGCGCAGCACAAGTCATCGCCTTGGAAATGTCCTTGGTCCAGACCGAGGAGGCGAGGCCGTATTCGGAATCATTGGCCCAGGTGACGGCCTCTTCCGCGTCCGAGAAGCGGGTGACGGATACCACCGGGCCGAACACCTCGCGGCGGACGATTTCATCCGACTGCAGCGCGCCGGCGATCAGTGTCGGCTGGTAGTAGAAGCCGTTGCCGTCGCCCGGCTTGCCGCCGGTGGTGATCTCCATGTGCTTCATTTCGGAGGCGCGTTCGACGAAACTCGCCACCCGGTCGCGTTGCCGCTTCGAGATCAGCGGCCCGATCTCGTTATCGGCGTCGTCGCCCTGGTCGTACTTGATGGTCGAGACCGCGCTCGACAGGCTGGCGACGAGCTTGTCGTAGATCTTCGGTCCGGCATAGATCCGGCAGGCGGCGGTGCAGTCCTGTCCGGCATTGTAGTAGCCGAATGCGCGCAGACCGTTGACGACGGCGTCGAGATCGGCGTCGTCGAACACGATGACCGGTGCCTTGCCGCCCAGTTCGAGATGCGTGCGCTTGACCGACTTGGCAGCCGCCTGCAGCACCTTCTTGCCGGTGGCGACGTCACCGGTGATCGAGACCATGTTGATCTTGGGGTGATTGATCAGCGCGTTGCCGACGCTCTCGCCGCGGCCGAGAATAACGTTGACTACGCCCTCGGGCAGGATGTCGGCGAGGATCTTGGCGAATTTCAGCGCCGTCAGCGGCGTCTGCTCGGAAGGCTTGAAGACAACGGTGTTGCCGCCGCCGATCGCCGGCGCCAGCTTCCACGCCATCATCATCAGCGGATAGTTCCATGGCGCGATCGAGGCGATGATGCCGACGGGATCGCGGCGGATCATCGAGGTATGACCTTCCATGTACTCGCCGGCCGCATTGCCGGGCATGCAGCGCACAGCACCGGCGAAGAACCGGTAGCAATCGACAATGGCCGGGATTTCGTCGTTCCGGACAGCATTGATCGGCTTGCCGCAATTGAGCGCCTCGAGCGCTGCGAACCCGTCGGCTTCCGCCTCGATCCGGTCGGCAATCTTCAACAGATAGACCGAGCGTTGCGCAGGCGTGGTGCGCGACCAGGTTTGAAACGCCTTCTCGGCTGCGTTGACCGCGGCCTCGATCTGGATCGAGGAAGCTTCGGGAAGATTGAGGATGGTCTCTCCGGTGCGCGGATTGAAGATCTTCTCTTCCGCCTCCGTGCCGGCCTCGAAGCGGTTGCCGATCAGCATTTGGGTGTCCATGGCGTTTCTCCCGTAGGTTATTTGCCCTGTCCGGAAATCTGGTCTCCGTCCCGGGTCAGGTAATAGGCGGCAAGGATGGGCAGGAAAGTCACCAGCACCACGACCATCGCCACCACGTTGGTGACGGGGCGCTGGCGCGGCCTGACCAGTTCCTCAAGCATCCAGATGGGCAGCGTGGCCTGCTGCCCGGCGGTAAAGGTGGTGACGATCACCTCGTCGAACGACAGCGCGAAGGCAAGCATGCCGCCGGCCAGCAGCGCCGTGCCGATATTGGGCAGGATGACATGCCGGAAGGTCTGGAACCCGTCGGCGCCCAGATCCATCGAGGCCTCGATCAGCGATCCCGACATCCGCCGGAACCGGGCAACCGCGTTGTTGTAGACCACGACGACGCAGAAGGTCGCGTGACCCAGCACGATGGTCCAGAAAGAAAACGGGATCTCCGCCAGGTTGAAGGCAGAGCGCAGCGAGATGCCGGTGATGATGCCGGGCAGGGCGATCGGCAGGATCACCAGCAGCGAAATCGCCTCGCGTCCGAAGAATTTTGTCTGCGAGATCGCCGCCGCACAGAGCGTGCCGAGCGTCAGCGCGATTACCGTCGAGATCGAGGCGACGCGGACCGAAAGCCCCAGCGCCTCCCAGACATCGGGCCGGTTCCAGGTCACCGCAAACCATTTGAGCGTCAGGCCGGGGGGAGGGAACTGGTAGCTCTTCTCCTCGGTCGTGAAAGCATAGAGAAAGATCAGCAGGATCGGCAGGTGCAGGAAGGCGAGGCCGATGCCTGCGGCGATCTTCAGACCCAGCGGGGTGCGGTTTTGCTTGTCAGAGCGCATTGAAGGCCCCCGCGCGTTTGGCGAGCCACAGATAGATCCCCATGATCACCACCGGCACCACGGTGAAGGCCGCCGCCAGAGGAATGTTGCCCGCGGTTCCCTGGTGCGCGTAGACCGCCATGCCGATGAACAGGTGCGACGTGCCGATGATCTGCGGGATGATGTAGTCGCCCAGCGTCAGCGAGAAGGTGAAGATCGAGCCGGCGATGACGCCCGGCAGCGCCAGCGGCAAGAGCACGTTGCGGAACGTCTGGCTCGGCGAGGCGCCGAGATCGGCGGAGGCTTCGAGCAGGTTGCCCGGCACGCGCTCGAGTGCTGCCTGCACCGGCAGGATCATGAACGGCAGCCAGACATAGACAAACACCAGGAATGTACCCGTCGGGCTGACCGAAAGGGAATTGCCGCCGACAACCGGCAGCGCCAGCCAGCCGTCGATCAGGAAGGTCAGGTGGAGCTTCTCGAACACCCAGGTGAGGATGCCCTCCTTGGCCAGGATCAGTTTCCACGCGTAGACCTTGACCAGGTAGCTCGACCACAGCGGCAGCATCACCCCGAGATAGAACACCGCCTTCCAGCGGCCGCGGGCATAGCGTGCGGCAAAATAGGCAATCGGAAAGGCGATGATCGCCGAAGCGATGGTCACCAGCCCCGCCATGGTGACGGTGCGCACGATGATGTCGAGATTGGAGGGACGCAGCAGTTCGCCGTAGGTCTTCAGCGTGAACTCGCGCACCACCAGGCCGGAAAACTCGTCGATCGAAAAGAAGCTCTGCAGCAGAAGCGCAAACAGGCTGCCGAGATAGATCACGCCGAGCCAGAGCAATGGCGGGGTCAGCATCAGGAACAGCAGCAGTTTCGGGTTGCGCCAGAAGGCATCCGACAGCGCACCGCCGATGCCGCCGCGGCCGGGCAGGATGGCCGCCGCCGCCGGGGTTGCCGCGATGCTCATGCCTTGGCTCCCATCAGGTGCAGGGCATCACTGTTCCAGGAAAAGCGGACGCTTTTCCCCTGTTCGGGCACACGCCCGCCGGAAGGCAGCAGCACGCTGATCTTCTCTCCGGTTACATCCAGGGTCAGGCGTGTCGCGCTACCAAGGAAACTTGTCCCGGTGACGGTGGCTTCATGGCCGCCTTCGGCGCCAAGCCGGATGTCTTCCGGCCTGAGGCTCGACCATTCCGCCACGCCTGCCAGTCTCTCGGTGAGTTGCGGCGAAAGCACGTTGGAGGACCCGACAAAGTCGGCGACAAAACGGGTTTTCGGGCGGCGGTAGATCTCTTCGGGCGTACCGGTCTGCATGATCCGGCCTTCGTTGAACACCGCAATCCGGTCGGCCATCGACAGCGCTTCGCCCTGGTCATGGGTGACGAAGACGAAGGTGATGCCGAGCGCCTTCTGCAGGACTTTCAATTCTTCCTGCATCTGTTCGCGCAGCTTGAGGTCCAGCGCGCCAAGCGGTTCGTCGAGCAACAGCACTTTCGGTTTGTTGACCAGCGCGCGCGCCAGCGCCACGCGCTGCCTCTGGCCGCCGGACAATTGTCCGGGCTTGCGCGAGCCGTAGCCGGGCAGCTTGACCATCTCGAGGGCTGCCTCCGCTTCACGGGTGCGCTCGGCCTTGCCGACACCGCGGATCATCAGCCCGTAGGCGACATTGTCGGCCACGTTGAGATGCGGAAACAGCGCATAGTCCTGGAACACCGTGTTGACGTTGCGCCGGTAGGGCGGGACACCTTCCGCGGTCTCGCCGAAAATCTCGATATGTCCGGAGGTTGGCTGTTCAAATCCGGCAATCAGCCGCAGGCATGTCGTCTTGCCCGATCCCGACGGCCCGAGCATGGCGAAGAATTCGCCCGGTTCGATTTCCAGGTCGACGGCGTCGACGGCACGAACGGATCCGAAGTGTCGGGAGACCTGTTGAAATGAGACAGCATACGGCATGGAAATTCCAAATCAGTCCTGATGTGCCCTCAAGAAGGGAACCGGTCCTAACGAGAGGGCATCACAATAGTGCGGCGAAGCGCCGGTCTCCCTCCCCGGAAAGGAGAGGGAGACCTTGGGTCAGGTCGCGATCGCCGGATCAGCGGCCGCCGATGACGCCGATGTAGTCGGAGACCCAGCGATAGTAGGGAACGCATTCGCCCTGGCTTTCGCACTTCGACACCGGGGTGGTCCAGAAGTTGATCTTTTCGAAATCATCCAGCCCGTTGGCGGTGCAGCCTTCGGCCGTCTGCATGCCGCGGCCATCGGTGCAGGCAGCCGGTACGGACGGATTGGCGCCGAACCAGACCGAGAGATCGGACTGCAGGTTGGAAGCCAGCGAATGCTCCATCCACATGTAGGAGCAGTTCGGGTTTGCAGCGTCCGCATGCATCATGGTGGTGTCGGCCCAGCCGGTGGCGCCCTCCTGCGGGATGACCGATGCCACCGGCACGTTGTCGGCCTTCAGCAGGTTGACCTGGAACGGCCAGGAGCCCGAGGCCACGACGCCCTCGTTCTTGAAGTCGTCGATCTGGATGAAGGCATCGTGCCAGTAGCGGCCGACCAGCGTGCGCTGCACCCGGAGCAGGTCGAGAGCCGCCTTGTACTGGTCCTCGTTGAGCTCGTAGGGGCTCTTGATGCCGAGTTCGGGTTTGTGGAACATCAGGTACTGCGCCGCGTCTGCGATGTGGATCGGGCCGTCATAGGCCTGGACGCGGCCCTTGTTGCTCTTGCCATCCGGCAGGTTCATTTCCTCGAACACGACGTTCCAGGAAGTGGGCGGCGCATCCTTGAAGGCTTCGGTGTTGTACATCAGCACGTTCGGGCCCCACATGTAGGGGGTTCCGTAATGCACGCCGTCAACTGTGTGCCAGGGCGCGTCCTTGAGACGATCGTCGACCGTCGACCAGGACGGGATCAGATCGATGTTGATCGGCTGCACGCGCTTGCCTGCGATCAGTCTGAGCGATGCGTCGCCGGACGCGGTGACAAGGTCGAAGCCGCCTTCGTTCATCAGCGCCACCATCTCGTCGGAGGTGTTGGCGGTCTTGACATTGACCTTGCAGCCGGTGGCTTCCTCGAACTTGGTGACCCAGTCGAAAGCCTTGTCGGTTTCCCCGCGCTCGATGTAGCCGGCCCAGGCAACGATGTTGACCTGGCCTTCGCCGGGTCCGACTTCTTTCATCATTTCAGCCGATGCAAATCCCGGTGCCATCACCGAAAGCGCCATTGCCATCGCCGTGCATGTATTCAAGATCTTTTTCATTGCTTGAGCTCCCACCGTTGGTGGCCGCCAAAATAGCGACCAGCGTCGGGAGCCAACATTGATGCGGGCTCGCAAGCTACGCAAATTCTTTTATCAGAATTGTGATATCGGAAAAACCGATAGCCGAAACGGAACGACAGTCGACGGGGTCGCGGTGCTTGAGCCTCAGCAACTGCAAGTGAAATCGTTGATCAGGCGGCGCCGTCCATGTCGGATGTCCGGCCAATGGCATCAAGCCGCTTTTGCAATGCAAGCCGATCGATGCTTTGCAAGGGCAGGCTGGTGAAAATGGAGATCCGCGCATTGAGCATCCGGTACGCTTCGGCGAACGCCAGACGCTTTTCGGCTTCGGTTCCCTCGGCCGCGGCAGGGTCGGGCACGCCCCAATGGGCGGTCATCGGCTGGCCGGGCCAGACCGGGCAACTCTCATTGGCCGCGTTGTCGTAGACGGTGAACACGAAATCCAGTTCCGGTGCGCCGGGCTGGGCGAATTCATCCCAGTCCTTCGAGCGTGCGAAGCCGGTGTCGAAATTCATCTGCCGCAGCAAGTCGAGCGTGTAGGGGTGGACTTCCCCTTTTGGCTGGGAACCGGCCGAATAGGCCTTGAGCCGGCCCTGTCCAACCCGGTTCATGATCGCTTCCGCAAGGATCGAGCGGGCGGAGTTGCCGGTGCAGAGGAACAGAACGTTGTAGACCTTGTCTGCCATGATTTTCTCGCTTGTCTGATGTCTGTGATCTTGAAGTGCAATCTTGGCGCGGGCTGATGAGTGCGCAGGTTAAATCGATATATCAAGAATATTCGATAAAATGGTTTTGGCAAGGCTGTAGTTCGACACAACAGGTTCGAAGCCAGTCGGGACGCTGGAAAACGTGCATCAAGGCTATTGTCTGTTCAGTCGCCGATCCAGGTCGAGACCGAATCCGTGATCACACGGCAGTCCCCGGAGATGTTCAGCGTCTTCTGCGCGATCTTGGGCAGCGATACCTTGACCGAGCCGGATTGCCGGATCTCGGTGTCCGAGACCAGTTCCATGGTCAGGCTTACCGGCGGTTTGCGCGCCATGAGAAACAACCCCGTAAGTTCCCGCTCGGGGCGATCCAAAGACGGGGAGCACCTCAGTTCGGGCATGGGCTGCATGATCCGCGTGAAGGGGCCAATTGGCGCGGTCGGCTGGAACCTGGGGTCCACCATGCCGCGCCAGCAGCTTGAGAAAATCCTGGACCGGCACGGCGACATCACCCGACTTGCCGCACATCTGAGCCACGAAAAGCTGGCGCGGTCAGACAGTTCCGCCGAGATGGCCGCGCCCGTTCTTTCGCCCCGCGAGAGAGAATGCCTGCAATGGCTGGCGGCCGGGTTGCGCACCAAGGAGATCGCGGACCGGATGGGCATTAGGCCGATCACCGTGGAACTGCATCTTCGCAACGCCCGAAACAGGCTTGGCGCCCAGACCCGCGAGCAGGCGCTCGCCCGCGCCATCGCATCAGGCCTTCTGCCGGTCTGATCGTCTGCTCAGCGTTGCCGGATGGCTCGTTGTGCCTGCGACAGGTCGATGAAATCCCGCGCGGCCTGGGTCATCTGACTGCCGCGGCGCCAGGCAACGCCGACCTGAACCATCGGCAGGCTTCCCGATACATCGCGGCTTTCGATCCGGTCGCCTTCAAGCGACCAGGGCCGGTAGACCAGATCTGGAAGCAGGGCCACGCCCGCGCCGGTGGCGACAAGACTGCGCACCGCTTCGACCGAACGCGTCCGGAAGGCGATCTTCGGCCGTGAGCCGATGGCATTGAGCAGTTTGGCCGTGCTTTCCTCGATTTCGTCGATCGTCAGCATGATCACCGGCTCTTCGGCCACGTCGGCGACATTGATGCTGTCCGCCGACGCCAGGCGGTGGCCGAGCGGCAGCCACAGCCGGTAGGGCGAAACCTCGAGAATCTCGGTTTGCAGCGCCATGCGGTTGCGCAGGTTGGAGATCACGATCACAGCGACGTCGAGTTCGCCGCCGATCAGCAGGTGTTCGAGATAATCGCCATTGTCCTCGATTGCCGAGACGGTGACGCCCGGAAAGGCGCGCCGGTAGCGAGCAAGCAGGTCCGACAGCACATAACCGGCGACCAGCGAGGTCACCCCCAGATTGAGTGTACCTGTCACGTTTTCCTTGTCGTCGGAAAAGGTTCGCCGCGCGTCCGATACGTCCGACAGGATCTTGGTCGCGTGGCGCAGGAACTGGTGTCCCTTGTGGGTGATGGTCAGGCCGCGCGAATGGCGGTCGAACAGCTCCACCCCGAGGTCGCCCTCGAGCTCCTTGATTGCCTCGGTCACCGCCGACTGCGAGATCGACAGGTTCTGCGCCGCCCCCGAGACGGTGCCCTGGGCGGCGACGGCGACGAAATACTGCAATTGGCGAAGCGTGAAGGCCATGGCGCATAACAACCAGCATTCGGCGCCGCTGACAACTGGTGCGACAGCGTGACCGATTGAACAGCGCTGATGCTCTGGCCGACGATGCAAACCCAGTCGGTCAAACCCTACCGTAAAGGAGAGGGGTCACAGTCCGGCTATATCAACACGCTTGAGGCATTCGGACGGATAGTAGGGCCAATAGGCTACCTCGCAGGATTCGACGGGCGCAATGCCGGATGACACCAAGCGGATCTTGCGTTCAATCACCTGCCCTGAAAGACGGGCAACGCGAAAGGTGGCGGAATGCGCCGAAACCGGCGCCGCAGAGGCTTCCGAAGCGAAGCTCGCGGTGGCGGGACGCAGTGAGATGCTGCCCGCGTCGGCGGCGATAGACGCCGCGCCCAGAGCGAGGACGGATGCGGATATGATGGCGATCTTTTTCATGTCACTTAAACGCCGCAAAGGCGCCTTGGTTCCCGCGGACTCCCCTTTCATTCGCCGATCGATCCGGTGAGCAGCAGGGTGCGGGCCCTGATCAGGCAATTTGTCGTGCTTGCGGGATGATCGTCCGAAGGGGCTGTCGGACGAGGAGTGTGGTTGTTCCTGACCTTGCCGGTTCGGGACGAATGGCGTTGCCAGACGCCTTCCCTTTTTCCATGTTCGGCCCTACGTCTTCCTCACCTGAGTCGGAGCAAAAGACCTCATGAGCATGGAAACCAAGACTGACGGGAGCCTTCATGAGCACCATGAACGGCGCTGGATAGCCATGGCGGTCCTGCTCATTGCCGGCTTCATGAACCTGATCGACGTCACCATCGTCAACGTGGCATTGCCCAGCCTGCAATCCGGTCTTGGGGCCACCAGTGCCGAGATCGAATGGGTGGTTGCCGCCTATATCATGGCCTTCGCTGTAGGCCTCCTGCCGTTCGGGCGTCTGGGCGACATGCTTGGCCGCCGCAGGATCTTCCTGCTCGGCGTCGGCGCATTCACCATCGCCTCGGCCCTGTGCGGACTGGCGCCCGGAATCGACACCCTGATTGCCGCCCGCGTGTTGCAGGGGATCGGCGGAGCGATGATGACACCGCAGACGCTGGCCATCGCCCAGGTAATCTTTCCGCCGAAGGAGCGCGGCTTCGCCTTTGCGCTGTTCGGTGTCACCGCAGGGCTTGCGGCCGTTTCCGGACCGTTGATCGGGGGACTGCTGATCAACGCGGATATCTTCGGGCTGACCTGGCGACCCATCTTCCTGGTCAATATCCCGGTCGGTCTCTTCGCCATTCTTGCGGGCCTGAAATTCATTCCCGCCATGGACGGCAACCGGGATGTCGGAATCGATCTCGGCGGCATTGCGCTGGCCGCGCTGACCCTGCTTCTGATCGTCTTCCCGCTGATCGAGGGGCGTGAACTCGGCTGGCCGGCCTGGATCTTCGCATTGTCGGTCGCCGCAATTCCCGCGGGTTGGCTCTTCGTCCGCTGGCAGCATCGCCAGGCGGATGCCGGAGCGCCGCAACTCCTGCCGGTGACCTTGATGGCCAACGCCAGCTTCATGGGCGGTGTCCTGACCGCGAGCCTGTTCTTCTCTGCTGTCCCCGGCTTCTTCATGGTGTTCGCGGTCTTTCTGCAGACCGGTTTCGGGCTCACGCCCTTGCAGTCCGGCTTGACCACGGTGCCGTTCTCCGCAGGCGTGTTCCTGGCCTCCATGCTGTCCGGCAGGCTCGGGCCGCGCTGGCAGCGCGAGCGCATCTTTATCGGCTCGGCGATGCTGTTGTGCGCCATGCTGTGGCTGCAGGCGCTGATCGGCGGACTGGGCACGGCTTTGCAGTCAACCATGTTCCTGCCGCCGTTCCTCATTGCCGGGCTTGGCCTCGGCACGGCGGTATCGCCGTTGTTTCAGCTGGCGCTGGCCAATGTCCCGGACCGGGATGCCGGATCTGCCTCGGGCGGCGTGCAATCCTTCCAGCAGGTCGGCGGAGCGCTGGGCGTTGCGATCACGGGCCAGCTGTTTTTCGGCCACCTGACGCCGGCAAGCGGGCCGGGGGGCAGTTACGCGACCTATATAGACTCGCTCCACCAGGCTCTTTTCTACCCGGTGTTTGCATTTGGCCTGACGGCCCTTGCGGTGTTCTTTCTCAGGCCGCAGTCGATGCCCGGCAAGGTGAGCTAGAAAAATGCGGTCATGAGGCCGGTTTACGCGAGCGTTTCTAGCCAGATCACGAAATCCCGGCGCTCAAACGATTCCATCTAAAGATGATCGGCTCTAAAGCAACTTTCTTGCTTGGCCCCGTTTCTTCTTTGTTCAATCTGCTTTATGAGAACCACAAAGCCGTGGCCGGACATCCGCCCGCGCATGGCGCCCGCCTGAGCGGGCTCAAACACGAAGTCCGAAAGATCCGACATGACAGACCTTGCGACCATCCAGCCGGCGATAGCCCGGGCTCTGGCAAAACGCGGCTATGAAAAGCTCACTCCGGTGCAGGAGGCAGTGCTCGCGCCCGAGTTGCGCGATGCCGACCTCCTGGTCTCGGCCCAGACCGGATCGGGCAAGACCGTGGCCTTCGGCATATCGCTTGCACCGACGCTGATGGGAGACGAAGAAACTCTGCCGCGTGCCGAAGCGCCGATGGCCCTTTGCATTGCCCCGACGCGCGAATTGGCGCTGCAGGTCGAGCGTGAACTGTCCTGGCTTTATGGCGAGGCAGGCGCACGCATCGCCACCTGCGTCGGCGGCATGAACATGACCACCGAGCGCCAGAACCTCAAGCGCGGCGTCCACATCGTTGTCGGTACGCCGGGCCGTTTGCGCGACCACATCGATCGCGGCTCGCTTGATCTCTCGGCAATGCGCGCCGTCGTGCTCGACGAAGCCGATGAAATGCTCGATCTCGGATTCCGCGACGATCTCCAGTTCATTCTCGATGCCGCTCCCGATCAGCGACGCACATTGATGTTTTCGGCAACCGTACCGACAGGCATCGCCAACCTGGCGAAGCGCTACCAGAACAAGGCAATTCGCGTTTCCACCGCAGGCGAGCAGAAGCAGCACCTCGATATCGAATACCGGGCGCTCTCCGTTGCGCCGAATGACCGCGAGAACGCCGTCATCAATGTGCTGCGTTACTATGACGCCAAGAATGCGATCGTGTTCTGCAGCACCCGCGCCACCGTCAATCACCTGACCGCGCGCTTCTCAAACCGCGGTTTCTCGGTCGTGGCGCTGTCGGGCGAATTGAGCCAGAACGAGCGCACCCACGCCCTTCAGGCCCTGCGTGACGGCAGGGCCAAGGTCTGTGTCGCAACCGATGTCGCGGCCCGCGGGCTTGATCTGCCCGACCTCGAACTGGTCATTCACGCCGATCTGCCGAAGAACCAGGAAGGCCTGCTGCACCGGTCGGGACGCACCGGGCGCGCCGGGCGGAAAGGCGTTTCGGCTCTCATCGTTCCCTACAACGCCCGCCGCCGCACCGAACGCCTGCTGGCCGACGCACGCATCACCGCCACCTGGGCCCGCCCGCCGTCGGCTGACGAAATCCTCGCCCGCGACGACGAGCGGCTGATGGGTGACGCTTCCTTCGAAGCCGACATTGGTGACGATGAAAAGGCGATGGTCGCCGCCTTGCTGGAACGGCATGGCCCCGAAAAGGTCGCCGCAGCGCTGATACGCCTGCATCGTGCCGGCCGCTCGGCGCCCGAGGAACTCAATGATGCCGGGCCTGTCGCGGCCCCTGGCGGGACCTATGCCGAGCGCGCGCCGCGCGGCGAACACACACCGATCAAGGACGCGGTCTGGTTCTCGCTCTCGCTTGGACGCAAACAGTCCGCGGAGCCGCGCTGGCTTCTGCCGATGATCTGCCGCGCCGGCGATATCACCAAGGCCGACATCGGTTCGATCAAGATCCACGATCTTGAAACTCATGTCGAAATTTCGGGTGCCGCCGCCAACAGGTTCGAGGCCGCCATCGGCCCGACCGGAAAGATCGAGAAGAATGTCACGGTAACCCGTCTTGATGGTGTTCCGGCGATGCCCGCCCGTTCGCCGCGCCCGCCCAGGGCGCGCGATGAGTTTGCATCGGCGCCGGCACGCGAGGCCAAGACCGACTGGCCGTCAGACGATGATCGCCGGGAGAAGCCGAAGCCCGATTACGCCAAGAAACGCCCGTTCACCGGTGGCAAGAAGCGCGATGACCGTCCGCCCCGCGACAATGCCTACGCGGATCGCAAGCCGGCAGCTCGCGATGATATCCCGGCAAATGCGACGCCCGGTGTCTGGCCCTATGACGACGTGGCTCCGGCGCCAAAGCCGGACTTTGACAAGCCGAAAGCAGCTGCGAAACATGCCAAAACAGGCAAGGGGGCTTCGAAGTCGAATGCAGGCGAGGTGAGGTCAGCCTTCGCCAAGGACAAGAAGCCCAAGCGCGACAAGCCCGATTTCAAGGCGGCGGCCAAACCGGCCAAGCCGCACCGCAAGGGTCCATCCGCCGATGCCGCCAGATCCGGCACAGCGTCCGATGCGGGCAAGGGCGGATTGAAGCGCAAGCCGAAGGGCTGAAGTCTCACCCTGCAAGCCGGCCGCCGTCCCCCTGAAAGGGGCGGCTCGCGATACAGGCGCTCTTGTGCCGGGACTGTCCGTCGAGCCGGTCTGGTCGCATCCCTCCCGAGGCTCCAGCCGCAACAGTTTCCCCCCCCCCGTGGACGCCGGCGATGAAGCGGCGCGGATTGAGAAAATCTGCTTGTTTGACGGAGGAGTCTGGTTTCTGGTCAAACAAAGACCAGTATCAGGTGGTTTACTGGAGTGACTTGTTTCCGTATTCTTAACGAAAGCATGTTTAATGTCGAATATGGGAAGGGGCTTTGCCCCAGGCATGATGCGTTTCCCTCAGCGGCCTGGTTCCGCGAACGGCACATGGCTTCTCGTCGAAGGTGCCGCTTTCCAAACAGATTAACCGGTTCGGCCGGTCTCGAAGACTGAAGACGTTGCTACGTCCAGTCACGGGAAGGTCAACTTGACGCGAGGACAGGATGAACGAGACTCAAACCGGCAATAAGACTTCAGGTCTTGAAATAATTTCGTTTTTCCTCGGCGAGCAGGTGTTCAGCGTGAACATCATGTCGGTCAGGGAAATCCGCGGCTGGGCACCCGCCACCCCGTTGGCTCATGCACCGAAGCATGTTCTTGGTGTCATCAACCTGCGCGGAACGGTCATCCCGGTGATCGACATGGCGCTGCGTCTTGGCCTCGAAGCCATTGATCCGACCGAGCGGTCCGCGATCATCGTCGCCAGCATCCGCGGTCAGCTTGTCGGCCTGTTGGTCGACAATGTTTCCGACATGGTCACCGTCACCGAAGACGAAATCCAGTCGGTGCCTGAAGTGGGCGCCACCGAAGTTCAGCGGATGACCACGTCGATCATCGCCAAGGACAAGCAGATGATCTCTCATCTTGATCTTGACTCCCTGCTCGATGAAGAAGGCGAACTCGCCGCCTGATCTCGATCGGGTCTATCGCTTCAGCACTTGAAGAACAGGACGCGTCGGCTCACGCCGATGCGTCTTTTTGTTTTGTCGGGCCTGCTGTCAGGCTGTTTGCGGGATACCTGCGGCTGGCGAGCTATCGGTCACCGATTTTGTGTGCGCCGCATCATCGGCTGTGGACATGACCGCATGGGCCATGCATGCTGCCATGCGCCGCAAGGCCGCCCGATCAACGGATATCTCTCATGGCGATTCTGGCACGTGTTCATCACCTGACCCACTACAAATACGACCGCCCGGTCACACTTGGACCCCAGGTCATCCGGCTCAGGCCGGCGCCGCACAGCCGCACACGGGTCGTATCGCACTCGCTCAAGGTCAGCCCGAAACAGCACTTCGTCAATTACCAGCAGGACCCCTACGGCAACTGGCTGGCGCGCTATGTGTTTCCCGATCCGGTGATGGAACTGAAGATCGAGGTGGATCTGGTCGCCGACATGACCGTTTACAATCCGTTCGATTTCTTCGTCGAGGAATCGGCGGAGAAATGGCCGTTCGCTTATCCTGAAGACATCGCCCCCGATCTGGTCATCTATCAGACGCCCGAATCCGCCGGTCCGCGGCTGCAGGCGTTTCTCGATACCGTCCCGCGCGATGAAACCGGGACGGTGGATTTTGTCGTCGGCCTCAATGCACGTCTGGCAAACGAGATCGGCTACGTCATCCGCATGGAGCCGGGCGTGCAGACGCCGGAGGAAACTTTCCAGACAGGCAAGGGATCGTGCCGCGACACCAGCTGGCTTCTGGTCCAGGCATTGAGGCATCTTGGCTTCGCCGCACGGTTCGTCTCGGGCTATCTGATCCAGCTCAAGCCGGACTTGGTGGCGCTCGACGGACCTCCGGGCACCGATCATGATTTCACAGATCTGCATGCCTGGGCCGAGGTCTACCTGCCCGGCGCCGGCTGGATCGGCCTTGACCCGACCTCGGGTCTGCTGACCGGCGAGAGCCACATTCCGTTGGCCGCCACGCCGCATTATCGTAATGCCGCGCCGATTTCAGGTCTTGCCAGTTATGCCGAGGTCGACTTTGCCTTCGACATGCGCGTCGACCGCATGGCCGAGCATCCGCGCATCACCAAGCCGTTCAACGAGGAATCCTGGGCTGCACTTGATGCGCTGGGTCATGACATCGATACCAAGCTCAAGGCTGGCGACGTCCGGCTGACCATGGGGGGCGAGCCGACCTTTGTCTCGATCGACGATTTCGAGAGCGAGGAGTGGAACACCGCCGCCGTCGGCCCGCAAAAGCGCGAAGCCGCAGACAAGCTGATCCGCAGGCTGCGCAACCGCTTCGCGCCGGGCGGCTTCCTGCATTACGGCCAGGGCAAGTGGTATCCTGGCGAGACATTGCCGCGCTGGACCTTTTCGCTCTACTGGCGGCGCGACGGCAAGCCGATCTGGTTCAACCCGGAACTCATCGCCGAGGAGGGCAAGGACACAGGCCAGGCGACACCCGAGACCGCCAAGAGCCTGCTCGCCGCGATTGCCGACAATCTCGGTATCGCCGACGACCACGTGGTTCCCGCCTATGAAGATCCGGCAGAATGGATCCTCAAGGAAGGCAACCTGCCCGACAATGTGACGCCTGAAAATTCCAGGCTTGAAGACGCCGAGGAGCGCCACCGCATTGCCACCGTGTTCTCCCGCGGGCTGGCGACGCCATCGGGATTCGTGCTGCCGGTCCAGCGCTGGCAATCGAAGGCCGCCCGCCATGGCTGGCGCTCGGAGAAGTGGAAAACCCGGCGTGGCCATGTCTTCCTGGTCCCGGGTGACAGCCCGGTCGGCTACCGCCTGCCGCTCGGCTCCTTGCCGCATGTTCCGGCGTCCTCCTATCCCTTCGTCAATCCGTCGGACCCGACGGAACCCAGGGGCGACCTGCCCGACCCGGCCCGCAAGGCTCTCGATGATGCTTTGGCAGACTCCCGTGCCGCAGACGCCGCATCGCAGGCACGAGCCCAGTTCACCGCAGCCGAGGCCACCCAGCAGCGGGTCGAGCAGACCATCAGCGATCTCGATGGCGCGGTGCGCACGGCGATTTCCGTCGAACCACGCGATGGCCGCCTCTGCGTCTTCATGCCGCCGGTGGAGGAGGTCGAGCACTATCTCGAACTGGTGTCTGCCGCCGAAGTTGCGGCCGACCGGCTTGGCCTGAAAGTCCATATCGAAGGCTACGGCCCGCCGCATGATCCGCGCCTCAATGTCATCCGGGTCGCCCCCGATCCCGGCGTGATCGAGGTCAACGTTCACCCAGCCAGCAGCTGGGAGGAATGCAAGGCGATCACCGAAGGGGTCTATGAGGAGGCTCGCCAGACCCGGCTCGGTGCCGACAAGTTCATGATCGACGGGCGCCACACCGGTACCGGCGGCGGCAATCACGTGGTGGTTGGCGGCGCAACCCCGCTCGACAGCCCGTTCCTCAGGCGTCCGGATCTGCTCGCCAGCCTCATTCTGCACTGGCAGCGGCATCCCAGCCTGTCCTATCTGTTCTCGGGCCTGTTTATCGGCCCGACCAGCCAGGCGCCGAGGATCGACGAAGCCCGTCATGACGGCCTGTACGAGCTCGAGATGGCGCTCGAGCAGATCCCGCATCCCGATGCCGGAAATCCGCCCTTGCCCTGGCTCGTCGACCGCCTGCTGCGCAACCTGCTGACCGATGTCACCGGAAATACCCATCGCGCCGAGATCTGTATCGACAAGCTCTATTCGCCCGATGGTCCGACTGGCCGTCTCGGTCTGGTCGAATTCCGCGGCTTCGAAATGCCGCCCGAGCCGCGCATGAGCCTGGCCCAGCAGGTGCTGATCCGCGCCCTCATCGCCCGCTTCTGGCAAAGCCCGGCCAAGGGACGCTTCACCCGCTGGGGCACCAGCCTCAACGACCGCTTCATGCTGCCGCATTTCATCTGGGAGGATTTCCTCGATGTGCTGCGCGACCTGCGTGACCACGGGTTCGACCTGCGCTCGGAGTGGTACGAGGCTCAGGCCGAGTTCCGTTTCCCGTTCTGCGGCGAGGTGAGCTACGAGGGCGTCCGGCTCGAATTGCGCCAGGCGCTCGAGCCCTGGCACGTGCTGGGCGAGACCGGTGCGATCGGCGGAACCGTGCGCTACACCGACAGCTCGGTCGAGCGTTTGCAGGTCAAGCTCGAAACAGCCGATCCATCGCGCTACATGGTCGCCTGCAACGGTCGCCCGGTGCCATTGGCGAATTCCGGAAAGGCCGGAACCGCCATAGGTGGCGTGCGCTACAAGGCGTGGCAGCCTGCCCTGGCGCTGCATCCGGTGCTGCCGGTCGATGCGCCGCTGACCTTCGATATCTTCGACACATGGTCGGGCAAGCCGCTGGGCGGCTGTGTCTACCACGTCGCCCATCCCGGCGGCCGCAGCTACGATACGTTTCCGGTCAACGGCAACGAGGCCGAGGCCCGGCGGTTGGCCCGGTTCGAACACCGGGGGCATACGCCGGGTGCTGCGACGCCTGTTCCGGAAACGCCACATCCGGAGTTCCCCTTCACGCTCGATCTGCGCCGCAAACCGGGGATCTGACCGGTGCCCAAGTCCGCCCCAGTCCAGGCTCGTCACCGGCCATCCCTGCTGACCGGCTACTCGGCCTTGCCGGGCGTGCCCGATGAATTGCTGCGTGAGGACGGAACGCTCAGGCCCGAATGGGTCAGCCTGATTTCCCATCTCGACGGGTTGAGCCCGGATGAGCGCGATCGCGCCTTTGCCCGTGGGGCACAGTATCTTCGCGATGCCGGGGTCTTCGTCCGGCACTACGGGGAAGAAAAGAGCCCGCGCGACTGGCCGCTGAGCCCGATACCCGTGATCCAGCCCGCCCGCGAATGGCAGGCGCTGGGCGAAGGCTTGGCGGAGCGCGCCGAGCTGCTCGAAACCATCGTGGCCGATCTTTATGGCGAGAACCGGCTGGTTGAAGAGGGGCACCTTCCAGCAGGCCTGATCGCATCCAATCCCGAATGGCTGCGCCCGCTCATCGGGGTGAAGCCCGCCTCCGGGCATTTCCTGCATTTCCTGGCTTTCGAGATTGGCCGTGGGGCCGATGGCGGCTGGTGGGTTCTGGGCGACCGGACCCAGGCGCCGTCGGGCGCCGGCTACGCGCTGGAAAACCGGGTCGCCTCTGTCCGCGCCTTTCCCGGCTATTACAGCGGCTCCAATGTCGAGCGACTGGCCGGTTTCTTTCGCAGCTTCCGCGATGGCCTCAATGCCATGCGGCGCGAGGAGGGCAGCCGGGCGGGAATCCTGACACCCGGACCGATGAACGACACCTATTTCGAGCACGCCTACATCGCCCGGTATCTCGGCATGATGCTGCTCGAGGGCGACGACCTGGTGGTCGATGACGGTCGGCTGATGGTGCGCACCGTGTCCGGCCCGAAGCCGATCAGCGTGCTCTGGCGGCGGATGGATGCGGCCTGGTCCGACCCGCTCGAGCTGGAAGCAAGCTCGCGTCTCGGGACACCCGGCCTGCTCGGCGCCGTCCGCTCCCAGGGCGTGACCATGATCAATGCGCTCGGCGCCGGCGTTCTCGAAAGCCGGGCCTTTCTCGCCTTCCTGCCACGGCTGTCGGAAGTGCTGCACGGCAAGCCGCTTGCGATCCCCAATATTGCGACCTGGTGGTGCGGAGGCGAGACCGAACGTGCCCATGTCCGCGCCAATGCCGATGCGATGCTGATCGGTCCGGCCAATTCCACGCGCCTGCCGCTGGAGTTCGAACCCGGTGCGGTTCTGCGCGGAGACATGTCGGGCATCGGCCTCGATCTCGAGACATGGCTTGAGAAGGAAGGACGCAACCTGGTTGGCCAGGAGCTGGTTTCGTTGTCGACGACGCCGACCTGGGAAGATGGCGGATTGAAGCCGAAGCCGATGCGCATCCGCGTCTTCATGGCCCGCACCCGTGACGGCTGGCAACTTATGCCCGGCGGTTTTGCCCGGCTGGCCGCAACCAGCCAGGATCCGTCAGCGGTGTCGTTGCGCAGTGGCGGCACGGTGGCCGATGTCTGGGTGGTCTCCGACAAGCCGGTGTCCGAGGACACCATGCTGTCCCACACCGACGAGGTGTTCGTGCGGACCTCGCCCGGGCTGTTGCCAAGCCGCGCCGCCGACAACCTGTTCTGGCTTGGCCGCTACGTCGAGCGGGCGGAAGGACAGATGCGCCTGACCCGGGCCTATATGAGCCGGCTGCCCGAAACACCGGCCGGTGGCACCCCGCTGATGAGTAGGCTTGAGATCTATCTTGACGACCACGGCCTCGATATCGCCGAAGGCGTCCCCGCAACGCTCGAACGGACAATCGCCATGGCGGTCAACGCCGCCAACCAGGTCCGCGACCGGTTCTCGGTGGATGCCTGGGCATCGCTGGCCGATCTCGAGCGTACGGTCGGCAACATGCGCAAGACCGTGATTCCCGGCGATGACGCCGCTTCGGCCATGGGTGTGTTGTTGCGCAAGATCACCGGGTTCTCCGGTCTGGTGCACGAAAACATGTACCGCTTCAGCGGCTGGAGGTTCCTGACCATTGGCCGGTCGCTTGAACGCGCCATCGCCATGGCCGACCTGCTGGCAGCCTTTGCCGAATGGTCCGGCCCGCATGGCGGCTTCGAACTTTGCGTCGAGGTCGGTGACAGCGTCATGACCCATCGCAGGCGCTATCCTGTCGCGGCCAGCCGCGACACGGTTGTCGATCTTCTGGCGCTCGATCCGCTCAACCCGCGATCGATCGCCTTCCACATCGATGAAATCCGCGACCAGGTCAGCCTTCTGCCCGGAGCGGATGTCAACGGGCAATTGTCTCAGCTCTCCCGTGCGGTGCTGCGGGTGCAGGCCGACCTCTCCGTCAACACGCCGCAAAGCCTTGACCAGACCAGGCTGGTGGAATTGCGGCAGGCGATCGGGCTGCTGACCAATGATCTGCACGCCCAGTTTCTCGAGTGACGATGCTCTACGACATCAAGCTCGGCATCAATTACATCTTTCAGGCGCCGGCTGCCGGCGCCCGCCAGATCCTGCATGCGATGCCGTTGACCATCCCCGGCCGCCAGCGCCTGATCGCCGGCAGCATCGATATCGATCCGGCGCCGGCCATGCGTCGCGAGCGCCAGGATTTCTTCGGCAACAGGCTGACCGAGATCGCTTTCACCGAGCCTCACAGCAAGATCGTGATCGCGCTCAAGGCCAGGGTGGAAGTGACGGGCGGAGCAGAACCGGCGGCAGCTTCGGTCGATCTTCCGGATCTTGCCGGGGCGCTGGATGCCGAGAGGGATCTTGGCCCCCGGTCGCCCTTGCACTTCCTGCCGGCGTCTCCCTACGCCAGGCCGGATGCGGCGATTGCGGATTGGGCTCGCACGCTGGCCCGGCCAGATAGGCAATGCGGCGACATCGTTGCGGGGCTAGGCTTGGCGCTGCATCGGGAGATGCGGTTTGACGCTGACGCAACCACGGTGGACACGCCTGCCGCCGAGGCCTTTGCCGCCCGGCACGGCGTCTGCCAGGACTTCACCCACATCATGATCATTGCAATGAGGAGCCTGGGCATTCCGGCCGGTTATGTCAGCGGTTATCTTAGAACCCTGCCGCCGCCCGGACAGGAGCGGCTCGAGGGCGCGGATGCCATGCATGCCTGGGTGTCGGCCTGGTGCGGTCCCGGCGTCGGCTGGGTGGAGTATGATCCGACCAACGCGGTTTTCGCCGGCACCGATCACATCGTGGTGGCTTACGGCCGCGATTATGCCGATGTCGCGCCGGTGCGCGGCGCCATGCGAACAGCCGGCGGACAAACCAGCAACCAGTCGGTCGATGTGGTGCCGGTCGGTGACTAGATCGAACCTGTAAAGGCTGGATACCGTTTTCGGGTCCGGACGTGCTCCGGACCGCGGTTCAGCGTCCGCGGATGCGCGGGTCGAGCGCGTCGCGCAGGCCGTCGCCGATGTAATTGACGCTCAGCACGGTCAGCGAGATCGCCAGCCCCGGCCAGAACACCCGCTCCGGATATTGCTGCAGGTAGTCGATCGCATCAAACAGCAGCCGGCCCCAGGTCGGGAAATCCGGCGGGAAGCCGAGACCGAGGAACGACAGCGCCGATTCCGTGATGATCGCGGTGGCGATCCCCAGCGTTGCCGAAACCATGATCGGCGAGAGCACGTTGGGCAGGATGTGGCGCAGGATCATGCGCCGGGACGGCGTGCCGATCGAACGGGCGGCGAGCACGAATTCCCGCTCCTTCAGCGCCAGCACCTCGCCGCGCACGATGCGCGCGGTCTGCATCCAGCTGGTCACGCCGATGGCGGAGACGATCAGGATGAATGTGCCCATCTCCGGTCCGAAGCTGCGCGACAGGGTTTCGCGGAACAGCATCACCATGACCAGGAGCAGCGGCAGCAGCGGCAGCGCCAGGAACAGGTCGGTTAACCCCATCAGGACACCGTCAAGCCTGCGGAAGAAACCGGCCACCACGCCGATCAGGGTTCCAAGCAGAACGCTGATCAGCATCGCGGTGAGGCCGACGGCGATCGAGACCTGGCCGCCTGCCATCATCCTTGCCAAGATGTCCCGGCCCAGCTGATCGGTGCCGAACGGGTGAGCCAGGCCGGGGCCGGAGTTGCGGGCGCGGATGTCGATGAAGGTCGGCTCGATGGTCCACAGCAACGGGCCGATGGTCACGGCCAGCACGATGAACAGGAACACCGCCGCGCCGAACAGCGCGCCCTTGTGTGTCTTGAACTGGTCCCAGACGTCCCACCATTGCGAGCGTCCCGACGTGTCGGCCTTTGCCGGTTCCAGCATGGGAGCGTCAGTCATAGCGGATCCTCGGATCAAGCAGGCCGTACAGCACGTCGGCGATGAGATTGCACAGCACGATCAGCACGGCGAAGATGAAGGCCAGCGTCTGCACCATCGGCAGGTCGTTTGCATAGATTGCCGTGATCAGCAGCTGGCCCAAGCCGTTCACCTTGAAGATCTGCTCGGTGATGATGGCGCCGCCGAAGATCGACGGGATGCCGAGCGCGATGACGGTAACCACCGGGATCATCGAATTGCGCAGTACGTGCACCAGCAGCACCACCTTCTCGGTCATGCCCTTGGCCCGCGCGGTGCGGACATAATCGTGATTGAGGTTGTCGAGCATCGAGGCGCGCATGAAGCGCGACAATTGCGCCGTTGTCTGCAGCGCCAGCACCATCACCGGCAACGTCATCTGGCGGATCTGCTGGCCGAAGCTCTCGAAATCATCCACCACCAGCGTGGTGTCGTAGATCGACGGAAACCACGGCAGCATGATCGCGAAGAACACGATCATCAAAACGCCCGAGAAGAACGGCGGAACCGAGAATCCGATCATCGAGATGAAGGTGCCGACCTGGTCGAACCAGGAATACTGCCTGTAGGCCGAGATGATGCCGATCGGCAGCGCGATCAGCACCCCGACCAGATAGGCAAGTCCGACAACCCACAGGGTTTGCGGCAGGCGCTGAATGATGATGTCGAACACCGGTGCGCGGAACTGCCAAGAGACAATGCGCTGCATGCCTTCGGAGAAGCTGGTGCCCGTAACCCAGTCGATGAAGACGAGCGGCTCGACCCAGAAGAACTGCTTGGCCCACAGCAGGTAGCGGACATAGGCGGGCGAATCGAGGCCCAGCGCGTCGCGCATCTTCTGGCGCACTTCGGGCGGGATGCTCAGCGGCTGGTCGGCCAGCGGATCGCCGGGCGCCAGGTCCAGGAGCAGGAAGATGATCAGACTGATGAGCACAAGCGTCGGTATCGCCAACAACAATCGTCGGAATGTAAAAGTCAGCATAGGCGACGCCTCGGTTCAGCAGTTTGGCGCAGGAAATGTGCAGGGGGAGTGAATGGCCCCGCCGGGGCAGGGCCATTCATTGTCTGCATTACTTGATGCGGTACCAGTCCGCGACATTCCACAGTTCGGAATCCCAGGTGTTGAGGACAACACCGCCGAGGCTGCTGGCGTGAGCCGAAACGCGGCCACGATCGACCAGCGGCACGATGGTCATCGTGTCCTTGGTGATCATGTCGTTGAGCTTCTTGGCGATTTCGGCGCGCTTGGAGATTTCGCCGGTCTTGCCGAGTTCGGCAACCAGTTCATCATAAGCCGGATCGCAGAAGCGGTTGATGTTCTCGCCCTGCCACTGTGTTTCCGGCCGGGGAGCCTTTTCGCAGGTGTACTGGCCCAGATACTGCTCCGGATCGGTTCCGTCGAAGTTGTTGGCGTACATTTCGACGTCCGCATAGAACTTCTGGAAGGTGTCAGGCGATGCCGGATCGCCGCCGAAGAACACGGATGCATCGATGTTTTTCAGTTCGGTCTCAACGCCGATATCGGCCCACCACTGCTTGATCAGCGCCTGGAAGTCCTGGCGAACGGCGTTGGTCGAGGTCTGGTAGAGAAGCTTCAGCTTCATGCCGTCCTTTTCGCGGACGCCACCGGCGCCAACGGTCCAGCCGGCTTCTTCAAGCAGAGCCTTGGCGCCTTCGACGTCCTGCGTCAGGCAGTCGGTGTTGTCCGATGCAAAGAGCTCCGGTGCGGGAACTAGGTTGCAGGTCGGGCGGCCGGCCTGGCCGTAACCGATTTCGACCAGCAGGTTGCGGTCGATCGCCATGGAAAGTGCACGGCGCACGCGTTCGTCCGAAAGGATCGGGTGCGGGTGCTTGGCGGTCGCGCGCTCGCCTTCCGGCAGGTCCGGCGACGGGTCGGTCATGTTCATTTCGATACGCTCGACCAGCGTGCCGAAGCCCGAAACCGGCATACCCTTGCCGCCTTCGGCCATCTTCGCGATCACGTCGGGTGCGAGCTGCAGGTTCCAGGCGTAGTCGTATTCGCCTGTTTCCATCACGGCGCGGCCTGCTGCCGCCGCGTCGCCGCCGCCCTTGAAGGTCAGCGTCGCGAATGCCGGCTTGGCCGCATCGCGATAATTGTCATTGGCCTTCATGGTGATCACGTCGTTCGGCTTGAAGTCGGTGACGACGAAAGGACCGGTGCCGATCGGGCCGAAGTTGGCCGAGGTGCATTCCTGGGCCTTGGCGCCGAGGCAGTTCTCGAACTGTGCCTTCTGGATGACCGGGGACTGTGCGCCGACGAAGGCTGCGTAAGGCACGGGCTTCGGACCGGTGAAGTTGACGACGATGGTCAGGTCGTCCGGCGTGTCGATGCTCTTCACGCCGTCGAACTTGGCGCTCTGCGCGCAACCGCCATCCGGCGCCATGCAGTATTCCGCGGTGAACTTGACGTCTGCCGAGGTCACAGGGGTGCCGTCAGACCACTTGAGGCCTTCCTTCAGCTTCCAGGTGATCGAGGTCAGGTCGGCGGAAACGCCGCCGTTTTCGACTGTCGGAATCTCGTCGACGAGGAAGGGAACCAATGCGCCCTTCTCATTGAAACGGGCCAGCGGCTCGACGACCAGCGACGAAGCTTCGATATCCTTGGTGCCACCCGACAGATACGGGTTCAGGATCGAGGGCGCCTGCCAGTAGATGATCTTGACTTCGCCATCCGAGCCTCGCTCGGCATGTGCGACAGGTGCGATCGCCATAGCGGCGACGGCGCCCATCAGAATAGTTCTCAGTTTCATGGCTGTCTCCTTGTTGATTTTATCAGTTTTTTGTTTGGCCGGCGGTTGGTTCCGCGGTCGTTGTCATGTTTTCGGAATAGAGGTGGCATGCCACCTGTCTTCCGCCTCCGAAATCCCGGACTTCCGGCTCAATCTGCCGGCAGATGTCCATGACCTTCGGGCATCGGGTTGAGAAGTTGCACCCCTTTGGAGGGTTGGCCGGCGAAGGCACATCGCCCTGCAGGACAATCGGTTTGCGGTGCCGTTCCAATTCTGGATCGGGTTCCGGCACGGCGGAGAGCAAAGCCTGTGTGTAGGGGTGAAGCGGCTCTGCAAACAGCGCTTCCCGCGACGCCACTTCGACAATCCGGCCCAGATACATCACCGCAACCCGGTCGGCGATGTGGCGGACCATCGAAAGGTCGTGGCTGATGAACAGGTAGGTCAGGTCGAGCCGGTCCTGCAATTCCTCGAGCAGGTTGACTACCTGAGCCTGGATCGAGACGTCGAGCGCCGCGATCGGTTCGTCGCAGACGATGAATTTCGGGTTCAGCGCCAGTGCCCGCGCAATGCCGATGCGCTGGCGCTGACCGCCGGAAAACTCGTGCGGATAACGTTTGGCGAAGGCCCGGTTGAGCCCGACCCAGTCCATTAGTTCGTAGATCCGGGCAAGCCTTTCATCCGACGAGAGCTTCATGTGCTCGTCAAGCGGCTCGCCGATGATGCTGGCCACGGTCATCCGCGGGTTGAGGCTGGCCTGCGGATCCTGGAAGATCATCTGCATCATCGGCCGCTTCGAACGCAGGCTGTCGCGATCCACATGGGCGATTTCGGAACCGTTGATTTCCACCGTGCCGCTGGTGACATCGTAAAGCCGCAGGATCGAGCGGCCGACCGTCGACTTGCCGCAGCCCGATTCTCCCACCAGCCCGAGCGTCTCGCCGGGCATGATGTCGAAGCTGATGCCGTCCACCGCCTTGATATCGCCGACATGGGTCCGGAACAGCCCCGAGTGAATCGGGAAATACATCTTCAGATCCCGCACCTTGACGAGCGGGTTTACCGATTCGGCTTCAGCCATTGGCGGCCTCCGGCTCTGGCGTTGAGGCCTTGTCCAGCAGGAAACAGGCGGCGCGGTGGCCCGGTGCCGAAATCCCGGTCAGCGCCGGATTCGCCTGTGAGCAGCGGTCGAAGGCAAACTGGCACCGGTTGCGGAATGAACAGGCCACCGGCGCTTCGTACATGATCGGTGGCTGGCCTTCGATCACCTGAAGCCGTTCCGCGCGCGGGCCGCGCACCGCCGGGACGGTCTTCAACAGGGCCTGCGTGTAGGGATGCTGCGGATCGCGGAAGATTTCGCCCACGGGGCCTTCCTCGACTACCTGGCCTGCATACATCACCATCACCCTGTCAGCGATGCCGGCGATGACGCCGAGATCGTGCGTGATCCAGATGATCGCCATGCCCAGCTTGTGGCGAAGTTCCTTCACCAGTTCGATGATCTGCGCCTGGATGGTCACGTCCAGCGCCGTTGTCGGCTCGTCGGCGATCAGCACCTGCGGATCGCAGGCGAGCGCGATGGCAATCATCACGCGCTGGCGCATGCCGCCCGAAAACTGGTGTGGATAATCCTTGAGCCGCCGTTCGGCATCGGGGATGCCGACAAGCTGGAGGAGCTCGATCGACCGCGACCGCGCTTGCGCCTTCGACAGGCCCATGTGCGCCCGCAACGGCTCAGCCAGCTGGAAGCCGATCGTGTAGACCGGGTTGAGCGATGTCATTGGGTCCTGAAAGATAAAGCCGATCTTGGAGCCGCGCACCTTCCGCAACTCCTCCGGGCTGATCTTGAGCAGGTCCTGACCGTCAAACATCACCGTTCCGTCCCTCATCTCCGCAGGCGGAGAAGGCAGGAGTCGAAGCAGTGACATCATGGTCACGGATTTTCCTGATCCGCTTTCCCCGACCACGCCGAGCAATTCGCCCGGACGCAGATCGAAATCGACGGAGTTGACCGCGTGAACTTCACCGCCGCGGGTGCGGAAAACCGTTTTAAGCCCTTTAACATCCAGAATTGGCATGGCCGTGTCTGGCATACTGTACCCCTCGGGAGATGTTTTCCCGTTATTTTTGTTGCCGGTCTGATCTCACGACCGCCGGTGGCCGCTACTATTGACCAATTTCTCGCTGGTTGACCAGTGGGCTTTTTCAATTTGAGTGATAAGTGTCCAAACGTGCTAGTGCTCGAAATAAAATTTCCCGCAAAACCGGCGCTGGACAAGGGTGGCCGGCGTGAACAAAAGTGTGGAAATCGGTACGAGATTGACGAAACCGACTAATTTGAGGCCCGTTCATGGAAGACAATTCTAATATTCGCGAGATCCTGGCAAAACTGGTTTCGTTTCCCACGGTCAGCCGCGAAACCAATCTGCCGCTTGTCGAGTGGGTTGAATCATATCTTTCCAGCCATGGGATCAGCTCCGAACGGATCATCAGCCCCTGCGGCACGAAGGCGCATCTTTATGCCCAGACAGGCCCCGGAATCGATGGCGGGGTCATCCTGTCCGGACACACCGACGTTGTGCCTGTCGACGGCCAGGCCTGGTCCACCGATCCCTGGACGCTGACCGAACGCGACGGAAGACTCTATGGCCGCGGTGCCTGCGACATGAAGGGGTTTGACGCGCTGGCGCTCATGGCAATGGCGCGCGCCGCAAAACTGCCTCTCAAGCGCCCCTTGCAGCTTGCCCTGTCATTCGATGAAGAGGTCGGCTGTGTTGCAGTCGTCGATCTGGTCGAGGCGATGATGGGAACCTTGCCGCGCGCCCGCGAGGTCATTGTCGGCGAGCCGACGATGATGCGGGTGGTCACGGGTCACAAGGGCGGCCTTGCCTATCATGTTCATGTCCGCGGATTCGAGGTGCATTCCTCACTCCTGCCATACGGTGTCAGCGCCATCATGCAGGCGGCAAAACTGATCGACTGGGCCAACCAGCGCAACGCGGAAAATGCCGCGCGGCAAGCGTCCGAACTGGCGGCCCCCTTCGATCCGCCCTTCACCACCCTCCATGTCGGCATGATCGAGGGCGGCACCGCGCACAACATCACCGCCAAGGATTGCCGGTTCTTCATCGAGTTCCGTTTCGTGCCTGGGGAAAGTCCCGATGACTGGGCCAAGGCCATCGAGGCAAAGGCGGCCGAACTGACCGCCGAGATGCAGAAGATCTATCCCGATACCGGGTTTGAACTCAAGCGCGGGTTTGCGCTTCCGGCACTCACGCCCGAGGTCGATGGTCCCGCCGAAACGCTGGCGCGCCGTCTGACCGGCGACAATGGCCAGCATGTGGTCAGCTACGGCACCGAAGGCAGCCAGTTCCAGATCCGCGGCTATTCGACGGTGATCTGCGGTCCGGGCGATATCGCCCAGGCGCATCAGCCCGACGAGTTCCTCTCGCTTGATCAGCTGGCCGCCGGCAAGGCGTTCATGGACCGGCTGCTTGATTCGCTCTGCAAGTAGGTGATCAGGCGGAGCCGTTGTCGAGATACTCGATCAGGCAGGGCCGGGGCAGCTCCATCAGCGCCGAAATCACAGCCTCGCGGCTGCTGACCCGGCGCGAGGCAAGACCATAGGCGGAGGCGACCATTGAAAAGTCCGGCGCCGACGGGGTGACACCGATTGGGGTGATGTTGGAGCCGGTCATCGAGGTTTCGATCTCCCGGTAGCCGGCATTGTTCCAGACCAGGAAGGCCACGTCGGCGCCGCAGTCACATGCGCTGCCAAGCTCGGCGAGTGTGAACTGGAAACCGCCGTCGCCGAGCAGCGCCACCGCCGGGCGGCCGGGATGGCCGAGTGCCGCGCCGATGGCTGCCGGCGCGGCATAGCCAAGCGTGCCAAAACCGGTGGCGGAATTGAACCAGGCCGCTTGCCGCGGCGCCTCGACATACATGTTGCCGGCATAGACCAGCTGGGTCGAATCCCCCACTAGAGTTGCCTCGGGCAAGGCCGTCCAGATCTCCTGCAGCAGGTCGACATGCCCGAGATAGGCCTCGCCGATCTCGGCCTTGGCGTGTTGTCGGGCGGTCTCCGCGCGTTCGGCCCCTTCGCCGGAGTGCTGTTGCGTCCACGTGCCGGCAGTCGCGAGCATGTCTTCGATGAAGGTGCCAACTCCGGCCCTGATCGCCAGTTCCGGCTTCGGGCCGCGTGCCAGCTGACTGGCGTCGATATCCACCCGGATCAGGTTTGCCGGAAGCGCAAATCCGCCATCCTCGTACATGTCGCAATCGGTCGGTCCCAGCTCTGTTCCAAGCGCAAGCACGAGATCCGAGCCGGCAAGCATTTCGCGCACGCAGGCAAGGCTGGGACTGGCCGGAACGTCAAGCACATGGCCTGCCATCACGCCGCGGGCATTGGTGGTGCTGATCACCGGGGCGTCGAGCGCTTCGGCGAGCCGGCGAACGCCTTCGCCAAGCCGGACGGCCCCGCCACCGATCAGGATGGCGGGCTTGCTTGCCGCCGCGCATATGCGGGCAGCGGAGGCAAGCTCGTTCGAGGACGCGCGCGGCGGACTTGTCTCAGGCATCGCGAACCCCTGGTCCGGCGCCGGCAGTTTCATCACATCGGTCGGGATCTCGATATGGACCGGACCGGGCCGCCCGCTGGTCATGATCGAGAATGCCTTCTGCAGGACGTCACCGAGCCGCGCGGGGTCCGTGAGTGTATGCGACCACAGCGCCACGCTGTTGGCGAGCGCTGCCTGGTCGGGCAATTCGTGCAGATGCCCGCGCCCCTTGCCCAGTGTCGGGGTAGCATTGACGCCCGAGATCACCAGCATCGGGATGCTGTCGGCACGCGCCTGCGCCATGGCGGTCAGCGTGTTGGTCAGGCCCGGCCCGGTGATGACGAAACAGACGCCGGGACGCCCGGTGACGCGGGCGTAGCCGTCGGCCATGAAGCCAGCGCCCTGTTCGTGCCGGGGCGTTATATGGCGGATGGAGCTGGCGGCAAGGCCGCGGTAGAGCTCGATGGTGTGCACACCGGGAATGCCGAACACGGTGTCGACGCCGGCCTGTTCCAGCATGGTCACCAGCGCCTCGCCGACGGTGGGGGATCGGGTTGTCATCACAGGCTCTCCACAAAGCGCGCAATGCGGTTGCAGGCTTCCACGACCGATTCATCCGGCACCGTCAGGCTGAGCCGCACCAGCTTGCCGGCGTTCTCGCCGAAGGAAGATCCGGGCATCACCGCCACGCCGGCCTCAAGCAGCCGCCAGGCAAAATCCTCGCCGTAAAGCCCGGTTCCGGAGACATCGAGAATGATGAACATGCCGGCCTGCGGACGGAACGCGGTGATGCCGTCTAGTTTTTCGAGCGTGTCGGCGAACAGGCTGGCCCGGCGCTTGTAGGATTGCCGCATCCGCGCCGAGGTCGGCAGGTCCGAATTGAGCGCGAAAGCCGTCATGTCGGCGATGAACGGCTGGTTGCCGAACAGCATGGTTTCCGAAAGTGGCAGCAGTTTCTCGCAGAATTCATGCGGTCCGACCGCCCAGCCGCTGCGGAACCCCGGCGCCGCGTGGGATTTGGAGATCGACGAGACTGCGATCACCCGGTCCGCGAGATCCGGATTGTCGAACGGGGAGGCGAAGGCACCGTCAAACACCAGCTCTTCATAGACCTCGTCGGCAATGATCCAGAGGTCGTGTTTCTTGCAGACTGCGCCGATTTTCGCGATTTCCCCGGTGGTCAGCACCGCGCCTGTCGGATTGTGCGGCGAGTTGAGCAGAAGCACCCGGGACTGGGGCGTGATCGCCGCCTCGAGGTCGGTCGCATCAAGCCGGAACCCGTTCTCCGGCCTGAGCACGACTGATTCCCGGTGTGCACCGCTGGCGGCGATGACACCTTCGTAGGTAGCGTAGAACGGATCGCCGACAAGCACGCCGTCGCCGGGTCCCGTCAGTCCCATCATGGTCGCGAACACGGCCGTCTGCGTGCCCGGAAAACACAGGACGTTGTCGGCATCCACACCCGGCCGGCGCCGCGCGTACCGGGCGGCAATCGCTTCCAGCAGTTCCGGTTCGCCGCGCCCGCTGGAATAGCCGGTCCGGCCGGCCAGCATCGACTGGTGGCAGACCTCGAACAATTGCGGATCGGGCGGCTGGTCCGGCTCCCCGATGGTCAGTTCGATGATGTCGGCACCTTGCGCCTTCATCTCCCGGCAACGCTGGTGAATGGCCCATTTCGCTCCCCCGGTGTGTGCCAGCCGCTCGGTGATTGCCGCATATTTCATGTAGTTCATTCCCTGAATTCAGCCGGGTCGATGCCGAGCAATGTCGCTGTCGAATCGAGCGCGATCCGGACCACGTCGACGCTCGAGAAATCATCGCCGCCCATGGAAATCTCGATCCACAATCCGTCAAGCAGCGCGTTCAGCACGATCGCATGCCGGCGGATGAGTTGCTGTGAGGCGTCCGTGCCGCGTTCCCGCAGGCATTCGCCGACCAGGTGTTCGATCAGGTCGCGGAAAGCCTGGTAGCCCTCGCGGTGCGCCTCGGCCATCACCGGGTCGGAGTTGACCGTTCCGATGAACGCCGCCCAGATCGACAAGGTCCGCCCGTCAGCCACTGGCGGGGTGACGCTGGCGCGGATCAGGCCGGCAAGACGTCTGTGGGCGGGACCGTCACCGCATCCGGCCGCTGCCGTTTCGATCAGGTCGGCGATGAACGTCCGGTAGGCTGCCGCGACAAGCCGTTCCTTGTTGTCGAAGTAGCGGCGGATCAGCCCGGGCGTTACGCCGGCGCGGTTGGCGACTTCGCGCACCGTCGCGCCGGCCAGTCCCAGTTCCGCGACGCTGTCGAGAGTTGCCGCGATCAGGTCGTTCTGCCGGACCGCCTCGGGTTCGCGATGAAACGTCCTGCGCGTCATTCCCGCCACACGGGGCGCGTCAGGCAGGTCGGACCGCCTTCGCACGGAATGCACAGCGCATCGGCGTTGAACGCGGTCACCTTGCAGCCGGCCTGTTCCATCAGCGCGCGTGTCTTCGGAAACCCGTCGACCATGACGACTTCGCCGGGCGTCAGTGCCAGCACGTTGAGATTGAGCCCGTTGGAAGCCGCGAACTCATCATCCGGAGCTTCGACAAGGTTGTAGCCGCGCTCCTTGAGCAATTGCCAGAAGGCCACGGGCAGCATCGGCGCGTAGACCAGCGCCAGTTTCTCGTCGAGCGGGGAGATCACCGACATCAGATGCACGCAGGCGTCTGCACCGTTGCCGAGCGGAAGATCGAAGCCGAGCACGCCGACGCCGAGCGGAGCGAGGATATCTCCCAGCTGCTCGATGCCGGCCTGGTTGGTCCTGACGCCACGACCGACCGCAAGGGTGGTCTTGTCGACCCAGACGCAGTCACCGCCCTCGACAGAGCCGGGCGCTTCGATCCGCCCGAGGACCGGAATGCCGGCTGCTTCGTAGGCGCTCGCATGCAGGTCGGGTTCCGCCATCCGTCCGGGCTTGCCCATCCTGAGAATGACGGCACCCTTGTCGGTGACCAGCGAAGGGTCGTGGGTGAACATCGCATCCGCCAGGCCGTCACCCGAATCCTCGATCCAGATGATCTCGGTGCCGCTCGCCGAGACGAGATCGGCGAAGACGCCGAACTGTTCGATGGCGCGGTTGCCGTCGAAGCCGGCGCCATAGTGCCAGTCCTCTGCCTTGGCCTGGCGCAGGCTGTCGCCGGGCGCGCGCATGATGACCCGCTTGAGCGGGGGCGTCATGGATTGGGATCCGTATGTCATGAAGAGGTCCGTTCTGGGGAAAGCAATTTTTGAAATTATACACTTGATTAATTACTGCGCAAGGGTCACGATTGCCTCGTACCGCTCCACCCGGAGCATCAGAGGAAGCGTATGAGCAGTCGACAATCCGGCGCGAAAACCGGAACCGCATCATCTCCGCCCGCTGTCGAAGTCACCGGTCTTCACAAGAGATTTGGCGACCTTGAGGTGCTCAAGGGCGTGTCCCTTTCAGCCGCCAATGGCGATGTGGTCGCCATCATCGGCGGATCGGGGTCAGGCAAGTCGACGATGCTCCGCTGCATCAACATGCTCGAGCTTCCGACCAGCGGCGCCATCAGCATCCAGGGCGAAACCATCGAGACGAAACCCGATGGGCGAGGCGGCCTGCAACCTGCAAATTCGGCACAGCTCCGCCGCATCCGCACCCGGCTTGCCATGGTGTTTCAGAGCTTCAATCTCTGGCAGCACATGACGGTGCTCGGCAACGTCATCGAAGCTCCGGTGCAGGTCATGGGTGTGCCCCGCGACGAGGCCATTGCCCGTGCCGAGAAATTGCTCGAACGCGTTGGTCTCTCCGACAAGCGCGATGTCTATCCGGCGTTCCTGTCCGGCGGCCAGCAGCAGCGCGCGGCGATTGCCCGCGCGCTCGCCGTGGAACCGGAAGTCATGCTGTTTGACGAGCCGACCTCCGCGCTCGATCCGGAACTGGTCGGCGAGGTTCTCGCCGTGATTGCCGATCTGGCGCGCGAAGGCCGCACCATGCTTCTGGTCACCCACGAGATGAAGTTCGCCCGCGAGGTCGCCAATCACGTGGTCTTCCTGGCCGACGGGGTGATCGAGGAGGAAGGCCCGCCGGACATGATCTACAGCGCTCCGAAGTCGGAGCGCCTGCAAAAATTCCTTGCGACGGTCCAATAGTCCAAGGTTCAATGGGCAAAGCCCGAACTCTTTAACAGGGGAAAAACATGAAGAACAAAATCATCACGACAATCGCAGCCCTCGGCATGACGCTGGCGGCCCACGCCGCCTCCGCCGAAACCGTGCGCGTCGGCGTCGCCGCCGAACCTTATCCGCCGTTCACCGAACCGGATGCCGCCGGCAACTGGACCGGTTGGGAAATCGATTTCATGAAGGCGGTCTGCGCCGAAGCCAAGCTCGATTGCGTGGTTACCCCGGTCGCCTGGGACGGCATCATTCCGGCACTGACCTCGAACAAGATCGACGCCATCATCGGCTCGATGTCGATCACCGAAGAGCGGATGAAGACCATCGATTTCTCCGACAAGTACTACAACACCCCGTCGGTGATCGCGACCGCCAAGGGCTCGGGCATCACCCCTGATGCAGCCGGCCTGAAAGACAAGATCATCGGCGTCCAGGTCTCGACCATCCACCAGGATTACGTGACAACCCACTTCGGTGACGTTGCCGCCGAGATCAAGGAATACCAGACCCAGGACGAGGCCAACCAGGACCTCGCCGCCGGACGCGTCGACGCCATCATGGCGGATTCGCTGGCGCTTGACGCCTTCGTCAAGTCCGACGCCTGCTGCGAGATCGTTGGCGCCGTCGAGGATGACCCGGCAATTCTTGGCGCTGGCGTTGGCGTTGGCCTGCGCAAGGGCGACGATGCCCTGCGCGAAAAGTTCAACGCGGCGATCGCAGCCATCCGTGAAAACGGCACCTATGCCGAGTTCTCGAAGGCCTATTTCGACTTCGACATCTACGGCAAGTAACATGCCCGCACTGGCGCAACGCGCTGTGACCGGCCCGGTGGGGAAATCCCGCCGGGCCGGTGAGGCCGTTTCTCATGCTTGACTGGATAGCGGACCTTGCCTCCTGGGAGCTGCTGGCGCTTGAGCCACCAGGCTGGGGAGGGGTGCTGCTCGGCGGCCTTGCCGTTTCGCTCCAGGTCGCCGTCGGCGGCTACATCCTGGGCTTCCTGTTTGGTGTCGGCGGCGCCACCGGCAAGCTCTACGGCGGCCCCATCCTGCGCGATCTGCTTGATGTCTACACCACGCTGGTGCGGGCCGTGCCCGAGCTGGTGCTGATCCTGCTGCTCTATTACGCCGGCACCGATGCGCTCAACCAGCTGATGCTGCTGATCGGCGCCGAGCGTGTCGATATAAGCGGTCTGGCTGCGGGCATCTTCGTTATCGGTGTGGTCCAGGGCGCCTACCAGACCGAGGTTCTGCGCGGTGCCTTCAAGGCCGTGCCGCATGGCCAGATCGAGGCCGCGCGTGCCTATGGCATGTCGTCGCTGCAGGTCCTGCGGCGCATCACGCTTCCCGGCATGCTGCCCCATGCTGTTCCCGGTCTCGCCAATCTCTGGCTGATCGCCACCAAGGACACGGCGCTGCTGGCCGTGGTCGGCGTCGCCGAACTCACGCTGGTGACCCGCCAGGCCGGAGGCACCACCAAGTCCTATTTCCTGTTCTTCTGTGCCGCCGGCCTGCTCTATTTGATGGTGACGCTGATTTCCAATGTCGGCATTCGCCGTGTTGAACGCTATGCCCGCCGCGGCATGCCGGCGGTGCGCTGATGGGCCCCGAAATCCGAAGCTGGCGGGAGCCGCACCGGCTGGTGCTGCTGGCCATCGGCATCGGAATTATCGTCTTTGCCGCTATCAACATGCGCTGGGACTGGCTGCCGCGCTATTCCGGTCGGCTCGTCGAAGGAGTCGGCACCACGCTGTGGCTGCTGTTTCTGACCAGCGCCCTCGGCTTTCTGCTCGCCGTGCCGCTTGGACTGGTCCAGGCCGCGGGACCGTTCTGGCTGTCGGGACCGGCGCGTATGTTCTGCACCGTGATCCGCGGCACGCCGCTGCTGCTGCAGCTCTGGCTGCTTTACTACGGTCTCGGTTCGCTGTTTGCCTACTGGCCGGAGATCCGCCAGTCCTGGGCATGGCCCTATCTTCGCTCGGCCTGGCCTTACGGCGTGCTGGCGCTGACGCTCTCGTTCGCCGGATACGAGGGCGAGGTGATGCGCGGCGCCTTTGCCGGCGTGCCCAAGGGAGAGCTCGAGGCGGCCCGCGCCTATGGCATGTCGCCATTGACCGCATTCCGGCGGATCTGGCTGCCGCGCGCCATCCACCGGGCACTGCCGACGCTCGCCGGCGAAACCGTGCTGCAGCTCAAGGCCACGCCGCTGGTCGCCACCATCACCGTGGTCGATGTCTACGCCATCATCTCGCGGGTCCGTCAGGACACCTATCTCACCTATGAGCCGCTGTTGCTGCTGGCCCTGATCTACATGATCCTGACCGGCATTCTGGTGCTCGCCTTCCGCTGGCTCGAGGCGAAGGTTCCGGTCAAGGGCGGCTAACGCCGGCCACCTTCTGGGCCGCCGACGGCTGCTTCCGGCTTGCGCGGGGCGACAGGCCGAACTGGCGGCTGAAGGCGCGCGAAAATGATGATTCCGAGGAAAACCCCGTGCGCGACGCGATATCGGTCATGCTCAGCCGCGTGTCATTGACCAGCCGCCGCGCCGCCGCCAGCCTGAGCGACAGGAAATAGGCGCCCGGCGTCTGCCCCAGTTGCCGGGAAAACAGCTGTTCCAGCCCGCGCGCCGACATCGACACCCGCCGGGCGATCGCCGCGATGCTGACCGGTGTATCGATGTGGGTTTCCATCAACCGGACCGAGCGCACCAGTCGCGGGTCGTGATTGGCGTCGCCAAGCGTCACATTGACCTGCGGGTCGCCCGCGGCGCGAAGGTCGTCGTGCACGAAGCTGCTTGCCACATCCAGCGCCGCCGGGTGTCCCAGCACCTGCCGAACCAGATCGACCATCATGTCGAATGTCGGCGAGGCGCCCGATGTGGTGATGAACCGGCCATCCGTCACATAGCGGTCGGGCCTAAGATCGACATTTGGAAACGCTGCGGCGAAATCCTCGAAATCCTCCCAGTGCGTGGCCGCGCGATGCTCGTCGAGAAGCCCGGCGCGCGCCAACAGCCAGGGCCCGGATTCGATCCCCATGACAATCGCGGCATTCCGCGCCGCCCGGTAGATGTGGCCGATGAGCCGCCGGTCGGTCATTTGCGCCGCGCCGAACCCTGCCACGACACCCAGCACATCGCAGCGCGCAGCTGGATCGTGCCGGCCCGAAACCGGCCAGGCGATGCCCGACGACGTGACCGGAGCATCGCCGTTCACCGACACGAAGCGCCAGTCGAACGCCATGCGTCCCGATTGCCGGTTGGCCGCCCTGAGCGGCTCGACCGCACTGGCCAGCGTTAAGAGGGAGCATCCCGGCAGCACCAGGAGATCGACCGTGATGGGGCGACCGGTTTCCGAAATCCCTGACAGGGGTTTGTTTTGTGTCATGTTTCCTTCGTAAATCGAAAGGCATGTGGCCGCAACCCGGTCATCATTGCAGGACTTTCAAGAGGAGGATTGCTGAATGCCCCTGACCATGAACCGCGAGGTTTTCATCACCTGCGCCGTCACCGGATCCGGCTCCACCCAGGACCGCAGCCCGCATGTGCCGCGCTCGCCCGAGCAGATCGCCAACTCGGCGATCGAGGCGGCCAGGGCCGGCGCCGCGATCGTCCATTGCCATGTCCGCGATCCCGAGACTGGTGCCCCGCGCCGCGATGTCGCGCTCTACCGCGAAGTCACCGAGCGCATCCGTGAGGCCGAAGTCGATGTCGTCTTGAACCTGACCGCCGGCATGGGCGGTGACATGGTGTTCGGGCCGACCGAAAAGCCGTTGCCGCTCAATCCGGTCGGCACCGACATGGCCGGCGCGTCTGAACGCATGAAGCACGTTCTGGAATGCCTTCCGGAAATCTGCACGCTCGATTGCGGCACCATGAATTTCGCCGAGGCCGATTACGTCATGACAAACACGCCGGGCATGCTGCGCGCCATGGGCGGCATGATGACCCAGCTTGGCGTCAAGCCGGAGATCGAGGCCTTCGACACCGGCCACCTCTGGTTCGCCAAGGAACTGGTCAAGGAAGGCGTGCTCGCGCCGGACGCGCTGGTGCAGCTCTGCATGGGCGTGCCTTGGGGCGCGCCCGACGATCTCAACACCTTCATGGCCATGGTCAACAACGTACCGGCTGACTGGAACTGGTCGGCCTTCGCGCTCGGCCGCAACCAGATGGCCTATGTCGCGGCCGCGGTGCTCGCCGGCGGCAATGTGCGCGTCGGGCTTGAAGACAATCTCTGGCTCGGCAAGGGTCAGCTTGCCACCAATGCCCAGCTGGTCGAGCGCGCCGTGACAATCGTCGAGAACATGGGCGCACGCGTCATCGGTCCGCAGGAGGTGCGCGAACGGCTGAACCTGACCAAGCGCTCGCCTGCATCCGCCTGACAACGCTCCCGGGGAGGGGATCATGGAGAAGGTCAAGTTCACTGCAATGAAGGATGGCGACCGGGAGGATTACGAGTTCCTCACCGAGCACGAAATCGAATATGCTTCCAAGACCGGCGAGCGGCTGCTCGGCGCGATGGTCGAACTGGATGCAAGCCTGTCGGGCTACCAGGTCACGCGGCTTGGTCATTCGCTGCAATCGGCCACCCGCGCCTGGCGCGATGGAGCCGATGTCGACTGGGTGGTCTCGGCCCTGCTGCATGACATCGGCGACATCTACGCGCCCTACAATCACGACGAATACGCCGCCGCCATCCTTCGTCCCTTCGTGCGCGAGCAGTGTGCATGGGTGGTGGAAAAGCACGGCGATTTCCAGAAGCTCTATTACGCCCATCATGTCGGCGGCAATCCGCATGCCCGCGACGCCTACAGGGATCATGCCTATTACGACGATTGCGCCACCTTCTGCGAACGCTGGGACCAGAATAGCTTCGATCCCGACTACCCGCACGAGACCATCGACTTCTTCCGCCCCATGGTCGAAGAGGTCTTCGCCCGCAAGGCCTATGACCCGGCCGTGATCCGCGCAGGCGAGCGGGTCCCCCTGACAGATTCAACGACAGCCGAAGGGCGAAACGCATGAGCGAAATCAGGAAGGCCGCCATCATCGGCGGTGGTGTGATCGGTGGTGGCTGGGCTGCCCGGTTCCTTCTCAATGGTTGGGACGTCGTGATCTCCGATCCCGATCCTGAAGCCGAGCGCAAGGTCGGTGAGGTGCTGGCCAATGCGCGGCGCTCGCTGCCGGCCCTGTCCGATGTCAGCGTTCCGAAGGAAGGCAGGCTCAGCTTTGCCGCCTCGATCGCCGACGCGGTCGGCGGCGCGGACTGGATCCAGGAGAGCGTGCCCGAGCGTCTCGACATCAAGCACACGATCCTTGCCGAAATCCAGAAACACTGCCGCGCCGACGCGCTGATCGGCTCGTCGACGTCGGGCTTCAAGCCGTCGGAGTTGCAGCAGGGCGCGGCACGGCCCGAGCAGATCTTCGTCGCCCACCCCTTCAACCCGGTCTATCTGTTGCCGGTGATCGAACTGGTCGGCGTTCAGGAGACGCTGGAGCGCGCCCGCGACGTGCTTGACGGCATCGGCATGAAGCCGCTGATCGTGCGCAAGGAGATCGACGCTCACATCGCCGACCGCTTCCTCGAAGCCGTCTGGCGCGAGGCGCTTTGGCTGGTCAAGGACGGCATCGCCACCACCCAGGAAATCGATGACGTCATCCGCTTCGGCTTCGGCATGCGCTGGGCGCAGATGGGCCTGTTCGAGACCTACCGCATCGCCGGCGGCGAAGCCGGCATGCGCCATTTCATCGCCCAGTTCGGTCCCTGCCTTTCCTGGCCCTGGACCAAGCTGATGGATGTGCCCGAACTCACCGATGAGCTGACCGACATGATCGCCGATCAGTCCGACGCCCAGTCGGGCATGCATTCGATCCGCGAGCTCGAGCGCATCCGCGACGACAATCTGGTCTCGATCATGCGCGCGCTCAAAGGGCGCAACTGGGGCGCGGGCGAATTGCTTAATACCCAGGACGCACGCCAGAAACCGCCCTTGCCGACGGCCATCGACAAGCCGTTGACGACGCTCGAGCGCGTCATCCCCATCGACTGGATGGATTACAACGGCCACATGAACGAGAGCCGCTACGGCCAGGTGTTCTCCGATGCCGGTGACGTGGTGATGCAGATGGTCGGTGCCGATCCGGACTACATTGCCGGTGGCCTGTCCTATTTCACCGTCTCCAACGAGATCGGCTATCTGAGCGAGACCCATCTGGGGGACGCGATCCATGTCCGCACCCAGGTGCTCGAAGCCCGCGGCAAGAAGCTGCGCATGTACCACGAGATGATCCGCATCGCGGATGGCGAGCTGCTTGCCACCTGCAACCAGTTGCTGATCCACGTTTCGCTTCAAACTCGCCGGGCCTGCGAGCCGGAAGGCGAAGTGCTGGCAAAGATCACCGCACTCGGCGAAGCCCAGGCGAAGCTGCCCAGGCCCGCCAGCATGCGGGACAAGGGATGAGCCAGCGCGTCCTCATCACCGGTGGCGGATCGGGCATCGGCAAGGCCATGGCCGAAACCTTTGCCGCCCAGGGCGCGCGCGTTCTTGTCACCGACATGGACCGGCAGGCGCACGATCAGTGTCCCGGCGGCTGGCTGAAAGAGCAGGGCGATGCCAGCGATCCCGCTCATATGCGCGCCGTGTTCGACCGCATCCAAAGCGAATGGGGCGGCATCGACGTGGTCTGCGCCAATGCCGGCATTGCCGGGCCTACGGCGCTTGTCGAGGATGTCGAGCCCGAGGATTTCCGCCGCTGCGTGGCGGTCAATCTCGAAGGCGCGTTCCTGGCGGCCAAATATGCGGCGCCGATGATGAAGGCGCAGAAATCCGGCGTCATCCTGATCACCTCGTCCAATGCCGGTCTCTACGGCTTCCCCAACCGGGCTCCCTATGCGTCGGCCAAATGGGCGGAGATCGGCCTGATGAAGACATTGGCCATGGAACTCGGCCCGTTCGGCATCCGCGCCAATGCGATCGCTCCGGGCTGCGTCGAGGGCCCGCGCATCGACGGCGTCATCGAGCGCGAGGCCAAGGCCAAGGGAACCACACCGGACGTGATCCGGGCCGGATACGAAGCAGGCGTGTCGATGCGTTCCTTCGTCACGGCGCAGGACATCGCCAACATGGCGGTGTTTCTAGCTTCCGACGGGGCAAGGCTGGTCTCCGGCCAGGTGATTGCTGTCGACGGCCACACAGAAAACCCAGACCCAAAGGTTTAAGATCATGGACTTCGGACTGACCCAGGAACAGCAGATGATCGTCGAGACCACGCGGTCCTTCGTCGAGAACGAGCTCTATCCGCACGAGGCGGAGGTCGAGCGCAGCGGTCATCTCGAAATGGACCTGGTGCGCGAGCTCCAGCAGAAGGCGATCGCTGCCGGGCTTTATGCCGCCAACATCCCGGAAGAGTTCGGCGGCGCTGGCCTCGATACGCCGACCTGGCTGCTCTACGAGAAGGAACTTGGCCGCGCCAATTACGCGCTGCACTGGACCTGCGTCGCGCGTCCCTCGAACATCCTCTGCGCCGGTACGCCCGAACAGCGCGCCCGCTATCTCGAGCCCTGTGTCGCCGGCGAGAAGTGGGATTGCCTCGCCATGACCGAGCCGGGCGCCGGCTCCGATCTGCGCGGCATGAAGGCAAGCGCCAAGCAGGACGGTTCGGACTGGATCCTCAACGGCACCAAGCACTTCATCTCTCACGCCGACATCGCCGACTTCACCATCGCCTTCATGGCCACGGGTGAGGAAGACACGCCGCGCGGCAAGAAAAAGCTGATCACGGCCTTCTTCGTCGACAAGGGAACGCCCGGATACGCGGTCCGCGATGGCTACCGCAATGTCTCGCACCGCGGCTATACCAACGCCATTCTCGAATTCGACAATTGCCGTATCCCGGCCGAAAACGTGCTCGGCGAGGTTCACAAGGGCTTCGAGGTGGCCAACACCTGGCTCGGCGCCACTCGTCTGCAGGTCGGTGCCACCTGCCTCGGCCGCGCCGACCGCGCCTTCCGCCACTCGGTCGAGTGGGCGGCGACACGTGAGCAGTTCGGCCAGCCGATCGGCAAGTTCCAGGGCGTCTCCTTCAAGCTCGCCGACATGGCGATGGAAATGAAGGCGGCCGAACTGATGATCCTTGAGGCTGGCTGGAAGTTCGACCGTGGCGAGGCGTCGGACGCCGACATGGCCATGGCCAAGCTCAAGGCTACCGAAATGCTCGCCATGGTCGCCGACGAGGCGATCCAGATCCACGGCGGCATGGGACTGATGGACGAGTTGCCGCTCGAACGCATCTGGCGCGACGCCCGCATCGAGCGCATCTGGGAAGGCACTTCGGAGATCCAGCGCCACATCATTTCGCGCGCGCTGCTGCGGCCGTTCGGGGCGTGAACCAACCCATGAGACCAGATCTCTCGCGCCTCTTCAGGCCAAAATCCATCGCCCTGTTCGGTGGCGGCTGGGCAGTCAATGTCGTCGCACAGCTGAAGAAATCCGGCTTTGATGGCGACATCTGGCCGGTCAATCCGAAGCGTGCCGACATTCTCGGCGTGCCCTGCCTTGCCTCCATCGATGACCTGCCGTCAGCTCCCGATGCCAGCTTCATCGGCGTCAACCGCGATGCAACGATCGAGGTGGTGGAGCGGTTGAGCGCCATGGGCGCCGGCGGGGCGACGTGCTTTGCCTCGGGCTTTCTTGAAAGCGAGACCGAAACCGCGGGCGGTGCCGACCTGCAGGCGCGGCTGATCGCCGCCGCTGGCGACATGTCGATCCTCGGGCCCAATTGCTACGGCCTCTTGAACTATCTCGACAATGTGACGCTCTGGCCTGATCAGCATGGGGGCCTTCCGGTCGAGAGCGGGGTGGCGATCGTCGCGCAGTCGTCCAACATCGCCATCAACATGACCATGCAGGCGCGTGGCCTGCCGATCGCCTATGTGGTTGCCGCCGGCAACCAGGCCCAGGTCGGCGCCAGCGACATTGCCGCCGCTCTGCTCGACGATGACCGGGTGACGGCCATCGGTCTCTATCTCGAAGGTTTCGGCGACATCCGCGCCCTGGAAGCCTTCGCCGAAAAAGCCCGCGCCATGGGCAAGCCGGTGGTCGCCATCAAGATCGGCCGCTCCGACAAGGCCCGCGCCGCGACCATGACCCACACCGCCTCCCTCGCAGGCAATGCTGCGGCGGGCTCGGCGCTGCTCAGACGGCTGGGCATCGTCGAGGTCGAAACCATCGCGGTGTTCCTCGAAACACTCAAGCTGCTGCATACGCTTGGCCCCTTGCCGGGCGCGGCTGTCTGCTCGGTCAGTTGCTCGGGCGGCGAGGCGAGCCTGATGGCTGACTTGAGCAGCGGCAGTGCACTGGATTTCGTCGATTTCGCTGCAAGTCAGCGCGCTGCGCTGAAGGCCGAACTTGGTCCCATCGTCACCATTGCCAACCCGCTCGACTACCACACCTTCATCTGGGGCGACACGCCGCGCATGACCCGGGTGTTCTCGACGGTCATGGCCGGCACCTTTGATCTGACCGTCTTCATCCTCGATCTGCCCCGCGCCGACCGCTGCGATCCCGCAGGCTATCAGTGCGCCGTGGATGCGATCATCGCCGCGAAGGCTCAAACCGGCTCACGCGTTGCCGTGCTGGCGAGTCTGCCGGAAAACATGTCGGATCATTTCACCCGCGAGTTCATGCGGGGAGGGGTCGCAGTCCTTCACGGCATGAGCGAGGGCATTGCCGCCATAAGCGCAGCCATTGCCGCGGGGCGGTTCAAGGATGCAGATTCGGAGCCGCTGCTGCTCGCAAACAAGGGGGCGGTTTCGTCATCCATCCTCAGCGAGGCCGCATCGAAAGAGGCCCTGTCCGGATTCGGCCTGAGAATTCCGAGATCGATACAGGCGCAGTCCATTGATGAGCTTATCGAGGAGAGTGCAGCTCTGTCATTCCCGGTCGTGCTCAAGGGCACCGGCCTGGCGCACAAGAGCGAAGCGGGCCTTGTTGCGCTTGGTATTGCCGATGAGCCGAGCCTCAGCGCCGCCGCCCGGAAGATGCAGACCGTCACCTCCGAGTTCCTTGTCGAGGAAATGGCCGTGGGCTGCATTGCGGAAGTGCTTGTCGGCATTACCCGCGACCCGACCGGCACCTTCCTCCTCACCCTCGGCGCCGGCGGCGTGCTCACCGAACTTCTGGCCGACACCGCCAGCCTTTTGTTGCCCGCGAGCTCTGTCGAGATCGAGACTGCGCTCGACAGCCTGCGGATCGGCCGCCTGTTGCAGGGCTATCGCGGCAAGCCCGCCGCCGACATGCGCGCCTTGACCGATGCCGTGATGTCCATCTGCCGCTATGCTGTGGCTCATGGTGATCGGCTGGTCGAACTCGAAGTCAACCCGCTGATCGCCCGGGTGGGTGATGCCATCGCCGTCGATGCGCTGATCCGCCTACATGACGCTGAATAGGAAAAGGAGTCCGCTCATGACCGGACCTGTGAAAACCCGTATCGTCGGCCATGTGCTCGAAGTCACGCTCGACCGGCCCAAGGCCAATGCCGTCGATCTCGCGACCAGCCGCATCATGGGCGAGGTGTTCCGCGATTTCCGCGACAATCCGGAGCTTCGGGTGGCGATCCTCACCGCCGCCGGCGAGAAATTCTTCTGCCCCGGCTGGGATCTGAAAGCCGCCAATGATGGCGACGCGGTCGACGGCGACTACGGCGTCGGCGGCTTCGGCGGATTGCAGGAACTGCCGCATCTCAACAAGCCGGTGATCTGCGCCGTCAACGGCATCTGCTGCGGCGGTGGGCTCGAGATCGCGCTCTCCTGCGACATCATCCTGGCCGCAGATCATGCAACATTCGCGCTGCCGGAAATCCGTTCCGGCACCGTGGCCGATGCGGCTTCGATCAAGCTGCCCAAGCGCATTCCCTATCACATTGCCATGGAAATGCTGTTCACCGGGCGCTGGCTCGATGCCGAGGAAGCCCACCGCTGGGGCTTCGTCAACCAGATCCACAAACCCGATGAGCTGATGGGCAAGGCCTGGGAGATGGCCGAACTGCTGGCCTCCGGCCCGCCGCTTGTCTTTGCCGCCATCAAGGAAGTGGTGCGCGAGGCCGAGGGCGAGAAATTCCAGGACACCATGAACAAGGTCACCCGCAGGCAGTTGCGCACGGTCGATACGCTCTATGGGTCCCAAGACAATCTCGAGGGTTTCCGGGCCTTCGCGGAAAAGCGCGATCCGGTCTGGAAGGGCAAGTAGCTCGAATCTTTTGGGCTGCTCAGATTTCCGTGTGCATCCGGTAACCCGGCGCAAATGTCAGCCGCACCGATGTGATGATATGCGTCTTGTTCCAGGTGCTGCGGTCGATCACGAAAAGCCCTTCGCCTTCCTTGCAGGCCAGGATCTCGGCTTCGCGTTTTCCCGCGGTCATGGCTGAAAAAGAAAAGTCCCCGCCTTCAAAGGGAATGTTGGCCACCAGCCATTCATTGGCGCTCTGGGCGCCGAGATCGGCCGTCTCGATGCCCGGCACCGCCTCCGGATTGATCCAGCGGTCGCCAAACACGTAGGGCTTTCCGTCCGCCAGGTGCAGCGTGACGAGATGCAGCAGCTTGTCGCCGGGACCGGTTCGCATACGGGCGCGGATGCCGGACGGGGGCGCCAGCCTTTCCTGCAACAAGACCGAATGGCGGTAGGTCTGGCCCTTGCCCTCGATCTCGTAGCGGATGACCGGGATGTCGAGCGTGGCCTTGCGGACCGGATGCAGCGCCACGCGGGTGCCTGCCTTGCGGCGCCTGTCGAGCAGGCCGGATTCGGCAAGATTGCGCAACGCCCGGTTGACCGTCGCCCGGGCGCAACCGAATTCGACCGACAATTCCGCCTCGTTGGGGATGAAGTCGCCCGGCTTCCATTCACGGGCATTGATCCGGCGCAGGACTTCCGCCTGCACCGTTTGCCAACTGTTGAATTCGCCGCCGCTCAAATGGCCCCTCCAAGCTCCCGCATCGTCCTGGCATAGGCCGAGACGATGGCCTCTCGTTTGACATGCCGGCCACCTTTTACCATGTGGCGGCCTGCCGACCAGACATCCCCTACCATGCGATCGTCGCCGGCGAACACATAACAATCCAGAATGGTGTCACCATGCCTGCCGATCAGGTCCACGGCGTCGCTGTTGAGTGCCATCATGTCGGCGAGTCTGCCAACCGAAAGGCTTCCGTTGTTGCGCGCCGAAGCCGCAGCGCCCCCGGCATTGACCGCGTCGAGCAGGCGGCGGCCGGTGGATTTGTCCGGCGTCGCCAGCGCCGCGCGGGAATGATCGCGCAGCCGCTGCGAATAATCGAGTGTCCTCAGTTCCTCCGCAAGCGAGATGCGGATATTGGAATCCGAACCGATGGCGATCGCGCCACCGTTTTCAAGCCAGCGCACGCCATCGAAAATGCCGTCGCCGAGACTTGATTCGGTGATCGGGCAAAGCCCGGCGATCGCGCCGCTCCGGGCAAGGCCTTCGGTTTCATGCGGCAGCATCTGCGTGCAATGGATGAAGCAGCGACGCGCGTTCAACTCCATCGTGTCGAGCACGAATTCCACCGGCCGCTTGCCATGGGCGACCTCGACTTCCTCGACCTCGGCGATCTGCTCGGCCAGATGCATGTGCAGCGGATTGTCACCCGCAAGATCTGCATGGTGGACGAGGTCCTCGGGCGCGATCGCACGCAGGCTGTGCGGAGCCACGCCGATTCGGCAGTCGGAGGGCAGGTGGGCAAGCGCCTCCGCTGACTTGGCATGCAGCGCGGCATAGGCATCGAGTGTGTTGCCGAAGCGGATCTGTCCCGCACCCAGCGGACGTTTGTCGCATCCGCCGTACTGGTAATGCACCGGCAGCAGCGTCAGCCCGATGCCGGTGGCAGCGCTGGCCGCGGCAATCCGCTCCGCCATCTCTGCAATATTGGCGTAGGGGACGCCGCCCGGCTGGTGATGCAGGTAATGAAACTCGACATTGGCACTGTATCCGGCCTCCAGCATTTCCATCTGCACGAAGGCCGCGATCGCCTCGACATGGTCCGGCGTCAGCCGGTCGAGAAAGCGGAACATCAGCTGCCGCCAGGTCCAGAACGAATCCGAGGCGTCGGGCCCCCGCTTTTCCGTCAGCCCGGCCATCGCCCGCTGGAAGGCATGACTGTGGCAATTGGCCGGGGCCGGAAGCAGGATGCCGACGGTTTCCCCCGTAGAAGGTTGATTGGTTTCAATGCTTTCGATCAGCCCGTCCGGACTGATCCCGATGAGCACGTTTTCCGCCCACCCATTTTCCAGCAACGCTTTTTCAGCCCAGACAGACACCATCGCTCAACGCCTCTTGACAGGTTTTTATGTATATACTTATAATCCAATAATGCGGACATAACAACGGCGAAATCATGCTTCTTCTCAACGCGACAATGGCGACGATGGACGGTTCACCAGCCTACGGGCTGGTGGAGCAGGCAGCTATCGCGGTTGAAGCCGGTCGCATTGTCTGGGCCGGGCCTGCAAGCAATCTGCCCGCGGAAATGCGGGATCAGGAGGCCATCGATCTGGCTGGCCGGCTGGTGACGCCCGCCCTCATCGATTGCCACACCCATGTCGTGCATGGCGGCAACCGCGCGCGCGAATTCGAGATGCGCCTCGAAGGGGCCACCTACGAAGAAGTCGCCCGCGCCGGCGGCGGCATTGTCTCCACCGTCGCGGCAACCCGCAAAGCCACTCTGGACGAACTGGTGGCTGGCGCGCTGACCCGTGTCGACGCAATGATTGCCGAGGGCGTGTCGACCGTCGAGATCAAGTCCGGCTACGGCCTCGACATCGAAAACGAGTTGAAGATGCTGCGCGCCGCGAAGGCAGTTGCCACGCAAAGACCGGTCCGGGTCAGGACCAGCTATCTCGGCGCGCATGCGGTGCCGCCGGAATACAAGGGCCGTGCCGACGCCTATATCGACGAGGTCTGCATTCCCGGGCTCGAAGCCGCCCATGCGGAAGGTCTCGTCGACGCGGTGGATGGTTTTTGCGAAGGCATCGCCTTCTCGCCGGACCAGATTGCCCGTGTCTTCGACAAGGCGAAATCACTCGGCATTCCGGTCAAGCTGCACGCCGAACAGCTCTCCAGTCTCGGCGGCGCCAGCCTCGCAGCGCGGTACGGCGCCTTGTCCGCCGATCATCTGGAATACGCCACGGACGAAGACGCGCGGGCCATGGCGAAGGCCGGCACCGTGGCCGTCATCCTGCCCGGCGCTTTCTACACCCTGCGCGAATCCGCGGTTCCGCCCATCGATGCCTTCCGCGCGCACGGCGTGCCTATGGCCGTGGCGACCGACTGCAATCCGGGCTCGTCGCCGATGTCCTCGCTGCTCCTGAGCATGAACATGGCCTGCACCCTGTTCCGGATGACGCCGGAAGAGGCGCTGGCCGGAGTGACCAAGAACGCTGCCCGCGCACTCGGTCTCGACGATACCGGCCAGATCAGGCCGGGCCTGCGCGCCGATCTTGCCATCTGGGATGTCGAACACCCCGCCGAACTCGCCTATCGCATTGGATTCAACCCGCTCTGGAAGCGGATATATGGAGGCGTGTTGTGACGCTGACGCTTTTGCCCGGCCAGGCGACGCTTGGCCAACTCGAAGAGATCTGGCGCACCGGCGCTGCGGTTGTCCTTGATGACAGCGCGCTTGCCGGCATCGAAGCTGCTGCTGAACTCGTTCGCAAGGCCGCCGCGGGCGACGAGGCCGTCTATGGCGTCAACACCGGCTTCGGCAAGCTCGCCAGCGTCCGCATCAAGCCCGGCGACACGGCGCAGCTGCAGCGCAACCTGATCCTGTCGCATTGCTGCGGCGTTGGTGAACCGCTCGATGTCGCCACAACAAGGCTGATGATGGCGCTCAAGCTGCTCTCGGCCGGACGCGGCGCCTCCGGCATCACTTGGAAGACCCTGTCAGTGATCCAGGACATGCTGCGCGAAGGCGTGACCCCGGTGATCCCGAGCCAGGGCTCGGTCGGCGCCTCCGGAGATCTCGCGCCGCTGGCCCATATGGCCGCAGCGATGATCGGCGAGGGCGAGGCGATCATTAGCGGCGAGCGTATGCCCGCCTCCCGGGCGCTTGAAAAGGCCGGGCTGAAGCCTGCAGTGCTGGCCCCGAAGGAAGGCCTTGGCCTGATCAACGGCACCCAGTTCTCCACCGCCTGTGCGCTCACCGGCTATTTCTCCGCCATCCGCAATCTCGAGGCGAGCGTCGTTTCCTCCTGCCTGTCCACCGATGCGATCATGGGATCGACCGCGCCTTTGGAAGCGGGTATTCACGCGTTTCGCGGCCATCGCGGCCAGATTGACGTTGCCCGCGCCATGCGCGCCGTGATGCAGGGCTCGGTGATCCGTGAAAGCCATCGCGACGGTGATACCCGCGTGCAGGATCCCTATTGCATCCGCTGCCAGCCGCAGGTCGCAGGCGCCGCGCTCGATCTGCTGCGCTTTGCCGGCCAGACGCTCGAGATCGAGGCCAACGCCGTCTCCGACAATCCGCTGGTGCTGGTCGCCGAGGGCAAGATCGTCTCGGGCGGCAATTTCCACGCTGAACCGGTGGCCTTCGCCGCCGACCAGGTGGCACTTGCCATCGCCGAGATCGGCGCCATTGCCCAGCGCCGCGTGGCGCTGATGGTTGATCCGACGCTGTCGTTTGATCTTCCGCCTTTCCTGACGCCGGCGCCGGGGCTCAACTCCGGGCTGATGATCGCCGAGGTTACGACCGCGGCGCTGATGAGCGAGAACAAGCATCTGGCCAATCCCTGCTCGACCGACTCGACACCGACCTCGGCCAACCAGGAGGACCATGTCTCCATGGCCGCCCATGGGGCGCGTCGCCTCAAGCGCATGAACGACAACCTCAATGTCATTATCGGCGTCGAGCTGATGTGCGCCGCCCAGGGCGTCGAGTTCCGCGCGCCGCTGACGACGAGCCCGGCGCTGCAGGGCGCGATCGAACTGATCCGCTCCGAGATCGCCACGCTCACCGACGACCGCTTCATGGCGGGAGACATCGCCCGCGCCGCGGGGATTGTCGCCGAAGGCAGGGTCCAGGCGGAATGCGCGATCGCTAAGTTGCTGGAAGGGGAGGCGGCATGACCCCGGTCGAAGTCAGGCGCGGCACCGGTCCGCTGGTCCTGGGGCTGCCGCACACCGGCACATATATTCCCGAAGACATCTTCGCGCGGCTGACGCCGCTTGGTCAGACGCTGTCGGATACCGACTGGCACATCGACCGGCTTTACGATGGCCTGTTGGACGATGTCACTACGGTGCGGGCGAACTTTCATCGCTATGTCATCGACGCGAACCGCGATCCCTCCGGTGCAAGCCTATATCCCGGCCAGAACACCACCGGGCTGGTGCCGATGACCGATTTCGATGGCGAGCCGTTGTGGCTGGACGAACCGGACGCCGCCGAGATCGAGGCGCGTCGGTTGGCCTGGCACGCGCCCTATCACGCAGCACTTGCGGCCGAGCTTGAGAGAGTGCGCGCCATCCATGGCGTCGCCATCCTCTACGACTGCCATTCGATCCGCTCGAACATCCCGTACCTGTTTGAAGGCACGCTGCCCGATTTCAACATAGGCACCAACAATGGCGCCACCTGCGCGCCGGTGATCGAGGCGGTTGTGGCAGGCATTTGCGCTGGCGCGGAAGGCTACACGAGCGTGCTGAACGGCCGCTTCAAGGGCGGCTGGACCACCCGTCACTACGGCCGGCCTGGCGAGAACATGCACGCCATCCAGATGGAACTGGCGCAAAGCACCCACCTGGCGAGCGAGACCCTGCCTTTCGACTATGATGTCGAAAAGGCCGCGCGGCTGCGCGTTCATCTCAAGACCATTCTGAATTCAGTTGCTGACCTTGCAGCATCATTGGGAGGCCAATCATGACCAATCCGAGACACAACCAGCGCGACGTCTATCCGCCGACCGGCACGGAGATCACCGCCAAGAGCTGGCTCACCGAGGCGCCGATGCGCATGCTGATGAACAACCTTCACCCGGATGTCGCCGAGAACCCGCATGAGCTGGTGGTCTATGGCGGCATCGGCCGGGCGGCCCGCACCTGGAAGGATTTCGATCTGATCGTCGACAGTCTCAAGAAGCTCAACGAAGACGAGACGCTTGTCGTGCAGTCGGGCAAGCCGGTGGCCGTCGTTCGCACCCATGTTGACGCCCCGCGCGTGCTGATCGCCAACTCCAACCTTGTGCCGCACTGGGCCAACTGGGACCATTTCAACGAGCTCGACAAGCGCGGGCTTGCAATGTACGGCCAGATGACCGCCGGATCCTGGATCTATATCGGCACGCAGGGAATCGTCCAGGGCACGTTCGAGACCTTCGCCGAGGCCGGACGCCAGCATTACGGCGGTGATCTCAAGGGCAAGTGGATCCTGACCGGCGGCCTTGGCGGCATGGGCGGCGCCCAGCCGCTCGCAGCCGTGATGGCCGGCGCCTGCTGCCTCGCCGTCGAGTGCGACGAGACCCGCATCGATTTCCGCCTGCGCACCCGCTATGTCGACGCCAAGGCCCATTCGCTCGACGAAGCGCTCGGCATGATCGACGCCTGGACCAGGGCCGGCGAAGCCAAGTCCGTGGGCCTTCTCGGCAACGCGGCGGACGTCTTCGTCGAGCTTGCCGCCCGCATGAAGGCCGGCGGCCTGCGTCCCGACATCGTCACCGACCAGACCTCCGCGCACGATCCGCTGCACGGCTACCTGCCGCAGGGCTGGAGCGTGGCGGAATGGCGCGAGAAGCAGGAGAGCGATCCGAAAGCGGTCGAGAAGGCAGCCCGCGCCTCGATGAAGGCCCATGTCGCCGCCATGGTCGATTTCTGGAACGCCGGCGTGCCGACGCTCGATTACGGCAACAACATCCGCCAGGTAGCGCAGGACGAGGGCCTGGAAAACGCCTTCGCCTTCCCCGGCTTCGTGCCCGCCTATATCCGCCCGCTGTTCTGCCGCGGCATCGGCCCGTTCCGCTGGTGCGCGCTGTCGGGCGACCCGGAGGACATCTACAAGACCGACGCTAAGATGAAGGAACTGTTCCCCGACAACGCCCATCTGCACGCCTGGCTCGACATGGCGCGCGAGCGCATCGCCTTCCAGGGCCTGCCGGCGCGGATCTGCTGGATCGGGCTCGGCGACCGCCATCGCGCCGGCCTCGCCTTCAACGAAATGGTGGCCTCGGGCGAGCTCAAGGCGCCGATCGTGATTGGCCGCGATCACCTCGATTCAGGCTCCGTCGCCTCGCCCAACCGCGAGACCGAAGCGATGAAGGACGGCTCCGACGCGGTCAGCGACTGGCCGCTGCTGAATGCGCTGGTCAACACCGCATCCGGCGCCACCTGGGTGTCGATCCATCACGGCGGTGGTGTCGGCATGGGCTTCTCGCAGCACTCAGGCATGGTCGTCGTTGCCGACGGCACCGAAGCGGCTGCCAAACGCCTGGAGCGCGTTCTCTGGAACGACCCGGCTTCCGGCGTCTGGCGCCACGCCGATGCCGGCTACGAAATCGCGCTCGATTGCGCGCGCGAGCACGGGCTCAATCTGCCCGGCATACTGGGGTGAAAACAACAAGGCAGATTCAACATAGAGAGGAACTGACATGCAGAGACGGAAATTCCTGAAAGCCGGCGTTGTCGGCGCAGCCGCGGCGGCAACACTCGCCACACCTGTCATCGCGCAGGACAAGCGCGAATGGAAGATGGTCACCGCCTGGCCGAAGAACCTGCCGGGACCGGGCGTCGCCGCCCAGCTTCTGGCCGACCGCATCACCACGCTGTCGGGCGGGCGCATCGAGGTCAAGCTTTTCGCTGCCGGTGAGATCGTGCCTGGTCCCGGCGTCTTTGACGCTGTCTCCGAAGGCACCGCCGAACTCTACCACGCTGTTCCCGCCTACTGGGGCTCCAAGTCCAAGGGCATCCTGCTGTTCGGCTCCCAGCCCTTTGGCCTTCGCGCCGACGAGCAGTTCGGCTGGATGCAGCATGGTGGTGGCCAGGCCCTCTATGACGAGATGTATGGCCGGTTTGGCGTCAAGCCGTTCCTGTGCGGCAACTCCGGTCCGCAGTGGGCCGGCTGGTTCCGCACCGAGATCAACTCCGTGGAAGATCTCAAAGGGCTGAAATTCCGTACCACCGGCCTGGCTTCCGAAATGTGCTCCAAACTCGGCATGGCAACCCAGGCAATGGGCGGCCCGCCGATGTTCCAGGCGCTGCAGACCGGCGCACTGGATGCGGGCGAGTTCATCGGTCCGTGGACCGATTCCGCGCTCGGCTTCTACCAGGTCGCCAAGAACTACTACTGGCCGGGTGTCGGCGAGCCGTCCTCGGCGGAAGAGTGCGGCGTCAACGCCAAAGCCTATGAGGAACTGCCCGACGACCTCAAGCAGGTGGTCGCGCTCGCCTGCGAAAGCCTCTACAATCCGGTCTGGACCGAATACACCACCAAGCACGCCCAGTCGCTCAAGACGCTTGTGTCCGAGCATGGCGTCATCGTCCGCAAGCTGCCTGACGATGTGATTGTGGCCATGGGCAAGGCGGCCGAAGAGGTCGTTGACGAGCTGCGCCAGAACGATGATGAGCTGGTCAAGCGCATCACCGAGAGCTACCTCGCCTATCGCGATCTGGTGGGCAGCTACATGACCTATGCCGACAACGGGCAGATGAACGCCCGCGCCTCGGTCATGGGTTACTGATCATCAACCGCCGGCGCGGTCCTTGTCGGGGCCGCGCCGGCGTCTCGTTTCGGGCGGAGGGGAACCCATGCAGCGACTGGCAGATTTTCTCGATGGCATCGCCCGCGTCACCGCGAGCATCGTGTGCTGGCTCGCCCTGTTGATGGTTCTGGTCCAGTTCGGCATCGTCGTCGGGCGCTATGTCTTCGGCGTCAATTCGATCGCTGCCCAGGAAAGCGTGCTCTACATGCATGCGACCCTGTTCATGCTCGGCGCCGGTTACACGCTGCTGGTCGACAAGCATGTGCGCGTCGACGTCTTCTATGCCAAGGCCAGCGCCGCCGCCCGCCGCCGCATCGATATCTTCGGCCATCTGCTCCTGCTGATGCCCTCGATGCTGGCGCTCGCCTACTGGTCCTGGCCCTCCGTGCGAAATTCCTGGAAGATCCTCGAAGGCCCGATTTCCGTCGGCGGTATCGAAGCTGTGTTCCTGCTCAAATCTCTGATCCCGGCCTTCTGTGTGCTGGTGATCCTGCAGTCGCTGTCGCTGCTGATCCGGCTGCTGCTGCCCATCTCCTCATCTGAAAAGGCCGGGGCATGAGCGCCTATCTCGATCTGATCATGTTTGTGGCGCTGATCGGCGCCATCCTTCTCGGCTTCCCGGTGTCGTTCTCGATTGCCGGCGTGGCGATCCTCTTTGCCTATCTCGGCTGGGCGTTGGGCGTGATGGACATCTCGCTGCTGGGCGCCACCGGACAGCGTGTCTTCGGGCTCCTGTCCAACCAGGTGCTGATCGCCATTCCGCTGTTCGTGCTGATGGGCGCGGTGCTGGAGAAAAGCCGCATTGCCGAGGAACTGCTCGACACCATGGGCCGGCTGTTCGGCCAGCTGCGCGGGGGACTCGGCATCTCGGTGGTGCTGGTCGGCGCGCTGCTGGCCGCCTCCACCGGCATCGTTGGCGCCACGGTTGTGGCCATGGGCATGATCGCGCTTCCCACCATGCTGCGCTCTGGCTATGATCCGCGCGTGGCCTCGGGCATCGTCTGCACCGCGGGCACCTTGGGCCAGATCATTCCACCCTCGACGCTGCTGATCATCCTCGCCGACGTGATGTCGAACGCCTATCAGCAGGCGCAGTACGAGCAGGGCAAGTTCTCGGTTGAAGCGCTCTCGGTCGGTCAGTTCTTCGCCGCCGCCATCCTGCCGGGTTTTATGCTGGTGCTGCTCTACCTGATCTACATCCTCGTGCGCGGCGTGGTTCGCCCGCAGGACATGCCGCCAGCCGCATTCGATCTGCCCAGGCCCGATCGTAGCGAGGTGCTCGCCGCCATCGTGCCGCCGGTGCTGCTGATCGTCGCCGTTCTGGGCGCCATCCTTGGCGGCGTCGCCACACCTACCGAAGCCGCCTCCGTCGGCGCCATCGGCGCGCTGCTGATGGCCGGAAGGCGCATCGCCCTCAACCCGAAAATCATCGTCACGGGTGCCGCGGCGCTGGTGCTGCTGGGCATTCTCGCGGGCTTGTTTCCAGTCAGGCTGCAGCGCAGCGATCTGACCCTCGTTTCACAGGCTGCCGGCGGCATCTATGTCGTTCTCACGGTCATTGGTGCCGTAGCGATCATCTATGCGCTAAGGGCCGCGTTCCGCGAGAAGGTGATCCATGCGGCGGTCAATTCAACCCTGACCATGACGGCCATGATCTTCGCCACCATCCTGGCCGCTGGCATGTTCTCGCTGGTCTTCATCGGCCTTGGCGGCGAGGAGCGGGTGGCGGAAATCCTCACCGAAATGCCCGGCGGCGCCACTGGCGCGCTTCTGTTCTGCATGGCGCTGGTCTTCGTGCTCGGCTTCTTCCTTGATTTCGTCGAGATCTCGGTGATCGTGTTGCCGCTGATCGCCCCGACGCTGATCCTGATGGGGCACGACCCGATCTGGCTTGGCGTGTTGCTGGCGATCAACCTGCAGACCAGCTTTCTGACCCCACCCTTCGGCTTCTCGCTGTTCTACTTGCGTGGAGCAGCGCCCAAGGAAATCACCACCGGCCAGATCTACGCCGGCGTCATCCCCTTCATCGGCCTGCAGATCCTCGGCATGGCCGTTGTCTGGGTCTTGCCGTCAATCTCCACCTGGTTGCCGGCTGCTTTGTTTTAAGGGACCTTCCGTCGCTTTTGCTGCGAACGGAGTGCCGAGGCGGCAAGCGCTGCCCCTGCGAGCCAGCCCTGGGCTGCCGATCCTGTTGATTTCCCCAGCCCGCGAATGCCGCCAATCATGTCGTCCGATCTTCGTGCCGGGCCATGATGGCGGTGGCTGGTCCGCACAATCCACATCATTTGTAGGATGATATTGCGATGCAGTCCGCTTTTAGGTTGAAAATTCGGGGTAGATGATCAATTGACTCGCATTATTAGCGAGGATAATTACTAATATCGCCAAGGGAGATTATTAATTGTCCAACAAATAGGAATGCCGTTGATGGCTCTCGCCCGCAGCAGGCCACGTCGAATGCCTCTCGTACGAGACGCAGCGGGCGTTGCGGCGGTTCATCCGCAGAGCCCAAGCGCTTGGGAAGCTCATCTGCGCCGGAATGCGGGCAGGAAGGGGTCGCTGGCGAAGTGTGACGGGACGGCCGAACGGGAGGAAGCCCGTCTGGAGGCAGGCTCCCGTCAGTTTGACGGCTGATTGATTGCTGCTCGAAGCCTTGGGAGACGGCTGAAGGGCAGTTCAGGGAAGGATCGCCGCACGACGCGGCGCATTCGAGAGGGTGCCAGCAAGGCGCCGAAGGAGGAGAGAACAGAATGAAACTGGGAACCGTAATTTCATCGGCGCTGGTCGGTGCGGCATCTGTCGCGATGGTCGCTTCGGCATCGACAGCAGCCTATTCGCAGGAATTCAATCTGCGCATGCAGACCCACTACGCGGCGGAAACCGTCTCGGGCAAGCTGGCGCAGGGCTTCATCGACAATGTCGAGAAAATGTCCGGCGGCCGCGTCAAGATCGAGATGTTCTGGTCTTCCGCAGTGGTCGCCACTGTTGAAGGCTTCGACGCCGCAGCCACCGGTATTCTCGACGGAGAAATGCATGGTGGCGCCTATCAGACCGGCAAGAACCCCGCATTCCAGTTCGTCGGCGACCCGATGGGCGGCTACGACAATCCCTACCAGCTCTATAGCTTCTTCTACAATGGTGGTGGCCGCGAGGCAGCCAACGAGCTCTACGAGAAGTACAACATGCATCTCGTCGGCTGGTGGGCTGGCGGCCAGGAGGCCATGTCCTCGTCCAAGCCGTTGCGCGGGCCAGAGGATCTGAAGAACTGGAAATTCCGTTCGCCCCCCGGTCTCGAGACCGAAATCTTCGCCGAACTGGGCGCCTCGCCCATCGTCATGGATTTCACCGAGGTCTTCACCGCGCTGGAAACCGGGATCATTGACGGCGCCGATGCGTCGAGCCTCGCCAACAATGTCGGGCTCGGGCTTTACGACATCGTCAAGCATGCCACGTTCCCCGGCTTCCACTCCATGCCGGTCGACCACGTGACCTTCAATCTCGATGTCTGGAACAGCTTTCCCGACGACATCAAGGCGATCTTCGATACGGCAACCCAGGCTCTCGCGCTGCAGACCACGATGACGTTTGACATCGCCAATCTCGAAGCCGCGGCGAAGCTCCAGGCCGAGGGCGTGACCCTTTATGACTGGAGCCCGGAAGACCGGGCCGAATTCCGCGCCGGCGCCATGCGCGCCTGGGACGGCTGGGCCGAGAAGACACCGGAAGCCAAGGCGTTGGTGGAGGCGCATCACGCCTTCCTGCGGCGCACCGGCAAGATCAAGTAAATCCGCCGGCGTTTGACCGGATGTGATGAAGGGCGAGCCCCCGGGCGGGGCTCGCCCCCTTGCGCAATACCAGGAACAGGACAGAGGGCGTGAGAATGGCGGATCACGGTGGAAGCGTTTGGTTGGGCCCGCTCAGGCAACCGATGCGCAAGCTCATGGTTTTCAGCACGGTCATGACCGCGATCCTCGTGATCGGTCTCATGATCGCCAACCTGTTCTTCGGCGCCGGCATCGACCTGAAGCAGTTTCTGTCTCCGTCTGAATCGGCGGTGATCAGCTTGACCATGATCGCCGGGGCGATAGCCCTTCTCACGGCGAGCATTTACCTTTCCGATTCACGCGGGATGATCGAGCCGGAGCCTGCTGGTTTCTTCGATATCGTCAGTCTGGTCTGCTCCCGTCTTGCCATGCTGGCCACGGCCATCATCGTGCTGGTGATGTTCTATGAAGTCGTGGCGCGTTATATCTTCATCAGGCCGACGCTGTGGGCCAACGAGCTCTCGCTGTGGATCGCCGGGTTCGTGTTCCTGCTGGCCGGGCTCTATGCGATGCAGCAGCGCAGCCACATCCGCATCTACGTGGTCTACGATCTGTTCCCCCGCTGGCTGCAGAAACTGTCCGATATCCTGACCGTGGTGCTGGTGTGGGCGTTCAGCTTCGTGCTGATCTGGGGCGGCTACAACGAGTCCCGCGACAAGCTGCTGCGCTGGGAAACCTTCGGCACCGCCTGGGATCCTCCGATACCCGCCACCATCAAGCCCGCCATCCTGTTCATCGTGCTCCTGGTCGCCATACAGGCGCTCTCCAACCTGATTGCAGACTGGAACAAGCTGCCCGAACACCATTCCCCAATTGATGAGATCGACCAGAGGGAAATCGAGATCATCCGCAAAAGCATCGAGGACTAGACGGATGGATATTGGTACGCTTTCCCTGCTGTTGCTGATCGGCCTCTTCGTGCTTCTGGCAATGGGCATGCCGCTCGGATTTGCCTCCGCCACGCTTGCGGGCGCCGTGCTGATCATGAAATTCGGCCCCGACCTGCTGTTCCGCGATTTCGGTCGTGGCCCGCTGGCCGTGCTTGGCCAGGCGATCTACCGCCAGATGACCAATTACGTGCTCATCTCGATTCCGCTGTTCATCTTCATGGCGGCATTGCTGGAGCGGTCCGGCATCGCCAAGGACATGTATTCCTCGATCAACGTCTGGCTGTCGCGCACACGTGGCGGCATCGCCATCGTGACTTCGATCATGGCGGTCGTCATGGCGGCGATGTCGGGCATCGTCGGCGGCGAGGTGGTGCTGCTCGGTCTCATCGCGCTGCCGCAGATGCTGCGTCTCGGCTACAACCAGAACCTCGCCATCGGAACGATCTGCGCCAGCGGCTCTCTGGGCACCATGATCCCGCCGTCCATCGTGCTGATTTTCTACGGGCTGATCACCGAGACCTCGATCAAGGCGTTGTTCACGGCATCGTTCCTGCCGGGCTTCATGCTCGCCTCGTTCTTCATCATCTACATCATCGTGCGCACCCGGCTTAATCCTGACCAGGCGCCGCTGCCCGAACCGGATCCCGATGATCCGCCGGCCGGTGAGAAATCGCTGCTGTTCGGCGCCTTCATGACCATCCTTGTAATGGGGTTCACCGCCCTGTTGCTGGTCCGGGCGCTGTTCCAGACCGTTACCGGCGGCAATGCGATCCAGGAAGGCGTCGATCCGATACCGCTCGGCATGGTTTCCGACCTGCCATACCTGATTGGCGTCCTGGTCGTCGGGGCGGCGCTGCTGCAGTTCGGGTTCGGTCGCGAACGCACCATGACCGGCTGGAGCATGGGCAAGGGACTTGTCGCGCCGGTCATCGTCATCGGTGTCGTGCTCGGTTCGATCTACGGCGGCATTACCGGGATCACCGAGGCCGCAGCGATGGGCGTTGTCGCGGTGTTCCTGATCACCCTGGCACGCGGCGAGATGAGCTTTGATGTCGTCTGGGATTCGCTGATGCGCACCATGAAGTCAACCGGCACGATCATCTGGGTCACGATCGGCGCCGCCGCCCTGGCGGCTGCCTACACGCTTGCCGGCGGGCCGACCTATGTGGCCAACATGATCATCGGCGCCGAGCTGCCGACGATGGGCGTAATCCTGCTGATGATGCTGATCTTCCTGATCATGGGCATGTTCATGGACTGGGTCGGCATCGTGCTGCTGATCATGCCGGTGTTCCTGCCCATCGTCATGCGTCTGCCGGTGGAGGAACTGGGTTTCCTGGGCTCCATCGAGCCGCAATATGTGGCGATCTGGTTTGGTGTGGTGTTCTGCATGAACATGCAGGTCTCGTTCCTGTCACCGCCGTTCGGGCCGGCCGCGTTTTACCTCAAATCGGTCGCTCCGCCGCACATCACGCTGATCGACATCTTCCGCGGCTTTCTGCCCTTCATCGGTCTGCAGCTTCTGGCGCTCGCCGTGCTGCTTGCCTATCCGCAGATCGTCACGGTGTTCCTGGGCGACTGAGATCGCCGCAAGCCGCCGGTTTCAACCGGCGAACGGTTCAGGGGGCGCGGCCGAAAGACCGCGCCCCATTGGTTTCGTTGCTTCGATCAGATCCCGCCCATGCAGATATACTTGATCTCCAAGTAGTCGTCGCAGCCGTATTTCGAGCCTTCGCGGCCCTGGCCGGATTGCTTGACGCCGCCGAAGGGTGCCACCTCGGTGGAGATCAGGCCGGTGTTGACGCCGACCATGCCGTATTCCAGCGCCTCGGCCACGCGCCAGACCTTGGTCAGGTCGTTGGCGTAGAAATACGACGCCAGGCCGAAGATCGTGTCATTGGCCTGTTCGATGACGTCTTCCACGGTGTCGAACTTGAACAGCGGCGCCACCGGGCCGAAGGTCTCGTCGCCGGCCACCTGCATCTCGCGGGTGACACCGGTGAGGATCGTCGGCTGGAAGAAGGTGCCGCCAAGATTGTGCCTTGTGCCGCCGGTCAGCACCTTGGCGCCCTTCGACTTGGCGTCCTCGATGTGCTCGACAACCTTGGTTACCGCGTCTTCGCTGATCAGCGGACCGGTGGTCACGCCTTCCTCGAAGCCGTCGCCGATCTTCATCTTGCTCACGGCCACTGCGAGCTTTTCGGCGAATGCGTCATAGACGCCCGACTGCACGTAGATGCGGTTGGCGCACACGCAGGTCTGGCCGTTGTTGCGGTACTTCGAGATCATCGCGCCTTCGACCGCCGCGTCGAGATCGGCGTCGTCAAAGACGATGAACGGCGCGTTGCCGCCAAGCTCCATCGAGGTCTTCTTGATCTGGTCGGCCGACTGGCGCATCAGGATGCGGCCCACTTCGGTCGAACCGGTGAAGGTGATCTTGCGCACCTTGTCGTTGGAGCAGAATTCCTGGCCGATCGCCGAACTCGACTTCGAGGTGATCACGCTGAGCAGCCCCTTGGGCAGACCGGCATCCTCGGCAAGCTTCGCCATGGCCAATGCCGACAGCGGCGTCTCCGCTGCAGGCTTGGCGACGAAGGCGCAGCCGACGGCAAGCGCCGGTCCGAGCTTGCGGGCGATCATCGCGTTGGGGAAGTTCCAGGGCGTGATCGAGGCCACCACGCCCACCGGCTGCTTGATCACGACGATGCGCTTGTCGGGCTGATGGCCCGGAATGACGTCGCCGTAGACCCGCTTGGCCTCTTCCGCGAACCATTCGATGAAGCTCGCGCCATACAGGATCTCGCCCTTGGCCTCGGGCAGCGGCTTGCCCATCTCCGCCGTCAGGATCGCGCCCAGATCGTCGGCATTGGCCACCATCAGGTCGTAGAGCTTGCGCAGCACCGCGGCGCGCTCCTTGCCGGTCTTCGCAGCCCAGCTCTTTTGCGCCACGTAGGCCGCATCGATGGCGGTCTTGGTCTCTTCGACGCCGAGATCCGGCAACGCCGTGATCAGTTCGCCGGTCGACGGGTTGAGAACGTTGAAGGTCTTGCCGCTCGGTGCGGCCTTCATCCACGAGCCGCCGACATAGGCCGAGGTAACGAGAAGGCTCGGGTCTTTCAGCATCTCTGCGAGGGGTTTGCTGGTCATTAGGCTGTGGCTCCAATTTCTGAATGAACTTCACGGATGGACGCTTCGAGAAGGTCCAGCGCTTCCTGGAACACCCCGTCCTGGATGGTGATGGGCGACAGGAAGCGGATGACATTGGCGTAGACGCCACAGGTAAGAAGGATCAAGCCCTTTTCCAGCGCGCGGGCCTTGACCGCGTTGGTGAAGTCGGGGCTCGGCTTGCCGGTCTTGACGTCGTTGAACTCGATGGCGTTCATGAAGCCGGGGCCTCGGATATCGACGATCTCCGGCACATCCTCGCGGATGGCCTGCAGGCGCTGCTTCAGCCTGTTGCCAAGCTGCATGGCGCGATCGCAAAGCGCTTCTTCCTCGATCACGTCAAGCACCGCGTGGGCGGCGGCGATGCCGATCGGGTTGCCGCCATAGGTGCCGCCCAGGCCGCCCGGATTGGCCGCGTCCATAACGCTGGCGCGCCCGGTGACCGCCGCCAGCGGAAAACCGCCGGCCAGGCCCTTTGCCATGGTGGTGAGATCCGGCGCCACGCCATGGTGCTCCATCGCGAACATCTTGCCGGTTCTGGCGAAACCGGTCTGGATCTCGTCGGCGATCAGCAGGATGCCGTGCTTGTCGCAGATCTCGCGCAACTGCTTGAAGAAGCCGGCGGGCACTTCATAGAAGCCGCCTTCGCCTTGAACCGGTTCGAGAATGATGGCAGCCACGCGTGCAGGATCGACATCGGCCTTGAACAGCGTTTCGAGCGATGCCAGCGATTGTTCGACCGAGATGCCATGCAGTGCTGCCGGGAAGGGAGCATGGTAGACATCGCCCGGCATCGCGCCAAAGCCCGCCTTGTAGGGAAACACCTTGCCGGTCAACGCCATGCCCATGAATGTGCGGCCGTGAAAGCCGCCGGAGAAAGCCACGACCGCTGGGCGCCCGGTGGCCGCGCGGGCGATCTTGATGGCGTTCTCAACGGCTTCGGCGCCGGTGGTGACAAACACCGTCTTCTTGTCGAAATCGCCGGGAACGAGCTTGTTGAGGCGTTCTGCCAGGTGAACGTAGTTCTCGTAGGGAACGACCTGGTGGCAGGTGTGGGTGAAGCGGTCGAGCTGCGCTTTCACCGCCTCGATCACGCGTGGGTGGCGATGGCCAGTGTTGACCACGGCGATCCCGGCGGCGAAATCGATGTAGCGGTTGCCTTCGACGTCACAGATCTCGGCGTTTTCGGCGCGCTCCGCATAGACCTGCGTCATCATGCCGACGCCCCTTGCGATCGCGTCCGTCTTGCGGTTCTGTATGGCGGCGTTCTTGCCCATTTTCGCAACTTTCTTCGTTATTTGCATGTGCGGCTCGTCGAAAGAGGCCAGATGCGCACCCGAACTGGCCTGTTTGGGCAGATTATCTGCCTTTAGGGGTGATTTCCGGTGCTGGTATATCGATTAAACAGCGTCTGGCAAAGTCACCCCTCGGCGCGCATGCTGCCCCATTTCGCCGCGTGGGGAAATACCCCCAAAGGTTCTTGCCAGCAACGGCAGAAATCAGGTTGCGCGGAGGGCTGACCGCGCCGGATATGGTCCTGGAACGGGTCAACTTTTCAGATACCGGATCTCGCGATCACCGTGAATCCCGCCGCGCGCCCGGGTTCGATGGATCACTTTCGGAATGCCGGGCAACAGAGTGAAGCCATTGTCCGACCAGACATCCGAACCGCCATGGTCGAGTGTGACAAAGAGCGCAGGCAGATTGCTTGTCAGCGATATGCTGTCGCCCTCATCCTCCACGTGGATGTCCGGGGCCGCGAAGCGGTAGTCCTTCGGCTGGTGCGGCAGGTAGTCGTTTTCCCCGACATGGTTGCCGGCGGGGTCCTGCCAGCTGAAGTTCAGGAACTCGTCTTCACTGAGCGTGCCGGGCGCAAACCGTGCGACCTCGACAGGTCGGTCTGCAGGACAGTGGAGTGCCCAGTTTCCGGCTTCGCTGATCAGGCCTGTCATCGATACCCGGCAGGCGGTGATGTGCAGATGCACCGTCTCGGCCGTGTCGTTGACTGCCCAAAGCACGATGTCGCCGGTCGTCTCGTCGGGCTGGGCGGTCACCAGCACCGGCGCGTAGAATTTGCGCGCCAGGTAGTGGGTGAGCTTCCAGCCGCCGCCATATTCCAGCGACGACCAGCTCGCCACCGGCCAGGTGTCGTTGAGCTGCCAGTACAGCGTACCCATGGTGCGCGGCTTGGAAGAGCGCCAGAACTCGATCGCCGTCTTCATCGCCAGCGCCTGGCTCACCTGGCTGAGCCAGGTCATGTCCTCGAACCGGTCGGGAAAGCGGAAATAGCGCGCCAGCGTCTCGACGATGCGGCTGTTGCCGCCGGGATTGCGCTGGTGAACGTCCATCACCCGCGAGGAGACATTGCGGTCCTCTTCCTCGGTGAAGCTGGCGATCACCCGGTTGGACGGGAACGACTGGAAGCCAAACTCGGAACAGAATCGCGGCCGCACCGTTCGGTAATGCTCGAAATCCTTCGAGGAATGCCAGACATCCCAGAAATGCATGTCGCCCGACGTGTCGTCATGCCACCCGTCGCCGAAATCGAGCCGACCGATCGAGGGTGAGGACGGCCAGAAGGCGACATCCGGTTCGGCTTCCGCAATCGCTTCTTCCAGCGCCGCGCTTAGCCGCGCGTAGACGGCGACATAGTGATCCCGGTTTGCCTTGCTTTCCTCGAACCAGTCGAGCGCGCCGATCACCTCGTTGTCGCCGCACCACAGCGCCAGGCAGGGCTGCGATGACAGACGCCTGATCTGCTGCCGGGCCTCGAGCCGCACGCCGTCGAGCCAGTCCCGGTCATGCGCCGGATAGAGGTTGCATGAGAACATGAAGTCCTGCCAGACCATCAGTCCCATTTCCGAGCACAGGTCGTAGAACCAGTCGGGCTCGTACTGGCCGCCGCCCCACACCCGGATCATGTTCATGTTGGCCTCGACCGCCGAAGTCAGAAGATCGCGCACTGCCTCAGGCGTTGCCCGGGCCGGCAGCGCATCGGCGGGGATCCAGTTGGCGCCGCGCATGAAGATCTCGCGTCCGTTGACCCGGAACAGGAAACGGTGACCGGTCTCATCGGCGTCGGTGACCAGCTCGACCTGCCGCAGCCCGATCCGCAAGGTGCGCCGTTCCTCCCCGAACCGAAGCTTGAGCGTATAGAGATGCTGCCGTCCGTATCCGGCGGGCCACCACAGTTCCGGCTGCTCGAGTGTCAAGGTCAGCCGGGTCTTGCCGTTTCCCGGCCAGACCTGCACCGGTTGCGCAGCTGTCTTGCCGTCGCATACGAGTTCGGTTTCGACCGCCGCCGGCGCAAAAGCGGTGTAGTGCAGATCGACCTCGAGGATGACCGTACCGCCCGGCTGATGCCGCTGCCGCACCATCACGTCGTCAAGCCGCGCCGCCGTGGAGCGTTTCAGGGTGACGGGACCGCAGAGCCCGAGCGGCGACAGGGCGATGTTCCAGTCCCAGCCGGCGTCGCATTGCGGCTTGCGCAGGAAATTGTAATGCGCAAGCCGGTTGTTCCACCTGATATAGGGGACCGGGTAGGGCGAGGCGGCGGCTAGACGCTTCGCTTCGGCGGAGTTGGACCGGAACGTGACCTGCAGGCGGTTCTCGCCCGCCACAAGCGCATGACCGGCATCGAAATCGTGGCGCAGGAACCGGTTCTGCGGCAGACCCATCAGCACGTCGTTCAGCCGGACCTCGGCCACGCAGTCAATTCCCTCAAAGCTCAGCGTCCACGGTCCATCGTCCTTCGCCTCCAGATCGAAGGTCCTGGTCGCCGTCCATTCGCTTTCATGGACCCAGTCGAGCGACATCTCCCGATCGCGCCAGTAGGGATCGGAGATGATGCCGGCATCGAGGAGCGCTGAATGAACGTCGCCGGGAACCGGCAGGGCAGCGCTGTGGGTGCCATCGGTGACAGTCCAGCCGTCCGACAGGTCGCGGATGTCCTCGTGCGCTTCCGGAGCATGTGGCATGGCGCGGATCGCCTCCCTGAGTGTCGAACCTGTGCAACGTCGATGTCATGTCGGAGCGTTGCGGGCAAGCCCGCCCGTCACCGATCGGGCGCGAAAGGCCTTGGAAAGGCTTGAGTGATGCTGGTACGGATGGTCGAACTGAACCGGCGAGTCATGCCGTGACCGGAATTGGCGATTGATGTCGGTTGCTGGCAGGATCATGGAGACGCACAATGAATCTGGCAGAATGGCTGGTCCGCACCGCCAAGAGACAGCCCGAAGCGACGGCACTGATGTCGGGCACGGACCCGGTTGCAACCTACGCCGGGTTTGCGGCGCGCGCGGCCCGCATCGGCGCCTGGCTGCAGACGCGGCACAACATTCAGCCGGGAGACCGCGTCGCCATCTTCATGAAGAACAGTCCCGCCTATCTCGAGCTGCTCTACGGCATCTGGTTCTGCGGCGCGTGTGCCGTTCCGATCAATGCCAAGCTGCATCCGCGCGAGGCGGCCTTCATCATCGGGGATTCCGGCAGCAGGCTGGTGTTCGTCTCGGGCGCTGGCGAGCTGTTAGCCCTTCTGCCTCAAGCTTGCGCACTCCACGACCTTAAGACCGGTCCGGTTTCCGGCATGGAGGACGAGGCGCTCCCGGCGCCGGTGCGGCGGGCCGGCAATGACCTGGCCTGGCTGTTCTACACCTCGGGCACCACCGGCAAGCCCAAGGGCGTGATGCTGACCAACGCCAATCTGCATGCCATGACCTACGCCTATTTCGTCGATGTCGATGATGTCCTGCCGGAGGACGCAGCGGTCTATGCCGCGCCGCTGTCGCATGGCGCGGGGCTTTACAACTTCATGCACGTGCTGCGCGGCAGCCGCCACGTCATCCCGGCTTCGGGCGGGTTCGATGCCGACGAACTCTCGGCGCTGGCGCCAAGGCTCGGCAACGTCACCATGTTTGCCGCACCGACGATGATCAGCCGCTGGCTGGCGGCGGCCAGGCAGTCGGGATATGCGGGGGAGGGCATCCGCACCATCGTCTATGGCGGAGGCCCGATGTATCTCGCCGACATCGAAGCGGCGTCGGCACAATTTGGCGCGCGCTTCGTCCAGATCTACGGGCAGGGCGAATGCCCGATGACGCTCACCTCGCTGTCACGCGCCGATGTCATGGACCGGAAGCATCCGCGCTGGCGCGAGCGGCTTGCTTCCGTCGGAACGGCGCAATCCTGCGTCTCCGTCCGGGTGGTCGGCGCCGATGGCGAGGACATGCCGGTGGGCGAGATCGGCGAGATCGTCGCCGCCGGCACGCCGGTAATGAAGGGCTACTGGAACAATCCCGAGGCCACCTCCCAGAGCATCAGGGATGGCTGGCTGTGGACCGGCGACATGGGCTCGCTCGACGAGGACGGATATCTCACCCTGCGCGACCGCTCCAAGGATGTCATCATTTCGGGCGGCACCAACATCTACCCGCGCGAAGTCGAGGAAGCCCTGCTCACCCATCCTGCGGTGACGGAGGTATCGGTGATTGGCCGGCACAGCCCCGAATGGGGCGAGGAGGTCGTTGCCTTCATCGTCGCTTCAGGGGAGGTGCAGCCCGGCGCCGCCGAACTCGATGCCCATTGCCGCTCCCTGATCGCCGGTTTCAAACGCCCCAAGGCCTATTTCTTCGAAACCGCCCTGCCCAAGAACAATTATGGCAAGGTGCTCAAGACCGAGTTGCGGGAAAAGCTCCCGGGCCTGTGAACAGCCCCGGGTTTTCCAGACACCCTCGGTCTTCATTTTCTGCTGCCGTTCGAAACCGGAGGGTGACAATATCGCGTTCCTCACATGCTTGTGCGTGGCGCATGTCCTTGACCGTCGTCTCGGCCGTCGATGTCTGCGATCCGGATCTCTGTCTCATGGGCGTTGATGTCTTCGCCTTGCCGATTCCAAAACTAGTCAGAAGGCCATCCCCCTCAATGGAGGTGCGCTGGATATCTTGAACGCAATACCGAAGCTCGAAGGCTCACCTTTTGCGTTTCCGGCTCATCGCAGCGACGGCTATTATGAGAGAACTCCTAAGCTCTGGCGTATCATTCGAGACGTGGCCGGCTTCGAGGATGTCCGTATGCATGACCTACGCCACAGTTTCGCAAGCATGGCGGTTTCTGGAGGTGCTGGCCTGCCAATCATAGGAGCTCTACTTGGCCACAAGGATAGCGCTACCACCCAACTTTATACGCATCTGGACGACGATCCGTTAGGAGCAGCGGCAGAGGCAGTGGGCGATAAGTTGTCTGCCATACTGAAGAATAAGACTTGTAGTTATTGAAGGGGTTTATTGAGCTTCACAATTACCCCGCTGCTCACAGCATCAATTTTTCCTCTCGACTGATCTTTCGCTGCGTCCGGAGCAAATGACCCAAGTGGGGCCGGAAACTGTCAGTCAGGTTTCCGAATGGCCAAGCGGCAGAGCAGCCATTGTGCTATGCTGCCTGCGGCGACGCTTTCGGCCTATAGCGGACCTTTGGTCACTCTGCAGCGAACGGATGTCTCGAGCCCAACCGTATTTCGATTTTCTTTCTGCGCGCGCTCGCAGTAGGGGAAGTTCTGCGAGATCTCGGTGCTCTGTGGTGCGGAGCGGTTGTAGAACGGCCTTCATCCAAAGTGAGGTGCGGGAAGAACCGCCAAGGCGCGTGTCGGGATCATGCTTATGTTTGTGCGCCTGTTACCGTACCTCCTCGTCATGGGCAGCTATTGGTTGGTCTGGCACGAGAGCCTGCGCATGGCCCGCCGAGTGCAGGCAATCAAGGCGGTGCTTGATCAGATCATCCGCGAAGAGGCTTCAATGTTTCGGACCCGAACTCACAATCTGTATGATCCGGGTGTCCGGCTGGTCCATTTGCGAAAGGCACGGTGGAAGTTCGCCGGGGCAGAAAAGCCGGTATCAAAGGCGATTTGTTCGATGCTGTCCGAGCCTTGCTGAAGCGCCCGGATAGAAATGTCGCGGCGCAATGCGTCCTTTATGTCCTGAAAGGATGTCCCTTCCTCTTTCAGGCGCCGGTTCAGCGTCCGGGGCGTCATTTTCAAGGCTTTGGCCGCATCGAGAAGTTGGCAGGTTTGCCATGCCGCTCCGTAGAGAAAGGCGCGAACGCGCAGGCTGTTTGTGTGCACGCGCGAGCTGGTGAAGATCCAGTCAAGCGGCGCACGTTCCAGGAAGGCGGTGGCCTCGGCGGGACTGCGGGTGATCGGACGGTTAAATAGGCGTGGATCGAAGAGAATGCTGGTTTGCTGTGCATCAAACTCTACCGGACAAGGAAAGACGACTGCGTAATCTGCAGCAAAATCCGGACGCGCGAAGGCAAAGCGAACCGCTTTCACGGCCGTTTCCGATCCGCCAAGCCAGGACAAGAGCCCATGAGCCAATTTCAGGATCAGCATGTGACCAAATCGCTGCGGGTCGTTTTCGTTTGAGTAAGGGACCAACGCCAGTTCCACCTCCTCCGGTCTGTTACGCAAGTCCAGACGAAAATCATCCAGAAGCAGGTTCCAGAACGTCGAGAACCGATATAGCGCCGAGATCAGGCTGCTCGCTTCACGTTGCACGGTAACAAGATGTTGCAGGGCGCGCGGTCGGATCGGACGACTCCAGAGCCCCATCATTTCATCCCCGGTCTCTGGCGCGGCAAGCTGATAAAGCCGGGCGATTTCTTCGAGCGTGACGCGTTGCTTGGACACCATCGGGCTGGTTTGCAGACCTGAGCGCTCCAGCAGTGAAGCCATCGTTTCCGGCGTGCATCGAGATTTCAGCGCATCAAGCCAGTCCTGAATGAAACCCGCCGATACAGTCGTCAGGGAAATTGGGTCTTGATCGGTCACAGGCGGCCCTGATTGGCGTAATCGGATACCTTTCTGGCAAAAAATGAGCTTATCGGCAAGTTACATAGTGATTAGATGACGCAAAACCATAGTTTCCGAAGGGGAGCCAGGTATGTCCTATCAGCCGCCCGTACAGGATTTGATGTTCTGCATCGAACACCTGTCCCACTGGGATAAGGTGTCCGCGCGGGAGCAGTATTCCGAATTCGACTTGTCGGATATCGGTGCCGTGCTCGAGGGCTATGCCCAATTTTGCGCCGAACAGATAGCGCCATTGTCGCATGTCGGAGACACGCTGGGCGCAGGATTCCAAAAGGGGCGTGTGACCATGCCCGAAGGCCATTCGCGGGCCTATGCCCAATTTGTCGAAATGGGCTGGCAGGCGTTGACCCATCCCTTGGAATATGGCGGCACCGGGCTGCCGCGCGCGGTTGGCGCCGCGGCGGTGGAGATGCTGAATGCCGCTGATATGAGCTTTGGCCTCTGCCCGCTGTTGACCGATGGGGCGATCGAGGCGCTGCTGCTTACCGGCTCGGACGAACAGAAAGCTACCTATCTGGAACCGCTGATTGCCGGGCGCTGGTCCGGCACAATGAACCTGACCGAGCCTCAGGCGGGCAGCGATCTGGGCCGTGTGGCGACGAAGGCACTGCGGCGCGGGGACGGCAGCTATGGCATCTCCGGGACGAAGATCTTCATCACCTACGGCGCCCACGATCTGACAGAGAACATCATCCACCTCGTGCTGGCGCGCACACCTGATGCCCCAGCCGGGCCGAAGGGGCTGAGCCTTTTCATCGTGCCGCAAAAGCTGGTGGAACCGGACGGGACGCCGGGGGCCGGCAACTCGGTGAACTGCTTGAGCATCGAACACAAACTGGGCGTGCGCGCCAGCCCGACAGCGGTGCTGGAGTACGATGATGCCACCGGGTTCCTGATCGGCAACGAAAACTGCGGGCTGGAATACATGTTCATCATGATGAACGCCGCGCGGTTCTCGGTCGGGGTGCAGGGAATCGGAATCTCCGAGCGGGCCTATCAGCGTGCCTTGGCCTACGCGCGTGACCGGATACAGAGCCGCCCGGTGAACGGCCGGAGCAGGGACGCCGTCCCGATCATCGACCACCCGGATGTGCGCCGCATTCTCATGCGGATGCGCAGCCTCACCGAAGGCGGGCGGGCCATGGCGGCGGCGACCGCGGGGCTGCTGGACATCGCGCATCATGGGGATGATCCAGAATTCGGCGCCCTGGCCGAATTCATGGTCCCGCTGGTCAAGGGCTTTTGCTCGGAACGCGCGGTCGAGGTCGCTTCGCTGGGCGTTCAAATCCATGGCGGCATGGGCTTTATCGAAGAAACCGGCGCAGCGCAGCACTACCGCGACGCCCGCATTCTGCCGATTTACGAGGGCACCACGGCGATTCAGGCAAATGACCTTCTGGGGCGCAAACTTATGCGGGACGGGGGGGCGACCGCCCGCCTGTTCGCCGTCCGAATTGCGGAAACCGAAGCGAAGCTGGCAAGCAGCGATGCCAACGCGCGGGCGATCGGCACGAGCCTCGCGCAGGCGCGCGGCGCCTTCGAAGCTGCGCTGGATTGGATGCTGGATAACGGCCGCCGGGACATCGACGCGGCCTTCGCGGGCTCTGTCCCTTTCCTGATGCTGGCGGGCACATTGGCGGCAGGGTGGAAACTCGCCAAAGGCGCCCTGGCGGCGCAGACAGCGCTCGACGCCGGGCAGAATACGCAGTTCCTGACCCAGAAGATCGCCACCGCACTGTTTTTCACCCAGCACATTCTGCCCGAATGCACCACCGAGCAAACCCGCATCATGAATGGCTCGCGAAGCCTGCTGGACGCGGCTTTCCCTGAATAATCCCTGGAAAGGACCCACCCCATGAAGGACGTCGTAAACCCCGACACCTATGAAAGACTCTCGATTTCCGCGCGTGCGAACGGCCTCTATGTCGTGACGCTGAACCGCCCGGAAAAGCGCAACGCTCTGGATGTCGTCACCATCGAGGAGCTGATCCGGTTCTTCAGCGGCGCACGGATGGCAGGCGTAAGGGCGGTGTTGCTGGAAGGAGCTGGAGATCACTTCTGCGCGGGGCTTGATCTGGTCGAACATTGGAAAGCTGATCGCAGCGCCGATGACTTCATGCATGTCTGCCTGCGCTGGCACGAGGCATTCAACAAAATGGAATATGGCGGCGTGCCGATCATTGCCGCGTTGAAGGGCGCGGTTGTCGGCGGCGGTCTTGAATTGGCCAGCGCCGCCCATGTGCGCGTGATCGACCCGGGCACCTACTTCGCCCTGCCCGAAGGCCAACGCGGGATTTTCACCGGCGGCGGCGCGACGATCCGGGTTTCGGACATGATCGGCAAGTACCGGATGATTGACATGATCCTGACCGGGCGCGTGTACCAGGGGCAAGAGGCGGTCGATCTGGGGCTGGCGCAATACATCACCGAAGACGGCGGCAGCTTTGCCAAGGCAATGGAAATCGCCGACAAGGTCGCGCAGAACCTGCCTTTGACGAACTTCGCAATCTGTTCCGCGGTCAGCCACATGAACAACATGTCCGGTATGGATGCCGCCTATGCGGAAGCCTTCGTGGGTGGCATCGTCAACACCCAGCCTGCCGCACGCGAGCGCCTGGAAGCCTTCGCCAACAAGACCGCTGCCCGCGTGCGGCCCAACAGTTAGGTCAGGCGGAACCGGGATGCGTCACCATTTCGAGGCTCTGCAGAAGACACGGGCAAACCATGTGCCCCTGTCGCCGCTGTCCTTCCTGCGCCGCGCCGAAAGTCTGCACGGCGCGCGCACTGCGGTGATCTATGGCGCAATACGGCGCAGTTGGGCCGAAACATCTGCCCGCATTCGCGCGGTGGCCGGGGGGCTTGTGGGGCTTGGCGTGCAAAAGGGCGATACGGTCTCGGTGCTGAGCCCGAATACCCCGGAACTTTTTGAGTTGCACTTCGCGCTGCCGTTGACAGGCGCGGTGCTGAACACGCTCAACACCCGGCTGGAACCCGAGACCATCGCTTACATCCTGGACCACGCGGATACAAAACTGGTGATCGTGGACCGGGAACTGGTGCCACTTCTGTCAAAGGCCTTTGACCTTCTGGGCCGCACCCCGCCTGTGGTCGAGATTGCCGATCCCAGCGCGCGGGGCGAAAGCCTTGGCGGCCCGACCTATGACACTCTGGTCGCCAGCAAGCCGCTGCCGATCGTTCTTCCCGATGATGAGTGGGACGCGATCGCACTGAACTATACGTCCGGCACCTCGGGGCGGCCCAAGGGCGTCGTCTATCATCATCGCGGCGCGTATCTGATGGCGCTTGGCACGGGGACCGCGTGGCAGATGCCGTCCTATCCCGTCTATCTGTCTGTCGTGCCGATGTTTCATTGCAACGGCTGGGGCCACCCCTGGCTGATGGCGATGCTCGGAGCGACGGTCGTATTTACGCGCATCCCGGCAGCAGAGCGTATTCTTGACGCGATCCGCACCCAAAACGTGACCCATTTCGGCGCCGCGCCCATCGTGCTGCAGATGCTGGCCGAAGCAGAGAGCGATGCTGCGCCCTTTAATCCTCCAATCCGCGTCCTGACCGCCGGGGCACCGCCGCCGCCTTCGGTCTTGGCGAAGACCCGATCCATGGGGTTTGACGTCATGCAGGTCTATGGCCTGACGGAAACCTTTGGCCACATCTCCCAATGTCTCTGGCAGGATGACTGGGACGATTTGACCCCCGCAGAACAAGCCGAACTGCAGGCGCAGCAGGGCATTGCCTTCCCGATGGTCGAGGAGGTCGCGGTGATCGATCGCGCCACCGGTGAGCCTGTCCCGCGCGACGGCACCACGCAGGGTGAGATCGCCATTCGGGGCAATACGGTCATGGCGGGGTATTACAAGGACACCGAGGCCACCGCGACAGCCTTTGAAGACGGCTGGTTCTGGTCCGGCGATGCCGCAGTCCTGAATGGAAACGCCTACATCCAGATCCGCGATCGCCTGAAGGACGTGATCATTTCGGGCGGGGAGAACATATCCTCGGTTGAAGTCGAGGCTGTGCTCTATCGCCATGAAGCCGTCCAGGCTGCCGCCGTGGTCGCGATGCCGCACGAAAGATGGGGCGAAGTCCCCTGCGCCTTTGTCGAATTGCGCGACGGTATCGAAGTCTCTTCAGACGAACTCATCGCCTTCTGCCGAGCCCATCTGGCCGGTTTTAAAGCCCCCAAGGCTGTCATATTCGAAACCCTTCCCAAAACATCAACCGGCAAGATTCAGAAGTTCCAGCTTCGCAATCGCGCCAAAGAGCTGGAGTAAACTCAAATGGCACTGCTCTCACCCTCCCGCCGGCTTCGTCGCACCGCTTTTTCGGATGGTGTGGAAGCTGCCGGCGTCAAGGCCTACACGGTCTATAATCACATGCTCCTGCCGACGGTGTTCCGGTCGGTCGAGGAAGACTATCACCATCTCAAACAGGCGGTGCAGGTCTGGGATGTCGCCTGCGAACGCCAGGTCGAGCTGCGCGGCCCTGACGCGGGAAGGCTTGCGCAACTGCTGACACCCCGCGACCTGCGAGGAATGCTGCCCGGCCAGTGCTACTACGTGCCCATCGTCGACGAGACCGGCGGCATGCTGAACGACCCCGTTGCGGTAAAGCTGGCCGAGGACCGCTGGTGGATCTCCATCGCCGACAGTGACCTGCTCTACTGGATCAAGGGCCTCGCCTATGGCTACCGGCTGGACGTGCTGGTGGACGAGCCCGACGTGTCGCCCCTCGCCGTGCAGGGGCCGCGTGCCGATGATCTGATGGCGGCGGTATTTGGCGACGCCGTGCGCAAGATCCGATTTTTCAGGTTCGCGCATCTCGACTTCCAGGGGCGCCACATGGTGGTTGCGCGCTCAGGTTACTCCAAGCAGGGCGGTTTCGAGATCTATGTCGAGGGTGAGGAGCTTGGCATGCCGCTCTGGAACGCTCTGATGGAGGCTGGCAAGTCGATGGACGTGCATGCCGGCTGCCCCAACCTGATCGAACGGGTCGAGAGCGGTTTGCTGTCTTACGGCAACGACATGACCGACGACAACACGCCGCATGAGTGCGGGCTCGGCCGGTTCTGCAACACCCAGACCGCGATCGGCTGTATCGGACGTGACGCGCTCTTGCGTGTGGCGAAGGAAGGCCCGGTCAAGCAGATACGCGCCGTGTCGATAGACGGCCCGGCCGTTCCCGGCTGCGACCGCTGGTGGCCCCTGAAGGACGGGGTAAAAACGGTTGGCCGGATATCGTCGGCCGCCTGGTCACCGGATTTCAAGACAAATGTCGCCATCGGCATGGTGCGCATGACTCATTGGGACGAGGGCACCGAGCTGACCGTCGAGACCCCAACCGGGCCGCGCCCGGCCAGGATCCACGAGACTTTCTGGGCCTAGCCGCGTTTTCGCAACGGCGCTGGAGAAAACTCACGGGTCCATGACGCAGCTACGGCGATCATTTGACCAGCCAAGTCGAGTTCGACCGATAATTGACTTATGCTCGAAGTCTTAGCATGGCCTCTGATGATTGCGTCGGCGAAATTCGTTGCTCTGCTTGGTACAGTGTTCAGCATTTGCGAGCTCTTTTTGCATCAGCGAAAGAGACGTCAGCAGAAGTCCGGAGAGTCCGCAGAGCGGAAGTTGATGCACGTCGCATCGAATGACCGCTCTGCGCCCTTTTTGGGCCTTTGTTCAGTCTGAACAAACGGCATCTATTGGGAAGAACGCCGTTGATCGCGAACGACCGGCTTTGGGGCGCAAAGCGGAGATGGTTTCCGCTTCGGGGCCGGCTGCGAGCTGACTGCTTCCGGCATTCAGATAACTGACAGTGGGCAATCTGTGGGATCACGCCGATGTAAAAAAGGACTCTTTCAGGGTGTTGGATAGGCTCTTGGAGGCGCCTTTTTAGGTCCAGAGCGGATTCTGGTGACTTTTATGGCCGTCGCTCGCGACACCGACCTGGAGTGTTGATCCGAACAACCAAACTGCTCATTGGCCGGTTCCGAGTGAAAGTACTGGTTACTGCAGATAACAGATTCAAGACGCCATCTATACGTGCCTTACTGCTCGATAAGCCGTGCATCCCAGCGCCCGTCGAGAACCGCGTTGCGGACCAGTTCCAGAATCAGCTTCTCGATGGCTTCCAGCGCAAATGTCGGCGGTCTGGATCTCAGTTCGCACAAATAAAGCTTGCGTGAGAGTTCGGGCTCGATGATCGGCCGGAAATGCACGGTTCCGCGCGCCAGCTGGTCCTGCATGAACAGTTTCGTGCCGATGAGACAGCCAAGGCCGGCTTCAAGCGATCCGGCGATCGCCTGCACGGAATTCATCTGCAGTTTAGCGCGGCTTTCGATCTTCTTGAGCAAGCTGACATCGTCCAGGATGGCCCGCGCCGAGACCCCCTGGCGCAACAGGATCATCGGCAACTCAAGCAGTTCCTCGAAGGTAATTGGTTCGGTGCTGTCACCGATGACCTCGCGTTTGCCGACAAGAACCATTCGCTCTTCAAGCACCGACCTGGTGCGCAGAGCGGCATCCGCAGGTGGATTGTAGACCAGTGCAAGATCGACTTCCGACGCCATCAGATGGACCAGCGTGGCGCCTGAAAGGCTTTCGCTCAGGGCCAGTTCCACATCCGGATAATCGCTGAGCACCCGGGTGGCCAGATCGACGCCGATGGCCTTGACCGCCGAATAGGCCATGCCGATCGAAACGGTTCCCGAGATCTTGCCGCCTGACTGGCGGATATCGGCTTCGGCGGCGGCGAATGCCTTGAGGATTGCCCTGGCGTGTTCATGCAGCCGGTAGCCGGCGGCGGTCGGTTCCATGCCGCGCGCCCTGCGCTCGAACAGCTGCGCGCCCAGTTCGGCTTCCAGATTGCCAAGATGATGGCTCAGAGCCGATCCGGCGACGCGCAGATGCACCGCCGCCTGGGTCAGGGTGCCGTGTTCCATGATCGCAGCGAAGTAGCGCAGCTGGCGCAGGTCCATCGTTCTTGTTTCCAGAATGCTTCTTTAGAAACATTGTAATATCAAGATCACACGTCTTTGCCTAGACTTCAGGCAGGAGGACGAGACATGACTGAAGGCTTCAAGCCACTCGAAGGTATTCGCGTTGTCGAGATGAGCCACATGATCATGGGGCCGTCCTGCGGAATGTTCCTTGGATTCCTCGGCGCCGAAGTCATCAAGGTCGAACCGCCTGAAGGTGACAAGACGCGTCATCTGACCGGCATGGGCCGGGGCTTTTTCCCGACCTTCAATCGCGGCAAGAAGTCGATCACGCTGGATCTGAAATCCGAGGCCGGGCGCTCCGCGCTCGATGGCCTGCTGCAGACAGCCGACGTGTTTGTAGAGAATTTCCGCGATGAGTCGCTGGCCAAGATGGGATTTGCCCCGGATGTTCTGCGCGCGAAACACCCCGGTCTGATCGTGGCCTCGTGCAAGGGCTTCCTTCATGGCCCCTATGAAAACCGCACGGCGATGGACGAGGTGGTGCAGATGATGACCGGGATGGCCTACATGACCGGGCCGACCGGGCGGCCTTTGCGCATCGGTTCGTCGGCCAACGACATCATGGGCGGACTGTTCGGCGCGTTTTCGGTTCTTGGCGCTCTGCTCCAGCGCGGCAAGGACGGCGATGGGCACGCGATCCGCGTCGGCCTGTTCGAGAATTGCCTGCTTCTGGTTGCCCAGCACATGGTGCAGTTCGACATCGAGGGGCGGGAAGCCCCGCCCATGCCCGAACGCGAATTCTCCTGGCCGGTCTATGATATTTTTGAAAGTCGTGAAGGCCGACAGATTTTCGTCGGCGCGGTGACCGAGGGCCAGTGGGTGGTGCTGTGCGACATCCTGGGGCTCGCAGAGCTCAAGGACGACCCGCGCCTGCAGAAGCGCATGGATCAGATTGAAGCGCGCGACTGGACCATACCGCTCGTGGCCAGGGCGGTTGCCGGGCGCGGGTTCGAAGAGCTGATCGCCGCTTTCGAGGCCGCCGGCATCCCGTTCTCGCCGATCCACCGGCCTGCCGAAATGTATGAAGATCCGCATGTCAACCGACCTGGCGGCTTGCTGACATCCAGCCTGCCGGACGGTCAATCCTATCGTGCGCCCGGATTCCCGTTCGAGGTGGATGGCGCAGCACCCGTTCCGTTCGGGGTAGACATTCCGGACATTGGCGACGACACGCAGTCGGTACTGGCCAATCTCGGCCTCGATCAGGAAGCCATCGCCGCGGCAAGCGGCAAGGCCCAGGGCAGGGCCGCATGAGCGATGTCGCGCAGATCTATCCGAATGACCGGATCACCCTGCGTGAGGTCGGGTTGCGCGACGGGCTGCAACTGGTCAAGACCTGGCCGGACACGGACGCCAAGCGTGGTTGGCTCAGGCGCGAACATGCGGCGGGCGTGCGGCATTTTGAAATCGGCTCATTCCTGCCGGCCAGGCATTTCCCGCAGTTTGGCGACGTCCAGGAGATGATCTCTGCCGTCGCAGCTTTGAGTGACGCTCATTCCGCAGCGCTCGCGTTGAATGAGCGTGGCCTGGATGACGCGATGCGCACGGCGGTTGACGAGATCGTCTGTGTCGTCTCCGCCACGGAGGAACACAGCCAGGCCAATATGCGCCGGTCCCGCGACGAGGCGATCGGGCTTGTGCGAAAAGCGGTGGCCCTGCGGAATGCCGATGCGCCCGGCAAGATCGTCAATGCCGGAATCGCCATGGCGTTCGGCTGCTCGATCTCTGGCCATGTCGACCCTGATGAAGTGATCAGGCTGTCGGAAGCCTGTCTTGCCGTCGGCGCCGATATAGTCGGACTGGCGGATACGGTCGGCTATGCCGGGCCGCGGCAGGTCGGCGCTTTGAGCAATGCCATGGCGAAGCTCTGTGGTGATCGGCCATTCTCGATCCATCTGCACGACACCCGCGGCATGGGCATCGCCAATGCCGCGGCGGCAATAGACAATGGCGCGCGGGTGCTTGACGCCTCGCTCGGCGGCCTTGGCGGGTGTCCATTCGCGCCGGGCGCCACCGGCAATGTGGTTTTCGAGGATCTGGTGTTCCTGTGCGAGACGATGGGTTTCGCCACCGGCATCGACCTTTCACGCATGAAGGAAGCACGTGCCATCGCCGAGCATTCCATGCCGGGGGAGGCTTTCCACGGCGCCCTTTCGAAAGCGGGTCCGCCCGCGAACATGAAATGGAGTGCATAACGCATTCCGTAAGCAGACTGCATAGACCCTTGGGAGGAAAACATGGGCTTGATAAAGAAACTGACACTTGCACTGACGCTGTCAGCCGCATCGATTTCAATGGCGTCAGCCGCCACGGAAATGCGTTGCAGCCATCAGCTGCCGCCGGCGCACCATATCGCGCAGGTGGTCGACAGATGGGCGGCGGAAGTGGAGGCGGCGTCGGAAGGTGAACTGGATGTGCAGGTCTTCGGCGCAGACAGTCTTGTCGGTGCCCGCGAGAACATCATCGCCACCGCCAAGGGCGACATCGAATGCGCGTTCTCGCTGAACTTCCAGTGGGGCAAGACCCTGCCCATGATGAATGTCACCGTCGCGCCGTTCGCCTTTGGCGATCTCGAAATCTGGCGCAAATGGCCGGATTCGGAAGCTGCAGCTTTCCTGTCGGACAAGCTGCTCGAAAAGGGCGTACGCAATGTGGTGTGGATGTTCCAGACCAACTCCTCGGTGTTCACCACCAAGGGCAGGTTCCTGATCAAGCCCGAGGACTTCCAGGGCGTCAAGATGCGTGGTCTGACGCCACCATTCGATGCCAGCCTGGCGGCCATGGGTGCGACCCCTACGGCGATGCCGGGTTCGGAAGTCTATCAGGCATTGGCGACCGGCGTGATTGACGCGGCTGTGACCGACGTCGCAGCGGCGGTGTCGCGCAAATATTACGAAGTGCAGGACCATTTTACCGTGGTTCCGGTGCTCAGCGCCTATCTGCACGGCTATGTGAACCCGGCCTGGTATGACGGACTGTCCGACAAGTCGAAGGCGGCGCTGGAATCGGCCGGCAAGAAAGCTGCGCTGTGGGCGATTGAAGCCTCGGACGCGGCCGGAACGGACGGTCCCGATCAGCTGCGCGAAAAGGGCGTGAATGTTCATATTGCCACCGATGAGGAAAATGCAGCGCTTGCCGCCGCCATGCGCCCGGCTTTCGACAAGGCCTTTGGCGACGGCGATCCCGACAGCGCCAAGCTGATCGAATTGCTCGGAAAGATCTGATCAGGACCGTGTCAGAGCGAAAGATGATACCGGCGGAGGCTCAAAAGGCCTCCGCCCTTCTAAGGGCGGTGGAAGCGCTTGTCCGACTGGGCGGTGTGCTGGCGACGCTGATGATCCTGGCCATCTTCGGGCTTGTCTGCGTTGCCGTCGCCAACCGCTATGTCCTTGGTGCGCCGATACAATGGGCCGATGAAATGATCGGATACCTGCTTGTCGCGACCATCATGCTGGGCGCCGCCGAGGCGCTGCGCCGCGACAGCCATATCGCCATCGACCTGCTGTCGTCGAAGCTTGGGGGCAGGGGGAAAATCCTGCTTGGGGCCATCGGCAATCTGGCGGTGTTCACGCTGGCGGCGATCATCGGCTGGAGCGCCTGGGAATCGATCCTGTTCGCCCGCGCATTCGGGTCCTATTCGGTCGGCTATATCGAAATCGAGACCTGGATTCCGCAAGTGCCGCTGGTCTTCGGCGCGATCCTGCTTGGTCTTGCGGCGATAGCGCGAACATGGCGTCTGTTCATCGGGAGCAAGCTTCAATGACCGTCATCCTGGTGTTTGGTGCCATGCTGGCGCTGCTGCTCGCGGGCATTCCGATATTCGCGGCCCTCGGCCTCACCGCGGCAGGCATCCTGCTGCTGTTCGAAGGCTCGCTGTCGAGCGCCGCCGATACGGTCTTCGCGCATCTCAACAAGCCGATCCTGACCACGATCCCGCTTTTCGTGCTGATGGCGCAGATCATGATCCGGGCCAAGGTGATCGACGACCTGTTCGATTTTGCCCACACCGCCGTCGGCCATATCAAGGGCGGACTGGGTGTCGCCACCGTCCTGGCCTGCACGATATTTGCCGCCATATCCGGCTCCTCGGTGGCCACCGCCTTGTCTGTGGGGTCAAGCGCGCTGCCGCAAATGAAGCGCTTCGGCTACCGGGAGCGCGACGCGCTCGGCGTCATCGCCGCCGGCGGCACGCTCGGCATTCTCATCCCGCCATCCGGTCCGATGATCCTCTATGCGATCGTGTCGGAAGCCTCGATAGGCGCGCTGTTCCTGGCCGGCATCATTCCCGGGGTGCTGATTGCGCTGATCTTTGCGGTCTACTGCCTCATCATGGCCTATCGCCGCGATGACGTCTCGGCGCCGGATCGGGCTTCATTTGCCGCCCTCGTTGTTGCTGTCCGCCGCTCGATCTGGGCGCTGCTGGCGCCACCGGTGGTCATGGGCGGGATCTATTTCGGCATCTTCACCGCCTCCGAGGCCGCCGCCGCAGGCGCTCTTTACGCGTTGCTCGTGGCAGTCCTGGTTTACCGGAATTTCGGACTGCGCGACCTTTACGACTGCGCCTACCAGACCATGCGGACATCGATGATGGTGTTCATGATCATTGCGGGCGCCGCCATGTTCGGGCATGCCATCACCATCATCCGCTTGCCGGTCGGCATCACCGAGGCGGTGGCTGCGATGGGGCTGGGCACCACCGGCTTCATCATCGCCGTTATGGCGCTGATCTTCGTGCTCGGGATGTTCCTGGAATCGATCGCCATCATCCTGATCACCACGCCGATCCTGCTGCCGACGATGGCGCATCTCGGCATCGATCCGATCTGGTACGGCGTGTTGCTGATGATCAATCTGGAGGTGGCGATGATCACACCGCCGGTCGGCATGAACCTGTTCGTGATCAAGGGCATCACCGATGCGCCGCTGTCCGAGGTGGTCAAGGGCGCCTCACCCTATGTAGTGCTGATGCTGCTCGGACTGGCGATGCTCATCGCATTTCCGCAGCTTGCGACATGGCTGCCATACACGGCCGGGTTTGGCCGGTAGAAGGACTTGGCATTCGCTCCGCTTTGGAGAATGGCCACGCTTGGCTTTTTCGACAAGTTTTGCCCGCAAGATAAATGTCGCAAACTACGGAAACACTGGCTTCCAGATGTGAGCTTCCGGCAGTGCCAGCTTTCACGAAAGGCAAAAAAGCGCCTCAACGACCGAAATGAGGGCGCAAAGCAACAATGTTTGCTCCGTCGGATAGGGCTGCCAGTAAGCAGAGCGGATAATGGCCCGGCATCGAATGGAGCGACGCACCCGACCCTTGCCGGCCATTCATCGCGTCGACTGCAGCCGCGGCGCAGCTTTCGCATTGTGACCATTCGCGCCAAGCGCAGCAAATCCACCTCGGCAATGACCGGACCGCTGACGGAGCTGACTTTGTTTGAAAACTCAAAGCCGGTGCCGCTCTGAGCGACCGCATCCCGCTTGAAATCATCACTGAAATTGACTTTGCCCATCATGGCCTCCTTGCCTCAAAATTAGGGAAGAAGGTGTCTACAAATCTAGGGGCTGTTCAGGTCATGGGAAGCGACACAGCAAACCCCCTCTTTCCAAAAACGGAAAATCGTTTCGGAAAGGACGGCACGACGCCGGAGGCCCATCTAGGCCGTGAGGGCTGGGCCAACGCAGACCCGATCAGGAAACTCTTCAAGGAAGCCTGCAAGGCAGGGGGCATGCCTGATTTCAAACCGCACAGCTTGCGTCACATGTTGGCCCGGATCGGGGAACAACGAGCCGCTTCAGCCGAAGATATGAAAGCTTGGTCGCAGAATCTAGGGCATGAGAGCATGCTGACGACCTTCACCAGCTATGGTCAGGTTCCTGCGCACCGGCAAAAGGAAGTGGTTTCGCGCATGACGCAGCACGTCACCTAAAACACGTCTCCAAGGTCGAAATCATGCAAATGTGTTACCCCCGTGTTACCCCGAGACAGGCGAGCGCGATCAAGGGAAATGGCAATCTGAAAAATCTAAGTATATCAAGAAGTTATGGCGCACCCGACAGGATTCGAACCTGTGACCTCTGCCTTCGGAGGGCAGCACTCTATCCAGCTAGTCGCCTTCGGCTCCTTCAAAAGACTGAATAAATTCAGCTTCTTACAGAAGTCTACGATCTTTTTTTGAGCTACGCAATACCCGCTGAAATAGCCATTTCCCGTGGTTCACTGTGCCACCACTGTGCCAAGAACGCATTGACTAGGGGAGGGGAGGAGCCATGGGGGTGGTAGGGATAGCTATATATGGCCGGGGCGTATTTTGGGGGATTTGGATTTTATGCGATTGCCCATCTAGTGTCGTATCAGTGTTTGGTTGAGATAGATCAATGCTAAGTCTGACGATTCATTTTGTACTAGCTGTGTATTGTTGCAAGTGCGAGGTATGGGCATGGGTTGCCCTTCGTCTTGGGACTTGTGTAGTGTTCGAAGATTAGCGCTTACGGTTGCAGTGGGCCGTTGAAGCTGTTTTGTGGTTATGGGGAATGGTACGATGACGATTAGGCCTGATGCATACGAGCAGCTTATGCTGGAGCTGATCAATCAAGCGCGTATGGATCCGTCTGGTGAATTTGCGAGACTCATCACGGATGCTGCAACTCAAACTGGTGCCACGGCGAACATTACTAGTGCAATTCAATTTTTTAACGTCAATCTGAATGAACTGGCTAATCAATTTAGTGGCTTAACGCCGGTTGCTCCTTTGGCTTGGAGCGATCAATTGTCTCAGTCCGCCACAACACATAGCCAACTTATGATTGCCAACGATCTGCAATCACATAATTTGCCTGGCGAACCGGGCCTTGGTGACCGAGTTAAGGCAACTGGCTTTCAGTTCCAAACAATCGGAGAAAACATCTTCCTGTACGGCGAAGATGCGCTCTATTCGCATGCTGCGTTTTTTATTGACTGGGGCAATACCGCAACTGGGATCCAGTCCCCTCCTGGCCATCGTAATACGATTATGGACGGAGCAAAAAAGGAAATTGGGATCGGGGTCATAGCAGAAGATAATCCAAATACACAAGCTGGACCGAATGTAATTACACAGCATATTGGTACTTCGTTCACGACTCAGCAAAAACTAGTTGGTGTTGTGATCAATGATGCTGATAACGACAATTTTTATGACATTGGTGAGGGTGTGAGCGGCGTAACGGTCACTGCCACCGGAGCAAGTGGAACGTTTACAACAACAACTTGGGATTCTGGTGGCTATCAACTCGACTTAGCCAACGGCAATTACACTGTAGAATTTCGCGGTGTAAACGTTAATACGACCACCACTGTTACCATATCAAACAACAACACTAAGCTCGATGCCAAAACCGGTGGCGCGAACAATTCAGGCCCGACAAATGGCAATGACATTTTTGTCCTAACGTCCGGGAACGACAATATCGATGGGCTGCTAGGTCTGGATTCCGCAGTCTTTGGTGTCGCTCGCTCGCAGTTAAATGTATCGAAGAACGGAAACATTATTACAGCTACGGGCCAAGGCACAGACACGCTGGTAAACATAGAGAGATTGGTGTTTACAGATGGCACGCTGGCTTTTGATACAGATGGAATCGCAGGTCAAGCCTATCGGATTTATAAGGCTGCATTCAATCGAACGCCTGACAACGACGGGCTCAAGTTCTGGATTGGTGAGTTGGACAAAGGCATGAGTCTTGTCCAGGCGGCAAGCGGGTTTGTCGGTTCTGCAGAGTTCAACAGCGCATATGGTGGGGCCACAAACAATCTCGGGATCGTTCAAAAGTTCTATCAGAACGTCTTGGGCCGAGAAGGTGAAGCCGGTGGTGTAAGCTACTGGACCGGTGAGTTGGACAGCGGAAGCAAGAGCACTGCTCAGGTGCTGGCTGATTTTTCAGCTTCTCCAGAAAACGTGGCTGGTGTTGCACCTCTAATCTCAGACGGGATATTCTATGCGTAGGCGAGTTTGTATGCTTATCCGCCATTTGATTGAATAGAAACAACGATTTATGAAATCGGAGAGATATAGGTGCATGAACAGTGCCCCCGCTCTCAGTTTTTTCGATTTAGGAGTTCAGTGCCGCTTTCCATGAGCCCAGAGAAACACGGGCTTTTTGCTCCCGGCCAGTACAATCGCCTAACGGTTTACGGGGTTGATTTTGCCGACCAGAGCTTAGTGGCGGATCTTGGCTGATTGATTACGAAGTTTGAGGATGCACTTGATGCCGCCGCTTGCGCTTGGGTGGTTAGTTCTTGGCCGACAATTCAATGAACGGATGGAAAGATTGGCTCGCTATTGAAGGGTCGGACCTCTTTTGGTTCTGTCAATCAGCTGCTTCCGTGTCTTGGTCCTCATCGTCTACCGGGTATGGAATAAGGCGACCGGGTTTCAGCCACTCGTATTCGAATTCAGTAATTGAGCCACGGACACCTCCTCTAGTCTCAGAGTCGCTTACTGTAATTCTGCACAAAAACGATTTCTGGTAGCACTATTTAAAAAGCAGTATTCCATATTATTGTATTTAGCCAACTTAGTTGGATTGCCATTTATGGAATAAGAATATTTATATGAACCATCTCCAGATATTAATTGCGTCTTTATCACAACCGTCTTATCACCAGACGGCCATGTAAATGTACTTATTTCTGAAAATTCTCCATCATCCGAATCAATTGTAAAAATCAAAGAGCAATACTCCTTATTCAACAAAGTGTCAAAATTGTAAACGTAACATGCATAGATATTATTTGATACTCCCTCAGAATTTCCTAAATCAATAATTTCCGCAGATCTTTGTGGATAATATTCACTATTTAGATCTTTCAGAAGGGTTCGAGAGTCGAATACGGAAATCGTTTCTAGTGGATAAAATTTTTCAGAAAAATTATCTTTATCACATGCGCCATATCCTATTGATAAGGCGAGCGATTGGTCTTCTCCGCACCCCCTGACGTAGTATGTTTGTAAATAATCTGAATACTTTTTTGAAATATAACAATATGAACTAACCATCCCATCGTTTATGCCCGAGACGTAGTAAACATCTTTATAACCCTTAACAAGGGATACGTATGAGTCGAGATTTGCATCAACATCAGAAATGCGAGGATTATCACCAAATTTTTCCCGAGCTTTTTCAGTCAATTGACCTTCCCATTGAAGACTGTTTTCGCACGAATGATAAGCCTGCCTTTTGTCCAAAAGAGACGGTTGATTAAAACCAAATACTTCAATCTGCCACCTGCCAGCCTTATCCACTGTATCAATATAATAGAAATTGTTACCTCGATGCTCTAACATTTTCTGCACAAGATCAGATTCGATCATTGGTTTTGTTGACCACGGAGACGTATTGTTTGCTAGATTGATAAGGTCAACAGCGGAGCTGTAAGCAGCGTCAAAGGCTGCCTCTAAATCTCTAGAATTAGCAGAAATATCAATATTTAAATTTAGGAAAGGGCGATGAAAACCAATGATGGAATTGTAATACATCCTTCTATTTAGACCTTCGATTTCAGGGCCGATCATACGTCCCATCATGAATATAATTGCACATGCCGAATAGCATTCAGCCCCATTATCAACGACAGTACCTATCCCTTTGTCGTAAATATATTGAGAAATAATAGCCGATTCAGCGATACTACCGCCTGGGCTATTTAAACACAGAGTCTTTGTTTTTGTAGTTTCATCATAGTCATCTCTATAATATTGAATATCTGCCGCTTTTAGTTTTTCTAAATCGCCTTCAAATATTTCGCCCGTAAGAGACAGCACACACTCTTTTGAGTTTGAAGGACCTATTTCAGCAGCTTTGGAATTAGCGATCAATGATAATATCATTGCAAATATAGTGGAACAAATAGAAAATAAGTTTCGATTTTGCATTATTATGCTCCTCCTGACTGCGATCATTCGGTATCAAGAAAATATTGACGCTGGCAGTAGGCCACATTCTCTCGCAACTTTATATCCCACGGGTTGGTACTAACCGCCTTGATAGCGTTATCGGTTAGCCATTTGCGGAAATTGGAAAATTGAAATTCATACCTTTCGGTCTTGGTAGGGTGTAGGCGTGCAGTTAGTTCACCAAAGACGGAGTTTGGCGTCCCGGAAAGATTTCCGGCTGCTTCCGCATGTCCGTCGTCGAATGATTTGAGACTTTTTGGGCTCTGGAAGAGTGGAGTTTCCGGCTCGGTTTGCGGGTTCATTTAAGCCGCTTTGGCTTGGTGGTTCAAGCGGCGCTGTTTGATGGTGTCTCGTTTAATCCTTTCGCGTTCGAGCAGGATGGTCTGGCCGCGTCCGAAGTAGACGTCGGCCGGGGTGAGATTGTGGAGGCTCTCGTGGTATCGGCGATGGTTGTAGTGCTCGATGAAGGCCGCGATCTGGGCTTCGAGGTCTTCCTTGAAGAAGTAGTTTTCGAGGAGGATGCGGTTCTTCAACGTCTGATGCCAGCGTTCGATTTTCCCTTGTGTCTGCGGATGGCCGGGAGCGCCGTGAACCTGGTCGATCTTGTATGTCTCCAGCCATTCACCGAGATCAGAGGCGACATAACACGGACCGTTGTCGGACAGCAGGCGCGGCCGGTGTTCGACCTTGACCTTGTCGCAGCCTGAGGCTGCCAGCGCCAGGTCGAGCGTGTCGGTGACATCATCGACTTTCATACCGGTGCACAGCTTCCAGGCGATGATGTAGCGGGAGTAATCGTCGAGAATAGTCGACAGGTAGAACCATCCCCAGCCGATGACCTTCAGATAGGTGAAGTCGGTCTGCCACATCTCGTTCGGCCGCGTGGTCTTGTCCTTGAACTCGTCGTTGGCCTTGATGACGATATAGGCTGGTGACGTGATCAGGTCATGGGCCTTGAGCAGGCGGTAGACAGAAGCCTCTGATACGAAATAGCTTTCCGTATCGGTGAACTTCACCGCCAGTTCGCGCGGCGACAGATCGGCGTGGTCCAGCGCCATTTCGATGATCCTGCCCCTGATATCGTCTGGAATGCGGTTCCACACCCGTGGCGGCGCGGACGTCCGGTCTTCCAGTCCCTTGACACCGTGGGTCTGGAACCGGTCACACCATCTGTAAAATGTTGGCCTGGGAATGCCGAGCTTTTCGAGGGTTTGCCGGACCGACAGATGTGACTGCTCGACCAACCGGATGATCTCAAGCTTTTCGGTGGCGGGATATCTCATTCGTCGTCGCCCCCATGCCCGATCATGCTTTTTTTGAGCAGGCGGTTCTCCAGGGTGAGGTCGGCCAGCGCCTCCTTCAGGTCGCGGCTCTCCCTACGCAGCGCCTTCACCTCGTCACTCGTTGCCGAACGGGAGGTATCGCCTGCAAGGCGCTTCTTGCCAGCTTCGAGGAATTCCTTCGACCAGCTATAATACAGGCTTTCGGCGATCCCCTCACGGCGGCAGATCGCGGCGATACTGTCTTCGCCACGCAGGCCTTCCAGGACGATCCGGATTTTGTCCTCGGCCGAATGATGCTTGCGCGTGGCGCGGCGGATGTCTTTGAGCGTCTTCTCGGCCATCGATGTCTGCGGCCCGGATTTTTGTCTCATCTTCGCTTCCTTTGATAGAGCTACGATGAGCCGAAAATCCTCTCTTCTCAATTAAGCCAGTTCTGTCTCATGGGCGCTGATCCGGGACAATTCAGCACTATCCCTTCGTCTCTGCCACCCTTCTTTTTTGGTGTGACTGTATCCCGATAGCGTGTGACCAGTTCGCCCAGAGTGATTTGCTGCAAGGTGTGCCGACTGATGGGTAGCTCTTGCCTGTCCGCCTGTCGCTCCATCTCCCTTGCCCATTCCTGAGCGTCAGATTTCAAAACGAATGACTTTGTAACAGAGGCATATCCCTGCTTTCTGACTTGAACATGCCAGCGATCATTTCTCTTCCGAATTGTAGCCATGATGAGACCTTTACTGTGCCCTGAGTGTGCCAGTAGCTGAAAATCTCAATCATTCTGATAGGAGCCTGATGGCTAAAAACGCCAAGAAAACAATAACTTGAAGTGGCGCACCCGACAGGATTCGAACCTGTGACCTCTGCCTTCGGAGGGCAGCACTCTATCCAGCTGAGCTACGGGTGCATCCGTGGCGCCTAGCGTGCGGCGTGTTTGCCCGAAGGGCATGACGCATGCGGCGCAAAGCAGCTGACAAGCGGTCTTCTAGCTGATCACGGGCGGCGCATCAACGCCGAAAATGGTTTCTCCGGTCCGAATTCGCCGACCGCTCAGCCCCGGACCGCTGGCACCATGCGCGATGCGCCTGCGGCGACTTGTCCGTCTGCAGTGCGCCGGCGCTTCAGAACCGTTGCCGTCATCCATGCCGCACATGCACCCGGCTGCCGGTTGCTGCTCCTGCCGGTATCGCCGGGGGCGCCGGCAGGCAAGGCCTCAGGCCACCTGCCGCCAGCCTTCCTTGCGCACGAAGGCCATCAGGTCGTCCGACGCCATCGGGCGGGCCAGCGCGAAGCCCTGCAGCGTGTCGCAGCCGATATCGCGCAGGATTGAGACATGGTCCCGGGTTTCGACGCCCTCGGCCACAACCTTGATTCCCAGCGATTGGCCGATGTCGATGATCGATGCGATGAGATTGCGCTGGCTGGGGGAGCTGACCAGCGGTGCAATCAGCTGCCGGTCGATCTTCAGCCGTGTCGGCTTGACCTGCACAAGGCTGACGATGGAGGCGAAACCGGTGCCGAAATCGTCGATCTCAATGTCGATGCCAAGGTCTTTGAGATGGGCGATGTTGGCGACGATGGTTTCGTTCTTGTCGTCCAGAAAGATCGACTCGAGCAATTCGAACGAGAGCGTTCCGCGATCGAAAGTCAGCCCGTTCAGGCTCTCGATGAGATCGTCATCATAGAGCCGGCCGGCTGAAACATTGACCGACATCTTGGGGATCGAAATGCCTGCCGCCTTCCAGCGGGTCGATTGCCACAAGGTCTGCTCCAGGATGGCGCGGTCGATCAGGGGCACCACGTTGAGCTCGCCCGCGGTTTTGAGGAATTTGTCCGGACCCAGCACGCCTTCGGTCGGATGGATCCAGCGGACCAGCGCCTCGACGCCGACAATATCCAGCGTCCTGGCATCGAACTGCGGCTGGAAATACGGAACGAACTCGTTCCGGTCCAGCCCGTTGAGAATGTCATCGGCGACGCGCTTTGTGCGGACGATCTCGGCTTTCAGCGAGGCATTGAAGAATTCGTGGCGGTTGCGTCCGTTGCTCTTGGCCCGGTAGAGCGCGATATCCGCATCGACAAGCAGGCGCTTGCCGCAATGCGCCTTGTCCGGGTCGGCCATCGCTATTCCGATGCTCACGCCGAAACGGCATTCATGCCCCTCGTAGGGCACGGGCTCGCGCATTTTCATGATGATCCGGCTGGCCAGCGCCGCCAGCTGCTCCTCGCTGGTCCTTGATGCAATGGCAATGATGAATTCGTCGCCGCCAATCCGGGCGACGAAATCGCCGGTGCGAACGCTGCTCGACAACACCGAAGCCGCATGGGTAAGCATGGCGTCTCCGGCAGCATGGCCCAGCGTGTCGTTGATCTGCTTGAAGCGGTCTAGGTCGATGTGCAGCAGGGCGGTAACGGTATCCCCGGCCTGTCCGCCGGCAAGCTTCTTGTCGAGGAACCGGCGGTTTGGCAGTCCGGTCAGACTGTCATGCAACGAATTGCGCTCCATCTCGGCCCGGGCTTCTTCAAGCTCCGTGTTGCGTTGCTCGGCGTTCTGTTTGGCTGCGAGCAGGCTGGCGTTGAGCTCGATGTCCGTCGAGACATCCCAGTTCACCCCGACGATGTAGCGCTGGCCGTCGAAGTCTGTGTGCACGGCGCCGATGGCGCGAATCCACCTCGTCACACCTTCGCGCGTGATCACGCGGAAGTTGGAATGGTAGGTCTGGCCGGCCTTGATCGCCTGTTCGAATTCCTCGCTGGCCTGCAAGCGGTCTTCGGGGTGAAGCGCCGAAAGCCAGGTGTCTGTCGTAACTTGCCTGATATCGCCGGGAACGCCGTAGAGTTCCCGCATCCGGCTGTCCCATGTCAGTTCCGATGTGCTGAGGTTGAGCTCCCAGACCCCGATCTTGGATGTGTCCAGGGCGAGCTGGTGGCGCTCTGACAGCCGCTGAAGCTGGCGCTGCCGCCGCGCGAGTTCCTGCATGTGGATATGGCGCAGATCATTGAGGTATCCGGCGATCGAGATCGGCAGGATAACCAGCAACCCGGCAAGCAGGATGAGAGACCGGAACTGCCAGGCATTCTCGGGCGTGCTGGACCAGCCGGCTGCGGGAATGGCCGCAATCTGCCAGCTGCCGCTTGGCAGGGAAACCTGGGATGTCACCGGATCGTCGTTGAAGATCTCCGGGTCGCCAAAGAAAATGTCGCCCTCTCCACCCGTCGCGTCCTGTCCGCGAATGGCGATCTTTATTGGCAGATCAGCCGAGGTCAGACCGCTCTCGGCGTAAAGCCGTTCCACGTCGACCACCGCTGACACCAGCCCCCACAATTTCTTTTCACCTGCGTCCCCCGGGTAGAAAACCGGAAAACGGCCGACAAACCCCTGTCCGCCCTGCAGCAGGTTGACTGGACCGGCCAGCACCATTTGCTCCGACCGGACCGCGCGCATTGCGGCTTCGCGCTGCTTTTCGTTCGTGCGGTAATCGAGGCCGATGGCCTGCTCATTGCCCTCCATCGGATACATAAGGCTGATCACCAGCCCGGGTGCGCCTGCAATGTTGCGCAATTGCGAGTGCTTGCCGACCAGTCCTCCGGCAATGTTGGCGAAACGCGCCTGGTCCATGTCGGGCTGCGTCGCAATGACCGAAACCAGCCCGCGGACAAGCTGGATATTGCTGTTGATGTTGCCTTCCAGCTTTGCCCGCACCAGTCCAAGCTGCTCGCTGACTTTGGCGTGGGAACTCTGAAGATGAACGATGCGGTTCTGGTATTCGGCGAACACACCGGTCGCCACCGTAACCGCGAGTGCAATTGAGCCCGCAATGACACTCGGTCTGGAAAACAGATTACCGCGTTTCAGATTGAGCTTGGAACTTTTTGACATTGCAATACACAAGTAACCGTTGGTGAGTGCCCGAAGCCCTGGGAAGGGTTCCGGCAGCCGGATTTGATTTCTGGGACAATGCTAATTCAGAAAATTGTAATAAATGACTAAGGAACTTGCGGAAATCTGACCACGAAGTGGTATGGGGAGAATATCTTTCTTCAAGACACCAAGAAGCCGGGCGGTTTCTTCCGACTAATCGAGTAGAGCGGGCTTTGGGCTCGGCCTTCATCCGTTCCTCCAGCTGTATTGCATCCTCCACCGCGGCCTGAAACCGCGACCGGATCAAGAGATCATCCCCGCGCCGCCAGGCACGAGGTTGGAATCCGATGCCGGAGCCACGTTTTCTGTTTGCGCCACATTTTCCCGAACACGCATGACAAACCGGATTTCACCTGATTAAATGATTGCGCTGGCGTGCCTCCGACCCGGGAGAAGGATGGGAGAGGGGCAATCGACAGTCTCATTGCGCGCGCCGATGAAAGCGCTTGCATCAAGACATATTCGGGAGGAAAGCATGTTCAAATTGAAATCCGTCAAGACGTTGGTGATTGCAACCGCAGTCTCGCTTGCCGCGGCGACTGGCGCTCTGGCGTTTCCGGACAAGTCGATCGAATACATCATTCCGTTCGGTCCGGGGGGCGAATCCGATATTTCCGCTCGCTTCCAGCAGCCGTTTTTCAAGGACAAGTTCGGCCAGGATCTCGTGGTTTCCTACAAGCCCGGCGGTGGCGGCGCGGTCGGCTGGGCCCAGCTCAATTCCATGGCAGGCGACGGCTACACGATCATGGGCATCAACCTGCCGCATATCGTCATTCAGCCCGCGCAGAAGGATGTCGGCTACACCACCGACGACATCAAGGCATTCTACATGTTCCACTACACGCCCGATGCGATCGTGGTAACCGCCGACAGTCCCTACCAGACTCTCGACGACCTGATTGCCGACGCCAAGGCCAATCCCGGTGCGCTCACCATGTCCGGCTCGGGCAAGGCGACCGCCAACCACCTGGCCCAGATCCGCTTTGACAAGATGGCCGGCATCAAGACCACCTATGTGCCGTTCAAGGGCACCGGCGCTTCCGTCACCGCCATGCTCGGCAAGCAAGTCAAGGCGCAGTGGGGCTACACCACCGTAGGTGCTGCCCAGGGCGACGCGGTCCGGATGCTGGCGGTCGCCATGGAAGAGCGGCATCCGTTGTTCCCCGACGTGCCGACCTTCAAGGAACTCGGCTTCGACATGGTAGGCGGTGCCTATCGCGGCATGGCCGTCCCGAAGGACACGCCGGATGAAACCGTCAAGGCGCTGTCCGACATGTTCGGGGAAATCAACGCCGACGAGGCTTTCCGCAAGCAGATGCTTGATGGTGGGTTCGCCCTTCTCGATGTCGGCATCGATGGCATGGGCGATTTCATGAAGGCCCGCAAGGATGAGTACATCGAGGCGGCAACGGAAGCCGGTCTGCTCAACTGATCCATTGCCTTTCATCCGGGCCAGTCCGGCCCGGATGTTCCTTTTGTGAAGCGTGAGGCGACATTATCGGCAAGCCGCCTTCTGCGGTCGCTGGCCGGCAGTCGCCTGCACGCAAGCTGAATGGACAATCCGAAATGGATTTCGAACATCTGGCCAATGCACTGACGCTGACCAATCTGGCGCTGGCGCTGTTCGGCGTCGTCGCAGGGACCATCATCGGATCGATCCCGGGATTGTCGGCGACCATGGCCGTGGCGGTGCTGGTGCCGATCACGTTCTCGATGGCGCCGGCCTCGGCGTTGATCCTGCTGGGCGCCATCTACACCGGCGCGATCTATGGCGGCGCCTATTCCGCCATCCTGCTCAACACGCCGGGCACGCCGTCGGCCATCGGCACCACCTTTGACGGCTATCCCATGGCCAAGCGTGGCGACGGCGACCTTGCCGTCGCAATCGCCTGCTACGCCAGCGTCTTTGGCGGAATGATCGGCGCGCTGGCGTTGCTGCTGCTGGCGCCGCCGCTCTCTTCGGTGGCGCTCGCCTTCGGGCCGGTGGAGTATCTGTGGCTGTCGATCTTCGGCCTGTCGCTGATTGCCTCGCTGTCGACTGGCAACGTGCTCAAGGGGCTGGCGGGTGGCGCCTTCGGCCTGCTTCTGTCCTGCGTCGGGGTCGCCGAAATTTCAGCCGATATCCGCCTGACCTTCGGCAGTTCCACCATGATCGGCGGCGTCGAAGTGGTCGGCGCGCTGATCGGGCTCTATTGCATTCCGGTACTGATCGATCTGGTGGCAACGCCCGAACGCCATCTCAAGGTCGAGGAGGGCGGCCGTGCCGTTCGTTTCCGCGAAGGCGCGATCATCGCCTGGCGCTCGCGCTTCAACCTGTTGCGGTCCTCGATCATCGGCACCGTCATCGGCATCCTGCCCGGCGCCGGCGGCTCTGTTGCCGGGCTCGTCGCCTATTCCGAGGCCAAGCGCACGGCCAGGCCGGATCAGAAATTCGGCGAGGGTGAACCCGATGGCGTCATGGCGACGGAAGCCGCCAACAACGCCACCGTCGGCGGCGGCTTCATCCCCACGTTGGTTCTGGGTATTCCCGGCACGCCGCCTGATGCCGTCATCCTGGGCGCGTTGCTGGTGCAGGGGGTTCGAACCGGCCCTACGCTGTTCGAAGGCGGCGGCTCGATCGTCTACACCTTCATTTTCGGGCTGTTCATCGCCACCATCCTGATGCTGCCGACCGGGCTCTTGATCGGCCGCTATGCCTACAAGACCATCGTCACCATCCCGAAGACCATCCTGGTCCCGGCGGTCGGCTTCATGACCATCATCGGCACCTTCGCCATCCGCAACTCGATCTCCGATGTCATCATCATGATCGTGTTGGGAACGGTTGGCTGGGTGCTGTCGCGCTTCGGCTTTGCCGCGTCCCCAATTGTGCTGGGGCTGATCCTCGGTCCGATCGCCGAGCAGGGTTTCGTCCAGGCCTGGATCATCGGCGAAGCCACCGGCAACCTGACCGGCATGTTCTTCGGGCGGCCGATCTCGCTGGCGATCCTCGCCTTCACGGTTCTGTCGCTGCTCTATCCGATGCTCCAGAGTCGGCGGGCCAGGAAACTTCTCGACATGCAGGCGGGCTCCAATGACTAAGACATCATCCAGATCCGGCGGGAAAGACATCGGGACCCTGATCGTTGCGAGCCTGTTCATCGGCCTCGGCCTGATCACGCTTCACGATGTGACAACCTATTCGGACCGCGATTCCGTGGTGTTCCCGACCTTTGTCGCCTATGCCCTGATTGTCTGCTCGGTCCTCGTCATCATCTACTCCTGGCTCAGACCAAGCCAGGACAACGGTTTCGGCAGCGGCGACTGGTGGCGGAGGTTGTTGCTGGTGGCAACCATGCTCGTCTGCTGCGTCATCATGCCGGTCAGCGGATTCCTGCCGGCAACCGCATTCGCTTTCCTCGGCGGTCTGATCGCCGCGCGGCACGAGGGATGGGATGCCCGAAGTGCGGTCGTCTTTTCCGCCTCGGGCATCGCTATCATGGCTGGCTTCTATGCTCTGTTCCGCTTCGCGCTGGGCGTGCCGCTGCCGTGACACAATCCGGCGCTACCTCGCCGGAATAGTGGCTTTATGCCTCAGAGCGATGATCTTCAGGCGTCGCCAAACCTGTTCGGAGTTGAGACGCCATATGGCCAGGCCACGCAAGAAATTGGCAGCCGGGATTGCCATATGCGGGATAGTTATTGGTTACACCTATTACGGCCTGAGGCCATATTCGTGGCAACTGGACCATAGGTGTTGGGAAACCGGATCAGTTCTTGCCGATGAGATTTTCCTCAGAAATGCGTTTGAGTACGAAGCAAGCGAGGTCCAAAATCACTTTTGGAGTTCCGGAAGTAGCCTCGCTTCCGGACCGTATGCGAGTTCAATTGATGAATTGGAGGCGCAGTTTCCGGAGTGTTGTGAGGTATATCTTGGGCCGCCGGCCGATATCATCACGCCCCCAAGTTTATGGGCGAGGATTACCAATAGATTTCCGAAGGCAGTTCTTGTTGAGCTTCACTTCAGCTACAAATATCAGGGTAGGGTCGTGTCACATCGGCAAAAGCAGATTACAATGCTGAATGCATGCGCGAAGCCAATTCCCCACTCGCAGTATTGAAGATGGAGTGCCTGAAACATTCAGACACGCCTCACTTCACGTACTTGCGCCAGTCGTGCTCTTCCTTGAAGCCGAGCATCTCGCGGATCTTGCGGTTTGAATAAAGCGCTTCATGCTCGCCCATCTCCCGGGTCAGTGGCACGCCGGGAAAGAACCGCTCGGCAATCTCGGCGGTCGGGATGTCGACAGAGTTGGTGTCATTGCCGGCGTTGAAGACCTGGAAGCCGAGACCGTCGGTCTTCAGACAGCGGTCGACGATCTGGCCGAGGTCGCGCGCGTCGATGTAGCAGAAGATGTTGCGGCGGCGCACGCCCGGATCGGCGAAGAAGCCGGGGAACCGGTCATATTCGTGCGGTTCCATCACGTTGCCGATGCGAAGCGCGTAGATATCGAAGCCCGACCGGCGCTGGAAGCTGCGCGCCGTCTGCTCGTTGACGACCTTCGACAGGCCGTAGGAATCCATCGGGTTGACGTCCATGTCCTCTTCCACCGGCAACGACGCAGGGCTGACCTCGCCATCGGCGAAGCACACGCCATAGGTGGTTTCCGACGAGGCGATGATGATCTTACGGATGCCGAGCTTCACCGCCGCCTCGATGACGTTGTAGGTGCCGATCGTGTTGACGCGGAAGGTCTCGTTGTCGGGACGGATGAGAATCCGCGGCACGGCGGCGAAGTGGACGACGGCGTCAAATTTTGGAACACCGGTTCCGGGCTCCAGTTCGTCGAAATTGGCGTAGCTGGTCATGACGTTGAACATCTGGCCGGACTCGGTGATGTCGGCGGTCAGATTGTCAACGCCGGGATGGTTGAGCGGCGTCAGGTCGACATTGACCACCCGGTGCCCCTGGTCGAGAAGGTAGGGAACCACATGTTTGCCCGCCTTGCCGGATCCTCCGGTGAACAATATACGCATCGCTGTCTCCTCGTTCTTTCATGCTCTTGATGCAGCGCATCAGACGCTGCGACCTGCCGCGGCCCCGGAAGACCACGCCCATTGAAAATTGTGCCCGCCGAGATGGCCGGTCACGTCCATCACTTCGCCGATGAAGTGCAGGCCGGGAACCAGGCGGCTTTCCATGGTTTTCTGGTTTAGCTGGTTTGTATCGACCCCGCCAAGGGTAACTTCGGCGGTGCGGTAGCCTTCGGTGCCGCCGGGGACGATCCGGAAACTCCGGATGCCGGCGACGATCTGATCTATCGCGGCGTTGCTCAGATCCGCCAGCCGCGGCGGTGTGGTTTCAGCCTCGCTGCCCAGGTGCTGCGCCAGCCGCTTGGGCAGGATTTCGCCCAGGACAGTCCAGATCGATGCCTTTGGACGAGCCGTACGTTCAGCCTTGATGTGGGACGCCAGGTCCTGACCGGGGGCCAGATCGATGGTGACCGTGTCGCCCTCGCGCCAGTAGGACGAGACCTGCAGCATCGCAGGGGCCGAGAGCCCACGATGGGTAAACAGCATGGCTTCGTCGAATGCGGCGCCATTGCATGAGGCATGGACAACGAGCGCGACGCCCGACAGGCTGCCCCAGCTCTCGTGCATGTTGGAAGCCCAGGTGAACGGCACCAGCCCGGCCCGGGTCTCGGTCACCGCATGGCCGAATTGCCTCGCCAGATCGTAGCCCAGCCCGGTGGCGCCCATCTTGGGAATCGACTTGCCGCCGGTGGCGACGACCAGCGACCGGGAGTGCCATGTGCCTGCGCTGGTGCGGGTTTCGAAGCCGCCGTCCACCTGCCTGACTTCGATGATCTCGGTCGCCAGTTCCAGCCGGGCACCGGCCTCGCGCATGTCGCCTGTCAGCATGACGATGATTTCGCGCGCCGATCCGTCGCAGAACAATTGCCCCAGCGTCTTTTCATGAAACGCGATGTTGCGGGCCTTCACCCGGTCGATGAAATCGTGCTGGGTAAAGGACTTGAGCGCCGAGATAGCAAAATGCGGATTGTTCGAAATGAAATTCTTCGGCGTGCAGTGCAGATTGGTGAAATTGCAGCGCCCGCCGCCGGATATCCGGATTTTCTCGCCTGGAGCTTTGGCATGGTCGATCACCAGGACCGAGCGGCCGCGCCGGCCCGCCTCGATGGCGCACATCATCCCCGCTGCGCCCGCGCCCAGAACGACCACATCGGTTTTGGTGATGGCTGCCATGCGGTCTCCGGAAATAGGGCTGCCGGTTGGAACGGGCCGCCTCGTTTGCGAGCGAACGCATTAGCAGACCGGACGCCTGCGACAAACCCCGAACCGTCAACTTCCCGTTGGACCAGGCAATTGCCAGCGGCACATCGGGGACTGTAGGAAGGCTCAAGCGTCCACCGGATATGACCATGGCCATTGTCTCTTTCGATCTCGATCCCGTTTCCATCAGCATCGATCTCAGCGTCGGCCATATCGCCGGATTGACGATCCGTGACGGGAACCGGACCCTTTCTCCGCTGCACCGTGCGCCATGGGTCGACGATCCGGCCGCCGTGTTTCCGGACGGGACGCCCCCCAACGTCCAGCGCCTGTCAGGCGATTTTCTCTGCGCGCCGTTCGGCCGCAACGATCTGGAGCCGGCGCCCTCGCATGGATGGCCCGCCAACAACGCCTGGGACCACATCGAAACCATTGGAGGGGAGGAGCGGCTGACGGCAGTGTTTCGTCTTCGCAAGACCGTCATGGGGGCGGACGTTGAAAAACGCATTACCCTGATCGCCGGGCATCCCTTTATCTATCAGGAACACAGTTTTTCGGGTGGGGCCGGCGCAGTCTCCGCCGCCCATCATGTCATGGTGCACATCGCCGATGGCGGCGATCTGGCGGTCTCGCCCAAGCTGAGCGCCCAAACCCCGCCCGACGCCCTCGAACCCGATCCGTCGCGGGGCCGCTCCGTTCTTGCCTATCCGGCGAAGACCACCGATCTGACGGCTTTCCCGCTGGCAAATGGCGCCATGGCGGACCTGACGAATTATCCCGTTGCTGAAGATCACGAGGATTTTCTCACGCTTGTCGAAAGGCCCGAAAATCCTTTCGGCTGGAGCGTTGTCAGCCGCAGGGCGGAACAGGACAGGATCATCGTGCTCAAGCGCCCCGATGTGCTGCCTGTCACCATGCTGTGGATGAGCAACGGCGGACGCAACTACGCTCCCTGGTCCGGCCGTCACACCGGAGTGCTCGGCATAGAGGATGCAAGGGCATCGGCCTCGGGGCACGCAGATTCGGTCAGGGAAAACGAACTCAACCGCTCTGGAATTCCAACCGCTTTCGATCTCGCCAGTCAGCGAACAATTGTCATTCGCCAGATTGTCGGTGCTTCTGTGGCCGGTCAGGGGGAGGGCAGGCTGGGCGATGTGTCTATGCAAGACGGCAGTCTGATCTTGCACTTTCGCAACGGCGGCGCTCGCAAGCTCGCCTGTGATCCGGAATTCCTGTCCGGATAGTATGGTTGGCAACCCGTTGGATTGCCGGATCAGGTCAAAGACAACTACCACCCCTCCGGACGTGGTCCGGAGGGGTGGAAACAGAATTCTTCAGCTGCCGATTATCAGCAGGGAGCTTCGTAAATGCGGCCGTAGGCATCGCGGTAACGGCACATGCCCGGGGTTGTCGCGGCGCCGATCAGCGCACCTGCAGCTCCGCCGATCAGGGCGCCACCTGCCACATTGTTGCCCGTCGCGGCTGCGACCAGCGCACCGGTTCCTGCTCCGATAGCGGCACCGCCTGCGGCCCGTTTTTCAGTTGTCGTACAGCCGGCCGCGGCAAGAAGGGATACCGCAGCGAGAATTGAAAGAACGAGTCTGGTCATCAATGGCTCCATATTGGGTGCTGTTCTTTAGCGGAGGCAAATCACTCGAACGAGGGTCTCTGCTTCCGGTTCGCGGTTTCGTTATACAGGATAACGATGGCCGAGACCATCATGGCGATGCTCATTGCAAGGGCAAGCGTTGAAATCAGCATGATCAGTCCTTTCGCGTCATTCTTCCATTGTTTCGCCTGTTCAACGCCGCAAACCGGGTTTTGGTTGCATCTCGCCTGAAAGTTTCTTGCCCTCCGAGTTTTGGCGGGTCTTGAACCTTGCCAAGGGAGAGGCGCCGGGGAGGCCTGCACCAGCGCCGAATCGCCGCAGCGGGATAGGTCCGACTGACCAGGATGCGGAATGCGCAAAAAATAGTCTTTTTGCCTGCCGATTGATCATGTGGGCGCGCGGTGCAGGATTCATCCGCATACGCGATGAATCCCCCTTGCGTGCGGGCATGGCTTTTCCGATGATCGGGTCCTGCAACCGAAAGGACGCCGATGAACTCCCTGCTTCCGCTGCCGACATCGCAATCGAGCGTGCCCTTGCAGCGCACCCGTGGCGGTGGCCGTTTGTCGGTCAAGCAGTCGGCCGGCGAAAGCCGCATCGATCGCCTGTTCCAGGAAGGCTCGGCTCGCATTCGCATTCCGCGTGTTCCACGCGGTTCTCCGCTTGAGGCGGTGCTGATCAACACCGCGGGCGGCTTGACCGGCGGCGACCGTATGGACTGGGCTTTCGAGGCGGGCGAGGGGGCCTCGATGGCGCTTGCCACCCAGGCCTGCGAGAAGACCTACAAGGCGCATGGCAAGAGTGAAGCCCGGGTCTCTGTGCAGCTGAAACTGAACGCCGAGAGTTCGCTCGCCTGGCTGCCGCAGGAAACCATCCTGTTCGACCGGGCGCGGCTCGCGCGCTCCATCGAGGTGGACATGGCGGCGGGATCGCGGCTTCTGATGGTCGAGCCGCTGGTCTTTGGTCGCCTTGCCATGCGTGAATCCGTTGTGGAAGGCCATTTCCGCGATCGCTGGCGCATCCGCCTTGATGGAGATCTGGTCCATGCCGAGGACATGCGGCTTGGCCCTGACATCGCGGATGTCCTGGCCCGCGCCGCCGTTGCCGGTGGCGGGCTCGCCGTTGCCACCGTTCTGATGATTGCGCCCGAAGCCGAAGCCAGATTGCTTGCCGCCCGCCAGGTGATCGGCACCTCCGGCGGGGCCAGTTTTCTGTTCACGCGCCGGTCTGGGTCAGCCGCGCCCGAAACTGGCAAGCTTCTTGCTCGGATTGTTGCCGCCGACAGCTATGAATTGCGCAAGGTGCTCGTACCGTTGATCCGCCTGCTCAATCCGCAAGGCGGCATGCCGAAAGTGTGGTCGATATGAAAGAGACGCCATGAACCTGACACCGAGGGAAAAAGACAAGCTGCTCATCGCCATGGCCGCCATCGTGGCGCGCAAGCGGCTGGAGCGGGGCGTCAAGCTCAACCATCCCGAAGCCATCGCCCTGATCACCGACTTCGTGGTCGAAGGCGCCCGTGACGGCCGCGCGGTCGCCGACCTGATGGAAGCCGGCGCCCACGTGGTCACCCGCGACCAGGTGATGGACGGCATCGCCGAAATGATCCACGACATCCAGGTCGAGGCCACATTCCCTGATGGCACGAAGCTGGTGACCGTGCACGAACCGATCCGGTAGAAACATGTTTTCAATGCAACACGCCCCTCGACGCAGCCTTCTCGCGAAGGCAATACTCGTCCGGCACATGTGTGCATTCATCCTGACGGCGCGACCAATTGCGGGCGCCGTGTTGACCAAAAAAGGACTTTCATGATGATCAGACGACTTTTGATTTCCGCCGCCGCACTCGGCCTGGCTACAGCGCCGGCCTTTGCCCATCTTGACCCTTCGGAGCACGGCTCCCTCGCGGCGGGCATTTCGCATCCGCTCTTCGGTCTTGACCACATCCTCGTCATGGTCGCTGTCGGTCTTTGGGCCGCCTCGCTGAAGGGCCGCGCGATCCTGATCGTCCCGGCGGCCTTTATCGGCACCATGGGCCTCGGCTTCATTGCAGCGATCGCCGGCATGCCGCTGCCGTTTGTCGAGCCGGTGATCCTGGCGTCCGTCATCTTCATCGGCATCATGGTTGCGCTGGCGCTGCCGTTCTCGACTGCCGGCATGGCTGTCGCTGTCGCCTTTTTCGCCTTCTTCCACGGCCACGCCCATGGCGGCGAACTGGGTGAGGCGGGCGCAGCAAGCTTCGCCATCGGTTTCATGCTGGCAACGGCCGTTCTGCATGCGGTCGGCATCGGTCTCGGCATCAGCTTCGGCAAGCTGCAGGGCGGAGATGGCAAATCCTGGCTGACCCGGGCCGCCGGTGCGGTCACCGCCGCCGCCGGGCTCCTGCTGGCCTTCGCCGGCTGATCTGAAACCTGACAAGGAGGGTGCGCCCATGATTCCCGGTGAAGTTATGACGAAAGACGGCGACATCGAGCTCAATTCCGGCGTGCCTTCCATCACCCTCAAGGTCGCCAATACCGGCGATCGGCCGGTGCAGGTGGGCAGCCATTATCATTTTTTCGAGACCAACGAGGCCTTGAGCTTCGACCGCGAGAAGGCGCGGGGCCAGCGGCTGGATATCGCCGCCGGCACTGCCGTGCGCTTCGAACCGGGTCAGGAACGCGACGTTACCCTCGTGCCGCTGTCGGGCGGCCGAGAAGTCTATGGATTTCAGCAGAAGGTGATGGGGAAGCTCTGAAGCTTTATCCAGGCCGCAACAGAGGGAAGGAGAACCCATATGTGCCATGTATGCGTGATCAATAACGTCAAATCCTCAATGCTGTCGCGCCGTGATTTCTTCCGCAAATCGGCTGCCGCCGGACTTGCCGCCACCGCAGCGGGCGCTGTTTCCGCCCGCCCGGCACTTGCGCAGGCATCGGGCAAGGTGGTCGATCTCACCCATACGCTGGATGGCGATTTCCCGACTTTTGATGGCAAGCCCGGAATTCTCTTCACCGAGAATGTCAATTTCGACGCCTCCGGCTACCAGATCTGGGAACTCAATATCTTCGAGCATTCCGGCACCCACATTGATGCGCCGCTGCATTTCTCCAAGGACGGCACCTCCGTGGCCGAACTAGACCCGCAGAACCTGATCTGCCCGCTCTGCATCATCGACATCAAGGCCAAGGCCGCAGAGGAGCCGAACTCCATGGTCGAGCCCGAAGACATCGAGGCCTGGGTCAGCGCTCACGGTGACATACCGCAGGGCGCCTGCGTGGCGATGAATTCCGGCTGGCAGGACAAGCTCGGAGACGCCAGCTATCGTAACAACGCGGACGGCAATTTCGCCTTCCCCGGTTTCTCCAAGGCCGCGACAGACATGCTGGCGGAGATGGGCGCAGCCTCGATCGGCGTCGACACCCTGTCGCTCGATCCGGGCAATTCCGCCGATTTCGCAGTTCACTATTCCTGGCTGCCCGGCGGACGCTTCGGCATCGAGAACCTTGCCAATCTCGACCAGCTTCCGGCTTCCGGCGCCACCATGTTCATCGGCGCGCCGAAGCACCGCAACGGCACCGGCGGTCCGGCCCGCGTCATGGCTATGGTGTAGGCCGGTGCTTCTCCAAACAGGACTTGATCGCAAGATCTCTCATGGCACTATCGTCTTTGTGCTGCTTCTTGCCACCTTTGTTCTTGGGCAGCGGGCGATTGCCGATGAAAGACCCGATTGCATCGACCCGCAGACCCAGATGGAAATGACCTATTGCGCAGGCGACGACTATGAGACGGCGGATGCCGATCTCAATGCGCTTTGGCCGGATATCGTCGCGGCGGCAAAGCAGAATGACGAATACGTGGCCGACATGGCGCGCGAGCGCGGCGTGCCGACGACGCTTGAGGCCCTGCGCAATGCCCAGCGCGCCTGGATCGCGTTCCGTGACGCGCAATGCGAATACGAAGCCTATGAAGTCTTTGGCGGGACCATGCAGCCGATGGTCGGAAGCCTCTGCCTGGCCCGTCTGACCCGCGAACGCATCGAGGTTCTGTCCCGTGCGCTCGAGAGCCGCTGATGGCCTATTTCTTGCTTGCCTGAACGGGTGAGTAGCAAACGAACCGAGGATCACCGATGCCCGCCAAGATCTCCCGCTCTGCCTATGCCGCAATGTATGGTCCGACCGTCGGTGACAAGGTTCGGCTTGCCGACACCGAGCTCTTCATCGAGGTCGAAAAGGACTTCACCACCTATGGCGAGGAGGTCAAGTTCGGCGGCGGCAAGGTGATCCGCGATGGCATGGGGCAGTCCCAGGTCACCCGTGCCGACGGCGCGGTCGATACCGTCATCACCAACGCGCTGGTGGTCGATCACACCGGCATCTTCAAGGCCGATATCGGTTTGAAGGATGGCCGCATCGCTGCAATCGGCAAGGCCGGCAATCCGGACACGCAGCCCGGCGTCACCATCATCATCGGCCCGGGCACCGAGGTGATCGCCGGCGAGGGCAAGATTCTGACCGCCGGCGGTTTTGACAGCCACATCCATTTCATCTGCCCGCAGCAGATCGAGGAAGCCCTGATGAGCGGTTTGACCACCATGCTCGGCGGCGGCACCGGTCCGGCGCACGGCACGCTGGCGACCACCTGCACGCCCGGCCCCTGGCACATCGGCCGTATGATCCAGGCCATGGATGCGTTCCCGATGAACATCGGCCTGTCGGGCAAGGGCAATGCCTCGAGGCCCGCGGCGCTTGAGGAAATGATCCTCGGCGGCGCCTGTGCGCTCAAGCTGCACGAGGACTGGGGCACCACGCCGGCGGCCATCGACAATTGCCTGGCCGTCGCCGATCAGTATGACGTCCAGGTGATGATCCACACCGACACATTGAACGAGAGCGGCTTTGTCGAAACCACGGTCGATGCAATCAAGGGCCGCACCATCCACGCCTTCCACACCGAGGGCGCGGGCGGCGGCCACGCGCCCGACATCATCAAGGTCTGCGGGCTCAACAACGTGCTTCCGTCATCGACCAACCCGACCCGGCCCTACACGGTCAACACCATCGCCGAGCATCTCGACATGCTGATGGTCTGCCACCATCTCGACAGCGCCATCCCCGAGGACATCGCCTTCGCCGAAAGCCGCATCCGCAAGGAGACGATCGCCGCCGAGGATATCCTGCATGACATCGGCGCCTTCTCGATCATCGCGTCGGACAGCCAGGCCATGGGCCGTGTCGGCGAGGTGATCATCCGTACCTGGCAGACCGCAGACAAGATGAAGCGCCAGCGCGGCGCCTTGCCCGAGGAAACCGGCGACAACGACAATTTCCGCGTCCGTCGCTACATCGCCAAATACACCATCAACCCGGCCATCGCCCAGGGCGTCTCCAGCCATATCGGGTCGATCGAGGTCGGCAAGCGCGCCGATCTGGTCCTGTGGAACCCGGCCTTCTTCGGCGTCAAGCCGGACATGGTGCTGTTGGGCGGGATGATCGCTGCGGCCCCGATGGGTGACCCCAACGCATCGATCCCGACACCGCAGCCGGTGCATTACCGCCCCATGTTCGGCGCCTACGGCAAGGCGCGGACCGAATCCTCCGTCACCTTCGTCAGCCAGGCAGCCATCGAGGACGGTCTTGCGCACAAGCTGGGCACCGCCAAGCAGCTCTGCTCCGTCGAGAACACCCGCGGCGGGATTTCCAAGGCCTCGATGGTGCTCAACGACGCGCTGCCGCACATCGAGGTCGATCCGGAAACCTATGAGGTCCGTGCCGATGGCCAGCTGCTGACCTGCGAACCGGCGACGGTACTGCCGATGGCGCAGCGGTATTTCATGTTCTAGGCCTGTAAATGCACGGCTGCGCCAAACCCGGCACGGCCTTCAAGGTCGGGCCTGCTACTCGGGGATTCTCCGATTGGGAAGCCCTGCGAGAACTGCTCGCTCGAAATTTCGCTTACATGGAAGGGCGGATCTCCCCGCCGTCCTCCCTGAACGGGATGACCGCGGCAGACCTAGAAGGCCGGTCCCGCCGGGAAACCCTGCTTCTGGCAATGGCCGAGGAGCAGATCGTCTGGCCTTGCGCGCCGTATTTTGGACGAGGCGGATGTCATGGCCCGCGAGGCAGGCAAATCCAGGCTTGTCCTCCAGACCCGGGTCGAGCTCGTCGAGAACCATGAAGCCTTTACCCGCCTGGGTTTCTCGATCACAGCCCATACAGCTCACGAGGGTTTCGACCGTCCGACCTCTGTCACCATGGTGCGTTCCGTCCGTAGCGGATCCGCAGATGTCGGGCGTCGATCCGACGGAGCTGAAGAAGAATTTTGACCCATGCGTCATCCGCATGGCTGCCTTCCTAATTTGGCAGCATATTGTGGCGCAACATGAGTTATTGTTGCGCCGCAACAAAGGAGTCATGTCATGACCGCTGCAAGCAACAACCCTGTCCGCCGCTTTTTCAGCGCTGCCGTAAAGTCCATAGACTTTGCATTGAAGGCTGATCGCCTCGCGCACACACCGGAAGATGCCTTCAGGGCCCGCGGAACAACCCGACAACAGGCTATTCGCGACCTGATTGACCAGCTCTGAGAGCATGAATTGACGCCGGACCGGGGCGATCAGTGCCCGCTTGTCGTATCAGTACCGCCGCGTCGGCCTTGAGTTTACGCCGTCGTCAGTTGCCGGCTGCGGCATCTTTATCCATGCAGGCCGTCTGCGCAGCAGCGTTGGGCAGTTCGTATGGAATTGCCCGTGGCATATCCTGGTGGATATTGATCCCCGTCAATCCCTGATGATCCAACACCGGCTTATACTGACGCTCCGAACGTCAAAAGGGAGACTCCAATGTCCGGAATCAGGTTGAAGCACAAGGGATGGGTATTGATCGCCGATGGCGAGAAAGCGTTGTTGCTGGAAAACAACGGCACGCCCGACAAGCCGGAACTGCATGTGTTCAATGGTTTCGGGCAGTCCAATCCCAGAACATCGGCCCAGGGTGAAGACCGTCCGGGACGCTTGTCCGACGGGATGGGCAGCGCTCACCGGAGTGCAGTGCAGGAAACCGACTGGCACCGCTTGGCCAAACACGAATTCGCCCATAAGATCGCATCTCTGCTCGATCAGGACGCGCAGGCTGGCCGCTTTGAACAGATCGTGATCGTTGCACCGGCGGTGATCATGGGTGAATTGCGCAAGTCGCTGTCGGATGCGGTTTCGAGCCGGATTGTTGCGGAAGAGGCCAAGGATCTCACCAAGCATCCGGTGCCTGAAATCGAGAAACTGCTCTTCGGATAGGCAAACGCATGCATCTGCCGACGGTCACATCAGTCACAAGGACGTTTGACAGTCCCGTCGCAACCATAACGCTGGATGAAACAGCACGGCATCGCCGGCGCATGCGCATGGTGTCGGACCGCATGGAAAACGGCGCCACCATTGCCTTCCTGCTCGATCTGCCGCAGGCGCGGTTGCTGCGCCATGGCGACGGGCTGGTGCTTGACGATGGCCGCGTCATCGAGATCCGCGCCGAACCTGAAAAGCTGATGGAGGTGCGGGGCAGGGACGCCCGGCACCTCCTGTCGCTCGCCTGGCAGATCGGCAATCGGCACCTGGCGGCGGAAATCACCGAGACCGCGATCCGGCTCAGAAGCGACCACGTGATCCGCGACATGCTCATCGGCCTCGGCGCTTCGGTCCAGGAAATCGAAGCACCATTCGATCCCGAAGGCGGTGCCTATGGCGGGGCGCATGCCAGCCACCATCATGCCGATCACAGTCACGATCACGACCACGACCACGACCACAGCCACAGCCACAGCCACGAACACGACCATGGCCATTCCTACGGCCACAGCCATGACTAGGGCGCGCGGCTTGCCCATCCACCTCAACCGGATGCGGACAGCAGTTGTTCAGGGAGCCGGCGCGCCGCCGGTTTGGGATCGAACAGGAGACATGTGATGATTTGTGTGATTGCCGATATTCGGATCAGGCCGGAAAGCCATGAGGTGTTCTTCGCCGCCGCGCGCGACATGCTGGCTGCGACGCGGTCGGAGGACGGATGCATCCGCTATAACCTGGTGCAGAATATCGAAGATCCTGAGCACCTGACATTCGTCGAGGAATGGGAGTCGCGCGAACATCTCTCTGCCCATTTCGAGACCGCCCATATGGCTGTGTGGCGGGCTGCCTCGGCGCCGCACCTGGTCGACCGCAAAGTCAAGATCCTGCATGTGGGCGATGTTGAAATCCTCTAGCGCCGAGGGGCGGATTTCTGCCGCGCCAGAGTCTGATCTCCCCAAGCGGGGTGCGACATGAGTGACACCGTGAGCCTGGTGCGGCTTTTGACCTGGCTGTCGCCGACATTCCCGGTCGGCGGCTTCAACTACAGCCATGGTCTCGAACAGGCTGTGGCGAGCGAGCTGGTGACGGATTCCGCCCAATTGCAGGATTGGATCCGGCTGTTGCTGGCCGAGGGATCGACATGGAACGACGCCGTACTTCTGGCGGAAGCCTGGAGAGTGGCGGCTTCGGCAGGGGATCTGGCCCCGGTTTCCGAACTGGCGGAAGCGCTTGTCGGTTCCGCCGAGCGGCATCTCGAGACCATGAACCAGGGGGATGCTTTTCTCAAGGCCTCCAGCGCCTGGCCCTTGCCCGTGCATCAATCGCTTGATGGCGGCGCGGCCTGGCCGGTGGCGGTGGGCGCTGTCTCGGGCGCTTCCGGGGTTCCGCTCGAAGAGACGCTCGCCGCCTTCCTCCACGCCTTCGCCGCCAACCAGGTCCAGGCCGCCCTGCGGCTGATGTCGCTGGGGCAGGCGGCAGGGGTCGCGGTTATGGCGGCGATCGAACCGGATATCGCCCAGGTCGCGGCCCGTGCCGAACGGTCGACACTTGACGATCTCGGCTCGGCCGCGCTCAATGCAGAGATCGCCGCGATGAACCACGAAACGCTTAACTCACGGATTTTTCGAACATGACATCATCGAATGGCCCCTTGCGCATCGGTATCGGCGGACCGGTCGGCTCCGGCAAGACGGCGCTGACCGACAAGCTCTGCAAGGCGATGCGCGATACCTATTCCATCGGCGTCATCACCAATGACATCTACACCCGTGAGGACGCCGAGGCATTGGTGCGCATGCAGGCGCTGCCGTCCGACCGGGTGGTCGGCGTCGAGACCGGCGGCTGTCCGCACACGGCGATCCGCGAGGATGCCTCGCTCAACCTTCGCGCCATCGATGCGCTCAATGAGCGCCATCCCGATCTCGACATCATCTTCATCGAGTCAGGCGGCGACAATCTTGCCGCCACCTTCTCGCCCGATCTCGCCGATCTGACGATCTACGTCATCTCGGTCTGCCAGGGCGAGGAGATCCCGCGCAAGGGCGGGCCGGCAATCACCCGCTCGGACCTGCTGCTGATCAACAAGATGGACCTGGCGCCGCATGTTGGCGCCGATCTTTCCGTCATGGAGCGCGACGCATCGGCTGGCCGCAAGGGGCGGCCGCATTTGTTCACCGACCTGCGGCGCGGCGTGGGCGTCGAGGACATCGTCGCCTTCATCGAGGAAACCGGCGGGCTGCGCACCGCCACGGCGGCGCAATAACCGGCCGGTAATGGCCCGGCTCAGTCCCGTTCGAAATCCGGAAGACTGTTGAACGCGGACCGCAGCGCATCCGACCATCCGTCTGATATCTTGCGATAGTAGGGATCGGTCGCCTGGATGCGCTTCTCGTAGCCCTTGGTCAGGCTGTCGCGATCGTAAAACTGCAGATCCAGCGGCAGGCCGACCGACAGGTTGGATTTCAGCGTCGAATCGAACGAAACATAGAGCAGCTTTGTCGCCATCTCGAAGCTCATTTCCGGATCGTAGGCCCGCACCAGGATCGGCTTGCCGTATTTGTGCTCGCCGATCTGGAAGAACGGGTTGTCCTCCGTGGCTTCGATGAAATTGCCTTCCGGATAGATCAGGAACATCCGCATAGCGCCCCCGGCGACCTGGCCGCCGAGAATGAAGGTGGCGCTGAAGGTGGATTCGCTCTGGTGACCGCCATCCGATGCCGTCTTGATCACCTCACGCACGGTTTCCCCCACGAGGCGCGCAGCTGCGAACATGGAGGGCACCTCCATGATGTCCGGGTGCCGGTCCTCGGCCGCCTTGGTATGCTCTTCCAGCATGCTGACAACGGTCTGCGTTGTCGCCAGATTGCCGGCCGACAGCAGCGTGATCAGGCGGTCTCCGGGTTTGCACCAGGTGTACATCTTCCGGAACGTGGAGATGTTGTCGACGCCTGCGTTCGTCCGGGTGTCGGACATGAAGACGAGGCCCCGGTTGAGGCGCAGCCCGACGCAATAAGTCATGATTCGCGAATCCGCCCTTAAAAATACAGCAGGATTCTTATTGCTCCACTGTGATGCGGACTGCAAGCTGTTCTTCACCGCTTCCGGTGCGGATGCCCGAGATCGGCGCTGCGTCCTTGTAATCGAGGCCATAGGCGATGTGCACATAGCGGTCATCGGGCGATATGTCATTGGCGGGATCGAAACCGACCCAGCCCAGCCCGTCGACATGGGCTTCCGCCCATGCATGGCTTGCGGCCTGGTCGGGCGTATCTTCCATCATCAGGTACCCTGACACGTAACGCGCCGGAAAGCCCATGACACGGGCCGCCGCGGCGAAAGCCTGGGCGTGATCCTGGCAGACCCCCTTGCCCGAAGCCAGCGCATCCTCCGCCGCCGTCTTGGTCTGGGTTGCCCCCGGAACATAGGCCATCGCCTGGTGCAGCGCTGACTTGAGCCCGTGAAGCTGGTCGAGCGGCTCGCCCTTTTCGATGCTGCGCGCCAGCTCGCGGATCATCTTGCCGGGCTTGGTCAGCGCCGACTCGCGCTGGTAGAGCCACAGCGGCATATAGGCCTTGTGCGGCCCGGACACGCCGATCTTGTCGAAGGTCTCCACGACGCCGGAGGCGACCACCCTTATGGCTTCGGTGTCGCGGCTGGCGCTGACCAGTTCCACCACATTGCCGAAGTGGTCGATGTAGCGCGCCTCGACCTTGCCGCCTTCAACCTCTGTCTGCCAGGAATGCACCCTCTGCAGCGCACTGTTCTGCGGTGTCAGCCTGAGGCGCTGCAGGGCATAGCGGACCGGGTGCGCATAGGCATATTCAGTCACGTGGGAAATCTTGAGCTGCATGAAATCAGTCCTGGTAGAACCGGTAGGCTTCGGAGATCTCGGCAGCAACCCGGCTGTTCTGGCTGATGAAATCCTGTAGAAACTCGTGCAGGCCGGTGTCCATGATCGCCTGGATCTCCCGCTCGCGCAGCATTCCCAGGGTCTGAGCCGCCGTCTCGTGACAGCTCTCGCGGGCACCGTATTCCCGTTCGAGATACGACAGGTTCGCATTGATCTTGTCGTAGCAATAGGCCAGTGAACGCGGCATGCGGCCATTCAGGATCAGGAAGTCGGCAATGTTGGACGGCTTGTAGTCGTCATCATAGACCCAGCCGTAGGACCGGTGCGCGGACACCGATCTCAGGATCGATTCCCACTGAACATTGTCGAGCGACGATCCGACATAGGAAACCGCCGGCAGCAGCACGTAGTACTTGACGTCGAGAATGCGCGATGTGTTGTCGGCGCGCTCGATGAAGGTGCCGATGCGTGAAAAATTGTAGAGCTCATTGCGCAGCATGGTCCCGTGAAAGGCGCCGCGGATCAGCCCTGTGCGCTGCTTGATGTTGTCGATGATCGCCGGCATGTCCGCGCTTGAAGGCTTGCGTGCAAGCTGCGACTTGATATCGAGATAGCATTCGTTGGTTGCTTCCCAGGCCTCGCGGGTCAGCGCGGTTCGCACCATGCGCCCGTTGTTTCTGGCCGCCTCGATAGCCGACAGGATGCTCGAGGGATTGGACTTGTCACGCAGCAGATAATTGATCGCATCCGCGCTGGTAACTTCGGAATTGGCCGCGGAATAGGCGCCGTAGACGCCGGAGCTGCGCAACACCGATTCCCATTCTTCCTCGTGCCCGTGCATGCGGGTGAGCGACATGCGCAGGCCGGCATCGATCAGGCGTGCGGTGTTTTCCGCGCGCTCGATGTAGCGGAACATCCAGAAAAGGCCGTTTGCAGTTCTTCCCAGCATGTTCAGTCCTCCAGCACCCAGGTGTCCTTGGTGCCGCCTCCCTGGCTGGAATTGACCACAAGCGAGCCTTCTTTCAGCGCCACCCGGGTCAATCCCCCGGGAATGATCTGGATCTTGTCGGACACCAGCACGAACGGTCTGAGATCGACATGTCGTGGCGCAAGCCCCTTCTTGACCAGGATCGGCACGGTGGACAGCGACAGCGTCGGCTGGGCAATGTAGTTGCCGGGACGGCTCTTCAGCTTGGCGGCAAACTCGGTCCGTTCCCGCTTGCTTGCGGCCGGTCCCACCAGCATGCCGTAGCCGCCCGAACCGTGGACTTCCTTGACCACCAGCTCGGCCAGATTGTCGAGCACATACTGAAGCGTGTCCGGCTCGGAACAGCGGTAGGTCGGCACATTCTCCAGGATCGGTTTCTGGCCGGTGTAGAACTCGACGATTTCCGGCATGTAGGAATAGATCGCCTTATCGTCGGCGATGCCGGTGCCCGGCGCGTTGGCGATCGTGATGTTGCCGGCGCGGTAGACATCCATGATGCCCGGCACACCGAGCGTGGAGTCCGGGCGAAATGTCAGCGGATCGAGAAAATCGTCGTCAACGCGGCGGTAGAGCACGTCGATCGCCTGATAGCCCCGTGTCGTGCGCATCGCCACCTTGCCGTCGATCACGCGCAGGTCGGAGCCTTCGACCAGCTCCACGCCCATCTGGTCGGCGAGGTAGGCGTGCTCGTAGAAGGCCGAATTGAAGATGCCGGGAGTCAGCACCGCAATCCGCGGCTTGCCCGCGCATCCGGGAGGCGCCACCGCGGCAAGGCTCTGGCGCAGCAGCTTCGGATAGTTCTCGACCGGTCGCACCTTGTTGAGATGAAACAGCTCGGGAAACATCTGCATCATGGTTTCGCGGTTTTCCAGCATGTAGGACACGCCCGAAGGTGTGCGCGCATTGTCCTCCAGAACGTAGAATTGTCCCTCGCCGGTGCGAACGATGTCGGTGCCGATGATGTGCGTGTAGACACCGCCCGGCGGGCGCATGCCGATCATTTCGGGCAGGAACGCATCGTTCTTCTCGATCAGCGCGCGCGGCATCCGGCCCGCCTTGATGATTTCCTGCTTGTGGTAGATGTCATCGAGAAAGGCGTTGAGCGCCATCACCCGTTGTTCGATGCCCTGCGCCAGCTTTCGCCATTCCGAACCGGAAATGATGCGCGGCACGATATCGAATGGAATGAGCCGTTCTGACGCATCTTCCTTGCCATAGACGGCAAAGGTGATGCCGGTCTTTCGGAAGATGTTCTCCGCATCGCGGGACTTCCTGATAAGATCGGAAGTCTTCTGTTCAGAATGCCAGTTGAAGTAACCCTTGTAGGGTGGTCGCGGAAGGCTGTCCGCAGTCAGCATTTCGTCGAAAGGCACGTGTTTGGTGCTCCCCTTTTGAGATCATAAGATCGCATCATGAATTAGAAAGCAAGAACCGTGCAGGATTTCTCTTGTTCCGGGAATTTTGTATTTTTATTAACCGGTGTTGCGGTTGCGCCTCGATTGGACGCCCGGCTCGCATCATGCCATGGATGACGCGGCACTCCGGTCTTGCTTCTCGCAAAAGTCGGGTTTAACGCTCCGCCCTGTCCTCATCGCCGGGACCGGCACATCTGGCGCGCAACAGGCTTGGATCTCCCTCATGACTCTCGATCGCATCGCTCCGGCCCTGTTCGTTCTGCTCTGGTCCACCGGCTGGATCGTGGCGAAATACGCGAGCCCCCATGCCGATCCGCTGACCTTCCTGAGTATGCGCTTCACCCTGGCCGCGGCCCTGTTCGCGGTGATCACCTTTGCAAGCCGCGCCGTCTGGCCGTCGACCCGGGCCGGATGGGTGCATGCGGTTCTCTCCGGCGTGTTCCTGCACGGCATCTACCTCGGTGGTGTCTGGTGGGCGATCGCGCAAGGCGTGCCCTCGTCGGTGTCGGGCCTTATCGCGGCGTTGCAGCCGCTGCTGACCGCGCTTGTCGCCCCCGTCATCGTCGGCGAACGTCTGACCGGCCCGCAAAAGCTCGGCGTGCTTCTTGGGTTCGCCGGGCTCAGCGTCGCCATCCTGCCGCGGCTTCTGGCGCTCGAGACATCGATGCTGCAGATCGCGCTTGCGCCCTTGCTGGTCAATGTCTTTGCCATGGCGTCGGTCACCGCGGGGACCATCTACCAGAAACGCTACCTGCAGGAAGGCGACCTGCGCGCCATTGCCTCGCTGCAATATGTCGGCGGATTTCTCGTGGTCATGCCGCTGGCGCTGCTGATCGAGCCCTTGCGGATTGACTGGAACCTGGAGTTCGCGCTGGCCATGGGCTGGTCGGTGCTCGGCCTTTCCCTGGTTTCGATCATGCTGCTGTTGTATCTGATCCGGCGCGGGCAGGTTTCGCGTGCCGCCTCGCTGACTTACCTTGTGCCGCCGGCGGTCGCCATCGAGAGCTGGTTCCTGTTCGGCGAAGCGCTGACGGTTCCGATGATCGTCGGAACCGTGATTGTCGTGATCGGGGTCTGGCTGACCAACCGGAAGGCCCGGATTGTTGCCTGATCAGAAGTCGGTCGGCACGCCGCCTTCCTCCTTGCGGCTTGCGACAAAGGCATCAAGCTCTTCCGAAATCGCCTCGTCGAGCGCCGGCGCCTCGTAATTCGCCAGCGTTTCCTTCCACACCCGGTTGGCGTGGTCATAGGTGGTCGGCTGGCCGGCAAGGCTCCAGCTTTCGAAATTGCGCCAGTCCGACAGGATCGGCGAATAGAACGCTGTCTCGTAGCGTGACAGCGTGTGCGCGGTCCCGAAGTAATGCCCGCCTGGCCCGACCTCGGCGATGGCGTCCATGGCCAGCGCTTCCGGGCTCGTGTCGATCGGCGCCAGGAATTCGGCGACCATCTGCAGCATGTCGACATCCATCACGAACTTCTCGAACGAGGCTGTCAGCCCGCCCTCCATCCATCCGGCCGCATGCATGATGAAGTTGCCGCCGCCCTGCACAACGGCCCACAGCGACATCATCGATTCATACGCCGACTGTGCGTCAAGCGTGTTGGCGGCGCAGGTGTTCGACGTGCGGTAGGGGACGCCGTAACGCCGCGCCAGCTGTCCGCCGGCCATGACGGCTTTCATGTACTCGGGCGTCCCGAAGGCCGGCGCACCGGATTTCATGTCGACATTGGATGTGAACCCGCCATAGACCACCGGCGCTCCGGGGCGGACGAGCTGGGTGAAGGCGATGCCGGCCAGCGCTTCGGCGTTCTGCTGGACGAGCGCTCCCGCCACCGTTACCGGCGCCATCGCCCCGGCGAGCGTGAACGGCGTGATCACCACCACCTGATTGCGAGCCGACATCTCGATGATGCCCTGCAGCATCGGTGCATCGTAGCGAAGCGGCGAGGAGGCATTGATGATTGTGAACAGGGATGGCTCTGCTTCCAGCTGTTCTGCGGTCACGCCACGCCCGATGCGTACAATCTCGAGTGCATCAAGATTGCGCTCCTTGCCCAGGGAATAGGCATGGAATGGCTTGTCCGTGAGCTTGACCAGATCCGACAGGCAGTCGAGATGGCGCACCGAGGCATGCAGATCGGTCGGTTCCACCGGATAGCCGCCGGTCATGTGGATGATGTCGTAGGATTGCGCTAGTCTGATCAGGTTGCGGAAGTCTTCCTGCGTTCCGGTTCTGCGTCCATTGTCACGGTCCGAGCAGTAGGGTGCCGATGCCACCTGGGCAAAGGCGATGTTGCGTCCGCCGATTTCAATGTTGCGCTCGGGATTGCGGGCATGCAGCGTGAACGGTCCTGGGGCCTTGCCCACTAGGTCCATGACCAGTCCGCGGTCAAGCCGCACCCGCTCGGTGCAGGCGACAACATCGGCGCCCGCGGCCGCAAGCCGGTCCCGGGCCTCCGCAAGCATGAAATCCATCCCGATCTGCTCAAGCACGGTGAGCGAGGCCTCGTGGATGGCCTCCAGCCCTTCTTCGGACAGCAGCAGCGATGGATCCTGGGTGTTGAGGATCGAACGGTAGCGCAGCGTTGCCGGGCTTTTCCTGCCCTTGCCGCGATCGCCGCCGCGCCCGCCGCCCGCGCGCCTGCGCCTTTCCGGAGCGCCTGCGGTATTCTCGATTGCAGTGGCGACGATGTCCTCGATTTTGCTCATGCCCGTGCGCCCCGTCCGGTTGCGATATGTTGCTTTGCCCGGCCGCAACGCATTGGCCACGGGCTCCGTGAAAGGCGACGCTATGCCGAACCGATTGATCCGGCAAGCCGGTTTGCGACGCATGGCGACGGTGCTGCCTCACGCAACTTGAAAGCGAGATACAGTTTCGCGAAAGCCGGACTGCCTATTTGGTAATTGATGGTTAACGCTTTGTTCAAAGCCGATGTGCAAAAGTGTCTGTGCAGGTCGGGCAAGCGCTTGAATCAATGGGGACTGCCGGGTGGATGACGTGGATAGTATCGAGGGCGATGATTCGCTTGCCAATACCTGTGCACTGGTCTCCAGTGATCCGAATCCTGCCTTCGTCAAGGATTCGGAGCTGCGCTATCTCGCGGTCAATCTTGCCTACGCGGAATTGTGGGACTGCCAGCCTGCAGCTCTGATCGGTCAGCAAAGTCATCAGCATTTCGAATCTGTCGAGCAGAATGATCGTGACGAGAAGGAGCGCCGCAGCCTGGTTTTCGGAAAGGACCAGGTCGCCCTGTTTTCGCACCCGCTCAAGGGTGGCCGCTACCGGATCCGTATCCAGCGCCATCGGCAGGCCTCCGGCAAGACATTCATCGTAGGCCATTTCGAGCCGATCGCCGGCGTGCGCTTCGAAACCGGGCAGACAGAGACGGCTGCACGCGAGGCAATGTCCCGGCCGATCAAGGCGGGCATCGAGCCGGACGGCAGTCCGAAAGGCCCGAGTCACCTGCCGACAGCCGGCGTTGGAGACGCGGATCAATCGATCCTGGACCGTTTCAACGAGATATTCGACTGCATGGACGTCGGTATCGTGCTCTACGATCCAAGCGACGTTCTCATTTACGTCAATCCTGCAATGGATGCCATGACGGCACCGGACTACACGCTCGAGGTCGGAAAATCACTTCGTTCGGTGCTGGAAACCTCGTGCAGTTTCAGTGCCGACGATGAACCGGAAGCGCGCAAGGCCTGGATCGAAAACCGCCTGTCGGTTCATCGTGAATTCGGCAAGGCCACCGTCGAACAGCTCAAGAATGGCCGATGGATCCGCATCATCAACCGTGCGCTCAAGGACGGCTACACCTTGGGTCTACGCGTCGATGTCACCGAACTGAAGCAGCGCGAGACCGCCCTCGAAAACAAGGTGGCGGAAAACCAGCTGTTTCGCGCGATCCTTGACGAAATGCCGATTTCGAGCTTCGTCAAGGATGAGGACTACCGGTACATTTACGTCAATCGCGCCCACGGGGAACTGACCGCGATCCCCGAAAAGGATATGCTCGGCAGGGACGATTTCGAGATCTTTGGCGAACAGGGCGGTCCGTTGCGGGAGGCCGACGCGGAAGCGATGAACGGTCGCGGCCTTATGGAACGCGAAATCGAACTCGACAGTGCAAAAGGCGAAAAGCTCAAGCTGATCGATCGCAAGGTCGGGTTTGATGGGCCGGGCGGCAGGCGATACCTGCTGGGAACCACCATCAACGTGAGCGACATGAAACGCCGCGAGCGGGAGGTCTATGAGGCGCAGCGCCGCGCCGAGCTGCACAAGGCCGACCTGGAAAGCGTCATCGAGGCCATGCACATGGGTGTGGTGGTCGTCGACCGGAACACCCATGTCGAACTGATAAATGGTGCGTTTTTCCGCATCTGGAAGATTGCGTCCCGCGACGATTACATCGGCGCGCCTTTCCGTACGCTCATCGACGTCAATCGGGAAAACGGCATCTACCAGGTCGCCGAGGACGAGTTCGACGACTACGTCGAGGCGCGTCTCGAGGAAATCCGCTCCGGCTATGTCGAGCCGCGTGAATTCGCTCGAGCCGATGGCCGCACCATGATCTATTCTGTCCGTGCGCTGTCCGAGGGCAAGCGGATGATATCCTATTTCGATGTCTCCGAACTCAAACAGCGCGAACAGGAGCTTGATCTCGCCAGGGCCGAGATGGAGCGGGCCAGCGAGCTGCTGCGCGGCGCTGCCGGGGCGATGGCGCAGGGCCTGATGGTGACCAGGGACTGCCTCATCCAGTTTGCCAACGACACGTTCTTCGAGATGCTTGAGGCGCCGCACGAGGTCGCGGCAGTCGGCAAGGACCTCAATGATTTCTTTGATTTCTGCGAGCGCCGCGGCGATTACGGAAGCGAGGAAACGGCGGCTGCCACCCGTGCAAGGGTCAATGATTGCCACAAGAAACTGATACCGCACACGCTCGAGCGGCAGACCACGTCCGGCCGCTGGCTCCGCATCGACGGCAAGCCGACCGCCAACGGCTCGATGATCATCACCTACACGGATATCACCGAGGCGAAGCACCGCGAGGAGGAACTCCAGCACCTCGTCATCAAGGCGGAAATGGCCGACCGTGCGAAATCCGAGTTCCTGGCCAACATGAGCCACGAAATCCGCACGCCGATGAACGGCGTTCTGGGTATGGCCGAACTCCTGGCCCGCACTGAACTGGACACGCGCCAGCGCACATTCACCGATATCATCGTCAAGTCCGGCAATGCGCTGCTCACCATTATCAATGACATTCTCGATTTTTCGAAGATTGACGCCGGGCAGCTTGTCCTCGACGAGGCTCCGTTCGACCTGTCCGAGACGGTTGAGGATGTGGCATCGCTGATTTCAAGCCGCGCCGCGGAGAAGGACATCGAGCTCATCGTGCGCATCGACCCTGCGCTGCCTGCGCGGGTTGTCGGCGATGTCGGACGGCTGCGGCAGATCATCACCAATCTCGCCGGCAACGCCATCAAGTTCACCGAATCCGGGCATGTGCTCATCGAGGTCGACGGTCAGCTCAACGACGCTGGCCTGCTTGATTTCGCCATCCATGTTCACGACACCGGAATGGGCATTCCGCCCGACAAGCTGGAAGCGGTGTTCGAGAAATTCTCCCAGGTCGACAATTCCTCGACCAGACGGCATGAGGGAACCGGCCTCGGTCTGGCGATCACGTCCCGCCTGGTTGAGCTGATGAGCGGCCATATCCGGGCTGAAAGCAAGGTTGGCGAGGGATCCGTGTTCACGGTCGAGCTCAGCCTGCCGGTGGATCACAGCACTGTCACGCGCGTCCGGATTGCCCCCGTCGATGTCTCCGGCGCCCGGGTGCTGGCGATTGACGACAACCCCGTCAACAGATCCATCCTGATGGAGCAAATGAGCGCCTGGGGCTTTGATGCCTGCGCCGCGGTTTCAGGTAAGGAAGGCCTCGACGTGCTTGCCGCGGCCAATAAATTCGGCGTCCCTGTCGATGTCATCATCCTCGACTATCACATGCCCGACATGGATGGTGTGATGACCGCGCGCGCCATCCGCAAGGCTTTCGGTCCCGACAAGCCGGCAATCGTCATGTTGACGTCGATGGATCTCAACTCTTCGGACACCGACATCCGGCAAGGGGTCGTGCAGGCCACCTTGATGAAGCCGGCGCGCTCGTCGCTGCTTCTCGAAACCATCGTGGGCGTCCTCCAGGCTGCGGCGCAAGGCCGGGCCGGGACGAATGACGAGGCCGCCGCGCCCGCCGGCGTCGCCGCCGATCGGCAAGTTTCCGCCACGCCACCGATCAGGCCAGCGGTTGTTGCCGCGGCATCCGAACGGTCCGAGCGCCGATCGCCCACGGAAAAGGCCGGCGAAGACAGTCGCCTTGATCTGCTTGTCGCCGAAGACAATGAGGTCAACCAGATCGTGTTTACCCAGATCCTCGATGAGATGGGTCTGCGCTATCAGATTGTCGACAATGGTGGCAGCGCCTTTGAAATCTGGAAGAGCCATCGCCCGGCAATGATCCTGATGGATGTCTCCATGCCTGTGATGAACGGCCATCAGGCAACTCAGGCCATTCGCAAGGCCGAGGCCGGAGATGAAAGCCTCGGACGCACTCCCATCGTCGGCGTCACCGCCCATGCCCTGACAGGCGACAAGGAACGCTGCCTGGAGGCCGGCATGGATGATTACCTGTCCAAGCCGATCAGCCCGGAAAAGCTCGAAGCCAAGATACGGGACTGGCTGCCCGAGGACATCGCGGCGCGCATCACCCACGGCTAGGCCGGCGCTTCGGTACTTCGGGATGCGCGCACCCGCGAAGGCTGTTCCGAAAGCCTAGCTGGCGGACGGCGCTTCGCTGGGGACCGGCAGGGCGGTTGCCAGCATGCCCCCGCTCATGTCGCGCTTGCCGGCATGGCCCGGGCGCTTCTCCACCATAAAACCCGCTGCCTGCAGGTTTCGCCGCACCCACCCGGCTGCGGAGTAGGTCGCAAACGTCCCGCCCGGACGTGTCCGGTCCGCGACCGCGTGCATCAGCTCGGCAGACCACATGTCCGGATTGCGGGCTGGCGAAAAACCATCAAGATACCAGGCATCCGCAGAAAAAGTAGCTCTGGCCATTTGCTCGAGCGCCGGGCCCGAATGGATATGCAGGCTGATTGGCCGGCCGCGGCTCTCGAAACCGATGACGACATCGCCCTCCGGCCGTTCCGGCCAGACGGTAATCAGTTCCGCGGCCCTGGGTGTCAGGTCGGGCCAGGCTGCCAGCGCGCGCCTCATGTCATCCCGATCAAGCAGGCGCAGCTCGAAGGAGTGGAACTCCAGCCGCGCCCCCTCCGTGGCGGCCGTTTCCCAGGCCGCCCAGGTCTCGATGAAGTTGAGCCCGGTGCCGAACCCGAGTTCGCCGATCACGAAATGCCGCTTGCCTCCGAACCGATCGGGCAGTCCGTTGCCGGTCAGAAACACGTGTCGGCATTCCGCCCGGCCGTCCGCCTTTGAATAATAGAAGTCGCCAAATTCCTCCGAATAGGGCATATCGCCCGCATGCCACGTCAGCGATGCGCGCTGGCTGGTGCTGTTATCGTCTGGCTCGGGGGGATCGATCATGGCTGTTGCCGATAAAGCCGCATCGCACCGTGGTCAAGCTGCGCCGGACCTGCTGATCGCCGGGGCCGGGGTGGCGGGGCTGTGGCTGGCGGTCAAGGCGGCGCGCGCCGGCCTGTCGGTCATGCTCGTCGAACGTGGCAATCCGGGTGATGGCGCCAGCGGCGGCTTCCTCGGTGCGCTCATGCCCCACAGTCCCGAACGCTGGAACGGCAAGAAGGATTTCCAGTTCCGCGCCTTGGTCGATCTCGAGGATGAGATCGCACGGCTGCAAGCCGAAACCGGCGAGTTCTGCGGCTATCGCCGGGTCGGGCGGATATTGCCGCTGACCTCGGAGCGTGGGCGGATCACCGCGACCGAGCGGATTGCCGATGCGCGGGCCAATTGGGGGACGCGGTTTGGCTACGAGGTCCGTCATACGCCCGACAGAAGCGACTGGCCCAATATCCTGCGGGCGCCGCATGGAATAGTGCATGAAACGCTTTCGGCGCGGATTTCTCCGCCGGGCCTAATCGCCGCACTTCTGTCTCGCCTTGCGGTGATGCCCAACATCGAACTGCGCCTGGGGACCGCCGTCGTGGACGTGGCGCCGGGGGACAGGCGGGCAAGTCTGTCGGACGGAACCAGCATTGGCTTCGGCCATGTCGCGCTGGCAAACGGCGTCGACGCGTTTCCTATGATTGCGCGCCTAATGGGGCTGCCGGCGCAATCGCTGGGCGGCGGCGTCAAGGGCCAGGCAGCCCTTCTCGATGCCGGGGCGGAACCCGATCTGCCCTTGGTCTACGATGACGGCGTCTATGTGATTGCCCATGAAAACGGTCACGTTGCCGTGGGGTCGACCAGCGAGAACGAGTTCGACGATCCGCGCGCAACCGATGAAAGGCTCGACGAGATCGTCAAACGCGCCCGCAAGCTTTGCCCGTTGATCAGGGAGGCGCCGGTGATCCGCCGCTGGGCCGGCGTGCGTCCGAAGGCTGTCGGACGTGACCCGATGCTGGGGCCGGTTCCGGGTGCGCCCGGTGTCCTGGCGATGGCGGGCGGCTTCAAGATCAGCTTCGGCATCGCCCATCGCATGGCCGACTGCCTCGTCGCACAGCTTGCCGGTGAAGAGGGACCCGAGACGCCGGAGAGTTTCTCCGTCGCCTGGCACGCAGCCCGGAGCGCCACAGATCAGGGTATTCAGTAGACGGCGGCACATCCCGCAAGGGCCGCAACCGGTTGAATTTGCCGCAACAGTTTGCGGTTTTTCTTCAAAGTCCGGGTATCGACATTTGCCGCCGGGCTGCTACCGTTTCCCGGTTATCGAGATGGACTGTCCAATGAACACAACACCCTATCCCCGCGATCTGGTCGGCTATGGCCGCACCCCGCCCGATCCGGAATGGCCCTCGGGCGCGCATTGTGCCGTCCAGTTCGTGGTCAACTACGAAGAGGGCGGCGAAAGCTCGATTCTCGATGGGGATCCCACCTCCGAAAGCCTGCTGTCGGAGATCGTCGGCGCACAACCGTGGCCGGGTCAGCGCAACATGAACATGGAGTCGCTCTACGAATATGGCTCGCGCGCTGGTTTCTGGCGGCTCTGGCGGATGTTCACCGAGCGCAAAATGCCGGTGACGGTGTATGGTGTCGCCCTTGCCATGCAGCGCAACCCGGAAGCGGTCGCGGCCATGAAGGAAGCCGGCTGGGAGATCGCCAGCCACGGACTGCGCTGGCTCGAGTACAAGGACTTCTCCGAAGACGAGGAACGCCGCCACATCGCCGAATGCGTCCGCATCCACACCGAAGTGACCGGCTCGCGGCCGCTCGGCATCTACCAGGGCAAGCCGTCGGTCAACACCCTGAGGCTTGTCATGGAGGAGGGCGGTTTCGTCTACTCCGCCGATTCCTACGCTGACGAACTGCCTTACTGGGTCGAAGGGCCGAAGGGTCCGCACCTGATCGTGCCCTACACGCTTGACGCCAACGACATGCGCTTCGCCACGCCGCAGGGGTTCAATTCGGGCGACCAGTTCTTCACCTATCTCAAGGATACATTCGATGTGCTGATGGCCGAAGGTGCGGCGGGCAGCCCGAAGATGATGTCGATCGGCCTGCACTGCCGCCTGGTTGGCCGCCCCGGCCGCGCTGCAGCCCTTGCCAGGTTCCTCGATTACGTCAATGCCAATGACAAGGCCTGGGTGACCCGCCGTATCGATATCGCCAATCACTGGCATGAACATCACCATCCGGAGAAGTCGAAATGATCGGCCGTGAGGAGTTTGTCGGCCGCTTTGGCGGCGTGTTCGAGCATTCGCCCTGGATCGCCGAACGGGCCTTCGACAATGGCCGCATCGCCACCCCGTTGCGGGCTGGCCCGGTTCATGACGCGCTGTGCGCCGAGTTTCGCGCCGCCAGCCATGACGAGCGCCTGGGCGTCTTGCGCGCGCATCCCGATCTTGCCGGCAAGCTGGCGATCGCCGGAGAACTTACCGAGGAATCGAAATCCGAACAGGCCGGCGCCGGTCTGGACCGGCTGAGCGCGCAGGAGCACGCAGGGTTCACCGAGCTCAACACAAGCTACATGACCGGTTTCGGGTTTCCCTTCATCATCGCGGTCAAGGGACACGACAAGGGCAGCATCCTGGCCGCTTTCGAAACCCGCATCGGCAACGATGCCGAAACCGAATTCGAGACTGCCTGCGCCCAGGTCGAAAAGATCGCCGGGTTCCGCATCGCCTCGATTCTGCCGGAAGGGTGAGCGGCAGATGCGGGACCTGAAACTCGAGCCGCTGACTGCCGGGGCATTCGCCCCCTTCGGCACCGTCATGGATACCGCGGCGGCAGAACTGCGCATGATCAATGGAGGCACCACCGAACGCTTTCACGCGCTTGCCATGGCGGACACTGCAAGCGGGGGAGGGAACACGATTTTGTCGCTGTTCCGCGGCCAGCCACGGGAGTTTCCCTACGCGGTCGGCATGATGGAGCGCCACCCGCTCGGCAGCCAGGCGTTCTTTCCGGTCACCGGCGGAGACTGGATCGCAGTCGTCGCGCCGGATGCGGGCGGACGTCCGGGCGAGCCGCGCGCGTTTCTGGTTCCAGGACACATCGGTGTGCAGTATGCCCGCAATGTCTGGCATCATCCGCTGATTGCCGTGGGCCGTGTCAGCGATTTTCTGGTGATGGACCGTGAGGGCAAGGGCGCCAATCTCGAGGAAGCCAGCTATGATGTGCCTTATCTGATCGCCCAACCGGTCAACTGACCCAAGGAGACGCCAATGTCCGCCCAACCACTCCCAACCGGAACCGGTCGCTTGACCACGCACGTGCTCGATACGGCCCGTGGCAAGCCCGCTGCCGGACTGGTCATCGAGCTTGTCCGGATTGAAGGGCTCGACCACCATTTGATCAAGACCGTCAGCACCAATGCAGATGGCCGCGTCGACGCTCCGCTTCTTTCGGGCGCCGATCTCGACCGTGGAGTTTACGAACTCAGGTTTCATGCGGGAGATTATCTGCGCTCGAGCGGCGAAAAGCTGCCGGACCCGGCGTTTCTCGACGTGATCCCGATCCGCTTCGGCATCGCCGACACGACGGCGCATTACCACGTGCCTTTGCTGATTTCAGCTTATGCTTATTCAACCTACCGCGGCAGCTGACGCCCGCATCAGGCCAGGTTGCCGCATGCTCGTTCGGGCGGGTGTGTTGCCTCGAAGTCGGTGGGATTGGGGTGTCCGGAAAAAGCAAAAGCCGCGTGGCAGTACATCCGTGCTCACGCGACCTTATAAGCAATCTTCAAAAAGACCGCTGCTGATACACAGCTTGCAGGAAGACTGTTAACGAAGAGTTAAGACGGAATTGTGACGGAAGCGCAAATAAGATCCGTCAGCTGGCTCGCAACTATCTCTTGACGGCATCGCCGGCAACGTAGACCGCACGGACTGACCGGTCGTCACCCATTGTTTGCATCAGGAAGAGTTCTTCTTCCAGCGTTTGCACCGTTTCCATGCGGATCTGCATTGCCGGCGTCGCCCGGGCGTCAAGCGCGATGATATCGGCGTCTGTCCCAGGCTCCAGCGTGCCGATACGCTCCACCAGCCCGAGCGCTTCCGCATTGCCGCGGGTCGCCTGCCAGTAGTTTTCTATCGGCGGCAGCCGGTGACCGCGCAATTGCTGGATCTTGTAGGCCTCGTCGAGTGTTCTCAGGAGCGAATAGCTCGAGCCGCCACCGATGTCGGTGGCGATCGCGGTGCGCACGCCATGCTGCTTCAGCCGCTTGAGATCGAAGAGACCCGAACCGAGAAACAGGTTCGAGGTCGGGCAGTGAACGGCGACGGACCCGGCGTCTGCAATCGCGTCCATTTCCCGGTCGGACAGGTGAATGGCATGGCCGAGCAGCATCTTGTCGGTCAGCAGCCCGTAGCCTGCATAGACGTCGGTGTAGTCCTTGGCCTCGGGATAGAGCTCCAGCGTGTAGGCGATTTCGGCGTCGTTCTCGGACAGATGCGTCTGGATCAGCAGATCGGGATGCTCGCGCGCCAGCGCGCCGGCGGCTTCCAGCTGTGCCGGGGTCGATGTGATGGCAAAGCGCGGCGTGATCGCCACGTGATTGCGCCCCTTGCCGTGCCAGTCGGCGATCACCGCCTTGCTGTCGTCGTAACTCGATTGCGCCGTATCCGTCAGCGCCTCTGGGGCGTTGCGGTCCATCATCACCTTGCCGCCCACCATCAGCAGGTTGCGGCGTTGGGCTTCAGCGAAATAGGCGTCGGTCGAGCCCTTGTGCACGGAGCAGTAGGCCGCGGCCGTCGTCGTGCCGTGGCGGAGCAGTTCGTCGAAGAACAGCGTGGCGAAGCGGGCGCAATGCGCCGGATCGGCGAAGCGCTGTTCCTCGACGAAGGTGTAGGTGTTGAGCCATTCAAGCAGGTTGGCGGCGTAGCTGGCCGTCACCTGCATCTGCGGGAAGTGAATATGCGGATCGATGAAGCCGGCCATCAACAGGCAGGGCCGATGATCGATGATCTCCGTTGCCGCTGGCGCCTTCGATGCCACCTCCGCATAGGATCCAGACGCGGTGATCAGCCCGTTTTCGACCAGCAGCGCCCCGTCGGCCTCGTAGACATAGCTTGCATGATCGTCGCGCGCCTGCGGGCGCGCCTTGAAGCTCAGCGTACGGCCGCGCAGCAGTCTGGCTGTCATTGCCCTGTCTCGCCCGCTTTGGGCTCGCCGGCAATGGCGGATTCGTACCAGGCGACGATCAGCGCCCGCTCTTCCGGCTCCACATAGGTGATGTTGCCGGGAGGCATGGCGTGGCTGCGGCCGGCCTGGAGGTAGATCTCGCGCGCGTGACGGGCGATTTCCTCGTTGGTCTCGAGTTTCACGTTCTTTGGCGCGTGTGCCATTCCTTCCCACACTGGTTCCGCTGCATGGCACATCGAGCAGCGGCCCATGATGGTTTCGCTGACCGCTTCGAAATGGGCATTGGTGACGAACCGCTCGTGCACCGGCGCCAATGAGGCTTCCTCGATCACTTCATCGGTGCGGGGCAGGCTCGACAGCCAGACGATGGCCATGAACAGCGCAACCGTCGCCGCCCAGGTCCAGTGCGGCTTGCCCTTGCGGGCGTGAACCGTGTTGAACCAGTGCCTGATGGTGACGCCCATCAGGAACACCAACGCCGCGATCAGCCAGTTCCACTGCGTGGCAAAGGCCAGCGGATAGTGGTTCGACAGCATCAGGAAGATCACCGGCAGGGTGAGATAGTTGTTGTGCAGCGAGCGTTGCTTGGCGATGCGGCCGTATTTCGGGTCCGGCGTCCGCCCGGCCTTGAGATCGGCCACGACGATCTTCTGGTTGGGGATGATGATCATCGCGACATTGGCGCTCATGATCGTCGCGGTGAACGCGCCAAGATGCAACAGCGCCGCCCGGCCGGTAAACACCTGCGTATAGCCCCAGGCCATCGCTACCAGCACCGCAAACAGCACCAGCATCAGCCCGGTGGTGCTCTGCCCGATCGGCGACTTGCACAACAGGTCATAGATGATCCAGCCGAGCACGATCGACGCCACCGAGATGGAAATCGCGATCGGGGCCGAGACATCGAGCACGTTTGCGTCGATCAGGAAGAGCTCCGCGCCGGCATAGTAGACCACGCACAGCATGGCGAAGCCCGACAGCCAGGTCACGTAGCTTTCCCATTTGAACCAGGTCAGGTGCTCGGGCAGCCGTTCGGGCGCCACCAGGTATTTCTGGATATGGTAGAAGCCGCCGCCGTGAACCTGCCATTCCTCGCCATAGGCGCCCACGGGCAACCCTGGACGCTGCACCAGACCGAGATCCAGCGCGATGAAGTAGAACGATGATCCGATCCAGGCGATTGCCGTGATCACATGCAGCCAGCGCACGGCAAAGCTGAGCCATTCCCACAAGAGCGGATAGTCGTACATCGGTGCCCCTCGCACTTCCGGTTTCTTTTGCAGTGCACATGATGCGCAATGCGGAGCCGAATGGAAAGCCCGCTTTCGCTTCCCCGCGAGTTAATCAGTTGCAGTTTTTTTCTGAAAGTCGGTTTGATTGTCTGGTGAAACCGGAAAGGTTCACTCCCGGTTTCGTTTTCCACACTCGCTGTCATAAAACTGTTTTCAATTGCGCGATAGACACGCTGAGGCTACGTTTCCCTTTCGGGTCACGTTCGTTTTCACGCGTTTCCTATCAAGGGAGGAAGTTCACATGAAAAAACTCATCGCCGCCGGCGTTGTCGCCGCACTCTTGTCGGGCGTTGCACCTGCAAGTGCCGCCACGCAAATCGATTTCTGGCACGCTTTCACGGGCCGTCTTGGAGAGCTGCTTGACGAGCAGGTTGCCAAGTTCAACGCATCCCAGACAGACTACACCGTGGTTGCCACCAACAAGGGCAACTACTCCGAAACGCTCAATGCCGGCATCGCCGCGTTCCGCGCAGGCGAGCAGCCGGACATTCTTCAGGTGTTCGAAGTCGGCACCGCCACGATGATGGCCGCCAAGGGCGCCATCAAGCCGGTTTACGAAGTCATGGCCGAATCGGGCCTGCCGTTCGACCAGTCGGTCTATCTCGCAGCCGTCGCCGGTTACTACACCACCACCGAAGGCCAGATGCTGTCGCTGCCCTACAACTCCTCGACGCCGGTTCTTTACGTCAACAAGGACGCGCTGAAGGCCGCCGGTCTCGATCCGGAAATGGACCTGTCGACCTGGGAGCAGGTCGGAACCGCACTCGACGCGCTGAAGGCCGCCGGCAACAAGTGCCCGCTGACCACCGCATGGCAGAGCTGGGTTCACCTCGAAAACCTCTCCGCCTACCACAACGTTCCCTTTGCCACGAAGGAGAACGGTTTTGCAGGCGTCGACACCGAGCTGACCTTCAACGGCGACGTCCAGGTCAAGCATATCGACACGCTTGGCCAGTGGGCCAAGGACGGCAAGTTCATCTATTCGGGCCGCCGCAACGAGGGCGGTGCGCCGTTCCGCGCCGGTGAATGTGCGCTGTTCACCGAATCGTCGGCCGGGTATGCCGGCGTGAAGAAGGAAGCCACCTTCGATTTCGCCATCCGCCCGCTGCCCTACTGGAGCAGCGTCGAAGGCGCGCCTCAGAACACCATCATCGGTGGCGCGTCCCTGTGGGTCATGCAGGGTCAGACGCCTGAGGAATACAAGGGCGTTGCGGCGTTCTTCAATTTCCTGTCGAGCTCCGACATCCAGGCCAAGTGGCACCAGGACACCGGCTACCTGCCGATCACCATGGCTGCCTACGAGGCAACCAAGGCATCGGGTTTCTATGAGGCAAACCCCGGCACCGACATCTCGATCATCCAGATGACCGGCAAGGCGCCGACCGCCAATTCCAAGGGATTGCGCCTGGGCAGCTTTGATCAGATCCGCGGCATCATCGACGAAGAGCTCGAGGGCGTCTGGAACGGTTCGAAAACCGCCAAGGACGCGCTGGATTCGGCCGTCTCCCGCGGCAACGAACTGCTCCGCCGCTTCGAGCAGGCAAACCGCTAACAGCATCTGTCCGGCGGAGCCGTCACAGGCTCCGCCGGTTCTCTCCTTCCGGTCGGTGATTTATGGAAAAGCGTGTCGTATTTGACAACCGCTGGCTGCCCTATCTGCTGGTCGCCCCGCAGTTGCTCGTCACATTTGTGTTTTTCTTCTGGCCGGCGGGGCAGGCGATCTATCAGTCCGCCTTCATTCCGGATCCCTTCGGGCTCAAGACCCAGTTCGTCGGCTTCGGCAATTTCGAGTATCTCTTCGGCAATCGCTACTACCGCGAATCCTTTCTCACCACCGCCGTGTTCTCGGTGCTGGTCACTATCTCGGCGATGTCCTTCGCGCTCTGGCTTGCCGTCCTTGCCGACCGCGTCATCAAGGGATCGAGCGCCTACCGCACGCTGCTGATCTGGCCTTATGCGGTCGCCCCCGCGATCGCCGGGGTGCTCTGGCTGTTCATGTTCAATCCCTTCACCGGCATCATCGCCTGGATGCTCTCGCAGATGGGCTATGTCTGGAATCACAATCTCGACGGCGGCCAGGCCATGGCGCTCGTGGTGGCGGCCTCGGCCTGGAAACAGATCAGCTACAATTTCCTGTTCTTTCTCGCCGGGCTGCAGGCCATCCCGAAGAGCGTCATCGAGGCGGCCGCGATCGACGGTGCGAGCTTCTGGCGCCGGTTCTGGACGATCGTCTTTCCGCTGCTGTCGCCAACAACCTTCTTTCTGCTGGTGGTCAACATCATCTATGCCTTCTTCGACACGTTCGGCGTCATCCACACCATCACCCAAGGCGGGCCGCAGCAATCGACCACGATCCTCGTCTACAAGGTCTTCGCCGATGGCTTCGTCGGCCAGGATCTGGGCTCGTCAGCGGCGCAGTCCGTGGTGCTTCTGGTGCTGGTGGGTATCCTGACGGTGGTCCAGTTCCGTTTCATTGAACGACGGGTGCATTACTGATGAGCGGCATGGTCGAAAAACGAGGGGTTGGCACCTGGCTCACCCACGCCGGCCTGATCTTCGGCATCGCGGTGATCTGCTTTCCCATCTGGATCGCCTTCGTCGCCTCCACGGTGACCCAGGATGACCTGATCCGTCCGCCGATGCCCCTGCTGCCGGGGCCGCATTTCTTCGACAATTATCTCGAGGCGTTGCTCACCGGCGGCGTCGCCCCTGTCTGGCAGATGCTGCTCAATTCGCTGGTGATGGCGCTCGGCATCACCATCGGCAAGATCATCATCTCGCTGCTGTCGGCCTATGCCATCGTCTATTTCAGGTTCCGCTTCCGGATGCTGTTCTTCTGGCTGATCTTCATGACGCTGATGCTGCCTGTCGAGGTCCGCATTGTGCCGACCTACGAAGTGGTGGCGAGCCTCGGACTGCTCAACAGCTACACCGGCCTGATCCTGCCGCTCATTGCCTCAGCCACGGCCACATTCCTGTTCCGTCAATTGTTCATGACGATCCCGGACGAACTGACGGAAGCCGCCCGCGTCGACGGTGCAGGGCCGATCCGCTTCTTCATCGACATCCTGCTGCCGATGTCGCGCACCAACATCGCGGCCCTCTTCGTCATCCTCTTCATCTACGGCTGGAATCAGTACCTCTGGCCGTTGCTGATCACCACCGAGCCATCCATGAACACGGTGATTATGGGCATCAAGCAGATGCTGCCGACCGGCGACCAGACCGTCGAATGGCCGGTGATCATGGCGACCGCCATGCTGGCAATGCTGCCGCCGGTGCTCGTCGTCATCGGCATGCAGAAACTCTTCGTCAAAGGCTTGGTCGAAAGCGAGAAATGAATTCCCATGGCTGAAATCAAACTGGAAGCGATCAGAAAGAGCTACGGCCGGACCGAAGTCATTCACGGCATCGACGCGGAGATCAGCGACGGCGAGTTCATCGTCATCGTCGGCCCATCGGGTTGCGGCAAGTCCACGCTGTTGCGCATGGTCGCGGGCCTTGAAACCATCACCTCCGGCGACATTCATATCGGCGACCGGGTGGTCAACAAGCTCGAGCCGCGCGAACGCGACATCGCCATGGTGTTCCAGAACTACGCGCTCTATCCGCACATGAGCGTCTTCGACAACATGGCCTATGGGCTGAAGATCGCCAATGTCCCTAAGCCCGAGATCGCCTCGCGGGTCGCCGAGGCCGCCCGCATGCTCGAGCTCGAGCCCTATCTCGACCGCAAGCCGCGGCAGCTCTCCGGCGGCCAGCGCCAGCGCGTTGCCATGGGCCGCGCGATCGTGCGCAAACCCGCCGTCTTCCTGTTCGATGAACCGCTCTCCAATCTCGATGCCAAGCTCAGGGTGCAGATGCGTCTGGAGATCAAGGCGCTGCAGCGCAAGCTCGGTGTCACGGCGCTCTACGTCACCCACGATCAGGTCGAGGCCATGACGCTCGCCGACCGCATGATCGTAATGAACGCTGGTGTCGCCGAGCAGGTCGGCGCGCCGCTGGACGTCTATGCAAACCCGGCGACCCTGTTCGTCGCGGGCTTCATCGGCTCGCCGCCGATGAACGTACTCAGCCACGATGTCCGGCCGGGCAGGGGGCCGCTCGATGCGGGCGCCGTGATCGGCATCAGGCCCGAGCATATCGACCTTGCAGCACCGGGCACCGGCCTTCTCGATGCCGATGTCGCCTTCTGCGAGCCGCTCGGGGCGGAAACGCTGGTCCATTGCGTCACCGCCGCTGGAGACAAGATCGTGGTGCGCATCGACGGCGAGGTGAGCCTGCCCGCCGATGGCAGCCGCGTCGGTCTCGCCATCGATCCAGCGCGCATCCTGGCCTTTAACGCCGAGGGCAAGCGCACCGCAGACTGATCCGGCCGACACAGCCGGGGTCGGTTCCTGTCAATCCATATGCGCTGCTGCGGGAGCCGCAGCCGCGGCTGTCCGTTGCGGCCGGCGCAGCATCAGCGCCAGCGGGATCGCAAACAGCGTGATCAGCATTACCAGCTTGAAATCGTTGATGTAGGAGATCATCAGCGACTGCTGGTTGATCAGGCCGTCGAGCGTTTGCAGCATCGCCGGATTATTCGTTGGACCGGGCAAAGCCTGTTGCAGCACCGGATTGAACGGGTTGATGAAGGCGCCGAGCTCCTGGTGATTGATCTGGGTGTTCCGCGTCAGATACAGCGTCACCACCGAGATGCCGATGGAGGAGCCGAGATTGCGCACCAGGCTGAACAGGCTCGCCGCATCGGTGCGGTACTTGTTGTCGAGTGTGGCGAAGGCCACGGCCGAGAGCGGCACGAACACAAGCCCGAGCCCGAGCCCCTGGATGACGCCCGTCCAGATCACCGGAAACGAGTCCATCTGCGGCGAAAATCCGGTCATCAGGTAGAGCGACAGCGCCGTCAGCAACAGGCCGGTGATCACCAGGTAGCGCGGGTCGGTCATCCGCACCAGCCGTCCGACCAGGATCATCGAGATCATCGTGCCCACCCCGCGCGGGGCCATTACCAGCCCGGTGGTGATCGTCGAATAGCCGAACACATGCGACAGCATCGGCGGCAGCAGCGCCAGGCTGGCCAGAAGCACGATGCCGACCACGAAGATCAGGATCAGCCCCATCACGAAGTTACGGTCGGCAAAGATCTTGCCGTCGACGAACGTGTCCTCGGCGGTCGCCAGGTGAACGGTGAACACCCAGAGGCCGGTGATCGCCAGCCCGAGTTCGATCCAGATCTCCCAGGAGGCGAACCAGTCGGCCTCGCCGCCGCGGTCGAGCATCAGCTGCAGCGCGCCGACGCCGAGCGACAGCATCGCAAACCCGAAGAAATCGAACCTGCGCAGCCGCTGCGCCACCTCTGGCAGATAGGCAAAGCACCCGGCAAAGGCGATCAGCCCGACTGGCAGGTTTATGAAGAACACCCAGCGCCAGTCCAGCGTTTCCGTCAGATAGCCGCCCAGCGTCGGCCCGATGATCGGCCCGACCATGATGCCCGCGCCCCAGATCGCCATCGCAGAGCCATGGCGTTCGCGCGGATTGATGTCGAGCAGAAATGTCTGCGACAGCGGCACGATCGCCGCCCCGAACACGCCCTGAAGCAGCCGGAACAGCACCATCGCCTCGAGATTGGGCGCCAGGCCGCAGGCCATCGAGGTGGCGGTAAATCCGACGATTGTGGTCAGGAATAGCTGCCGCCGGCCGACCCGGTCCGCCAGCCAGCCGGTCACCGGGGTCATGATCGCCGCAGCGACGATATATGAGGTCAGCACCCAGGTGATGGTGTCCTGCGAGGCATCGAGATCGCCGGTCATCGACGGCAAGGCCACATTGGCGATCGTCGTGTCCAGCACCTGCATGATCGTCGCGAGCATGATCGAAACCGTGATCAGGCCCCGGTGCGGCACATTGTGCCCGGGTTCTTCGGTCGTGCTCATTATCCTGGTTCCCCGGCGCCCGCTTACTCTGCAGCCTTGGCGCTCGTGAACAGGTCGCCGAAGCTGCGGCTTTCACCGGTGTCCACGGTCACGGTGGCGCTCAGGCCGGAACGCGCCAGGATCCTGGCCTCCGGATTGTCGAGCTTGATCCGCACCGGAATTCGCTGCGTGACCTTGACCCAGTTGCCGGTGGCGTTCTGGGCCGGCAGCAGCGAGAATTCCGCGCCGGTACCGGCGCCGATCGAGTCCACCTTGGCCTTGAAGGTCCTGTCGGGGTAGAGGTCGAACACCACTTCCGCCGGCTGGTCGGGTTTCATGTGCGCCAGTTGCGGTTCCTTGAAATTGGCGTCGATCCACGGGTCTGTCGTCTCGACAATGGTAAACAGCGATGCGCCGGGGGTGACATATACGCCCGGACGGAACGACGAGGCCTGGTAGACCAGGCCGTCGGCTGGCGCCCGCACCGTGGCAACAGAAAGATTGTAGGCGGCCTTGTCGCGCGCGGCCTTGGCGGCCACCACCATCGGGTGATCATCGATTTCGCCGTTCAGGCTTTCAGCCAGGGCTGCCTGCGCCGTCGCCACCGCCTGCTTTGCGGCAACGAGCCCCTGCGCGGCCTTCTGCGCCGTGTGGCGGGCGTCGTCCAGCGAAGAATTCGTCGCCACGCCCTTGGCGGTCAGTGCCTTCTGGCGGTCGAGCGTGTCCTGGTAGAAAGCCGCGTCGTCGGCGGCGATCTGCTCCTGGGTCAGTGCCTGGCTGTAGGCCGCCTTTAGTTCGATGACGTTGAGACGGGCGCTTTCAACTGCCGCGTTGGCCTGGTTGAGCGCGATCTGAAGCGGCTCGGGATCGACCTCGAACAGCACGTCGCCCTTCCGGACGGCGACGTTTTCCGCCACGTTGACGCTGACCACGCGCCCGGCGATCTCGCTGGCAATCGTGATTCGTGCCAGCCGCATGTTTGCGTTTTCGGTTTCCTCGAACCGTCCGCCGCTGATCCAGACATAGAGCCCGCCACCGATCAGCAGGCAAGGCACCAGCAGCATCAGCATATTGCGGCGCAGCCGGGAAGGCTTCCTTTTCGGGGCAGGTTGTGCCGGTGTTACGGTCGGATTCGCCTGGGTGCTCATGATGCTGCCTGCTGCTCAACGTTGGGAGGTGTCGTTGCGGTTTCGTCTGATGAAAGATTGCCGACCATGAGGGTGAGCGCCGATATCAGCGCCGCGCGCATGTCTTCATCGACGCCGGTCAATGCTTCTTCAAAGACCTCGGCCGCCACCGCCTTGATGGCGGAATAGGCCGAAAGGCTCTTGTCGGTGGGAACAACGCGGTTGACCCGGCGATCGGTTTCGTGCGCGCGGCGCCTGACCCAGCCACCCTGTTCCATGCGGTCGATCAGGCGGGAGACGCTGATCGGCTCGATTTCCATCAGCTCTGCCAGCCGCGCCTGGGTCGGGTTCTGTTCGCGGACCACCCGCACCAAGAGCCGCCATTGCGCCGAGGACAGGCCGTACTCCTGACCGCGCTTTTCAAAATTTTTGCGCAGCAGCCGCCCCGCGTCGTGGATCAGGAATCCAAGTTGATCGATTGCCGTCTTTTTCATGAGCCGAATATATTATAAGCATGCTCACTAAACAAGAGGCCTTTCGAACACCCGAAATGAACACAGCGTCCATGATCCAGGCGGATGTCGCGCCTCAGCCAGCCATTGGCGTTGCAAATCCGTTGCTTGGCTGAGGCAAATGTGACAACGCTTGAGCGACAACCGGTCAGCGCCCCGAGCATCCCAAGAGCACTTCATGGACAATCCCGACTTCATCATCATCGGCGCCGGTTCGTCCGGTTGCGTCATGGCCGAACGCCTTTCCGCGTCGGGCCGCCACAAGGTTCTGGTGCTGGAAGCGGGCGGCGACGACAGGCGCTTTTTCGTGCAGATGCCGCTCGGCTACGGCAAGACCTTCTTCGATCCCAAGGTCAACTGGATGTACCGCGCCGAACCCGATCCGGGGCTGGCCGGAAATGTCGATCACTGGCCGCGCGGCCGGTTGCTCGGCGGATCCTCTTCCATCAACGCCATGGTCTGGGTGCGCGGCCACCGCGCCGATTTCGATGACTGGCGCGATGCCGGCAATCCCGGCTGGGGCGCCGACGAGATGTTCGCAGCCTTCCGCGATGTCGAATGCGCCATCATCGGAGACGAGGCCATCCGCGGCCGCAAGGGCCCGCTCAATCTGTTCGTTCCGGGCAAGACAACCCATCATCTGACGAAGAAATGGTTCGAATCCGCCCAGGCCCTCGGCCTGCCGCTCAATCCGGATTTCAACGGCGAAAGCCAGGATGGCGTCGGCCTGTTCGAGTTCACCATTCACGGCGGCCGGCGGCTGTCGGCGGCGCGGGCCTTCCTGCGACCGGCGATGAAGCGGCCCAATCTTCGTGTGATCACCGGCGCGCAGGTGACAGGCCTGACGTTCGAAGGCGCCCGCGTCACCGGCGTCAGCTACACTCGCAACGGCAAGAAGCAGACGGTCAGCGCCGGGCGTGAGGTGATCCTCAGCGGCGGATCGGTCAACTCGCCGCAACTGCTGCAGCTTGCAGGCGTCGGCCCGGCCGAGCACCTCAGGAGTGTCGGGATCAATGTCCGCATCGACAACCCGAATGTCGGGCGCAATCTCGAGGACCATATCGGCATCAACTACACCTACCGGGCCAATTGCCCGACCATCAACCAGCAGCTCGGTCCCTGGTGGGGCAAGCTCAATGCCGGTCTGCAATACCTGCTGTTCCGCGACGGTCCCCTGTCTGTGAGCCTCAACCAGGCCGGCGGCTTCATCCGCACGTCGCCCGATCACGCGCGGCCCAACATGCAGCTCTATTTTCAGGCGTTCTCGACGGTCATCCCGCGGCCCGGCGAGCGCCCGATCCTCAGCCCCGATCCGTGGCCGGGGTTCTCCATCGGCTGGTCCAACTGCCGTCCGAAGAGCCGCGGCGAGATCATGATCCGCTCGTCCGATCCGTCGGAGGCGCCGCGCATCACCCCAAACGCGCTGTCGCATGAAGACGACATCGCCGAGATGCTGGCGACCGGCAAGCTGGTGCGCGCCATGGCCGCCGCCAAACCGCTCGCCGATTGCATCGAGGCCGAACTGCTGCCGGGGCCGGATATCACCAGTGACGAGGCGCTCATCGATGATTGCCGCCGCCGCTCCGGCACGGTCTATCATCCGGTCGCCACCTGCCGCATGGGGCCGGACCCGGCGACATCAGTTGTCGACGCGCGGCTCCGCGTTCACGGGCTTGAGGGTCTGCGGGTGGTCGATTGCTCGATCTTCCCCAACATCGTCACCGGCAACACCAATGCCGCAGCCATCGCCACCGGATGGCGGGCGTCACAGCTGGTGCTTCAGGACGCCGGCTGAACCTTGCCGTCGCGCCAGTCCGCAAGGGCTGCAACGACGTCCGCGGTCACCGTGGCGGCAATCACCTCCGGTCGCTTGTCGGCAATCTTGCGGCCGATCGGGCAGATGAGCTTGGAAAGCAGTGCCCCGTCGCCGCCTTCGCGGATGAACTGATGCTCGAAGGTCGCCCGCTTGGTGTCCGAGCCGATCATGCCGATCTGGGCCAGGTCATCGCGCTTCAGCGCCGCCGAGACAATCAGGAAATCCAGCGCGTGGTCATGGGTGAGCACGATCACAGCACTTCCGGGCGCAATGCCCGCCACCAGGCTTTCGGGCAGGGCGGTCAGATGCCGCTCCGCGCCCGCCGGCGTGAGATCCAGCTCGTCCGCCCGCGTCTCGGCCACATGCACCCTGACCGGCAGCAGCAGCAGCGCGTTGGCCAGCGCCCGGCCGACATGGCCGCCGCCGAACAGCCAGACCTCGGGATCGTCCGCGTCCTCGGCCTTGACCATGGCCTCGATCTCGCCAAACCGGGCAGGGGGGATGATCTCGAACGACAGCGTCACATGTCCACCGCAGCATTGCCCGATCGCGGGTCCCAGCGGCAGCGCCATCGGCTCGGCTGCGGCACCCGCCAGCACGTCGCGTGCCCGGTCAATGGCCTCGAGCTCCAGTCGCCCGCCACCGATCGTGCCGAAGGTCGCAGCTTTGGAAACCAGCATCCAGGCATCGGTGTTGCGCGGCGTCGATCCCTTGGCTTCAAGCACACGAACCAGCACATAGCCGTGCGCGGCCGAGTTGGCTGCAAAATCGCGATAGGCCGCAAGCCGCGCCATCAGGCGTCCGCCCCGTCCTTTCCGGACATCTCGGCATCCGCCACAAGCGCCTTCAGCCGTTCGACCGCCATCAGCACCCGCTCGGGCGTCGCCGGGGCGTCGAGCTGTGGCGAGACCTGGTAGTCGGCGATCGAGGCCACGGCCATGCCGAGCGCTTCCAGCACCGAGATCGGAAGCATGAATGGCGGTTCGCCCACCGCCTTCGACCGCCGGATCGTCGGCTCGCGGTTCTCGGCCCAGTCGGCAAGCTTCACATTGAAGATCTTCGGCCGGTCCGAGGCGAGCGGGATCTTGTAGGTCGAGGGCGCATGCGTCCTCAGCCGGCCCTCGTCGTCCCACCACAGTTCTTCCGTCGTCAGCCAGCCCATGCCCTGGACGAAGGCGCCTTCGATCTGGCCGATATCCAGCGCCGGATTGAGCGAGCGCCCGGTGTCATGCAGCACGTCGACGCGGTCGACCTGGTATTCGCCGGTCAGCGTGTCGACCGAGACCTCCGAGACCGCCGCGCCATAGGCGAAATAATAGAACGGTCTGCCCTTGCCGCTGGCGCGGTCCCAGTGAATGTCCGGTGTCTTGTAGAAACCGGCAGCAGAAAGCTGGATCCGCGCCTGGTAGGCGAGCTTGATGAAATCCCCGAAGGCCATCAGCTCGTTGCCGATGCGCACATGGTTGGGAATGAACTCCACCTGCTCGGCCGGAACGCTGAATTTTTCCGAGGCGAACGCCACCAGCCGGGTTTTGATCTGCTGCGCCGCGTTGGCTGCCGCCATGCCGTTGAGGTCGGTGCCGGACGACGCCGCTGTCGCCGAGGTGTTGGGAACCTTGCCGGTGGTGGTGGCGGTGATCCGGATGGTGTCGAGATCGACCTGGAATTCTTCGGCCAGCACCTGCGCCACCTTGGTGTTGAGCCCCTGGCCCATCTCGGTGCCGCCATGGTTGAGATGGATCGATCCGTCCTGGTAGACATGCACCAGCGCGCCGGCCTGGTTGTACCAGGTGGCGGTGAACGAGATGCCGAATTTCACCGGCGTCAGCGCGATGCCCCGCCGGATCACCGGGCTGTTTTCGTTGAAATCGATGATCTCCGCCCGCCGCGCCTGGTAGTCCGAGGAGGTTTCCAGCTCCTCGACGATGCGGCCGATGATGTTGTCTTCCACCGTCTGGTGATAGGGCGTCACGTTGCGGCCTTCGCCGCCGTAGAAATTGGCCTTGCGGATCTCCAGCGGATCGCGCCCGAGCGCATAGGCGACCTCCTCGATCATCCGCTCGCCGCCGAGCATGCCCTGCGGTCCGCCGAAGCCGCGAAAGGCGGTGTTGGAGACCGTGTTGGTCATCATCGGTTTCGAGACGAGCCGCACATCCTGGTAGAAATAGCAGTTGTCGGCGTGAAACAGCGCCCGGTCGGTGACCGGCCCCGACAGGTCGGAGGAAAATCCACAGCGCGCCGCAAAACTTGCGTCGACGGCATGAATGACGCCGCTCTCATCGTAACCCACATCGTAGTCGACGACGAAATCGTGCCGCTTGCCGGTGATGATCATGTCGTCGTCGCGGTCGGGCCGGATCTTCACCGGACGGTTCAGCTTCTTCGCTGCAATCGCCGCGATGGCCGCGAACTGGTTGGATTGCGTCTCCTTGCCGCCGAAACCGCCGCCCATGCGCCGCACCTGCACCGTCACCGCGTTCGACACCGTGCCGAGCGCATGCGCCACCATGTGCTGCACCTCGCTCGGGTGCTGCGTCGACGACCAGACGGTCACCTCGTCATCCTCGCCGGGAATGGCAAACGCGATATGGCCTTCCAGATAGAAATGGTCCTGTCCGCCGATCCGCATCTCGCCCTTGAGCCTGAGCGGCGCTGCGGCAAGACCCGCCTCGATATCGCCGCGCTCGAGCTTCAGCGGGTCGGTAACCAGCGGATAGTTGGCATCCATGGCCGCGCGCACGTCGGTGACATGCGGCAGGTCCTCGTAGCCGATCACGGCCTTCTTGGCGGCGCGGCGCGCCAGCTCGCGGGTTTCGGCGATCACGGCGAACACCGGCTGGCCGTGAAACAGCACCTTGCCTTCCGCCAGCACCGGTTCGTCGTTGCGGCCGCTGGGCGAGATGTCATTGACGCCCGGCACATCGGCGCCGGTCAGCACCGCCACAACGCCTTCGGATGCGCGTACCGCATTGAGATCGAGCGAGGGGATCCTGGCGTGCGCCCGATCGCTCAGACCGAGATAGCCGTGCAGTGTGCCCGCGGGTTCCGGCATGTCGTCGATGTAGTCGGCACTGCCGGTGACGTGCTTGTGGGCGGAATCATGTTTGCGCGACACATGCGCGCCGCCTGAAATCTCGGTCCGGCTGCGGGGAGTGGATGTGTCCATTTTCATGCCTCCGCCAGTGCCGGATGGCGTTCGATGCGTGCCGGCGCGCCGCAGCTTTCCAGGAAGAACCGGATCACCAGGTTCTGCGCCGCCAGCATCCGGTAGTCCGCGCTCGCCCGCCAGTCCGACAGCGGCTGGTAATCGTCGGCAAGAGCCAGCCGCGCCGCCTGGATCGTGTCCCATCTCCACGGCCTGCCGGTCAGCGCCGCTTCGGCCGCTTGCGCCCGCTTGGGAGTGCCCGCCATGCCGCCAAAGGCAATCCGCGCCGAGGTCACGACACCCTCGGCGTCGGTGATGACGTGGAAGGCGCCGCACAGGGCCGAGATGTCCTCGTCGCGGCGCTTGGAGATCTTGTAGACCGCGAAGAAGGCGTCTTTTTCGAGTGCCGGCACGAAGACGCTCTCGACGAATTCGCCGGGCTGGCGGTCCTGCTTGCCGTATTCGATGAAGAAATCGGCAAGCGGAAGCGTGCGGCGGTTGCCGCCCTTGCGCAGCGTCACCGAGGCGCCAAGCGCGATCAACGGCGGCGGCGTGTCGCCGATCGGCGATCCGTTGGCGATGTTGCCGCCGACCGTGCCCATGTTGCGCACCTGCTCGCCGCCGATCCGGTCCCACAATTCCGCCATTTGCGGGAACACCGAGACCAGTGCGCCGCGCGCCGATGTGTAGGACACGCCAGCGCCGAGCGTGATGCCGGCGTCGTCGACCGAGATCTGCTTCAGTTCTTCCAGGTGGCCTATATGGATCACCGGAGCGATGTCGCGCATGTGCTTGGTCACCCAAAGTCCGACATCGGTCGAACCGGCAACGATCGTTGCTTTCGGATGGGCTTCGTAAAGTACCGCCAGGTCATCGAGATCTCCGGGTACGAAGGTGGTGCCGCGCTCGTGTTCGATCGTCACCCGTGCGCCGTCGGCAAATGTCGCAAGCGCTTCGGTGGTTGCGTCATAGGCCGCCACAAGCCGGTCATTGTCGGCGTCGGGAAGGGTTGCTGCCGCCGCAATCGCCGCCTTGACGATCGGCTCGTAGCCGGTGCAGCGGCACAGGTTTCCCTGCAATTGCCGCTCGATATCGGCTTCCGACGGATTGGGCTCGGCAAGCCACAGGGCGTGCAGCGAGGCAACGATGCCCGGCGTGCAGAAGCCGCATTGCGAACCGTGATTGTCCACCATCGCCTGCTGCACCGCGCTGAGTTCGCCATCGGGGCGGTTGAGATATTCGACCGTGACCACATGCGTGGCGTCGAGCGAACCGACCAGCCGGATGCAGGCATTCACCGTCTCGTAGCTCAAGAGACCGTTGTCGATGCGCCCGACGAGCACGGTGCAGGCGCCGCAATCGCCCTCGGCGCAGCCTTCCTTGGTGCCGGTCAGCCGCCGGTCGAGCCTGAGCCAGTCAAGCAGCGTCAGGTCGGGCGCAAACCCGGCAAGCTCGACTGTCTGGTCATTGAGCCGGAAGCGGATCGATGTACGGTGGGTGTGAGCCATGTCACCTCTGTGATTTTAAACCAATTGGACAAAAGCTAACCCACTCCGCTGTTGCGCGAAAGAGCGATAAGCGCATGCAACAGTTTCAGGCAAAGCCGGTCAATCGCTTCCGCTTTCAACCAAGGCCGATGCATGTCTCATTTGGCTGCCGTCCTTTCCGCGCGGACCGGGCAGTCCCAGGTACTGGCTTTCGAGGTCGACCGTCGATCGCTTGCCCAGAGCGTCGCGGTTGGCCTCGAGCCAGCGATCCGCCTCAAGGCGGCCGCGGTCGCGCAGATCGGTGAGGAACGACCATCGCACATCGAACTTCGAGGAGACCGGAAGATCGAGCAGGGCATCGTCGGCGCTGACCGAATGCACCAGGATATGGCGCAGCCGGTTCTTGTACTCGTCCTTGAGCCAGTCCTGTTCGAGCAGGCGGGTGACGAAGTTGATTGCCCGCATCTCGTCGAGCAGAGACGAGTTGAAGGATATCTCGTTGATCCTGTTGAGGATGTCGGGCGCGGTCTTCGGCACCTCGTCGCGCACCATCGGATTGATGTGCACGATCATCACGTCCCGGCTTTGGCAATTGTAGAAGAACGGAAACAGCGCCGGATTGCCGACATAGCCGCCATCCCAGAAATGCTCGCCGTCGATTTCGACCGCCTTGAACAGGAATGGCAGGCAGGCCGAGGCCATCACCACGTCGGCGCTGACTTCGCGGGTCTCGAACACCCGCACCCGGCCGCTGCGCACATTGGTGGCGCTGAGGAACAGCTTGGTATCGCCGTGCTGGCGCAGTGCATCGAAATCGACGCTTTCCGACAGAAGGTCACGCAGCGGATTGACGTCGAACGGGTTGAACTCGTAGGGCGAGAAGGTCCGCGTCATGGTGTCGAAGGCCGCATAGGTCGCGGCTGACAGGAATTCCATCCCCGGGATAACGCCTTGCGGCAGCGAACTGACGGGTGACCAGACCGAACCGCCGCGGCTGGAGCGGCGCCAGAAATCCTCGAGCGCCGCCTGTCCGCCGATGCGTCCGGCCTCCATCAGCCCGTGCGCCAGCACCACCGCGTTCACCGCGCCTGCGCTGGTGCCCGACAGCCCTTCGAACTCGATATCGGGCTCATCCAGCAACCGGTCGATGACGCCCCAGGTGAAGGCGCCATGCGCGCCTCCGCCCTGCAGGGCCAGGTTGATCTTGCGCATTTCCGCTTTGCCGGCCTTGGCCGTACGCCCGGGTCTGGCCGCCTTTGTCTTGCTCATTGCGCGGTCCAGCCGCCATCCATCGGCAAGGCGGCGCCGGTGATCTGTGCCGCCTGGTCGGAAGCCAGGTAACTGGCCAGCGCCGCAATCTGGCCGACCTGCACGAACTTCTTCGTCGGCTGCGCCTTGAGAATGACCTCGTTGATGACCTCATCTTCGGTCATGTTGCGCGCCTTGGCGGTATCGGCGATCTGGCCGGTCACCAGCGGTGTCTCGACATAACCGGGGCAGATGGCGTTGGCGGTGACGCCGAATTCCGCGCCTTCCAGCGCCACGGTCTTGATCAGCCCCAGAATGCCGTGCTTGGCCGCCACGTAGGCGCTCTTGTAGGGGGAGGCGACCAGCCCGTGCGCCGACGCGATCGCGATGATCCGGCCAAAGCCGTTTTTCTTCATTCCCGGCATGGCGGCACGGATCAGGTGGAACGCCGAACTCAGGTTGATGCCGATGATCGCATCCCATTTTTCCGGCGGAAAATCCTCGATCTTCTCGACATGCTGGATACCGGCATTGGGAACGATGACGTCGATGTGGCCGAATTTCGCCTCCGCGGTTTTGACCAGATCGGCGATTTCGTCGGGCTTGAGCATGTTGGCGCCGTGAAAAATCACTTCGCCCGCGCCAAGCGCCGCCAGCCGCGCCCGGGTTGCCTCGATTTCGTCCTGCTTGCCCAGGCCGTTGAGCACGACATTGTATCCGGAGAGCGCAAAATTCTCGGCAATCCCCAGGCCTATCCCGCTGGTCGATCCGGTGATGATAACGGTTTTCATGGCAATATCCTTTCTTGAATGCTGCAATGCACAAATAGGTATCGATAAGAAAGGTTCCAATCAACTCTTGGAGAGCAGCCGACAAATCGGCGGGTCCGGGCCCGTCACGCTTGCCTCGCCGCGGTTTCGGGTTCATTGAAGGTTTTTAAAAGTCCGCCCGTTTCCCAATCCCCACCTTCACGTGCCATGACCAGCTCTCCAAAGCCTGTTTCGATCGCCCTTCCAGCAGACACGACCGTGCTTCGCACCGCCCTTGCCGGGGCCGTGGCGATGGCAGTGGCGATGGGCCTGGGGCGGTTTTTCTACACTCCGGTGCTGCCGGCGATGATGGCGGGTCTCGGCCTTGGTCCTGCCGAGGCCGGCTGGATCGCTTCGGCCAATTACGCCGGCTACCTGCTCGGCGCGATTCTCGCCGCCTATGGCTGGGCCGAAGGCATCGAGCGCAAGGTCGCGCTGACGGGACTGGTTGCCACCGCGCTGCTTCTGCTGGCCATGGGCCTGTCGAGCAATTTCATCGTTCTTGCCGCCATCCGTTTTCTCGCCGGTCTCGCCAGCGCCTTCGTCATGATCTTCACCTCGGCGATCGTGCTCTCGCACGGTCTTGCGGCGGGAAAGCCCTGGGTCCAGTCGTCGCATTTCGGCGGTGTCGGTTTCGGCATTGCGATATCCGCCATCATGTTCGGCCTGATCATCCTGGCCGACAGCGGCTGGCGCATGGCCTGGATCATGGCGGCGCTGCTGGCCTTTATCGGTCTGGCGTTTGTGACCCGTTACCTGCCGCGGGACGTCGTGCGTCCCGGCCCGGCGAAAAAGGAGCCTCCGCTGGTCTGGACACCGGCGCTGCTGGCCCTGACCATTGCCTACGGCATCTTCGGCTTCGGCTACATCGTCACCGCGACCTTCCTCGTTGCCATTGTCCGCGATGGCGGCGGATCCTCGCTGTTCGAGGCGGGCGTCTGGCTCGCAACCGGCATCGCCGCAGCACCATCGGTGGCCTACTGGATGCCCGCGGTCCGGCGCGTCGGGCTGGTCAATGTCTTCGCGCTCGGCTGCCTGGTCGAAGCGCTCGGCGTGGCGGCAAGCGTTCTCGTGCCGCTGCCCGCCGGGCCGATTGTCGGCGGCGTGCTTCTTGGCGCCACCTTCATCATGGTCACGGCCTTCGGACTTCAGGTCGGCCGCCAGCTGGCCGCGGAAAGCCCGCGGCGGGCGCTTGCCTTGATGACGGCGGCCTTTGGAACCGGCCAGATCCTCGGCCCGCTTGTTGCCGGCTACCTCGCCGACTGGTCCGGGACCTACACCTGGGCAAGCCTTGCCGCGGCGGCGGGGTTGCTTGCCGCCGGCGCCATCGTGCTTGTGTTCTCAAGGCCGCGTGCAGCCTGAACCCGCTTTGCCTTTCGGGCATCCGCCATCCCGTCACATCGTTGTGATCGGCATTGATGGGATGGGCCATTGTTTTAGCACATTGCAGTGATGCCTGATGGACCCGGATTGCCGTATTTCTCCCGGTGTCCTAGGTATTTGACCAACTCACGACGAATCACGTCCTGCCAGACAGGGCACAGTTCAGGATCCCGCCCGTGTTTGAATCATTCTTCCCGAAACCGAAAATCTTCTTCCCGTCTGTTCTGCTCTGGGCAGGGCTGGGGATCCTTGTCTGGTATGGGGCGGGCGATACGGTTGGCGCGGCCCTGGGCTTCGCCTTGCCCGAACCTGAAGGCGAGCCGATCGTCGGACTGAGTTATTTCTACACCCAGTCCTTCCTCTGGTTCTATGTGTTCTACACCACCTGGTCGCTGGCATTCGCCGCCTTCTGGTTCATCTATTCTCCGCACAAATGGCAGCTCTGGTCGATCCTCGGCTCGGTCTTCATTCTGTTCACCACCTATTTCGGCGTGCAGGTCTCGGTCGCGCTCAACAACTGGCGCCGGCCGTTCTTCGACCAGTTCCAGCAGGCGCTGACCGGCGATGGATCGGTCTCCCAGGCGGATCTCTATGGCCTGATCCTGATCTTCGTGCAGATCGCCTTCATCTCGACCGCCGTCTACGTCGTCACCCGCTTTTTCGTCAGCCATTATGTGTTCCGCTGGCGCACGGCGATGAACGATTTCTACATGGAGCGCTGGCCCCGTGTCCGCAACATCGAAGGCGCCTCGCAGCGTGTGCAGGAAGACACCATGCGCTTCGCCTCGATCATGGAAGGTCTTGGCGTGGCCTTCGTTGACGCGATCATGACGCTGGTGGCGTTTCTGCCGATCCTCTGGTCGCTGTCCCAGTACGTGACCGAACTGCCGATTGTCGGCGCCATTCCCCACGCGCTGTTCATAGCGCTGCTGTTCTGGGCAGCCTTCGGCACCGGCCTGCTTGCCTTGGTGGGCATCAAGCTGCCCGGACTGGAATTCCGCAATCAGCGCGTCGAGGCTGCCTACCGCAAGGAACTGGTCTACGGCGAGGATGATGCAAGCCGCGCCCAGCCGCCCACCGCGCGTCAGCTCTTCGATGATGTCCGGCAGAATTATTTCCGGCTCTATTTTCACTACATGTACTTCAACATCGCCCGCGGCTTCTACCTTCAGGCCGACAACATCTACGTCCACGTGCTGCTCGTGCCGACCATCGTTACGGGCAAGATCACGCTCGGCATCTGGCAGCAGATCCTGACCGCGTTCGGCCAGGTCTCGAACTCCTTCCAGTTCCTGATCAACTCCTGGACCACGATTGTCGAGCTGATCTCCATCTACAAGCGCCTGCACGCTTTCGAAGCCGTGTTCCGCGGGCAGGAACTGGATGATATCGAGCGCGACTATCTTGCTGGCGGCGGCTTCGTTCAGCCGATCCCGGATCCGACCCCGGGTGAAGGCGGTCCGGACGAAGTCCAGACGCTGGAAGATCCAAAGCGGTGAGAGTTTCGGCGGGCAGGTTTCTAGAGCCGATCATCTTTAGCTGGAAGCGATTTGATGGACAGGATTTTTCGTGCCAGCTAGGAAAAGCCGCAAGCGCGATGCAGTGCATCGTGCGAGGACTTTGACGACGCTGGCGCGGAAAAGACGTCCAAGCTAGGCGGAGCGGGCAGTCAGGCCAGACTCAAACCATCATAATCGCCTGAACTTGGTCTTTCGCGCCCTGGACGGCGTCGCGCGAGGCTAACGGCGCTCGCGCCGCGTCGCCTCACGCTTCTAGCCAGACCACGAAATCCCGGCGTTCAAACGATTCCATCTAAAGATGATCGGCTCTAGATCAGCTCGCCGAACCGTCCGCCGGCCTCAGCCTCCGCACGGCCTCCTCATAGGTCACGCAGGCGACATCGGGCTGGCCGCAGGTCTCGGTAACGAACCGCTCAAGCGCATTCCAGTAGGCGCCGCCGTTCATTTCGACGAAGTGAAAGCCCAGCTGCAGCGGCCGCCGCGCGCCGGAATACTCGGCCTCGAAAGCGGCGCGGAACGCGCTGAGCGCCCGCTCTTCGAACTCCTTGGATTTCGATGGAGTTTCAAGCCCGGCGGAATGGCGGACAAACAGGTTGTAGTCCATCGCGATGATGGGGCGCTGCCGCGGTCCCTCCGGGATCAGCGGCAGGGCAAATCGCGCGGTCGGCTTGCTGAAATCGGGCGACACGGGTCCCTTCGAGACCGTACTGGCGTCATAGGCGAAACCGCGCGCCGCGAGCGCCGCGTAAAGCCCGTCACCCGTCGACAGATACGGCGCGCGAAATCCCCTGATACCTGATCTGGCCAACCTGGCCCAGCCGGAGGGCGTCTCCGCACCGTTCCTCGTCCACGCATTTGCCAAGGCCGCGTCGAACTGGTCGAACTCGCTCAGCCAGTCCGACTTGCCCCAGTTCTTTCCATCGAAGTGCCCGCAGCCATGGCTGCCGATCTCGTGGCCGGACTGGTAGGCCGACCAGATATGGCCGAGCCGGGTCAGAACGTCGGCCTTGTCGCGGGCAAAACCGACATTCGACCGTCCCGCGGAATGGCCCGGCGCGGAGTAGGACCCGCGGTCGGCCTTGCTCATCAGGAAGGTGCAGGACAGGAAATAGGTAAACTTGGCGCCGCTGCGGTTCGCCATGTCGAGGCTGCGGTCCCACAGCCGGTTGTCATGGGCGCCATCGAAGGAAATCAGCACCAGTTGCTCCGAAGCGTCGCCGGCCAGCGAAACGGTGCAGGCCAGCATGCCGAACCCCGCCGCCATCGAGACTGTCCGGGCGGTCTGCCTTGCTTTTCTTGACAGTGCGGGGAGGGGTTTGACTGAAAACATGCTGTGTGCGGCCCGGTGTTACGCGTGACTGAAAACGTCGCGGTTTTGTGCCGCCCAAATAAGGCGCTGGTGTGAAAGCCCTAGCCGGAAGCGCAGCGAACGCACTTCTCCGCCATCGGATCGATTTCCAGCCGCTTGTCCGGAATGGCTTCGCCGCAATCCGCGCACCAGCCATAGTCCCCTTCCGCAAGCCGACGCTCCGCCATCTCGATGCGCACCAGATCGCGCTTGCGCGCCCGTTCCTGGGCCGCGGCCATTGCCTGGCCCTGCATCGCGTCCATGCGAGACAACCGGCCGACCGACTGCTGGTCGAGCATCACCGGAGCGCGGGCTTCCTGGCTCAGCGCCGACATGCGCTCGAGATCGCGCTTCTTTTCATCGAGCCGCCTGCGAGCGGCAACAAGATCGGGTTCCATCGGCCCATCTTGAACCAGACCGGGCCGCGACACAAATACCGGGCTCGCAAGCTTCTCATGCAACCGCGTCCGGTCTATGGTCGGCGCAAGAGCGGGCGGCAAAGGCCTGCAGCAGGATTTGGAGAACAAGAATGATCTGGCTCATTGTCGGACTGGTGCTGTTTTTGGGGATACATTCGGTCCGGATCGTGGCGCCTGCCTGGCGTCAGGCGCAGATTGACAAGCGTGGCCTGAATGCCTGGAAGGGCATCTATGCACTGATCTCGATCGCGGGCTTTGTCATCCTTGTCTGGGGCTATGGCATCGCGCGGCAGGATCCGGTGGTGTTCTGGGTGGCGCCGGCCTGGATGAGCCATGTCGTGGCGCTGTTGATGCTGCCGGTCATGATTCTGCTGGTCGCCTCGCAAGTGCCGGCCGGACGCATCAAGGCCGCCGTCAAGCACCCGATGCTGCTTGGCGTGAAGATCTGGGCACTGGCCCATCTTCTGGTCAATGGCGATCTGGCGTCGGTGTTGCTGTTCGGCAGTTTCCTGGTCTGGGCGGTTTTCGACCGGATTTCGGAAAAGAAGCGCCTGCTGGCCGGCCTTACCCGCAATCCCGTGGCGGGCCCGTTGAAATGGGATGTCATTGCCGTCGTCGGTGGCCTCGTCCTCTATGTGCTCTTCGTGGTGGTGCTCCACAAATTGCTGATCGGGGTGCCGCCGATCATTGGAATGTGATCGGTTTGCCCGGGCAGTGGAACGCTTTCGACGCCGTACCCCCTTACAGAAGCCGTAAAATCGGCTAGAAGGCCCCACACAACGCCGCTTGCGGCACGAATTTGAGAGGGCCGGCTCTGGCCGGTGACGCGATGACCGACGACAATTCGACATTCATCCGCGAGGTCAATGAGGACCTGCGTTCGGATTACATGAAGGCGCTGTGGAAGCGGTTCCGCTTTGTCATACTCGCCGTTGCGATCGGCATTGTGGCAGTCACCGCCGGTCTGCGCGGCTGGCAGTACTGGAAGGAAACCACAGCGGCCAGGTCCGGCGACGTGTTTCTCGCAGCGCTGGAAAAGGCCCGCAGCGGCAACACCGATGCGGCGCTGGCGGAATTCCAGGAGCTTGAGAAGAGCGGCTATGGCTCCTATCCGGTGCTGGCGAAAATGCGCGCTGCGACGGTTCTGGCCGACAACGGTGATGCCGCTGCTGCGATTTCGGCATTTTCCGCCATCGGCAAGGACGTGTCCCAGCCCGTGGCGATCCGCGATGCGGCGCGTTTGCGCGCGGCCTACCTGCTGATCGACAATGGCAGCTACGCCGACGTTTCCGCAGAGGTCGAAGTGCTGGCGGTGCCTGGCAATCCGGCCCGTCATTCGGCGCGCGAGGCGCTCGGAATTGCCGCCTACAACGCCGGAGACCTCAAGCAGGCCTCGCAATGGTTCGGCGACATCGCCGCCGACAACGAAGCGCCCAACGGCGTCAAGACCCGCGCCGGGCTCATGCTCGACATGATCGCGGCCAAGGGCGGCGCATCCTGACCGCGCGGCCAATCCGGACAATGACGACGCCCTCGGGCAAGGAACGATCATGACCATTACCCTTGCCATTGTCGGGCGCCCCAATGTCGGCAAGTCGACCCTGTTCAACCGGCTCGCCGGCCGCAAGCTGGCGCTCGTCGACGATACACCGGGCGTGACCCGCGACCGGCGTCCCGGTGACGCGCGCCTGGTCGATCTCAGGTTCCGCATGATCGACACCGCCGGCCTGGAAGTTGCCGGCCCCGACACGCTGGAAGGCCGCATGCGCGCCCAGAGCGAGGCGGCGATGGACGAGGCCGATGGCGCCCTGTTCCTGATCGACGCCAAGGCCGGGCTGACGCCCGCCGACGAATTGCTGGCCGATATCCTGAGAAAGCGCGGCAAGCCGGTGGTGCTGGTTGCCAACAAGGCCGAATCCAAGGGATCGGAATCGGGCATGTACGACGCCTTCAGGCTGGGTCTCGGCGAACCCTGTCCGATCTCGGCCGAGCACGGCGGCGGTATGCTGGATCTGCGCGACGCCATTGTCGAAGCCTTTGGCGAGGAGCGTTGCTTTCCACCCAAGAACGATCCGCTCGCCGAAGCCGTCACCGATGTCGATATCGCTATCCCGCGGGACGCCGATGACGAGGATGAAGGTCCGGAATACGATGAAACCAAGCCGCTCAGGGTGGCAATCGTCGGCCGCCCGAATGCCGGCAAATCGACCCTGATCAACCGGTTTTTGGGCGAGGAACGGCTGCTGACCGGACCCGAGGCCGGCATCACCCGCGATTCCATCGCCGTCGATTTCGAGTGGCAAGGCCGCAAGATCAAGCTGTTCGATACCGCCGGTCTGCGCCGCAAGGCCCGCGTTCAGGAAAAGCTCGAGAAGCTCTCGGTCGCCGACGCGCTGCGTGCCATCCGCTTTGCCGAAGTGGTGGTCATCGTGTTCGATTCCACGATTCCCTTCGAGAAGCAGGATCTGCAGATCGCCGATCTCGTCGTCCGCGAGGGCAGGGCGCCCGTCATCGCCTTCAACAAGTGGGACCTGATCGACAACCGCCAGGAAAAGCTCGCCGAGCTGCGCGAAATGACCGATCGGCTGCTGCCCCAGATCCGCGGCATCCGCGCCGTCACCGTGGCCGGACAGACTGGCGACGGTCTCGACCGGCTGATGGAAAACATCGCCTTCGTCCACAAGGTCTGGAACAAGCGCATCTCGACCGCCAAGCTCAATCGCTGGCTCGATCACACCCAGGGTCATCATCCGCCGCCGGCCGTGTCGGGACGGCGGCTCAAGCTCAAATACATGACCCAGATCAAGTCGCGCCCGCCGGGCTTCATGATTTCCTGCACGAGGCCCGAGGCCGTGCCGGAATCCTACACCCGTTATCTGGTCAACTCGCTCCGCGCCGATTTCGACATGCCGGGAATTCCCTTGCGGGTGGTCTATCGCAGTGGCGACAATCCCTACGCGCCCAAGGACGGCAAGACGAAGCGGGCTTCGGTGATGCCGAAGAAATCGACCCGGCGCACGGTGTCGGGAAAGCTGGCGCCGAAGAAGCGCAGCGGTTAGCGGGAAGTACTGCAGTTAGCCGGGCGCGGCATCATTCCGGCGCCTGAAAACGGCGATCGATCGCCGGTTCGGGGCGGGTCTCGACCGCCGTGGCATTTCAGGGGACCTCATTAACGCTCCATCAAGGTTAATGCTCCATGCTCAGGCACAGTATCGTGTAGGTGTCTTGAGTTCCGGAGTTCTTGTTTTGCGTCAGAAGCGTCGTTCGTCCGGCAGCGGCCATTCATGGCTTGCGCGCCTGTCTGCGCCCATGGTTTTTGGCCTTGCGGCATTCCTGTCCAGCCCGACTGTCACCTCGCATGCCGATATGGCCACCATGCTGGCCGGCAGCGAAGGGTCGGATGCGCGCTGGAAAACCTTCCTCACCGCATCCCCCGCCGGATCGATCCAGGCGGCGGAACTGGAGTTCGCCGATCCCATCCTGACCTCGTCCATTGCTTCGGGGGCAGGGGTGACACTTCCCAACGGAGACAAGATCGCCTTCCAGGGCAAGATCGGTGTCGCCGATCCGCGTCCCGATGCCGATCGCGTCACCCGTCACCTCAAGCAGGGCCGCGTCATTGCCGTGGCCCCGGTGCAGCCGCCCAAGGATTTTTCCGCCGGCTCGGTGCTGGAACGGCAGTCGAGCCTGCTGCGGCCGTCGCTTGAATTGAAGAACAGCATGGCGTTCCTCAAGCCCAGCATAAAAGGCAAGGAAATCGAGATCGCCACCGCGTTCTATGCCGCCGGCAAGCGCAAGGTCGAACCCCAGGTGCCGGCGATTCTGGCGAGCCTGGTGACCAACGACAATCCCGATATTCTCGCCACAGCCTATGCGCCGCCGGCGCCCGACTATGCCAAGCAATCCCCCTTCAGCTCGGTGCTTCGCGAGGAAACCCGCCGCGGCCGCTTCATCCCGCCGGTGGGCAAGGACGACCATGACTGGGCAGCGACCGCCCTGCCGGCCAATACCTTCTCGGAAGCCGAGCAGCGTTGCCTCGCAGCCGGGATCTATTTCGAGGCCCGCGGGGAGAGCGTCAAGGGTCAGGCCGCGGTGGCGCAGGTGATTCTCAACCGGGTGCGCAATCCGACCTATCCGAACACGGTCTGCGGCGTGGTGTACCAGAATGACAACTGGCGCAACCGGTGCCAGTTTTCCTTCGCGTGCGACGGTATCAAGGACCGGGTGCGTTCGCCCAAGCACTGGGACATGGCCGAGGAAATCGCGCTGGCGACCACCGCTGGCAAGATCTGGCTCAAGGAAGTCGGCTCTTCGACCCATTACCACGCAACCTATGTCCGCCCGCCCTGGGCCAGGAAGATGCGGAAAGTCGGCCAGATCGGTCTTCACATCTTCTACGTCACCTATGGCGGCGGCTGGTCCTGACGGATCTGACGATCCGGTCGAAGCTGCGGCCTTCTCCGGCTCCGGCGTTGCTCTGACGTTTCAGTGGCCCTGCACCGCCGATTGGCACCCGGATTCGTCGACCCGCATGGACGCGTGGTCGGGGCGGCCCGATGCGCCCTTGTCTGCGTGAGTCTGACGCAGTCTGCCAAGTTTTTCTGATACTTCTGTAGCGGGTGCCGGGCGCGTTCGCCCAAGATATTGAAATATATGCGGAAATGAGCGTCGCACTATGGCCTTTCCGCGCCTTGACTATGATCTGCCCTAAAACTATGTTGCGCCCGACTTCGATACGGACTTTTTCCGGTCGTCGCTGGCGAGTCAGGGGAGCGCATCCATGGATGAAAAGCGCGGTTCTGGCGGCCCGGATAGTTCGGGCAATGGCGATGATACGGATATCGGACGGTCGGAAAGCCTGGACGCCCGTCGCAAGCGCCTGGATGCCGAACTTCTCGCCCGCCGCAAGGTGGAGCAGCAAGGGGGCTCCAACAGGGAAGCTTCGAAGGGCTATGCGCTTGCGGTCAAGCTGTCGAGCGAGTTCATCGCCGGCGTGGTCGTGGGGGTGATACTGGGTTATCTGTTCGATCGGTTCCTGGGCACGTCGCCCTGGGGATTGATCGTGTTTCTGCTGCTCGGGTTTTGTGCCGGGGTGCTGAATGTTTTGCGCTCGACCGGCGCGGTCGCCCAACCGGGTTCGGGCGGGGCCGGTGAGAGCGGTAAAGACGACGGGAATTAATGTCCGGTTCGACCGGATGGCGAGAAAGAGGTTTTAGGTGTCAAACGATCCGATTCACCAGTTCCAGATCAGCAAGCTCGTCCCCATCGAGATCGGCGGGCTGGACCTGTCGTTCACCAATTCGTCTCTGTTCATGGTCGGCACCGTTGCCGCAGCCGCAGGCTTCCTGTTCCTGACCACCGCCAATCGCGGCCTGGTGCCCTCGCGCCTGCAGTCGATCTCGGAAATGTCCTATGAATTCGTGGCCTCGATGCTGCGCGACGGCGCCGGCTCGCAGGGCATGCGCTTCTTCCCGATGGTCTTCTCGCTGTTCATGTTTGTTCTGGTGGCGAACCTTCTGGGCATGTTCCCCTACTTTTTTACCGTGACCAGTCACCTCATCGTCACCTTCGCGCTCGCCATGCTCGTCATCGGCACCGTGGTGGTCTACGGTTTCTGGAAGCATGGATTGCATTTCCTCCACCTCTTCGTTCCGTCAGGCGTGCCAGGTGTGCTGATGCCGCTGGTGGTGATGATCGAGGTCATCTCGTTCCTGTCGCGTCCGATCAGCCTGTCCGTGCGTCTGTTCGCCAACATGCTGGCCGGTCACATCACGCTGAAGGTGTTTGCGGGCTTTGTCGCCTCGCTCGGCAGCCTCGGCGCGCTCGGCATCGGCACGGCGATCCTGCCGCTGATCATGACCGTGGCGCTCACCGGTCTCGAATTCCTCGTCGCCTTCCTGCAGGCCTATGTCTTTGCGGTGCTGACTTGCATGTACCTCAACGACGCCCTGCATCCCGGCCACTAGGATCCACTCACCGGCGGTCCGCCGCCATCGAAATCGCATCCATCCCATTCCAAAGGAGTTTTATCATGGAAGCAGAAGCAGCAAAGTACATCGGCGCCGGCATCGCTTGCCTCGGCATGGGCGGCGCAGGCATTGGCCTGGGCAACATCTTCGGAAGCTACCTGTCGGGCGCCCTGCGCAATCCGTCGGCAGCTGACGGCCAGTTCGGTCGTCTGATCTTCGGCTTTGCCGTGACCGAAGCTTTGGGCATCTTCTCGCTGCTCGTTGCCCTCCTTCTCCTCTTCGCCGTCTAATCGACGAACGAGAGTTAGGCTTGCCACGCCGGATACCCCGGCGTGGCATTTCATCTGGAGGTGACCATGTTTGTTGTGACCCCGGCTTATGCCGAGTCCAACCCCACCGAAGGGACCCATTCGGAAACCGGCGCACACGGTGGCGAAGCCGCTGGCGGTGTCTTTCCGCCCTTCGATTCATCGACCTTCGCATCGCAGCTGTTGTGGCTGGCGATCACCTTCGGCCTGTTCTATCTGCTCATGTCAAAGGTCATCGTGCCCCGCATCGGCGGCATTCTGGAACACCGGCGCGACCGGATCGCCCAGGATCTCGATGAAGCCAATCGCCTGAAGGAAGAGGCTGACAACGCCATCGCTGCCTACGAGCAGGAACTGGCGGATGCCCGCAAGAAGGCCTCGGCAATTGCCGAGACTGCACGGGAGAAAGCCAAGGCGGCGGCGGAAGCCGAGCGGGCTTCGACAGAGGCCGAGCTGGGTGCCAGGATGGCGGATGCCGAGAAAAGCATTGCAGCGATCAAGGTCAAGGCTCTGGCGGACGTTGATACCATTGCCGAGGATGCCGCAACCGACGTGGTCAAGCATCTTCTCGGCGGCGCCGTGACCAAGGCCGAGGTCGCTGCCGCGATCCGGGCCGCGTCCGGCAAGTAAGCAGGGAAGACGATCATGGACGCTACATTCTGGGCACTAGTCGGTCTCATCATTTTTCTCGGTATCGTTGTCTATGCAAAGGTGCCGGGGATGATTGCCGGCGCGCTCGACAAGCGCGCTGACCAGATCCGCAATGAGCTCGAGGAAGCCAAGCGGCTGCGCGAAGAAGCGCAGCAGCTGCTCGCCGAGTATCAGCGCAAGCGCAAGGAAGCCGAATCCGAGGCCGAGAGCATTCTCAGCGCCGCGGAAAGGGAAGCCGCTGTGCTGCGCGAGGACGCCAAGGCCAAGACCGAGGATTATGTCAGCCGCCGTACCGCGATGGCCGAACAGAAGATCCGCCAGGCTGAAGCCGATGCGATCAACGAGGTTCGCGCCTCGGCGGTCGATCTGGCGATTGTCGCAGCCGAGAAGCTGATCGGCTCGAAGGTGGACAGCAAGGCTTCCGGCGAGCTGTTCAAGGCTTCGCTCGGCGAACTGAAGACACGTCTCAACTAAGCCTGGCTTGCTGGGACTGATAATGAGGCCGGGATAGTATCCCGGCCTTTTTTATTGGGCTCCTACGCAGGCAAAGCCGGATGCTTCTGCATCAGTCCTTGCGCAGTGGCCGGAAGGTCATCCGGTGCAGCGGGCAGGGGCCGTGCTCGGAAATGGCCTCAAGGTGTCGCTGCGCCCCGTAGCCCATGTGGCTTTCAAATCCGTAGTGGGGATAGACTGACGCGGCCCGCGTCATCATCCGGTCGCGTGTCACCTTGGCGACGATCGAGGCCGCCGCGATCGACAGCGAGCGGGCATCGCCCTTGACCAGCGCCCGGGCCATGCAGCCGAGCCCGTTGGGAATGTCGCGTCCGTCAACCAGCGCGAAGTCGGCTTTCACCGGCAAGGCGCTCAATGCCCGCCGCATCGCCGCCAGACTGGCCGCCCGGATGTCCGTCGCCTCGATCTCGCGCGCGGATGCACAGGCGAACGCCACCAGCGATGTCGACAGGATCGCGTCGAACAGCACTTCCCGTCTGGCCGCTTTCAAGGCTTTGGAATCGTCGAGGCCGTCGGGGATGCGGCCTGGATCGAGGACCACTGCGGCCGCCACCACCGGACCCGCCAGCGGCCCGCGCCCGGCTTCATCGAGGCCGGCGACGAGGCGAAAGCCGCTTTGGACGGCATGCTGCTCGAAGCGATAGTCCGGCATCGCGGGATAATCGGGAAACAGCGAATCGGGCGGGGTGCGAGCCATGTTGCGGCGAAGCTCGCACACCCGCCCGATCCTCTGCAAGGCCCGGCGGCTGGGGACGGGTTGCCGCGCGGGCGCCGGACCGCCTTAAGGGGCGGGCGACGGTCCGGTTTATCCGCCGCGCCACAGGCCAGGCGAGGCGTGTGGCGCGGCGATCCTTGTCGATGACGCTTCAAACAAGGTGGTCGACAACCCACCCGCCGAGCGGCGCCATGCCTTACAGCAGGCTCAGCTGAACGCCCTCGCCATGCGGCGGCACGAAGTGGTCGGTCCGCAACGGCGCTTTCCGCACATTCAGTCCAAGCCGTTTCGCCGTCAGGTCGAAGCGGCGGGCGATCTGCCAGGCGTAGGGCCCGGTGCCGCGCATCCGCTTGCCGAACTCGGCGTCATAATCCTTGCCGCCGCGCATCGAACGGATCAGCGACATCACATGCCGGTAGCGGTCCGGGTAGTGCCTGAGCAGCCAGTCCCGGAACAGCGGGCTCACCTCGATCGGCAGGCGCAGCATGACGAAGCCCGCGGCGTCCGCCCCCGCGGCCTTGACCGAATCGAGAATGCGCTCGATCTCGTGGTCATTGAGTCCGGGAATGACCGGCGCCAGTATCACAGAGACCGGAATGCCCGCATTCGAAAGCGCCCTGATCGCTTCAAGCCGCCGTTCCGGCGTTGCCGCGCGCGGCTCCATGCTGCGCGCCAGCTTTCGGTCGAGCGTGGTCACCGACAGCGCCACCCGCGCCAGCCCCTTCGAAGCCATGCGCGACAGGATGTCGATGTCCCGCATCACCAGGGCCGACTTGGTGACGATGCCGACAGGGTGGCCGGCAGCTTCCAGCACTTCGAGCAATTGCCGCATGATGCGCCATTGCTTCTCCACCGGTTGATACGGATCGGTGTTGGTGCCGATGGCGATTGGCTGAACCTTGTAGCCGGGACGTGACAGTTCACGTTCCAGAAGCCGCGGCGCATCGGGCTTGGCAAATAGCCGGGCCTCGAAGTCCACGCCTGCCGACAGCCCCATATAGGCGTGCGTCGGCCTCGCGAAGCAATAGACGCAGCCGTGCTCGCAGCCACGGTAGGGATTGATCGAGCGATCGAAGGACAGGTCGGGAGACTGGTTGCGGGTGATGATCGTGCGCGGCTTTTCGATCTGCACCTCGGTCTTGAACGGCGCCAGATCCTCGAGGCTGCTCCAGCCGTCGTCGAAGACCTCGCGGGTGTTGATCTCGAAGCGGCCCGACATGTTCAGCCCGGCGCCGCGGCCGCGCACGCGGTCGTCAGCGACCCGCATGCCACTCGCCGCCATCAGTGCGTCGGCTTCGGCCGGGTTCAGGCCGGGTGCCAGCGCGGTCTGTTTCAATGTTGCAAGGCTCGGCATGAAACCTCCATCAGCACCGGTAAAGAGTTGATCATTGGCTGCTGTTCATGATTATATTCCTAGTCCAATTGAGGGAACGAAGCAAGAACAAAATGAAACGACGAGCTCGAATGCCTTGGAAAACCGGGCCGGGTGTCATCTGGCATATCCGCTGCGCATGCATTAAAAGGAGCCATGATCAGTGTATTGATTGAATGCAAAGACGATGAAAAAGCCCTCGCAGTGACTCTGGCGGCGCTTGTTCATGGCGCTGTCGAGGGCCTCGTGGCAGAAGTTGTCATTCTCGATCGCGGTTCCCGTGACGGCACGGCTTTGCTGGCCGACGCTGCCGGTTGCCGGTTTCTGGAGAACCCGGATCTGCGCGATGTCGTCCGCTCGGCGCGCGGCGATTGGCTGCTGCTGATAGAGCCGGGCGCGAGGCCGCTTCTGGGATGGGTTGACCATATCGGCCAGCACATGGCCACCGGCCGCATGTCGGCCCGGATGCGGCCGTCGCGGGAGTACAGGCTGCCGTTCCTGCAGCGGCTGAGACGCCGGCCATCGGCGCTGGAGCATGGCGTGCTGATTCCCAAGCGCCAGGCGATTGCCAATGCGAAGTCCGGCCAGTCGCTTGAAAGCCTGGGCCGTGGCCTGGCAATGACCCGGCTCAAATGCGAGATCGTCCCGGCAGCCGTGCTGGCGTTCCAGTAACGAGTTCGTTGCCTGCCTAGCCGGCTGAAAGCGTCCTCGTGGCGGCGATGAACCATCCCGGCCTATCGTCCCGCAGTTGCCCGGCCGCCATCTGCGCCGCTTCCGCATTCGCGAACACCCCGAAGCAGCTCGCGCCGGATCCCGACATGCGGGCGAATTGCGCGCCAGCGAGCTGCAGCGCAGAAAGGCACAGACTGATTTCCGGGACCATTTCTTGCGCCGGCGGCTGCAGGTCGTTTCGCGTTCCTGCCAGCCATTCGAGGAACCGGTTCCTGTCGCCAACGCCTTGAGGATCGGGCAGCGGCGGGTTGTCGCGGCTCTCGAGCGCCGAAAACACCTTCGGCGTCGAGACGCCGATGCGCGGGTTGACGATCACCAGGTCGAGCGTGAAACCGAGGTAGACGGGCGCAAGCGCCTCCCCGATGCCGCGGGCAATCAGCGGCCGGCCTTGAAGGCACATCGGCACGTCCGCGCCGAGATCGAGCGCGATCCGCGACAGGGTTTGTTGGCCGGGATCGTAGCCCCACAGCGCGCACAGGGCCTTCAGCGTGGCGGCGGCATCGGCGGAGCCGCCGCCAATGCCCGATGCCACGGGAAGCCGCTTGTCGAGCCGGATATCGACCGGCGGCAATTCCATGCCGGATTGCCGCGCCGCGTCACGCAACGCATCGCGCGCCCGGACCACCAGGTTGCTGCTTGCCGCTTCGGCTGACAGCGCGGCTGCTTCCGGGCCCTCAAGGCTAAAGCCATCGCGCTCCGCCGGGTGCACCGTCACATGATCGCCCAGTTCGGCGAAGACGACGAGACTTTCGATCAGGTGGTAGCCGTCGGCGCGCCTGCCTGTCACATGAAGCGCCAGGTTGATCTTGGCCAGCGCATCAATTCCGGGCATTGACCCTCTGCGGCAGGGAGCTTGCGTTTTTGGGGTCAGCTGCCCCGGCGTCGAGCTGTGCCTGCAGTCGGTCGCCCACGGAGGGAGCAAGGTCGCTCTTCTTGTCCGTACCCGCGCTTGCGCCGTCCGCGGGTGCGGCCGGTTCGCTCGCCTTGTCCGCCCCGTTGGCCGTTGCCGGAACCGGCTCTTCGGAAGCGGGCAGGCCCTGGCTCAGCTTACGCTCGATTTCCGGCTTCAGGTCTTCGGGCGGATCATTGCTCAGCGCCCGTTTCCACTGGAAGGTCGCCTCGAGTTCCCGGCCGACGCGCCAGTAGGCATCGCCGAGGTGGTCATTGATCGTCGGGTCGGCGGGCTTGAGCTCCACGGCGCGCTCAAGTTCGCGAACCGCGTCATCATATTCGCCCAGCCGGTAATGCGCCCATCCCAGCGAATCGACGATGTAGCCGTCATTGGGTCTCAGATCGACGGCCGCACGGATCAGGTCCATGCCTTCCTCGAGATTGATGTTCATGTCGATCCATGAATAGCCGAGATAGTTCATCACCTGCGGCTGGTCGGGAAACAGCTCGAGCGCGCGTTTGAAATTCGCCTCCGCCTTCGGCCACTGCTTCAGCCTTTCATGCGCAATGCCCGCCTGGAAGAACAGGTTCCAGTCATTGCGCGTCGGCGTCGGCCCGACCACCGAAATCGCGGTCTCATAGGTGAGCGCCATTTCGACATAATCCTTGTCCTGCGACAGCACGCTGCCATAGGCCAGATAGCTGCGGATATCCTTCGGGTCGGAGGCAATCAGCGCCTTCAGGTGATCCTTGGCTTCGCCGTTGCGGCCGAGATCCGCCAGCGCCAGCCCCAGTTGCAGCTCCGAGACCCGGCGCATGGGCGAGGTTTCCGGCACGGCCTGATAGATCTTGATCGCCTCTTCCGCCTTGCCGAGCCGTTCGGTCAACCCGCCCAGGATCACCAGCGTCGCGGCATCGTTGGGATCAAGCGCCCGGGCAAACTGCAGATAGACCGCCACGGTTTCTTCCGCACCCTCGCGGTTGAGCGCGCTGCCCAGCGTAAACAGCACCGCCGCCGATCCCTGCTGCGCGGTCATCACGCCCGGTTCGGGCTTGCTGCCGTCTTCAATGAGCTGCCGCAGTGCTGCCAGCGGCGCGTAGCCGGGAGAGAAATCCTCGCCCGTTGCCAGCGCATCCAGCGCCGCGCGATTGTTGCCCTCGCGCGCTTCCATTGCCGCCAGAGCCATGACCGCCCTGATATAGGTATCCGGTGCGGCCGCACCCGACTGAGGGTCAGCGATCAGGTCGGTGAAGTGCTTCCGCGCCTCCGCCTTGTTGCCCATCGCCTGCGCCATGGCGCCGGCATGGTAGCGGGTGAAGACCGGGTACCAGGGCGGTCCGTCGAGCGCCAGGATCGACTTGAGCGCCGCCTCGCCCTTGCCGTCGCCAAATTCCGCCCAGGCAATCATCAGCGTGTTGAGCAGCCGGTCGATCGGATTGCTGTCTTCCGGATTGAGCAGCGAAGCCGCCTTGCGGTACTCGCGCTTGCTGGTCGCCTCGACCATCAGCGCCAGCCGAGAGACCTGCGCCACCGCAGGGTCTTCCTTCAATTCCCGCGCCAGCACGACGCCTTCGGAAAAACGCCCGCCGCTGAACAGCGCCACCATCAGCCGCTGCTTGACCTCGGTATTGTCGGGATCGAACTCCAGCGCCTTGCTGTAGAATTCGATCGCGCGGCTTGTGTCGTTGTCGACATCGGCGGTGCGTGCGGCGAGATAGGCCCCGGCGAAGCCGAGAAAATTGGGTTGCTGATCCTGTTCCTGGGCTGCTGCCGCCATGGCCTGGACTGTCGCCGGACCCATCGCCCCGCCGATGGAAAGAAAGGCGCCCAGCGCTAGGCTGGCCGCAAACCGGGCTGTCGAATTTCGCCGCATCAAGTCCTGCCTCATGTTCGTTCTGGCCATGCGCCGGCCAGCTGCCGAAGCATATATAGTCAACACAATGGCTTTTTTGGCGCAGGGCGGCAAGGCTTCAGCTTGCCGCAGATAAAGGCTGATCCGGCCCGGCTTCTAGCTCGCCCGGTTCACGCAGAAGGCGATGACTTCCAGAAGCGCCGATTTCTCCGCCGAATCGGGCAGGGGAGCGAGCGCGTCTCGCGCGATCGAGGCATAATGCTCGGCCCGGGCGGTGGTGTCTTTCAGGCTGCCATACTTGGTGATCAGCCCCATCGCCTTCTCCAGCGCCTGATCGTCGCTCTTGCCGCCCTCGATGGCCTCGCGCCAGAAAGCGCGCTCCGATTCGGAGCCGCGGCGGTAGGCCAGCACCACCGGCAGGGTGATCTTGCCTTCACGGAAATCGTCCCCGACATTCTTGCCCAGGTCGCGCGCCGATCCGCCATAGTCGAGCACGTCGTCGATCAGCTGGAACGCCAGGCCGAGATTCATGCCGTAGGATCTCAGCGCATTGCGTTCGGCCTTGCTGACGCCAGCCACGATCGGCCCGACTTCGCAGGCGGCGGAAAACAGCGCCGCCGTCTTCGACCGGATCACGGCCAGGTAGTCATCTTCCGTCGTTTCCATGTTCTTGGCGACGGAGAGTTGCAGCACTTCGCCTTCGGCAATCACCGAAGCGGCGGTCGACAGCACGTCGAGGGCCTCCAGCGAGCCGACTTCGACCATCATCTTGAAGGCCTGGCCGAGCAGGAAATCCCCGACCAGCACGCTGGCCTGGTTGCCCCAGATCATCCGTGCGGTCGAGCGTCCGCGTCTCAGATCGCTTTCGTCGACCACGTCGTCGTGCAGCAGCGTCGCCGTGTGCATGAACTCCACTGCCGTGGCGAGCTTGACATGGAACTCTCCGCTGTAGCCAAACATCGTCGCCGATGCCAGCGTCAGCATCGGCCGCAGCCGCTTGCCGCCGGAGGAAATGAGATGGTTCGCCACCTCCGGAATCATGGCGACATCCGAGCCCGCCTTGGACAGGATCAACTGGTTGACGCGCTCCATGTCGCCCCTGGTGTTCTCCACCAGCGGCTTGACCGATGCGTCTCTGTGTTTTCCATCGTCCAGTGCTATCACTACGCCCACGGGTACGGACTCCTGTTAGATCTTTGCGAGGCACATTATTCAGCACGCCCAGCTACGGCAAGCCACGATTTGACGCGGGTAAGGCTTGATAACCGATACATTAGGATGAAACAAAGGACAGACAGGGAGTCCTCATGCACGATCTCATCCGCACCAACGATCCGGTCCTCATATCCTTCGTCGAAAGCCTGATGCGCGATGCCGGCATCGGCTGCCTGGTGGCCGACAGCGGCATGAGCATTCTCGAGGGATCTGTGGGTGTCATCCCGCGCCGGATCCTGGTTGATCCCGAGATGGCCGCCCAGGCCCGCCGCATCGTCATCGATGCCGGGCTGGAAGAGGAACTCAGGCCCTGGAACGACCGTGACACGGGCGCCTGACGAGTTCCCGCCGGAGCCCGCACCGGGGCAACCGGCGATCGACCGCCCGGTGGACGCGCACGCTGCGGGCGGCGCCGTATCCGGCTACACCGTCGATGCCTTCCACAATGGCAAGTTCTTTCTGGTCCAGCCTGCGGATACCGGTCACCGGGCCGGTATGGACGCGATGCTGCTGGCCGCGACGGTTCCCGATGGCGCGAGCGGGGTGCTTGCCGACCTTGGCGCCGGCGCCGGTGCCGCAGGCCTCGCTGCCATCAACCGTCTTCCCGGATTGAGCGCGGTCCTGATCGAGCGGGCGCCGGTCATGGCCGACTGTGCCCGCCGCTCGCTGGCCCTGGCCGGGAATGCGCATCTGGCCCCCCGCGCCAGGGTCATCGAGGCCGATGTCACCCTGCAGGGCCGGCAGCGCCTTGCCGCCGGTCTTGCCGACCAGGCCTTTGACTACGTCATCCTCAATCCGCCCTTCAATGCCGGTGCGGACCGGAAAACGCCCGATCCGCTCAAGGCTGAGGCCCATGCCATGGAGAGCCAGGATCTGTTCGAGCGCTGGCTCCGCACCGCCGCCGCAATTCTCAAGCCGGGTGGCCAGGTGTCGATCATTGCCCGCCCGGAATCGATGTCCGGGATCCTCGCAGCGCTTGGCAACCGCTTCGGCGGCGTCGAAATCACCCCGGTCGTTCCGCGCCCGGGAGACGATGCGATCCGAATCCTGGTCACCGCGATCAAGGGCAGCCGGGCCCGCATGAGCCTGCGCGACCGGATTCTCATTCACCAGGGCGCGGGCCACGTGTTTTCCAATGAGATGAACGATCTCGGCAACGGGCGCGCCGCCTGGCCGCGGCGAACGAAAAACCGCTTGCCAAAATAACGCTGCCGCTTGTGCCGCCATTGCACTGGGGTGGAAAAGACATACATGGCTTGGTGCATGTGGATGCCGCGTTCATATGCCGCCTACAACAGGAATGATTCGCCATGGTTTCTTTGAGTTCTTTCTACCCCGCCCGGTTCCGCAAGGATCTGACCGTCATTCCCGTTGTCAGGCTGCACGGCACCATCATGGCCGGTGGCAACCAGTTTCGTCAGAACCTCAACATAGCAACCGTGGCGCCGCTGCTTGCCCGGGCATTTGCCGACAAGAAGGCGCCGGCGGTGGCGATCATGGTCAACTCACCCGGTGGATCGCCGGTGCAGTCCCGGCTGATCTACAAACGCATCCGCGATCTCGCCGCCGAGAAGAACAAGAAGGTGCTGATCTTCGTCGAGGATGTGGCGGCGTCCGGCGGTTACATGATTGCCTGCGCCGGCGACGAGATCATTGCCGATCCGTCGTCCGTGGTGGGCTCTATCGGTGTGATCTCCGCAGGCTTCGGCTTCACCGGCCTGATCGGCAAGATCGGCGTCGAGCGCCGTGTCTACACCGCCGGCGAGAACAAGTCGGTGCTCGATCCGTTCCAGCCGGAAAACCCCGACGACATTGCGCGGCTGAAGGATCTGCAGCTCGACATTCACAAGGTCTTCATCGATCTGGTCAAGGACAGCCGCGGCGCGCGGCTCAAGGACGATCCGGACCTGTTCACCGGCCGCTTCTGGACCGGCATTCGCGGCAAGGAACTGGGCCTTGTCGATGAACTCGGCGACCTCCGCTCGGCCTTGCGCGCCCGCTATGGTGACAAGGTGAAGATGCGCCTGATCACCGCTCAACGAGGCCTGTTTGGACGCCGCGTGCCGGGTGTCAGCACGTCGCTGGCGACCGACGTGCTTGCCGGGATTGGCGAAGCAGGCTTGAATGCGGTCGAAGAGAGGGCGCTCTGGGCGCGCTACGGCCTCTGATCCCGATCGGAAGGGTCCGGAAGCGATGTGCGATTGCCAGGCGGCGATAAAATGAACGAGAGCAGGTGAGGGGCGTCAGATGCTCCCGCCTGGAAATGGGACGCCCGGTTCGGGGATGAGGAAAGGACCGCTAGAATGCCGCAACTTCTTCTGCTTGTCGCAGTCGGCGCCGTTGCCTGGCTTGGCTACAAGCGCTTTGTGGCCGAGGCCGAACGCGTCAGCGCCAAGGTCCGGGACGCCGAAAAGGAATCGCGCACCGGAGCGCAGGGAACGCTGATCGAGGATCCCGAAACCGGCGAATACCGTCTGCGCAAGCCCGACGAATGAGGCTGCTTTCCGGCTGGACCGGAACCGTCGGTCGCAAGTCCCGCACTTGACCGTAAAGGTGAGCCGTGGCACCTGTCGCCGCACATTCAGGGCCGCTCCGAGAACGGCCCGCGAACCCATGATGCGCCATCCGGATTCCAAGCCATGACCGAAGCTCTTCCTGACCACATGCAGCCCACCCGCTCGTTCCAGGGGCTCATCCTCGCCCTGCATCGTTACTGGGCCGATTACGGTTGCGTCGTGCTGCAGCCCTACGACATGGAAGTCGGCGCCGGCACCTTTCACCCGGCCACCACATTGCGCGCGCTCGGCCCCAGGCCATGGAACGCCGCCTATGTGCAGCCCTCGCGCCGCCCCAAGGATGGCCGCTACGGCGAAAACCCCAACCGGCTGCAGCATTACTACCAGTACCAGGTGATCCTGAAGCCCAACCCGTCCAACCTGCAGGAACTCTATCTCGGCTCGCTCGCCGCCATCGGCGTCGATCCGCTGCTGCATGACATCCGCTTCGTCGAGGACGACTGGGAGAGCCCGACGCTCGGCGCCTGGGGGCTTGGCTGGGAATGCTGGTGCGACGGCATGGAAGTCAGCCAGTTCACCTATTTCCAGCAGGTCTGCGGCATCGAATGCGCGCCGGTGGCAGGCGAACTGACCTACGGCGTCGAGCGCCTGGCGATGTATGTCCAGGGCGTCGACAGCATCTATGATCTCAACTTCAATGGGCGCGAAGGCGCCGAGAAGGTCACCTATGGCGATGTCTTCCTGCAGTCCGAGCAGGAATATTCGCGCTACAATTTCGAGATCGCCGACACCGCGATGCTGCTCAAGCATTTCGAGGATGCCGAAAAGGAATGCGAGGCGATCCTCAAATCAGGCGCGCCGGCCGAGCCCGGTTCGCTGCACCGCTGCGTGCTGCCGGCCTACGACCAGTGCATCAAGGCGTCACACGTCTTCAACCTGCTCGATGCCCGCGGCGTCATCTCGGTCACCGAGCGCCAGGGCTACATCCTCAGGGTGCGCAACCTGTCGCGCCAGTGCGGCGAAGCCTTCCTGCTCACCGATGCCGGCGGCGCGAATTACCGGCAGGCGGCGGAAGCCGCCGAATAGGGGCACAAGCCGCTCAGGCAACCTTCACCAGTGTCCGCGCCGTTGCCTCGTCCGGGCACGGCGGCTTGGATGGTCCTTGCTTTGGTTGCGTTTCCGGCATGATGCACGTGCGGAGAGCTCTCCGGTCTGTTATCCTCCCGCCCGGGAGGATAACACTGGAGAAGCAAGATGACCGCATTCAGACTGCCTCTTTCCGGCAATGTATCGCAACTCATCAGCCCCTGGTCCGGATGGTTCGGCAACAGCCAGCTGGGCCTGATCAACATCAATCTCGGCCAGTCGAGCGCTCCCGAGGTGGAGCAGGAGATTTTGGAAGATGTCGGCAGCTACGGCCGGCAATTGGGACGTATCGGTGATGCCCTTGCGGTGCTGATCACCCATTTCCATCCTGAACGGCCGCTCGACCCGAAGGAAGAGAAGGCCCTCCGCTCCCTTCGCGCCATGCTCGACCAGATCGGAGATATCAAGGAACGGCACGAACGTGTGGCCGTCCGTGCGGAGGCGGACGCAGACAGCACCCGATAGTCCGATCGCGCGAAACCGGTATTAGGCCCTGGAACCGATCTTTTCCCCGGCCGGATAACGACTGGCGAGGCTTTCAAGCGACGAATGGCCGGAATAGTAGGCCCGCTTGTCGTCATACATCGCCCTGTCCGCCCGCTTGACCATGTCCTCCATGGTTTCGCCCTCCATGCTGGTGGCTGAGCCGATCGAAACGCTGATCGGCGCATTCGAGTAGAACTGGTTGTTGATGTGCAGCAGCTCGGTGATGGTCTCGACCATGGCGTTGGCCGCCTTCCTGTCGGCGCCCGGCATCAGGATGGCGAACTCATCGCCGCCGATGCGCGCTGCATGGTTGGGGCGCGACACCACGCTGTTGAGGACTTCGCCGAAGCGGCGCAGCAGGGCGTCGCCGGCATCGTGCCCGAGCTGGTCATTGGCTTCCTTGAGCCCGTTGAGGTCCATGATGATGGCGGATACCGGCCGCAGCGGCTTGCGCTCGAGCCGGTTCAATTCGTCCATGTAGAAGGCGCGGTTGTGCAGCTTCGTCAGCACATCGTGCTTGCCGAGATACTCGAGATAGGATTCGGCCTTCTTGCGCGCCGTGATGTCGGTGAGCGCCACCTGCACCTGCGACCAGTCGTCTTCATGCCCCGGCAGCACCGCGAAATGCAGCAGGATGTGACGGATCGAGCCATCGAGCGCGTAATTGACCACCTCGCGCTGATGAAACAGCCTGCCTTCCCAGAGGTCCATCAGCTGTTCCCGGAACGGCTTTTCCATCTCGTCGCGGAAGATCTCGACCTGACGATGCAGCAGCGTCTGCACGTCGGACGCGCAGAACAGGTCGAGCGTCGCCTGGTTAACGTCGATGACCCGGATCTCGCTCATGCACTGGCGCACGAATTCCGGATGCACGTCCATGAACACCCGGAAGTCGACAATGCCGCGCTCCCGCACGGTTTCGATCAGGTTTCTGATTTCGCTGAAATCCTCGACCCAGAGCGACACTGGCGAATATTCGAACAGCCCCTCGGCGTGCCGGCGGCTTTGCGCCTCGTTGCGCCGTGCGTCTTCCCGGTCGGTCACATCTTCCGTCGTCAGCAGGATCTGTTCGAGCGTCTCCTCGTGGCCTGGCAGTACCGATCCCTTGAGCTGGATATCCATCCGTCGGCCGGACAGCGAATAGTTGACCGCGTTGCTGGTGAACTCGGTCTTGCCGTCCCACAGTGCCGCCAGTTCGTTGACATGGCTTTCGAGCATGTCGTCGCGGAACACCACGGAAAGATTGTCCACCAGGTGGTCGAGATCCCTGGCCTCGAACAGCTCAAGCGTCTTGGCGTTGACGTTGATCACCTTGATCTTCTGCGAACACGCTGCGACGCGGGTCTTGTCTTCTTTCAGAAACGCCCGGATATCCCGGACCCCCCCGGCGCGCCACTGGTCGAACTGGCGTTTCACTCCGGAAAAATCCTCGATCCACATGGCAACCGGCGCGAGATCGAAAATGGCGGCGTCAAGGGTCTTCATGTCGCAATAAATCCTGTGTCGGCAAGACCGCGGGGCAATCAGAACGAGAAACGTGAATGGGCGGCTTGCGCCACTATGGAACTGGAATGGTAAACCATTGCTTGACGAAGTCGCTTGAATTCGGGTTTCGGCATGTGTCTTGCCGTTTTGGTTGCGACGCCGAAACCCCTGCTGCGCGAGCAACAAGCCGCACGAGGTGGATAGATACGGTCTATTGCGTGGATTTTTGTGATGAGTGTGCGTAAGGTCGTCGCGCTGTCAGGTCGGGCCTGCGCACAGGATTTTCGATTGGTCATAAGCCGGGAGTGGACGTATGGGGACTTGGATTTTTTTGGCGGTGCTGGTCGGCATCGTGCTTTACGCGATTTCGCTTTACAACACGCTGGTCAAGAACCGCCAGATGGCGGGCGAGGGCTGGAGCGGCATCGATGTCCAGCTCAAGCGCCGCGCGGACCTGATCCCCAACCTGCTCGAAGCCGTCAAGGGCTACATGTCGCACGAACGGGAGCTTCTTGAGGAAGTCACCCGTCTTCGCAGCCAGGCCGTGGCCGGCAGCAGCGGTTCGCCCGAACAGCGCGCGACGCTCGAAGGCGCGCTCAGCGGCGCTCTGGGGCGGCTGATGGCGGTCGCCGAAAGCTACCCCGATCTCAAGGCCAACGAGAATTTCAAGGAATTCCAGCAGGCGCTGGAGGAAACCGAAAACGAGATCTCGATGTCGCGCCGCTACTACAACGGCGCCGTGCGCAATCTCAATGTCTCGGTCGAGACCTTCCCCTCGATGCTGATTGCCAGGCAGTTCGGTTTCGTCAAGGCGGAGTATTTCGAGATCGAGGATGAGGCCGACCGCGCTGTTCCGAAGGTGAAATTCTGACCGCGCCGTGAAAGGCCGGTTTGTCGAGAATGAAAATGACACTTGAAATACTCACGGTCGTGCCGCCGCGGCACGCCCTTTCCGGCGCCGTGGCGCCCCCCGGATCGAAGTCGATCACCAACCGCGCGCTGCTGCTGGCCGGTCTCGCCGATGGCGTGAGCCGGCTGACCGGCGCGCTGAAAAGCGATGACACAAGCTACATGGCGGATGCGCTGCGCGCCATGGGCGTGGACATCGAGGAACCGGACGCCACCACCTTCGTGGTCAGCGGAACCGGGAAACTCCTGCCGCCCGCCGGGCCGCTGTTCCTGGGCAATGCCGGCACGGCAACCCGGTTTCTCACCGCCGCGGTGGCGCTCGGCACCGGCCGCTTCGTCGTCGATGGCGACGAGCACATGCGCAAGCGCCCGATCACCCCGCTGGTGGACGCGCTGAAATCGCTGGGCGTCGATATCTCGGCCCCGACCGGATGTCCCCCGGTCACCGTTGACGGCACAGGCGGCTTCGCCTCCCATCACGTCGTCATCGATGCCGGCCTGTCGAGCCAGTATGTTTCCGCACTCTTGATGGCTGCGCCCTGCTCGGGCGAGCCTTTCACCGTCGAACTCGCCGGCGACGACATCGGTGCGCGCGGCTACATCGACCTGACGCTGGCCGCCATGCGGGCGTTCGGCGCCGACGTCGAGCAGGTCACGCCGTCGGTCTGGCGGATCGCGCCGACCGGCTACCGCGCCGCCGATTTCCACATCGAGCCCGACGCCTCGGCCGCTACCTATCTGTGGGCCGCGGAAGCTCTGACCGGCGGCAAGGTTGACATTGGCACGGCCGCGTCCGACTTCACCCAGCCCGACGCCAGGGCCTTCGAGGTGATATCCGCCTTTCCCCATATGCCCGCCGTCATCGACGGCTCGCAGATGCAGGACGCGATACCCACCATCGCCGTGCTGGCCGCCTTCAACACCGCGCCCGTGCGGTTCACCGGCATTGCCAATTTGCGGGTCAAGGAATGCGACCGGGTGCGCGCGCTTTCGCTCGGCCTCAACGCCATCCGCGAGGGCCTCGCCCGCGAGGAGGGCGACGACCTGATCGTCAACGCCGATCCTTCTCTGGCCGGCCAGACCCTGCCGGCCGAGATCGATACCTTTGCCGATCACCGCATCGCCATGAGTTTCGCGCTGGCCGGCCTGAAGATCTCGGGCATCACCATTCTCGACCCGAAATGCGTCGGCAAGACCTATCCCGGTTACTGGGACGCGCTTAAGTCCCTTGGCGTCACCTATCTTGAGGAGATCCCGCGATGAAATGGCTCCTTTCCCTCGTCACCGCAATCCTGTTCTCGCTGACGATGACCGACGGCTCCCAGGCGAGGGAAGAGATCCGCTCCTTCGTCGCAGACATCGAGGTGCGGTCCGATGCGTCCATCGAAGTCACCGAGACCATCACCGTCAACGCCGAAGGCAACGACATCCGTCGCGGCATCTACCGCGACATACCGCTGCGCGCGCTCGACGATTGGGGGCTGTGGTCGAGCAACGGCTTCGACCTCGTCGAGGTGCTGCACAATGGCCAGCCGTCGCCCTACCATACCGAGTGGCAGGGCCGTTTCTTCCGGATCCTGATCGGCGATGCCGATGTGTTCATCCCGCGCGGCGAGCACACCTACACGATCCGCTACGTGACAACCCGGCAGTTGCGCTTCTTCGACGGATATGACGAGCTCTACTGGAACGTCACCGGCAATTTCTGGAGCTTTCCCATCCTGAAAGCGGAAGCCCGCGTCACCCTGCCCGGCGGCGCCCGGGCGATCAGAGATCAGGTGACCGCCTATACCGGGCCGTTTGGTGCCACAGGCGGCAACTATACCGGCTCGATTCTTGATGGTGGCTCCAAAGTCCGATTTGCGCTCACCCGGCCGCTCGGCCCCGAGGAAGGCATGACCATCGCGGTCGGTTTCACCGAGGGCGTGGTAACGCCCGACTCGGGCGGCTTCGCGGGCCTTGCCGACAATGCCGGCATCTTCCTGCTGATCCTCGGCTGGCTCGGCGTTCCCGCCTATTTTCTCTACGCCTGGAACAAGGTTGGCCGCGATCCGCCGTCGCCGCCGGTCATCCCGTTGTTCCATCCACCGGAAAACCTGTCGCCGGCGGCCTTGTCCTATGCCCATTTCAACGGCTTCCGCTCCGGCAAGAAGGGGGTCGATCTGCCCTTCATCGCGGCCCTGCTGTCGCTGGGGGTCAAACGTTTCCTGCGCATTGACGAGGATTCGCGCGGAACGGTGACGATCCAGCGCGGAACCGTGGCGGAGCAGCGCGATGCGCCGGCACTGCCTCCCGGCGAGCAGGCGCTGTATTCCGGCCTGTTGGCAAACCGGGAGGAAATCATTCTCGACAAGCACAATGGACCGGCGCTGAAAAGCGCGTTGACGAAGCTGCGGATGGCCATTTCCAGGGAGTATTCAGGCCGGTACTACAACGCAAATATCGGCTGGTTCATCCCCGGCGTCATCCTCGCCATTGCCACCTTCATCATCGGCCTCGTGCTGCAGGACCCGCCGGAAGACGGCATTCTCTATCTGATCCCGGTGCTGATGACCTCGCTGTTTGGCGGCGGCATGTGGGTTGCCGGACGAAGCCTGTTTAATGAGGGCGGCGTCGGCAACCGGATAATGGGCGGTATCCTCTTTGTCCTGGGGGCAGCTGTTTTCCTGATCGGCGTCCTGGTTGTCTTCGTTCCCGGTGATCTGCCTATCTACCGCCTGGCAGGCCTGCTGGTGATCGTCGGCTGCGTCACCATCATCATGATGACCTGGCTGCTTGGTGCGCCGACAGAGACTGGCGCCAAGGTGCTTACCGATATCAAGGGCTTCAAGCTCTACCTCGAGACCGCCGAAACCAATCGGCTCAACATGCGCGATGCGCCGGAGATGTCGGAAGAGCTGTTCGAGCGCTTCCTGCCCTATGCTGCGGGGCTTGGTGTGGAAAAACCCTGGTCGGAAGCCTGGGCCGCGCAGCTCGCCCGCATCGCGCCGGAGCGCCAGCGCGAGTATCAGCCGCAATGGTATCACGGCAGTTCCTGGTCGCCGGGCAACATCGGCGCTGCCGCGGCCTCCTCGGTCGCCGCCGTCTCGGCGGCGATGGCGGCCTCGATGCCGCAACCCAAGAGCTCGTCGGGCTCATCCGGCGGCGGCTCGTCGGGCGGCGGCGGCGGCGGTGGCGGCGGCGGCGGCTGGTAGACGCCAGTCGGTTTTGCGCCCGCGCGGCAACAATGCGAATTGATTAGGGAATGCTTGAATTTGCTTGCGCTGAGGCTAGTTGAACACGGATTGGATAAGCTGGAGCAGGAATTGCCATGACAAAAGGCCACGTCGCCGGAACGGCCCCCATTCGCGTCGAAGTCGAAGAGGGCAAGAGCTACTTCTGGTGTGCCTGCGGGCAATCCAAAAACCAACCCTTCTGCGATGGCAGCCACAAGGGCTCGGAATTCACACCGGTCAAATGGACGGCGGACAAGACCGCGGCCAAGTTTTTCTGCGCCTGCAAGCAGACCAACGGAGAGCCCTTTTGCGATGGCTCGCACAAGGCCGTTTCCGCCGGCGCCTGATAGTCGTCCTGGCATCAAGCGTTGCGGTTGTTCTGCATGCTCGTTTTTGCGGTGAGGGAAGGTGACTTTTGGCGCAGCCCTTGCTAAGCCGCGCTCAGCAAACCTTTGACCGCGTGAGACCTGATGCCCGACCTTCTGATTGAACTTCGCTCCGAAGAGATACCCACACGCCCGCACGCCCGCAGCGGCGCAGCCGTGAGGACGGGCAAATCGGATAATGGCATGCGCGTATCGCTGAGCGTGGAGTTGAACTGATGCCCGACCTTCTGATTGAACTTCGCTCCGAAGAGATTCCTGCTCGCATGCAGCGCAAGGCTGCGGGCGATCTGCGCAAATCCGTCACCGATGCGCTGGTCGATGCGGGTCTGACCTACGAGGCGGCGCGCGAATACTGGACGCCACGCCGGCTGACGCTCGACATCCGAGGCCTGACGCCGCGCTCGAAGGACGTGCACGAGGAGATCAAGGGTCCCTCGACCAAGGCGCCCGAGCAGGCGCTTGCCGGCTTCCTGCGCAAGGCCGGGCTGAGCGATGTCTCGCAGGCCCATGTGCACACCGATCCGAAGAAGGGTGATTTCTACGTCGCCCATATTTCGAAGCCGGGACGTGATGCGGAAGAAATCATCGCCGATGTGATGCCCGGCATCATCCGCGGCTTCTCCTGGCCCAAATCCATGCGCTGGGGCCCTGCTTCGGCGAAACCCGGCTCGCTCAGGTGGGTGCGGCCGCTGCAGTCGATCATCTGCACCTTCGGTCCAGAGACCGAGGAGCCGACCGTCATCGCCTTCGAGATCGACGGGCGGGTTGCCGGCAACGTGACGTCGGGCCACCGCTTCCACGCACCAGACCCGTTCACCGTGCGCCGGTTCGATGACTATTCGGAAAAGCTCGAGCGTGCCAAGGTCGTGCTCGATGCCGAGCGGCGCAAGGAGATCATTCTCGCCGACGCCCGCAATCTTGCCTTTGCTTCCGGCCTCGAATTGGTTGAGGACGAAGGGCTGCTCGACGAGGTTTCCGGCCTGGTCGAATGGCCGGTCGTGCTGATGGGCGAGTTCGAGGAGGATTTCCTCCAGATCCCAGACGACATCATCCGCCTGACCATCAAGACCAACCAGAAATGCTTCGTGCTCAGAAAGCCCGGCGGCGGCCTGTCGAACAGGTTCATCCTGGTCTCCAACATCGAGGCCAGCGACGGCGGCGCCGAGATCGCCTACGGCAATGGCAAGGTGGTGCGCGCCCGTCTCTCCGACGCGCTCTATTTCTGGACCACCGACCAGGCAGATCTCCCGGACCGCGACAAGCTCACGGCGTCGGCCGAAAAGCTCGGCCTTGATATGAGCAAGCCGCTCGACCAGCGCATGGCGCGGTTGGACCAGCTCAACGTCACCTTCCACGCCAAGCTCGGCACGCAGGGCGAGCGGGTAAGCCGCATCGCCAAGCTGGCTGCTGAACTTGCTCCCGTGGTCGGCGCCGATCCCGCGCTCGCCACCCGCGCCGCCATGCTGGCCAAGGCGGATCTCACCACCGAAGTGGTCGGCGAGTTCCCCGAACTGCAGGGCGTCATGGGCCGTATCTATTCAGGTCTGCAGGGCGAGAACGCGAGCGTCGCGCTGGCCGCCGAAGAACACTACAAGCCACAAGGCCCGTCCGATCAGGTGCCGACCGATCCGGTCTCGATCGCCGTGGCACTTGCCGACAAGCTCGACACGCTGGTCGGCTTCTGGGCCATCGACGAAAAGCCCACCGGCTCGAAGGATCCCTATGCGCTCCGCCGCGCCGCGCTCGGCGTGATCCGGATACTGGTGGAGAATGGGGTGCGGATCGGATTGCTCGATCAGTATTCAGCAGCGGTCAAGGCGCTCGCGTCCCAGGACAAGGCAGGCCTTTCTCTGAGCGATCTGAACGAGGACCTCCTCTCCTTTTTCCACGACCGCCTGAAAGTCTATCTGCGAGACCAGGGCGCGCGCCATGATCTGATCGATGCGGTGATCACGCCATCCTCCGACGACCTTTTGGACATCACCCGCCGCGTCGAGGCACTCGGCGCCTTCCTCGACACCGAGGACGGCAGCAACCTGCTCGCCGGCACCAAGCGCGCCGCCAACATTCTGGCTGCCGAGGAGAAGAAGGGTACCGCAATTGCGGGTAGTGTCGAGCCTTCGCTGTTCGAGCTCGACGAGGAGAAAAACCTCTTCAAGGCGGTGACTCAATCTGTCAGCGCGGCGACCCAGGCCATTGAAAACGAAGATTATTCTGCGGCCATGAGCGCACTTGCGACGTTGCGTGAACCGGTTGATTCATTTTTTGAAGCAGTGCTGGTAAACGCGGAAGTTGAAAATGTGCGAGCCAATCGCCTGGCGTTGCTCGCCATGATCCGTGACGCCACCGGCGCGGTCGCCGATTTCTCCAAGATCGCCGGATAACGCCCGCCAATAGCCCGAAGCCGGCAACCCCTGGAGGTGGGTGCCGGCTGGGTGCCCGTCGCGAGGGCCTGGTTCAGGCTTGCGGGGCAGGGACGGGCGGTTGGGCCTCGTCCTGTCGGGGGATATCAGTTGAGCCGGAGTTCGTATTTCGACGGATCGAACTCCGCCTGCGGCGCGTCGCTCAAGGCCGATGTCATCGTCTCGGCATCGATGCCGGGCGCGCTGTTGGCAATCACCGGTTCGAACAGTTTCGGCTCGCTCGCGGCATCCGCCGTCTGCGGCTGGTCGCCGGCGCCATTCCCGGCTGCGTCCGTTTCAGCGACCATGTTGTCCTTCGGAGGGGCCACGCCCAGCGCGATCAGGTCGGCTTCGCTGGCCTTGCGCACCATTGTCACCGGCGAGCCGCCAAGCAGGTTCTCGGTCCGGTAGATCATCATCTTGCCGTCGACTTCGTGCACCTCGACGATCTGTTCGCCGGGCGCCAGCTTGACCTGAGCCTCTTCGGCGGACTTTGCCGCGGCCTCGCGGGCGCAGGCCGGGCAGCCGATCTCGACGATGCTCGACTTGGTGTTCGCGGTGGGGGTGTAGGGCTCGATCGAGGATGCGCTGGCCGTGCCGGCGCCCATGCACACCGCAGCGGCAATGATCAATCTTTGCATCGTGTCTACTCCCTTATCGCCGGATAGTCCGGTTCTGGTGAGTGCACTCTAGCAAGGGGCCGTTACGATCCGGTTTTTGGAAGCGGTTAACGTCAGGTTAAATTCTTGCCTCGCGTTCGATCGCCCGCCAGCCGATGTCGCGGCGGCAGAATCCGCCCGGCCAGTCGATGGCGTCGACCGCTTCATAGGCCTTGGCCTGCGCCGCCGTCACGTCCACACCCTGGGCCGTGACATTGAGCACCCGGCCGCCATTGGCCACCAGCTGGTCGCCCTTAAGCTTCGTGCCGGCGTGAAACACCTTGGCGCCGCCCGCTTCCGCTGCCGCCAGCCCGGAGATGGCGGTGCCCTTCTTCGGCGTGCCGGGGTAGCCTTCTGCAGCCATCACCACGGTCAGCGCCGCATCATCCTTCCAGCGCGCCGAGACATGCGCCAGCTCGCCTTCCGCCGCCGCCTTCAAGAGCACCAGGATATCGTCCTTGAGCCGCATCATCAGCACCTGACATTCCGGATCGCCGAAACGCACATTGTACTCGATCAGCTTCGGTCCGCTCTCGTCGATCATCAGCCCGGCATAGAGCACCCCGGTAAACGGCGCGCCGATGGCCGCCATGCCGCGCATGGTCGGCTCGATGATCTCGCGCATGGTCTGCTCGATCAGCTCCGGTGTCATCACCGGGGCGGGGGAATAGGCGCCCATGCCGCCGGTGTTGGGGCCGGTGTCGCCGTCGCCGACCCGCTTGTGGTCCTGCGCCGTGCCGAAGGGGAGCGCCGTCTTGCCGTCGCACAGGCAGAAGAAGCTCGCCTCCTCGCCATGCAGGAATTCCTCGATCACCACCTCGGCGCCGGCCTCGCCGAAGGCGCCCTCGAAACAATCGTCGATTGCCGCCAAGGCCTCGTCCATGGTCATCGCCACGGTCACACCCTTGCCGGCCGCCAGCCCGTCGGCCTTGATGACGATCGGGGCTCCTTTCGCCCGCGCATAGGCCTTGGCCTTGGGCGCGTTGTTGAAGCGCTGGTAGGCCCCGGTGGGAATGTTTTCCCGTGCGCACAGATCCTTGGTGAAGCCCTTCGAGCCTTCAAGCTGCGCGGCTTGCGCCGACGGACCGAACACGGAAATGCCCGCCAGCTTCAGCGCGTCGGCCAGCCCCGCCACCAGCGGCGCTTCCGGCCCGACGACGACCAGGCCGATTTGCTTCTCCCGGCAGAAGCTGACGACGGCATCGTGATCGGCAACATCGAGATCGCTCAGCGTCGCATGCTCGGCAATGCCCGGATTGCCGGGTGCGGCATAAAGCGCCTCAAGCATCGGAGATTGGGCGATCTTCCAGGCGAGCGCATGTTCGCGTCCGCCCGAACCGATCAAAAGCACGTTCATCATCGTCAATCTCCATCAGCCGGCCCTTGGCTGGCGCAGCCTGGTTCGAGTTCGCCTTGGGTTAAGAAATCACGGGCTCACGGTCAAGCGAACTTGACGGCTGCCGCTTCCAAAACGCGATCCGGTGACAATGCGGGGGCTGCTGATTCAGGGTTCCGCAAGGTTTTCTCCCCTAATATCGGGAGACAAAGGGTCTTGGCGTTGTTTGACGCCACCAACCGCCGAGGGAGCGAGAATCATGTTGCGGATGCTGTATGTCAGCGGCGCGTCCCGGCAATTGTCCGATGATGCGATCCAGGAAATCCTCGCCGTCTCCAGGCGCAACAATCTGCGTGACGGCGTGACCGGCATGCTGTTGTGGGCCGATGGGGTCTTCATTCAGATCCTCGAAGGTGAGGCAAAAACCGTCCGTGGCGTCTTCGGGCGGATCCAGGCGGATGACAGGCACCGCAACGTGATGGTGGTGCTTGAACAGGCTGCCGACACGCGGCTGTTCACCCAGTGGAGCATGGGCTTCAGGCAGCTCGATGCCGGGATGGCGGCCGACAGGAAACTGTTCGAGATATCCCGCGCCGCGCTCACCGACCGGATCAAGGGCGACGATGGCGGCTTGTTCCTGGAAACCGTGCTGGCCTTCAGCCGGGATTTCGTCGCCGATCTCGAACAGCCGGCGAGAGCCGCCCGGGCGTAACCCTCAATTAGCAGACCGCGCCACCAGCCGTCTTGACCTGTCATCGCCGCGGTGGCAACAGTCGGAGCATGTCCAACCGACCACACGCGACATCCGAGAAGAACGCCCGCGTTGCCGATGCCCCTTCGGGCAACTGGGTCTATCGCGTGCTGCCGCGCGCCCTCTGGCCGCATGCCCAGCTCGCGCGCTGGGACCGGCCGATCGGTTGGCAGCTGTTGATGTGGCCGTGCTTCTGGTCCTCGGCCCTTGCGGCCAATGTCGCCAACTCCGCCGCCAACGTCGACACGGTCTGGTCTCCGTCCCTTTTCTTCTGGCAACTTTTCCTGTTCATGGCAGGCGCCATCGCCATGCGCGGCGCCGGTTGCAACTGGAACGATCTGGTCGACCACAAGATCGACGCCAAGGTTGCCCGCACCCGCTCCCGGCCGCTGCCGTCGGGCCGGATCTCGCGCTTCGCCGCCACGGCCTTTCTCGTCGTCCAGGCGCTGATCGGCCTCCTGGTGCTGGTCCAGTTCAACGAGTTCTCGATCCTGCTCGGCATCGCCTCGCTCGGCGTGGTGGCCATCTATCCTTTCGCCAAGCGGTTTACCGACTGGCCGCAATTCTTCCTCGGACTGGCATTCTCCTGGGGCGCGTTGATGGGGTGGGCTGCGGTGTTTGCTGAACTGGCGCTGCCGCCGCTTTTGCTCTATGCCGGCGCGATCGCCTGGACCATCGGCTACGACACCATCTACGCGCACCAGGACAAGGAAGACGATGCGCTTGTCGGCGTGCGCTCCACCGCGCGGCTGTTCGCGGAGAACACCAAGATCTGGCTTGTCTTCTTCTATGGGCTTTTTGCTGCCATGGCGCTTGCGGCATTCTGGCTGAGCGGCGTGGCCTGGCCAGCCTATGCCGGGCTCGCCCTGGCCGTCGTGATGCTCGGCTGGCAGATCCGGGTGATCGACATCGACGATGCCGATCAGTGCCTGAAGCTGTTCAAGGCCAACAGCCGGGTCGGCCTGATCGTTTTCCTCGGCCTTGTCGCAGCGCTGTTGGCATAACGCTTCTGGCATGAGTAAAACCCGGCCGCCCGTGTGGGGCAGGCGACCGGGCTCTGGTATCAGCATTGTGGGGCGCTGATGGAGGTAGCTTTATCGGCGCGCGATGATCTCGCGGCCTTCGATCTTCATGCGAATTCCAAGCTTGCCGGTCGAGCGGCGCACCAGGAAGTGCGGGCGCCGGTCCGCAATCTGGCTGTGCCGGCGGCGGCGTGTCGGAGTTGTTGCGGCCTGGTGTGCCGATCCGTCGTCAAGCGGGCGGGCGACGCCGTCGGCTTCCACCATCAGCATCGGCAGTCCGTAGAGTTCCGACCAGGCGCGCCAGTCGGCGGCGATGTCATCGAGATTGTGGGCAACCAGCAGCGGCACGCACAATTGTGTGTCCGTATGATGCAGTTCCAGCGTCACCGTCACCGTGCCGTTGCCATGGTCGATCGCCCGCGCTGCAACACCCTTGAAGGCGCGTGCCGGCAGTGCGATGGACAGCGGCAGGCCGGATCTCGACAGCCGTTTCTTGACGACAGCGCCGCGGCTGTCGAGCGTGACCGAGACTTCATCCGGTTCGTCGCGTGAGGCATAGGACACGCGTTGCGGGAAATCGCCTGGATTGAGCCGCAGTTCGAACCCGGCCCATACGGGCTTCAATACGGTATTGGTCATTTCAGTCGCCTCTGTAACTCTTGAGAGCCGGTTATCCGGTCTTCTCATCCGGGGCTTTTCGCCCTCTCACACGAAGCAAAATGACCCACAGGCCGTTCCAGTCGGCTTAAAGTTTTGGGTTAAGAAAACCTATGTTCTGGAGATGGTTAGCGAAAGACCACCGTCCCATTTCCGTTTTGGAAAGGTTACCGGGAAGCAAGCACCTTGCCCGGATTCATGATGCCCCTGGGATCGAACGCCTGCTTGATCCGGTGCATCAGCGCCATCTCGACCGGTGAGCGGATGGCGGCCAGCTCGTCCCGCTTGAGTTGTCCGATGCCGTGCTCGGCGGAGATCGATCCGTTCAATTTCAGGACAATCGAATGGACGATCTCGTTCATTTCTTTCCAGCGCGCAAGAAACGCCTCACGGTCCGCTCCCGGCGGTTGCGAGATGTTGTAGTGGATATTGCCGTCGCCCATGTGACCGAAAGCAACGATCCGCGCATCCGGCATCGCCTTCAGCACCGCCTTGTCGGCGAGCCCGAGAAATTCGGGAACCCGCGCCACCGGCACCGACACGTCATGCTTGATCGAACCGCCTTCGGGCTTCTGTGCCCAGGACATCGATTCCCTGAGTTTCCAGAATGCCTGGCGCTGGCCTTCTGTCTCGGCAGCGGCCGCGTCCCGGATCAGGCCCTTTTCATCGGCGGCGACGAACAGCCCCTCCAGCATGGCGCGAGCGGCATCCTGCGATTGCCCGGAGGAAATGTCGATCAGCACATACCACGGGTGCGGTTCGCTCAGCGGATCGCGGACACCTTCTATATGGCGCGTGGTGAATTCGATGCCGATCCGCGGCATCAGCTCGAACCCGGTCAGCGACGGGCCGCAGTAATCCTGCGCCAGCCGGAACAGCTGCAAAGCGGTCTCCGGATTGTCGACGCCGGCATAGATCGTCTCGTGCCCGCGCGGCGCGGGAAACAGTTTCAGCACCGCCGCGGTGATCACCCCGAGCGTGCCCTCCGCACCGATGAAAAGGTCGCGCAGATCGTAGCCCGTATTGTCCTTCTTCAGCGACCGCAAGCCGTGCCAGATCTCGCCATCGGGCAGCACGGCCTCGATGCCGAGACAGAGTTGCCGCATGTTGCCATAGGCGAGCACGGCGGTGCCGCCGGCATTGGAGGAGAGATTGCCGCCGATCTGGCAGGAGCCTTCCGATCCCAGCGACAGCGGAAACAAAAGACCGGCCTCGCTGGCTGACTGCTGGGCCTGCTGAAGCACCACACCGGCCTCGGCGACCATGGTCTGGCCAACTGTATCGAGCGAGCGGATCTTGTTGAGGCGGGACAGCGACAGCACGATCTCGCCTTTGCCTGGCATCGGTGTTTGCCCGCCAACCAGTCCGGTGTTGCCGCCTTGCGGCACCACGGCCGTGTTCGTCTCGTGGGCAAGCCGCAGGATGGCCGCGACTTCTTCGGTACTCCCAGGTCGCAGCACAAGCGGGCTTTCGCCCTTGAAAAGGCCGCGCAGCTCGATCAGGTGCGGAGCAATGTCGGAGGCAGCGGTCAGGGCGTTCTGTGCGCCGGTAATGGCCACGAAACGGTCGATCAGCGAGGGAGCGGTCAAGGCAACAGGCATGCTCAAGCATGTATCTTTGCATTTCCCTCAAGTCGAGGGGGGGCGGTCATTTTGCCAGCCGGCAATCCGTGGCTGACGTTGCTTGCTGCAGGAAAGCCTGGATTCGGAAAGGGCGGAGCCCGTTTCGGGCTGGTCTGTGTGCCGTGAGGCTCAAATGCAATTGATCAGATTCAGTGAATATTAGCGTGTTTGAGGTAAATGCGGGAAAGAACGAAAGGCTCCGACATGCTACGCTTCCTCAAGAACAGATCCGGTAATTTCGGCATTCTCGCCGCTCTGATGCTTTTGCCGGTCATCGCGGCTGCGGGGTTGGCGATTGACTATAGCAACGCTCTGTCGGTCAAGGGCAGGGTCCAGGGCGCCGCCGATGCGGCCGCGTTGGCGGCCGTTGCTGAAAGCTCCGTCGGGGTCAAGGAGGCAATGGCATTGTCCGAAGACGGCGCAGTTGCCGTCGGTGCGGATGAAGCGGTAAAATTCTTCAAGGCGCAGCTCGAAGATCATCTGGATTTCACGATCGATGAAATCAGCGCCAGTGTCGTCAAGAAAAACGGCCGGCTCTATTCCATCGTGGATTACAAGATCACTGTGCCGACGACTTTGTCGAAGGTTCTGGGACAGAACCTCATCCAGATCGCGGGACAGGCGACCGTCGAATACCAGACGGAGATCTATCGCGACTTCTTCCTGCTGCTCGACAACACACCGTCGATGGGCGTCGGCGCCACACCCTCGGATGTGGCGACGATGGTCGACAATACGTCAGACAAATGCGCATTCGCGTGCCACATCGTCGACAAGGGAAAAGAAGACAAGAACAGCTACTACAATCTTGCCAAGAAGCTCGGGGTGACCACCCGCATCAACGTTGTCGCGCAGGCGACAGCGGCACTGATGGATACGGCAACGGAGTCGCGCAAGAGTACCAGCCAGTATCATATGGCGGTCTACACCTTTGGCGAGAAGGCCGAGGACACCAAGCTGCTCGAAGTGGTTAAGCCGACGACCAACTTGAAGAATGCCAAGAAGAAGGCGGCCGACATCGAGCTCATGTCGATCCCCTATCAGGGCTATGACAATGACCAGCAGACGGATTTCGACCGGGCGTTCAGCCAGATCGGCGACAAGATGGGAAAGCCGGGCACGGGTCTCACTGCCGATTCGCCAGAAAAGATCCTGTTCTTTGTCTCCGACGGCGTTGGCGACAGCTACAAGCCGACCGGTTGCACGAAAAAGCTCACCGGTGGCCGGTGCCAGGAGCCGATTGACATCAAGTCTTGCACGGCGCTGAAGGACAAGGGCTACAAGATCGCCATCCTTTACACCACCTATCTGCCACTGCCGACCAATGGCTGGTACAACGGCTGGATCAAGCCTTTCCAGAACGAAATTCCGCAAAAGATGAAGGCCTGTGCCTCGCCCGACCTGTTCTTCGAAGTGAGCCCGTCGGAAGGCATCAGTGATGCGATGACGACATTGTTCAAGAAAATCGTCAACACGCCGCTGCTCACCGGCTGATCCGGATGCTGGCCGGACGGCCGCCCGGCGACCGGTTCTAGCTTCTGGGCGCGGCGGCGCGGGCCAGGCGGTCATTGATCGCCTCGCCAAGTCCGTGGACGGGAACCGCGGCGACGGCGATGCCGGTTGCACCGGTCGCATCGGCGCGCTTGAGCAGATCGAACAGGTTCGCGGCAGCCTCGCGCAGATCACCCGATGGCGAGAGATCCATGACCGCCTTCGCCTGGTCCTCGCCCTTCAGCTCAATCCCGCCAAACCGGATGATTGCCTCGCCGGGTCTGGCTTCCGTCGCATTGAGCCGCAACAGCGCGTCGGGCGCATAATGCGAGGCCAGCATACCCGGCGCGATCACCGGGCCGTCTTCGGTCCGCGGGCCCGGCCGTTCGATCGTGGCGCCGGCAGTTTCTTCGATCAGCTCCACCGGAATGCCGCCGGGCCTGAGCAGGCGCAGGCTTTCTCCGTCCACCGCCACAATGGTCGATTCCACCCCGACCCGGCAGCGTCCGCCGTCGAGGATAAGCCCGATCCGGTCGCCCAGGTCGTCGGCCACGTGTTGCGCGGTGGTTGGGCTGACGCGGCCCGACCGGTTGGCGCTCGGCGCCGCCAGCGGCCGGCCGAAGCCGGCGATGAGCTCGCGCGCGAAACCCTCGGGCATCCTGACCGCTGCGGTGTCAAGGCCGGCGGTGGCGAGCGGATGGATCCTGCCGCTTTCCTTCAGCGGCAGGACGAGGGTCAGCGGGCCTGGCCAGAACGCCTCGGCCAGCCGCACTGCCAGCGGCGAAAACACCACATGCGCTCTTGCCATCTCGATATCCGAAACATGCGAAATCAGCGGGTTGAAGCGCGGCCGGCCCTTTGCCTCGTAGATCGCGGTGATCGCGGTCGGGTCGGTCGCATCCGCTGCCAGTCCGTAGACGGTTTCGGTCGGAATCGCGACGGGTTCGCCGCGCCGCAAGACGTCGATTGCGGCATCAAGCGTGCCGGGGTCGGATATCGGGAGAACGCGCACCATGACCTGTCCAGTTTTCAGCGCACCCTCTACCAGCCGCCCCGCAGGCGCGCAATCGGCCTCTCTTATAGCGGAACTTGCCAAATGAATGCGCGAAAGATCAAATTGAAGCTATTCGCTTAGCGAGCCCCAAAGCTTTTTCCTGTAGATCAGCTAATATGCATCTTTTTCGATGAGTGAGCTTCATGAACAAACAAACCTCAGCGGCAACTTCTGTTGGTCTTCGCGTCGCCACCGCGATGTACCAGATGGGCATTGACGGATTGCCGCGCAATTATGAGCTTGTTTATGAGGCCTATTCTGGCACCAATCCGGAACTGACCAAGGAATTCGTCGGCCTCGGGAAAACCAAGTCACAGCGCGCACTGGATGAACTGGGTAGAAAATACCTGCCGCATCACCACGAAGAGACGCATGTTGCCAAGACAAACGACCGCATGCGCACCCAGATGACCACATTCATGTCGCTGCTCGAGGAGGAGAAATCCTCGCTCACCGATTATAGCAAGATCATCAGTGAAGCCTCGCGCACCTTCGCATCGGATGGAGAAGTCGACCAGGAGACGCTGAACCGGTCGATCCAGCAACTCAGCGAGGCCACCGAGAAACAGGCGTCCAGGAGCGAGGCCATGGTGGCCGAGGCATCCCAGCAGGCGGCCCAGCTGGACGGGGTGAAGGCTGATATCGAGAACTTCGAGCGGACGAAATTCGTCGATCCGCTGACCGGCCTTGCCAACCGCCGCTCCTTCAACAAGGCCGCCGCACGCATCCACGCAAATCCGGAACTGCCGATGCTGTGCGGTCTGGCCTATGCCGAGATCGACGATTTCAAGCGCATCAGTGAAGCGGACGACAGGGGCTCCGGGGATTTCGCCGTCCGCCATGTCGGGCACCTTTTCAAGACGGCGACCCAGGCCGGCGATCTTGTCGCCCGCCTCGACGGCAATCGCTTTGCCTTCCTGATCAACACAGCCGATGAGGCAGAAATCATGCGGGCCGTCGACCGGCTTCGCGTCGCCGCCGGATCCAAGCCGCTCATTCACCCCAAGACCGGCCGCAGCATCGGACATGCCACCTTGTCGGTCGGCATCGTCATGTCGAGCGTTGCCGACGGGGCCGGTCAGCTCATGGCCCATGCCGAGAAGGCCATGGGCGCGTCTTCCAGGGACGGCGGCGATCGGGTTACCTTCTATTCCAGCAAGGATCACGCCGGATCGACAACCGGCTGGATGATCTACAAGGCCTGATCTGACAGGCCTGCTGCCCCTTTTGCTTGGCGGTTCTGCCAGCAGTTTGGGGCGGCTTCGCACCCGGGCGATCCGCCGGGGTGTTTTCACATGTTTGAAACTCCACGATTGCACGCTAAGTTCCACGTCTCAAATTGACGTTTACGTAAAAACAACTTAGCCATGGAGGCGGGCAGGACCCCGCCGCGATGCTCTGGCGGGCAGCAATGAGGAGATCACATGTATCGTGCGCCGGTAGACGAAATTGCTCACACGCTCAAATCCGTTGCGGGGCTCCGAAGCGCACTGGAAGCGCAGCGTTTCGGGGATCTGGGCGAGGATATCGTGGATGCGATCCTGGCCGAGGCCGGGCGTTTTGCCTCCGACGAGATCGCCCCGCTCAACGAAATCGGCGACAAGCATGGCGCGGTCCTCAAGGACGGCGCGGTCACCACGCCGCCGGGCTGGAAGGACCTCTATCACAACTGGATCGCCGGCGGCTGGAACGGGTTGACCGGACCCGAGGAGTTCGGCGGCCAGGGCCTGCCGATGCTGCTCTCCGTGGCGGCGCTCGAGATGTGGAATTCCGGCTCGCTCGCCTTCGGCATCGGCCCGACGCTGACCATGGGCGCGGTCGAGGCGCTGGAAAAGCACGCGTCCGATGATCTCAAGGCCAAGTATCTCGAAAAGCTCGTCACCGGCGAGTGGATGGGCACCATGAACCTGACCGAGCCGCAGGCCGGCTCCGACCTCAACGCGCTCAAGGCCCGCGCCGAACCCAATGGCGACGGCACCTACCGGATCTACGGCCAGAAGATCTTCATCACCTATGGCGAGCACGATTTCACCGACAACATCGTTCACCTGGTGCTGGCGCGCCTTCCCGATGCCCCGGCGGGCACCCGCGGCATCTCGCTGTTCCTGGTGCCGAAATTCTTCGTCGGCGACGACGGATCGCTCGGCGGCCGCAATGACGTGTTCTGCTCCGGCCTCGAGCACAAGCTCGGCATTCACGCTTCGCCGACCTGCACCATGATCTATGGCGACGGCAAGTTCGGCGACCGGCCCGGCGCCATCGGCTGGTTGATCGGCGAGGAGAACAAGGGGCTGGCCTGCATGTTCACGATGATGAACAACGCCCGGCTTGCCGTCGGCATGCAGGGTGTGGCAATCGCCGAGACCGCCTATCAGAAGGCGCTTGCCTACGCCAAGGACCGCACCCAGGGCCGCGCCCCGGGGTTCAAGGGCGAGGGCATGAGCCCGATCATCGAACACCCCGATGTCGCCCGCATGCTGATGACCATGAAGGCGCTGACGCAAGGTGCGCGCGCCATCTGCTATTCCTGTGCCGAGGCACTCGACATGGCCCGCGTCAGCGAGGGTGAGGAGGCAAGAGCCTGGTCCGAGCGCGCCGGCCTGATCACCCCGATCGCCAAGGCATTTGCCACCGATATCGGGCTTGAGGTCGCCTCGCTTGGCGTCCAGGTGCACGGCGGCATGGGCTTCATCGAGGAGACCGGCGCGGCAAGGCTGCTGCGCGATGCGCGCATTGCCCCCATCTACGAAGGTACCAACGGCATCCAGGCGATCGACCTGGTGATGCGCAAGCTGCCGCTGTCGGGCGGCGCCACGGTTGCGGCCTTCATCGCCGATTTCAAGGCCGATGCGGACGCCGCGCGCGCCTCCAATGCGCCGGCGCTCGAAGGCGTGGCCGAGAAGCTCGACCGCGCCATCGCCGATCTCGAATCGGTGACCGCCTGGATGCAGTCGGCGCTGTCGGAAGGCCGCCAGACCGATGCCCTGACCGGGGCGACGCCCTATCTCAGGCTCTTCGGCCTGACTGCGACGACGGCGATGCTGGTGCGCGGTGCGCTTGCCGATACCGGTGCGCCGGAAGCGGCGGGCAGGGCGGCGCTCGCCCGTTTTGCCGCTGCCAACCTGGCGCCCGAAACCGGCGGCCTTGCCGCAAGTGCCACCGCCGGGGCCGCGAGCCTGTCGGACGCCACCGCTGCACTGGCCTGATCTCGAATTCGCGGGCCTGCGAAGGCCCGCGCCACCAATTCCAGAGGGACATCCATGACCGATCACATCATCACCGAGCGCGCCGGCGAGACCGGGGCCATCAATCTCATCCGCTTCAACCGGCCTGAGAAGAAGAACGCCATCACCCGCGCCATGTATTCGGCCATGGCGAGAGCCCTGATCGAGGGCGAGCGCGATGACGCCGTCCGGGTGCACGTGATGCTCGGCACCCCCGGCGTCTTCACCTCCGGCAATGACATGCAGGACTTCATGGCTGTTGCCATGGGCGGTGCCGGCGGCACCGAGGTGTTCGATTTCTTGGGCAGCCTCGCGAGCACCGTCAAGCCGGTCGTCTCCGGCGTCGATGGCCTTGCGATCGGCATCGGCACCACCATCCACATGCATTGCGACCTGACCTTTGCCACGCCCGGCTCGCGCTTCCACACCCCGTTCACGGACCTGGCGCTGGTGCCCGAAGCCGCCTCCAGCCTGCTCGCGCCCGCCACGATGGGGCACCAGAAGGCCTTCGCGCTTCTCGCCGCCGGGATCCCGTTTTCCGGCGAGGAGGCCGAACGCGCCGGCCTGATCTACAAGACCGTCGGCACTGAGGAGCTGGAGCCCGCGGTGTTTGCCGCCGCCGAACATCTGGCGCAGAAGCCGCCGCAGGCGCTCGCCATTTCCCGCCGCCTCGTCAGGCAGGACCCGGCCCCGGTGATCGCCCGGATGCGCGAGGAGGCCGAGCATTTCTCCAACCAGCTCAAGAGCGCCGAGGCCTTGGCCGCTTTCCAGGCCTTCATGGCACGAAAGAAGTGATCCGCCTTTGCCGGCGCGCGATCTGGCGTCGTGCGGCGGACTAAGTTAGCGTCGCATGACCGTTACGTGAGCCTGCTAACCGGTGTCTCCGGCAGTTCCGCTTTCAGAACGCGACCAAACCGCGAAAGGTATACCATGCTCAGATTTTCTCTCCTCATTGCAGCTTCAGCCATGACCATTGCAGCTTTTTCAGGCAACGCTCTCGCAGCCAGCCACGAGGGCGCGCCTGCGCCCGCCACCAACCGCATCGACACCCAGCGCCCCGATGCGCCCGAACTGTCGGCCTACGGCGACTACAAGGTCGGCGTGCGCACGCTGGAGATGGTCAATCCCGGCCAGATCGACATCCTGGCCATCGATCCGGCGGCGGAAAAGCCGGCCGAGTGGCCGCGCTACGACCGGCCGCTGACCGTCGAGGTCTGGTATCCGGCAGACGGCGCCGCGGAAGGTTCGCACGAGCTGAAAGCCTATCTGCGCGACGGCAAGACCGAGGTGACGCTGGTCGGTCAGGCAATGCGCGATGCCGCTCCCGCCGCCGCCGAGGCAGCCTTTCCGCTGGTGATCATCTCGCACGGCTATCCCGGCAACCGTTTCCTGCTGTCGCACCTGGCCGAAAACCTCGCCTCCAAGGGCTATGTCGTGGCCTCCATCGACCACACCGATTCGACCTACCGCACCAAGGCGGCCTTCGGATCGACCCTGGTCAACCGCTCGATCGACCAGAAATTCGTGCTCGGCGAGCTGGCGCGTCTCTCCGCCGAGGATGGCAATTTCCTCAAGGGTCTTGCCAACACCGACAACGCCGCCATCGTCGGCTACTCGATGGGCGGCTACGGCGCGGTCATCAGCGCCGGCGGCGGCGTCACCCAGACTGCCGTCGATTATGCCTGGGGCGGCCCGCACGGCACGCTCGGCGTCCACCTGAGCGGCAGCGACACCCACAACGCGCTGCCCGACAGCCGCGTCAAGACCATCGTCGCCTTCGGCCCCTGGGGCAAGGTGCTCAACTTCTGGGACGAGGAAACGCTGAAGGGTATTTCCAAGCCTTCGCTGTTCATCGCCGGCTCCGTCGATGACGTCTCGGGCTACGAGAAGGGCACCCGCGCCATCTGGCAGGGCGCAACGAGCGTCGACCGTGCGCTGCTGACCTTTGACAACGCCAATCACAATGCCGGCGCCCCGATGCCCGCACCCACTGAGGCCAACAGGTTCGACGAGGATCTCGGCTTCAACGTTTCCGATCACTACTCCGACGCGGTCTGGGATTCGGTGCGGATGAACAACATCTCGCAGCATTTCGTCACCGCTTGGCTCGGCCTGCACCTCAAGGGCGACGCGACGATGGCTAGGTATCTCGAGCTGGTCCCCAACTCCAACGACAGCGTCTGGGCCAAGGAAAAGGACGGCACCGAAAAGCCCGAACACACCCACTGGGCCGGCTTCCCCGACCGCACCGCCAAGGGTCTGCACTACGAAGTGCTCAAAGCCGGCGAATAAGGCTCACGCCTGACGACCATAGAAAGGCGGCGCACCCGGTGCGCCGCCTTTTTTTCGTATGTCCGCCTGGCAAAAGGTCGTCCCGGTCTCTTCCGTCATCCCGGCCTCGAGCCGGGATCCAGCAGGCGAGCGTCTGCTCGCCGGAAGACTCATTCCTGCATTGGTCTCAAGAGTCTCTCACCGCGCCGACGCGCGGTGGCTGGACCCCGGATCAAGTCCGGGGTGACGGGGTGTGAGGTGACCGTCGACGGACCCGGCCAGCGCGGCGAGATCCCCCTACCTCTTCGGTCGCTCCAGCAGCGCCACCACTTCCACGTGGGACGACCACAGGAACTGGTCGATCGGCGTCACGGATTTCACCCTGTAGCCCCCCTTGATCAGGATCTCGAGGTCGCGCGCCAGCGTGGTCGGGTTGCAGGAGACGGCGGCGATCCGGGAGATGGTCGAGCGGGCGATGTCGGCCACCTGCACCTCGGCTCCGGCGCGCGGCGGGTCGAACACCAGTCCCTGGTAGCTTTTCAGTTCGGATTGCATCAGCGGCCGACGGAAAAGGTCGCGTTTTTCCACCGTCACCGGCTTGAGCCCCTGCGTCCGCCGCGCCGCCTTGTCGAGTGCGGCGTGCGACGGCCCGTCTGCTTCCACCGCGTGCACGTGGCTGGTCTCGGCCAGCCTCAGCGCAAAGGTGCCGGAGCCGGAGAACAGGTCAGCCACGCGCTTGGATTTTTTCAGGTGCCCGGTCACCAGGTTGCCCATCACGTCTTCGGCGGCCTTGCTCGCCTGCACGAAGCCGCCGGGCGGCGGGTTGACGATCACGCGGCCGAATTCGAGCTCCGGCGGCTGCTTCTCGATCAGGATCTCGCCGTTGAAGGTGAGCCGCGCAATGCCGGGTTCGGCCCGCACCGCCTGGATGATCCTCAGTCGGTCGGGCTCGGAGAGCTTGAACGGCGCGTCAGTGGCAAGATCGAGGCCGGGGGCGGCGTCGAGCACGGAGAGGCGGAACGCCTCCTTGCCGACCGCCACCGCGGTGGCGAGGCGCCTGAGCGCCGGCAGCGCCTGGTTGATCCTGTCGGTGGCGACCACGCAGCTCTCGACCGCGACGATGTGATGGCTCTGCGCCCGGTTGAAGCCAAGGATGGCGCCCTTGTCGGTGCGCCGCGCGGCAAACACCACCCGCCGCCGCGCCTTGGGCTGGCAGGCGACCAGCGGCGCCACCTCGGCTGAAATGTTGCGGCTTTCCAGCGCCGCCACCACCAGTCCGCGCTTCCACTCACGGTAGACCTCGTCCGCCACATGCTGCAGCGCGCAGCCGCCGCAACCGGCGTTCTCCTCGTCGGGTCCGAAATGCGCGCACGGCGGCGTCACCCGGTCGGGCGAGGGGGTGAGCACCGCGATCAGCGACGCGCGGCTTTTCTCCACCCCGGCATTGATGACGTCGCCCGGCACGGTGAAGGGCACGAAGATCTGGCCCGCGGGCGTTTCGGCAATGCCGTCGCCCTGTCCGCCAAGCCTTGTGATGTCGAGTTTCTGAGCGCTCATGTCTTGACGCCTCCGATGAGAAATTCGTGGTTGCCGTCGCTGCCTTCGATCGGCGAGGCGATGGGGCCGGTGGCGCTCCAGCCGGGCTGCCCGTCGAGCCAGCGGGCAAGATCCTCGGCGATGACCGGCCCCTGCGACGGGTCCTTGAGCAGCCCGCCCTTGCCGATGGCCGCGCGTCCGGCCTCGAACTGCGGCTTGACCAGCAGCACCGCGAAGGCTCCGGGTTCCGCGAGCGCCAGTGCGGGCGGCAGCGCCAGCTTCAGCGAGATGAAACTCACATCCGACACCACCGCGCCGATCGCGTGGCTGCCCAGATGCACATGGGCAAGATCGCGGGCATTGAGGCCCTCGAGATTGCTCACGCGCGCGTCGTCCGCAAGACGCGCATGCAGCTGGTCATGGCCCACATCGACCGCCAGCACATGCTCGGCACCGCGCTCGATCAGCACCTGCGTGAACCCGCCGGTCGAGGCACCGACATCCAGCGCCACCCGGCCCGAAGGATCGAAGCCGAAATGATCGAGCCCGGCGATCAGCTTCAGCGCCGCCCGCGAGACATAGGCCCGCGCCGGATCGGCGAGCGTGATATGTGCCGTCTCGCTCACCAGCGCGCCGGGCTTTGTGACCGGTTTGCCGGCGACCAGCACCGCGCCGCGCGCAATCGCGTCGCGCGCCCGCGACCGGCTGTCGTAGAGCCCGCGCCGGACCAGGATCTGGTCAAGCCGGTCCCTTTCGGGCGGGGTTGTGGGAGATGGGTCTGCCATGAAAGCCGTCTTGGCCCGGAAGGGCGGCGAGGGCAAGCGCTTTGTGCGGCGTGGAACCCTGACGGGTGCGGTTCAGAAGAACAGGAAGCTGCCTTTGCTGTGCCGCCCGCTTGGTGTGGCCGCAGGTGTCTCCGCCCTGTTGTCTGCGACCGGCCGCTGCTCGGGCCGCGCTTCGGGCTTCGGCATGTCATTGGCAACCCGGAGCGGCGTGTCTTCGAACATCTGTATCCGTTTTGCCGGTGGTTGCGTGGCTCCCGGCCGGACGGGCGCCGGCTGCCTGCCGGTCACCTGTTCGTTGATCATCAGTGCCAGGAAGTCGTCGCCCCCGACGCCCAGCGATCCGCGCATCTCGCCGAGCTTCGGGACAAGCATGCGGATCGCGGCTTCCTCGATGCGTTTGTCATAGGTGGGTTTGGTGTCTGCAGTCGCCGGCAAGGCCAGTCCGAGAACGGCAAGCAAGGCCGCCGCGAACCCGCGCGCATGGCATTTTCCCGCCTGTTTCATCGTCATTGCCAAAACGTCCCGAAGTCCCGTGCTGTTTCAAACAGATTAGCAGCGGGATGTTTCAGAACGCCCAAGGGACGTGGTTAGGATCGGGCAAACATCTATGGTTTCAGAACGGTAACCTGGGCGCCGGCGCGGTTCTCGGCGTTGAGCGCACGAAACACCGTGTCGACGATGCCCTTCCGGTCGAGCCCGGCGCGGGCATACATCGCGTCCGGCGAGGCATGGTCCATGAAGATGTCCGGCATCACCAGCGAACGCACCCTGAGGCCGCCGTCGAGCAGCCCCTCGGTGGAGAGGAACTGCAGCACGTGGCTGCCGAAGCCGCCGACGGAGCCTTCCTCAATGGTCACCAGCACCTCGTGATGCCGCGCCAGCTGGCGGATCAGGTCATGGTCGAGCGGCTTGGCGAAGCGCGCGTCGGCAACGGTGGTCGAAAGACCGGCGGCGTTAAGATCCTCCGCCGCGACCAGGCATTCGGCCAGCCGCGTGCCGAACGACAGCAGCGCCACCTTGGAGCCTTCGCGCATCACCCGGCCCTTGCCGATCTCCAGGATCTGGCCGCGCTCCGGCATTTCGACGCCAACGCCTTCGCCGCGCGGATAACGGAACGAGATCGGACCCTCGTCATAGGCCGCCGCGGTGCGCACCATGTGCTTGAGTTCGGCCTCGTCGGAAGCCGCCATCACCACGAAGCCCGGCAGGCAGGCAAGATAGGTGGTGTCGAAGGTGCCGGCATGGGTGGCGCCGTCGGCGCCGACGAAACCGGCGCGGTCGATCGGGAACCTGACCGGCAGTTTCTGGATCGCCACGTCGTGGACCACCTGGTCGTAGCCGCGCTGCAGGAAGGTGGAATAGATCGCGCAGAACGGCTTCATGCCCTCGCTCGCCATCCCGGCGGCAAAGGTCACTGCATGCTGTTCGGCAATGCCGACATCGAAGGTGCGCGTCGGGTGAACCTTGGCGAACTTGTCGACGCCGGTGCCGCCTGGCATCGCCGCGGTGATGGCCACGATCTTGTCGTCGAAGCTTGCTTCCTGCGCCAGCGTCTCGCCAAAGACGGCCGTGTAGCTCGGCGCGTTCGGTTTCGCCTTGGCCTGGGTGCCGGTGACGACGTCGAACTTGTTGACGCCGTGATACTTGTCGGCGGCAGCTTCGGCGGGCGCGTAGCCCTTGCCCTTTTGCGTGACCACGTGAATGAGCACCGGTCCGTCGGCATTGTCGCGCACATTGCGCAACACCGGCAGCAAATGGTCGAGATTGTGCCCGTCTATCGGCCCGATGTGATAGAAGCCGAGTTCCTCGAACATGGTGCCGCCGGTGACATAGCCGCGCGCATGCTCGACGGCGCGGGTGATCGCCCGGTCGATGTTTTTTCCCAGATAGGCCGTCAGTTTCTTGCCCGCCTCGCGGATGCCCATATAGGTCCGGCCCGACGCCATCCGCGCCAGGTAGGCGCTCATCGCCCCGGTCGGCGGCGCGATCGACATGTCGTTGTCGTTGAGGATGACGATCAGCCGCGCATCCAGCGCCCCGGCATTGTTGAGCGCCTCAAAGGCCATGCCGGCCGACATCGCCCCGTCGCCGATCACCGAGATCACGTTACGCTTTACGCCCTGCAGCTCGCTCGCCACCGCCATGCCGAGGCCGGCGGAAATCGAGGTCGATGAATGGCCCGCGCCGAAATCGTCATACTCGCTCTCGGAGCGCTTGGTGAAGCCGGAAAGGCCGCCCTCCTGACGCAGGGTGCGGATGCGGTCGCGGCGTCCGGTCAGGATCTTGTGCGGATAGCATTGATGCCCGACATCGAAGATCAACCGGTCGTGCGGGGTGTCGAACACCTTGTGGATGGCAATCGTCAGCTCGACCACGCCAAGACCGGCGCCCAGGTGCCCGCCGGTGCGGGACACCGCATCGATCATCTCGGCGCGCAATTCGGTTGCCAGTTGCGGCAACAGCTTGTCGTCGATGGCCTTCAGGTCGGATGGGTACCGGACGGTGTCCAGAAGCGGTGTTTCGGGCGGGTGTGTCACGTCATGCCTCACAGTCTCTCAGGGCGTAGCCCGGAAACGTATATGTGTAAACCCGGATTAAGGTTTGAAGTATGGTCTGGGCGCACTTGCCACAGCTAGTTTGGCCGCGAAATCCGACCGGCCTTGATTATTTCTCCGGCAGCGGGATGAACTCGTCCGCGTCGCCCGGCACGATGTCGAACCGGCCCGAGCGCCATTCTGCCTTGGCCTGTTCGATCCGCTCCTTCGACGAGGAGACGAAGTTCCACCAGATATGGCGCCTGGTCGGAATGCTGTCGCCGCCAAACAGCATCATCCGCGCGCCCGCTGGCCCGGCGGTTATCGTGATGGCGTCTCCGGGGCGGAACACGAGAAGCTGGTCCGGTCCAAAACGGTCGCCGGCGATCTCGATTTCGCCTTCCAGCAGATAGAGCGCCCGCTCTTCCCACTCCGCGTCGAACGGCGCAGAAGCCGATGGCGACAGCGCCAGGTCGACATAGAGCGTGCCGGTATGCTGCGGCACCGGGGAGGCAAGCCCGCCAAAACCGCCCATCACCACGCGAGCCCGAATGCCTGCATCGCTGATCTCCGGCAGCTGCGTGGTGGCGGTATGGGAGAAGGCGGGGTCGATTTCCTCGAGATGGTCGGGCAGGGCGAGCCATGTCTGCAGCCCGGACATCGGCATCTCGCCGCCGCGCATCTCTTCGGGCGAACGCTCGGAATGAACGATTCCGCGGCCGGCGGTCATCAGGTTCACGTCGCCCGGCCTGATCACCATCTCGGTGCCGAGGCTGTCGCGATGGCGGATGGCGCCGTCAAACAGGTAGGTGACGGTCGAAAGCCCGATATGCGGGTGCGGGCGCACGTCCATGGCCTCGCCGCCCCTCAGGATTGCGGGCCCCATCCGGTCGAAGAAGATGAAGGGGCCGACCATGCGCCGGCGTGCGGTCGGCAGCGCCCGCTTGACGGAAAAGCCGCCGATGTCGCGCGAGGAGGGAATGATCAGCTGTTCGATCGCGTCACAGGCCGGGGCATCGCCGGGATTGGGGTCATTCAGTCCGCCGAAATAGCTCATGCCATGCTCCTGCGATATGGGCTCTACTCGGCGTCGAGCGGCTCCGTTCCCGCCGGCTGGCCCTGACGGTCAAGACGGATCTTCTCGATCCGCTTTTCAGCCGCGGAAAGCAGTTTCTCGCAATGGGCTTTCAAGGCTTCGCCGCGCTCGTAGATCTCGATCGACTTGTCCAGCGCCACGTCGCCGCGTTCGAGCTGTTCGACGATGCGCTCCAGTTCAGCCACGGCGGCTTCGAAGCTCATGGCCGAAATGTCGTTGGCTTCGCTCATCGATCAACCCTCCTGCAGCCGGATCACGTGGGCGGCGGCCGATTCGGCCAGGCCCACCAGATCATAGCCGCCTTCCAGCAGGCTGACGACCCGGTTGCCGGAGTAACGTCCGGCGATGTCCATCAGCTTGCCCGTGGCCCAGTCGAAATCGTCCGCCACCAGGTTGATCTCGGCCAGCGGGTCGCGGTGATGGGCATCGAAGCCGGCGGAAATGATGATCAGGTCCGGCCGTGCCTCGTCAAGCGCCGGCAGGATGCGGGTCTTGAACGCCTCGCGGAAATGGTCGCTGCCGTCATTGGCCGACAGCGGCGCATTGAAGATATTGCCCTTGCCTGTCTCGCGTAGCGCGCCGGTGCCGGGATAGAGCGGCATCTGGTGCGTCGAGCAGTAGATCACGCTCGGATCGTCGTAGAAGATGTCCTGGGTGCCGTTGCCGTGATGCACGTCCCAGTCGACGATCGCCACGCGCTCGGCGCCGTAGGCTTTCTGAGCATGCCGCGCCGCAATCGCCGCTTGGTTGAACAGGCAGAACCCCATCGAAGTGTTTTTCTCGGCATGGTGGCCGGGCGGGCGGGTGGCGACAAAGGCGTTGTCGGCCTCCTTCCGGAATACCGCATCCACCGCCGCTATCGCGCCGCCGACGGAGATCAGCGCCGCTTCCATCGAGCGCGGGCTGGCCGTGGTGTCGGAATCGATCCGCGAGAACCCGGTTTCCGGAATCGCCGCCTTGATCTTTGCGAGATAGCTCTCGGGATGCGCCAGCAGCACTGCCTCGGCCGCGGCCTCGGGGGCCAGATGCCGAACCAGCGTGTTGAAATGCTCGTGTTCAAAGACAGCCTCAAGCGCTTTCATCCGGTCGGGCCGCTCGGGATGGCCGGCCGGCACCAGATGTTCGAGGCAGATGGGATTGGAGTAATAGAATGTGGTCATGAAATGTATTTAGCGATGAAAGCCGGTTGATACCAGAGGTCATGGGCACGGGAATCCACGGTGAGACGACAATCGGCTTTCCATCCGACCTCGCGGTGACCAGGCGGCCGTCGATCACCGCGACCGCCTTGTCGATGGCGCCGGGCAGGGGATGTCGGCGCGGCCGGACAGCGGAAACCTGAGCCTCCGGTTTGCCTGGCCGTTCCCGGACCCCGCGCCGCGCAAACCAGGCTAGCTGCTCGCCAGGTCGAAAATGGCCACCGCGGCGTTCGGCTGTTCAGGAGGCCGAAGAGGCAAAAATGACATGAGATGAAACATCTGGCCTTCAGCGGCTACGGACATTCCGCCGCCGCACGCTTGACACATTGCAGTCTATATATATTCATAAAAATATATATGTTTGGGAGAAGGCGTTTGAAGAACATTATCCGGAATCAGTTCATTTCCCTTGTTGCCGTTTTGGGTCTTACCTGTCCGGCTTTTGCCGGTACGCTCGACGTTGAAAAGGTAGCTGACGGTGTTTGGGCATTTGTCGGCCCGTTCGAGCAACGCAACTCTGAGAACCTGGGAAACAATGCGACCTTCGGCCTTGTCGAGACTGCCGAAGGAGCAGTGTTGATTGATCCGGGCGGCAGTTTCCTTGGCGCCGCGATGATCGACGCTGAAATCCGGAAAATCACTGATCAACAAGTCGCATATGTGATTGATACAGGGGGGCAGGACCACCGCTGGCTCGGCAACAGCTACTGGCGCGAAAAAGGGGCCAGGATCATTGCCGCAAAGGCCGCCGTTGCCGATCAACTGAGCCGGGTTTCCATGCAGATGACGGTGCTTTCACAACTTGTGGGGAGCGACGGAATGGCAGGTACCGAGCCGGTGACTGCCGATATAACATTTGATGATGCTTATGTGCTGGAGATCGGTGGAGTCACCTTTGATATCCGCCATCCTGCGGCCGCCCACACTCCCGGAGACAGTTTTGTCTGGCTCCCGAACTCGAGCACGGTCTTTGCCGGTGATATCGTCTTTGTAGGCCGGATGTTGGGCGTCCTGACCTTCTCCAACAGTCTCGAGTGGCTCGATGCCTTTGACGCAATCGCCGAACTCAACCCCGGGCACCTGGTTCCCGGGCATGGACCTGCGACGACACTGGCTGTCGCGCGTGCCGACACGCGCGACTATCTCGCAAATCTCAGAGAGCAGGTGCGAGCACATATCGACGGCGGCGGCGATATCATATCTTCGGTGGACGTCGATCAGAGCAAATTCGAATACCTCGAACTCTATGACGGGTTGGCCCGGCGCAATGCCCAAACGGTGTTTGAACAAATGGAGTGGGAGTAGCGCCGGAGCCGTCTGTTCAGGGAGAACGCGGACGGGTGTGACTGCCGAGACTTTTGCGTTTGGACAAAACGCGAACGAATGTAAGCTCCCACCATGGTGATTCCCGTCTCGAACAAGGCCGCGCGCCGGATCTTCCTGGCCACGCAAGGGCTGTCAGCTCCGCCTGGGCGCGCCTTGTCCAAGGCCGGGCTGCTTGAGCTCATCCACGATCTCGGCTTTGTCCAGGTCGACAGCATTTCCACCGTCGAGCGCGCCCACAACCAGATCCTGTTTTCCCGCAACCAGACATTCAGGCCGAATCAGCTCAGGCAGTTGCTCGAAGAGGACAGGGCGCTGTTCGAGCACTGGACCCACGATGCGGCGATCGTACCGTGCGACTTCTATCCTTACTGGAAGCACAAGTTCCGCCGCTGCGAGGAGCCGATGCGCAAGCGTTGGAGCAAGTGGCATGGCGAGGACTTCGACAAGGCTTTCGGCGAGACCTACGAGCGGATTGCCGAAGGCGGCGCGGTGCTTGCCCGCGAGGTCAAGCAGGCCGACCACAAGTCCGGCGGCTGGTGGCAGTGGCACCCTTCCAAGAAGGCGCTGGAGTTTTTCTGGCACACCGGCAAGCTGGCGATCAGCGGACGGCAGAACTTCCAGAAGGTCTACGATCTCACCGAACGTGTTATCCCCGGCCATCATCTGGCGCAGGAGGTCTCCCACGCGGAATTCATTGACTGGGCCTGCCTGAGCGCGCTTGAGCGGCTCGGTTTTGCCACCCATGGCGAGATTGCCGCATTCTGGGATCTGGTGTCGCCGGAGGAGGCGAAGGACTGGGTCGCGGCCAACCGCGACCGGCTGCAGGAAGTCTCGATCGAGTGCGAAGGCGCTGGCAGGCCGCGTGCATCCTTTGCGCTGGCAGGCTTTGTTCCCGACCTCGATGCATGGCCCGAGCCGCCGGGCCGGATCCGGGTGCTGAGCCCGTTTGACCCGCTTTTGCGCGACCGCAATCGGACCGAGCGCCTGTTTGGCTTCCGCTACCGCATTGAGGTCTTCGTGCCCGAGCCGAAGCGCGAATACGGCTACTACGTCTTTCCGCTGCTTGAAACCGACCGGCTGATCGGCCGCATCGACATGAAGGCCGACCGCAAGACCGGCGTGCTGAATGTCACCCGGCTGTGGCTCGAGCCGAAAGTCCGGGCGTCGGTGGGCCGCATGGCGAGACTTGAAGCCGAGCTTGCGCGTGTTGCCCGCTTCGCGGGAGTCGGCGAGATCGTCTATACCGAGGGGTGGAACCGGGGGCTTTGAGACCGGCCGCTGCCGTTTCCCGGTGACGCTGTATCTTTGCCATTTTCCCGGAATTTTCCGCGTCCGGAGTTGTTGATTGCCGCAGGGTGTGAAAAATACACACTGTGTGGGCCCGGGAGTGCGGCTCCTGAAATCGAGTGCGGGACCAATTCATGGCCAGGCCTGTCATTGGCGTTATCGGCAATTACTACAATCTGGAAAACCGTTTTTCCGTTCAGCTGGCCGGGCAGAACAACCTCCGGGCTGTTGCCGACGTGGCGGATGCCCTGCCGCTGATCTTCGCCGGCAATCCGGCCATCACCGACATCGCGGATCTGCTGGCCGTCGTGGATGGCGTGCTCTTGACCGGGGCCAGGGCCAACGTCCACCCGGTCCGGTTTGGCGCCACCCCCGATCCGAAGCATGAACCCTATGACGAGGACCGGGATTCGGTTGCCCTGCCGCTGATCGAGGCCTGCCTCGAAAAAGCCGTGCCGTTGTTCGGCATCTGCCGCGGCTTTCAGGAGATGAATGTTGCCGGCGGCGGCTCGCTGCATCCCGAAATCCGCGAGTTGCCCGGACGCATGAACCATCGCATGCCGAGGCTGGAAACAGGCGAGATCCATCCCGATCCCACCGTCGTCTTCGCCGACCGGCACGATGTGCGGTTGACCCCGGATGGCGTGTTTGCCCGCATCCTGGGACGCGACCTGATCCGGGTGAATTCGCTGCACGGGCAGGGGATTCTCGACGTCGGCGAACGGATCGTTGCCGAGGGCATTGCCGAAGACGGAACCATCGAAGCCATCCGCGTCCGGGATGCGAACGGCTTCGCGCTCGGTGTTCAGTGGCACGCCGAATACGACCCGCAGACCAACCCGGTCAACCGGTCGCTGTTCGAAGCTTTCGGCGATGCGGTCAGAGCCTACAGGCAGCGCCGCTAGTTCATTGGTGCGGTACGGCGGCGCACGAAGGCCGGTTTAGATGATCTCGGTCGACGAGATCCGGATGCCAAATCCCTCGAGCCCGACATAGTGGCGTTCGCGCGACGCGTAGAGCTTGATCGAGCTGATGCCGAGATCCTTGAGGATCTGGGCGCCGAGCCCGATTTCCAGCCATTCGTCCTCGCGCGCCTGTGCCTCGGCATGGTCCTCGCGCTCGTCCGCAACCACCCGACGGGCCGCCCGCTGGCCGACACCGACCGAGCCTTCGCGCAGATAGACCACGACGCCGCGGCCTTCCGATGCCATCCGGTTGATGATCGCGGTCATCGGGTCGTGTTTGGAAAACACGTCGTCAACCACCGATTCCAGGTGCAGCCGGACCGGCACGTCGACGCCGTCGCGGATGTCGCCGAACACCACCGCCAGGTGATGCATCGGATCCCAGGGCAGCTTGTAGGTGAAGGCCTTGGCCTTGCCGGCAACGGTGTCGACATCGAAGCTGTCGATATGCTCGATCAGCGTTTCCTTGCGCTGCCGGTAGGCGATCAGATCGGCCACGGAGACCTGCTTGAGCCCGTGCTTGACCGAAAACGCATCGACCTGCTCGCCGCGGGTGACCGTGCCGTCATCATTGACCAGCTCGCAGATCACCGCGACCGGCGGCAGGCTGGCGAGCTTGCACAGGTCGACGGCGGCTTCGGTGTGGCCCGAGCGCATCAGCACGCCGCCTTCGCGGGCGATCAGCGGAAAGATGTGTCCGGGACGGGTGAAGTCGCCGGCGCCGGCATTCGGGTTGGCCAGGTTGCGCGCCGTCAGCGTCCGGTCGTCGGCGGAAATGCCGGTGGTGGTGCCATGCTTGTAGTCCACCGACACGGTAAACGCCGTGGTGTGGGCGGAATCGTTCTCGGCCACCATGGCGTTCAGGTTCAGCCGCTTGGCTTCCTCGCGCGGCATCGGCGTGCAGACGATGCCCGATGTGTGGCGGACGATGAAGGCCATTTTCTCGGGCGTGCAGTGAACCGCGGCGACGATCAGGTCGCCTTCGTTCTCGCGGCCGCCGTCATCGGTGACAACAACGATTTCACCGGCCTCAAAGGCGCGGATGGCTTCAACGACGCGGGCTTGGTCATAACTCATGAGGCAGTCTTTCAAACGAGGCGGCCGGTCTGGCCGCGGTCTCTCAGGTAATGGTCGGCAAGTGCGCAGGCAACCATGGCTTCGCCGATGGGAACGGCGCGGATGCCGACACAAGGGTCGTGCCGGCCCTTGGTCCTGACATCCACTTCGTTGCCGTCGGAATCGATCGAGCGCCGGTCGTTGAGGATCGAGGAGGTCGGCTTGACCGCGAACCGCGCCACCACCGGCTGACCGGTCGAGATGCCGCCCAGGATGCCGCCGGCATTGTTGGACAGGAACACCGGATCGCCATTGGCGTCGATGCGCATCTCGTCGGCGTTCTCCTCGCCGCTGATCATGGCCGCTCCGAAGCCATTGCCGATCTCGACACCCTTGACGGCGTTGATCGACATCAGGTTCGACGCGATGTCCTGGTCGAGCTTGGCATAGATCGGTGCGCCGAGCCCGGCGGGCACGTTCTCCGCCACCACTTCGATCACCGCGCCGATGGACGAGCCCGCCTTGCGCACGGTGTCGAGATAGTCTTCCCACACCGGCACGATTTCCGGATCGGGGGCAAAGAACGGATTGTTCTCGACTTCTGCCCAGTCCCAGTTGTCGCGGTTGATCTTGTGCTCGCCGATCTGCACCAGCGCGCCTCGGACGATCAGGCCGGGCACGACCAGCCGCGCCAGTCCGCCGGCGGCGACCCGGGCCGCGGTTTCGCGCGCCGACGAGCGGCCGCCGCCGCGATAGTCGCGCACGCCGTATTTGACGTCATAGGTGAAATCGGCGTGGCCGGGACGGTAGCGCTTGGCGATCTCGGAGTAGTCCTTCGAGCGCTGGTCGGTGTTCTGGATCAGCATCGAGACCGGCGTGCCGGTGGTGATCAGGTGGCCGTCGTCCTCGGGCATCACCCCGGAAAGCACCTTGACCAGATCGTCTTCCCGCCGCTGGGTGACAAAGCGGGACTGTCCCGGCTTGCGCTTGTCCATCCAGTACTGCAACTGGTCCTCGGTGAAGCGGATGCCGGGCGGGCAGCCGTCAACCACGCAGCCAAGCGCCGGCCCGTGGCTTTCGCCCCAGGTGGTTACGCGAAACAGATGTCCGAAGGTGTTGTGCGACATGCGTTGCAACCATGAGATAATCGCGGACCAGGCCCGCTTGTGAGGGTTCAGGGTGACTTCTAGAGGATCGAGGGGCCTCGGGGGAAGCCTTTTTGTTGCCGGAAGCTCCGATCGCATCGGTTTCATTGACAAGGCAATTGTTTGCGGCTCAATTGGCGGCATCAATTTTGCCACATTCTGCTCCTTGAAGGGGGCAACTCAAAAACTGATCAAGGACTGCCCGATGCGTACTGTCATTTCCGCCCTTTTGGCTGTTTCCGCCCTGCTTGCACCGCTCACCGCCTGGGCCCAGAGCGCCGATGCCACCGGCAAGATCGCCGACGTTTCCACGGCGGAACAGACCATCAAGCTCAGTGACGGCAAGGTCTATGTCGCCCCTGCGGAGTTCAATTTTGAAGGCCTGGACAAGAACGTCGAAGTGGTGATTTTCTACACCGTCGTTGACGGCAAGCGCATGATCAACGATCTCGAGGTGGTGCAGTAAAATCTGCACCGGCACGCCGGCCTTTTTGCTGCTGGCGTGACCGCAAGCCTAGAATCCCAACGCCCTGCGCCGGGACAATGCCTCGGCGGGCCAGAATTCCTCGACGCTTGGATAGAAGATGTCGAAGGCCGGAATGCCGGGCGGCAGTCCCACCCAGTCCAGTTTGGAACGGGTGAAGATATGCACGTCGGGCGGCAACAGCGATGGCTCGTCAAGGGTGCCGACCCTTACGAACAGCATCGTCTTGCGCCGGCCGTAGTCCGACCAGACCGTGGTGCCGCAGTCCCGGCAACGGTAAAGGTCATGCGGACGGCCACTGTCAGTCGGCATCGTGCAGACGACCGTAGACCCTTGCTCGATCTCGATATTGTCGCGTTCGATGATCGCATTGATGACGAAGGCAGTTCCGGTCTGGCGCTGGCAATCCTTGCAATGGCAGCAATGCACGATCATCGGCCGGGCCTTGAGCCGGTAGCGCAAGCCTCCACAGCCGCATCCGCCGGCAAGATCCGTGTTCATGGCATCTCCCTCAAGGCCTGCTGAAGGCCTTCCCCGGTCCTTGCCGGGCGCCGCAGCTTGTTGCCTCGGCAAGAATGATTATCAGAAAACAGGGCCACGAACAGCCGTTCCGGTGCTCGCGGGAGCGCCTCAGAGCCAGCCAATCGACTGGCCGTCGATCTTCAGGACCCGGTCCTGCGGAATATTGATGACGGCGGCATCGTCGCCGTCGACCTTGCCGATGCGGTTGAACAGGGTGCGAATCACGCCGCCATGGGCGACGCAGATGGTCGGACGCTCGACCGTCGCCAGGAACCTGTCGGTCCGCTCGGCCAGCATGGCATAGCTTTCCGCCCGCTCGCCCGGTGGCCGGAAACGCCACTTGCCGCTGTTGCGCTGTTCGATCAAGTGCGGCGAATGCACCTCGACCTCGCCAAGCGTCTGCCCCTCCCAGTCGCCGAACGACAGTTCGATCAGCAGCGGATCGGTGCGATAGGCGAGGGGGTCGAGGCCGGCCGCCTTGCGCACCAGTTCCATGGTCTCGCGCGTCCGCCCCAGCGGGCTTGCCACCCAGTCAAAGCCGTCGAGCGGCAGTTCGAGACCGGGCAGGCCCGCAAGCGTGCGGCCATTGCCTGTCGCCTGCGCGCGACCGGTGTCGTTAAGCGGGATGTCGCGCGCGCCCTGCAGCCGCTCCTCCCGATTGTAGTCCGTCTGCCCATGGCGGATTACGTAGAGAAGCATGCATCGGTCCTCGTTGGAGAGTATTGACCTCGATCACGGCGCATTGCTGCGCCTGCGCGAGTCGCTCGCCACTTTGAATAGATGCAAAGCCCGTCCAAGTGAAGCCACCTGGACGCCGCACATCCAATCGGATGCGCAAAGGTCGCAGTAAACCTTTGAAGTCATGCATGCACGTTATCGCTCAAATGAATCCATCTGAGCGCGACATGCATTGACGCCGAAGCCGTCAGACGACGCTGATGTCGGGGGCGTCCACGGCTTTCATGCCGACCGTGTGGTAACCTGAATCGACATGCAGGATCTCGCCGGTCACGCCGCGCGACAGGTCCGACACCAGGTAAAGTGCGGAATCGCCGACTTCATCGATGGTCACCGTGCGCTTGAGCGGCGAGTTGTACTCGTTCCACTTCAGAATGTAGCGGAAGTCGCCGATGCCCGAGGCGGCAAGCGTCTTGATCGGGCCGGCGGAGATCGCGTTGACCCGGATGTTGGAACCGCCCAGGTCGACGGCGAGATAACGCACGGAGGCCTCGAGCGCCGCCTTGGCAACGCCCATGACATTGTAGTGCGGCATCACCTTCTCGGCGCCGTAATAGGTCAGCGTGATGATCGAACCGCCATCGGTCATCAGCGGTTCGGCCCGCTTGGCCACCGCCGTCAGCGAATAGACCGAGATGTCCATGGTGCGGCTGAAGTTCTCGCGGGTGGTCTCGACGTAGCGGCCGGTCAGTTCGTCCTTGTCGGAGAACGCGATGGCGTGGACCACGAAGTCCAGCTTGCCCCACTTGGATTCGATCTCGGCGAAGACGGCATCGATCGTGTCGAGATCGGTGACGTCGCAATGACCGGCGACGATCGCACCAAGCTCGGTGGCCAACGGCTCGACGCGCTTCTTCAGCGCCTCGCCCTGGTAGGTCAGCGCAAGCTCCGCGCCGGCATCGGCACACGCCTTGGCAATTCCCCAGGCAATTGACCGATTGTTCGCCACGCCCATGATCAGGCCGCGTTTGCCTTTCATCAGGCCGGAAGTGTCAGCCATTGCATTCTCCCTCGAAATTATCGCGCAGGCTATGGCACACGGGAAGTGCTGCTGCAAGTCAAGGCGATCGATTGCTTCAATTGCCAGGTATTCGGCTTTGTAAAGCAGAAAGTCTAGAGATACCAAGCCTTCTTGCTTGATCGCATCAGGTCCTTGAGGTTCGGATCCTGCTTTTCCGGCAGCATCACCCGCAAATGGACGTGCAGGGCGCCGCGTTTGCCAAAGCTTGTGGGCAGTCCCTTGTTCTTGACCGTCAGCACGGTGTCGGACCCCGACCATTCCGGCACGTCGATGCGCACCGGCCCGTCAAGACCCTCGTAGACAAACGCGCCGCCGAGCACGGCTTCCGCAAGTTCGATCGGATGGTCGCCGTGAAGATCGGCGCCCTTCGAGCGCAACCAGGCGTGTTGCTTGTGGCGTACAGTCACGACCGCATCGCCGTAAACCTGCGGGTTGGGCGAGGCGACGACGATTTCGGCTCCGTCGACGGTTCCTGCCGGGATCGTGTAGGCGACAGTCTCGCTCTCGCCGAACACGATCTCCTCTTCAAGGCCGGCAAGTGCCGTCTCCAGGGTGATCTCGATCTGGTGCGCGCTTGCGGGCAGCACCGTCTTCGGCCGGTGCCGCGACTTCCATTTCTTGAAGAGATTGTCGAGCGTGGTCAGCGGATCGTCGTCCATGCCCGGCGCGTCGGTCTTGGTTCGCTGCCCGGCCTGGTCCTTGTCCTGGGCGGCCTGTTCCTTTGTCTTCTTGGCGGCTGCGTCGCCAAAAATATGAACCACCATGTCCTCGAACTTCGCCTCGTCCAGGGCATCGGCGGACTGGCTTGCCGCGCTTGACTGGGGGCCGCGGGCATTGCCCATCGATTCCTTGAATGTCTTGAAGGGATTGGCCGAAAACCCGCGCGCCGGGCGCGTCTGGCGACGGCCCCGGGCGTCGACATGGCCGTGATCGAATTTCAGACGCATTTCGGGATCGATCAGCATCTTGTAGGCGTGGGCGATCTCCGCAAACCGGGTGCCCGCCTGCGGATCGTCCGGATTCTGATCCGGGTGCCAAATCTTTGCGAGCTGCCTGTAGGCGCTCTTTATGTCTTCAGCTTTCGCCGTCGTGTTGACGCCGAGCACCGTGTACGGACTACGCATGTTACATCCCCGTATGGGCCTATTCGGGGCAGCCTAGCGAAGATTTGCTAACCATCCGTGTATGCAAAACCGGATTTCAGTCCCGGATCCGGAATAATATTCCACTCAGCCTGCCGCGCGGTCGAGGCTGACCAGATCCCATCCGCCATCGGGCCGGCGACAGACCCGGCCATTGAAAAGCGCAATGCCGTCAAAGCTGTGCCGCGTGGTCTGGAACAGCCGGCAGGTCCTTGTCCCATCGGCCAGTGTCGTCAGGTTTGAGATCACGCCCGCCGAACCGGTCAGCGAATTGGACCACGGCTGGGAGCTGGCAAGTTGGTCCTGGCCCAGGCTGCCGACAAGATCGCGGATGACGGTCTCGTCGGACAGGATCTCGCTTTCGGCTGAGAGCGGGGCAATCGATGCCGTCGTGGTCTTGTCGAGGGTAAGGGCGGAAACAGCCGAGGAGCCGCCGCCCATGCAGCCCGACAGGGCAAGGCAGGCCGGCAACGCCAGCGCCAAAACGGCGCGGCGCACGGTGCCGCTCTTTTCCCTGTTGATTGCTTCTGTTAGGTCAGGTTCCAACGTACTGCCACTCCAGCCAGGAGGCATGAGGGATCATTATGACAGATACAGGGTTAACGACTGGTGACTTCACCGAGGAAGCCGAGCCTTACCGGCTGTTTGCGAAATGGCTTGAAGATGCGACCGCGTCCGAACCCAACGACCCGAATGCCCTGGCGCTGGCAACTGTTGACAGCGACGGATTGCCCGATGTCCGGATGGTCCTGCTCAAGGGGTTCGACGAGCGCGGCTTCGTCTTTTACACGAACTTCGAAAGCGCCAAGGGCCAGGAAATTCTCTCCTCGATGAAAGCCGCCATGTGCTTCCACTGGAAGACCTTGCGCCGCCAGGTCCGCGTCCGTGGCCCGGTGGAGCAGGTCAGCGACGCGGAAGCCGATGAGTACTACGCCTCACGCCCGCGCGGCAGCCGCATCGGCGCCTGGGCATCGAAGCAGTCGCGTCCTCTGGAAAGCCGCTTTGCGCTTGAAAAGGCAGTCGCCGAATACACCGCCAAACACGCCATCGGCGAGATTCCGCGTCCGCCCTACTGGTCGGGCTTCCGGATCTTGCCGCAATCCATCGAGTTCTGGCATGACCGGCCGTTCCGGCTGCATGACCGGGTGGTCTTCACCCGCTCGGCAGGCTCCTGGGAGAAGACCCGCCTCTATCCCTGAGCGGAACCGGTGAGCGCGAACGGGATCCCCGATGCGAGCGCTCCGACGTAGCGGCATTTCTGGTAGTAGCCGTTGAGAGAGATGCGGGGCAGCGAAAACAGGTTTTCGAGGCTGCCGCCCTGCAGGGTGCCCGGATTGGTGGTCACGGCGAGCTTGAAGCCGAGATCCCGGGCGACCCGGTATTCTCTCGATCCGGCCGCACACCGGTCACCATACGGATAAGCAAGCGTGCGCGGCGTCTTGCCGGTTATTTCGGCCACCCGCTCGGCGGATTGGCGTATTTCCCGCTGCATCTCTGCGGCGTCGAGGTGCGCCAGATTGGGATGCGAGATGGTGTGCGCGCCCAGGCTCGCCAGCGGCGTGTCCGCCAGCCCCCGAAGCTCAGCCTCGTCCATCACCTCCCGGTCGACCAGTCCGGTCGGGCAGATACCCGCTGCCCGCGACTGCTCGCCAAGCCGCTCGACGATCGGCCGCTGCTCGTTGCAGGCGAGGGCCTTGTGCAGCCGGTCGAACGCCGCGTATTTTTCGGTCGGATTGCGGGTTGGCAGCTTTTCCGGTCCGTCTCCGAAATCGAAAACGAACTCGTCGATCTGACCGAGCAGCAGCTCGGCCGTCTCCCACCAGATCGATTGGGTCCGGTCGACGAAGCCCCCGGTGATGAAAATCGTGTAGGGAACGCCGTGTTTCTCGAAAACCGGGCGGGCGAACTGGTTGTTGTCGCGATAGCCGTCATCGAGCGTGAACACCATGGCGGGGCCCGGCCGGTCCGGATTGGCGAGAAATTCCGGAAGGTCTTCAAGCGCCACGGGAACATGCCCGTCCGCCTTCAGCCGGGAAATGCTGGCATCGAGGAATTCGGGAGTGATCGTCAGATGGGCGACCGGATCGAAAGCCTTGTGGCCGGCAGGCCGGACATGGTGCAGCGTGAAGATTGCGCCCGAGCCGCGGGCGCCGGACATCAGGCCCGTCTTGGCAAACAGCGACACCGCCTCCAGCCCGCTCTGGATGGCGGCGCGTTTGAGCATGCGACGTGCTGCAACGGTATTGGGTCCGAACATATTCCCGATCCGAAATGCGCAAAAAACGCTTGGTAAAAAGATCTTGTAGCAGAGCCGGCTTAACCGATGTTGAATCTCGCGCGGCAGTATACCGACAGGTGCAACCTCAACGCACAGGGCCCTGTCAGACGCGCGATTTCCGGGGCTGCGTCGGGGCATGTTCAGCCGCTCCCGCCTGCAGGATAGCCTACAGGATGTAGGTGTTGACCGCCCAGAGCACGGCGCTGAGGCTGAAGAAGGAGAGCACGGTCGCCATCAGCATGGCGACGACGCTCGAGCGTTCTCGGCCGAAGCGCTGCGCAAGGATCGGATAGATGCCCATCATCGGAACGGCCGCCAGAATCACCGCTGCCGCCTGCATGTCGGGCGACAGCGGCGCCAGTCCGGCAAGCGGAAGAGCCAGTGTCGCCAGAAACACGGCCAGCGGATGAAACACCAGCTTGCCGGCGACGGTCGGCGCGATTTCGCCGCTGAGGCCGCGAACGGAGACGCTTGCCAGCGTGCCGCCGATGACCAGCAGCGACACCGCGGCGCTGGAGGCGGCCAGCATGTCGATCGGCTTCATCAGCGGCGCCGGGATGGTCAAACCCGAAAACGAGGCGGCAAGTCCGGCGACGAGGCCGATGATGATCGGATTGCGCGCCAGCCCCCTGAACGTCCGCGCCAGCATTGTGGCAACTGGCGAAGGCCCTCCGTGCCCGGCCTCGGCGATGGCCAGCAGCAGCGGAATGAGCACGATGTTTTCCACCATCATGTTCAGCGCCAGGCCCACGCCGGCGATGGTCGGCAGCGTCAGCAGCAGGATCGGAAAGCCGATGAACCCGGTGTTGGAGCAGACCATGCCCATGGCGCTGAAGGCCGCGGCCGTTGTGTCAGCCTTCTGGATCCGCCGCGCGTAGAAAAATCCGGCGGTCAGGACCACCAGCGATCCTGCGAGATAGGCCGCCATGTAACTCCAGTTGACGACCTCAGTGAGCGGACGTTGCGAAATGGCCTTGAACAGCAGTGCGGGCAGGGCAAGCGTCACAACGTAGCTGCCGAGAATTTTCATCGCCGCCGCCTCGAACATGCCGAAACGGACCGCCGCGTATCCGATCGCGATCATGATGAAAACGGGAACTGTGATGGAGAGAATATCAAGCATGACGGAAGAATGGATTTATCTTCAGTCGCTTAGACACCGGGTTGGCTGTTTTGGCAACAGCCGGCCTCGCCAGCGCTTAGATTTCCGCTGAATTGCAGGTCTTGGGTCTCGATGAAGGTCGAGCGACGAGGATCGCCGTCTCAGGCCTGGGTGCCGCCCACCGTCATCGCGTTCATCAGCAGATGCGGCTGGCCAACGCCGACCGGAACGCTTTGCCCGGCCTTTCCGCACATGCCAATGCCGGTATCGAGCGCGGAATCATTGCCGACCATCGAGATCCGCTGCATCGCTTCCGGGCCGTTGCCGATCAGCATTGCGCCGGTGACCGGTGCGCCGATCTTGCCGTCCTCTATCAGGTAGGCCTCAGTACAGCCGAAGACGAACTTGCCCGAGGTGATGTCGACCTGGCCGCCGCCGAAGGAAACAGCGTAGAGCCCTTTTTTCACCGAGGAGATCATCTCTCCGGGTGTCTTGTCGCCCGACAGCATGTAGGTGTTGGTCATCCGGGGCATCGGCTGGTGGGCGTAGGACTGCCGCCGCCCGTTGCCGGTGGCTTTCATGCCCATCAGCCGGGCGTTCTGCCGGTCCTGCATGTAGCCCACCAGAATGCCGTCCTCGATCAGCACGTTGTAGCCCGACGGCGTGCCCTCGTCGTCAACCGACAGTGAGCCGCGCCGGCCTTCGATGGTGCCGTCATCGACCACCGTGACGCCCTTCGACGCCACCCGCTGACCCAGCAGGCCTGCGAAGGCGGAGGTCTTCTTGCGGTTGAAATCGCCTTCCAGCCCGTGGCCGACGGCCTCATGCAGCATGACGCCGGGCCAGCCGGCGCCGAGCACCACGTCCATTGTGCCTGCCGGTGCCGGGACGGCTTCCAGATTGACCAGCGCCTGCCGCAGGGCCTCGTCGGCGCCGTGCCGCCAGCTTTCCTCGCTCAGAAAATCGCCGAACAGCTTGCGCCCGCCCATGCCGTAGGAGCCGTTTTCCTGCCGGTCACCGACGCCTGCCACCACCGAGATGTTGAGCCGCGTCAACGGCCGCACGTCGCGCACCCGGTGACCGTCGGCGCGCAGGATCTCGACCACCTGCCAGTTGGCGGCGACCGAGACAGAGACCTGCCGGACGCGCTCGTCCTTGCTTCGCAGATAGTGGTCGATGCTCTGCAGCAGCTTGACCTTGTCTTCGAAGCCCGGCGCCTCAAGCGGATTCTGCGCGGTGTAGAGCAGCTTGTTTGTGCGCTGCGGCGCGGCCGAATAGGTGCCGCTTGCGCCGCGCGTCACTGCTGAAACCGCGTCCGCGGCGCGCATCAGCGCGGCTTCCGAGAGTTCGCCCGCATGGGCATAGCCCGATGTCTCGCCCAGCACCGAGCGCAGGCCGAAACCCCGGTCGGTGGCATAGGTGCCGGATTTCAGCTTGCCATTGTCAAACAGCAGGGATTCGGTTTCCTCGTACTCGAGGTAGAGTTCGCCATCATCCGCGTCCTTGAGCGCATCGGCGACGATTCTCTCGACCTTGGCTTCCGAGATGTCGAACTGGCTGGCGAGCGGATCCTGCATGGTCTTGTCCATTCTGAATTTCGGCGTTGCCAGTGTATATAGGTAATCCAGCCTGGATTGAAACACGGGGGAGGCAGGCCAATGGACAAAATCACGGTCGAGAATGTCAATCACCCGGGTCAGACAACACGGGTCGATGCCGCGAAATACCTTGCCATGCGCGATGCCATGGTCAAGGTCCTGAGCAATCAGTCGGAGCCTCTTGACTATGCCGCAATCAAGGAAGGGGTGAAGCCGATGCTGCCGCAGGCGCTTTTTCCGGCTGGCGCTACATCCGGGTGGTGGATCAAATGTGTTCAGCTTGATCTGGAATCGAAAGGCCAGCTTGCGCGCACAAAGGACAAGCCGTTGCGGTTCGTTCTCACCGGCGCTTCATCGCCGGATTAAGCCGAAACCAGCCACTTTTAGGGGAGTGCGGCATAACCTTCCGTGAAACCTGCGAGATCGACCGGAATGCCGATGCCTTCTTCGGGTGTCTGGAACACGATGAAGGTTGCCGTGGTGCCGCCGCGCAACGTCGTCAGCAGCGTTTCGTCGAGGATCACCTCTGCGTAGCAGCCATCGGAGAAGCAGCGGACGAAATAGGCTCGGCCGATGTCCTTGCCATCGATGTTGAGACCGAGTCCGGAGGGAAGCAGCACGCCAAGCGGCGCCAGCACCCTGAGGATGCGGGCCTGTTGGTCCGCGGTCTTGAGCACAACCACCGAAAGCCCGACCTCGGGACGGTCATCGGCGATGACATTCTGCATCAGCGCACATTGTTCTCCGGGCGCGCCAGCGGGCGTGTCGCAGACGATCGACCAGGCGCCGTGCGAGGATTTGACCTTGCCCGCCTGCTGGGCGGCCGCCTGTGTCGCAAGGCCCAGCGGTGTGGCGAGCATCAGGCATGCCAGGACAGCGCCAAAACCCCGGTTCGAAATCTGTGCAAATGCCATTTCAACTCCATGGAACGGCCGAATCATCGCTCAATTTGTAGATGGGCGTGGGCAAATTGGAACCCTTCACAACCACTCTCTGCTGTTTTGTGCGGCAAAAATGCGGCTTCGGGGCAACGCCGGCGGATCAAAGTGGATCCGAGATTGCACGAATGGCCGGGTCGACAGGCAGCGCTTGGGCAGATTTTCGGGGAAAATCGCGGTCCGGTCGGGGTTTGACCGTGCAAACCCGCCGCTTTCGCAAGGCCCCGCGCAAAAATGCCGCATCATCAACAGGTGACGACAGTTGCGGGCGATGTCATTCTGTGATTTGAAGCGCCAATCAAATTGAGGGATTCCGTCTTGTCACGCAGGCGGTACGATACTCGAGGGAGACATAACGTGACCAACAAGCTTTCTGCAGGGCTTGCCGCGCTGGTTTCGCTGGGCGCGAGCCCCGCTTTGGCAGCGCAGCCGGTTGATTGGCAAATGGGCTTACAGCCTGCTGCCACCGAAATCATGAGCCAGATCCGCGGTTTCGAGGCCTATACACTCTGGTTCATCGTGCCGATCACGCTCTTCGTGCTGGCGCTTCTGATCTATGTGATGATGAAGTTCCGCGCCGGAGCCAATCCCAATCCCTCCAAGACCAGCCACAATTCCCTCATCGAGGTGATCTGGACGCTCGGTCCCGTGGTCGTCCTGCTGGCGCTGGCGGTCCCGTCCTTCAACCTGCTGACGGCGCAGTATTCGCCGGCTGCGGCTGACTACACCGTCAAGGCGACGGGGTATCAGTGGTACTGGGGCTATGAGTACCAGAACGAGAGCGAAGTCTCCTTTGACTCGCTCATGCTGCAGGAAGGCGACCGCGCCGACTATGGCAAGGAAGACATGGCGACCTATCCGCGCCTTCTGGCCGTCGACAATGAACTGGTGGTCCCGGTCGGCAAGACGGTCCGTCTCCTCGTCACCGCAGCCGACGTTCTGCACTCCTTCGCCATGCCGGCGTTCGGCGTCAAGATGGACGCGGTTCCGGGCCGTCTGAACGAGACCTGGTTCAAGGCAGACGCCGAGGGGCTCTACTACGGCCAGTGTTCCGAGCTCTGCGGCAAGGACCACGCCTATATGCCGATCGCGATCCGTGTGGTTGCCCAGGACAAGTTCGATGCCTGGCTTGCTGCAGCGGCCGATGATATCGAAGCCGCCAATCGCAACCTGGTTGCCGCCATCGAAGCCGACGTCAAGTCGGTCGATGTCGCCGCCAACGATCAGAATTAAGAGAGGGGACTGAGACCAATGGCCGGTTCAACTGTCGCTCACGACGATCACGACCACAAGCCGCAGGGCTTTGTGCGTCGCTGGATGTATTCCACCAACCACAAGGATATCGGGACGCTTTACCTGATCTTCGCGATCATCGCGGGCATCATCGGCGGCCTTCTCTCCATTGCCATGCGCATGGAGCTGCAGGAGCCCGGCATCCAGATCTTCCACGGCCTGGCCGCAATGGTCTATGGTTTCGAGGGTGATGCTGCCATCGATGGCGGCAAGCACATGTACAACGTGTTCACCACCGCCCACGGCCTGATCATGATCTTCTTCATGGTCATGCCTGCCCTGATCGGCGGCTTTGCCAACTGGATGGTGCCGATCATGATCGGTGCGCCTGACATGGCGTTCCCGCGCATGAACAACATCTCGTTCTGGCTGCTGCCTCCGGCGTTCATCCTGCTCCTGCTTTCGATGTTCGTCGAAGGCCCTGCAGGCGCCTACGGCACCGGCGGCGGCTGGACCATCTACCCGCCGCTTTCGACCTCGGGCCAGCCTGGCCCGGCAATGGATTTCGCCATCCTGTCGCTGCACGTCGCAGGCGCCTCGTCGATCCTCGGCGCGATCAACTTCATCACCACCATCTTCAACATGCGTGCGCCGGGCATGACCCTGCACAAGATGCCGCTGTTTGCCTGGTCGGTGCTGATCACCGCCTTCCTTCTGCTTCTGTCGCTGCCGGTTCTGGCTGGCGGCATCACCATGCTGCTGACCGACCGCAACTTCGGCACCGCGTTCTTCGCGCCTGAAGGCGGCGGCGACCCGATCCTGTTCCAGCACCTGTTCTGGTTCTTCGGTCACCCGGAAGTCTACATCCTGATCCTGCCGGCCTTCGGCATCATCAGCCACATCGTCTCGACCTTCTCGCGTAAGCCGGTGTTCGGCTATCTCGGAATGGCCTATGCGATGGTTGCCATCGGCGCGGTCGGCTTCATCGTGTGGGCGCACCACATGTACACCGTCGGCCTGTCGCTTAACACGCAGCGCTACTTCGTCTTCGCCACCATGGTGATCGCGGTTCCGACCGGCGTGAAGATCTTCTCCTGGATCGCGACAATGTGGGGTGGCTCGATCACCTTCCGCACCCCGATGATCTGGGCGATCGGCTTCATCTTCCTGTTCACCGTTGGCGGTGTGACCGGAGTTCAGCTCGCCAATGCCGGTCTCGACCGGGCCATGCACGACACCTACTACGTGGTTGCCCACTTCCACTACGTGCTGTCGCTCGGCGCCGTGTTCGCGATCTTCGCCGGCTGGTACTACTGGTTCCCGAAGATGACCGGTTACATGTACAATCCGCTGGTTGCCCGCATCCACTTCTGGGTCACCTTCGTGGGCGTCAACCTGGTGTTCTTCCCGCAGCATTTCCTTGGCCTTGCCGGTATGCCGCGCCGCTACATCGACTATCCGGATGCATTTGCTGGCTGGAACGCGATCTCGTCCTACGGGTCGTACCTCTCCGGCATCGGCGTCCTGATCTTCCTCTACGGTGTCTGGGAAGCCTTCGCCAAGAAGCGTGTTGCCGGTGACAACCCCTGGGGCGAGGGTGCGACCACTCTCGAATGGCAGCTGACTTCTCCGCCGCCCTACCACCAGTGGGAAAAGCTGCCGCGCATCAAGTAATCCTGCGCAGTCAGCATGAAATCCAGGCCGCCGGGTCGATCCGGCGGTCTGATGCTTGCAACCGGGCGGCATGTCCGGTCCCCGACAAAGGGGCCGGTTGAACCCGGGGATGTAAAGAAAGGCAAGTTGCCCATGGCAATGATCAACGAACATGATGCTCTGACCGCCCCCGCTTCGGTGGCTGGTGTCGAAGGCGATGCGGGCGATTTCTTCGCGCTGCTGAAGCCGCGTGTCATGTCGCTGGTGGTCTTCACCGCGCTGGTCGGCATGCTGATGGCTCCCGGCGAGATCCATCCGGTGATTGGCTTCATTGCCATTCTTGCGATCGCGGTCGGCGGTGGCGCCTCCGGCGCGCTCAACATGTGGTACGACGCCGATATCGACCTGATGATGGGCCGGACTGCGAAACGGCCGATTCCCGCAGGCCGGATTTCTGCGGAAACCACGCTTGCCTTCGGCCTGTTCCTGTCGGTGTTCTCGGTGGCGACCCTCGGCCTGATGGTCAACTGGCTTTCGGCAGGCCTGCTTGCCTTCACCATTTTCTTCTATGCCGTCGTCTACACGATGTGGCTGAAGCGCTCGACGCCGCAGAACATCGTGATCGGCGGCGCTGCGGGCGCATTCCCGCCGATCATCGGCTGGGCCTGCGTGACCAATTCGATCTCGCTTGAGAGCATTGCGCTTTTCGCCATCATCTTCCTCTGGACGCCGGCGCATTTCTGGGCGCTGGCCCTGTTCAAGTCCGAGGATTACGGCCGCGCGGGTGTTCCCATGCTGCCCAACGTGGCTGGCGAGCGCACGACCAAGAACCAGATCGTTCTCTATGCTGTGCTCACGGCCATCAGCGGCATCGTTCCGGCCGTCATGGGCTTTGCCGGGCTGGTCTACGGCGGTGTCGCCGCCGTCTTCGGAGCGGCTTTCATCTGGTATTCGCTCAAGGTCTGGCGCATGCCGGACGGCGACAAGAAGATGATCCCGGCCAAAAAGATGTTTGCCTATTCGCTGCTTTATCTGTTCGTCATTTTCACGGCACTGCTGGTGGATGCGCTGGCGCCGAAACTCATGGGTCTGGTGGCTTGAGCATGGACAGGGTCGAACTCACCGAACAGCAGAAGAAGGCGCGGCGTTCGCGATCCGTGGCGCTGGCGATTGTCCTGGCTGTGCTGGCCGTGCTGTTTTACGTGGTGACCATCATCAAGGTCGGTCCCGGCATCTTCAACCGGCCGATGTGAGGAAGAGGCAATGAGCGGCAATCCGGTAGAAACCAAGAAGACCAGAACCAACATGCGCATAGTCGTCGCCTGTTCGGCGTTCGTGGCCTCGATGGTTGGCGTCAGCTACGCTGCCGTGCCGCTCTACCAGCTGTTTTGCCAGGTCACCGGTTACGGCGGCACCACGCAGCGCGTCGAGCAGATGTCGGATACGATCCTCGACCGCACCATCAAGGTCCGCTTCGATTCCAACGTCGCAGCCGGTCTGCCCTGGGATTTCAAGCCGGTTCAGCGCGAGGTCGAACTCAGGATCGGCGAGACGGTTCAGGTCTCCTACACCGCCACGAGCACGTCGGACGTGGCCACCTCCGGCCAGGCGACCTTCAACGTCACGCCGATGGCGGCTGGCGCCTATTTCAACAAGATCCAGTGTTTCTGCTTCACCGAGAATGAGCTGAAGCCTGGAGAGACAATGGACATGCCCGTCGTCTTCTTCGTCGATCCGGCGATCGTCGACGATCTGGATGCCAAGGACATAACCACAATCACGCTTTCTTACACTTTCTTCCCCCACGCATCGGAAAAACCCGTTGCAGCGGTGGCGGAGCCGGTGCAAGACAGCAATACCTTGTAAGACCAACACTGCGCCGGACGGGTGGTCCGGGGCGGGAATGATGACCATCGGGGAAAAGCTGACATGGCCGAAGCACATCAAAAACACCACGACTATCACATCATCGACCCGAGCCCGTGGCCGCTGACCGGTTCGATCGGCGCGCTTGTCATGGCGCTGGGCGGCATCGGCTGGATGCAGGGTATGAAGGGCGCAGATTCGCTGCTTGGTCTGCCGATCACCAACCCGGTCCTGTTCCTCGTCGGTCTGGCGATCGTTCTCTACACCATGTTCGGCTGGTGGGGCGCCACCATCAAGGAAGCCCATGAAGGCCATCACACCCGCGTGGTAAGCCTGCACCTTCGCTATGGCATGATCATGTTCATCGCCTCGGAAGTGATGTTCTTCGTCGCCTGGTTCTGGGCTTTCTTCGATGCAAGCCTGTTCCCGGATGAAGTCCATCAGGTTGCCCGCGCCGCCTTTACCGGCGGTCAGTGGCCGCCGGCCGGCATCGAAGTTCTCGATCCGATGCACCTGCCGCTCTACAACACCATCATCCTGCTGCTGTCGGGCACCACGGTGACTTGGGCGCACCATGCGCTGCTGCATGGCGACCGCAAGGGCCTGGTTAATGGCCTGGCGCTGACAGTCGCTCTGGGCATCCTGTTTTCCGGCGTCCAGGCTTACGAATATGCGCACGCACCGTTCGCCTTCAAGGATTCGATCTACGGCGCCACCTTCTTCATGGCCACCGGTTTCCATGGCTTCCACGTTCTGGTCGGCACGATCTTCCTGATCGTCTGCCTGATCCGTGCGATGAAGGGCGACTTCACGCCGAAGCAGCATTTCGGTTTCGAAGCCGCAGCCTGGTACTGGCACTTCGTTGACGTGGTCTGGCTGTTCCTGTTCTTCTCGATCTACGTCTGGGCATCTTGGGGTGCGCCGATCTACCACGGCTGACACACAGACCTGGATCCAGCTATTCAGGGGGGCGGCGGGGAAACCTGCCGCCCTCTGCGTTTGAGGCGGGCGAGTGGTCCCGAAACAACAAGGAAACCAGCCAATGTCCAAGGATGAAGCCCATTACCCGCCCGTCGATCCGGTGTCGGTCGGATTGCGCGGCCGTTGCCCGCGATGCGGCGAAGGCGCGCTGTTTGACGGCCTGCTAGGCGTCAAGCCGAAATGCGGCGTCTGCGGACTGGACTATTCCTTCGCCGACGCCGGCGACGGCCCCGCGGTTTTCGTCATTCTCATCATCGGCTTTATCGTCGTTGGCCTCGCTCTCTGGCTCGAGGTCAACTACAGCCCGGCGCTCTGGGTTCACCTGATCTTGTGGATCCCCCTGTCGACCATTCTTTGCCTGGGGCTGCTGCGCGGGCTGAAGGGACTGATGATCGCGCTGCAATACCGCCACAAGGCGGCCGAGGGACAGATCGATCGTGGTTGAGCCGGCAGACAGCGGGAAGCCCCGGCGCACCGGCAAGTTCTGGCTCGGCCTGGTTCTGTTGCCGATCGCTCTTGCGGTCCTGATTTCGCTAGGCACCTGGCAGGTCAAGCGGCTTCACTGGAAAGAGGATCTGCTGGCGGCGATCGAAGAGCGCAGCACCGCGCAACCCGCAGATCTCGAGGTGATCGAAAGCCTGCTCGCATCCGGTGAGCCGATCGATTACCGGGCGGCCCGCGCCTCGGGGCGCTTTCTCAATGACAGGGAACGCCACTTCTTTGCGACCTTCGAGGGACAGTCCGGTTTCTACGTCTACACGCCGCTGGAATTCGATGACGGCCGGTTGCTCTTCGTCAATCGCGGCTTTGTCCCCTATGATCGCAAGGAGCCTTCGACACGACCGCAAAGCCTGCTTGAGGGCGCGCAGACCATCACCGGTCTCGCGCGCGCCCGGCTCGAGGAAAAGCCGTCCTTCATGGTTCCCGAGAATGACGAGGCCGCCAATATCTTCTACTGGAAGGACCTCGACCGGATGACCGAGTCCGCGGGCTTGCCGGCCGACAAGGTGCTGCCCTTCTTCCTCGACGCGGATTCAACCCCGATTCCCGGCGGCTTGCCACGCGGTGGCGTCACGGTGATCGATCTGCCCAACAGCCATCTGCAATATGCCATCACTTGGTATGGTTTGGCGCTTGCCCTGCTCGGCGTCGCCCTGTTCGGATGGTTGAAACGAAAATCCTGATCACGGCTGGCGTTCCCCCATGCCGGCATGGTAGCCGGATACGGTTATTATTCGAAAAGGACATTCAGGTGGCAATTCTGGCTTTGATCCTGGTGGCGCTGATCGCGCTTGAACATATCTACATTCTCGTGCTCGAGATGTTTCTCTGGACCTCGCCACGCGGAATGAAGGCCTTTGGCACCAAGCCCGAGCAGGCGGCCCAGACCAGGGTCATGGCAGCCAACCAGGGGCTCTACAACGGCTTTCTCGCTGCCGGCCTGATCTGGTCTCTGCTCCACCCCGATACGGGCTTTGCCTTCCAGCTCAAGCTGTTTTTCCTTGGCTGCGTTCTGGTCGCCGGCCTATATGGTGGCGCAACCGCATCGCGCAAGATCTTCGTTATTCAGGCGCTTCCAGCGGCGATTGCCCTGATCGTTTTGCTGCTTGCCGGCTGAAACCGGGACCACTTAAACCGTGGATGAGCCAATGAACCGAACCCCACTGACAATCCGGCTTTGCGGCCCCCGCGGTTTTTGTGCGGGGGTTGATCGCGCCATCCAGATCGTGGTGCTGGCGCTGAAGAAGTATGGAGCGCCGGTCTATGTTCGCCATGAGATCGTCCACAACCGGTTCGTTGTCGAGGGGCTGGAGGCGCTCGGCGCGGTCTTCGTCGAGGAGCTTGACGAGATCCCGGCGGAGCATCACGCCCAGCCGGTGATCTTCTCGGCCCACGGCGTCGCCAAGTCGGTGCCCGCGGACGCGGAAGCCCGCAACCTGTTCTATCTCGACGCCACCTGTCCGCTCGTCTCCAAGGTTCACAAGCAGGCCATGCGCCACGAGCGGCTGGGCCGCCACGTCGTGCTGATCGGCCACAAGGGCCATCCCGAAGTCATCGGCACCATGGGGCAGCTGCCGCCCGGCGCCGTGACGCTGGTCGAGACCGTGGCGGATGTCGACGCCTGCCAGCCCGCCGATCCGGCCGCACTTGGGTTCGTCACCCAGACGACCCTGTCGGTGGATGACACTGCCGATGTGATCGCGCGGCTTCACGCCCGCTTCCCGCAGATCACCGCGCCAGCGGCGGAATCGATCTGCTACGCCACCACCAACCGCCAGGATGCGGTCAAGCAGGCGGCTCCCGGCTGCGATCTGTTTGTGGTTGTCGGCGCCCCCAATTCGTCCAACTCCAGGCGGCTTGTCGAAGTCGCGCTGAAAGCCGGGGCGAAGAAGTCGATCCTGCTGCAGCGCGCCCACGAAATCGACTGGGACGCCATTGGCGACATCCGCCTGCTCGGACTGTCCGCCGGAGCGTCGGCCCCTGAAGTCGTGGTCGCCGAGATCATCGAAGCGTTCAAGTCCCGCTTCGATGCCACCATCGAGCTGGCCGAGACCGTGCAGGAGACCGAGAACTTTCTGGTCAATCGCGAACTGCGCGATGTCGAACTCACCACCGCCGACATGGCGTTCGTCAACGGGGAGCGCTGAGAATGGCCGTCTACACGGATGTGAACGAGGAACAACTCAGGGCGTTTCTCGAGGAATATGACGTCGGCACCCTGCTGTCCTACAAGGGCATTGCCGAAGGGGTGGAGAACTCCAATTTCCTGCTGCGCACCAGCGGCGGCACCTTCATCCTCACGCTCTACGAGAAGCGGGTCAACCGCGACGATCTGCCGTTTTTCCTCGGGCTGATGGATCACCTTGCGCTCAAGGGGCTGAGCTGCCCGTTGCCGATCGAACGCCGGGATGGCGGACATCTGGGAGAACTCGCCGGCCGGCCGGCGGCGATGGTCTCGTTTCTCGACGGCGCCTGGCTGCGCAAGCCGCAGGCCACGCATTGCCGCGAGGTGGGCCGCGCCCTGGCGGCCATGCATGTGGCCGGCAACGATTTCCCGATCCGCCGCGCCAACGGTCTCACGGTGGTCAACTGGCGGCCCCTGTGGGAGGGATCGCGCGATCGCGCCGACGAGGTCCAGCCGGGCCTGCGCGACGAGATTGACGAGGAACTGGCGGCCCTTGAAGCCAACTGGCCGGACAGTCTTCCGGAGGGCGTCATTCATGCCGACCTGTTCCCCGACAATGTGTTTTTCATCGGGGACCGGCTCTCGGGCCTGATCGACTTCTACTTCGCCTGCAATGATTTCTTCGCCTATGACGTCGCGATCTGCCTCAACGCCTGGTGCTTTGAAGCAGACGGCTCGTTCAACCATACCAAGGGCATGGCTCTCATCGACGGCTATGTGTCGGTTCGTCCGCTCGACAGACGCGAGGCGGAAGCCTTGCCGCTGCTCGCCCGCGGCGCCGCCTTGCGCTTCTTCCTCACCCGCCTGCACGACTGGCTGACCACGCCCGAAGGCGCGCTGGTGGTCAAGAAGGACCCGCTGGAATATCTGCGCAAGCTGCGGTTCCATCGCCGGATCGCCTCGAGCTCGGAATACGGCCTTCGCACCAGGGATTTGACATCTTGAAGCACGTGGAAATTTTCACCGACGGCGCCTGTTCAGGCAATCCCGGTCCGGGCGGCTGGGGCGCGATCCTGCGCCATGGCGCGACGGTCAAGGAAATGTCGGGCGGCGAGGCCGAAACCACCAACAACCGCATGGAACTGCTGGCGGCGATCACGGCGCTGAATGCGCTCAAGAGCGCCTGCGAGGTCGATCTCTACACCGACAGCAAATATGTCATGGACGGCATATCCAAGTGGATTTTCGGCTGGAAGAAGAACGGCTGGAAAACCGCCGACAAGAAGCCGGTGAAGAACGCCGAGCTCTGGCAGGCGCTGGACCAGGCCAACCAGCGCCACAAGGTCAAGTGGCACTGGGTCAAGGGGCATGACGGCCATCACGAGAATGAACGGGCTGACGAACTGGCGCGCGAGGGAATGGCGCCGTTTAAAACCAGAACGGCGTCCCGATAGGACGCCGTTTGGAGTTCCCGATGTTGCCGGTTGTCAGAGCTGCTCGAGCAACGCTGCCGCACCGGAGGTGACGGCCTGTCCCGGTGTGTCCTCGATGTTGAGCGAGGTCACCGTGCCGTCCTCTACGATCATCGAATAGCGTTTCGAGCGGATGCCCAGCGTGCCGGCGGAAAGATCGGCTTCCATGCCGATGGCCTTGGTGAAGCTCGCGTCCCAGTCCGACAGGTAGCGCAGCTTGCCGGTGCCGTTGGTTGCCTTTTCCCACGCGCCCATGACGAAGGCGTCATTGACGGAAACCACGGCAATCTCGTCGACACCCTTTGCCAGGATGGCGTCGCGGTTCTCGATATAACCGGGGACGTGGTTGAGGTGACAGGTCGGCGTAAACGCGCCCGGCACCGCGAACAAGACGACTTTCTTGCCGGCAAACAGGTCGCTGACCTTTGTCTCGGTCATGCCGTCTGCTGTTTTTTCCTTGAAGGTGGCTTCGGGCAGTTTATCCCCAATTGCAATCGTCACGTCGGCGCTCCTTGTGTGCCTTTGATATCAGCCGCAATCTAGGAGCTGCGATGGAAATTTCGAGTCTTGATTTCAAGAAAATCAGGAGAGAATCAATTGCCGTCCGCTCGGCTGACCGAAACCGTCTGAGCGATGGCGCGCTGCCCCAGGGTAACGACAATGTCGAGCGGCACGGCCTTTGTATCAGCCTGCCCGGAAGGCGGCTCGACGCGCACCGACCATTCGGTCGTTCCGTCGCTGTCGTTCACCAGTTTCGGCGGAGCGAAGGCATACCCGTCGGGACCGCTGACAAACAATTCGGGCTCGATGCCAGACGGCCGGAAGGCGGGCAATGACGCCAAGATCTTCAACTGCGTCCCGTTCATTTGAAGCAGCGCCGTCTTGATGTGGAAATCAGCCCCGGGAGCGTCAGGCAGGCGGGCAAACGCGGCATCGACGGCCTGTCGGGTGGCATCATGGCCGGCGGGATCGGCGGGCAGGTCGACCACCAGTTCGGCCTGAAACGGGACGCAGATCTTTTCGCAAATGCCGATAAAGGCCTGGGCGTGGACTTGCCCGTCTCCGGATGCGGTGCGCCGGAATGTCAGCGGAAACTGCACCGGCGCCGTATAGCCGGCCCAGATCGCGTAACCGTCATCGACGCGCACCGGCGCCGGGTAGTCCATGGACAGCAAGGCAACGCCCTTGTTCAGCGAAAAATCCAGCGTCGGCGGAATCCCCGCACTGCCGGGATCGCGCCAATAGGTCTTCCAGCCCGGTTCCAGGTCGACATCGAGAAAACCGGCAATCGTGCCGTCATCGCGCGGCACCGGATCGATGACAAGACGCATGCGTCCGCCCTCGGTCTCGGCCCAGCCGCTGTCGAGTGACCAGGCCGGAGCCAGGGTCACGGCAAGGGCAATCGCTTGGCCGAAGAGAACGGGCAGCAGGTGCCGGAACAGGGAAATCGCAGGGCGTTTTGACATGGGGCCATCCTAACGGAAGCGGGAGCGGCAAATCCATTCAATACACCACACCGGCTTCTCATTTTTCCGTGACCGGCCAGCTTGCGCGTTGTGCGTCAGGCAATCATGTGCCGGAAGGGGCTTTCCAAAATGCTGAAACTTGCTAGGCTCGATCCATGTTCGGGATCGAAAAGAAATTGTCCCGGGGGCCCCGGGGATGCCTGGATGGGCATTTCCTCATAGCCATGCCGGGTATGAGCGATGAGCGCTTCGAGCGCGCCGTCATATTCGTGTGCGCCCATTCCGAGGATGGCGCCATGGGGTTCATTGTCAACCGGCCGCAACCGCTTCAGTTCGAGCAGTTGCTCGAAAATCTCGATCTCGGCAGCCAGAAAGGCGATCGACCCGCCTCGCGCGGCGGCGTCAGCGATCGAGCCCGTGACTTTCCCATCCAGCTCGGCGGTCCGGTGGAATCGGGCCGCGGCTTCGTCCTGCATTCCGACGATTACCTGAGCGAGTCGACCATACCGGTGAACGACGATCTGTGCCTGACGGCGACCGTGGATATCCTGCGGGCCATCAAGGAAGGCCGCGGTCCAGAACGCGGCATCATGCTTCTCGGCTACGCAGGCTGGGCGCCCGGACAGCTCGAAAGCGAAATCGCATCCAACACCTGGCTGAGTTGCCCCGGACGCGACGATCTCGTCTTTGACCAGGACCATTCCGGAAAATACGACCGGGTGCTCGCCTATATGGGGATCCAGCCGGCGATGCTGTCCAACCAGGCAGGCCATGCCTGAGACGCGTCCCATCCGACCGGATTGCCGGCACAAGACGGGGAAGAACGGGGCAGTAGAGCCGGCGGGCAGGGTGGAAGGCAGCGGCTGTCAGTTGGGCCGGGCCACCGGGAACCGTTCCTTCAGGAGCTTCTGAACCGAATCCGAACCGATCGGCGGGCCGAACAGGAAGCTCTGTCCATAATCGCAGCCGATCTCGGTGAGCTTTATCGCATCGCTTTCCGACGCCACGCCCTCCGCGACGACCTTCATCTCCAGCTGCTTGGCAAGGTTGACGATGGAGCGGATCAAAACGCCGCCCTTGTCGGACTGGTCGGCCACCAGCGCCTTGTCGATCTTGATGGTGTTGAACGGAAAGCGCGTCAGGTACGACAGCGAGGAGTGGCCGGTTCCGAAATCGTCGAGCGTCAGGCCGATGCCTGCATCGGCAAGCCGCGTCAGCGTCATCAGCGCCTGCTGCGGATTGTGCATGACCAGGGATTCGGTCAGTTCGAGGCGGAAATGCCTGGGGTCGTTCTGGGTGGCCGAGATGACCTTGATCACGTCGTTGCACAGGTCGCTCTTGAGCAGCTGCGCGCTCGACAGGTTGACGGACATGAACACCGGAATGTCGCCGATCGACGCCTGCCACAGCGCCAGATCCTCGGCTGCGCGCTTGAGCGAGTACATGCCGAGCTCGAGGATCAGATCGGACGCTTCCGCCACCGGGATGAACTCCGAGGGCGGCACCGTTCCGCGCTTCGGATCTTCCCAGCGAAGCAGGGCCTCGAAACCGGCAATCTCGGCATCCTTCAACTCGACGATCGGCTGGTAGACCAGCGTCAGCTCGTTGCGTTCCAGTGCGCGCCTGAGGTCGCTTTCCAGCCGCTGCCGGTCGGAGCCAACCGTCCGGAACGCCGGGCGGAACGGTTCGATCCGGTTGCCGCCAAAACGCTTGGCCTGGTACATCGCAAGTTCCGCGTCCTTCATCAGGTCGTCGGGGACGGCGTTGTTCTCCACCCAGGTGACCAGGCCGATCGAGGCCGTGAGCCGGATTTCCTGGCCGGCGAAATCGATCGGGGCGGAAATCGCCTTGGAAATGGCCTCTGCCAGGGCAGCCACCTTGACGGCCTCCTGTTCGGAAACCAGCACCAGCCCGAACTGGTCGCCGGAAATCCGCGCCAGCGTGTCCTGTGGCTTGAGCAGCCGTTTCAGGCGCCGGGTCAGCGCCAGCAGGATGGTGTCGCCGACCGACATGCCGAGCCTGTCATTGACCTGCTTGAAGCGGTCGAGATCGATCATGAACACGCTCGGCCGCACATTCGGATTGGTTTCGGCCAGGCTGATCACGGTCTGCAGCCGGTCGAGGAACAATTGGCGGTTCGGCAGTCCGGTCAGATTGTCGTGCACGGCATTGTGCAAAAGCCGGTCTTCCGAGGTCTTCTGCTCGGTGACATCGATGATGGTGCCGACACAGCGGATCACTTCGCTGTTGGAACCGAGCACCGGGCGGGCCCTGAGCGCCATCCAGTGGTAATGCCCGTCCTCGGCGCGCATCCGGAACTGATGGTTGAGCCGGCCCTTGCGATGCTCGAGCAGCACGTCGAGCGTGGTGCGGAACCGGTCGCGGTCGTCGGCATGGATCCGCGGCAGCCAGTTGCGCGCCGGTCCGGCGAGCGCACCGGGCGGCAATCCCAGTTGCGGCGAAAGATCCGGCGAGGTGACCACCCGGTCGCGGACCACGTCCCAGTCCCAGACCGTGTCGCCGGAGCCCGCCAATGCCATGGCCTGCCGCTCCATGTCCGAGAACAGGCCCTGATGATAGGCGCCGCCGGCAAAGGCGTGCTGCATCACGGTAAAGCCCATCAGCAGCACGATCAGCACCAGGCCGCCGCCGAGCGCAGGCTGGACGATATCATTGGCGAGCTGTCCCGTCACCGTCACCCAGGCGCCGAACAGCCAGCACAAGATCAGCGCCCAGGTCGGGATCAGCATCACCGCCCTGTCGTAGCGGTTGAAGCCGAGATAGGCGATCAGCGCAACGCCGGCCACGGCTGTCGCCGCAAACGAGATGCGGGCAATGCCGGACGCCACCGGCGGGTCGTAGATTGCCACCGCAAACAGCCCGCCCAGTCCGAGGATCCAGGCCACCGTCACATAGGACAGGTTGGTGTGCCAGCGATTGAGATTGAGGTAGGTGAACAGGAAGACCACCAAACCGGTGGCCAGCAGTACCTCGGTTCCCGCCCGCCATATTCTCTCGTCGCCGGGCGTCACGCTGATGAGTTTCGAGAGAAAGCCGAAGTCCACTGAAACATAGGCCAGCACCGCCCAGGCAAGCGCTGCGGTTGCCGGGAGCATCGACGTGCCCTTGACCACGAAAAGGATGGTCAGGAAGACGGCCAGAAGACCGGCAATGCCCAGAACGATGCCGCGATAGAGCGTATAGGCGTTGACCGTATCCTTGTAGGCTTCGGGCTCCCACAGGTAGATCTGCGGCCGATCGGGCGACGCCAGCTCGGCAACGAAGGTGATCACGGTGCCCGGGTTGAGGGTGATGCGGAAGACATCGTCCTCGCTGCTCTCGACCTGGTCAAGCGCAAAGCCTTCGCTCGGCGTGATGGAGAGAATTCGGGTCGAGCCGAGATCTGGCCACAAGAGGCCGGATCCCACCAGCCGGAAATGCGGCGCCACGATCAGCCGGTCGATCTGTTCGTCGGTCACGTTGGCGAGCGCGAAAACCGCCCAGTCGCCGGAATGCTCGGGCGAGCTGGAACGGACTTCGATCCGTCGGACGATGCCGTCCGCGCCCGCGGCAGTCGATACCTGGAAGGCCTCGCCGCGTCCCTTGTAGATCTCCGTCGTCGCCGTCAGGTCGAGCGCTGTGTCGTCCCGGCTGATCTTCACCGGTTCGATCGCCTGCGCGGCCGGGGCGAAGCCCAGCACCATGCAGACGGCGATGAGGCTCAATGCCACCCGGACGCAAGTGCCTGCCATGGCGCCAAGACGCCTGATCGGAGTGAAGCGGGACGTGTATTTCATTCGCCGGAACCGGATCCTTTCGCGCGTGTGGACTGCCAATCCTCGGCTATCAGCGCGTAAAGCAGGTGGTCGCGCCAGGCGCCGTTGATTTTCAGGTAGCCGTTCAAGTATCCCTCACGCCGAAACCCGACCTTTTCAAGGAGGCGCTGGCTCCTTTCATTGTCCGGAATACAGGCCGCCTCTATCCGGTGCAACTGCATCCTGTCAAACACATGGGGAATGAGGGCTTTTAACGCGTCGCCCATCAGTCCCTTGCCAGCGTGCTGTTCTCCCATCCAGTAGCCGAGCGAGCAGCTTTCCGCCACGCCGCGCCGGATCGAGCCGAGCGTCACCCCGCCAAGGATGCGTCCATTGGCCTTGTGGCAGACAAACAGCGGCAGCGCCACGCCCGCTTCGCGGTCGGTGTCATAGCGGCGGATGCGGTAGCGGAAGGCCGCACGGGTCAGGTCATCGTCGGCCCAGCGCGGCTCCCAGGGTTCGAGAAAAGCCCGGCTTGCGGCACGCAGACGGCTCCACTCGGCATAATCGCCGATGACCGGAATGCGCAGAAAGGTCTTGGTCCCTTCGATCCGGAACTCTTCCTGGGTCCGGCTGCGGAAACGAAACACCGGAGGCGCCATGGCGGGGACAATCCTTAGGGCTTATTCGGCCGCGGCTGTTCGCCCGCCATGCCGGCCAAGTGCCTGGGCCATTTCCGGCACCGAAAGCAGGTTGTCGACCGGGCCGATTGCCGACACCGTGATCGGTGTATCGAAGAACAGTTTTCCGGCGAGATCGGACAGCCTTTGCGGTGTCAGGTTGGCCAGCCGCTCCATCAGTTCCTCGTTGCTCACCGGTCTGCCGAACAAGAGCATCTGGCGGGCGATCTGGCTGGCGCGCGCGGCCGGGCTTTCCTGCGCCATCAGCAGGCCGGAGCGCACCTGCGCCCGCGACCGGTTGATCTCCTGCTCTTCCACGCCATCCGTGGTTTTTGCCAGTTCCGACAGGATGACCGGAACAAGCTCCGCCAGGTCCTCCGCGCCGGTCGCCGCATGAACGCCGAACAGGCCCGAATCCGAAAAGCCCCAATGGAAGGCATAGACCGAATAGCACAGGCCTCTTTTCTCGCGGACTTCCTGGAACAGGCGCGAGGACATGCCGCCGCCGAGGATATTGGCCAGCAGCTGCGAGCAGTAGAAATCCCGCACCTGGTAGGCGCGGCCCTCGAACCCGATCAGCACCTGCGCGTCCATAAGGTCGCGGCTTTCGCGGTAGTCGCCGCCGGTGTAGCTCGCCGTCGGAATGGTGCGCAGCAGCGTGCCGGTCGGCTTGATGCTCTGACCGAAGCTGTCGTCGATGAGCTTGACGAATGTATCGTGATCCACCGCGCCCGCGGCCACCACGACGATGCGGTCTCCGGTGTAATGGCGCGCCAGGTAGGCGCGGATCTGGTCGGCGGTGAACGCCTTGACCGTTTCCGGCGTGCCGAGGATCGGACGGCCGATGGTCTGGTCGCGGAAGGCGGCTTCCGTGAACTTGTCGTAGACGACATCGTCCGGGGTGTCGTTGGCCGCGCCGATTTCCTGCAGGATGACGTGCTTTTCGCGGGTCAGCTCATCCTCGTCGAACACCGAATTGGTCAGGATGTCATGCAGGATGTCGACCGCCAGCGCCACGTGGTCCTTGAGCACCCGGGCGTAGTAGGAGGTGGTCTCTGTCGAGGTCGCGGCATTGACCTCGCCGCCGACATTCTCGATCTCTTCGGCGATCTGCCGTGCCGTGCGCTTGTGGGTCCCCTTGAACGCCATGTGCTCGAGCAGGTGGGCGATGCCGTGTTCCTGCGCGGTTTCGTCGCGCGAGCCCGACTTCACCCAGACACCGAGAGCCACGCTCTCGAGATGGGGCATTGTCTCGGTAACAACCGTGACGCCGTTGCTCAGGCGTGTCGTCTTGACTTTCATACTGTCACTTTCCCCGGCTCATCGCGTGGCCCGTGTAAGCGACAGGATATGGCTTTCCACCTTGTCCTGGTCATTGGGCACTACGCTGAACCGTTCCTCCCGTTGCATCAGGTCAGAGAGCCACGACGGGAGCGCGGGGTCAATACCACAGGCTTTTTTTACGGCATCCGGGAACTTGGCCGGATGCGCGGTTGCGAGCGTGATCATCGGCGCCGATGGCTTTTCCATCCGCGCCGCGACGCACACGCCGACGGCCGTGTGCGGATCGAGCACGTAGCCGGTTTCAGCCTGGACGTCGCGGATCATCGCCTTGACCTGGCGCTCGCTGGCCCGGCCGGCCCGGAATTCCCTGCGGATGGCCTTGAGCGCGGTTTCGGCGATGTCGAAGGCGCCGGACTGCTTGAGCCCGGACATCGCCCGGCGCACGGCTTCGGGATCGCGGTCGTTGGCGTCAAACAGCAGACGCTCGAAATTCGACGAAATCTGGATGTCCATCGACGGCGATGTCGTCGGGTTGACGCCGCGCATCTCGTAGCGCCCGGTGCGCATGGTACGTGCCAGGATGTCGTTTTCATTGGTGGCGATCACCAGCTTGGCGATCGGCAACCCCATGCGCTTGGCCGAGTAGCCCGCAAAAATATCGCCGAAATTGCCGGTCGGAACCGTGAACGACACCTTCCGGTCCGGCGCGCCGAGTGAAACCGCGGCGGTGAAATAGTAAACGATCTGGGCCATGATCCGGGCCCAGTTGATCGAATTGACGCCCGACAGGCGCACCTGTTCGCGGAACGAGCCATGATTGAACATGGCTTTGACCATGTCCTGGCAATCGTCGAAATTGCCCTTGAGCGCCAGGGCATGCACGTTGGATGCCTTGGATGTCGTCATCTGCCTCTGCTGAACCGGCGAGACCCGGCCTTCGGGAAACAGGATGAAGATGTCGGTGCGGTCGCGCCCGGCGAAAGCCTCGATCGCCGCACCGCCGGTATCGCCGGAAGTGGCACCGACGATCGTCGCCCGCTCGCCGCGCTTGGCCAGCACGTGATCCATCAGCCGCGCGATCAGCTGCATCGCCACGTCCTTGAAGGCCAGCGTCGGTCCGTGAAACAGCTCCAGCACGAAGGAGTTCGGGCCGCTCTGCACCAGCGGCGCGACCGCCGGGTGGCGGAAACTTGCATAGGCCTCGTCGATCATCGAACGAAGCTCGGCCGGCTCGATTTCACCGGCGGTGAACGGCTCGATCACGCGGAAGGCAATTTCCTGGTAGCTCTGTCCGCGCATCGCCCGGATGTCCTTGCGCGAAAAGCTGGGCCATTCCCGCGGCACGTAAAGGCCGCCGTCGCGGGCCAGTCCCGCCAGAAGCGCATCGCTGAACTTGAGTGCGGGCGCTTCGCCCCGTGTCGAAATATAGTCCACAGACATGTTCTCCGGTGGTGGACGCGGATCGCGCAAGATGAGATAACGCCGGTCGATTTTCCGCCGCGCGGCTGATATAGACCATGGGCGGTCGTCATGCAAAGGCCACACACTTGTTTGACAGGTGGTCTTTCGCACTGGGTGTATGAAGGTAGGTTTATCGTGTCACAAAGTTTGTTGCGTTTCGCCCCGGTCCTGATCAGCGCTGCGCTGATTGCAGGCTGCACCTCCGCCGATCCGCGGGCGGTGCTCAGTCCGAACCGTCCCGATCAGCCGGCGGCGGTCGATGCGGTCCTGGATGCAACAGTGGTTCAGGGAGCCTGCCCGGCAGTGCTGCTGCGCGAAGGGACTGCCTACTACACCACCTACGCCAAGGGCGGGAACGGTGATCCGGCCAAGGTGATCCACCAGGCGTCGATCACCGACAGGACACGGCAATGCCGGGTCAGCGGCGATCAGATGATTGTCACGGTGGTTGTGACCGGACGTGTCGTTGGCGGCCCGCAGGCCAAGAGCGGCGAGGTCAAGCTGCCGCTCCGCGTGGTTGCGCTCGATGGCGAGACGGTTCTCTATTCCGAATTGCAAAAACAGCCGGTGATGATCACCGAAGGTGGCCCGGCCGAACAGTTCATCTACACCGATGCCAATGTGACCTTCCCGGTCAGCGCATCCCGCTCGGTCAAGCTCTATGCCGGCTTTGATCCCGGCCCCTACAACACGCCCTGATCCCCTTTTAACCGGATCCGGCGAATTCTGTTACGCCGACCGGGCTCAGAGCAGTTCGGACCAGCCCGCCAGCGCCTCGACCGTGGCGGGAAGATCGGCCATCCGGCTGACCACGGTTTCCGCGCCCGCTTCTGTCAGCTTGTCGGCATGGCCCGGATAGCTGTGCGATCCGCCGGTAAACCCGACGACCCGCATGCCGGCGGCGGTTGCCGCATGGATGCCGTGCACCGAATCCTCGATCACCAGCACATTGGCGGGCTTTGCATCGAACTGCTCGGCCCCGTGAAGAAACACGTCCGGCGCCGGCTTGGTGCGGCCTTCGCCCACGTCCTTGGCCGAAAAGACATGCGCGCCAAACAGCCGGTCGAGCCGGGTGTGCGCCAGCATCGCCTTCAGCCGGTGCGAGGATGAGTTCGAGCAGATGCAGCGCGGACCGGGGATGCGAGCGATCGCCTGCGCCGCACCGTCGATGGCCAGCACTTCATTGCCCAGCTTCTTGTCGAGCAGCGCCTCCGGCGCGTCGAGCAGGGTGGCCGAGAACGGAATGCTGGCTTCCCGCTCGACCTCGAACAGGATGTCCTTCCAGGTCAGGCCGGCAAAGCGCTCGGCCAGTTCCTCCGCGCTGATCGGGTACCCGGCATCGGTCAGAAGCTTGGATTCCACCTGCGCCGCGATGATTTCGCTGTCGACCAGCACGCCGTCGCAATCGAAGATGATGAGGTCGAAACCGGCCATGGAAGTGTTCCTGTCCTTGGGAAAAGCGGGGAGGGTGGGAAAGCGCCACCGCACCTACAGCATGCCAGGAGGACAGGCAAGTAAAGGATGCCCGCGCGCGACACGGAGCTGGAGCAGAGGGCGGGGCCCGCTCGCTGTCGACACAAGGCCGGTGGGGCTCATGCGGAAGGCCGGAAGCACTGTTCCTGTTCAGGGGATCGGAGCGGAGCGGAACAGCGTGCCGGCCATTCACCAGATGTTTACCCTGTTCGGTAACCATAAGGCTCAGTTGTTGCGTAAGTGTACTGTGAGTATCAAATGGCCCGACCTGTCTCGCTTTCCGGAATTTCCGCCGTCAATGCCACGCGTCAGTCCTGGCTCGACACCATCATCAAGGGTGATTGTGTTGCAGCACTCGAGGCGCTCCCCGAAAACTCTGTCGATGTGATTTTCGCCGATCCGCCCTACAACCTGCAGCTTGGCGGCGATCTCGCCCGTCCGGACCAGTCGATGGTCGACGCGGTCAACGATCACTGGGACCAGTTCGAAAGCTTCGCCGCCTATGACGCCTTCACCCGGGCCTGGCTGCTCGCCTGCCGCCGGGTGCTCAAGCCCAACGGCACCATCTGGGTGATCGGCTCCTACCACAACATCTTCCGCGTCGGCACACAGCTGCAGGATCTCGGCTTCTGGCTTTTGAACGACGTGGTCTGGCGCAAGACCAACCCGATGCCGAATTTCCGCGGCCGCCGCTTCCAGAACGCGCACGAGACCATGATCTGGGCCTCGCGCGACCAGAACGCCAAGAGCTACACCTTCAACTACGAAGCCATGAAGGCCGCCAATGACGACGTTCAGATGCGCTCGGACTGGCTGTTCCCGATCTGCACCGGGGCCGAACGCCTCAAGGGCGAGGATGGCAAGAAGGTGCATCCGACCCAGAAGCCCGAGGCGCTGCTGGCGCGCGTGCTGATGGCCTCCTCCAAGCCCGGCGATGTGGTGCTTGACCCGTTCTTCGGCTCCGGCACCACCGGCGCCGTCGCCCGCCGTCTCGGACGCCATTTCGTCGGCATCGAGCGCGAGCAGGATTACATCGACGCGGCCCGCGCCCGCATCGACGCCGTCGAGCCGCTCGGCAAGAACGAACTCACCGTCATGACCGGCAAACGCGCCGAACCGCGCGTCGCCTTCAACGTCCTGATCGAGGCCGGCCATGTTAAACCCGGCGATGTGCTCCATGACGCCAAGCGCAAGCACCAGGCGATCGTTCGTGCCGACGGCACGCTGGTCGCAAACGGACAGGCCGGTTCGATCCACAAGGTCGGCGCGCTGGTGCAGGGCTTCGACGCCTGCAATGGCTGGACCTTCTGGCATATCGAAACGACCGATGGCCTCAAGCTGATCGATGATTTCCGCGCCGCGATCCGCGAGGAAATGGCGCGCGCCGGATAGGCTCCGGCAACGAGATCCGGCGGGCGTCAAGTACCTTCAGTCCCCGCCGGGGCATGCAGCGCCCGGGATGTGTCGCGCATCCCGGGCGTCCGCGTTCCGGGAAGGCTGGCCCCCGACGCAATGGCCGGTCGTGTGACGCGGGATCAGATCACGTCGAGCCTTTTGAGGTCTTCGCGCAGTTTCTCCGCGCCGGTGAAATGCACCGCCTGCCATCCGGCTGTGATGGCGCCTTCGACATTCTTCTCGCTGTCGTCTATGAACAGGCATCTGGCCGGATCGAGGTCGAAACTCGCCACATGGGTGTCGTAGATTTCCCGGTCCGGCTTGATCATCCAGATCTCGCCCGAAACGGTGACACCGCGCGGCACCTTGAGGAACGGAAACCGTTCCTGGGCTTCCTTGAACGTGTCGGCGGCGAAATTGGTCAGCATCGTCACGTCGCGGCCCTGCTGGATCAGGTCGAGCATGATGTCGACGCTGTCGTCATAGGCGTGGCTGACCATCTCGTGCCAGTGCAGCCGGAAGGCGCGGATCAGGTCGGCCTTGTCGGGAAACTGCTCGATCAGCAGAGCCTCGGCCTCGCCCCAGCTGCGGCCGCGGTCCTGCTCCAGGTTCCATTCGTGGGTGCAGACATTGGCGAAGAAAGCATCACGCTCTGCCTCGTCGGGGATCAGCCGGCTGAAAGGAATGTTCGGGTCGTAATGGATCAGCACCTTGCCGATATCGAACACGATGTGGCTGACTGGCCGTCGGGTCTCGCTCATTTCTTGCCTTTTCTGAACAATGCGGGGTAGGCGGCGCCAAGCGCCTTTTTCATCACCGTGGGCAACGCTTCGCCGGGCAGCGAATCGCTGTCACTCCACCAGCCCTCATGGTCGGGGATGGCGGTGACAACCGCATGAAAAACCTCAAGCCGCAATTCAAAATGTGTAAACACATGTGAAACGACGCCCTTGCTGCGCCAGCCGGCCTCGAACGGCGCGGATCTGGCTCCGGTCTCGCCGTCGGCGCGCACCGTCCAGTTGGTGGTCGGCACCCCGCTCATGCCGCCGAGCAGACCCTTGTCCGGCCGTTTGACCAGCAGCACCGCGCCGTCGCCGCGTTCAGCCACGAAGGCGGCGCCAAGCCGGACCGGCTTGACCTTCTTTGCAAGCTTGACAGGAAACTGTTCCTGCCGTCCGGATATCCGCGCCTGGCAGTCCGCGGAAAGAGTGCACAGCGCGCAGGCGGGCCGCTTCGGCGTGCAGATCGTGGCGCCGAGATCCATCAGCGCCTGGGCGAAATCGCCGGGCCGATCGGCCGGCGTTGCCTCGGCGACAAAGGCACGGATTTCGGTCTTCGCCGCTGGCAGCGGCGTTTCGATCTCGAAAAGCCGCGTGAACACCCGCTCGATATTGCCGTCGACCACCGCCGCCGGCCGGTCGAACGCAATCGCCGCGATCGCCGCCGCCGTGTAGGGGCCGATGCCGGGCAGCGCCAGCAGCCCTTCCTCGGTGTCGGGAAACCGGCCGTTGTGATCCGCGGCAACCACATCGGCGCAGCGTTTCAGATTGCGGGCGCGCGAATAGTACCCGAGGCCGGCCCAGGCCTTCATCACGTCTTCCGTTTCCGCTGCCGCCAGATCCTCGACAGACGGCCAGCGGTCCACGAAGGCGGCAAAATAGGGTTTGACCGCCTGCACCGTGGTCTGCTGCAGCATGATTTCGGAAAGCCACACCCTGTAGGGATCGGCGACAACGCCCTGTGTGCGGTCATCCGGGCTGATCCGCCAGGGCAGGGCGCGGGCATGCCGGTCATACCACGCAAGCAGCGGGGTGGCGATACCGGGCGCGGTCTTGGGGAGCTTTGCGGATGACATTGAACTCATGGAACGGTGCGGGGGCGGGAACGGGAGAACCTGGTGCGCTTTTCGGTTTGCGCAAGTGCTGATCATGTCGCGGGCATCACCCGCGCGCAATCCGCCACCGCGGTTTTCTCTTGGGCAATGCCCGTGACGGTGTCGCCGGCCTGGGCCACCTGTTGCCTGGGTTGGTCGCGCCTGAGGTCGGAATCAAGATGCCCGACCGGCACCGGTCAAGGCGCGACAGTCGGGCACTGGGGAGGCAGCGTGGACGTTGGGCTGCTAGATTCTGTTGCGTCCGGCCAGCAGCCAGATCAGCAGGCCGATCACCGGCAAGAGCAGAATGACCAGGATCCAGACCAGCTTGGTGGCCGTCGACCCGCCGCCCTTCACGATCTGCAGGATTGCCCAGATATCGAGGATCAGGATGATGATGCCCAGAATGCCGCTATATTCAAAACCCATGTCAATTTCTCCAAATATGTTCGCGCCGGATTGAAGCCCGGATGGAAGTGTTGTGTCTGGAAAACTGCCCTGAAGCGAAAAGGTTCCATCGGTTGGACAAGATTAGGCCGCATTGTCGCCGCTTGATCCGATAGCGCGCCGGGAAACGATCACGGTGATACGGTCAACCGGCTGGGAAAGGGCCGCGCTTTCAATGAGCGCGTTTTCGCGCTATCCCGTGCAACGGACAGGGGCTGGTCCGGCATTGCGCCGGCCGGCATGTGAGCAGAGGCAGGGCTGTGGCTAAACCGTTCACCCGCAAGGGCAGCGTCCAGATCGCCGAAATCGCCAACGGCCTGATCGATCCGATCCTGGCCAAGCGCGCCGGCATCAACACGCTGCTGCTGGGCTCCTGGGACGAGATTGCCGGCGAACAGTTTGCCGGCTGTTCCCGGCCCGAGCGCATCCGCTGGCCGCGCCAGGACGGGCCGGACGAAACCGGCGGTGGTTTTGCCCCCGGCCTGCTGACCATTGCCTGCGAGGGCGCGCGCGCTCTTTTTCTGATGCACCAGGAGGCGGAACTGATCTCGCGGGTCAACAGCTTCTTCGGATTCCGCGCGATTTCCCAGATCCGCATCGTCCAGAAGGCGATCAACATTCCGCCGCGCAAGCCGAAGGCGCGCCCGCTCGATGCGAAGGAGAAGAACCGCCTTGCCTCGATGCTGGCCGAGGTCGAGGACCCGCGCCTGCGCGCGGCGCTTGAGCGGCTGGGCACCGGCGTCATCGGCCGCTCGCCAAGGCGGCAGTGACAGGCCGGTCCTGGCTCTTCGGCTGCTGATCACGCCTGCGTGATCATCTTGCACTTGTTTGGCCACATTTCACGTTATAGGACTTGAAGCAGGACCGGTGTCCGGCACTTGTGAGCTGACGCCGGGCGCTCGCGCGGCATTTGCGTATCTGTCTTGCGGGTGTTGATGGCCACAATTTCCACAGAATGGGTGACTTGCATGTTCCGATTGACCTCCCGACTGACCGCTGCCGCGAGTGTTTCGCTGCTCGCACTGACCCTTACGGCCTGCTCGGACTCGTCGGATCAGACGCCGCAGGCCAGCGATACTTCGGCCCCGGCGGTGTCAACCGAGACCGCAGCGGCGGGCGTATCGGCTGAAACCACCGCCTCCACATCGGCGGTCGAAGCCCCCAAGCCCGATGGCGAAGTTGACGTGGCCAAGCTGATGGAACCGGGCCCGCTCAAGGAAGTGACGATGGGCGATGAAAATGCTCCCGTCACCATCGTCGAATACATGTCGATGACCTGTCCGCATTGCGCTTCGTTCCATGAAGACAATTTCAAGCCGCTGGTCGAGAAATACGTCGACACCGGCAAGGTGCGGTTCGTGCTGCGCGAGTTTCCGTTCGATCCGCGCGCGGCGGCCGCCATCATGCTGGCCCGGTGCGCCCCTGAAAACCAGTTTTTCCCGATGGTCGACGTGCTGTTCAAGCAGCAACGGACCTGGGCGACAGCGCCCGATGGCCGCGAAGCACTGCTGCAAATCGCCCGTTTGGCGGGTTTTACACAGGAGTCCTTTGAAGCTTGCTTGACGAACCAGAAACTTCTGGACGATGTGAATGCTGTAAGAACCAAGGCCGGAAACGAGTTTGGCGTGCAATCCACGCCGACGTTCTTCGTCAACGGCAAGCGGTATCCGGGGAATATGTCGATTGACATCATGTCGGCGATCATCGACCCGCTGCTCTAGGCGGGCAAGGCCCAGCAATCCCTTGCGGATCGACCGCAAGGGATGCTTTGGCGCGCCGATGAATGCCCCTGACCGGGAGGCCCGGTCATGAAGTTCACCAAGCTTAGGGTTCTGGGCTTCAAGTCCTTCGTCGAACCGACCGAATTCGTCATCGAGCGCGGCCTGACCGGCGTGGTCGGGCCCAACGGTTGCGGCAAGTCCAATCTTGTCGAGGCCATGCGCTGGGTGATGGGCGAGAACTCCTACAAGAACATGCGCGCCTCGGGCATGGACGATGTGATTTTCTCCGGTTCCGGCAACCGTCCGGCGCGAAACACCGCCGAAGTCGGCCTCTATCTCGACAATTCCGACCGCACCGCGCCCGCCGCCTTCAACGATTCAGACGAGATCCAGGTCACCCGCCGCATCGAGCGCGAATCCGGCTCGGTCTATCGCATCAACGGCAAGGAAGCCCGCGCCAAGGATGTGCAGCTGCTGTTTGCCGACGCCTCGACCGGCGCGCGCTCGCCCTCGATGGTCGGGCAGGGCCGCATCGGCGAACTGATCCAGGCCAAGCCGCAGGCGCGCCGGCAATTGCTCGAAGAAGCGGCAGGCATCTCCGGCCTGCACTCGCGCCGCCACGAGGCCGAACTCAGGCTGCGCGCCGCCGAAACCAATCTCGAACGTCTCGACGACGTTACCTCGGAGCTTGAATCCCAGGTCGAGAGCCTCAAGCGCCAGGCCCGGCAGGCCAACCGCTTCAAGATCCTCTCCGCCGAAGTCCGGCAGGCCGAGGCGACGCTCCTGCATCTGAGGTGGTCGCTGGCCAAGGGTCAGGAAGGCGAGGCCGAAAGCGCGCTCGCCCAGGCCACGTCGCAGGTCGCCGAACTGGCCCAGGCGCAGATGGAGGCCGCCAAGAACCAGGCCATCGCCGCGCACAAGTTGCCCGAGCTGCGCGATGCCGAGGCAGCCGCGGCCGCGGCCCTGCAACGGCTGCAGATCGCCCGCACCCAGATCGACGAGGAAGCCGAGCGCATCGCCCGCCGCCGCGAGGAGCTGGATCGCCGCATGGTTCAGCTCAAGGCCGACATCGAGCGCGAGGAGCGCCTGATTGCCGACAATGCCGGCATCATGCAGCGGCTCTCCGACGAGGAGGCCGAAATCAGGACAGCGCTCGAAGGCAGCGGGGAACGGTCCGCAGCCCTCAAGACAGCCTTCGAGGCGGCCCAGGCCAAGCTTGCCGAAAGCGAGACCTCGCTCGGCGTGATCACCGCCGAGCGCGCCGAAGCCGCCGCCGAACGCACCCAGCTCGAGCGGATCATCCGCGAGGCCGGCGAGCGCAAGGCCCGGCTGGACCGGCAGATCGCCAGCCAGGACGCCGATCTGGCCTCCATCGCCGAACGCATTGCCGGCCTTCCCGATCCCGCCGCCAAGCGCCGCGACAGCGAAATGGCGGAGAAGGCGCTCGTTGACGCCGAAAAGGCGCTGACCGAAATCGAGACGGCGCTGGAGGCGGCGCGCGAGGCCGAGGCCGCCGCGCGCCAGCCGGTGACCGAGGCCAAGGCCCGGCTCAATGCCATCGAGACCGAAGCCAAGACCATTGCCCGCATGCTCAATGCCGGCCAGGGTTCGGATCTGTTCCCGCCGGTGGTCGAGCAGATCAAGGTCGACCGCGGCTACGAGACGGCGCTTGGCGCCGCTCTCGGCGACGATCTCGACCTGCCGCTCGATCCCGCGGCTCCGGCCCATTGGGCGAGGATGCAGGTCACCGGACAGGACGCGGCGCTTCCCGATGGCGTCACGCCGCTGTCGACCCATGTGCGTGCGCCTCAGGAGCTCGCCCGCCGGCTTGCCCATATCGGGCTGGTCGCCGATGCCGACCACGGCAAGGCGCTGCACGCATCGCTCAAGCCCGGCCAGCGGCTGGTGACCCGCGACGGCGCCGTCTTCCGCTGGGACGGCTATGTCGCCTCCGCCGATGCGCCGACGCCGGCGGCACTCAGGCTCGAGCAGAAGAACCGCCTGGCCGACCTCAACGAGGAGGCCGTCGAGGCCACCAAGGTGCTGCGCCAGGTCGAAGAGGCGCTGGCGCAGAGCGAAGCCGCCGTCGTCGCCCGCGTCAACGAGAGCAGGTCGGCGCGGGACCTGATCCGCGACGCCAGCAAGAATGTCAGCCGCGCCCGCGATGAACTGGCCAGCGCCGAACGGGCGTCGGGCGAACTGTCCAACCGCCGGGCGGTGCTCAGCGAATCCCGCGCCCAGGTTGGCGCGCAACTGGCAGAGACGGTCGAGGCGCTGGAGCAGGCCGAGCTTTCGCTCAAGGCCTGTCCGGATCTCGCGGGACTTGATGCCGCGCTAACCCAGATCAACGCCCAGGTCGCCACCGATCGCGGTGGACTGGCCGAAGCCCGCGCCGCCCACGAGGGGCTGGAGCGCGAAAACGCCGCCCGTGCCCGCAGGCTCGAGGCGATTGCCGCCGAACGGGCCAGCTGGCTTGAGCGCGCCGCCAACGCCGAGAACCATCTCGCAGCCCTTGCCGCCCGGTCGAACGAAGCCGCGGCCGAAGTCGCCGGCATCGCCGAGGCGCCCGATGAAATCGCCGCCCGCCGCCGGCAGCTGATGAATCAGCTCACTGAAGCCGAGAAGCGCCGCCAGGAAGCCGCCGATACGCTGGCACTTGCCGAGACCAAATCACGCGAGGCCGACAAACTCGCCACCGAGGCGATCGGCGCCCTGTCGCAGGGCCGCGAGGCGCGTGGCCGCGCCGAGGAGCGGCTGATGGCCGCCAGGGAACGCCGCGAGGAAGGCGAGGCCCGCATCCGCGAGGCGCTCAATTGCGAGCCGCATCTGGCCATGCGCCAGACGGGACTGGCCGCCGACGCCCCGTTGCCCGATCCGGCGCAGGTCGAACGCAACCTCGAACGCCTCAAGATCGAACGCGAGCGCCTGGGCGCCGTCAACCTGCGCGCCGAGGAAGAGCAGACCGAACTCTCCGACCGTCTCAACCTGATCGTCACCGAGCGCGAGGACATCATCGACGCGATCAAGAAGCTGCGCGCCGGGATCCAGAGCCTGAACAAGGAAGGCCGGGACCGTCTTCTCGTCGCCTTCGACATCGTCAACGCCCAGTTCCAGCGGCTGTTCACCCATCTGTTCGGCGGTGGCACGGCGGAACTGCAATTGATCGAATCCGACGATCCGCTCGAAGCCGGCCTCGAAATCCTCGCCCGGCCGCCGGGCAAGAAGCCGCAGACCATGACGCTGCTCTCGGGCGGCGAACAGGCGCTGACGGCCATGGCGCTGATCTTCGCAGTGTTCCTCACCAACCCGGCGCCGATCTGCGTGCTCGACGAGGTCGACGCGCCGCTCGACGACCACAATGTCGAGCGCTACTGCAACCTGATGGACGAGATGGCCGCCTCCACCGAGACCCGCTTCGTCATCATCACCCACAACCCGATCACCATGGCCCGCATGAACCGCCTCTTCGGCGTCACCATGGCGGAACAGGGGGTGAGCCAGCTGGTCTCCGTCGACCTTCAGACCGCCGAGCAACTGCGCGACGCGGGTTGATCCCGGCAACAATGCACCAACGCTGACCTTTGCCGAGTGCCGGTCAAATTGCCGCTCGCAAACCGATTGACCGCCTGTTTCCCGTTGCCGATACTCCTGCATGCCGGTCCGGGACGATCATGCCGTTCGGGGCCTTGTCTTGTCAGGGGGAACGATGTCTGTCATATCCGGGTTGCTGATCGGTCTGTTTCTGCTGTTGCTTTTATTCTGGCTGTGGACACGGCAGCTAGCCGCGAGCGCGGAGAAAACGGTCCCGCCGGCCGGACAGATCCTGCCGGTACGCGGCGGCAAGATCCACTACACCGACCAGGGGCCGCGCAACGGCCAGGCAGTGGTGCTGATTCACGGCCTCGCGGGCACCATGCACAATTGCACCTATGCGCTGGCCGATGAACTGGCGTCCGAATGCAGGGTGATCGCCATCGACCGCCCCGGCTCGGGATACTCCACCCGCGACCGCGATGAACTCGCTGCCTTGCCCGCGCAAGCCGGGATGATTTGGGAATTCCTGGACAAGCTCGGCATCGACAAGCCGGTGCTTGTCGGCCACTCCCTCGGTGGAGCGCTGTCGCTGGCCATGGCGCTCGATCGAAAGGACAGGATCGGCGCGCTGGCGCTTCTGTGCCCCCTGACCCAATACATCCCGGCGCCGCCGGCGGTGTTCAGGCCGCTGGTGATCCATTCCGCGTTGCTGCGCCGGCTGATCGGGTACACCGTGGCGGCACCCATCGCCAAACTGACGAGCGACACGGTCGTTGCCCAGGTCTTCGCGCCGGAAAAAGGCCCCGCCGACTTCATGACGAGAGGAGGCGGCATGCTGGGATTGCGGCCATCATCCTTCATCGGCGCATCGACGGATCTCGAAGGCGTGTCGTCATCGATGCCCCGCCAGGTGGAACGCTACGCGGATGAATTGAAGATCCCGGGCGGCATCCTGTTCGGGGCGGACGACCGGCTGTTGTCACCGGAATTGCATGGCCGTTCGATGCAGGCCTATGGCTTGCAGTATGAGGAATTGCCGGGTCGCGGCCACATGATACCGGTCACCGCTCCCGAGGCCTGTGCGGATTTCATCCGACGCATGGCGGCAATGGCCCGCTAGAGCGTTCCCGGAATGCTGCCGGCAACGGCGAACCTCAAAGCGCGGCGATCAGCGCCGCGACCACCCGGTCCTGGGTTTCCTCGTCGAGATAGGGGTGCATCGGCAGGCTGAGCACGCTGGCCGACAACTGGTCCGTGACCGGCAGTTCGCTCCCGGCGACCCCGTGGTGGCTGTAGGCGTCCTGGCGGTGCAGCGGCTTGGGATAGTAGACTGCCGTCGGCACGCCTTCGTCCTTCATCCTGGCCTGGATTGCTGCCCGGTCCGCGCCTGCCGGCAGCTTGATCGTGTATTGCGCCCAGACCGACTGCAGCCCTGCGGGTACCTTCGGGGTCGCCACGTGACCTTCCAGCAATGAGGTGTATCGGGCGGCAATCCGGTTGCGCGCCTCGATCTCGTCATCGAAGATCGCCAGTTTCTCGATCAGGATCGCAGCCTGCATCGTGTCGATCCGGCCGGTCATGCCGACCCGCACGTTGTCATACTGGTTCTCGCCCTTGCCGTGAAACAGGATCGAGCGCAGCGTGGCGGCAAGCTCGGTGTCATCGGTAAAGATAGCGCCGCCATCGCCGTAGGCGCCGAGCGGTTTGGCCGGGAAAAAGCTGGTGGCCGTTGCCATCGCCAGCGTGCCGACCCGGCGGTTGTGGTAGCGCGCGCCGTAGCCTTGCGCCGCGTCGCCCAGGATCCACAGGCCTTCACGCGCGGCGATCTTCGACACCGCGTCGTAATCGGCCGGAAGCCCGAAAAGATCGACCGGGATGATGCCGACCGGCTCCTGTCCTGCCTCTCTTGCCGATGCAATGGCGATTTCGAGCGAGGCGGGATCCATGTTGAACGTGTCCGCGTCGACATCGACGAACCAGACATGGGCACCGAGCCAGGCCACCACTTCGGCCGTCGCAACGAAGGTGAATGCCGGGCAGAAGATCGCCTGGCCCGGCCGCACATTCTTGGCCATCAACACCATCGCCAGCGCATCTGTGCCCGAAGAGCAGGCGATCACATGCTGCGCGCCGCTATGGGCTGCGAGTTGCGCCTCGAACTCGGCGACTTCGGGACCCATGATGAACTGCCCGTGGTCCAGAACCCGGGTGATCGCCGCATCGACGCGGTCACGGATGCGCGCCTTCTGGGCGCCAAGATCGACGAAGGGAACGGGTGTGCGGGATGCAGACGACATGCTTGCGTGCCTCCGGACTCAAACGGATACGGAATCCGGCCGCGAGTCCCGTTTCGGCCGGATTTTCCAATCCTGTTAATGTGCTGTCGTTGCCGGGTCCATACGTCATTCTCCGGCCCGGCGTGGATTGTGCCGTTGTTACAATCACTTTGCGTTGCCTTTGGTGATGCGCCGTGAGAGCCGATTCGGACCGGCAAGGGCCGGAAAACCGTTGCAAGCCTGCATTTTGCCGGTCGGCGTCACGCCTGTAACACTTCGGGCATCTTCCTTGTCCGTTGGATCGATTTAGTCGCGGCCTCGGCCAAATTGCGCATTGTATTTCAGCCGCCTTACGCTTAGCACCCCAAGCAAGGTTATTGAAAACAGCGTCTTGCCGCATCGCCAGCCGCCCGGGCCACCGGGAGAGGTTGCATTCGCCGGCGACGGTACGGGTTCGTGACGAGGGAAGGTCGAGTGATGACGAAGTGGGTCTACACTTTTGGAGACGGGCAGGCCGAAGGCTCCGCCGCGGATCGCAATCTGCTGGGCGGCAAGGGCGCCAACCTTGCCGAAATGTGCAATCTCGGCCTTCCGGTGCCTCCGGGCCTGACGATTACCACCGATGCTTGCGTCTGGTACTATGACAACGGTCGCAAGATGCCCGACGGGCTTGAGGCAGCGGTCACCGATGCGCTGGTCAAGGTCGGGGCAATCGCCGGCCGCGCCTTCGGCGATCCGGAAAAGCCGTTGCTGCTCTCGGTCCGGTCCGGCGCCCGTGCCTCCATGCCCGGCATGATGGACACGGTGCTCAATCTTGGCCTCAACGACGAAACGGTGCTTGCCGTGGCGCGTGACTCCGGCGACGAGCGCTTCGCCTTCGACAGCTACCGCCGCTTCATCCAGATGTATGCCGACGTCGTCATGGGGCTCGACCACGAGGTCTTCGAGGAAATCCTCGAGGACGAGAAGGCGCGCCTCGGTCATGAACTCGACACCGATGTGAGCGCCGACGAGTGGCGCGTCATCATCGCCCGCTACATGGCGACCATCGAGGAAGAGCTGGGCATTCCGTTCCCGCAGGACCCGCACCAGCAGCTCTGGGGCGCGATCGGCGCCGTCTTTGCCAGCTGGATGAATGCGCGGGCCATCACCTACCGGCAGCTCCACGACATCCCGGCCTCGTGGGGCACCGCCGTCAATGTCCAGGCCATGGTGTTCGGCAATCTCGGTGACCAGTCCGCCACCGGCGTGGCGTTTACCCGCAATCCCTCGACCGGCGCCAAGGAACTCTACGGCGAGTTTCTCGTCAACGCCCAGGGCGAGGACGTGGTCGCCGGCATCCGCACCCCGCAATCGATCACCGAAGCCGCGCGCATCGAGGCGGGGTCCGACCGGCCTTCGCTGGAAAAGCTGATGCCTGAGGCCTTTGCCGAGTTCCTCGCCATCTGCGACCGGCTCGAGAACCACTATCGCGACATGCAGGATCTGGAATTCACTATCCAGGCCGGCAAGCTGTGGATGCTGCAGACCCGGTCCGGCAAGCGCACGGCCAAGGCGGCATTGAAGATCGCCGTCGACATGGCCGGCGAGGGGCTGATCAGCCGCGAGGAAGCGGTCATGCGCATCGACCCGGCCTCGCTCGACCAGCTCCTGCACCCGACCATCGATCCGCACGCGAGCCGCGACATTCTCGGCTCCGGCCTGCCTGCCTCCCCTGGCGCCGCGACGGGCGAGATCGTCTTCACCTCGGAAGAGGCCGTCGAGGCCGCCAAGGCCGGACGCAAGGTCATCCTGGTGCGGGTGGAAACCAGCCCCGAGGACATTCACGGCATGCATGCGGCCGAGGGCATTCTCACCTCGCGCGGCGGCATGACCAGCCACGCCGCCGTGGTCGCCCGCGGCATGGGCACACCCTGCGTTTCCGGCGCCGGCGGCCTGCGCATCGACGCGCGCAACGGCACGCTGGTTTCGCTCGGCGTGACGCTGAAGGCCGGCGATGTGATCACGCTCGACGGCTCCACCGGCCAGGTGCTGAAGGGCGCGGTGGCCATGCTGCAGCCGGAACTGTCCGGCGATTTCGGCTTGATCATGGAATGGGCCGACGCAACGCGGCGCATGAAGGTGCGCACCAACGCCGAAACCCCGGCTGACGCCCGCGCCGCGCGCTCCTTCGGCGCCGAAGGCATCGGCCTGTGCCGCACCGAGCACATGTTCTTTGACGGCGACCGCATCACCGCAATGCGCGAGATGATCCTTGCCGGGTCCGAGGGCGGCCGCCGCACGGCGCTGGCCAAGCTGCTGCCGATGCAGCGCTCGGACTTCATCGAGCTGTTCGAGATCATGAAGGGCCTGCCGGTCACCATCCGGCTGCTCGACCCGCCGCTGCACGAGTTCCTGCCCAAGACCGACGAGGAAATCGCCGAAGTCGCCGGCGTCATCGGGGTCTCGGTCGAAAAGCTCACCCAGCGCGTCGATGAGTTGCATGAGTTCAACCCGATGCTCGGCCATCGCGGCTGCCGCCTGGCGATTTCCTACCCGGAAATCGCTGAGATGCAGGCCCGCGCCATCTTCGAGGCTGCCGTCGAGGCAGCCAAGTCGACCGGCGCCCCGGTGGTTCCCGAAGTCATGGTGCCGCTTGTCGGCCTGCGTGAGGAGCTCGATTTCGTCAAGGCACGGATCGATGCGGTGGCCCGCGAAGTCATCGGCGAGGCCGGCGTCGACATCACCTACCTGGTGGGCACGATGATCGAGCTGCCGCGCGCCGCCATCCGCGCCCATGCGATCGCCGAAGTGGCCGAGTTCTTCTCCTTCGGCACCAACGACCTGACCCAGACCACCTTCGGCATTTCGCGCGACGACGCCTCTTCGTTCCTGATGACCTATCAGCAGAAGGGCATCATCGAGCAGGATCCCTTCGTCACGCTCGATATCGACGGCGTCGGAGAACTGGTGCGCATCGCCTCCGAAAAGGGCAGGGCGACCCGTCCCGACATCAAGCTCGGCATCTGCGGCGAACACGGCGGCGATCCGGCCTCGGTGCGCTTCTGCGAGCAGATCGGTCTGGATTATGTCAGCTGCTCGCCGTTCCGGGTGCCCATCGCCCGTCTTGCCGCCGCGCAGGCGGCCATCGCCAAGACACGCGCGGCCTGATTGCCTGTTGCCTTGCGCCTCCGGGAAGGGGCGCAAGGCGAGGGTGAATCGCTGTCGGAGATTCCGGTTCCAAGATTTTGGGACTTCGGAGAAGAAAAAACCAACCATCGCCTCCGGGCTGTAAGTCCGGACCCTCTCATCGGTCTTCATGGATTGTATTTTGCAGATACATTTCACGGAGACTGATGCCATGGACCTCGTCCCTCTGATCGACCTTATCGGCGAGCCGCAAACCGCGCTCGTCGGCGGCCTCTTGCTCGGGCTGGCATTCGGCGTATTCGCCCAGCGCAGCCGCTACTGCACCCGCTCGGCGGTTCTCGCCGTCATGGGCGAAAGCGATCTCAAGCCCTTCGCCACCTGGGCCGCCGGTTTCGCCGCCGCCATCCTCGCGGTGCAGGCCCTGATCGGGGCGGAGATGATTGACGTCTCTGAAACCCGCTTCTTCTCCACCGCGCAAAGCCTGTCCGGCGCGCTCGTCGGCGGCCTGCTGTTTGGCGCCGGCATGGTGCTGGCGCGCGGCTGCGTGTCGCGGCTCCTGGTGCTCGGCGCCTCGGGCAACCTGCGCGGCGTCTTTTCCATCGCCATCATCGCGGTGACCGGGCTTGCGACCTACAGCGGCGTGCTGGTGCCGCTGCGTGACGGGATCGGCGGCCTGTGGAACACGGCTTCCATCGGCGGCAATAATCTGCTCGCCCATGCCGGTCTCGAGCGCTGGGCAGGCATTGCGCTCGGCGCGGTCCTTGCCGTGGTGGCGCTCGGTCTTGCGCTCAAGTCGCGCCTGTCGGTCTGGCGGCTGTTCGGCGGCGTCATGATTGGCCTCACCGTCGCCGCCGGCTGGTACTTCACCTGGCAGCTCTCCACCCAGGTCTTCGAGCCGATCCAGGCCGAAAGCCTGTCCTTCATCCGTCCTCTCGCCACCACCGGCGAACTGGCGCTCGAGGGTGGATTTGGCGGGCTCGACCAGGGCGTGCTCATCGGCGCCATTCTCGGCGCCTTTGTCGCCGCCCTGCTGTCGGGCGAATTCCGCATCGCGACCTTCGCCGAGCCGGGCACGCCGTCGATCTGGCGCTATGCCGCCGGTTCCGTGCTGATGGGTTTCGGCGGCATTCTCGCCGTCGGCTGCACCGTCGGCGCCGGCTTGACCGGCGGTTCGGTGCTGGCGGTCTCCTCGCTGCTCGGCCTTGCCTCGATGATCGCCGGCGCGGCGCTGACCCAGCTGGCGCTGAAGTCCGTCACCCGCGAGCCGTCCGCTTCAGCCGCGATCATGGCTGCGGAGTAAGAACAACCGCCTCTGCCCCGGATTGCGCCGCGAGCCGGGGCAAGGCCGAAAGCCTTTGCCATTCCAGCCTGTCCTTGACGGCGATCACCGGGCAATCGATGCCGTAGAGCATCTGCGCCACCAGTGCACCGGTCGCGATGATGGCGTCTTCATCGATGAGGATGATCGCGGCCGGCGCGGTTCCGAGCCGTATTGCTTCCGCCAGCACCGAGGCACCGGAGGACGATCCGCGCCCGCGTTCCATGAACAGCATGGTGCCGCTCAGGCGTGCGCCGTGCTGCGGATGAAACCGGTCGATCACATTGCCGCTGGCGCTGTCGAAACCGCCCCAGAAGCTTAAGGGATCGTCGAGCTTCAGGCAGGCCCCTTCCGCCTTGCCGTGAACCAGGCCGCGCATGCTCATGCCCGCACCACCCGTCCTGCCTTCGCCGACAGCAGCGTGTCGGCCAGCGTGCCGAAGGCGACATCGACGCCGAGATTGCCGGGCGCATAATAGGCCCATTTGCCCGAATTGGTCATCACCGCGCCGGAGAGATCCCGGATGATCGCGGTGACATAGGTGCAGGTATCGACCACCACCGTAACGCCTGCCTCTTCAAGCCGTGCTGCGCGACCGTCGGCTTGGAGCCGCTCCCACTCGTGCCGCCCGGTGTTGACGTAGATCGGCACCGCGAATGGCGCCAGATCGAGCATTGGCATCAGCCGGCCGAATTCGGAGAGCGAGAAATGCGGCGTTCCGAGCGCGACCGCCGTCAGCGCCGCGCCGTCCTTCACCGTGCTGAGCGAAGAGAGAGTTTCGGCCACCTCCAGCGGCCCCAGTCGCCCGGCCACCGGCACGTCCATCCTGCCGGTGGCGGTTTCAAGGTCCGGCGCCTCCGGGGTCAGCCCGACGGCGTGAAACATCGCGACGCTGCCCGAGGACGCCGCGGCTGCCCCGAGCGCCTTCAGGTCGTCTTCGCTGGTCGATCGGGGCAGGCCGGTGATGGCGGCGATCGCGTCGCCGCAATGCTTGCCGGTGAACAGTCCCGCCGCCACCGCAAGCCCGCCGGCCTGGTCCGGTCCCGCCTCGTCGAAGCCGTGGACCTCGACGATCGCTTTCGCGCGGCGGTTCTCGCTCCGGTGCAGCCCGTAATCGGGGACGCGGCCGGTCAGCGCACAGGCAAGATCGATGAAATCGCCGTAGCGGTTGGTGCGCGCGCCGATGACCGAATTGGCAAAGACGATGGCGTTGGATTCGGCCCAGGCGAGCTGGTCGCCGAAGCGGGGCCTGAGCAAGGTCTGGTAAGGCGCGCAGGTGAAGCTCGGCGTGCAGCCGAGTTCGATATGGGCTTGCATCAGCCGCTTTCCGGCCGCTCCGAGCGCCGCATCACCGATGAAGAGTTCGGGGTGGATGAGATCGACCGAGCCGACATTAAGCGTTGTCGGAACCTTGACCCGGCCCTCGAGCGCCACGAAGCGTTCGACGAAATCGAGGCTTGCCTGGCCGTGATAGAGACAGCCGTCGACATGGGCGCTGGCGCAGGAGAGCAGCCGCGGGGCGCCGACGGCCTCGGCGAATCTGAGCACCAGCTGCAGAGCATCCGACGCGGCGCGGCCGTGGTCTCCGTTGATGATCTCGCGGTCAGTCGCACTCAGTTCCACAGCCCGGTCCCGTCGCTTGCATGGTTGGGGCGAGACTAGCCGCTAACCGGGGTTCGCAAAAGGCTTCAAACAGCCAGTCAGAGCTTTTCCAGCACCGCCACGAACGCCCTGGCAAATTGCACGAGACCCGCCGTCGCCTCGTCGGCTTCGGCTGTTTCGACCCGGTCGCCGCCGGCGCTGAGCAGCACCAGTCCGAAGCGCCCGCCATTGTCGCGCGAGAGGCAGACAACCGCAATCCTCTGGGCTTCCTCCACCAGCCCGGAGGCAGGCAGGTCGAAGAGGAATTCTCCGCCGATCACCTTGGCGGCGTCGGCCACCGCGTCGGCAAAGCCGCGATCGGCGATGTCGCTGAGGTCGAGCGCCAGATCGAGTTCGACGAGATCCAGCGCCAGCGGCGCCTGGTGCTTGTTCTGTGGGGTTTGCGCCGGCTCCGCCAAAACGCGCGAGGCGAGGGGCGTGGGCCCGGCAGCAATCATGTCAAACGGCCGTGTCGGGCCGTAAACGGGCATTGTCTGGGCGTCTGCCGCCATGGTGGATCTCCTTCGGAACCTCAAAACCTGTCCGGTCTGATCTACCCCCCGAGCCGATCTTCGGCATCAAGCATGGCTGAAGTGAGACGCTTGCCGCGGCAGCCATGAACGGCTAATGAATTCAACCACAACCAGTCGCGCATCCCGCGCTCCACCCGCCCGGAGACCCTGGCCGCGCCATGCCCTTCCGTCCCGTCCGTCCCCGCTCAATTGCCGCCACCTGGTCGCGCAGGCTGGGCCGTTTCGCCCTTCTGCTGGCATTGATGGCCCTTGTACTGCACCGGATCGGCATGCTCGACATGCCCAATGCTATCGCCGCCGTCCTGATGGCGACACTCATTTCGGTGTTGGTGCTGGGCCTGTCGATGATCGGCTTTTTCATGCTCTGGCACATCGGCGCGAAAGGCGGCCATGCCTCTTTCAGCGGCATGGTCATGGCGCTGCTGATTCTCATTCCAGTCGGGCTGGCGGCCAGCCGCTTCGTGCTGCTCCCGAGAATTCACGATATTTCCACCGATGTGGCCAATCCGCCGGAATGGCTCGAGGAACCGGAAATTGCCCGATCCTGGTTGCCGCGTTCCGATGGCTCGGATCCGGCCAAGCGGCAATTGCAGGCCGGAGCCTATCCGCAAATCACCGGTCGCCGCTACGAAGGTGCGATCGACCGCGTGCTGATTGCGGTCCAGGCCGTGGCACAGGAGAAGAAGTGGACGCCGGTTGCCAATATCGGGGTCGAGGCTCTCGTCGACGGGCTGGAGCCGAGTGCGGCCGGAAGCGGGTCCCAGGCCGGGGCAATCACCTCGAACGGAGAAGCGGATCCAGCGCGCGCGCCCCTGCCTGCGCCGCGCCCGGATATCGAGAACGAACCGCTCGCTCCGCTTCCGACATTTGCCCTGATCCAGTATCGCACCAAGACGCTGGTGCTCGGTATCCCGCTCGATATCCTCGTCCGCCTGTCGGAAGAGGAGGAGACCACCTTCGTCGACATGCGCTCGGCAACGCGCGACGGCGATCACGACCTCGGGCTCAACGCCAGCGTGATCCGGACCTTCCTGCATGATCTCGACGTGCGGCTGCTGGGGATTGCCGGCGGCTGATTGCGCGTCTATGCGGGCCGGTACTCGCCGGTGATCGACGGCGGTCCGTCGGTCACCACTTCGCCGCGGCCGACAAGGTCTTCCAGATGCGCCAGCACCGAAAGCGCCGCCGCGCCATGCAGCCGCGGATCGGTGTCGCGGTAGATCACCTTGACCATGTCGGCAATCAGCCGGTCGCCTTTTTCAACCCGCCCGAACACCGCGCGTTCGCGCATGCGCCGGTGGGTCTTGAGCGCCCGGACGAACTGCCGCGGCTCCTTCACCGGCCCGCCATGCCCGGGCAGGTAGATCCGGTCGTCACGCTCGAGCAGCATGTCGAGCGAGGCCATGAATTCGCTCATCGCCCCGTCCGGCGGTGCGATGATCGATGTCGCCCAGGCCATCACGTGGTCGCCCGAAAACACCAGGTTGGTATCGCCGCCGGTCAGCGCGAAGGCGGCATGGTTGGCGGTATGCCCCGGCGTATGCAGCGTTTCGATCGCCCACCCGTCTCCGGCGATCACCTGCCCGTGGCCGGCGGCGATATCGGGCACGAAATCCATGTCGGCGCTTTCCTTCAGCGGGTTGACCTCGCCGGTGTAAAGCGGCCGCGCCGCGCGGTGCGGCCCCTCGGCCACCACCGTGGCGCCGGTCTTTTGCTTCAGGCGCGCCGTCAGCGGCGAGTGATCCCGGTGGGTGTGGGTGACGAAGATGTGGCTCACCGGTCGCCCGGCGATCGCCGCCTCGAGCGTGCGCCAGTGGCTCTCGTCCTTCGGGCCCGGATCGATCACCGCAAGCGTGTCACGGCCGACAATGTAGCTGTTGGTGCCATGAAACGTCAGCGGCCCGGCATTGGGTGCGGTGACCCGCAGGATGTCCGGGGCCACGGGCACGGCTTCGCCATGGGCGGGCTCGAAAGTCTTGTCAAACTGCGGTTCGGTCACGCATCTCTCCGGTCTCAGATTCGATCCGGCCTGTCGTGCCGGGGCGGGCGGTCCCTTGTGGAAGGCCCTGGATTTGGGCCGGACTGTCTTGCTGTCGGGCGGCGAAGTCAATATACCGCTTGCAATGAGCGGCTGCTTCGGTGCGCTCTTTCGAAATTTCCGGAGATTGATCCATGGCCACTGTTCCCGCCCGTTCGTTCGCACAATCGCTTGCCCCCGAAGGTGTTGCCGCACGCTATGCCACCTACGGCGCGCTCGTCCTCTTCGGCAGCCTGCTGATTGCGCTTGCCGGCAAGGTCGCCGTTCCCTTCTGGCCGGTTCCGGCAACGCTGCAGACGCTGGCGATCTTCGTCATCGCCGCAGCCTTCGGCCGCAAGCTGGCGCTGGCGACACTGGCCGCCTATCTCGTCGAGGGCGCTGCCGGTCTGCCGGTGTTCACCAATGGCGGCGGCCTGGCCTATTTCGCCGGCCCCACCACCGGATACCTCGCAGGTTTCGTAATTGCTGCCGGCCTGACCGGCTGGGCCGCCGACCGCGGACTTGACCGCAACGCCTTCAAGCTGTTTGCCGTCAACCTGGTCGGCACCGCGATCATCCTGCTGCTCGGCGCTGCCTGGATCGCCATCGCATTCGGCCCGGAAAAGGCGCTTGCCTGGGGCGTCGGCCCGTTCATAGCAACCGACGTCATCAAGGCCGCCCTTGCCGCGGCCGTGGTTCCTGCCGGCTGGCAGATCGCCAACCTGTTCCGCCGCTAACCGTCGAAACAGACCGCCGGGCCGCTTGAGGCCTGGGGACCGAAAATCTCAAACCCGTGCGGCAGACCAGCCGCGCGGGTTTCTTTTCATCGTGGATAATCGTCGATCCCGGGCGGTTTCCGCGCTTGTGATCGGACGCGTCATTTGCTATCCCCCCGATGCTTCCGGGCGTTACCGGTTTGCGCCGGGCGGACGATCCGCATGCCCGGGGAAGCGTTGGGGTATAGCCAAGCGGTAAGGCAGCGGTTTTTGGTATCGCCATCCCTGGTTCGAATCCAGGTACCCCAGCCACCCATCCTCGCTCTGATTTCATTTCCGGTTTGAACGACCTTCGGCGGTCCCAGCTGACAATTGGCAAGAGAGGGACACACCTAACCTACATGCTTCATTTCAAGGTCCTACAGCGTCCTTTGCGCATCCAATAGGATGCGCGGCGCGATAGACGATTGCAGCAAAGGTCGGCGACCCGCCCCTGGCGAGCGCCATCGCCTCAGTCTAGATCGCCGGGTCGGACCGCTTGAAATAGCGCTCCACCACCTCTTGCGGGGGTGGCGGATTGACCAGAAACGGCATGATCGAAAGCTCGTTCACGGCCTTCATGTCGGGAAAGAACGCAACGTCGTTGCCCTTACCCAAGGGTTCGTGACCCTGGGTTTCGTAAGCGGCCAGACCATGGGGTGCGAGCACGACGTAGCCGGCAATCCCAACCGGGTCGCAATCGACAATCAATCCGGCACGCTGACATTCGACGATTGCCCCGACCAGTGTTGAAAGCGCCTTTTCATTGTGGCGGGTTCTGCTGCTCTGTTTGGGATCTTCATCCTCGCGCGCGGTGAACATCAGCGAGAAGAAGCCCTTGTTTTCCCGTGCAAAGCGAAGATAGGCGAATCCAAGTGCGTTGAACCGCTCGAGAGGGTCGTCCAGGGCCTTGTTCATTTCCTCGTCCTGGTAGGCGGCCAGGGTCCGAAAGCCTTCCGCCGTCAACGCATCGAGCAGAGCGGCCTTGTCGGAAAAGTGACGATAGGCCGAGGCGTGCGTAACGCCAAGCGCGCTTGCAAGCTCGCGCATCGAGAAGTTGGGGCCGCCGCGTTTGACTATGAAGTCCAGAGCCGTCGTCAGGAGCGCATTGCGCAAGTCGTTGTGATGATAGCCTTTTTTTCGAAGATTCGCTGGCGGTGCCGTTTTCACTTCCTGGTGTCCCTTTGTTCTTCTCCGCTACATCGAAGAGATATCCTTGGTGGCATACGGGTTGGCGTCCCGACAAGGTTTGCGAGCCTTGAAATTTCACAAACAGGCAATCCCAGTTGACGAAACGGTTTCTCTCTGCGCTAATGTTTCCACTGGTGACATAAGGATTGACCAAAGGCAACACCGTCACAGCAAAGGGAGGTGGCACAGTGAATAACTCGAACGGATGTTCCAAGACGACACGCAGGCAGGCTCTGAAATGGAGCGCGGGAGCCGCGGCCAGCGCGTTGTTCGCGCCCTCGATCGTGCGCGCTCAGGGCTCTACCATCAAGATCGGCTATGTCGGTTCCCTGTCGGGAATTCGCGCGGCTTTCGGCGAGACCGAGGCATGGACGCTCGAAAAGATGAAGGCGCATTTGGCAAATGGCCTGGAGGTCGGCGGCAAGACCTACAATGTGGAACTCGTCATCCGCGACAACCAGTCCGATCCCAACCGTTCCAATTCCATCGCCAGTGAACTTGTGCTGCGCGAACGGTGCAACCTGATTCTGGCCCAGGACGGCGATGGTGCACTCTCGATCGGCGAACTGGCGGACACGCGACGGGTCCCCACGATATCAACCATGGTCCCCTGGCAGGGCTGGTTCTTCCCGCGCGGCGGCAATCCGGAAAAGGGTTTCCCCTACACATTCCATTTCTTCGCCGGTTCCGACACCATTCTTCAGACCTTCGTTTCACTGATGAATCAGGTCGACACGAACAAGAAGGTCGGAACCCTGTTCCTGAACAACGAGCCGGGGCAGGCCTTCATGGATCCCGAGCTGGGCCTGCCGCCCATGCTCAAGGGGGCCGGCTATGCGGAAACCGCAGCCGGCGGCTTCCCGATTACCGCCAACGATTTCTCGAACGCGGTGTCGGCTTTCGCCGCCGTCGAACCGGACATTCTGACCGGCTTCATGTATCCCAATCACTTCATTCCATTCTGGAACCAGGTCAAACAGGCCGGGCTCAAGCCGAAGGTCTGCGCCATGGCGGCGGCGTTCCTCTTCCCGTCCGGCGTCGAGGCGTTGGGTGACACTGGAGACGGGATGGCGACCGAAATCTGGTGGTCGCCGCGGTTCCCCTACACCTCGACCATCACCGGCCAGAGCGCCGAGGCGCTGGCGGCGGCTTGGGAGGCTGAGGCCGACCGGCAGTGGACGCAGCCGCTGGGCTACGGTCACGCACTTTGGGAAATCGGGCTTGCCGCCCTTCAGCGCTCGCAGGATCCGACAGACCCGGACATGGTGCGCGACGCCATCGCGGCGCTTAATATGGAAACAGTGATCGGCCCGGTGAATTTCGCCGAAAGCCCGATCAAGAGCGTTGCCATCACCGGGCTTGCAGGTGGCCAGTGGCGCAAGGGCAGCGGAAAATATCCCTACGAATTGAAAGTCGTGGACAACACCGCCCTGCCTGACGTGCCTCTCGAAGCGGAGATGGTTCCGCTCGGCGGCTCCTGACGGAGACGGTCTCAATGGCGCTGATTTCCACCGTGGACGTGTCACGACTGTTCGGTTCCGTTTATGCGGTCGATCGGGTCAGCGTCGAACTGAACGAGGGTGAGGGCGTCGGCCTCATCGGCCCCAACGGGGCCGGCAAGACGACGCTGCTCTCGCTCTTGGCCGGATCTCTAAAGCCGACGCAGGGCAAGATCATGATGGAGGGTGTTGACGTGACAATGCTCCCGGTCTTTGCCCGCGTCACTGCGGGCATTGCCCGGGCGGCACAGATCCCGCAGACCTTCAATCGTCTGACGGTGCGCGAAAACGTGCTGTTGCCGGCCTATTTCGGAGCCCGGCTATCGCAACACGATGCCGGTATCTGGGTCGACGAAGTGCTTGAAATGACCGATCTGCTCCGTCGGGCGGGCCAGCAGGCCGCATCTCTGGGGCTGCTCGACCGCAAGCGGCTGGAACTCGCCAAGGCGGTGGCGAGCAAGCCGCGGGTGCTGCTGCTCGACGAGGTCGCGGCCGGCCTGACAGAGCCCGAAATCGCCTCGATAAAAGAGGTTGTAAAGCGGCTGCAGCCGGGCCGCGTCATCGTTTGGGTCGAGCACATCCCCTTTGCCCTGCAAGGCGTATGCTCCCGGCTTCTTGTCATGGACAAGGGCGCCAAGCTGCTCGACGGACCATTTGACGAGGTCTGGGCGTCGGATGTGTTGCAAAGCACATATATGGGGATGTGACATGACCATGGCTCTCGAAGTAAAGGACCTGATCGCCAGTTACGGCCAGTTCCACGCGCTGAACGGCGTGTCGATGTCGGTTCCCCAGGGCGAGACGATGGCGCTTGTCGGCGCAAACGGCGCGGGAAAATCGACATTCCTGAGAATCCTCTGCGGGTTGATGGACAGCTGGGAAGGGCAGATCGCGGTCGGCGGCACTGAGCTCGCGCGCGGTGACCCGCTCAAGTCCTCGCATCTGGGTCTGGCTCTGGTGCCCGAGGGGCGCATGCTGTTCGGAAGCCTCACCGTCAGGGAAAACCTGCTGATTGGGCAGACCGACCGCGATGGCCCCTGGGACATCGATGCGATCGAGCGGTTGTTTCCCGTGATCAAGGAGCGGCGGAATGCCAAACCATCCGAATTGTCCGGCGGGCAGCAGCAGATGGTGGCGATCGGCAGGGCGCTGGCTGCCAATCCGAGAATACTCCTGTTCGACGAGATTTCCCTCGGCCTGTCGCCGGCCGTGGTGCGGGAAGTCTACAGCGCGCTCGCAGCGATCCGGAACGAGGGGGTGACGCTTGTCATCGTGGACCAGGATATTTCCCGTGTCTGCAATGTCGCCGACAAGGTGACCTGTTTCTTCAAGGGAATGGTGACGTTTCATGGCCCCGCCAGGGGCGTGACGGCCGACGACCTACACGAGGCTTATTTCGGGGGCAGGTCGTGACAAGCGCGCAGTTCGTTTCTCTGATATTCCAGGGTCTGACTCTCGGTGGACTCTATGCCATGATCGGAGCCGGCCTGGCGCTGAACTACGGCATATTGAAAGTTCTTCAGCTGGCCCATGGGGAATACATCACCTACGGCGCTTTTGCCGCTGTCGGCGCCATAGTGCTGTTCCCCGGCTTGCCCTTTCCAATCGTCCTTCTGGCCGCCTTTATTGCCTGCGCATTGCTGGGAGCGGTGGCGCAGTGGCTCATCGTCGAACGCGCAATGTCATACCGCAACGAAGTCGTGGCCATGCTTGTCACGTTCGGCCTGGCGGTGGTGCTGCGCGACTCGCTTGTTGAGGTCGTGGGTGCGGATCTGCGCGGCTTGTCGGTTGGCCGGCTGGGCCAGGCAAACTTCACCATCGGCGGCCTGACCCTCGGGGTTCTGCCGCTCTTGTCCCTGGCCATCGCGGTGGCTTCGTTCGGGCTGCTGGCGTTTCTGACCTTCAAGACCCGTCTGGGCCGGCAGATCCGCGCGGTTTCCGACCTGCCGGATATCGCCGCACTGGTGGGCGTTCCGGTAAAGCGCATCCATGTCATCGTGGCCGCGCTATCGGCCGGTCTGGCCGCCATAGCCGGCGTTCTTCTGGCGATGCGGGCAAGCGTTTCGCCCTTCTCCGGCCTGGACAACCTGCTGATCGCCTTCGAAGTCGTGGTGCTGGGCGGCCTGGGGTCGATCCGCGGCGTGCTCTGGGCGGGGCTTTTGCTCGGGATGACCCAGGTCGTCAGCACATGGCTCGACAGCAATGCAGGCCTTTTCTACGTGCATCTCGTGTTCTTCATCATGCTGGTGTTCCGCGCCAAGACCGGGAGGCTCACATGATCCGGACCATTGAAATCGTGGCGCTTGTCATGGGGGCCATCATTGCATGGCTTGCGGCGACTTACGTCGATTCCGGGCTCCAGTTTCTGCTGTGCGAAGTGTTTCTTCTCTTCATCATGTCGCAGATGTGGAACCTGCTGGCGGGCTATGCCGGGCAGGTCTCGTTCGGGCAGCAAATGTTCGTCGGGCTCGGGGGCTATGGCCTTTGCCTGATCGCCAACAACACGGGCATTCCGGTCTGGGCAACGATCATCATCGTTCCCGTCATTGTCGGGCTGCTAGCGATTCCGCTCGGGATGGTGGTCTTTCACCTCAAGCACGCCTATTTCGCCATCGGCATGTGGGTTGCGGCGGAAGTCGTGTTTCAGTTCGTCGTCAAGACCCCGGCGCTGGGCGGGTCCGGCGGCATGGTGCTTCGCCCCGGCGGTGAAATGATGCAGGGCTTTCCCGAACAAACGGTGCTGCCGGTCGCGCTCTTCCTGTCGGTGGCGCTGATCGTGGGTCTGCGCGTCTTCCTGCGCAGCAAGCTTGGACTGGCGACACTGGCGGTACGCGACAACGAAGCCGCCGCCGAGGCCGCGGGCGTCAATATCTGGCGTCTCCACATGATCCTGTTCACCCTCACCGGCGCCGGCACCGCCCTGGCCGCGGCGCTTTACTACACCACGACGCTGTTCGTCACACCGCTTGACGCATTCCAGGCCAAGTGGGTCGTGTTGATGATGTTCATCGTCGTCGTGGGCGGACTTGGCACGCTGACCGGCCCGGTCGTCGGAATAGCCCTGTTCATCGGAATCCGCGAATTGATGACTGCGGCCGGATATTCGGGCGGTCAGTACTGGATCGTGATGGGGCTGCTGTCGATCGGCGTGCTTCTCTTCCTCCCGCAGGGCCTGTGGCCTGCATTCTCCAACTACGTCCAATCGCTTCGAGGCAAGGCATCGTCATGAAAACTCACCCTCACAAGGAACCTCATCTCTGGACTGCGGTAGAGGCGGTCGACGCACTCAAGGCCCGCCGGATCGGTTCGCTTGAGCTTCTCGAGCACATGCTCGGGCGCCAGCAGAGGCTGGACACAGATATCAATTCGGTTGTCGAGATCCGCGCCGACGCGGCGCGCAATGCCGCTGCTGAAATCGATGCACAGACCGGCGACCGGGGGCCCCTGGCCGGACTGCCGATGACCATCAAGGAACCCTATGAAGTCGAGGGGTTCCACGCAACGGCCGGCATTCCGGAATTGAAGGATTACGTCTCGCATCAGGATGCGGCGGCCGTTGCACTGCTTCGCGCCGCCGGCGCCGTGATCTGGGGCAAGACCAATGTGCCGCTCGCAGCCTCCGATCACCAGAGCTACAACCCGCTGCATGGCATTTGCCGCAATCCCTGGGACACGAGCCGCACGGTAGGCGGGTCTTCGGGCGGCGCCGCCGCGGCTTTGGCGGCGGGTTTCACGGCGCTTGAGCTGGGCAGCGACATCGGCGGTTCGATCCGGATTCCCTCACATTTCTGCCGGGTCTGGGGGCACAAGACCACCTACGGCATCGTCTCCGGGCGCGGCCACGTGCCGCCGCCAGGTGCACTGGCAGAACCGCCGCTTGCAGTCTACGGACCGATGGGGCGCTGCGCCGCCGATCTGGAGCTTGGGCTCGATCTGCTCGCCGGTGGAGAACCGGACGGGGCGTGGGTCCTCAACCTGCCGAAGTCACGCCACGACAAACTGTCGGATTTCCGTGTCGCGGTCTGGACCGGGGACAACCCGGTTGATCCGGCCTATGCCGAGGCTATCGGCGATTTTGCCGGAGAGCTTGCCGCGCAGGGCGCCCGGATCACCCATTTCGACAAGACACCGGAGCCGCTGATCGGCAGTGTGGAGCACTATATCGAACACCTGTTTGCGACAATCGGGTCCTCCGGTCTGCCCGAAGCGGAGCTCGATGCCTATGCGGCTGCTGCGGCCAGGCATGCACCGGACAGTCTGCCGGCCCGCGTGGCCCGGGCAACGCGGTCCAGCGCTGCGGAATTTGCCGCCATGGTCGAACGCCAGGCGAAACTGAGGCTTGCCTTGCGCGAATGGTTTCGCGACTACGACATACTCTTGTGTCCGGTCAGCATGACCGTCGCCTTCCCGCACCAGACCGAGGACGGGCACGGACCGGTTCCGCAGATGTCGCGTGTTCTCGACGTCGGCGGCGAAATCAGGCCGTATATGGAAAACCTTTACTGGCCCGGCTTTGCCACTTTGGGGCACCTCCCTTCGACGGTCCGGCCGCTGCCTGCCCCGGTCCGCGGCATGCCTGCCGGCGTTCAGGCCATCGGGCCGGAGTTCGCAGACCGCACGACAATCCGCTTTGCCGCGTTGTGCGACGAAGTGTTCGGAGGCTTCGTTCCGCCACCGGGGTTCGAGTAAACCCGTCACGCAGGGTCCATTTGCATTGTTGCACGTTACGGCGCCGCGAATCCGACTGGATGCGCGGCGCTGTAGGATTTAGACCGCGTGAGGCGCTCCTGCCGCAAATCGACGAACTGCCGAGCCTGGTCTTTGCAGACCGGTAGCGGTTGCGGTTTACCGGGTCATATCCCGAGCGCCATGCCATCTTTCCGCGATTCCGATGCGCCGGTCAAAGTCCCGTTCTTCCAGTCGATGCGAATCGCCTGCGCGCCGCCGATCGGATCCGGTGATGGAGTGAAGGTGAATCCCCGCCGTTCCAGCTCAGCCCGGGTTGAAGCGGCAAGCGTATGTTCGACCTCCACTGTGGTTCCGTCGGATGTCGGCATCATGCGGGGCAGATCGATGGCGTCCTGCAGATCCATGCCGTAGTCGAAGACCTTGGAGATCAGGTTCGCATGTCCCAACGCCTGGTAATAGCCACCCATGACTCCGAACGGCATCTCGACGCGGCCATTGCGCGACACCATTCCGGGAATGATGGTGTGAAGCGGGCGCTTGGACGGCCCGATCCGATTGGGATGGCCGGGCTTGAGCGAAAAACTCTGGGCGCGGTTGTGCAGGACCACGCCGGTGCGCGGCGCGACGAGGCCCGCGCCGAAACAGTCGAAAATCGAGTTGATGAAACTGACGGCATTGCGATCGCGATCGACCACGGAAATATAGACCGTGTCACGATGAAGAGGCATCTCGAAAGGCGGCAGGTCTGTCAGCGCCTGGCTCAGATCGATCATCGCAGCCAGGCGGTCGGCCAGTGCGTCCGACAGCAGCTCGTCGACCGGCACGTCTGACGTGTCCGGATCGGCAATCCAGGCGTCGCGCGCGGCATAGGCAAGGCGCGTGGCCTCGATCTCGATGTGCAGCCGGTCGGGAGAGAGCGGGTCGCCTTTGGCTTCGAAACGGCTGAGAATGTTGAGGATCAGAAGAGCGATGATGCCCTGGCCGTTCGGAGGGCATTCATGGATGCGGTATCCGCGAAAATCGGTGACGACCGGCGTCACATATTCACCATTGGCGTTGGCGAAGTCCTCCATCGTGTGGAGCCCACCAAGTGAACGCAGGTAGGAAACCATGTCTTCGGCAACCGGACCCTCGTAGAAGCCGCTTCGTCCCTTGGCAGCGATGAGCTTGAGAGTCTCCGCCAGTTCCGGTTGCCGGTGTATTTCACCGATTTTCGGCGCGCGTGCTCCCGGAAGGAAGATCCGCGCGGCCGTTGGATCCCCCGCGAGCAACTCTTCTTCCAACGACCAATCGCGGTGAACGCGTGGCGCGATGGCATATCCTTCCTCCGCAAACCGGATCGCCGGCGCAAGCAGGTCAGCGAACGGAAGCCGGCCGTGGTCGGCATGAAGGCGTGCCCAGGCATCAATTGCGCCGGGAACCGTGACGGCCGCGGGCGACTGGCGGGGCACCTCGGTCAGTCCTCGTTCCTCGAACCACTCGGGCGTCATGGCAGCGGGCGTGCGGCCGGAGCCGTTATAGGCAACAACCTCGTCGGAACCGTTGGCGGCGTAGAGCGCGAAGCAATCGCCACCGATGCCGGTCGACCCCGGTTCGATGACGCATTGCACCGCGCAGGCTGCAATAGCCGCATCCATTGCATTGCCGCCGGCCGTCATGATCTGAAGCGCCGTCAGCGTGGCGGACGGGTGCGATGTGGCAGCCATGGCGTCGCGCGACACAGTGACGGATCGAGTTGGTATCTCGAAGTTGCGCATTCTGTTTGGTCTCCTCGTCGTTGGCGGCCTCGTTTGCGCGCCTCAGGCGCGCACCCGGTAGGGCGTGAGCCATGCCTCAAGTGCGTTCAGCGCCGAGATCATGGTGAAATTGAGCGTGAGATAGATGGCGCCTGCGGCGACGAAGACCTCAACGGCGCGATAGGTTTGCGAAATGAGTCCCTGGGCGATGCCCGTGACCTCCATCAGCGTGATGATTGATGCTAGGGACGTGCCCTTGACCATGAGGATGATCTCGTTGCTGTAGCCCGGGATCGCCTGGCGAAAGGCAAGCGGCAGCACGACGAGACGAAGCGTCAGGAGCCGGGACATGCCGAAGGCGGTCGCTGTCTCGACCAGCCCCCGCGGCACGCCCTGTATCGCCCCGCGCAAGATTTCGCTGCCGTAGGCCGCAGTATTGAGACTGAGCGCGAAGATTGCGCACCAATAGGGTTCGCGGAAGAGCCACCAGAGCCCCATCGCCTGAAGCGAAGGCCGGAATTGGCCGAGGCCGTAGTAGATGAGGAACATCTGCACCAGCAAAGGCGTGCCGCGAAACACTGCAACAAAGGTGCGGATGGGCCAGACCAGTATCCGATGATTTCCCTGTTGGGCGAGCGCAAGCATCAGGGCCAGCACGAAGCCGATGACGATCGACGAGCCCGCGAGCTGCAAGGTCAGCGGCAAGCCGGCGAGCAGAGCCGGAATGATTTCGAAAAAGAAGGCGATGTCGATCATGTCCGGACCATACCCCGCCAGGCCCGGGCCTCGCCGTATCGGAAAACCGTGCCGGTCGCGGCGGCAATCAGGAAGTAGAGGGCAGCGGCAGCCAGGTAGAAGACGAAGGGCTCTCGCGTCGAGCCGGCGCCGATCTGTGCCTGTCGCATCAGCTCGACGAGACCGATCACCGAAATCAGCGCGGAATCCTTGAGCACCAACTGCCAGACATTGCCCAGCCCCGGAAGGGCATGTCGCATCAATTGCGGCACGACGACGAGGAGATGCGATTGAAAGCCTGAAAGTCCAAGTGACTTGCACGCATCGAGCTGGCCTCCGTCGACGGCATGATAGGCGCCACGATAGACCTCGGCCTGATAGGCGCCGGATATGATGCCGATCGCAAACACCCCGGTCGCAAAGGCGGGCAATCCGATGAAACCCGTGCCGCCCATCAGTTTGCCGATATGGGTGAGGGCGATGCTGCCGCCATAGTAGAGCAGATAGATGGTCAAGAGATCAGGCACGCCCCGGAACACGGTGCCATAAGTGCTGGCGAGCCAGGACGGCAGCCGCCGTTGGGAGAGACGTCCGAACGCTGCTACCGCGCCGAAGAGAGCCCCGAGAAGAAAGCCGAGTACGGACAAGGAAAGTGTGACGCCCGATGCAATCAGCAGCGCAACGCCCCACCCGCCCTTTCCGACTGTGAGAAGACCCACAATATCCATCATGTGAACCAAAGCCTTTCAGCGCGCCGCCCGACGGGTCGGCCAGATGCCTGTCCCGTCGGGCGGGTCCGCCCCGCGGCTACTTGACCGGGGTGACGTCCGTCTTCACCCATTTCTCCGAAATGCGCTTGATGGTGCCGTCGGCAATGGCTCCATCGATTGCCGCGTTCAGCATCTCCTTGAGCTTGGTATCTTCCTTGCGCAGGCCCGCGCCGGTTCCAAAACCAAACACACCGCCCACGAAGCCGGGGCCGGCAATTGTGAAATTGGAGAGATCCGGCGACGCGAGGGTCGCAGCCAGCGCTGTCTGCTGCGCGAAAAGGCCGTCGATGCGGCCCGCCGCCAGATCGAGGTCATGCTGCTCGGTTGTCTTGTACTCGCGGATTTCCACGGTATCGCCGAAATATTTCTTCACGAAATCGAGGTTCGTTGTGGCGGCCTGTACACCGATCACCATGCCTTTCAGCAAGGGCTTCAGCTTCTCGATTGCCGCTGCGGATGCGGCTTCGTCGTCCAGTTTGAACTTCTCGGCCGAAATGCCCATTTTGCCGAGTTCGCTGTCCTTCGCGACCGCAAAGCCCGACGGATCGACCGCGTAGGGCTGCGTGAAGTCGATCGTCTCAAGCCGCTTCGTCGTGATGAACATACTGGCCATGATCACGTCGAACTTGCCGACGGTCAGCGACGGAATGAGACCGTCCCAATCCTGTGCGATGATCGTGCACTCGATCTTCATCCGGGCGCAGAGATCATTGGCCAGCTCGATTTCCAGCCCGTCAAGCTTGCCGTCGGCGGTGGTGAAGTTCCATGGAGCATAGGCTCCTTCGGTGGCGATTGTAATGGATTTCGGAGCGTCCTGAGCGACCGTGGTCTGGACAATTCCGAACATGCTCACTGCAGATGCAAGTGCGGCCAAAAGATATCTTTTCATGTGCTTCCCTCTGGTTTGGCTGATCTAGCTGTTCCCGCGGCCCGTGCCGGTCTCGTCGCCGGCCAGGGCCATTTCTACCGACCGGCATTCATCGTCCGGTTCGGTGTCACGAACTCGGCCAGCAACGGTGCTGTGTCGAGAATATGATCCTGGATCACCCTCTCCGCATGACGAGCATCACCGGACCGCAATGCCGAGATCACGGTCGCATGCTCCTCTCGCGCTGAAAGCGGCTTGTCGACGTCGTCAAACCAGATGCGCATATAGGGTTCGATGACCGCATGCAGAGCGGAAATCTGACGGATGAGTTTGGGTCTTTGGCTCAGCGCACATATGCTTCCGTGAAATTCCTGATGGCGTATGACCCAGTCGCTGCTGCTGCTCTGGCCGGCACGCTCCATGCGATCGAGCAACCGCTCGAGATCGTCGATCTCATCCTCGCCGAGGTTCGGCATCGCCAATCTGACGGCCAAGCCTTCCAGGACAGATCGCATCTCGAAAGTTTCATAAAGCTCGTCGAGCGTCAGGCCAGCGACCACACAGCCGCGATTGGGCCGCAGAACCACCAGCCCCTCCGACGCCAGACGCCGAAAGGCTTCCCGCACCGGCATGCGGCTCATGCCGATCTCCGCGGCGATGTCCTCGGGGATGAGACGCTCCCCCGATTTGTAGCGGCCAACACGAAGCGCCCGCTGAATATGGCGATAGGCCTCCTCTTCTGCGGTGGCAGGGGCACGGGGCTCGATGGAGAAGGCTGCCGACATGGATCACCAAAAGTATTTTTGTATCCAATTATCCAATCACTGGTTTGCAAGCAGGTCAATCCCCTCAATACGGCGAAGTCACAACAATCATTCGATTGAAGCGTCGGAACCGACCACGTGCCGGGGCAGGGAAGGGCGATACTGGCTGCGATCAGGCCGCTTGAAGGCGATCGACGTGTGGCGAGGTGCCCGAGGCTGCCGCTCTCAGGCCCCGATCACGGCTGGAAGGACGATCACGGCGGGGACCGATGAAGCGGTCTGGGGCCGGGTTGTGGACGGAAGCGAACCGCTGAAGCTGTCGGAGGTGACTTGAAGCGCTTCATCATCTTCTGCCGCCGTCGGAGGGGTTGGTGCAAATCCGCCCGCATCGTTCGGTCCCTTGCAAGAACGATGTCCGGCGCCAGGCATGATCTCCCGCTTCGCCGCACCGCAGGATCGAAGCTTGTCGGTGATTATCGTACGCGGCGAACGACCTTGCCCTTTCCAGGATTCACTCCAGACGGTTCCAACCCTGGGTCCTGCGGACAATTACGGTTGTGTGTCGTCACCAAGGGTCTGCTTCAACAGGTAGCTGGAATCAAGGATATCCGCCTTGATCGCAACGCCCAAAGCTTCGGCATCCCCACGGCGAATGGCTTCCAGTGTCATCTGATGCTTGTCGACAATGCTTGTCGTTTCGCTCATGTCATAAAGGCTGCGCATGAATGGACCAAACTGCATCCAGATGCTTTCCAGCAGGGCGACCAGGACTTCAGATCCTCCAGCCCGGTACAACTCGAAGTGAAACTGGTAGTTTTCCCGCATGTAGGAGCCCGCATCCTTGGCTCCGTAGCTTTGGTTCATGCGTGAATCGCAGGCCTCCATCGCGGCAATTGTCTCGGACGTCACATAGGGAAGCGCCCGGCGTGCGCAAAGCGGCTCCAGTTGCAGCCTGGCTTGCATAAGCTCCTCGAAACGCCCGCGCGTGAGTTCGGGAATGCCGACCCGGCCGTTACGGCGCACTTCCAGCGCACGCTCGCCACCGAGCCTGGTAATCGCCTCACGCACAGGCATCAAGCCAACGCCCATGCTCTTGCTTAGGCCCCTGAGGCTCACGCTCGCGCCGGGAGAAAACCGCCCCGAAATAAGTTGCTCGCGAAGCGCCTGGTAGACCTGTTGCTGTTGCGTCGGTAGCTCTCGCATTATGTCTTACACCTCGATGCCGCCGCGACCGGCGGGCTGGTCGCGCGTTTCTGATTCAGGATGTTCAGGCCAGCTGCACCTTTCGTTCCTGGAGGACGTTGCCGCCATCGACGACCAGCATTGCGCCGTTAACGTAACTGGCTTCGGCAGAGGCCAGAAAGGCAGCGGCGGCAGCAACCTCATCCGGTGTCCCGGCGCGCCCGGGTGGCGTGTGCCGCGCAGCGATCCGCTCGTCCTCGGTCGACGCCCCGGTCTCGATCCAGCCGGGAGCGACGGCATTCACGGTCACGCCGCAAGACGCGACTTCGAGTGCCAGGGCATGGGTAAGCCCGACCATGCCCGCCTTTGCCGCCGAATAGGCGGCTTCTCCCGGATTGGAAACCAGCGGCCCGGTCACAGAGGCGATGTTGACGATCCGCCCGCGCCGGTTTTCGACCATTGAGCCCAGAAAGGCACGCGTCACCAGAAAAGCGGTCTTGAGGGTAACGTCAATTCCGGTGTCCCAATCGTCTTCGTTCAGCGCCAGAAAATCGCGTTGCACGGCTGGCGCCGCCTGGGAGCCCATGCCCGCATTGTTGACCAGAATATCAACCGGCCCGACAAGTTCCCGCAACCGCGAAACCTCATCTGCCCTGGTGAGATCCGCGACATGGGATGTGACGCTGCAGCCCAGCACCCGCAGTTCTTCCGCGCGCAGGTGAATCCGGTCACTGGCGCCGGTGATGACAACGGCGAGGCCCTTCTGCGTAAGCTTGCGGGCGATCGCGAAGCCTATGCCGTCAGCTCCTCCCGCTCCGGTCACCAGAGCCGTGCGAAAGTCGCCTTCGCCCGACGTCATATGACGTCGCCATAATAGGCAAATTCTTCGTCTGTCACCTCCGAGGCAAAGAAGCCGTGTTCCACGCGCTTGAGCGCAATGAAAACTGAGGCCATGCGTTCCCCGAGCGCCTCCTTCAGGAAGTCGGATCCGGCAGCCTGGTCGATGGCCTCCCTCCAGTCGCGCGGCAGCGTCGTTTCGGTGTCGTCGCTGTAGCTGGTCGATTCCGCGTCCGGCTCGACCCGGTTTTCGATCCCTCTGTACATCCCTGCAAGCACTGTTGCAGCCACCAGATAGGGGTTGGCGTCGACGCCCGGTGAACGATGCTCGAGATGGCGGTTGGCCGGATTGCCTGCCGGCACCCTGAGGGCAACGCTTCGGTTGTTGCGACCCCATGTCGGAGAGGTCGGCGCGTAGCTGTTGCGGGTAAAGCGACGCCAGGAATTCAGATTGGGCGCGAAGACCAGCATCGACTCCGCCATCGTCTCCTGCAGGCCACCGATAGCGTGGCGCAGCATCGGCGCGAGCTCATCTTGCTCGTCGGCAAACAGATTGCGGCCCGCAGGATCCGCGAGACTGGCGTGAAGATGCATTCCGGAACCGGAGCGATGGGCAAATGGCTTGGCCATGAAGTTGGCGCGCATCCCGTGGCGGATCGCCAGACCGCGAACGAGTCGCTTGAGCATCACCAGGTCGTCTGCAGCCCGCAGGCCCTGGGACTGATGGCGCAGCGTGAGTTCATACTGGCCGGGCGCATATTCCGAGATGATGGTTTCAACAGGCAGGTTCTGGGCCGCGGCGGCGCGGTAGAGCGCATCGATGAACGGCTCGAACTGATCCAGCATGGCAACGCTGTAGACGTGATTGCCCTTGGACGCCGTTCCCGAAAGGGGCAGGCGGGCTGGTTCAGGTTTGCCAGACCCGTTTTTTTCGGCGTCAAGAAGATAGAATTCCAGCTCAAAAGCCAGAACCGGGAACATGTCTTTGGCTGCAAACCGGTCGATCTGGCGCACCAGAGCCTGCCGCGGATCAGCCCCCATAGGCGATCCGTCGAGTTCGTAGAGCATGACGCGGACTTCACCGCGTTCGGGTGACGTCCAGGGCAATGTCACGAGTGAGCCGGATATCGGCCACGCAACCCTGTCGGCGTCTCCATCGTCCCAGGTCAAACCGGTCTCATCGACATCGGCGCCGGTCACATCGAGCCCGAGAATGGAACCGGGCAGATGCCGACCGGAACGGAACAATGGCAAGAGTTCGTGGCGGCGGATGATCTTGCCGCGCGCGACCCCGTTTGGATCGATGAGAACCAGGTCGAAGGCTGCGATTTCCGGATGCTGCTCCAGGAATGCCTCGGCTTCCTCGATAGGCGCCGCATTTTGGGGACGTGTTCCGGTCATTTTACGCAGCCTCTGTCAGTCTGTGCAGGATTTTCTCAAAGCTGGCGACGAGGCCAGCAACATTGGCTTCGCTTGTGGTTGGTGCCACAAGAACCATATTGTGGAACGGGGTGACGAGATATCCGAGATTGAGGAACGCTGAATGCAGCGCCTTCTGGATCGGCGAATTGGCGGCAGCCTTTGCTTCTGCAGCGTTCTGCACCGGATCGGGCGAGAACACGACTTCGAGCCGCGCCCCGACGCGACCGACATGCCAGGGCAAATTATGCCGCCTGATGGCTGCCGAGAAGCCTTCCTCGACGATATCGGCATGACGGTTCATTTTGGCGTACGCTTCGGCTGTCATCACCTCTTCGAGGCAGGCCCTTAGGCAGGCGAGTTGCAAGGCGCTGCCGGAGAGCGTTGTGCCTATGCCTGAGTGACCCGTGCCGGTAATGGCCGCGCGCGCGGCGTCGAGCCTGTTTGCCACATCATCCGTCATGCCCCATACCGCGACGGGAACACCGCCGCCGACGGGTTTGCCAACGACAAAGATGTCCGGCTCGAGACCGTGAACCTTTGAATATCCGCCGTACCCGGTCGAAACCGTGTGCGTTTCATCGATGTGAAGCAGTGTCCCGGTGGCGCGCGTCAGATCCCGCAGCGCTTTGTGAAAACCGGGATGCGGAAGGATCATGCCGCAATTGGTCATGACAGGCTCCGCCACCACGCAGGCGATATCGCCATCCTTCAGCGCCGCCTCAAGAGCCGGAACGTCATTGAAGGGAATGCAGACTGTCGTCTCGGACATATCCACCGCCTGGCCGATCAGGCCACCGCGCGGCACCGTCTGCCCGTCGACAAGGTCCACCAGCGTTTCGTCGACCGCCCCATGATAGCAGCCATCGAACACAAGGATCTTGTTGCGCCCTGTCACCGCACGCGCAACCCGGAGGGCAAAGCGGTTGGCGTCACTCGCCGTCGTTGTCACCTGCCACTTCGACATGCCGAATGTGCTGCGCAAAAGGTTGCCAACGGCATCCAGGTCTTTGGAGGGCAACATGGTGGTCAGCCCATGGGTTGCCGCGCCCGCCAGCGCCTTCAAGATCGGCTGCGGCCCGTGACCGAACATCGCGCCTGTATCTCCGAGGCAAAAATCAACCACGCGATTTCCATCGATGTCCCAGACGTCGCTTCCCGACGCCTTGTCGATCACCATTGGAAACGGCATCGGCCAATCCCGCATCCAGTATTGCGGGACCTTGTCAAAGAAGCCGGAGGACGGCGCGGCGAAAATCTCCTTGCTGCGCGGGTGCGCGGTCGTGAAGAACGCCGTTTCTTCGGCAAGAATGCGCTTCGCGGCGATGACAATTGCGTCGGGGTCGAATGGTCTGCTGGGTGAGGTGCTGGGCACGGGTTGAAACTTTCTCAATTCAATAATGTGATCACATTTATGGTTGCCCCATTTTCGTGTCAACGAAAATCTGGTAATTCTGACGATATACGCCCGATAATACCGGAATTATGTCACTAAATTTGGTTGAGGGCGGCGTTCTTGGGATTAATGTGATCACGAATGTGATGATGAGGCATGAGAGCGGCCGTGCAAAACCTGCCACGGAAACGTGCGCTTGGTGTATATGGTCAACCGCCATCGCGGCTGTTGATGACACGTATCGCTTGCTCGATCCGACGGCCGGCTTCGGACCGCGGCGGCAGGGTTGCGTCGCTGGCTTTGACTGATTGCGCCTGACCCGGGCGAGCCGCGTTGCATGGCGGGCTATGAGATCCCGGGATCGATTTCTGCGAAAAAGGCCTCCGCCTCGGCCAGTTCCTCAGGCGTGTTGGCGTTGAAGAACGGATCGGGCGCGCCGTCGTGCTCTGGCTCGAAATCACAGAAAACCGGGTCGTGCCGGGCGGCCCAGACCTGCACCTTCATCGTCTCGCCGCTCGCCAGCCACTTAGCCAGGTCCTCGCGCAACGCCAGCGGCCACAGCCCGACCACCGGATGCCGGTTGCCGTTCGAACGCGCCAGAACGATCCGTTCAGGGCCCGATAGTACGTTAAACCGGCTGACGAGATCGATCGGCAGGAACGGCGTGTCGGTCGCCACGCTCACGAGGTGGGTCACGCCCGGCAGTTCCGCCGCCCATGTGAGCCCGGTCAGCACACCTGCCAGCGGGCCGAGATGGCCGCCGATCGTGTCGGGCAGCACCGGCAGCCCGTACCCAAGATAGGGCGCCGGATCGGAGTTGGCGTTGATCGCCAGCCGTTCGACCTGCGGTGCGATCCGGCTGATCACCCGCTTAATCATCGGCTGGCCGGCGAGCGGCTGCAGCGGCTTCTCGCCGCCCATTCGCCGCGACAGGCCGCCCGCCAGGATCAGTCCGGCAATCGTGCTGCTCAAGCTTCTTCCCCCTGGCATGTCTTGCGCGATGCTACAGCGATTTCGTTTAAACACCAATCCGGACAGGTCCGTGGCCGCGACTTCATTGTTGACTGCCCTGTCGGGGTATCCTACCCCGATTGCAAGTGAAGTTTATGTCAAAACAAGGCCTTGGGAAGGCATTCGCGGAACGCCATCCGCATGGCCCTGTTCATCTTTTCAGTTGCAGCTGCCACGGGCAGGCTGGTCCGTGCTTCCCGTGGCCCGGCATTTTCAAGGAATGAATATGATCGATCTCAAGAGCTTCGGCGACCTTTCGAACCTCGACCTCGGCCCCTTCGCTTCCAAGCCGACAACCTTCACCGATGGCCAGGTCGAGGCAGCCAGGCAGCTCTGGGCGTCCGAGGACGGGGTGACGCAGGTTGGCGTGTGGGAATGCACCCCCGGGCGGTTTTCCGCCGACCGCACCAAATCCTCGGAAATCTGCCACATCCTCTCGGGCTCGGCCACGGTTGTGGGCAAGCAGGGTGGCGACGAGCGCAGGATCGGGCCCGGAGATGTGCTCGTCCTGCCGCTCGGCTGGGAAGGCGAATGGACGATCCACGAGCAGGTCCGCAAGACCTACGTGCTGACCCGCAAGTCCTGATCCCTGGATCGCCCTGTCTGTGAACGTCGCGACGCCGGTCCCCTGATCCGCGCCACCGCAGTTTTTTGCCGGCGCTCTCGGCCTGACGCGCCGGTTTCCCTGTTCCCAGCGGCAGGCGAAACCTGGTGTTTCCGTTTCGTTGACGTGGATCAATGCTGCTCCTTCCGCCTGCCGCAATACTGGCGGGCAGGGAGGATTGCTGATGTGGGATACCATCAAGAAACCCGAGGCGCTTCGCGCCAGGGCGCAATTGACAACAGGTGTTCGCGCCGGGTTTTCCTGGGCGAAGATCGAGGATGAAGTGCTCGACGGTCTCCCGGATGGCGCGCTCAACATCGCTTACGAAGCGGTGGACCGGCATATCGCCAATGGATTCGGGTCTGACACGGCGCTCAGGTGGCTCGGAAAGTCCGGCGAACGGCTGGATCTGAGTTACGCCGATCTCGCGGCCGCATCGTCCCGCTTTGCCTCGGTGCTGAGCGGCCACGGTCTTGCCTCGGGGGCGCGGGTGTTCTCCCTGCTCGGACGCCAGCCCGAGGTGTTTTATACCGCTCTCGGCACGCTCAAGGCCGGCATGACCTTCACGCCGCTGTTTTCGGCCTTCGGGCCCGAGCCGATCCAAACCCGTATGGAAATCGGCGAGGCCAATGCGCTGGTGACCACCGAAGCCATCTACCGGCGCAAGATCGAACCGTGGATCAAGCAGATCCCCTCGATGCGGCTGGTGTTGATCGTCGGCGACGATGCGCCTGAAGGCTGCGTGGCGCTCGGCCCGGCCATGGCTGCCGCTTCCGCCGAGTTTGATGTGGTGCACACCCGGCCCGAGGATGAGGCGCTGATCCACTTCACCTCAGGCACGACGGGCCGTCCCAAGGGCGCGGTCCACGTCCACAAGGCCGTGGTCAACCATGCCTCCACCGGCCGTTACGCGCTCGAATTGAAACCCGGTACCGTCTACTGGTGCACGGCCGATCCGGGCTGGGTCACCGGCACTTCCTACGGCATCATCGCGCCCTTGGTGCACCGCGCCACCCTTGTCATTGACGAGGCCGAGTTCGATCTCGAGCGCTGGTACGGCACGCTTGAGCGCGAGAAGGTCGAGGTCTGGTACACCGCGCCCACTGCCATCCGCATGATGATGCGGGCAGGCAAGGACGCCGCCAGGGGCTACGATTTCTCGTCACTGCGGTTTCTCGCCAGCGTCGGCGAGCCGCTCAATCCCGAGGCCGTTGTCTGGGGCAACGAGGTCTTCGGGCAGCCGTTTCACGACAACTGGTGGCAGACCGAAACCGGCGGCATCATGATCGCCAACACGCTCGACATGGACATCAAGCCCGGCTCCATGGGCAAGCCGCTGCCGGGGATCGAGGCGGCTGTCGTCAATCGCAAGGATGACGGCGTCACGCCCTGCAAGCCCGGCGAAATCGGCGACCTCGCCTTAAAGGTCGGCTGGCCGTCGATGATGCGGGCCTACCTGCATGAGGAGGCGCGCTACAAAAAGACCTTTGCCGGCGACTGGTACATTTCCGGCGACCTCGCCATGCAGGACCAGGACGGTTACTTCTGGTTCGTCGGCCGGGCCGATGACCTGATCAAGTCGTCGGGTCACCTGATCGGGCCGTTCGAGGTGGAAAGCGCCCTGATCGAGCACGAGGCGGTGGCCGAGGCCGGCGTCATCGGCCTGCCGGACGAGACCGCCGGCGAGGTGGTCAAGGCCTATGTCTCGCTCAATCCGGGCTTCGAACCATCCGAAGAGCTGGAGAAATCGATCCGCGGCCACGCCCGCAAGAAGCTCGGCCCGGCGGTTGCGCCACGCACCATCGAGTTCCGCAAGACCCTGCCGAAGACACGATCGGGCAAGATCATGCGCCGCCTGCTCAAGGCGCGCGAACTGGGCCTGCCCGAAGGCGACATTTCCACGCTGGAGACGGACGAGTCATGACCAAGGCCGAAAAGACCCACCTGACCCATGCCCATGTCACAGACCTGCTCAAGGGCATGATCCGCATTCGCCATTTCGAGGACAAATGCGCCGAGCTCTACACCCAGCAGAAGATCCGCGGCTTCCTGCATCTTTATGATGGCGAGGAGGCGATCGCCATCGGGGTGATCTCGGTTCTCGGCAAAAACGACCGCATCGTCGCCACCTACCGCGAACATGGCCACGCTCTGGCCCGCGGCGTGCCGATGCCCGAGGTCATGGCCGAGATGTACGGCAAGGCCGAGGGCTGCTCCGGCGGCCGCGGCGGTTCCATGCACCTGTTCCATGCGCCCTCCAATTTTTTCGGCGGCAACGCCATTGTCGGCGGCGGCCTGCCGCTGGCCGGAGGCCTGGCGCTCGGCGACAAGCTTTCGGGCTCCGATGGCGTCACCGTCTGCTTCTTCGGCGAAGGCGCCGTGGCCGAGGGCGAATTTCACGAGACCATGAATCTCGCCGAACTGTGGGACGTCCCGGCTCTGTTTGTCTGCGAGAACAATGGCTACGCCATGGGAAGCGCCCTTGGCCGCACGGAATCCGAGACCGACATCCACGCCAAGGCGGCCGCCTACGGCATCGCCTCGGAAGCCGTCGACGGCCAGGACGTGGTCGCCGTCGAGGCCGCCGCCCGCCGTGCCATCGCCAGCATTCGCGAGACCGGCAGACCCTATTTCCTCGAATGCCGCACCTATCGCTTTCGCGCCCATTCGATGTTCGACGCGCAGCTCTACCGCGACAAGGAGGAGATCGCGAAGTTCCGCGCCAAGGGGCCGATCGTCCGCTTCCAGGGATGGCTGCTCGAAAACCATCTGCTGCAGGACAGCGACATCGCCCGCATCGAGGCTGAAGTCGATGCCGAAATTTCCGAGGCCGTGGCCTTTGCCGAGGCCGGAACCTGGGAGCCGGTGGAGACGCTGACCCGCCATGTCGTCTCGGAAGAGCCGGCGCCGGCGCCGGTCCCGGCCACGCCCTCGGGCAGGACCCAGGAGATCACCTACCGAGAGGCGGTCAAGCAGGCGATCCGTGACGCCATGATCCGCGACGAGCGGGTGTTCCTCATGGGCGAGGATGTCGGTGCCTATGGCGGCTGCTATGCCGTGACCAAGGGCATGATGGCCGAGTTCGGCGAGACCCGCATCCGCGACACGCCGTTGTCGGAATCGGGCTTCACCGGTTTCGGCATCGGCGCCGCGGCGGCGGGCATGAGACCGATCGTCGAGCTGATGACGGTCAACTTCTCCCTGCTGGCGCTCGACCAGATCATGAACACCGCCGCCACCATCCGGCACATGTCGGGCGGACAGTTCGGCGTGCCGCTGGTGATCCGCATGGCCACCGGCGCGGGCAAGCAGCTCGCGGCCCAGCACTCGCACAGCCTGGAAGGCTGGTACGGCCATATTCCCGGCCTCCGCGTGCTGGCGCCGGCCACGGTCGAGGATGCGCGCGGCATGCTCTGGACCGCGCTGCAGGACCCCGATCCGGTGCTGATCTTCGAAAACGTCATGCTCTACAACATGACCGGTGCGCTCGACGAGGCGGCGGGCGCGGTCGATATCGACCGCGCCGCGATCCGCAGAGAGGGCAGGGACGTGAGCCTGATCACCTACGGCGGCTCGCTGTGGAAAACGCTGGAAGCGGCCGAGGCGCTCGGCAAAGAGGGCATCGAGGCGGAAGTGATCGATTTGCGCAGCCTGAGGCCCTTGGACGACGCCACCATCATGGCCTCGATTGCCCGCACCCGCAGGGCGGTGGTGGTCGACGAGGGATGGCGCAGCGGCTCGATCTCCGCCGAGATCATCGCCCGGATCAACGAACAGGCCTTCTGGAATCTCGACGCGCCGCTGGGCCGGGTCTGTGCCAAGGAAGTGCCGATCCCCTATCCGAGCCATCTCGAAGCCGCCTCGATCCCGCAGGTCGCCGACATCGTTGCCGCGGCCCGCGCCGCGATGGGCCGGGACAAGAGCTGATGAGTGTCTTCGTCATGCCTTCCCTCGGCGCCGACATGGAAGACGGCAAGCTGGTCGAATGGCTGGTCAAGCCCGGCGATGCGGTTCATCGCGGTGACGTGGTCGCTGTGGTTGAAACCCAGAAAGGCGCCATCGAAATCGAGATCTTCGAGGACGGGATCGTCCAGTCGCTCGAGGCCGAGCTCGGCACCACTCTTCCCGTCGGCGCACCCTTGGCCTTGATCGGGGATGGAACGGTGGCAACCGCGCCGGTGCAGAAACCGGAGCCAAGACCGTCGCCACCACCGGCCGCCGCCCGGCAAGCCGCGCCGGCTGAGCCGGAACCCGCCGAAGCCAAGCCCGAACCCGAGCCCCAACCCGAACCCAAGGTCGCGGAAACCGGGGCGGTGGCCCCCGCCAAGCCGGTCGCCGCCGTGCCTGAACCGCCAGCCGCACCGGCCCCGCCCGCGCCAGCCGTCAAGGCGGCCCCCGTCGTTGCCTCGGGCCACGTGGCTGCATCGCCCGCCGCGCGGGCTTTGGCGGCGGAGAAGGGAATCGATCTCACCGGTGTCACCGGCTCCTGGCCGGGCGGGGCAATTGTCCTCGCCGATGTCGAGCGCGCTGCGGCGCAGCCAGCGGCAGCGCCCGCAACCGGCCCGGCAGCGCCAGCCAAACCGGCGAGAGGCTTTGATATCGAGGCCATGCGCCAGGGCATCGCCGCGGCGATGACCCGGTCCAAGCGGGAAATCCCGCATTACTACATGACCCATGAGGTGGACCTGCAGAAGGCCACGGACTGGCTCGCGCAGAAGAACGCCGATGTCGGCCCTGCCGAACGGCTGCTGATGGGCGCGCTTTTCGTCAAGGCCACGGCCTTGGCGGCAAAGGCCGTCGAAGGCGTCAACGGCCATTTCGAGCAGGGTGCCTATGTTCCCTCCGAAACGGTCAATGCCGGTGTGGCGGTTGCCTTGCGGGGCGGCGGGCTGGTCGCGCCGGCAATCCCGGACGCCGATGAAAAGAATCTCGCCGGACTGATGGCGGCGATGCGCGATTTGGTGACCCGTGCGCGCGCGGGACGGCTGCGCTCCTCGGAGATGACCAGCGGCACGATCACCATCTCCAGCCTCGGCGAGCGCGGCGTCGACCAGATGACCGGGGTGATCTATCCGCCGCAGGTGGCCATGGTCACCTTCGGAACGCCCCGGGCGGCGGCGCGGGTGGTGGAGGATGCGATCCGGATCCGCCAGGTCGTGGCCGTCACCCTTGCCGCCGACCACCGGACCAGCGACGGCCGTCGCGGCGCCCGCTTCCTCACCGAGATCGAAAAGCTTTTGCAAGCCCCGGAGGCCCTATGAACCGCGATACGCTCTACGCCATTTTCATCGAAGAACTCGTCAACGTGGCCCCCGACCTCGATGCCGGCACGATCAACAAGGATGACCAGCTGCAGGATGATCTGGAGCTTGATTCCATGGACGTGCTGAACCTCGTGGCGGCGCTGCACGAGAGGCTCGGGGTCGATATCCCCGAAGACGACTATGTGCAGATCGAGACACCGGCAAAGGCCGCCGACTATCTAGCCGCGAAACTGAAATAGCCGGAAAACACCCCGGTCATCAGCCCGAAACATGGTGCTGTTCTTGCTTGTGACCCCGATGCCTACGGCCGTGGGTGGGAACCTCGGCAACGAGATGTCCCGGTGAGCGGTCTTGCCGCACGTCCGCCGGCTCCTATTCGACAGACATGGAATTGCCGCTTGACCTTCCATTGACTGGAAGGATTACGGTCGCTTCAATTCGAAAAGGATTGGCGCCATGCAGCATTCAGATCACGCACATCATCACGACCACGAAACGCGCCTGGACACGGACGCGCTTTTCAAATCGGCCACCGTGCCGGTCGACGGCAAGGTCAAGGATCCGGTTTGCGGCATGGATGTCGCTCTCGACAAGGGCAAGCCGACCCTGAGCTACAAGGGCGCCGACTTTCATTTCTGCTCCACCGGTTGCCACGACAAGTTCGGGCGCGATCCCTATTTCTACCTGTCGGGCAACAAGGCCAGAAAGAAGAAATCGGCACCCAAGACCGCGCTGTACACCTGCCCGATGGATCCCGAGATCGTGCAGGAAGGGCCGGGCACCTGTCCGATCTGCGGCATGGCGCTCGAGCCGATGGATGGCGTGGCCGATGGCCCGAACCACGAACTGGTGGATTTCACCCGCAGACTCTGGGTCTCGGCCGGTGCCGCCATCCCGCTGCTGATCCTCACTATGGGCCCGATGCTCGGCCTGCCGGTCCGCCAGTGGCTGGGGGAGACCATCGCGGTCTATCTCGAGTTCCTGTTGGCGACGCCGGTGGTTCTGTGGGCCGCCCGGCCGTTTTTCCATCGCGGCTGGACCTCGATCAGGACCTGGAACCTCAACATGTGGACGCTGATCATGATCGGCGTCGGCGCTGCCTATGCCTATTCGAGCATTGCCACCTTCCTGCCGGGCCTGTTCCCCGCGGGCCTGCAGATGCCCGGCGGCCACATGCCGGTCTATTTCGAGGCGGCGGTGGTCATCATCGCGCTGGTCTTCGTCGGCCAGGTGCTCGATTTGAGAGCCCGTGAACGCACCGGCGACGCCATCAGGGCGCTTCTCGACCTGGCGCCGAAGACCGCCCGCCGCATCACGCCCGACGGCGACGAATATGATGCGCCGCTTGAAAACATCGTCGCCGGAGACCGCATGCGCGTCCGGCCCGGCGAAGCCGTTCCGGTCGATTCCATCGTCATCGAGGGCCACAGCTCCGTCGACGAGAGCATGCTCACCGGCGAGCCGCTTGCCGTCGAGAAGGCGGAAGGCGACCGAGTCACCGGCGGCACGCTCAACCGCAACGGTTCTCTGGTCATCGAAGCCGAGAAAGTCGGAGACGAGACCATGCTGGCGCGCATCGTCGCCATGGTGTCGTCGGCCCAGCGCTCCCGCGCCCCCATTCAAGGGCTTGCCGACCGGGTTGCCTCCTGGTTCGTCCCGGCGGTTGTCATCGTTGCCGTGCTGGCTTTTGTGATCTGGATGCTGATCGGTCCCGATCCCGCCTTCGTCTTCGCAATCGTCTCGGCCGTGTCGGTGTTGATCATCGCCTGTCCCTGTGCGCTGGGACTGGCCACGCCGATGTCGATCATGACGGCGACCGGGCGCGGCGCCCAGGCCGGGGTTCTGATCAAGGACGCCGAAGCTCTGGAACGGATGGCCAAGGTCGACGTGCTGGTTGTCGACAAGACCGGCACGCTCACCGAAGGCAAGCCGACGCTGACGGATATCCTTGCGCTCGGCGATGTCGGGGAAGACGAGATGCTGGCCATGGTCCGGGGTCTCGAATCCGGATCGGAACATCCGTTGGCAGAAGCCATCGTCGAGGGGATTGCCGCCCGCGGTATCGAGGCGGCGCCGGTCTCGGGTTTCGAAGCGGTCACCGGCAAGGGCGTCTCGGCCCGTTCGGGCGAGCGCGACCTGGCGCTTGGAAACGCCGCGATGATGCAGTTTGCCGGTGTCGACTGCGCGGCTGCCGGTGAGCAGGCCGATGCATTGCGCTCGGACGGCAAGACCGCCATGTATGTCGCCATCGATGGCAGGCTTGCGGGTCTGATCGCCGTTGCCGACCCGATCAAGGCAACCACGCGCGATGCCATCAGGGCCCTGCACGATGCCGGCCTCAAGATCATCATGGCGACCGGCGACAACGAGACCACCGCCCGCGCCGTGGCCGATCAGCTCGGCATCGACGAGGTCCGCGCCGGCGTCCTGCCGGAAGACAAGAAGGCACTGGTGGATGAACTGCACCAGGCGGGCCGCAAGGTCGCCATGGCCGGAGACGGCGTCAACGACGCGCCGGCGCTGGCGGCAGCCGAAGTCGGCATCGCCATGGGAACGGGAGCCGATGTGGCGGTCGAAAGCGCCGGCATCACGCTTCTGAAGGGCGATCTGGGCGGTATCGTCCGTGCCCGCAAGCTGTCCGAAGCCACCCTGCGCAACATCAAGCAGAACCTGTTCTTCGCCTTTGCCTACAACAGTCTTGGCGTGCCGATTGCCGCGGGTCTGCTTTATCCGCTCACGGGAACCCTGCTGTCGCCGATGATCGCGGCGGCCGCAATGAGCCTGTCGTCGGTTTCGGTGATCTCGAATGCGCTGCGGCTCAGGTCGGTCAAGCTCGATGCTTGACCTTCCAGCAGGTGGAAGCCTTATGGAGATGTGACAGTTCGACCAGCATGCAGGGGAGAAGGCAGACGATGAACATCGGCGAGGCATCCGGGGCGACCGGCCTTCCGGCCAAGACGATCCGTTACTACGAGGATATCGGCCTCATCAAGCCCGACCGTGCAGCAAACGGCTATCGCGACTACGGTGCCAAGGATGTTCATCGCCTGGCATTTATCCAGCGCTCGAGAAGCCTTGGCTTCACCATTGACGAGTGCCGGTCACTTCTCTCGCTCTACGAGGACAAGGAGCGCGCCAGTTCCGATGTGAAAGCGCTGGCGCTCGACAAGATCCGCGAGATCGACCGCAAGCTCGGCGAACTCAAGTCCCTGCGCGCCACGCTCAAGACGCTTGCCGAACACTGCCACGGCGACGACCGGCCCGACTGTCCGATCATCGACGAGATTGCCGGGGCAGGCCGGGTATGAGCGCGCGAAACATGCTGACCGCCGTGCTGCTGCTCGGCGCCGCGGTTTTCGTCTACCGCAGTCTCGGATCGCCCGAAGCCGTTCCGTCAGGCGAGGCCTTGGCGAGTGTGGCGGTGCCCGATCTGTCACCGGCCGCGCGGGAAGGCGAGGCCCTGTTCAATCGTTCCTGCGTGTCCTGCCACGGTCGCAACGCCGCCGGACAGGACGGGATCGCCCCGCCGCTGATCCACAAGATCTACGAACCCGGCCATCATGGCGACATGTCGTTCCATCTGGCGGCAAGGAACGGCGTGCGCGCGCATCACTGGCCTTTCGGCGACATGCCGCCGGTCGAGGGAATTGCCGAACCGGAACTCGACAAGATCGTCTTGTATGTGCGCGAGCTGCAGCGCGCCAACGGCATCCACTGAGTGAAGCGGTCGCAAGCCGGCGGTCTCGTCTCGATCAGGGATGCCGGTTTCGGGCGGTGGTCGCGTGTCCTGCGCGGCCGATATCACGCTGCCATGCCCGACATCGTGGCCGGCGGGCAGGCGATGGATCAATGCGACGGAAAACCGACACTGCAAGCAAGTTCGGATCTTTACATCAATGATCGTTTATATTAAATATAAACGATCATTGATGTTGAGAAGAAAGGTACCGTCATGCGTTATGCTCGCGCCGAAGGGGCGCCTTACACGCCCGTCTATTTTCTCTCGAGCCTCGGGGCAGGTGGTCTTGCGGTTTCGTTTTTCATGTACCTGATGTGGATGACCCCTCACCAGGGCCAGCCGATCCCCTCGTTCACCACACTGCAGGCTGCATTTGCGACCGGTAGCATGGAAATGCAGGCGCTGATCGCCGCCTCTGTTCTCGCAATCGTGATCTTTACCTATTTGCATTTGCGGATTCTGATCTGGAATGTGCGGGAGTATTTTGCCTGGAAAGGCACCGCGGGTTACCAGGCTTTCCTCAAATCGAACAACCAGAGCCAGCTCACGGCCATGCCGCTGGCTTTCGCCATGTCGATCAATGTCGGTTTCATTGTCGGCGCGGTGTTCGTTCCCGGGCTTTGGGAAGTCGCCGAGTATCTGTTTCCCGCGGCGCTGGTTGCCTTCGGCGTGACGGGCTTTTTCGCGCTGAAGTTCTTCGGCGGCTTTTTCACCCGGGTCCTGACCGAGGGCGGATTCGAGTGTTCGCGCAACAATTCCTTCGGCCAGTTGCTCGCCGCGTTCTCGCTGGCGATGGTTGGCGTTGGCTTCTCCGCGGCAGCGGCTATGAGCCATGTCAAACTGACCTCCGCGATCGCCTTCATGGGCTCGGTCTTCTTCCTCGTCGCGGCCGTCCTGCTCGGTGCGATTTTCCTGGTCATGGGATTCCGCGCCATGATGGAGCATTCGGCCGAACGCGAGACCACGCCGACGTTGTGGATCATCATCCCCTTCATCACCGTGGTCGGAATCGCCATCTACCGGCTCAACAAGGGGCTTGAACACAATTTCGGCGTCGAGTTTTCGGCCGGATCGGCATTCTCCCTGCTCACCATCCTGTTCTCGATCCAGCTGGTGTTCGGTCTGCTGGGCTACATGGTGATGAAGCGCTTCGGCTACTTCGAGCACTTCATCTCCGGCGAGGGCCGCTCCCCCGGCGCCTACGCGCTGATCTGCCCCGGCGTTGCGTTGTTCGTGTTCGGCAACTTCGTCATTAACGCCGGCCTCATCCCAATCGGGGTGCTCGACAAATATTCGATCGCCTGGTTCGTGCTCTATGCACCGCTGGTCTACCTCCAGATGAAGACCATCGCCGTCTACTTCCGGCTCAACGGCAAGATGCTCGGCAATCCGCCGATGACGCCGCCATCGGCCATCCCGGCCGGGTAGATCATCCGCACAGCCGCCGGAGTTCCCCTGAACCCGGCGGCTTTTCGCGCATGTTGACGCAGACATCACCGAAGGTCTTGTCGTCGACGCACCAACCATATAATCCTCGAAGAGTTCGGTTATCGGGCCAAGGCAGTATCGGGATATGATCGCTACACGGCGGATTGTAAGCAGAACGGGGCTTGTGCGCATGCTTTGCGCGCTGTCGCTGCTGCTTGTCGCCTTTGCCCACAAGCCGCTCACCTTGTCCGCTGCAGCGTCAGCCTATGCCGGCGTCGACATCGCCGAATTTGTTCTGCCTGACGGAACCCTTCCCGATCTCTGCCTGACCGGTGAGGAAGACGGCACACACCATTCCCTCGCCAATCATTGCGAAGCCTGCCGCATTGTCTCCTCGGTTGATCTGCCGTCCCCCTTTAACGGCTATGTGGTCATCCGCCTGAGCGCGGCTGCGGAACTGTCGGTCCCCCAGGACGCACGGTTCACGCGGCCTTTCCTGCGCGCAAACGCTTCCCCCCGCGGCCCTCCTCGCATCACGGCCTGACTTGGCCTCACCGATAGCCCGGTCCCGCGTCTGACGCGGAACGAGGGCTTGTTCCGGACGCTTGTCAGCCGCCGCCATGGTCCGCACCTGCGTCATCCCTTCATCTCTCGCCTGCAGGAACCGCTTTTCCAAGCGGTTCTCCGTTCAAATCAATCCGCGCGCGTTCAGCCCGCTCAAGCAGAAAGCAAACACCATGAAACGCATTGCCATTGTTCTCTCCGCCGCCCTTCTCGGCCTGTCGACTGCCGTTGTCTCCGCTGAAGACTACAAGCTCGGTTCGCTCGAGATCGAGCATCCCTATGCCCGGGCAACCCCGCCCAACGCCCCGGTTTCGGGCGGCTACATGACCATCCGCAACTCCGGTGCGGAAGCCGACCGGCTGATTTCAGGCGAGGCGGACTTCGCTGATCGTGTCGAAATTCACGAGATGGCCATGGATGGCGAAGTCATGAAGATGCGCCAGCTCGCCGACGGCCTGGAGATTCCGGCAGGCGGCGAAGTCGTGCTCAAGCCCGGTGGATATCACGTCATGTTCATCGGCATCGACAGCCAGTTCAAGGACGGCGAAACCCGCAACGTCAAGCTCACCTTCGAGAAGGCCGGCAGCATCGACCTCGAGTTCGATGTCAAGGACATGAAGGCAATGCAGGGCCAGATGAAAATGGATGGAACCGGCAAGATGGACCATGGCAAGATGGACCATGGCAAGATGAAGCAGGGCGGCTGAAGCCATGCAGGACGGTCCCGCCATGCAGGATGGCTCCTCCATTGAGCCGGGCTCCGGCAGCCGGCGTTCGGGTTTGAAAACCGGGATATGGGCGGCGATTGCCGCCCTGTTCCTGCTGTCGGTGGGATTCCTGGGCTGGCAATATGCGGTCCGGGGCACCGACCAGTCGTTGACGGCAGGCATGAAGCTCGGAACCGACTTCGCGCTTGTCGACCACAACGGCGCGCCGATCACCCAGGCCGCGTTCGCGGGCAGGCCGACGCTGCTCTATTTCGGATTCACCCGCTGCCCCGAGGTCTGCCCGACCACTTTGTACGAAATGGCGGGCTGGCTCGATGCGCTTGGCGAGGAGGGCAGGGACATCCAGGCCTTCTTCATCTCGGTCGACCCCGAGCGCGACACGCCCGAGATCATGAAAGGCTATGCAGAGGCTTTCACCGAGCGCGTCATTGGGATCACCGGCGATCCTGACGAGGTCGCACGCGTCGTCGCCGCCTGGCATGTCTATGCGGCCAGGGTCCCCACCGATGACGGCGATTACACCATGGATCACACGGCATCGGTGTTTCTCATTGACCGGAACGGTGTCTTCAAGGGTACCATCGCCTATGGCGAGAGCCCCGAAACGGCAATCGCCAAGCTCAGAAGGCTGGCGGCTCCGGTCTGAACGGCTCAGTTGGCTGCCGCGCGGTCGGCGATCAGGCTCCCGTCTTCCAGCGCGTCGCCGGGATAGAGCAGTACCTGGTCGCCGTCGCTCAGGCCCGAAAGGATTTCTGCGCTCCGGTCGGTCATGTGGCCGATCTCGACCGGTGTGACCCGTGCCCGTCCATCCTCCATCCTGAACACCGCCCAGTCCCCGCCATCGCGGTAGAGCGAACTCACCGGGACCTGCAGGATGGCATCCCCTGACCAGATGATCAGGTTGGCGATGACCCGGAATCCATGGCCGAGATCGGTCGGCGGCGGGTCCTTCAGCGCGATGATGGCATTGACCCTCTGCTCGGCGATACCCAGCGCGGACACCTTGGTGAAGCCGGATGGTTCGATGCGCTCGACCTGCGCCTCAAGCGCCTCCGGACCGCCCCAGTCGGTAATCAGCACCTGGCTGCCGGGGCGGATCTTGACCGCGTCGGCGGACAGCACGTCCACCGTGATTTCGAGATCGGACGGGTCGCCGATCTCGGCGATCAGCTGGCCGACGCTGGCCGCCTGCTCGCTCTTGGCGTTGAGCGAGAGGATGATCCCGTCAATCGGCGAGACGATATTGACGCAGCACTGGCCGCTGGCGGCGTCAATCGGTGTCTGCCCGGGCTGGGTCAGTCTGGCCTGGGCGCTCGCCAGTTCGGCCCGCCTCAGCGCGATCATCGCCTCGGCGGAGCGCACCTGGGCGTCGGCAAGCTCGACCTCGCCGACCAGCCGCTCGAGTTCGCTTTCGGACACGATGTTCGTCTCCGCCAGCTTTTGTGCCCTTTCCTGGCTGGCGCGGGCCAGCGTGCGCGAGGTGCGGGCACGCGCCAGTTCCACTTCCGCCACGGCTATGCTTGACCGTGCCGCATCGATCGCCGCCATCAGCTCGGTCCGTGTCCTTGTATCGAGAAACGGCGGGTCGAGCGGATGGATCGAGGTGATGCTTTCTCCCTTGGCGATCGGATCTCCGACCGAGTATTCGACCCGGTCGAGATGGCCGGCGATCGGCGAGGAGACCGCATAGACATTGCGGATACGGGTGATCCCGTCTTCGGCGACGATCACCTGCAGCGGCCCGGTATTGACCGTAGCCAGATCGACAAGGATCGGTTTTTCGCTGAAGGCGACATACAGCGCCCCGCCGATCGCTGCGGCGACCGCCAGTCCTGCGAGGCTTCGGGCAACAACAGAGGCCATGGTTTCAGTCCCTTGTTTTCAAGACGCGGATGAGATCGAGCCGGTCGATGCGACGGCGCACGATCAGGGCCGACACCAGGGCTCCACCAAGCACGATCAGGCTGGATATGGCATAGGTCGGCGGGTTGATGATGAGCGGTATCCGGAACAGGTCGCTTTCAAACCCCTTGGCCACCAGGACCGAGAAGCTGCGGCCGATCAGCCAGCCGAGCGGTTGCGCCAGGATCACCATCACCCCGAGCTCGGTCAAGAGCACACTCGACACTTCCCGGTTGGTGAAGCCGAAGACCCTGAGGCTCGCGAGTTCGCGGGCACGCTCGGACAGCTGGATCCGGGCCGAATTGTAGATCACCCCGAAAGTGATGATGACGGCCAGCGAAACGTAGATCGTGATGCTGATGCCGATGTTTTCCTCGATCACTGCCCGGAACCGCTTCAGAGAGATCCGCTGCAGCGCCACCGAGGCGATCGCCGGGGTCTGCTTGACCTCGTCGTAAAGATCCAGGATCCGGTTGTCATCCACGATCACCCGGGCGCCCGATATCCGGCTGCCCTGGCCGGACAGCCGGTCGAGCGCTTCCCGGCTCATGTTGGCCGTCAGCCCGACATAGCTGTTGGTCACGCCCACCAGCGGCACCATCACCTTGCGCCCCTGTCCGTCATTGAGTTCGACCTCGACCTGGTCTCCGGTCGCCAGGCCGAGATGGGTGGCGAGGCGTTCCGAAAGCAGAATGCCGGCCGGCGGCAGGGTGATCGGAGCGAATTCCTCATCGAGCACCCGGCTGATGTCGGTCCGGGGGTTGGAGCCAATGATCTGGACATTGCGCGAGCGGTGCCCGTTCCTCAGCGTCGCGGCTTCCGCGCGGAACGGTTCGGCCGCCAGCACGCCGGGCAGCCGGGCGACATCGCGCACCGCATCCTCCGACCGGTCCAGGGCGAAGGTCAGCGTCGCGTCTTGGCGGTCGGCCCGGAACCACATGGTGTCGATCATGTGGTCGACCGAATCGAAGGCAAACAACGAGGTGATCAGCAGCGCCACCGGCAAGGCGGTGCCGAGCGTCGTCAGAGCGGTGCGCAGCGGCCAGCGCACCAGATGCCTGAGCGCCATCACGGTCAATTGCGAAAACGGCAGGCGAAAGCCGCCGGCAGAGCCGCCGAAAAGGCTTCGGTACCTGGTCGGCGCCGGAGGCCGCATCGCCACCGCCGGCGGCAATCGCACCGCGCCCATGATGGCGTTGGCGGCGCCGATCAGAGCGGCGGCGAAGGTGACCAGCGTCGAGATCACATAGAGATCGGGTTCCTGCGAGAACACCAGGAACGGGAATGAATAGAACTCGCCGTACAGCGATGCCATACCGTGCCCCAGCCGCGTACCGGCAATCCCGCCGATGGCCACCCCGACAACGGATATCGCCAGTGTCAGTTTGGCATAGTGCCAGGCAATCGCGGCATTGGAGTAGCCGACGGCTTTCAAGAGGCCGATCTGTTCGCGCTCCAGGGCAATCAGCCTCGACAGGATCATGTTGACCAGAAACGCCGCAATGAACAGGAAGATCGGCGGGATCACCTGTGCCATCGCCCTGAGCTGGGTCAGTTCGGAATCGAGAAACGCGTCGGACATGTGGTCGGTCCGGTCATAGGCGCCGGTGCCGCCATGCGGCTTGAGGATGGTGTCGAGCTGCGCGATCACCTCGTCCTTGTCGGCGCTGCGCGACAGGGTCAGCGACACATCGTTGAACGCCCCTTTCATGTCATAGGCGCCTTCGAGCACTGATCTGTGCATGTGGATCACGCCGAAGCGTTTCTGGTCCGGCACCATGTCGCCCGGACCGATCGCATAGACATATTCGGGAGACAGGGTGATCCCGGTAATGACGAGATGCCGCTTGCGGCCGTTGATCAGCACGTCGAATGTGTCGCCGGGCCGGAAGCCATGCGCGTCGGCGAAGGCTTCGATGATGGTCGCCTCGTTGTCGCGGCCCGGTTCGGGAAAACGCCCCGACCGCAGGTAGAGGCGGTTGACGGCCGGTTCGCCGTGGTCGGGTATCGAGATCACCATGCCCGTCGCCGGTTCCGCCATGCCCTTTATGTCGATGATGACCGCGTTGACGATCCGCGTCTGCACCGCCGAAACCCCGTCGATGGCCGCGATCGCCGTCTTGATGCTTTCCGGCGCCCGCGTGGCCGAGGCGAAGACATCGCCGAACCGGGTCCGGTCGTAAAAGGCAGCGCGGGTGTCTTCCAGCGCCCGCGTGGCGCCAAGCGCCAGGATCAGGGTCATGACCCCGCAGGCCATCACCAGCGCGATCGCCAGCGACTGCGCCCAAAGGCGGGCGAGATCGCGGACCAGTTTGCGGTCGAGCATGCTCAGGGCCTTCACCAGCTCACCTCCGAAGGCTTGATCCGCTCTTCGTTGAGCTCGCAGGAGGCGATCTGGCCGTCCAGAAAGGAGTAGACCCGGTGGGCGATCTTCCGGATGCCGGCATTGTGGGTGATGATCGCGGTGGTGGCGCCGGTTTCCTCGTTCACCCGCGCCAGCGCCTCGAGCACAATGATGCCGGTGGCCGAATCGAGCGCGCCTGTCGGCTCGTCGCAAAGCAGCACTTCCGGCCGCTTCGCGATCGCCCGGGCAATCGCCACGCGCTGCTGCTCGCCGCCCGACAGCTGGGCCGGGAAGTGGTTCATGCGGGCTTCGAGGCCAACCAGCGAGAGCGCCTCCGAGGGCGTCATCGGATCGGACGCCACTTCGGTGATCAGCGCGACATTCTCCCAGGCTGTGAGGCTGGGGATCAGGTTGTAGAACTGGAACACGAACCCGACGTGATCCCGGCGATAGGCTGTCAGGTCCCGGTCGCTGGCGCCGGCCAGTTCCTCACCCTTGAACTTCACCGAGCCCGATGTCGGCCGGTCGAGACCGCCGACAATGTTGAGCAGGGTTGATTTGCCGCTGCCCGACGGGCCGAGCAGCACCGCCATTTCGCCGGCCTCCAGCGTCAGGTCGACACCATTGAGCGCGCGGACCTCGACCTCCCCTGTTCGGTAGATCTTGGTCAGCCCGGAAATGTCGAAGATCGTGCCCTTTGTCGACGGTAAATCAGCTAGCATCTGGTAATGATAACCTCACAGGCCTCGCTGTCCTTGATTCTCGTCAAGCCAGCCGGGTTCAAGGCATCGGCCATGCGGCCGGCGTCATACATCTGTGCAAAAAGATGCATATGAGCACCGGTGTTCAAAGTCTGCGACATATTGTATCTTTTGAAGAATTGCGCGGTGAAGTAGTATCAGCTCGACCGGGGAGTCCAATGGATATTCAACGCAAAGACGTTCACAATTCGAACATTCCTGTGCTGTGTCAGGCTTGTGAAAGCCGCCATCGCGGCGTCTGCGGAGCCCTGACGAACGATCAGCTCCTGCAACTGAGCCAGCACTCGACCCGGCGCACGGTCGAGCCGGGCACGGAGCTGGTGGGCGAAAGTCTGCAGACGAAGAGTTATTCCAACATCATTTCGGGTGTGGTGAAGCTGTCGAAAATGATGGCCGATGGCCGCCAGCAGATCGTTGGCTTGCAGTTCGCCCCGGATTTTCTCGGCCGTCCGTTCCGCCAGGAAAACGGCGTCAGCGCGGAAGCTGCCACCGAGGTCAAGGTTTGTTCCTTTCCCAAGGCTTCCATCGAGCGCATGATCCGCGAAATGCCGGAGCTCGAGCACAAGCTGCTCGAGCAGACGCTGACCGAACTCGACGAAGCCCGCGACTGGATGCTCACGCTGGGCCGGAAAACCGCCGGCGAAAAGGTTGCAAGCTTCCTCTTGCTGATCGCCACCCATGCCTTTCCGGACAACGAAAGCGACTCGGTGACCTACGACCTGCCGATGAGCCGCACCGATATTGCCGATTTCCTCGGACTCACCATGGAAACCGTCAGCCGGCAATTGACCAAACTGCGCAAGGAAGACGTCATCCGCATCGTCAACAACCGCCATGTGACGGTTCCCGATCTGACCCGCTTGTCCGAGCGCGCCGGTTTCTGATCCCTGCCGCGTTCAGGTGGATGCACTTGGGCGACAGCGCAAATGAAGCAATCCAACGGTTTGCAGCGCCCTTCGCGCATCCGGCCGGATGCGCGCCGGTGAGGCGCGCGGCTCTGCTCCACAGACTGTCGACCTTACGTTTGCGTATCTCGCGTCAATTTTTGTTTGAAACCGTCTGCTTCTGATCTAGGCTCGTCTCCGTGGTGGTCTTTGGGAGGAGGCTTTCATGGAGTTCGACTACGTCATTGTCGGCGGCGGGTCCGCCGGTTCGGTGCTTGCCGCGCGTCTGAGCGAGGATCCAAAGGTCAGGGTTTGCCTGCTTGAAGCGGGAGGCGACGGAAAGAGCATTCTGGTGCGCGCGCCGCTCGGCATCGTCGCCATGCTTCCCGGACGGCCGAAAATCAACAACTGGGCATTCGAGACGGTTCCGCAGCCGGGGCTTGGCGGGCGCCGCGGTTATCAGCCCCGTGGCCGCGCGCTGGGCGGCTCCAGCGCTATCAACGCCATGCTTTATGTTCGTGGCCATCCCTCCGATTACGACGGCTGGGCCAGCGCCGGCTGCGACGGCTGGAGTTGGTCGGATGTGTTGCCAATCTTCCGCCGGTCCGAGCGAAATGTGCGTGGCTCCGATGACCTTCATGGCGATTCGGGACCGCTGGAAGTGGCCGAACAGCAGAGCCCTCGGCAGATCAGCCGCGCCTTCGTCGACGCCGCGGCGGAAGTGCAGATCCGCCGCAATGACGATTTCAACGGACCGGAGCAGGAGGGAGCGGGCCTCTACCAGGTGACCCAGTTCTGGAAGGACGGCAGGCAGGGCGAACGCTGCTCGGTCGCCGCCGCCTATCTTCACCCGGTGATGAACCGGCCCAACCTGGAAGTCGTCACCGGCGCACATGCCACACGGGTGATCATGGACGGTCACCGCGCCACCGGCGTTGCCTATCGCAAGGGCAGGGCCGAGCTTGAGGTGCGCGCCCGGTTCGAGGTCATTCTCTGTGGCGGCACTTTCAACTCACCGCAGCTTTTAATGCTCTCGGGCATCGGTCCGGCCGAGCATCTGCGCTCGCGCGGCGTCGACGTGCTCAAGGATCTTCCCGGCGTTGGCCAGAACCTGCAGGATCATCTCGACTACGTCTACACGGCCAAGACCCGCGACACCGATGTGCTGGGGCTCGGCGCGGTCGGCGCCTACAAGCTTGTCCGCCATATTCTCGACTGGCGACGCGATGGATCGGGCCTCGTGGCCTCGCCCGGCGCCGAGGGCGGCGCCTTCCTCAAGTCCGATCCCGCGCTGGACCGCCCCGATCTGCAATTGCACTTCGTCCCGGCGCTGGTCGACGATCACTCCCGCAAGCTGCATTGGGGCTACGGTTATTCCTGCCATGTCTGCGTCCTCAGGCCGCATTCCCGCGGCGAGGTCGGGCTTGATGGCCCCGATCCGATGCGCGCCCCCCGGATCGATCCGAAATATCTCTCCGACGAGCGTGACGCGGCGCTGCTGCTCAAGGGCGCGAAGACGACCCGCAAGATCATGGACGCGCCGTCCCTGCGCAAATACCGGTTGAAAGAAGTCTACTCCCGTCCGGGCATGGATGATGACGAGCTGATGGCCGACATCCGCGCCCGTGCCGACACGATCTATCATCCGGTCGGCACCTGCAAAATGGGCAAGGATGCAATGGCGGTGACCGATCCCGAGCTCAGGGTTCACGGGATCGAGGGCCTGCGCGTCGTCGACGCCTCGGTGATGCCCACCCTGATTGGCGGCAACACCAATGCCCCCACGGTGATGATAGCCGAAAAGGCCGCCGACATGATCAGGGCTGCCGCAAGAGCATAGCTGTCGGGCGGCGGCTGGGCTGGTTGCCGCGCGAAGGGGGGCTTGCTAGAACCGTCGCTGTCTTCCCCCGATCATCCGGAGCTACCCCATGACCGTTCGCATTGCCGTTCTCACCGTGTCCGACCGCGCCAGCCGCGGCGAGTACGAGGATCTGGGCGGCCCGGCGGTCAAGGCCTGGCTCGAGCGGGTGATGTCATCGCCCGCCGAGATCGTGGTGCATGTCATTCCAGACGGGCTTGAAAGCGTGCGCGACACGCTGATCCGCCTGTGCGACGAGGAGCGCGTTGACATGGTGCTGACCACCGGCGGCACCGGCCCCAGCCCACGCGATCTGACGCCCGAAGCCATGAAAGAGGTGATGGAGAAGGAACTGCCCGGCTTTGGCGAGCTGATGCGCAAGGTCAGCCTCGAACAGGTGCCCACGGCGATCCTGTCGCGCCAGACCGCGGGCACGCGCGGCAAGACGCTTATCGTCAACCTGCCGGGCAAACCCGGCTCGATCGACACCTGCCTGACGGCGGTGTTTCCGGCCATTCCGTTCTGCCTCGATCTGATCGGGGCAGGGCGGATCGAGACCCGGGACGAGATCGTGAAAGCATTCCGCCCGTCGAAGTGACGGGCGGAGCAGGTTTGCATGAAATTGGCGTCAGGCCTGATCAGGTCCTGAGCACCCGGTAGATCGCCGGGATCACCAGCACCGTCAGCGCCGTTGACGAGGCGAGGCCAAACAAGAGCGAGATCGCCAGACCCTGGAAGATCGGGTCGGTCAGGATCACCGCCGCCCCGATCATTGCCGCAAGCGCGGTCAGGATGATCGGCTTGAAGCGGATCGCGCCGGCCTCGATCAGCACCGGGGTCAGCGGCGTGCCCGGGACATGGGCATGCCGGATGAAATCCACCAGCAGGATCGAGTTGCGCACGATGATGCCGGCAAGCGCGATGAAGCCGATCATCGAGGTGGCCGAGAACGGCGCGCCGAACAGCCAGTGGCCGATCAGGATGCCGATGAAGGTCAGCGGCACCGGCGTCAGGATCACCAGCGGCGCCTTGAACGAGCCGAACTGGGCGACCACCAGAATGTAGATCCCGAGCAGGGCGACGCCGAAGGCCGCACCCATGTCGCGGAAGGTCACCCAGGTGACTTCCCATTCACCGTCCCACAGCACCGTCGATACCTGCTCGTCGGCTGGCTGGCCGTGCAGCGCGATCACCGGCTTTTCAAGCCCGGTCCAGTCCATCGCGTCAAGCGCCTCCTGGACGGCGATCATGCCGTAGAGCGGGGCTTCGTAGGCGCCGGCCATTTCGGCCATCACCATTTCGGCCGCCCGGCCATTGTGGCGGAACACCGGGAACGACGAGCGTTCTTCGGAGACGTCCACCACGTCACCCAGTTCGACGATCGACCGGTCGCCCGGCAGAACGTTGGCCGGGATCGGCGTGGTGAGAAAAGCCTCGTCGACCATGCGTTCCGAGCGCGGGCGTTCGAGCCTTATGGCTATCGGCATGCGGCCGCCGCCACGATGCGAATAGCCCACTGTCTGGCCGGTGTTGAGGATGCCGATCGTGTCGAACACGTCCTGTTCCTGGACCTTGAAGAACTCCAGGTCATCGGTCGAGATCTTCACGCGCACCCGATCTGCCGGCTGTCCCCAGGAATTGTCGATGTCGACAATGAAGTTGGCGGAGCGGAAGGCTTCCTCCACCCGGGCCGCCACGGCACGGCGGGTTTCGGCGTCGGGCCCGTAGACTTCGGCCAGCAGCGTTGCCATCACCGGCGGGCCCGGCGGCGGTTCGACCACCTTCAAGCTGGCGCCTTGCGGCAGCGGAATGCCGGCGATGCGCGCGCGGATGTCGAGCGCGATATCGTGGCTCGAACGATCCCGTTCGGTCTTGGCGGTGAGGTTGAGCGCCACGTCGCCCATCTGGGTTTCCGAGCGCAGGAAGGAATGCCGCACCAGCCCGTTGAAGTTGAACGGAGCGGCGGTCCCGGCATGGGTCTGGACCGACTTGACTTCCTCGAGCTTGAGCACTTCCCGCGCAACTGCCTGCGCAACGGCGTCCGTGGCTTCCACCGAGGTGCCTTCGGGCATGTCGATAACGACGGAGAGTTCCGACTTGTTATCGAATGGCAGCAACTTCACCGTCACGTCCTTGGTGTAGAACAGCGACAATGATCCGAGCGTCATGGCGCCCACAACAAGCAGGAAGATCCAGGAACTGGTCTTGCTGGAAAGGATCGGCCGCGCCACGGCACGATAGATCCTGCCCAGCACGCCGCCGCCCTCAGTGCCTTCGCCATGGCCGTGATGCATCGGTGCGCGGCCTGCGATCTTCAGCATCAGCCATGGCGTCACCATGACGGCGACGAAGAACGAGAATACCATCGCCGCCGACGCGTTGGCCGGGATCGGGCTCATGTAGGGGCCCATCATGCCCGAGACGAACAGCATCGGCAGCAGCGCCGCGACCACGGTCAGCGTGGCAACAATCGTCGGATTGCCGACTTCCGCCACCGCTTCGATGGCTGCCTGCTTGCGCTCGCGGCCATCGCCCATCCCCCAGTGCCGGGCGATGTTCTCGATCACCACGATGGCGTCATCGACAAGGATGCCGATCGAGAAGATCAGCGCGAACAGCGATACGCGGTTGAGCGTGTAACCCATAACGCGGGAGGCAAACAGCGTCAGCAGGATGGTCACCGGAATGACGATCGCCACCACCAGCGCCTCGCGCCAGCCGATGGCGAGCCAGACCAGCACGATGATCGACACCGTGGCGAGGCCCAGATGGTAAAGCAGCTCGTTGGCTTTCTCGTTGGCCGTCTCGCCGTAGTCGCGGGTGACTTCCACCGACATCGAATGCGGGATCAGCGAGCCCTCGAGCGCTTCGGTGCGTTCGAGAATCTGCTCGGCCACCAGCACCGCATTGGCGCCGGCGCGCTTGGCGATCGCCAGCGTCACGGCGGGCTTGCGGTCGATTCCGCCTTCCGCCCCGTCCTCGGCCCCGTCCCCGGAACGCGTGACCGTTGCGACGATCCGCGCCGTGCTGTCGGTGGCAAAGGAAATGTCTGCCAGATCACGCACATAGACCGGCCGCCCGTCACGGGTGGTGATCAGCAGGTTGCCGATCTCGGCAGGCGCGTAGAGCGTTTCGCCCACCATCAGTTCGGCAGACTTGCCCTCGACGGTGACTTCGCCCGCCGGGAAGGCCCGGTTGGCGCCGCTGACCTTGCCGGCGAGCTGCTGCAGCGTCACGCCGTTGAGCGCCAGTCGCCTCGGATCGGGTGCAATGCGGATGATTTCGTCGGTGTCGCCGACCAGGTAGGTCAGCCCGACATTGTCGATCTTCGAAAGCTCGGTCCTGAGTTCGCGCGCCACCCGCGTCAGGTCGTTGGCCGAAACCGCGTCGCCGGCTTCTTCGGACGGCGTCAGGGTCAGCGACACGATGGCGACATCGTCGATGCCGCGCCCGACGATCATCGGTTCGGGGATGCCGACCGGGATCCGGTCGAGATTGGCGCGCACCTTGTCATGCACGCGAAGAATGGCGGAATCGGTCTGCGTGCCGACGATGAAGCGGGCCGTGACCAGAACCTTGTTGTCGGACGTCTGCGAGTAGACGTGCTCGACCCCGTCGATGCTCTTGACGATGGTCTCGAGCGGCTCGGTGACGAGCTTGACCGCATCATCGGCCTTCAGGCCCGGTGCGCCGAGCATGATGTCGACCATCGGAACCGAGATCTGCGGCTCTTCCTCGCGCGGCAGCGTCAGAAGCGCCACGATGCCGAAGGCAAAGGCCGCCAGCAGGAACAGAGGGGTGAGGGGGGAGACGATGAAGCCGCGCGTCAGCTGGCCCGCAATCCCCAATCCGGTATTTGTGGTTTTCATGGCCGCACCACCTTGTCGCCGGCGGAAACGCCGCTGATCACTTCAACCATTCCGGAGTGTTCCCCTTCCTGGACTGCGCCGAGGATCACCGTGCGTTCGACCACCTCGCCATTGTGGTCCTCCACCGACATGAAGTCGATGCCGTGGCGGTTGACCACCGAGTCCAGGGGCGCCAGCAGTGCTTGGCGCGTGCCGATCGGCACTTCGACCAGAACGCGGGCATTGACGAAGGCCGTGTCGAGCTTTTCGACCTCGACATCGGCGATTACCCGGCCATTGTCGATCTGCGGATAGACCTTGGCGAGTCGTCCGGCGGCTTCCTCTCCGCCGGTGGCAAGACGGATTTCCGCACCGGCCTCGAGTTCCCCGGCAAACCGCTCGGGCACCGCAAGGCGGAGGAAAAAGCCGCCCGAGCCGATGGTCGCCACCGGTTCGCCCGGCATGATCACCGATCCGCGGGTGGCGGGTACCGTCAGCACCCGGCCGTCGGCGGGCGCAATGACGGCGCCTTCGGTTTCCTGCTGGGTCAGCACCGCGCGCTGGGCTTCAGTCGCGGCGATCTGGTTGCGCGTCACCTCGACATCGGTCGAAAGCTGCGCCAGCCGCTGCCGTGTGACGACACCCTGGCTGACCAGTGTCTCGCCGCGCTGGAATTCCGCTTCCGCGGTTTGGAGTTGGGCTGCAAGGGCTGCAAGCTGGGCATCGAGTGCCGCGATCTGGAAGGCGATCTTGTCGTCCTTGACCAGGCCAAGCTGCTGTCCGGCCGTCACCAGGTCGCCCTCGCTGATCGTCAGTTCCTGGATCACGCCGCCGATCCGCGCCCGTGCCGGCACGATGTCGCGCGATTCGACCCGGGCCTGGACGGCCTTCCACTCGGTGATCTGGGTAGGCGACAGCGTCAATGTCTCGGCCTGCGCGACGGTGGCGGAGACGGAGAGAAGAAGCGCAAAGCTGAGCATTTTCATGGTTTGCCTCGTTTCAAAGGGTCTGTGCGGGCACCGTGCAACCATGAGCGGGCAATGACGGGCTGTCATTGCGCGAGATCAATCGGCCGGTGCCGTGTTGCGACCTATATAGTCGCTTATATATAAGATCGCAAATATAAAATAATTTGAGGTTGCCGCGCCGGATGTTGACCGCGCCGCGGCGATCGGGTCTCTTGTCCGGCGAACGCCTGCTTCAGGGCAGGCAAGCACGGTGCAGCGCCATCCGCCGCACGGCACAACACCACGTCCTCGGAAGGATGAAGCCATGAGATGGGCCCTGGTTGACTTCGGTCATCCCTTCTACCGGCCGCTGGTGCGGCGGATCATTATCTTCGTGCTTGTCGTGGTCTGGACCGGGGTCGAGTTCTTTGCCGGCTCAACCGGATGGATGCTGTTTTTCCTGGCGCTTTCCGCCTATGTCGGCTGGGGCTTCTTCCTGTCCGGCCAGGCCGATGGCCAAGCCGATGGAAAGATCGAAGAGCCGCGTGAAGCCGACACCGGAACCGCGCGGACACCGCCGCCGGAAGGTGAAAACTAGCCGGATCCGGGCAAGGGCGGGCCGGGCAGGCGCCGCGCATTTGAAATTCACCGGCCCGAGGCGGGGATTTCCGCAAGAGGGGGCTTGTGGCGGCGATTATGCCGGTCTATAAGCCACCCGCTGGTCACGGAGTGTAGCGCAGCCTGGTAGCGCACGTCGTTCGGGACGACGGGGTCGGAGGTTCGAATCCTCTCACTCCGACCAGATTTTCCCCTGATACCGTTGATTCGTATCCTTTCATCCGACAGCGGATGGAGGGCAGCCGAGCGCGCTACCTGCGCTCGACGGGAGCGCGAACCGGAGAAGTAACGGCGACCGCCTGGACAGGGTTCAGCGGCTCAGGAGTCCGAAGCTGGTCGCCTCGACACTCCAATCCCGGCCAATCTCCCGGATTTTTCGGCTTCCCTCGTGGGAGTGACGTGCATGAGGTAGTCCGTCAAGGCTCGGAACCCGCCAGGCGTCGTCGGCGGAAGCGGCCTGTCAATGTCTACTCCGAGACCTCCGGCGAGACCTCGAACGCCAGAAGCGACGGCACCGCCAGCAGTTTGGCCTGCTCGACGCGGGCCTCGGTGTAATAGCCGGCCTCGTGCAGCATGTTCACGGTCCCGATGAAGTTGCCCCGGAAGACCACCGGCAGATTGATAACCGATCCGAGACCCAGCGACGCAATGAAGGCGTGGTCAGGAAACACGTCGGCAAAGCCCTCGACCGAATTCGCGACAAAGGTCTCGCGGCGGACAATAACCTGCTCTGTCCAGCGGTTCGGCACGATTTTCTTCAGGCTTGAGAGCGGATAGCTCTCCGGATCGCTGGTATAGACCCGCGACGCCGAGCCGCTTTCGGGTCCGCTCATCCTGAACACCGAGCACGAGAATAACCTGTGGCCGATCAACGCCTGGCACATCTCGTCAAGGGCGGGGAAGAGGCTCGTCCAGTTGTTGGTGCGGACTTTGGCCTCGAAGCGCTGCAGGGGGGCGATTTGGTCAAGCAAGGGTCATGATCTCCCTGTTGAATTGGGTAAGGCAGTCGTGGCCGGTCTCGGTCACGACCACGTTGTCCTCGATGCGCACACCGATATCGTTCGGCCGGTACAGGCCGGGTTCGATGGTGAACACCATGCCGGCGCGTTGCGGCTCACGGTTCGAACGCATGACCGCGGGGGCCTCGTGCACCTCGCGTCCAAGCCCGTGGCCGGTCTTGTGCAGGATCAGGTCCACAAACGGCGACGTCTGCAGCCTGTCGGTCGCCGCGGCGTCGACGTCGCCCACGGCCCGGCCCGCGCGCACCGCTTCCCGCCCGGCCTGGTTGGCGGCAAGCACCGTGTCGTAGATCGCCGCATGGGTGTCGGTTGCATGGCCGCAGAACACGGTCCGGGTGATGTCGGCATGCATGTCGCCGTAACTGGCGCCGAAATCGATCAGCAACGCGTCTCCCGGTGCAACGATCCGCCCGGAGGTGTCGCCATGCGGGTCGGCCGCCGCTCCCCCGCAGAGCACAATGGGTTCGAAGGCGAAGCCGGTGGCGCCATGCGACAGCATCGCAGCCTTCAGGCGGGCCGAGATCTGCTGCTCGCTTTGCCCGCCGATCCCGGCATCATAGACCTCGCCCAGGGCGGCTTCGCTGATCGCGATGGCCCGGCGCAGGTCTTCGATTTCTTGTAGGTCCTTCAAGAGCCGCAACTCCGCTAGCGCGCTGTCGGCGTCGACCAGCCTATCGGGGCCGAAGTGGCGGGCGAGCGCCCGGTATTCGGCGGCGCGCATGCGCAGCCCCTCGACTCCCAGGGATATGGCCGTGCCCAGCCGGTCAGCCAGCGCTGCAAAGCCGGCCTCCGGGCCGTCGGCATCGTCCCAATAGAGAGTTTTGGCGTCGGGCACCGCGGATTGCCATTTCTGTCGTTCCAGCGCCGGCATGAGGGCATGCGCGCTGCCATCGACGCACAGAACATAGAGCGTCGGGCGCTCCATCAGGTGCAGATGTACGCCGGTGAGATAGGCAAGGTTTGGCCCGGGCACGAAAGCTGCGGCGCCCAGACCGGCCCGCCGCATCAGCTCCGCGGCCCGGGCGCGACGGGTCGAAAAACCGCTCATTTCGCCCCCCCCTGATCGATCGACATCTCATGTCCGTAGCGCGGCGCCAGGCCGCCCTGAATGACCTTCGCCTCGAACAGGATCGCATCGCGCACGGCAGCATCGCCGGCGTCGGGATCGCCTGCTACCATTGCATCGACAATCGCCTGCAGCCGGGCTACGGCCTCTTTCCTCTGTTCCCGGCCCAGGTGCGGAAAGAAGTAAAGCAGCTTCATGCGAACCGAGGCGTCCTGCGCCTCGAGGAAATATTTCTCCAGGAACCTGTTTCGCGCCTCCTTGGCGATGCAGCGGTTCAGGTCGAGCTGCGCGCGGAACGCGCCCTCCACGTCGTCTGCCTCAAGCCGGCTGGCGTAGTCCCTGACGAGACCTTCCAGCCGGTCCCTTTGCGTGGTGCCGTGCATGGCGGCCGCGCGGATCAGCCCGCGGGACAAAAGGATGAAGGTGTCCAGGAAAGCCGCCTGATTGTGCAGCGACAGTGGCGCCACGATCGAGGTCCGGTTTTGCAGAAACTGCACGAAGCCCTCGTTTTCGAGCAACAGCAGCGCTTCGCGGATCGGCGTCCGCGAGACGTCATATGTCTTGGACAGTGCAACTTCGTCGAGCGCCGAGCCAGGGTCGAGGCGCAACCACTGAATGTCCTCGCGAAGCTTCTCATAGACCAGCAGCGCGCCGCGCTTCTTGCGCATCGGTGTGTCGTCCTTGGGTTTTCGATCGGCTTTTTTCATCATCATTTTCTTCTTGCATTAAGTTTGCATAAAAATCTTCTTGCATTAAGTTTGCATAATGTGCAAGCTCAAAGGATCGAGGACGCAAACTTTTTTGACGGAGAACAAGTGATGGGAACATTCAAAAAGACTCTGCTGACATGTGTGGCGCTGGCCGGGATGACCGGGATGGCCTCGGCCGAGGGGACGGTCGCCTATTTTGCCGCGACATCGCAGAACGGCTTCAATCAGGCCACCTATGAGGGTGTTCAGGAAGTCGCCGCCAAGCGTGGCTACACCACCGAGATCCTTGACGGGCAGTTCGACGCCGCCCTTCAGTACAGCCAGATCGAGGATGCCCTCGCGTCCGGCAAGTATGTCGGCATGATCGTGGCGCCAAACGATTCCGTCGGTATCGCAGGCGCTTTCGAGCAGGTCATTGCCGAAGGCACGCCGATCGGCACGGTGCTGTTTCCGGTCGGGCCGGATCTGAACACGCTTGAGCCGCAGGTCGAGGGCATCACCGTGACCGCAGCCTCGCCGCCGGTTCCCGGCGCGACCGTGCAGGCCGAGGCCGTCGCCAAGTACTGTGCCGACAAGGACCCTTGCAACGTGGTCATCATCATCGGCGCCAAGATCTTTCCCTTCGACAATCTGCGCCTCGAGACCTTCCAGTCGGTTCTGGCAAAACACGAAAACATCAAGGTCGTCGCCGTCGGCGAGGGTTACTACTCGCCCGATCCGAGCCTGAAGGCGATGACCGACATCCTGCAGGCCAATCCGGACGTGGACGCGGTTCTTTCCAATGCCGACCAGCATCTGGTGGGCGTGGAGATCGCACTTGAAGCTGCAGGCATGAACCCGGCCGACCTGTATCTGTCGGGCGGCGGCGCGGCGGCAATCGCAATCTCCGCGATCCGCGAAGGGCGCTGGGATTCGACGTTGGCCTATTTCCCCAAGACCATGGGTGCGCTGGCCATGGAGCAGATCGCCAATGCGATCGAGGGCAAGCCGGTGACCCAGGCCATCAACATGGATGAGGCCGGGCCGATCGAGGCGATGATCGATGCCGCGGTCCTGGAGGCCAATCCCGACTTCGTCGGCGAGTGGGAACAGTAGTCAAGCAAGAGCCGAACAAGGCCAGTGGCGCGCATTTGGTGCGCGCCACCCCCCCAGCCAAAGGATCAGGAACAGTGAAAACCAGCTATCGTGTGTCGGCCGATATTGGCGGCACCTTCACAGACATCGTCTATCAGGACGTGGCCACCGGGCGCTGTGGCGCCACCAAGGTTCTGTCCACGCCGGACAACCCGGCGCTTGCAGTGCTCAAGGGTATCGATCAGGTCTTGAGCGACAACGGGGAACTTGCATTCTTCGTGCATGGCACGACCGTTGGCCTCAACGCCTTGCTCACCCGCAAAGGATCGAAGGTGGCGCTGGTCACCAACGAAAATTTTCGCGATATCTACACCATTCAGGGCAATGACCGCGGCGAGATCTTCTCGATCCGCTGGAACAAGCCCGAGCCGCTGGTCCCGCTCGAACATACCTACACCGTAGGTGGGCGGATCGCCGCGGACGGGGGCGAACTCGAGCCCTTGCGACTTTCGGATCTCGATAGGCTGGTCGCCGCCTGCGCGACCGAAGCCTACGAGGCGATAGCCATTTCGCTGCTCTTTTCCTTCACCAACCCGGCGCATGAACTGGCAGTGCGCGACTATCTCGCCGCACGCTTGCCGGATCTGCAGATCGTCATGTCGCACAAGGTCTCGCCGGAATGGCGCGAGTTCGAGCGCACCTCGACGACGGTGACCGACGCCTATCTCGCGCCTGTCGTCCGCCGCTACATCTCGACCCTGCAGTCGGAAATGGGCGACCGGCTGCCCGAAGGCGGCGCGCTGCATGTGATGGAATCGAACGGCGGCGTCATGACTGCTGCGGCCGCATCCGAAACGCCTTTGCAGACCCTTCTTTCCGGACCTGTTGGCGGCGCCATCGGCGGCAAGGCGCTGTCGGCCGCCACCGGACGCGGCAACCTGATCTGCGTCGACATGGGCGGTACATCGTTCGATGCCTCGCTGGTGATCGACGGACTGCCGTCCACCTCCAACGAGGCGATGCTCGAAGGTCTGCCAATCCAGATGTCGGTTGTCGACATCCATGTCATCGGCGCCGGCGGCGGCTCGATCGCCTGGAAAGAGGCCGGTGCGCTGCGCGTCGGTCCGCAATCGGCTGGTTCGAAACCCGGGCCGGTCTGCTACGGGCTTGGCGGTACCGAGCCGGTCGTATCCGACGCCAACCTCGTTCTCGGCCGGCTCGACGGTGCCAATTTCTCGGGCGGCGAGATGAAACTCGACCGCGATGGCGCGGCGTCCGCGCTTGCCGCACTTGGCGCCGATTTCGGCATGAATGCGGAGGAGATGGCCCAGGGCGTCATCGACATCGTCAACGCCAAGATGGCAGACGCCATCCGCACCATCACGATCCAGCGCGGCATCGATCCGCGCGAGTTTTCGCTGGTGGCCTTCGGCGGCGCCGGTCCCGCACAGGCTGCGGCTTTGGCCGAGGAACTGGAGATCTCGGAAGTCATCATCCCGGTGCATCCCGGCGCATTTTCCGCCTGGGGAATGCTGCAGACCGACGTGCGGCACGACTTCAAGGAGACGCTGTACAGCTTCTGGGACATGATCGAGGCCTCCACGATCGAAACCGCCTTCGAAGGGCTCGAGGTAAAGGGTCGCGCCTTCCTCTCCGATGAGGGGATCACCGGCGACCGCGTGTCCTTCGAGCGGGCCATCGACTTCCGCTATTACGGCCAGGAATATGTGCTGACCATTCCGCTGGCGGCTGGCCCGATCGACATGGACAGGATCCGCGCCGATTTCGACGCCGCATATGAGCGGCAATACGGTCACAACAGCCCGGAAAACCGCGTCGAGATGGCCAATATTCGCCTGGCGGCGCTGGGACGTCTCGAACGCCCCGAAAACGCCGCGCCCGAACGCGAGACGCCGCGTCCGGCACGTGAACGTGAGGTCTGGTTCGCGGGACACCCCCGCACCACCTCGATCATCGACCGCAACAGCATCGGCGAGGGCGACAGCGTGCGCGGCCCCGCCATCATCGAGGAGGTCACCTCGACCACGCTGCTGCCGCCCGGCTGGACGGCGCGCTTGATCGAAGGCGGCCACATGAGCCTGAGCAGGGAGGATGCGGCATGAGCATCGCAGATCCGATCACCACTGAAGTGGTACGCAACTTCGTCATCTCCTGCGCCGAGGACATGAATGCCTCGCTCTGGCGCTCCGCCCATTCGGCGATCATCTACGAAGGCAAGGACAGCGCCGTGGCGCTGATGGACGAGCACGGCAACATGCTCGGCCAGTCCACCGGTGTGCCGCTGTTCATCGGCGCCATCGATGTCTGCGTCCGGCATGTCAAGGACTACTACGGCGATGACATCCACGAGGGCGACATCTTCATCATGAATGACAGCTACATGCAGGGCACTCACCTGCATGACGTCACCGCCATCGGTCCGATCTTCCACAAGGGCGAACTGGTGGGCTTCGGCGCCGCCCGCGCCCACTGGAACGACATCGGCGCGATGGATCCGGGCAGCACCATGTCCTCCACCAACATCTACCAGGAAGGCCTGCGCCTCGGACCGACCCGCATCGTCTCGCGCGGCAAGCGTATCCGCGAGTGGTACGACCATCTCAAGCTCAACACCCGGCTCGAAGGCGCTACCATCGGTGACCTTGGCGCGCAGATCGCCGCGATCCGCACCGGCGAGCGGCGGCTGGGCCAGCTTCTGGGCAAGATCGGCGCCGAAACCTACCGCGCCGCCTGCCAGAACATCTTCGAGCAGGCGCGCAAGATGGACCGCGAGGCCATCGCCGCGATCAGGGACGGCACCTGGAGCCGCGAGGGCTTCCTCGACAATGACGGTGTCGGCACCGAACCGGTCAAGGTCAAGCTGACGCTGACGGTCAAGGGCGAAGAACTGATCGTCGATCTGGCCGGCACGTCCGGCCCCGTCGCGGGTTCGGTCAATTGCGGCGCGAGCCAGACGGAATCGCTGCTGCGGCTGGCCTACAAGACCATGATCTCGCCCGACCGCGCGATCACCGGTGGCTCCTTCGAGACCATGAAGGTCATCCTGCCTGACGAGTGCATGTTCAACGCCCGCGAACCGGCGGCCTGCGAATGGTATTTCACCGGTCTGGGGCTTCTGGCCGACCTGTTCATCTCGTGCCTGTCGGAGGCAATGCCGGAACGCTCGACCGCCGCCCACTATGGCGACTCGATGGTCGTTGGCTTCTTCTCGGTCGACCCCAAGCGCGGACAGTGGATCTCCATCGAGCCGACAGCCGGCGGTTGGGGCGGACGTGCCGACAGCGATGGCGAGAGCGCCCTGATCAACCTGGTCAATGGCGGCTTCCGCAACATCCCGGCCGAGGTGATGGAAACCAAGTTCCCGGTGCGCCTGGAAGAATTCTCGATCCGGCCCGACAGCGCCGGGCCGGGCAAGCATCGCGGTGGCTGCGGCGTGGTGCGGCGCTACAAGATGCTTGAGGATTGCTATGGCGCGATCTGGTTCGAGCGCTCGAAAACCCCGGCCTGGGGGTTGAACGGCGGCGGCGAGGGCAAGGGACCCGAGGTCACGCTCAGCTTCCCCGACGGCAAGGTCGAGGATCCGCTCAAGATGCGGGCCCGGCAATTGCCGGCCGGCACCGTGGTCGAGACCAGGACCGGCGGCGGCGGCGGCAATGGCGATCCGATGCAGCGTTCCTTCGCTGAGGTTGCGCGCGACGTCTCGCGCGGGCTGGTCAGCCGCCAGGCAGCGCTGAGCGCCTACGGCGTCGCCATCGCGGACGACGGCAGCGTTGACCAGGCGGCCTCGGTCGCAAGATGAGCACCGACGCGCTGCTTTCTGTCCGGGGCATCGGCGTCCGCTTTGGCGATGTGGAAGTGCTCTCCGGGGTGGATCTCGATATCCGCCCCGGAGAGATCCACGGCTTGATCGGTGAGAACGGAGCCGGCAAGTCGACCCTGGGCAAGGTTCTGGGCGGCTACTACCGGGCAACATCCGGCAAGATCACGGTCAGCGGCCAGTTGCAGAGCAGCTGGGACACGCCGGCGGCGCTGGCAAACGGCGTCGCGATCATGCACCAGGAATTGCAGCTGGTTCCCGCTCTCACGGTGGCCCAGAACGTGTTCCTGGGGCTTGAGGAGAACTTCAACGGCATCCTGCGCGGCACCGAGGCCGCCAGGCTCGAAACGCTGATGCAACAGAGCGGGCTAAGGCTTGATCCGAATGCCCGAACATCCAGCCTGACCATCGCCGAGCAACAGAAGATCGAGATCCTGCGGGCTCTGGCGCGCCAGTCCCGGGTGATCGTCATGGACGAGCCGACCGCCTCCCTGTCGAAATCCGAAATCGACCAGCTGCATCGCATCATGCGCAACCTGCGCGATGAAGGCCGCTCGGTGATCTATGTCACGCATTTTCTCAACGACATCCTCGAGGTGACCGACCGGATCACGGTTCTGCGCAACGGCGAGAAGGTTCACACCCGCGACACCGCGGGCGAGACCAGGGAAACGCTGGTTTCCGCCATGCTGGGTGGCGAGAAGATGGATACGCTTTACCCGCCAAAGAATCGTGACCATGGCGAGGTGGTACTTTCCGTGCGCGATCTCATCTCGCCCAACGGCACGCAGGTCGACCGGCTGGAGATCCGCGCCGGCGAGATCGTCGGCCTGGCGGGCCTGGTCGGCGCCGGGCGGTCGGAGATCGCCCGCGCCATCATCGGCGCGGATCCTTCGACGGGCACAGTTGAAGTCGCGGGCAGGGTGCTGACCCGGCGCTCCATCGCCGATGCGACCGAGGCCGGGATCGTCATGGTTCCCGAAGACCGGCGCGGGCAGGGGCTTGTCATGTCCTTGCCGGTCAGGGCCAACATCTCCCTGCCGCACCTGCGCGCATTGTCTTCGGGCGGCGTGATGGCGAAGGCGCGCGAACGGGCGCTGGCGCTCGGCCTGATCAAGCAGCTCGATGTCCGGCCCGCCATCATCGATGGCGACGTGTCGAACTATTCCGGCGGCAACCAGCAGAAAGTCCTGATCGGCAAATGGCTGGCGGGCGATCCACGGGTACTCATCCTTGACGAGCCTTCGCGCGGCGTCGATGTCGGCGCGCGCGAAACAATCCATCGCGAGATCGGACGGCTTGCAGGCCAGGGCGTGGCGATCCTCGTCATCTCGAGCGAAATCGAGGAAGTGCTGGGGCTGGCCACGCGGGTGTTCCTGGTTGATCGGGGTCGCCTTGTCGACGAGATCGACCCGGACCGGGTCAGCGAGGCCCAGGTGCTCGCCGCACTCTTCAATCATCAGGGCATGGGGGACGCTGCCGAATGACCCGCGCTAAGACGCTTCACTTTCTTCAAAACTACGCGGTGCTGATCCTCATCGCCCTGCTGGTGGCCGCTCTGACGTTGCTGTCCGACAGCTTCCTGACGGGCCGCAATCTTCTCAACATTCTCAACCAGAACGCCCCTCTGGCGATCATGGCATCGGCGATGACACTTGTGATCATCGTCGGTGGTTTCGATCTCTCGGTGGGGGCGATTTTTGCCATGGGTTCGGTGACTTCAGCCTGGCTGGCGGTCAATGTGAATCCCTTTCTCGGCCTGGCGCTGGCACCCTTCGTCGGGCTTGCACTCGGCTATGCCAACGGGATCGCGATCACCGCGCTCAGGGTGCATTCGTTCTTGGCCACGATCGCAACGGCGCTGATCTTCAAGGGCATCGCCGTGGCGTTGTCGGACGGACGGCTGATTTCAGCGCGGATCGACGACTTCACCTGGCTCGGACGCGGAAAGTTTCTCGGCGTCTTCAACTCGGTCTGGGTGATGGTGCTGTTTGCGCTCGTGCTGACCTTCCTTCTCACCCGCACCACCTTCGGGCGCAAACTTTTTGCGGTCGGCGGCAACGAGGAAGCCGCCATTCTCTCCGGCATCCGCACCAACCGGGTCAAGATCGCGGCGTTCGCCATCGCCGGCTTTGCGGCGGGTCTCGCCTCGATCATCACCACCTCGCGGGTGGCGCTCGGGCAGGCGACGGCCGGCGACGGGATGGAGCTTCAGGCCATCGCAGCCGTGATCCTGGGCGGCACCAGCATCTATGGCGGGCAAGGCGCGGTCTGGCGATCCCTCGCCGGTGTGTTCCTGCTGGCGCTCGTCAACAACGGGTTCAACATCCTCGGTATAGATCCGTTCTTCCGCGACCTGACCATGGGGCTGATCATCCTCGCCGCTGTCGGGATCTCTGCCCTTGGACAACGCCGATAATCGCAAGTTCACAGAGCCTGGGACAGTCAAATTCGAAGCATGGGAGATCGCAATGCCGGAAGGGTTGCGTCTTCCCGATGGAGGCGTACCGCGATGCGTGGGACTATCTGCGCACACCGCGCAAGAGCCACGGCAAGGTCATGATCGAGGTCTGATCCAGGTCTTTTCCATGCGGATCGCGATCACATCGGGCGGACCGGTTCCGGGGCGTGCTCGACGAGGAAATCGATGAAGGCCCGCACCCGCGGCAGGTGCTGGCGCCCCGGCGGCATCAGCGCGGTGATCGGCACCGGTTCGGAGACATGGCAATCGACCAGCAGCGGCTTCAGCCGCCCTTCGGCGATGGCGTCCTCGATGACGAAGCTCGCCAGCCGGACGATGCCGAGCCCCGCCAGCGCCATTTCCGCCAGGATATCGGCATTGTCGCACAACACCGCCGGCTTGACCGAAACCGGCGTCACCTTGCCGTCCACTTTCAGCGGCCATTCCGACAGGCGGGAGAACCCGGTGATCAGCAGGCAGGCGTGATCGGCAAGATCGGAGGCCTTTTTCGGCTCGCCATGCCTGGCGAGGTAGGCGGGGCTCGCTGCGATCACGCGTCTGGCCTGGCCGAGCTGCCGGGCGATCAGGCTTGAATCGGCGAGTGCGCCGGTGCGGATCGCCACGTCCAGCTGTTCGCCGATCACGTCGACACGCCGGTCGGCCACCGAAATGTTGAGGTCGATCTCGGGATACAATTCCCTGAATTTTGGCAGCACCGGCGCCAGCCGGTGCTTGGCATAGGCCGTGCCCATGCTGACCCGGATCGATCCCTTCGGCTTGCCCCGCGCCGCCATCACTTCGGCCTCGGTCGCCTCGATGGCAGCGAGGATCTCGCGGCCGCGCGCCAGCAGCATCTCTCCCTCCGCCGTCATCATCAGCCGCCGGGTCGTGCGCTGCAGCAGCTTGACGCCCAACCGGTCCTCAAGTCGCGTCACCGCCTTGGAGACGCCCGACGGTGTCAATCCGGTTTCCTCGGCGGCGGCGGCGAACCCGCCACGCTCCACCACGCGAACGAAGATGCCGATCTCGTCGGATGCTGCTGTTTTATTCATGACTGGTAGTCCGGAGTGTTGCTCGTAAAACAAAGATTATCATCCCGGATAAAAATAATACAACTCTCTCCGACACCCCGGACACCCGCTTGAAGGAGACTGCCATGTTCAACCCCGACCGTCACACCCCGCACTCGGCCATCAGCCCGCTCGATCCGCTGCCGGATTATCACCGCTACAGGGAGCGCGCCCACCGCGAACGCACCAGGGCGATCAACCGGGCGCTGTCCATGGCCTGGAACCGGCTTGCGGGCCGGACATCGCGCCAGAAGAGCGACGCCGCCTTCTGGACGGCCTGAGACCCGGGCCGGACCTCAAACGGCGCCAGCCGGGCGAGGGGGCCCGCATCTGCCCTGCCTTTCATACGATTTCCGAGGAGGAAGCGACAATGCCCCTGGTCAAGTTCAATGTGCCGCAATCACTGCCCGATGGCCGGGTCGCGGGGCTGCGCCGCGCCGTGCACGAGGCTCTGGTGGCGACCGCCAATGTGCCCGAAGACGACCTGTTTCACGTCATTCATCGGCTTGATGCGAAATCCCTGGTCATCGATCCGGCGTTCCCGTCACTGGAGCGAAGCGCGGACACGGCGATCGTCGAAATCACCTTCCGCATGGGGCGGACCGACACACAGAAACAGGCGCTTTACCGGGAAATCGTCCGGCTGGCGCAGGTCAAGTCCGGCTTCAGGCCGGAGGATGTGATGGTGGTGCTGACCGAAAACACCTCGCTCGACTGGAGTTTTGGCGCGGGCGTGGCGCACTACGCGCTGGAGCGGGTGTGAGGACCTAGTCCCGCCCGCAGAACATCGCCAGCAATTCGGTCTCGCCACGGGCGGTGAAATGCACCACGCGTGATGCCGTTTCGCGGCGGACCCAGCCGAGGCCTTCGAAGCGGGAAAGCAGGCTCTGGCCGAGCGAGCCGGCCAGATGCGTGCGCCGCGCGCTCCAGTCCAGACACGACCGGCACAGGGGGCGCCGCTGGGTTTCAAGGGCGTCGATGTCGATGCCGAACCGGATCATCCGCTCGCGGCCGGCCGGTGTCAGCACCGGCTCGCCGTCGGTTTCAGAAAGCAGCGTCGAGGCCAGCAGTCCGTCGTAAAGCGCGACCCCGAGTTCTCCGGCCAGATGATTGTAGCAGACCCGTGCCTTCCGGAGCGCCGGATCTTTCGGGCCGGTGCGGGTGCGCGTCAGGCCGCGCCGGGCGGCAAGCCCCATCATGGTCTCGAGCAGCGCGCCGACATCGTCATCGGCGAGCGCGAAATAGCGATGCCGGCCCTGCTTGCGCTGGATCAGCAGGTCGGCGGTTTCGAGCTTCTTCAGGTGGGAACTGGCCGTCTGAACGGTCACGCCGGCCTCCGCCGCCAGTTCGCTGGCGGTCAGCGCACCGCCGGCCATCAGCGCGGTCAGCATGTTGGCGCGCGCCGGGTCGCCGATCAGCGCACCCAGCTGGGCTATGTCCGGACCTTCTTTCATGCTTCGATGCTAGTCGAAGCATAGAGGGCCGTCAACGTGGCATGAAACCCTCCGCACAAGGGAGGCATTCATGATCACCTGTTTCATCCGCTATCACATCGACCCGGCGAAAAAGCCGCAATTCGAGCAATACGCCCGCAACTGGGGGCAGGCGATCCCGCGCTGCGGCGCCGATCTGATCGGCTATTTCAGCCCGCACGAAGGCTCGTCGACGCTTGCCTACGGCGTCTACTCCATCGAGAGTCTTGCCGCCTATGAAGCCTACCGGCAGCGCCTGTCCGAAGATCCGCTGGGCCGCGAGAACTACGAGTTCGCCCAGCGCGAAAAATTCCTGCTGCGCGAGGACCGCACCTTTCTCAAGCTCGCCTCGGGGCCGCATGCCGCGCGGGTTCTGCCATGATCGCGGTCATCTTCGAAGTCGAGCCAGCCGATGGCCGCCGCGCGGAATATCTGGAGATCGCCGCTGCGATGCGGCCGATGCTTGAGCAGGTCGACGGTTTCATTTCGGTCGAAAGGTTCGAAAGTCTCACCACGCCGGGCAAGCTGCTGTCGCTGTCCTTCTTCCGCGATGAGGAGTCGGTGGGCCGCTGGCGGACACTTGCCGCGCACCGGTCCGCGCAGTCGCGGGGCAGGGCGGGTGTGTTTGCAGGCTACCGGTTGCGGGTCGCCCATGTGCTGCGCGATTACGGCATGTTCGACCGGGACCAGGCGCCCGACGACAGCCGGCAGGTCCACCCCGAAAAATGACTGAGGGAGAGCGTAACCAGGCCATGGCGCAGCCTGCCGCGATCGATTAAAGCTGGTTCGGCTTTTCATGGATGTGTCCGTTCGTCGTCCCGGCTTCCTTACGGAATGCTCCCCGTTTGTTTACGCTCAAGGCCTGTCCCCGATGTCCAAGCCGAAAACAGCGGCGACCCGTTATTACCTGCTGACCTTCCTGCCGGCTGCGGTGACGGTCACCTATCTTCCGATCTGGCTCAACGAGCAGGGCGTCACCGACGCGCAGATCGGGCTGATCAACACGTTGCCCATGGCCGGTATCCTGCTGTTCAGCGTGTTTGTCGGGCGCCTGGCCGACCGGGCGGCGGATTGGAAGCAGGCGATCATGATCGGCACCGGCCTCGCCGCGATCTGCTCGCTGCTGCTCGGCTTTGCCGAAGGTTTCCTGATGATCCTTCTGGTCTGGACCATGACCAATCTGGCTGCGGGCCTGGTCGGTCCGGTGGCCGATGCCGCGACCATGCGGTTGTCGCTGCGGCTCGGCTTTTCATTCGGGGTGACCCGGGCCTGGGGCACGGTGGGTTTCCTGTCCATGTGCTTTGCCACCGGCTACCTGATCCTGTGGTTTGGCGCCAACGCCTTCGTCTGGCTGTTCGCCGCAACCTGCTTCGCCCGGTTCTTCGCAGCCATCGCCCTGCCGCGGCTGCGCGATGTCGGCCAGCCGCGCATCAAGCCGGAAGGAAAATTCCTGTCGCGCGAGGTCATCGCCGCGTTCCAGCCCTGGGTGCTGTTGCCGGTGATCGCCGGCGCCGTGCTGTTTGCCAACCACATGGTCATGAACGCGTTTTCGTCGCTGGTCTGGAAACAGCAGGGCCTCGACGAATCCACCATCGGCATTCTGATTGCGCTCGGCGCGTCCGCCGAAGCCGCAACCATGTTCGCCTGGAAGCGCATCAACATCCGCTTTCCAGCCCGGGTGCTCATCCTGATCGCCGGCGCCGTCTCGGTGCTCAGGTGGATCGGCATGACCCTGTCGCCGCCGCTGTGGGTGATTGTCCTGATGCAGCTCGGCCAGGCGGTGACCTTCACCTTCTCCTATCTCGGATGTCTCTATTTCATCGCCAAACGCACCAGCGAGGATATCTCGGCCGAGGCGCAAAGCCTGTTCGGCGTCATGATGCAGGGCTTCTCGATCCTGGTCGTCTCGAGCTTCGGCATTGCCTTCGGCGTGGTCGGCGTCAACGCCTTCTGGATCTGCGTCGCGCTTTCGGCGCTCGCCATGGCGATGGTGCAGCTCTCGCTGAGAATGCGCGGCCCGGATTCGTCTGACTGATTGCCTTCCAGCGGACGAAAAATGCCGGGCGGCGCGGGTGTTTCAGCCTTGGGACTTCAACAGCGTGTTGGCCATCTGGATGGCTTGCCGCACATCCAGCGCCACGATGTCGGCGCCTGCGGCCCGCAACTCCGGCTCGCGGTTGCTCAGGCAGGCGCCCCCGAGCAGGATCGACATTGACGGATCGGGGCACGAGGCCCGCAATTTTCGAACAATGGCGTTGATTTCTTCGACCGTCGAGCCGACGGCGACCGATACCCCGATCATCCGATAGCCGCCTTCGCGGGCCATGGCATAGGCGCGGTTTCCGGCCTGCAGGCTTGGCCCGCCCGCCACCGACCATCCTTCCTCGTGAAAGACCGAGGCAATCACGCTCAGGCCAAGTGTGTGATCATTGCTCGGCATTCGCATCAGCAGGATTCGCGGACGCTCCTCGTCACAGAATGACGGTCCCTCGACATCGGACAGGCTGGTCAGCAGCAGTTGCAGCCGCGCGGTTGCCGCGGTGATGTTTGCAAAGTTCTGCTGGTCCTCACACCACATCCGCCCCAGTTCTTCGGCCACCGGAATGATCAGGGTTTCGCAGATAACCAGCAGCGGAGCCCGTTCGCTGCGGAGCCGGCCAAGGGCCGCGCGGAAGTGCTTGGGGTCTTTTTCCAGAAGAGTGCTGAGAAACTGGCGGAAATGAACCGTACCATCCATCAGTTGGCGGCTGGCTGCCTCGCTGCTGGCGGTCGAATTTTCATGATGGAAGTGATGGCGGATCGCTTCCTCGAGCTTGCTGCGGTCGGCGCTTCCCAGCCTGGAAGGCACACTCCTGGCCCGAAGGAACTGTTGCGCGCGCGCCGTCGCTCCCCTGTGGCCATCGGTCATGTGCACTCTGCCCGGGGCGGACGGTTGATGTCCACCTCCCTCTTCATTTCCGGACATTGCTCCTCCCATCACGCGGAATACATCCGCAGGAAGAAAAGGTATGACGGATTTGGCAAAGAAACGAGTGCAAGATAGGCGATACTGCAATGCGGTTATTGCCAGAACGGATAAAAACCATATCTCTCGCACAGGAATTCCAGTGCAATTTCAGGGTAAACTTCTTCGTTCATGAAATGGCGGCCAGTCGAACGTTCTTGTTTGGCTGTTTCTGTTGTTTCCTGGCGAGGCCGTCCAATGCCGACTTGGCAAGTTGAGGCGCGTTCAGGCCGGATCTTTCATACATCGTCTTCGGGCTCGCCTGCTGTTCGAACCGGTCCGGCAGGCACAGGGTGCGGATGGCAAAGGAGCCGTCAAGCTGTCCCGTTTCGGCCAGATGCTGCAGCACGCAGGCTCCGAAGCCGCCACTGGCACCCTCTTCGACCGTGACCAGCAAGTCGTGGCGCCGCGCAAGCTCTCCAATCAGTCCGACGTCGAGCGGTTTGGCGAAGCGGGCGTCGGCCACGCTGACCGAAAGCCCCTCCGCTTCGAGCAGCTCTGCCGCCTCCAGGCATTCGGGAAGTCTGGCGCCAAAGGACATGAAGGCAATGTCCTGGCCCTGCCGGACGATGCGGCCCTTACCGATCTCGAGAATTTCGCCCCGTTCGGGCAGCGCCACGCCGGTTCCCTCTCCGCGCGGATACCGGAACGCGATCGGCCCGGTATCGTGAGCTGCCGCCGTGGCCACCATGTGGACAAGTTCGGCCTCGTCGGCCGCTGCCATCACCGTGAAGCCGGGGAGATTGGACAGGTAGGCGATGTCGAACGCCCCCGCATGGGTCGGCCCGTCTGCGCCAACCAGGCCGGCACGGTCGATGGCAAAGCGTACCGGCAGCCCCTGCAGGGCGACATCATGCACGATCTGGTCATAGGCGCGCTGCAGAAACGTCGAGTAGATCGCGCAGAACGGTTTCATTCCTGCCGCTGCCAGCCCCGCCGCGAATGTCACGCCATGCTGTTCGGCGATGCCGACATCGAACATCCGGTCGGGATGGGCCTTGGCAAAGATATCGAGCCCGGTCCCCGACGCCATCGCCGCCGTGATCGCGACGATGCCCCTGTCACGGCCGGCTTCGTCGGTCAGTGCATTGGCAAACACCTTCGTAAAGCTTGGCGCCCCCGGTTTGGATTTGGACAGAGTGCCGGTCTTGGCATCGAAGCTGCCAACGCCGTGATACTTGTCGGCGCTGTTTTCCGCCGGCGCATATCCTGCGCCCTTGCGGGTGATCGCGTGGATGAGAACGGGGCCATCGGCGAGGCCCTTCAACGTGCGCAGAACCGACAGAAGCTGCGGCAGGTCGTGCCCGTCGACCGGGCCGACATAGGTAAACCCCATGTGCTCGAAAAGGCTGGATGTGCCGGTCAGCGCGCCGACGGCCTGGCGCGCTCTCGCGGCGCCGGTCCTGAAGGGCTCCGGCAGGAGCGACGCCGCCTTCTTCATCACCGCGTCCATGCCGATGGCCGGTGCCTGGGCGCAGAGCGCGGAAAGGTGCTTGGAAAAAGCGCCGACCGAGGGCGAGATCGACATCTCGTTGTCGTTTAGAATGACGAACATGCGCTTGCCCAGCGCACCGGCGTTGTTCATCGCCTCATAGGCCATGCCCGCCGACATTGCGCCGTCGCCGATAACTGCCACGACGTCGCCTGTGCCGTAGCCCAGCGCCCTTGCGGCGGTGAAGCCGAGACCTGCGGAGATCGACGTCGAGGAATGCGCCGCGCCGAACGGGTCGTAGACGCTTTCCGAGCGCTTGGTGAAGCCGGAAAGACCGCCGTCCTGGCGCAGGCCCGCCATGGCCTCGCGCCGGCCGGTGAGGATCTTGTGGGCATAGGCCTGGTGGCCGACATCCCAGATCAGCTTGTCGCGCGGTGTGTCGAACACGGCGTGGATGGCAACCGTCAGTTCGACCACGCCGAGGGTGGAGCCCAGGTGCCCCCCTGTTGCTGCTACTTTCGCAATGGTGTCGCGCCGGAGTTCGTCGGCCAGGCGAACCAGGTCGGCATCGTCCAGCCGCCGAATCTCTTCCGGGCCCTTGATGCCGTCCAGTATCGGTGTCGAATTCTCCGGTTTCGAAACGATCCCCATTGCCTGCCTCCATCGTTGCCGGGCCTTGCGCCCGCGAGACGCGGTCATCCATCGAGACCGGCTCTGCTGCATACTCGGCGCAACACGCGAAAATGTAAACAAATATTTACAATATAAATGTCACATAAAATGGACATATTGCCTTGTGTTGCAGAGGTTTCCTGAATGATTTCAAACATCGCGGCGGCTTCGGGCTGGTGAGAGAGCCTGCACCGTCGCTGTGTCAGAGGCAATATCAAGATTGCAAATGGGCCCGGAGTGTATATTCTGATTTACGTTGAGGTGTCTAAAAATATGGACAGTCTCGATCAGGAGGCCGCCTGCCGTCCATTGCCTGAAAGCGTGGCCGGGTGCGGTTTGAACGGAATGAGAGGTCACCACCGATGGCAAAGCCCTATCCCTTCAGTGCCATTGTCGGCCAGGATGAAATGAAGGATGCGCTGCTCATGGCCGCGGTCGAGCCGTCTCTGGGCGGTGTTCTGGTGTTTGGCGATCGCGGCACCGGCAAGTCCACGGCGGTGCGGGCGTTGGCCGAACTTGTGCCCGAGCTCGCCGGCACCCGCGGGTGCCGTTACAATTGCGATCCGGCCCATCCGGCCGAACCTTGCCCGGTCTGCGCCACGGCGCCGAAATCGGCGCGTATCAAGACCAGGGCGCCGATGGTCGACCTTCCCCTGGGTGCCACCGAAGACCGGGTTTGCGGCGCGCTCGATATCGAGAAGGCGCTGGTTTCGGGCGAACGCGCCTTCGAGCCGGGGCTTTTGGCCAAGGCCCATCGCGGCTTTCTCTATGTCGACGAGGTCAATCTGCTCGAAGACCACCTCGTGGACCTGCTGCTCGATGTCGCCGCGTCCGGCGTCAATGTGGTCGAGCGTGAAGGCCTGAGCGTGCGCCATCCCGCCCGTTTCGTCCTCGTCGGCAGCGGCAACCCGGAGGAGGGCGAACTCCGGCCTCAATTGCTCGACCGCTTCGGCCTGTCGGTAGACGTCTCTTCCCCGCGTGACATTGCCTCGCGCATCGAGGTGCTCAAGCGCCGCGACGCCTATGAACAGGATGCCGAGGCCTTCCACGCCAAATGGGCCAGGGACGAGCAGCGGCTTGCCGCGCGGATTGTCGCCGGCCGCAAGGCGGTCGGTTCCGTGCTGCTGTCCGAACGGCTGATGACCATGATGGCGCATCTGTGCATGCGGCTGGGTGTCGACGGCCTGCGCGGCGAACTAACGCTGATGCGCGCGGCCCGCGCCAAGGCCGCTCTCTCGCGGCGAAAGGAAGCCACGCTCGAGGACGTGCTGGCGGTGGCGCCCATGGCCCTGCGGCACCGCCTGCGCCGCGATCCGCTCGATGAAGCCGGCTCGAAGACCCGGGTCGACCGGGCGATCAGCGAAGTTGCGGGAGAGCCGGTTGGGCATGCCTGAAACCACTGACGGCATTGAGATCAACGCACGCTGGGCGGATGCGCTTCTTTCGGCGCAGATCCTGGTCGCCGGCGCGGGACTGATCGGCGGCATCCGGCTGCGGGCGGGAACCGGCCCGGTGCGCGACTGCTGGCTCGAGACGGTCCACGCCCTGTTCAATGCGGGATCCGGCTGCGGTCTGCCGTGGATCCGGGTTCCGGCTTCGTCGGCCGCCGGACGGCTGACCGGCGGGATTGATATCGCCGCCACCCTGGCCGCCGGACGCCCGGTGCATGAAAACGGCATTCTGGCCCGCGCCGATGGCGGCTTCGTCATTCTTGGGATGGCCGAACGGCTGTCAGATACGAGCGCGGCAATCATCGGGCGCGCGCTGGACGACGGCGTGGCGGTCGGGTCCTCCGGCCGCATCCAACCGGCCCGTTTCTCGCTCATTGCGCTCGATGAGTCCGCCGGCGAGGAGGAGGATCTGCCTCCGGCGCTGGCCGACCGGCTGACGCTCGACCTGCAGCTCGATGGCCTCTCGATTCATGAAGCCGTCAGCGATCCCGATCTGGTGCGAAGACTGGCCGAATGCCTGCCATCGCCCGGCGCCTGCGCCGCGGCCATGAAGGCGGTCACCGTGCCCGACGAGGTTCGTGGCGCCGCCGCGGCGATCAGCCTGGCGCTGCCGGAAAGTTCCGTCCGCCGCGCTCTTGATCTGATCCGCGTCGCCCGGCTCCTCGCGGTACTCGGGCAGGTAACGCAGGTCAGCCCGGAGCATCTGGCGGTCGCAGCCCGGCTCTGCCTCGGCATCAACCTCGACCCGCAGTCTGAACAGCCGCAGCTCCCCGAGGTGTCCGAGAGCGATGACGGCGAAGATCGGCCGCCATCCCCACCGGAGGCGCCGGCAGGTGAGGAGCAGCCGGACACGCAAGTCTCCCACCCCGACCCGTCCGAAGAAGACATGCTGGTCGCTGCCGCTCAGGCATCGCGCGCCGTGCTTGCTGCACTCGATCGCCCGGACCGGTCGATGGCCGCGAAACTGGCCCGCACCGGAAAGTCCGGCGGCATCAAGACCGGCAGCCGCCGGGGAAGGCCCGCCGGCATCGTCTCGCGTCCTCCCTACGCGGAAGCCCGGCCCGATGTGGTCTCCACCTTGCGTGCGGCCATCCCCTGGCAGCGGTTGCGCAATCCGGATTTCGCCCTCCGCGCCGATGGCTCGGTCCCGCCGCTGCGCATCCTGCCCAATGACTTCCGCTATATCCGCTTCCGTCACCGCACCGAATCCACCGCCATCTTCGCCGTGGATGCCTCCGGTTCGACGGCCATGGAGCGGCTGGCCGAAGCCAAGGGCGCCATCGAACTGCTGCTTGGCGATTGCTACGTCCGGCGCGACCAGGTCGCACTGATCAGTTTCCGCGGCTCGTCGGCGGAGACCTTGCTTGAGCCGACCCGATCGCTGGTCCGCGCCAAGCGCTCGCTCACCGGGCTTCCGGGTGGCGGGCCGACGCCGCTGGCCGGCGCCATAAGGCGGTCGCTGGAAATTGCCGGGATGGTGCAGCGCCGTGGCCAGTCGCCGCTGATCGTCTACCTGACCGACGGCAGCGGCAATATCGCGCTCGACGGCAAGGCCGACCGGGTCCGGGCCGGCGAGGACGCGCAGATGCTGGCGCGGCAAGGCGCGGCGCTCGGCTACCGATCGATCCTGATCGACATCTCGCGCCGGCCGCGTGAATCGACCCGCGAGCTGGCCCGCTCGATGCAGGCGCAATATTGTCCGCTGCCGATCGTTTCGGCCAGCGCAGTCAACGCCATCGTCAGCGCAGAACTGTCAAAAGGCGCGGGGCAATGACACTCTCCGGCCCATGTCCCACTCTGGCTGATGCGGGCCCGAACTGGCCCTTTCGCGAGGCAAGCCGCATGCTGCGCGTCGGCCGGCTGGACTGGCATGTCCAGAGCATCGGCGATCCTCAGGCCCCGGTGGCGCTGCTGGTGCATGGAACGGGTGCCTCCACCCATTCCTTCCGGGGCCTGATCCCGCTTCTTGCAAGCCGGTACCGGGTGGTCGTCATGGACCTGCCCGGTCACGGCTTCACCTGCGGCGCGAAGGCGGAGGATCTGACACTGCCGGGCATGGCGCGTGCGCTTGCCGGTCTGCTCAGGGCGCTTCAGGTCGAACCCGTACTCGCGATCGGCCACTCCGCGGGCGTTGCGGTTCTTATCCAGATGACGCTCGATGGCGGGATCCGGCCCTGTCGCATCATCGGCTTCAACGCCGCGCTCGAGCCGATCCGCGGCAACGCGCTGCTTTCGCCCCTGGCAAAGCTTCTGTTTGCCAATCCGCTGACCTCGCGTCTGGTGTCTTTTCAGGCCCGGATCGGCAACATGTCCGACAATCTCATCAAGGCCACCGGCTCTCCGGTCGATAAGGCCGGCCGCGATTGCTATCATATGCTGTTGCGTCAGCCCTCCCATGTCAGCGGTGCACTTGGAATGATGGCGAACTGGCGGCTTGAGCCGATGCTGGCGCGGATTGGCCAGTTGAAGACCCCGGTCACGCTCATTGCTGCGGCAGATGATCCGATGGTTCCATCAAGTGTCTCCGATCGTGCAGCGCGGCTGACGCCGCACGGGAATTTTATTGCGGTCCCCCGCGGCGGACATCTGCTGCACGAGGCTGATCCGGAACGCGTCTACGAGCTGATCGAGGCGTCATGCGCCACCACCGCCGCCCGGTCGGTGGCTTGAGATGCAGGATCAGCCGACGCGACATCGAAGCAAGAGCCCCCGGGGAGCGACGCAATGATGACCGCCCATGATCCCGCGCTTTCCGGCGGCCAATCCCGCGACGCCAGACCCCATGCCATCGTCATCGGGGCAGGGTTCGGCGGCCTCGCCGCCGCCGTCAGGCTGGGCGCACGCGGCTACCGTGTCACCGTGGTCGAGAAGCTCGACGAGCCGGGAGGACGGGCCTCGCAATTCCGCCAGGACGGCTTCACTTTCGATGCCGGGCCGACCATCATCACCGCCCCCTTCGTGTTCGAGGAACTCTGGGCCCTGTGCGGCCGCAGGCTCTCCGACGATGTCGACCTCAGGCCACTCGATCCGTTCTACACGGTCCGCTTCGATGACGGTCAGGAGTTCCACGTCAATGGTGACGACAAGGCGATGGAAGCCGAGATCGCGGAATTCTCGCCCGGCGATGTCGCCGGCTACCGGCGCTATCTTGCCGAGAGCGAGCGCTGTTTCGATGCCGGGTTTACCGGCATGATCGACAAGACCTACGCGACCCTCGGCGCCATGGCGGGCGCCTTGCCGGGCGCCTTGCCGGACCTGATCCTCCGCCGTGCCGAGCGCTCGGTCTACAAGCTCGTCTCCAGGTACATAAAGAACGAGAAGCTGCGGCAGGGACTGAGCTTTCACCCGCTGTTCATCGGCGGCAATCCCATGCGCTCGTCCGGCGTGCTGAGCCTGATTTCCTATCTCGAGCGGGAATATGGTGTTCACTATGCCATCGGCGGCACCCATGCGCTGGTCAAGGGACTGGCCGGACTGATCACGGGGCAGGGCGGAGTGATCCGCACCGGTATGGAGGTGGCCGAGATCACGGTCGAAGCCGGCCGCGCCACCGGCGTCCGTTTTGCCGACGGAGAGCATCTCCCTGCATCGATTGTCGTCTCCAATGCCGATGCGGGATGGACCTACACCAGGCTTCTGGCCAACCACCCGCGCAGGCGCTGGACCGACGCCAAGGTCGAGCGCGCCAAATATTCAATGAGCCTGTTTGTCTGGTATTTCGGCACCGACCGCCGCTACGAGAATGTCGGCCACCACACCGTGATGATGGGCCCGCGCTATGGCGGGCTGCTGCACGATATTTTCGACGCCAAGCTGCTCGCCGAGGATTTCAGTCTCTATCTCTACCGCCCGACCGCGACCGATGCTTCCGTCGCGCCCGAGGGCTGCGACACCTTCTACGTGCTCTCTCCGGTTCCGAACCTGGATGCAGGAATTGACTGGTCGGCGGCCGCCGAACCCTATCGCCGCAGGATCGAAGCCCATCTCGAGGCGACGCTGCTGCCCGGCCTTGACCGGCATGTCGTCACCTCGCGGCTGATGACGCCGGTAGATTTCCGCGACCGGCTGCTCTCGGTCAAGGGCGCTGCCTTCGGCATGGAGCCGGTGATCACCCAGCTTGCCTGGTTCCGGCCGCACAACAAGAGCGAGGAGGTGGAAAACCTGTTTCTCGTCGGCGCCGGAACCCATCCCGGCGCCGGGCTTCCCGGCGTCGTTTCCTCGGCCAAGATACTTGACAAGGTGGTGCCCCATGCCAGCACCGTCGTCTGAGACCTTCATGCTCGATCCCGGTCTTCGCCGCGAGTGCGAGGAAGCAATCCGAGCCGGATCGAAGTCCTTTCTGGCGGCCTCCATGCTGCTGCCCGGCTCGACCCGGTCCGCTGCCCGCGCGCTTTACGCCTTCTGCCGCGCCGCCGATGACCTGATCGACGAGAGCGCCGATCCGGCGGAAGGGTTGTCCCAGATCCGCGCCCGACTCGATGCCATCTATCGCGGCACGCCGGGCAGCCATCCCGCCGACCGTGCCTTCGTCGCCGTTGTCGAGCACTACGCCATGCCCCGCGCGCTGCCCGCAGCCCTGATCGAGGGCTTCGAATGGGATGTCGAAAACCGCAGCTACCGCAGCTGCGACGAACTTTGCGGCTATGCCGCCCGCGTCGCCTCCAGCGTCGGGGTCATGATGACGCTGATCATGGGCGTCTGCGACCGCGCGGTGCTGGCCCGCGCCGCCGATCTGGGACTTGCGATGCAACTGACCAACATCGCCCGCGATGTCGGCGAGGATGCCCGCCGCGGCCGCCTCTACCTGCCGCTCGACTGGCTTGACGAGGCTGGTGTCGATCCCGGGACCTTTCTTGCGGATCCCAGAGCCTGTCCGGCGATGCGCGCCACCGTCGAGCGCCTGCTCGATGCGGCCCACATCCTCTATGCCCGCGCCATGACCGGGATTGCCGGCCTGCCGCTAAGTTGCCGCACGGCGATCCGCAGCGCGGCGCTGATCTACCGCGAGATCGGCCGCGAGATCGAAATCGCCGGGCACGACAGCATCACCACACGGGCGCATACGTCGACCCGGCGCAAGCTCGAGCTCATCGCCCGAGCCGCGGCGACGCCGTTTCTGTTCCAGCCGGTCTCCACCGAACCCGCCCACGCGGAAGTCCGGTTCCTGGTCGAGGCCGCCGCTGCCGGGCGCATCAACGCTCCGTGCGGGCTCGATGCCAAGGCCGGACGCATGATCGAACTGATGACCCTGTCGGAAACGCGCCGGCGGGCGCTGGAAGCGTATGCGTGAAATGAGCCAGTACGCCGGCCTGATCGAGATCGTGTTGAGTTTCGGAGCCTTCATCCTGTTCATCATCTGGCAGATGCGCACGCTCAAGCGCGACATCCGGGCGCGCGAGGCGCGTGAGCGGGCGGCGAAGGCGAACCCGACGGAGACCGGACCGGCGCAGACCGAGTGATCAACCCGCCCGGCGCGGCATCCGGAACGGCAGCATCGCCTTGACGATCGGCGAAGCAAAACGGTCGCCCGACAGGCTTTCATGCATCAACTCGATATCTGCGCCCAAGAGCCGGGTCGCCATCACCGAGCGGGTGTAGAACGGCCCGTCCTCCAGCGTTCGCACGATCCGCGCCTTCGACTGTACGCCCGGATCATGGTGACCCGAACGCGGCACGCCCCAGAAACCTCTTGAAAGCTGCGTTTTGGCGGGCATCTCGAACGGGCTTATCGCCCCGTCGCGGCCGATCCGGAGCGCGATCTGGCCACGGCCGCCATCCTTGCGAACCGAATCGTAGAGGATCACCGCATCGCCATCGGGCAGAAGCCCGCGTGCCCAATCCCATATCTTGAACCCGTCTTCGAGTGGTTCTGTGCCCCAGTTGCTGTCCATGTAGCCATGGCCGGACCACCGCTCGGCGCCGCTGCCCGTTTCAAGTGTGATCCGTCCGGTGGGCGAGACCGGCCACCATTTGTGCGAGCCGTTCTGGTCGATGTCGAAAACCCGGGACGTCACGGCATCGGGCGAGAACCGGATCGAACCCGTGATGCGCCTTGGCAGGAACTGGGCCGGCGGACGCGGAACGGAGACCTCGTCGAATTCGATGACGATGTCCGAACCATCCCGGCGGACTCCGCTCGGGCCGACCTGAAAGGAGGTGGCATTACGCGTCGTCTGGCGGCGGCCGCGCTCGGTCATGCTCCAGCGGTTGCCGCCCGGGCGGTAGAGCGCGACATTGATGCAGACGTGGTCGTCCGGATCGCGCCGCCCGGCCCAGTGATAATAGGGCGAGAACACCGAGCCGACAAAGGCGATCACAGACAACCCGTACTGCCCGCAATCGCTCAGGCCGTCGACATACCACCAGAGATAGCCACCCGGCGGGACGGTAGCATCGAAGCGCGGTCCTCGGCCAGGCTCTCCGCCGCCAGCATGCCGGAAAGCGTCGCCATCGGCACGCCCGGACCCGGATGGGCGCTGCCGCCCGCCAGATACAGCCCCGGAATCCGCGTCCGCGCTCCCGGCCTCTGGAACGAGGTCATCCAGCCGTGCGAGGCCCTGCCGTACAAGGCCCCGCCGGTCGCCGGAAACAGCCGGTGGAACTGGTCCGGTGTGGTCGGAACGACCTGCATCGTGCTCCGGTCCACGTCCAGTCCGCAGGCCGACAGATGGTCCAGTGCTTGGTCGAGGCATTGCCCGGTCTCCTTGGTCGTGAAGGTCTTGCTGTCGCCATCCGCCGGCGCGTTGAGGATGAACAGCATCCGCTCGTAATCGTCCCCGCCTGTCAGTCCGCCCTCGTGGCTGCGATCCTGCGCGCAGACATAGGTGGTGGGCACGGCGGGCATGGCGCGCGTCCCGACCAGCGCCTCGAACTCCGAGGCGTAGTCGTCAGAAAAGAACACGTTGTGGTGGGCGAGGGGGAAGCCCGAGGTTCTGGCGGTCATGGCGAAGGTGACCGCGGAGAGCGACCGCGCCTCCGGTCGGGTCCGCGCCACCCCGGTCTCTCCGGCTTGTCCGGTCAGTGCGGCAAGCGCCGAGACGTCGCCGTTGAAGATGACGCTGTCCGCTGAAAGCCTCTCGCCCTCTGCGAGCATGACGCCGTTCACGCGGCCGCCCGCAATGTCGATAGCTTCTACATCGGCGCCATAGCGGAAGCGCACCCCCATATCCGCGGCCAGCCGTTCCATGGCGCGCGCCACCGCGTGCATGCCACCGTCCGCAAGCCAGATACCGTCCTGTTCGACATGGGCGACCAGCATCAGCGTGGCCGGAGCCAGGAAGGGAGACGAGCCGCAATAGGTGGCGTAGCGCCCGAACAGCTGCTGCAATCGCGGATCGGGGAAATAAGATCCGAGCGCCGACCACATCGATGACAGCGGCTTCAGCGCCAGCTGTTGCCCCAGATTGAACATCCCGATCCGCTTCATCAGCGCCACGGGTCCGGGCCGTTGCGCGTCGATGTAACTTGGCTTCAAGGTGGAAAACATCGCCGCGCTGTCGGCAGCAAACCGGCGGTATCCCGCAGCATTTGCCCGATCCGAAAAGTCCGTGATGGCGCGGGCGCTTTCCTCGATGCTGGCAAACAGATCGAGCCGGGCTCCATCCCGCCAGCCATGCCGGGCAAGAAGCGAGGCCGGTTTGAGGCCGATCCGAGCGTCCAGGCCGGCGCCGCCCATGGCAAAGAGCCGGTCGAAGACCCAGCGCATGGTCAGCACGGTCGGCCCGGCGTCAACCGCTCTTCCGCCGGCGCTGACCTGGCGCATCTTGCCGCCTGGCGTGCTGCTCCGTTCAACAACGGTCACGTCGAAGCCGGCCGCCGCAGCTGAAATCGCGCTCGCAAGCCCGCCGGCGCCGGCGCCAACAACGATCACGTTCTGCGGCTGCCGCATCGTTTCTCGGTCCTTTTCCAAAACGGGCGCCAATGGCGTTGACAATCCAATCCAGTGTGTCAGGATAAATTGACATATACAAGCGTCATACAAAAATGACAATTGTGAGGGGCACGGAGGGAGACGCCAGATGGATCTGCAAGGCCGCATAGAACGCAACCTCGAGCGCGCCGTCACCTACGCAACCGCGGGCGGCAATCCCTCGCTGATGTGCGATGCGCTGAAATATGCCGTCTTTCCCGGCGGCGCCCGCATCCGCCCACGCCTGTGTCTCGCCGTGGCGCTGGCTGCGGGCGATCAGGCGCCAGATGCATCAAACGCTGCGGCAACCGCCATCGAGTTGCTGCATTGCGCATCGCTGGTCCATGACGACCTGCCATGTTTCGACGATGCGGATATCCGCCGCGGCAAGCCCAGCCTGCACACGGTTTTCGGCGAGACCACCGCGGTGCTGACCGGTGATGCGTTGATCGTTCTCGCCTTCGAGACGCTGGCGCGCGAATGCCTCGCCACCCCCGACCGCATTGCGCCCCTGATAAGCGTCATATCCCGTGCCGTCGGCATGCCGCACGGCATCATCGCCGGCCAGGCCTGGGAGAGCGAGGACAGGATTGATCTGAAAGTCTATCACCGCGCCAAGACATCGTCCCTGTTCATCGGGTCAACCACGGCTGGCGCCATTGCCGCCGGCGTCGATCCGCAGAACTGGTACCGGCTGGGCGAGGCGCTGGGCGACGCCTTCCAGGTCGCTGACGACCTGCGCGACTGTGCCGCCAACGCTGACGAGATCGGCAAACCCTGTGGCCAGGACGCCGCCCACGATCGCCCCAATGCGGTCCGGGAACTGGGGTTGGAGGGCGCATTGCATCGCCTGCAGGATCTTGTCGGAGAAGCTGCCGCCTCGATTCCCGATTGCCGCGGATCGAACATGCTCAAGCAATTGATCCTTGATGAAGCCAAGCGCCTGGTGCCCAAGAGCCTGGCCACCGTGGCAGCCTGAGCCCATGTCTCTCGAGATGTCGGTTTCCGGTTCGCACGGCACTCTCGGCCCGGGGCCGCCGGGTTGGCGCTCACGGCTGCAGGCATGGCGCGCGCGCCAGGTGGCGCGGCCGGCATTTCGCAGGTTTGTCCAGCGCTTGCCGCTGTCGCGGGCGTTCTCCCGCGCCCGCGAGGAAGAGCTCTTCTCGATCGTCACCGGTTTCGTGCGAAGCCAGATCCTGTTCGCCGCCCTGCAATCCGGCCTGATCGATGCCGTCGCCGGCGGTCCTGCTACAGTCAGGGATCTCGCCCACGCGACAGGCTTTAGTGAGGATCGGCTCCAGCGCCTGTTGCAGGCGGCGCAGTCCATCCGGCTGGTTCGGCTGGGAACGGACGGTTACGTCACGCTCGCCGATCACGGCGCCGTCGTCCAGAGCGACGAGGGCATCCGCGCCATGATCCGCCATCACGCGCTTTTGTATCGTGATCTGAGCGACCCGGTGGCCTTGTTCGGCGGCACACAAACGGATACAGAGCTGCGCCGGCTCTGGTCCTACGCCGGCGCTGGCCGAGAATCATCGGTCCAGCCCGGTGCCGCAGCGGCCTATTCCGAACTGATGACGGCCAGCCAGTCGATGCTGGCAGACGAGATTCTCCAAGCCTACGATTTTCGCCGCCACAAGCGTCTGCTGGATGTGGGCGGAGGCGAGGGGGTGTTTGTCGCCGCGGTGGCGGAACGGCATCCGGTCCTGAAGCTGTCGTTGTTCGAGCTGCCTCCCGTTGCCGATCGCGCAAGGGCACGGTTTTCCTCCCGGCCCCTGGGCCAATGCCCGCGCTGCTACGGTGGCAGTTTCCTTGATGATCCGCTGCCGCGCGGCCATGACTGCGTCACACTGGTGCGTGTGCTGTTTGACCATGAAGATGCGGTTGTTCTCAGGCTGTTGCGCAATGTCCGCGCCGCGATGGACCCGGGGCAAACCCTGGTGATCGCCGAGCCGATGGCGGGCAACCAGTCGGAGGGGCAGCGGCTCTCCACAGGGTATTTCGGTGTCTACGTGATGGCGATGGGGTCTGGCCGCTGCCGCACGCCCGAGGAGATCGTCGGCCTGGCCCACGCCGCGGGGTTCTCCGGTTTCGAAATTCGTCCCTGCCGCTCCCCCCTGATGGCCACCTTGGTGGTCGCCCGTCCATGACAATTGTCACAGTGAGTGTAAATAGAAGTTGACATATAGATTAGTAAAATAAATATTACATACAGGAGGAAGAGTCCGACCTGAGTCAGGTTTGACCAATCAAGATGCAAACAACCGCAGTCGTCTTTGAAAAACCCGAACGCATATGCCTTCAGTCGCTCGACGTGGCTGATCCGGGTGCCGGCGACGTGATCGTGGAAGCGATCTGGAGCGGCATCAGCGCCGGTACCGAGAAACTCCTGTTCGAAGGCCGCATGCCGCAGTTCCCGGGAATGGGCTATCCGCTCGTCCCCGGCTACGAAACGGTAGGCCGGGTTATGGTCGCCGGACGGGACTGCTCCCCCGGGCTTGAGGGACGGCTGGTGTTTGTCCCCGGTGCCCGCGGATACCAGGATGCCGCGGCCCTGTTCGGCGCATCAGCCTCCCGGCTGGTTGCAGCCGCCGACCGCGTGATCCCGATCGAAGACGATCTCGCCCGCGATGGCACCTTGCTGTCGCTTGCGGCTACCGCCTATCACGCACTGACATTGCCCGGCATGACGCCGCCGGATCTGGTGATCGGCCATGGCATTGTCGGCAGGCTGACCGCGCGCCTGATCATCGCCATGGGCAATCCGGCCCCTGTTGTCTGGGAAACCAATCCCGCGCGCCGTGATGGTGCCAGGGGCTACGAAGTCACCACGGCCGAGGCCTGCGAGGGCCGCAAATGGTCGTCCGTGCTCGATGCCAGTGGCGATCCCGACATTCTCGACAAGGCCATCGCCGTGCTTGAGCGCGGCGGCGAGATCACCCTTGCCGGCTTTTACGCCGAGACCATGAGCTTCCGCTTCACCCCGGCCTTCATGCGCGAGGCGCGGTTCCGCATCGCTGCCGAGTTCAGGCCTGCCGATGTGCATGCTGTGCTCGGCCTGCTCGCAAGCGACCGGCTCTCGCTCGACGGCCTGATCACCCATTCTGCCAGTCCCGGCCACGCCGAGGCTGCCTACCGGACCGCCTTCGGCGACCCGGATTGTCTGAAAATGACGCTCGACTGGAGGGAACTGCAATGACTGAAGGTTACAGCGGAAACGCCACGGACCGGATCCATGACCTCCTGCGCGAGGAGGCGGCGATCGAACCCGATCAGCCCCATACCGGTCCGGTCAAGAAGGACACCCAGATCATTGCCATCTACGGCAAGGGCGGCATTGGCAAATCCTTCACGCTGGCCAACCTCTCCTGCATGCTGGCCCAGCTCGGCAAGAAGGTGCTGCTGATCGGCTGCGACCCGAAGAGCGACACCACATCGCTGCTGTTTGGCGGCCGTGCCTGTCCGACCATTATCGAGACATCCTCGAAGATGAAGGCCGCTGGTGCCGAGATCACCATTTCCGATGTCTGCTTCAAGCGCGATGGCGTCTTTGCCATGGAGCTCGGCGGTCCGGAAGTCGGCCGCGGCTGCGGCGGTCGCGGCATCATTCACGGCTTTGAAACACTCGAGAAGCTCGGCTTCCACGACTGGGACTTCGACTACGTGCTGCTCGACTTCCTGGGCGACGTGGTCTGCGGTGGCTTCGGCCTGCCGATTGCCCGCGACATGTGCCAGAAGGTGGTCGTCGTCGGCTCCAACGACCTTCAGTCGCTCTATGTCGCCAACAATGTCTGCTCCGCGGTTCAGTACTTCCGCAAGCTCGGCGGCAATGTCGGCGTCGCCGGCATGGTCATCAACAAGGATGACGGTTCCGGCGAGGCGGCAGCTTTCGCCGAAGCGGTTGGCATCCCGGTTCTGGCCGCGATCCCGCAGGATGACGACATCCGCAAGAAGAGCGCCAACTACCAGATCATCGGCCATCCGGACAATCGCTGGGGCCCGCTGTTCCAGACGCTGGCCGAAAATCTCGGTCTCGCTCCCCCGGTGCTGCCCGAACCGCTTGATCAGGATGGACTGATCAACCTGTTCGACGCCTCCGACACTGGCGGTGACTACGTGCTTGTGCCCGCGCTGCCGGAAGACATGTGCCCGGCCTCCGCGCTGGCGCGTCCGTCCCTCGAAGTCATCTACGACACGGTGTGATGATGGAAGATCTCTCCCCAGGTCGCGACGATATCGCTCCCGCACCGTCCGAGGAAACGCCGGTGGACGGCATGTCCTGCGCTTCGGGCGCCGAGAAGATGAAGGCCCAGGCCATGGCCTCGGGCAAGTCGGAGCTGATGCAGCGCCTGGAAACCGATTATCCCAAGGGCCCGCATGACCAGCCGCAATCCATGTGCCCGGCCTTCGGCTCGCTCCGCGTCGGCCTGCGCATGCGCCGGGTCGGTACCATCCTGTCGGGCTCGGCCTGCTGCGTCTACGGGCTGACCTTCACCTCGCATTTCTACGGCGCCAAGCGCTCGGTCGGCTACGTGCCGTTCAATTCGGAATCGCTCGTCACCGGCAAGCTCTACGAGGACATCCGCGACGCCGTTCACGAGATGGCCGATCCGGACGCCTACGACGCCATCGTGGTCACCAGCCTCTGCGTGCCGACCGCCTCGGGCGTGCCGCTGCAGATGCTCCCCAAACAGATCAACGGCGTGCGCATCGTCGGCATCGATGTCCCGGGCTTCGGCGTGCCGACCCATGCGGAAGCCAAGGACGTGCTGTCCTCGGCGATGCTGACCTACGCTCATGAGGAAGCCGAAAGCGGCCCCGTCCAGGCGCCGCGCGCCGGTGTCGAGGAGCGGCCCTCGATCACGCTTCTGGGCGAGATGTTCCCCGCCGATCCGATGATGATCGCCGCCATGCTAGAGCCGATGGGCCTTGCCGCCGGCCCGGTTGTTCCCGTGCGTGAGTGGCGCGAGCTCTATGCCGCGCTCGATTGCGCCGCGGTCGCCGCCATCCATCCCTTCTACACCGCCTCCGTGCGCGCCTTCCGCGCTGCCGGGCGCACCGTGATCGGCTCCGCACCGGTTGGCTTCGAAGGCACCGATGCCTGGCTTCAGGCGATCGGCGACAGCTGCAACGTGTTCCAGGGCCGGATCGACGCCGCCCGCAATGCCTTTGGCGGCGCCATCCGCGGCGCGCTGTCGGAAAACCGCATCAAGGGCCGCATCACGCTCTCGGGCTACGAAGGCTCGGAGCTGATCGTCGGCCGGCTGCTGCTCGAAAGCGGCGCCGATCTCCGCTATGTCGGCACCGCCTGTCCGAAGACCGAATTCTCGAAGCTCGATGCCGACTGGCTCGAAGCTCACGGCGTTCATGTCGAGTACCGCGCGTCGCTTGAGCAGGATCTGGCCGCCATGGCCGAGTTCAATCCGGATCTCGCCATCGGCACCACGCCGGTCGTGCAAAAGGCCAAGGAGCAGGCCACGCCCGCGCTCTACTTCACCAACCTGATCTCGGCCCGGCCGCTCATGGGCCCCGCCGGAGCCGGCTCGCTGGCCGCCGTGGTCAATGCGGCGATCGATAACAAGCCGCGCTTCGACCGCATGAAGGAATTTTTCGAAGGCGTCGGCCAGGGCGACAATGCCGGCGTCTGGGAAGACACGCCGGTGGCCAACACCAGCTTCCGCAAGAAATTCGCCGCCAAGGCCGCCGCGTCGAAAAATGCGGTCGATTCCGGGGAGGCGGTGGGCACATGACGCTGATCATCGACCATGACAGGGCAGGCGGTTACTGGGGCTCGGTCTATGTCTTCACCGCGATAAAGGGCATGCAGGTGATCATCGACGGCCCGGTGGGCTGCGAGAACCTGCCGGTCACCTCGGTGCTGCACTACACCGACGCGCTGCCGCCGCACGAGCTGCCGATCGTCGTCACCGGCCTGGGCGAGGAAGAGCTCGGCCAGCACGGCACCGAAGCGGCGATGAAACGCGCCCGCGCCGTGCTCGATCCCGATCTTCCAGCCGTTGTCGTCACCGGTTCGATTGCCGAGATGATCGGCGGCGGCGTGACGCCCGAGGGTATGAACATTCAGCGTTTCCTGCCGCGCACCATCGATGAGGACCAGTGGCAGTCCGCCGACCGGGCGCTGAAATGGCTGTGGACAGAATACGGCCCGAAAAAGGGCAAGGTGCGCGACGTGAAGCCGCGCAAGGACGGCGAGAAGCCGAAGGTCAACATCATCGGCGCGATCTACGGCACCTTCAACCAGCCCTCGGACCTGGCTGAAATCCGTCGCCTTGTCGAAGGCATCGGCGCCGAGGTCAACATGACATTTCCGCTCGGCAGCCACCTCGCCGATGTCGGCAAGCTCGCCGACGCGGAAGCCAATGTTTGCCTGCATCGCGAATTCGGCAGGCTGCTGTGCGAGGCGCTTGACCGGCCCTACCTGCAGGCACCCATCGGCATCCACTCGACCACGGCCTTCCTGCGCTCGCTCGGCGAGACGCTGGGGCTCGATCCCGAGCCGTTCATCGAACGCGAGAAGCACACGACGCTCAAGCCGATGTGGGATCTGTGGCGCTCGGTCACCCAGGATTTCTTCGCCACGGCGAGCTACGCCATCGTCGCCGGCGAGACCTACGAGCGCGGCATCCGCAACTTCCTCACCGAGGAAATGGGCATGCCCTGCACCTTCTCGGTCCAGCGCATCGCCGGCAGGAAGACCGACAACCAGGCCATCCGGCAGATGATCAAGGACAAGCCGCCGCTGATCATGTTCGGCTCCTACAACGAGCGCATGTATCTGGCCGAAGCGGGGGGCAGGGCGATCTACGTCCCGGTGTCGTTCCCCGGCGCCATCATCCGCCGTCACACCGGCACGCCGGTGATGGGCTATTCGGGCGCCTCCTGGCTGATCCAGGAAGTCTGCAATGCGCTGTTTGACGCACTGTTTTCGATCCTGCCGCTGGCCACCGACATGGACGCCGTCGAGGCGACGCCTGCGAGAACGCGCGGCGAGATCCCGTGGGCGCCGGAAGCCAAGGCAAAACTCGATCACGCCATCGGGCTCGAGCCGGTGCTGGTCCGGATTTCCGCCGCCAAGCGGCTGCGCGATGCCTCCGAGGCCGAAGCCCGGTCCCGCGGCAGCGAGATCGTCAACCAGGAAGACGTGGATTTGGCCAGCCAGGCGCTCAGGCGCGGGCGGGCCGCATAGAACGCCGGAAGTGTCCGGCAGACAGGGAGAGTGCGATGAGCATGACGATGCATCACAGGGAACGGCAGGCCGCCCGCGGCCAGTCACGGGCCGACCGGATCGAATACCGGCTTCTGGTCGCCATAGCCTTTGTCATCTGTTTCGCCATGGCGGGTGCGTCCCGCCTGGTCGCGGCCATGCGCGGTAAGCCGCTCGACAGCCATGGCCGCTCGGTTTTCGTCGAAGCGCGGGCCTCGGCCCACGCCATCGCGGGTTATGCGTTCATCGCCTGACCCAACGCCTTTGCCGGTGTCCAAAGCCGGCAATACCCCGCCGAAGCCGCCCGTGAGGCGGCCTGAGGCAGACCCGGCTGCGGGGCACCGCAGCGCTTGTGACTAGGAGGTACTTCAATGTCCAGTCCAAACACCGTTTCGCTTTCGGGATTGACCGAAGGCGAAGCACAGGAGTTCCACTCGTACTACCTCCAGGGGATGATTGCATTCGTCGCAATAGCCGTCGTTGCACATCTTCTCGTCTGGTTTTGGCGCCCGTGGATCCCCGGTCCGGAAGGCTACGCCTCGCTTGAAGGCGTCGGTCAGACGGTAACCGCATTCCTGCCAATGCTCGCGTAAAGGAGAAGCGAAATGTGGAGAATCTGGATGCTTTTCGACCCGCGCAAAACGCTGGTCGTCCAAGGTGTTTTCCTCTTCGCGCTGGCGGTGATGATTCATCTCGTCCTGCTCAGCACGACCCGCTTCAACTGGCTCGAAGGCGCTCCGGTGGTAACCGGCGCACTCGACCCGTCGACGGGCATCCTGGGGCTTATCCCCACGATGATCGGCTGAACGCTGACAAAAATGACTGCGGGCGGGGCAATGACCCAGCTCACCCGCCCGCGGTCGAAATCCGGAATGGGCAAAACCTGGAACGGGATTGCGTGAATTGTCCGCAAGTCCAGAGGTTGGAGACAAGCCATGGCGCTGCTGAGTTTTGAAAGAAAATACCGCGTACGCGGTGGCACCCTGATAGGCGGTGACCTGTTCGATTTTTGGGTCGGACCATTTTATGTTGGCTTCTTTGGCCTCACGGCCGCGTTTTTCGCCGTCGTCGGAACCGCGTTGATCCTGTACGGGGCGGCTCTCGGCCCGACCTGGAACATCTGGCGGATCTCCATCGCGCCGCCCGACCTGAGCTACGGCCTCGGCCTGGCGCCCCTGAAGGACGGCGGCCTTTGGCAAATCATCACCATTTGCGCCATCGGCGCATTCGTGTCCTGGGCCCTGCGCGAGGTCGAGATCTGCCGCAAGCTCGGCATCGGCTACCACGTGCCGTTTGCCTTCGGTGTCGCGATCTTTGCCTATGTCACCCTGGTGGTGATCCGGCCGGTGCTGCTTGGCGCCTGGGGCCATGGGTTCCCCTACGGCATCTTCAGTCACCTCGACTGGGTCTCCAACGTCGGCTACCAGTATCTGCACTTCCACTACAATCCGGCACACATGCTGGCGGTGTCGCTGTTCTTCACCACCACGCTGGCCCTGTCGCTGCATGGCGGTCTGATCCTCTCTGCCGCCAACCCGGGCGGTGACGGCTCGCTGCGCAACAAGCAGGACGTGGTCAAGACGCCGGAATACGAAGACACCTTCTTCCGCGACATCATCGGCTATTCCGTCGGCACCCTGGGCATCCACCGCCTCGGTCTGGTGCTGGCCTTGAACGCCGGATTCTGGAGCGCGGTCTGCATCGTCATCAGTGGTCCGCTCTGGAACAAGGGCTGGCCGCAGTGGTGGAACTGGTGGCTCGACCTGCCGATCTGGAGCTGAAAGGGATCTGATCATGCAATACCAAAACATCTTTACCCAAGTGCAGGTCCGCGGTCCCGTCGAAGCCGGTATCCCGCTGCCCCGGGGTGACGACGAACGCGTCGGAACACCCTTTTACAATTGGCTTGCCGGCTGGTTCGGCAATGCCCAGATCGGACCGGTCTATCTCGGCTTTCTCGGCACCGCGTCGCTGATTTCGGGAACCATCTGGTTCGTCATCGTCGGGTTCAACATGCTGGCCTCGGTCGGCTGGGATCCGGTCCAGTTCATCCGCCAGCTGTTCTGGCTGGCGCTCGAACCGCCGCCGGCGAAATACGGCCTGTCGATCGTGCCGCCGCTCAACGAAGGAGGCTGGTACATCATTTCCAGTGTCTTCCTGCTGGCCGCGGTCCTGCTCTGGTGGGCCAGGATCTATGTCCGGGCGCGGGCGCTCGGCCTTGGCACCCACGTGTTCTGGGCCTTTGGCGCGGCGATCTGGCTGTTCCTGGTGCTCGGCCTGTTCCGACCCATTCTGATGGGCAACTGGGCCGAGGCCGTGCCCTATGGCATCTTCCCGCATCTCGACTGGACGGCGGCGTTTTCGATCCGCTACGGCAATCTCTACTACAATCCGTTCCACTGTCTCTCGATCGTCTTCCTCTACGGCTCGGTGCTGCTGTTCGCCATGCATGGCGCGACAATCCTCGCCGTCACCCGTTACGGCGGCGAACGCGAGCTCGAGCAGATCACCGATCGCGGCACCGCGTCCGAACGCGCGGCGCTGTTCTGGAGATGGACCATGGGTTTCAACGCCACCATGGAATCGGTTCACCGTTGGGCCTGGTGGTTTGCCGTGCTCACTCCAATCACCGGCGGGATCGGCATTCTGCTGACCGGCACGGTGGTCGACAACTGGTACCTCTGGGGCATGAAGCACGGCATCGTCGCGCCGCTGCCCGACCTGTGGCCAACCGTCGTCGATCCGGCCATAGGGAGTTAAGACCATGAAACTCTGGATACCATTTGCCGCCGCCGCCGGCGTGTTTGTCGGAGCCGCCATCATCTTCGGCGCCGACTGGGACCTGCCGCCCGTCGATACCGACCAGATCGGTTATCGTGGCTCCGGCATGTACCATACGCTCGACCGCGAGGACCAGGCAGCGCTCAAGCTCGCCAATGTCGCGCCCGAACCGCCCTACGAGGCGGATCCCGAAGGCGACCGGGCGAAAGACGTCTACGAGAATGTCCAGGTGTTGGGCGATCTGTCCGACGACCAGTTCACCCAGTTCATGGCCTCGATCACCGAATGGGTGGCGCCCGTGCAGGGCTGTGCCTACTGCCACAACGAGGAGAACCTCGCCTCCGACGAGGTTTACACCAAGGTTGTCGCACGCCGCATGATCCAGATGACGCAGCACGTCAACGAGGATTGGCAGGCGCATGTCGCCCAGACCGGCGTGACCTGTTACACCTGCCACCAGGGCCAGCCGGTGCCGGCCAATGTCTGGGCACGCAACCTCGTGCCGGGCGAAAAGGGAACCGGCCTCGGCTGGAGCGGCGGCCAGAACATTGTCAACAAGGCGGCCGGCAACACATCGCTGCCGTCCAACGCTCTGGAAAGCTACCTTCTCGAGGACAAGCCGATACGCGTGCATTCGCTGACGGCTCTGCCGAACGGGGAAAATCCCAACACGACCAAGGAAACCGAATCCACCTGGGCATTGATGATGCACATGTCGGAAAGCCTCGGCGTCAACTGCATGACCTGCCACAACTCCCGCGCGTTCAACGACTGGGATCAAAGCCCGCCGCAGCGCGTGACCGCCTGGCACGGCATCCGCATGGCGCGCGATATCAACCAGAGCTTCATGACCGGCCTGGCTCCGGTGTTCCCTGACAACCGCAAGGGCCCCGAGGGCGATGTCCTGAAGGTCGGTTGCGCGACCTGCCACAACGGAGTGCAAAAGCCGCTGTATGGCGTGTCCATGCTTCAGGACTACGTCGATTCACTCGGGTCGAAGACCAATACGGATGTGCCTGACTTCACAACCTACAAGCCGGGGGAGACGACGACGATGTCGCCGGCCAAGACCACTTCGCTTGAGCCGGCCATCGGCGCGGGCGAGGGGGCGACGGCTCTGGCATCCGCCGATTGAGCCATTCGGCAGACGGCGCTTTCCCTCAGCGTCGATCTGCACGACAGAGAACCGGAGATCTCCCGATCTCCGGTTCTTCTGTATCGAGCTGATGTTTGGCAAAGATGTCTCTGATACGCCCTGGCCTGAGGCCGGTGAGCCGCGGCACTTTATCGTCCGGCGCTGCGGATCGAGAGGTCAGGCCGTCAGTCCGCCGCCTCAGAAGACGAGATCGGGATAGCGCTCGGCGTAGATGCGGAACCAGGGGGTGAAGTCTTCCGGCTTCCGGGCGATCTCGGCGTGAAGCTCGTCCCGGGTGATCCAGCGTGTGTCCTCGACCTCGAGCGGATCTGGCAGGATCTCGACCGATGTGCGGTCCGCGCTGCCAATATACATCGTCACCTTCTCGTGCTCGTGCAGCCCGTCGCCGACATCGGCCGAATACTCGACCACGCGCCGGCGCGACAGCGGCACGTTGAAGCCCAGCTCCTCCCACAGCCGTCGCCGTGCACAGCGGTCGATCGGCTCGTCCCAGTAGGGGTGGGAACAGCAGGTGTTCGCCCAAAGGCCGCCACAATGGTACTTCGAAGAAGCCCGCTTCTGGATCAGCAGATGCTCGCCATCAAACACGAAGATCGATATCGCCAGGTGAAACAGCCCGTCGACGTGAGCCTTGAGCTTTTCAACCGGGTACAGCGTACCGTCGCCAGCGATCGCGGGTATGATGATGGGATGCGGGTTCATCTGTTCTTCCTGTTTCATCCTGCGGTGACCGAACGCGCTGCCAGGGAGACGGCCCCGGACCGCGTGCGGTCTTCATCCTTGCCGGAAAGATCACCGTTCTGTCCTGACATGTCCGTCAGGCCCTGCCAATCGCCTTCGATGGCAAGCAGGTTGAAACGTGTGAAGCAATACTCCGAAAACCAGTTTTCCCGGTAGGCGAGGCGCACGGCCTCGCCATGGGTGGCGCTGTCTCTTGAAAACCGTTCCATGGCCCCGGCCGATTGCCACAGTGATACCGTTACCTGGTGCAGCCAGGGAATTTCGCCAGTGCCGATCATGAAACGCCGCATGTCCTCGCGCTCCACCGTATCGGAGATCGCGGGCACGCGGGACCAGAAGCGAAACAGCTTCGACGGCCGGATCGAGGCGCGTGTCAGCGCCACCACGGGCAACCGTTGTTCCGGCGCATCGGCGGCGACCTCGAAGCGGTGACCGTCCCACCGGCCGCGGCTGCAGACAGGCTCGAGATAGAGCGTCGCCATCCTGTCAGCGGTGCGGCGGTGGCCTTCAAGCGCCGCCGACGAGGCGATCCGCGCCCGCGCTACCGTCATCGACGGCCATTCGGCCAGCAGCGTGTAGACGCCGAAATTCGGCCGCGTTGAAAAGCCTGCGCCCGACCCGGTGCCCATCAGCTTGAAGAAGCCAAGATCGGGGATCTTCCGCAACGAGGGTTTTGCCAGCCCCATCTGCGAAAACGCCCAGAGACGCTGCCTGGGGGTGGCAAAGCCGAACAGCGAAAATGTTACAACCGTCACCGGTCACTCTCCGTTCCCTATCGCTGACGCCGCCTGATCCGGGCGCTGATGCGCCAGGTCATCCGATCGGGGTCAGGCTACCGCCCGCGACAGCGCGCATTGCGACCACAGATCGCACAGCGACTCCACCAGATGCCTCAGATCCCCGTCACTGTGCATCGGCGTCGGCGTGAATCTCAGCCGTTCCGTGCCCACCGGCACGGTCGGATAGTTGATCGGCTGGACATAGACGCCGTAGGTGTCGAGCAGGATGTCGGAGATCCACTTGCATTTCTTCGCGTCGCCCACCATCACCGGCACGATGTGGCTCGGGTTCTGCATGTGCGGAATCCCCTTGGCATCGAGCAAAGCCCGGAATTTGGCGACATTGTTGCGGTGTGCTGCCCGCTCGAGCTCGCTGACCTTGAGATGCTGGATCGAGGCTGTGGCGCCGGCTGCCAGCGCCGGCGGAATGGCGGTGGTGAAGATGAAGCCTGACGAGAAGCTGCGGATGAAATCGCAGACCGCCGTGGAGCCGGTAATGTAGCCGCCCATGACCCCGAAGGCCTTGCCGAGCGTGCCCTCGATGATCGTCACCCGGTCCATCAGCCCGTCGCGTTCGGCAACGCCGCCGCCGCGCGGGCCGTACATTCCGACCGCGTGCACCTCGTCGAGATAGGTCATGGCCCCGAATCGCTCGGCCACATCCAGGATCTCGGCGATCGGGGCGATGTCGCCATCCATCGAGTAGACGCTCTCGAAAGCCACCAGCTTCGGCGCCGCCGGATCGTCCGCCGCCATGAGTTCGGCAAGATGTTTCGGATCATTGTGCCGCCAGAGGCGCTTTTGCGCCCGGCTGTGCCTGATCCCCTCGATCATCGAGGCGTGGTTGAGCGCATCGGAATAGATGATCAGGCCGGGGATGTTCGCGCCCAGGGTCCCGAGCGACGCCCAGTTCGAGACGTATCCCGAGGAGAAGATCAGCGCCGCTTCCTTGCCGTGCAGGTCGGCGAGTTCGCGCTCGAGCAGCACATGGGCGTGGTTGGTGCCCGAGATGTTGCGGGTGCCACCCGCGCCGGCGCCGCACTGGTCGACCGCCGCATGCATCGCCGCGATCACCTTGGGGTTTTGGCCCATGCCGAGATAGTCATTGGAGCACCAGACGGTGACGTCATGTGTTGAGCCATCGGCACGATGCCTCGTTGCACGGGGAAAACCGCCTGCATGCCGCTCGAGTTCCGCAAACACACGGTAGTTTCCCGCCTTGTGCAGCGTGTCGAGCTGTGAAGTGAAATAGCGGTTGAAGTCCATCTGGGTGATCCCCCTGAGCTCAGGCCCGCACGGCTGCGCGGGAAGTTTCCGATTCCGGTGTGGTGTGAATGATGGCCGGGTGGTCCCGGTTCTTCTCGGGTGTGGCCTTGCCTGCCTTTTCCATCGCCCAGCCCCAGAGGGCCGAGTCGCGGACCGGCAAGACAAGGAACAGGTGTTCGATCAGCGCCAGCGCCGCGAACGAGGCAAGCAGCGTCCATTTGACCGCCGCATGATCGCTGACGGCCGTTGCAGCCGCCGCCACCAGCCAGGCCAGCAACACCCCGCTGCCGCACAGCGACACGTAGAACCAGCCGCTGGTCCGGTCCGTGCGGAAATAGCTTTTCAGGTAGGACAGCCGGTCTGGCAGCATGTCGCTGATGGCATGACGCGCGCCGAGATAAATGTTGAGCTTGGTCGAGATGCGCATCACCCACAGCAGGCAGAAGGTCAAAAGCCCGGTCGTGTTCGCCGCATCGCTCATCAGCCACAACAGGGCAAGCACGGTGGCGAAAAGGGCGATCTCGTGATCGCGCACGGTGAGAAATGCCGCCCGGAACCGGGTCTTCTCGCGCGGCGCTTCTCCGGCGGCAACGCGCCGGGGGCCGGTGACGAGGCCTATCAGGAAGGTTGTTTCATGCCAGGCCCACAGCGCCAGCGCCGAAAAGAAGGCGAGGTAGGCCGAGGCCGGCGTGGAACTGTCTTCGGTGGCGATCATGCCGCCCATGCCCAGGAGGGCAACGCCTGATGCAAGCGCCATCACGGTCTTGAAGCGGAGTCCTCCTGCCCGCGCCAGCCCAAGCACCAGCCCGGTGGCGATCCACCAGGCGAGGCTTGCGATCAGCACTGCGGACAGGAAAATCATCGCGCTGTCTCCCTACCAGACCGGCTGCAGCCGGCTTTTTTCCGGCACCCGGTTGGTCTTGGTCGGGATCATGTAGAGCCGCGCGAAGGCAAGCCCGGCGCGTCCCATGTGCCAGGCCTTGGCGACCTTGCCCGAGATGCCGCCGCGTTCCTCTGCCGCGTTGACGGCGTCGTTGATCCGGTTGAGCTTGCGCAGGCTTGCAATGAAGCCCGGATGGTCGAGATCGAGCGTGATCGGGAACACCTGCTTGGTGATCTCGCTGGTCAGCCGGAACACGCGCATGTCGTAGTCCTCGATGCCGATGTCGAGCGCCTTGTGAAACGCCGGACGGGCGTGATCGCGGACATACATGGTGGCAAACACCGCCAGCAGGAAGAACTTGATCCAGTAGGTGTTGCCGCCCGAGATCAGCTTCGGGTCCGACCGCATGATCAGCGAAAACGCTTCGCCGTGCCGGAACTCGTCATTGCACCATTCCTCGAACCACTTGAAGATCGGGTGGAAGCGCTTGTCCGGGTTTTTCTGAAGGTGCCGGAAGATGGTGATGTAGCGCGCATAGCCGATCTTTTCCGACAGGTAGGTGGCGTAATAGATGAATTTCGGCCGGAAGTAGGTGTACTTCTTCGCCTTGGCCAGGAAGCCCATGTTGACGCCGATGTTGAATTCCTTCAGCGCATCGTTGATGAAACCGGCATGGCGGCTTTCATCCCGGCTCATCAGCCCGAACAGCTCGCAGATTTCCTTGTTGGTGCCGCGGCGCTTCATTTCCTTGTAGAGCACGCAGCCGGAAAACTCGGCCGTCAGCGAGGACACCAGGAAGTCGATGAATTCCCGGCGCAGCTCGTCGGGCAGGGCGTCGATGTCGATCTGGTCCCAGTCGGCATTGCGCTTGAAATGACCCTTGTTCGGGTCCGAGCGCATTTCGGCGATCAGTTCATCCCATTCCTCCCGCACGCCCGATACGTCGAGACGGTCCATCTCGTCGAAATCGGTGGTGTAGAACCGCGGATTGAGCATGGTCGATTCGACCGCGGTCTTGGTGGTGTCGTTGATGTCGGGACGATCCCCGGCGGCGGCGTTCGATCTTGCGAGATCGGGTTCGACGTGCTTGTTCATGCCCGTGCCCTCTCTGAAAAGCTGAATTCGCACAGTTCCATGAACTCGAAATCGCCGGTGGCGCGCGTCCAGGTGCGCTCGAGCATGCTTGCGCGCGTGATCGTCGCGGTGCGGCGGAAGACCTCGCGGTGGCCGTAGGGCACTTCGACGGGCGAGCCGTGCACCATCACCTCGTCGCCGGGATGGACCACCACCCCGTTGTCGAAGCGCAAATGGGCGCCCAGTTCCTCAAACGTGTTGTTTATCTCGACGGTACAAGGAACCTCTTCCCTGCGCCGTCCTATCAGCGGTGTCTTGCTCATGGCTTCTCATTCCCTCTCGAAGCTAGCAGTTCAGCATAAGCGGCGGCGTTATCGGGCCCGAAGGCATTGAGATAAAGCCGTTCGCCGGTGGCGGTATCGGAGAGCGACACCGAGCCGTTCTCCCATCTGATCAGCCGGTAAGGCAGGCCTTCAGGCGTTTCGGCCATCAGCCGGATGCGGGACAGCGCGCGCAGCGAACCCCGCACAAATCCACCCTGTTCCGGCGCAAGGGTGGTGATTGCTTCGCCCGTCTGGGCATCGTAGATCGTGATCTCCGTGTCGTGGGCGCCGACGATCCGGATGTCGCGGATCGCCTGGGGCTGGCCATAGACGTTGAGCACGGTCCCCATGCCGGTCTTCATCCCGAAGAGCGTCGCGGCGATCGAGAACCCGAGCAGTCCCAGGCCAAGCACCAGCGGAAACCGCGGAAACCGGCGTGCCTTGCGGCTCGGCGATTGCGGTCCGCGGTTGGCCTCGGGATAGTGTGGGCTCAACGCGTTCATGGTCTTACTCCGCTGCTTCGATGAGACGACGGCCGGGGGTCCGGCCGGTCTGATGGGGGGCGGCGGAGCGATGGGGTGCTGCGTCGCCGGCGACCCGGCTGCCCGAAAGGGCGGCCGAGAGCACGTTGCCTGCGATCGCCACGTCTTTCAGACAGATCATCTGGGGCATCAGCGCGCCCTTGCTGAATCCCCGCACATGCGGCCAGAACACCAGCCAGGACAGCCGGTCGCCCGGTTTCAGCGTCAGCGCGATGTCGCCGGAGCCGTCCGGGCCTTCGCGCATGTCAGCCGAGACGATCCGCGTGAACGGCAGGTTGAACGTGGCCGACAAGGCCACGCCGATGCGCATGACAACGCGCTTGTTGGTGATCGTGTAGAGCGTGGTTTTCTGCACGCCCCAGGCAAACGCCTCCAAAAGCCCGATCGCGATGGTCGACAGGATGGCGAGCGCGCCCGACGAGAACAGGATCTCGCTCGGAAGCCGGCCGTCATAGATGCCGGCGGTGACGTTCCAGGCCACCAGGACCGCGAAATAGCCCGCGATCCAGCGGGTCTTCATCACCTGCCGCGAGACCTTCGCCGAGGATGGCGCGCCCTGCCACAGGATGACCTCGCCTTCGGGAAGCCTGGCCGGAAGGCCGGGCACCGGTTCATAGTCGTGTTCTGGTCCGCCGGTCTCGCTCATGCCATCGGCTCCTGGCGGCTCGGGTCGGCATAGAGCAGGCCGGACCCGAAATAGGCGGTGATCCGGTCCTCCTCGAGGAAGGTCACGCTGTCGGTTTGCTGGGTGCCGGGGACGAAGGCGAACTGCTCGCCGCGCAGGGCATGGACGTAGAAGATCCGTTCGCCGTCGCGGGTCTTGCGGAAGACGCCGAAATTGATCGGCACCAGGATCTGCCGCGGCGCATCGCCCACTTCCGTCGTGGCCTCGAGATAGCGCAGCATCTGCTCCGAGCGATCCACCCAGACATCGCTGATTGTGCCGGCGACGACGAGGTCGCAGCCCACCACGCGCAGGCCGACCGGGTTGATCTCTCCCTCGGCGACAGCAAAATCACTCGCTGCTCTCAGCGGCACGATCTTGGCGTTGCCGTCATGGCTGAGGTCCGGCGTGTCGGCGCGCTCCGCCCAGGAGCCGGGGCCGATCGAATCGAGCATCGGGTTGTCGCCGGTGGGCAGATAGGGAGCGCCGGAGAAATTGGCGATCTTGACGCCCGGCACGGGGCGGTCGGTATTGTCCCGCTTGTCATTGGGGACGGATACCTCGCCATGGCCATGCGGCAACCGGAAGGTTTTCGCCGGCGGCACGAACAGCCAGTCATCCCGGTTGAAGGCGCCGGACTGATCGGCTTCCAGCGGATAGCCTTCCCGCCGGTCTTCCATGCGGATGTAGAAAAGCAGCAGCGCGAAAAACACCCAGAACGCATAGAGCGTCACCTGGGCGACATCGATGTAGGCTGTGATGGCTCCGGTTTCCATGACTTCTCTCCTTCAAGCGCGCGGCAACTCAGCCGGGCAAGTCTGCCAGTCCGAAGCGCGGGCTCCGGGTTTGATTGGGGATTGAGCGGCGGGCGGCGAGCGGCCCCAGGGCCGCGAGCGCCGCAAACAGCAGCCCGATTTCAAGGTGATAGACGACGCTGTATCCGGCCGCCGGTGCGCTGAGTGCTGCGCCGGGCTCGGCCCCGGCCACCAGACTGTTGACCCCGTCGCGGATCAGGCCGCCGGCGGCAAGCCCGAGCCCGATGGCGGTCGCCTGGACTGCGCCCCAGGCGCCGATGGCGAGCCCGTTGTCGGATTTCTCCGCGATATCCATCGCCGCCAGCATGGTGCAGACGGCAAACAGTCCGCCGCCGAAGCCGATGATCCCGGCACCGGTGCGGAACAGGTTGGCCGCATCGAGTGGCTCGGCAAAGATGATCGCCGAAAACCCGACAATGCCCGAGACCAGCCCGAGCGCGGCCAGCCGGTACATGTTGGCGCCCTGTTGCAGGGCGCGGCCGGCATGGGCAAAGCCGAGCAGCGTGCCCGAAGCCCAGATCGCCGTCAGCAGCGTCGTCTGGCTGACAGAAAGCTTCAATACCTCGCCGCCATAGGGTTCAAGCAGCACGTCCTGCATCGAGAACGCGGCCGAGCCGAGCGCTACCGCCACGAGCAGGCGAATGGTTCCTTTTTCCTTGCGGTAGGCGGCAAAGGCCTCGCTGAATCGCGGCGTCTCGCGGTTGTGTCGTGTCGCCACCGGATTGCGTGGCTCCTGCTTCCACAGGCAGATGATGTTGAGCACGACGGTGACGACCGCAGCCCCCTGGACCACCTTGATCAGGATCAGCGGCGAATAGTTGCGCAAGAGAATGGCGAACACGATCGAGGCGATCAGCATGCCCACGAGCAGCATCACATACATCAGCGCCACCACCCGCGGCCGGTTGTCCTCGGCGGACAGATCGGTGGCCAGCGCCAGGCCTGCGGTTTGTGCCATGTGCATGCCGATGCCGGTGAACAGGAACGCAAGCAGCGCGCCGGCGGGTCCGGCCCATTCCGGCCCGGTGGTCTGCGATTGTAGCAACAGAAGCGCGAACGGCATGATCGCCAGACCGCCGAACTGAAGGATGGTGCCAAGCCAGATATAGGGCACCCGGCGCACGCCGAGCGCCGACTTGTAGGTGTCGGAACGGTGGCCGATCAACGCCCGGAAGGGCGCGGCCAAGACCGGGATCGCCACCATCAGCGCCACCAGAGAGGTCGGCACGCCGAGCTCAACGATCATCACCCGGTTGAGCGTGCCCGTGAGCAGCACCGCAGCCATGCCGATCGACCACTGGAACATCGACAGCCGCATCAGCCGTCCGAGCGGAAGGTCCTCGGTCGCCGCATCTGCAAACGGCAGGTAGCGCGGGCCGAGCGACTTCCACTTGTCGAGCATCTTGCGATTGGCTTTGGCGACGAGGCTCATGACCGGACGAGCTCCTGTGCCTCGGAAATGTAGAATCCGCTTGAAATCCGGGTGGTCTGGCCGCGGCTCCAGTCCTGCATGTCGCCGCGTTCAAGCATCCGGCTCATCATCCGCTCGATCACCACCGGATGAATCGACGGTGAGCGGTCGCTGCGCGGAAACAGCCCGCCCAGCTTGTGCATCGCGGCAAGAAGCCCGGTGCGCGGGGCGAGCGTGAAGACCAGCTTGCGGCGGGTTCGTTGCGCCAGCCCGGCGATCGCTGCCGCGGCTTCATCGCCGCTGTAGTGAATGAGCGCATCCATCGACACCACCGCATCGAAGGTTCCGTTCTGTGTGGCCAGCATGTCGCCGGCGACCAGGCGCACCGAGCCGCCGTTGCGGATGGCGGGCAAGGCGTCGTTGGCGTGTGCGATCATCTGCGGCGACAGGTCGACGCCCAGTACATCCGCGCCGCGATGAGCCAGTTCGATCGCCAGCGGCCCGGCGCCACAGCCGGCATCGAGAATGCGCCAGCCGCTCAGGTCTTCGCCAAACCGGTCGAGGATCGCCTGACGCATGGCGTCGCGTCCCGCGCGCACCGTGGCGCGGACGCCCGACACCTTTTCGGTCGAGACCAGCCGTTTCCAGGCGTCGAGCGCGGTGCGGTCGAAATAGGTCTGGATCTCATCCCGGCGCTTGATGTAGGCGGCGTTCTCCATGGTCCTGTCTCACTCGAAACCGAGGAAATCGAAGATCTCCCGGTCCTTCATCGGGTTGGCGGAGAGCTCTTCCGTTCCGGCCCACAATTGCTCGGCCAGCTTCATGTATTCCTGCTGGATCGACACGATCTCCGGATGGTCGCCCATTTCGAACAGGGTGCATTTTTTCAGCCGGCTGCGGCGCACAGCGTCGGAATCGACGATATGGGCCAGCCGCTTAAGGCCGATCGCCTCGTTGTAGCGGTCGATCTGATCGGTCTCGCGCGAGCGGTTGGCGATGACACCGCCGAGCCGCACGTCGTAGTTCTTCGACTTGGCCTTGATCGCGGCGACGATGCGGTTCATGGCGAAGATGGAATCGAAGTCGTTGGCGGCCACCACCACGGCGCGTTCGGCGTGCTGCAGCGGCGAGGCGAAGCCGCCGCACACCACGTCGCCCAGCACGTCGAAGATCACCACGTCGGTATCCTCGAGCAGGTGATGCTCCTTCAAGAGCTTCACCGTCTGCCCGACAACGTAGCCGCCGCAGCCGGTGCCCGCGGGCGGCCCGCCTGCCTCGACGCACTGCACGCCGTTAAAGCCCTCGAACACGAAGTCCTCGGTCCTGAGTTCCTCGGGATGGAAATCGACGCCCTCGAGCACATCGATCACCGTCGGGATCAGGCTCTTGGTCAGCGTGAAGGTTGAATCATGCTTGGGATCGCAGCCGATCTGCAGCACCCGCTTGCCGAGCATCGAGAATGCCACCGAAAGGTTCGACGATGTGGTCGACTTGCCGATGCCGCCCTTGCCGTAGATGGCGAAGACCTTGGCCTTGCCGGCGTCCATTTCGGTTTCCAGGTGGACCTGGACGCTGCCGTCGCCGTCGCCATTGCCGTCGAGGCCGGCGGCCTGCTTGAGCCTGGCGGTCCTGGCTTCGTCCATGATCGTGCGGGGGTGGGTGAAAAGGTTCATTCGGCAGCCTCCACGGACAAGCCTTCGGCACGATCTTCCATTTCCTCGCCCGCAGCGCAGAGCGCGGCCCAGGTTTCGTCGTCCGGTGTCCAAAAGTTTCTGTCTTTGGCCTCGATCAGGCGGTTGACCATGCGCAGCGACGAAGCGGGGTTCATCTGAGAAAGCCTCCGGCGCATCGCCTCATCGAGAATGAAAGTCTCGCTCAGCTTCTGGTACACCCAGGGCTGGACATCGCCGGTGGTCGCCGACCAGCCGACGGTGTTGGAAATCTGCGCCTCGATCTGGCGCACGCCCTCGTAGCCATGGGCGAGCATGCCCTCGAACCATTTCGGGTTGAGCGAACGGGTGCGGGTCTCCAGCGCCACCTGTTCACCAAGTGTCCGGACCTTGCCTTCGCCCTGGGTCTGGTCGGAGATGAACACCGGCAGTTGCTTGCCGTTCTGGGCCAGCGAGACGGCTTTCGAAATGCCGCCCAGCGTGTCGAAGTAATGATCTATCGTCGTCACGCCCAGTTCGACCGAATCGAGGTTCTGGTAAGCCATGTCGACCCTGGCGAAGACGTCGTTGAGCAGCTCGACCTGCGCCGAGGACTTGCCCTTGCGGTCGATCGCAAATCCCTTGCGGCTTGTGTAGGTGTCGGCGATTTCCTGGTCGTCGGTCCAGGCGCTGGAGCCGATGAGGAAATTGACATTCGCGCCATAGGCGCCGTCGGCATTGGAAAACACCCGGTAGGCGGCCTGCTCAAGCTCGCAGCCATGTTCGGCCGCATAGGCCAGCGCATGCTTGCGCACGAAGTTCATCTCTTCCGGCTCGTCGGCGATTGCCGCGAGATAGGAAGCCTCGGCCAGCATCGAAGCCTGCAGCGGCAGCAGGTCCCGGAAGATCCCCGAAAGGGTCATCACCGCGTCGATGCGGGGGCGCTTGAGCTCGTCGAGCGGGATCAGTTCGGCGCCGCAGACCCGGTTGTAGGCGTCAAGCCGCGGCCGTGCGCCCATCAGCGCCAGGGCCTGGGCCAACGGGCTGCCCTCGGTCTTCAGATTGTCGGTGCCCCACAGCACGATGGCGATGGTCTCGGGCAGCGCGCCGTCGGTTTCGAAATAGCGCTCGAGCACCTTGGCAGCCTGCCGTGCGCCGTCCTTGACGGCATAGGCGCTCGGGATGCCGAACGGGTCGAAACCGTGAATGTTGCGCCCGGTAGGCAGCATGTCGGGCGTCCGGAGAAGATCGCCGCTGGGCGAGGGCGCCACGAACCGCCCGTCGAGTGCGGTAATCAGCCCGTCGAGTTCACGGTTGTGGGCAAGATTGGCATTGGCCCGCACCAGCCTGTCGAGCAGCGCGTTCGCTCCGTCGTCTTCGCGGTTGCGGGCAGCATCGATTGAGGCCGCGTCGAAATCCGCAATCGCCTCGATAACCTCCGGTGCCGGCGATTGCGCCTGGTCGGCCTCCGCGATCTGGGCCAGCATCTCGCGGCGTTCATCCCTGCTCATGGCGCGGCCTGCCACATGCAGACCGTGGGGGATAAGGGCATATTCGAGTTCGAGCATGGCCGCGGTCAGCCGCGCCACATAGAGATCCGGATCGTGGGCCGGAACCGTACGGTTGAGTTCGAGCTGCTCGGCCTGGATCTGGATCAGCTCGAATGCCTCCTGGCGTTCGCTGGTCTGGCTTGCATCGAGATTGCGCAGCCGGTCGAGCGAGGCCTTGAGCTCGCTCAGCCCCTTGTACAGCCCGGCATTGGTGACCGGCGGGGTCAGGTAGGAGACCAGCGTTGCCGCCGACCGGCGCTTGGCGATCGTGCCTTCCGAAGGGTTGTTGGCGGCATAGAGGTAGAAATTCGGCAGATCCCCGATCAGCCGGTCGGGCCAGCATTTGCCCGACATACCCGATTGCTTGCCGGGCATGAATTCGAGTGCCCCGTGGGTGCCGAAATGCAAGACCGCATCGGCCCGGAAATGGCGCTTGAGATAGGTGTAGAAGGCGGCAAACGCATGGGTCGGGGCAAAGCCCTTCTCGAACAGCAGCCGCATCGGGTCGCCCTCGTAGCCGAACCCCGGCTGAACCGCGACCAGCACATTGCCGAACTGCCGGCCGAGCACGAAGATCGACTGGCCGTTGGTGAAGATCCGGCCCGGTGCCGGGCCCCATTGCGCCTCGATCTCGTCGAGATGCTTCTCGTTGCGGACATGGTCGTCGGCGCTGACCAGCGCATGTACATTGGCGAGCGCGCCATATTGCGCGGCATTGCCGTGAAGCACCATGTCGCGCAGCTCTTCGGCGTCGGCGGGGACCTCGATCGTGTATCCCTCGTCCTTCATCCTGAGCATGGTGGCATGCAGCGATTCAAACACCGACAGGAAGGCTGCCGTGCCCATGTTGCCGGCGTTGGGCGGGAAGTTGAAGATGGTCAGCGCGATCTTCCGGCTGGCGCGCTCGCTCTGGCGCAGCGCCACCAGCTTCTCGATCCGTCCGGCCAGAACCTCGACCCGCTCCGGGTGCGCGCTCATGCAGGACCGGCCCTTGGGGCAGGTGCCGAGATTGCGTGCGCAGACGCAAGGCTGGGTGCCGGCGGCATTCTCGGTGCGGCCACCGAACACCATCGTGCCGGTGGCGCCGTCGAGTTCCGGGATCGCCACCATGATGGTAGTTTCGATCGGCATCAGGCCGCGGTCGGATGCTTCCCAGCGCTCGATAGACTGGAATTCCGTCACATGCGCCGCGACGTACGGAACGTCGAGCCTCGCCAGCGTTTCCGCGGCAGCGGCGGCATCGGAATAGGCCGGGCCGCCGACCAGTGAAAAGCCGGTCAGCGACAGCATCGCGTCGATCCGGACCCCGGTCTTGCCGTCCGACAGGAACGCCTCGACCGGTCCGCGCATGTCGAGACCCGACGAGAACACCGGCACCACGTTGAAGCCGCGGCGCTCGAGCGCGCGGATCACGCCGTTGTAATGGCCGGTGTCGCCCGACAGGATGTAGGACCGCAGCAGCAGCAGCCCGACCGTGCCCTTCGCATCGCGCCTGAGCGGCAGTGCCCTGATGTCGCCGCTGACCCGGCCCTTGATGTCGGGGTGATAGACGCCCTGTTCGGGATACTCGACCGGCGCCTGGGCGGTGACCGTGCCGCGCAGCGCACGGCGCTCGCCATCGGCGTACTTGTCGACCAGCAGCCGCACCAGGTTGGCGATGTTGGCGTCGGAGGCGGCGATCCGGTACTGCATGGCGAGGAAATAGGTGCGAACGTCCTGCGCTGTGCCCGGGATGAACCTAAGCAGCTTCGGCAGCCGTTTCAGCATCGCCATCTGCCGCTCGCCGGCGGTCCGGCCGGTGTCCTTCTTGTCCTTGGAGCGGTCGCCGCGCAGTTTCTTCAAGAGCGCAAGCGGACCCTTCTGCTCGCCGTCCATCTTGAACCGGCCCATCGACGTGTTCTTCATGATCTCGCCAGTCGACATGCAGCACATCATGGCGTCGCAATGATCGCGCCGGGCGGCAAGCGACGGCCCGATGGCCTTGACGTGTTCCTCGATGAACAGCATCGAGGCAACGATGATGTGACCCTTGGCGATGTCGTCCTTGCAGGCCTGCAACTTGTCCGGATTGTCGTTCCAGTCGGTCGCCGCGTGCACGCTCAGGTGCAGATTGGGCAGTTCGTCCGCCAGCATCCGCCGCGCATCATCCACCGCTGCCGACATGTGATTGTCGAGCGTGATCAGGACCACATTGACCGGGGCGGAATTAACGCCCGAAGTGTGCTTTTGCATCGTACAATGTCTCTATGGTGATCGGATTGAGCCCGTTTTCGGCCGCATAGGATTCAGTGTTGCGCCGCGCCTTTCCGCGGACGAAGAAGGGGATCTTGCGCAGTTCGCGCTCGGCATCGCTGGTCCAGGCCGGACGGTCATCATTGGCGGCAGGCCCGGTGGCCTGGGCGGCGTCCGGGGCAGGGGCCTCGGCGGCAGCAACGGATTGCTCTGTCCGGGTTTCCGGCTGGTGAGCGGCGGCAGGCCCACCGTGGCTCAGGTGCGAAGAGCCGGCCTCGTCATGGAATTCGAAATCGCCGCGGAACATCTGCAGCAGATGTTCTTCAAGCCCCATCATCAGCGGGTGCACCCAGCTGTCGAAGATCACGTTGGCGCCTTCAAAGCCCATCTGCGGCGAGTAGCGTGCCGGGAAATCCTGCACATGCACCGGGCTCGAGATCACCGCGCAGGGCAGTCTGAGCCGCTTGGCGGCGTGGCGCTCCATCTGGGTTCCCAGAACCAGTTCCGGCTGCGCGGCAATGATGGCGTCCTCGACATCGAGATGATTGTCCGAAATCAGCGGCTCGACGCCGTATTTCGCCGCAGCCTCGCGCACGTCGCGGGCAAACTCGCGCGAATAGGTGCCCAGTCCGCAGACCTTGAAGCCGAGCTCCTCGGAGGCGATCCGTGCAGCTGCAATCGCATGGGTGGCGTCGCCGAAGACGAACACCCGCTTGCCGGTGAGATAGTTGGAATCGATCGAGGCCGAGTACCAGGACAGCCGTTCCGCTCCGGTCTCGAACAGCTCGGACGGCACCGAAACGCCCGCCACCTTCGCCACTTCGGTGACAAAGTCCCGCGTGGCACCGACTCCGATCGGTACCGTCGTCACCATCTCCTGTCCGAACTGGCGCTTGAGCCACCGGGCCGTCGTGTCGGCGATTTCCGGATACAGCACGATGTTGAAATGAGCCTGCGGGATCCGGGCGAGATCGGCAGGTGATGCACCCAGCGGCGCCACGGTGTTGACCCGAACCCCCAGCGATTCGACCAGACGGACCACTTCGACGATGTCGTCACGGTTGCGGAAGCCGAGCGAGGTCGGGCCCAGAATGTTGCAGCTTGTCCGCTCTGGAGCGGTCTCAGGCTTGCCTGCGCCGCCGGCGAAGGCCCGGACCAGCCGGTAGAAGGTCTCGGCAGCCCCCCAGTTTTCCTTCTTCTGGTAGGAGGGCATTTCCAGCGGCACCACCGGAACGTCGAGGCCAAGCGTCCTGGCCAGTCCGCCGGGATCGTCCTGGATCAGCTCCGCCGTGCAGGATGCTCCGACCAGGAGCGCTTGAGGCTTGAACCGCGCAACTGCGTCGCGTGCGGCGGTTTTGAAGATTTCGGCTGTGTCGCCGGACAGGTCGCGCGCCTGGAACGTGGTGTAGGTCACCGGCGGGCGCTTCCTGTTGCGCTCGATCATGGTGAACAAGAGGTCGGCATAGGTGTCGCCCTGCGGCGCGTGCAGCACGAAGTGGACGTCGCGCATCGAGTTGGCAACGCGCATGGCACCGACATGGGGAGGGCCTTCATAGGTCCAGACGGTCAGTTCCATGGCTCAGCTCCCCACTCTCAGAAGCGCGCGGCGCATCAGCGGCCGGGCGATCAGCTCGGCCAGGTCGCCGGCCTGCTCGTAGCCCTGCAGCGGGGTGAAGACGAACTCGATCGACCACTTGGTCGACCGGCCCTCGGCCTCGAACGGATTGCCAAGCCCCATGCCGCAGATGATCAGATCCGGATTGTCGCTGTGCACCCGGTCGATCTGCCGCTCGACATCCTGGCCTTCGCTTATCCGCACCGTCTCCGGCAGCAATGCCAGTTCGGGGCCAACCACGTCGCGGTTGAGGTAAGGCGTTCCGACCTCGACGATCGAAGTTTCCATTTCGCGTGACAGGAAACGCGCCAGCGACGGCTCGAGCTGCGAATCGGGGAACAGGAACACCGACTTGCCCTGGAGCACGGGCCTGTAGCGGGCGACTGCGCGGCGGGCGCGCTCGCGGCCCGGTGCGGTGATCGCGTCGAATTTGGCTTCCGGCACACCAAAGGAATCGGCAATGGCGCGGTACCAGGCGGTCGAGCCTTCCTCGCCGAGCGGGAACGGGGCGGAGATCCGCCTTGCCCCGCGGCGTTCGAGCGCCTGGGCGCAGGCACCGACCCAGGGCTGGGCCAGGATGAAAAGTGTGTTGGGGCCGACCGGCGGCAGCGTGGTCGAGGAGCGCGAGGGCAGGAACCGGACCGGGCCGACTCCAAGTCCGTCGAACACCCGCATCATCTGGTCTTCGACCACATCGCCAAGCGCGCCCACTACAATGAGAGACGCTGGCGCATCGGTTGCTTCCGCGGGCATGTCCGGAACCAGGGCTGCGAGGAAATTGTCCTCGCCCTGGGTAAACGTGGTCTCGATGCCCGATCCGGAATAGGCCATAACCCGGCAGGCGGGTGAGTGTTCGCCATTCAATCGGCTGGCCGCGCGCGGCAGGTCGAGCTTAATGACTTCCGACGGGCACGAGCCGACCAGAACCAGAAGCTTGATTTCGGGACGGCGGGCCAGAAGCCGCGTCACAACCTTGTCGAGCTCGTCATTCATGTCGGCCATGCCGGCAAGATCGCGCTCGTCGATGATGGCGGTGGCGAACCGCGGTTCGGCAAAGATCATCACCCCGGCGGCCGATTGCATGAGGTGGGCGCAGGTGCGCGAGCCGACGATCAGGAAAAATGCGTCCTGCATCTTGCGGTGCAGCCACATGATCGAGGTCAGGCCGCAGAACACCTCGTGCTGGCCACGCTGCTTGAGCACATCGCGCGCCGGCTTGGCGGCCGTTTCGGTGCAGGCAGTGCTGGCGTCAAAAACGGTGGTCATGCCGGAGCCCCGATCTTTGGATTGGATGAGGCATCAAGGCGCGCCAGACGGAACTTCCAGAGGAATTGTCCGGCATTGATAACGTAGGAAACATAGGCGGCGGCGGCCAGCGCCATCAGCTGGCCGTCCGGCAGCAGGCCGCCGAACAGCGCCGCCAGATAGGCGGTGTGCAGGGCCAGAACCAGCATCGAGACCATGTCTTCCCAGAAGAAGGGGCGGGCGAAGAGATAGGCGCCGAACACCTCCTTCTCCCAGATCGAGCCGGTGATCATGATGGCATAGAGCGTCATGGTCTTGAGAACGATCGAGACATGCGCGGCCATGAGCCACGAGCCGGTCAGCCACCAATGCGCAATAAGGCCGACGGAAATCGCAAAGACGAGGAACTGGATCGGCGCGAGAATGCCCTGCACCAGGGTCCAGACCGATTGGTCGCGCCGGATGCGCTCCTCAACCGAGTAGAGACCGACCGTATTTTCGCTGAGCGAAACATGGGTATTCATCTGGCTCTATCCCTCTCCACTCGAGACCCCGATGTGAGGAGGTTAGTCACAGATTTCGAAAGTGTCAATTTTAATTGACGTCATATCTAGTTTACAAATGGATTAATTCGTTCCATTCTCTTACCTGCCACGGCGGGAGAGGCTCCATGGTGGAGAGGCTGGTTGGTCTGGTTTGGAGGCAAGCCGCCTTGACGGCGATCCGTCCTTAGCAATCCGGCCTTTTTGACAGCCCGCGTGGGTGCCGCGAATGGGAGCGGACGGAAAGGTTTCGGGGTTATGAGAACGGATCCGGAATTACGCGGTGCCATCGCCAGCAGCAGTCGGCAAGACCGGTTGCAACGCCGGCAGCCCGGCAATGGCGACCTTCACGAAATGATCGAGCAGGTTGTCGTCAGGACCTGTTTCGGGGGGAACCTACAGGCGGCGAGCTCGGCAGACTGCCTGGCGGAAAGCCGGCCGCAAACCGCCACCAAAAAAGCCGGTCAGCAGTGCCCGGGTGCGAGTGTCACCATGACGAGAGCTTCGAGCCACGACCAGGCAAGCCACGACCTGGCCAGCCACGAGCCTTCCGGCCAGGTCCAGCCAGGCGCCTCGACAATGGACGGCGTGAAGCGCTTCATCACCATTCTCGACAAGGTCTACGCCAAGGCTCTTTCCGATGGCGATTTTGATTTCGTCGGCTTCATGCGGGCGCGGTCGCTCGGCCCGTCGGAGATGCTGGACCTGATCGAGGCCTGCGTGGTCCGGCTGGGCGAGGAATGGTCCTGCGACAGCCTGGGATTTGCCACGGTCGCGATTGCGACCTCTCGGCTGCAACGGGTTCTGGCAAGCTTGAGCCAGGAAAACCGGTGTTTCGAACCGTGTGCGCGCGAACGCTCGATGCTGTTCATTGTGCCGCGCGGCGAGATGCATCTCTTTGCCGTCAATCTCATGGAAGAACGCTTCCGCCTGAGGGGCTGGGAAACCAGCATGGTGATTGCCGATCGTCTGTTGGACCTGCCACACCTTCTCGCAACCAGCGACTTTCGGCTGGTATGCATCGCGTGGCTCGACTGCACACTGAAAAAGCGGGTTGAATCCGTTCTGCACGCAATTCACACGTCCGTAAATCGGGAACGGACCTGTGTAATCGCTGGCGGTCCGGCGGCTGCGGAGCACTCCCGGTGGCTGGAAGAACGGGGCGTTGAAAAGATTTGCAGCAATGCCCAAATCGCGTTAGACACAGCGGAGAGGCTTGGCGCAACTCGCATTTCGGCGCAAATTGCGACGGGAATAAACGGGTCCCTGTTGGAACCGTTGCGAAGTGCCTGATCGGAAAATGGAACAACAAACATCCAGGACACTCCACCGGACCTTTGAAAAAACCCTTCAAGCGTTCGCGGACCTCCCGCCGTCAGTGTCGCTCACCATGGCGTCGCTGGGTGGGGATGTGACCCTCCTGGTCGATGCCTCTGGATCCATCATCGATGTTGCCTATCTCGATGCGGCTATACAGCGCTTCGGCGTCGAGGATTGGCCGGGTCGGGCTTGGACCGACACGGTGACCGGCGAAAGCGTCGACAAGATCCGCAGTCTGATCGATGAATGCGCCAAGTCCGGCGTCAGCCGTGCGCATCAGGTCAACCATCCGGGTCCGCGCGGGGCGGATCTGCCCATAGAGTATGTGCTGCGCCGCATCGACGGCTTTCCCTATCTTGTGGCCAGTGGGACCGACCTGCGCAAATTCGCCGAAGTTCAGCAACAGCTGATCCAGGCACAGTTCGAGCTAGAGCGCGAATACCGCCGAGTGCGCGAATCCGAGGCGCGCTACCGCGTCATCTATCAACGAATGGATGCGGCGCTGCTGGTCGTCGATGGCGAGACCCGGCGGATCATCGACGGCAATGCCGCGGCCGGCACGATTTTCGGGGTTGCTCTCGCCAAGATGGTTGGCGACACGCTGGTCTCCCTGGTTCAGCGCGACAGTCGTGAGCGCCTGGTGGAGGCGCTGGCGGAATCGCGATCGCTGGGACAGAGCCGGACGCTTGCCGCCGCGTCGGCTTCCGACGGCGCCGCCATCGAACTCCGGATCAGTCCTTACCGGGAAAACGGCAAGATCAATTATCTCGTGTCCATTTCCGGCCAGGTCGAGGAAGATCACCCGACCCGCAGTCTCACCGCGGACAAGTGGGGCTGGACCGAAGCCGTTCCGGAGGCGCAGATCGTGATCGATGGCAAGGGCGCCATCCACTCGGTCAATGGCCGCTTTCTCGATATGGTCCACCTGCTCAGCCGCAGCCTTGCCGTCGGGCGCAATGTCAACAACTGGCTTGGCGCCTCGAGCGTCGACATGCAGGTCCTGTCCAACCGCCTGCGCGACGAGGGCGAGGTGCGCCAGTTCCTGACCGTCGTGCGCGACGATCTCGGTGCCAGCCGGCCGGTGCGGCTTTCGGCGACCCGGATCGACACCGGTGGAGACCCGCTCTATTCCGTCATCGTCACGGAGCAGGGCGCGCGGGAAATGCCCGCCGCCGCCAAGGCCAATGGCGTGCATGGGCCCACCTCCGATTTCTCCGAACTGATCGGGCGTGTGCCGCTCAAGGAATTGATCCGCGAATCCGCCGATGTCATCGAGAAGCTCTGCATCGAGGCAGCGCTGACACAGACCGAGAACAACCGGGCCGCCGCTGCCGATCTCCTGGGTCTCTCCCGCCAGAGCCTCTATCTCAAGCTCAAGCGCTATGGTCTCGAGGACTACACCGGCCGGGCCTGAACCCGGCGGACCTGCCCGGAAGAGCGACTGTAAAAAACAATTTACACTGTCAATTTGAATTGACTGTCGGCATTCCCGGTCATAGACTTTTGCCATGACCATGGCCCAGACAACTCCCGCTTCTCCCAGGGTGCCCACACCGGGTGCGGTGCTGGCCTTGCTCAAGCCGGTCACCTGGTTTCCACCGATGTGGGCCTTTGCCTGCGGTGCGGTTTCCGCCGGACAGATCACCTCCGACCGCTGGTTCGCGGTGGCGCTGGGCGTTCTGCTGGCGGGACCGCTGCTGTGCGGCGCCAGCCAGGCGGTCAACGACTGGTTCGATCGCCATGTCGACGCCATCAACGAGCCCGATCGCGTGATCCCGTCGGGCCGCATGCCCGGCCGCTGGGGCCTGGGCGTGGCGATTTTCAATTCCATCCTCTCGATGGTCGTTGCCGCCATGCTTGGCATGACTGTCTTTGTCGCCGCGGCCATCGGGCTGGCGCTCGCCTGGGCCTATTCGGCGCCGCCGTTCCGGCTCAAGCGCAACGGCTGGTGGGGCAATGCGGCCTGCGGTTTTTCCTACGAGACCCTGCCGTGGATCACCGCCGCTGCAGCCGCACTCGGAACAGTGCCGAGCGGCGAGATTTTCATCATCGCCTTTCTCTACGGGCTTGGCGCGCTCGGCATCATGACTCTCAATGATTTCAAATCGATGGAAGGCGACACCCGCATGGGCATCGCCTCGCTGCCGGTGCAGATGGGCGCCCGCAACGCCGCCATGTTTGCCGGTCTGTCGATGATTGCGCCGCAGGTGGTGGTGGCAGGCTTGCTGCTGCTGTGGAGTCACACCTGGTCCGCCGCCGCGGTAGCCATGCTGGCGCTGGCCCAGGCTTTAGCCCTGCCGCGCCTGGTCGCCGATCCGAAGGGCAGGGCGGTCTGGTACTCGGCGCTCGGCGTCGGGCTTTACGTCAGCGGAATGATGATTACGGCTTTTGCGATCAGGCCTTGAGGCCAGGGGCGGAGGGGAAAACCAATGACCGGACAGTCAGCAACAATGCATACCGGCTCCATCGCTGGTTCCACCGCGCGTTCCGCGGCCGGATTGGGGTGGCTGTCCATCATCCGGCTCGGGCTGGTGCAGGCCTCGCTGGGGTCGATCGTGGTGCTCACCACCTCGGTGCTCAATCGCGTCATGGTGGTCGAGTTGATGCTCGCAGCCGTCATCCCGGGTCTTCTCGTTGGCCTTCATTATGGCGTGCAGATCTCCAGGCCGCTCTGGGGCCACGGGTCCGACCGCGGCGGACGGCGCACGCCCTGGATCGTTGGCGGCATTCTGCTGCTGGCCCTGTCCGGCACGGGCGCTTCAGCCACCACGCTGCTGTTCGGCGCGCATTTCTGGCTGGCCATGGCGCTCGCGATCGTAAGCTTCATCCTGATCGGCCTTGGTATCGGAGCTGCCGGAACCTCGCTGCTGGCGTTGCTGGCAAGCCGCACCGCGCTGCACCGCAAGCCCGCCGCCGCCACCATCGTCTGGATGATGATGATCGCCGGCATCGTCGTTACCGCCATCATCTCCGGCGCCTGGCTCGATCCGTTCTCCTTCGTCCGTCTGGTCACGGTGACGGCGATCGCCGGGGCCATCGCCTTCGCGCTCACCTGCCTCGCCATCTTCAATGTCGAGCGCAACACCGTGCCGGTCGACGGGCCGCCGGCCGCGCAGCGGCTTGATTTCCGCCGCAGTCTCGCCGCCACCTGGGGTGATCGCGACGCCCGGCTGTTCACCGTCTTCGTCTTTGTCTCGATGCTGGCCTATGCCACGCAGGACCTCATTCTCGAGCCCTTCGGCGGCCTGCTGTTCGCCCTGACGCCGGGCGAGACCACCCAGATCTCCGGCCTGCAGCACAGCGGCATCCTCATTGGCATGGCGATGGTCGGCGTGCTCGGTTCGCTGTTTGCCAGGAAGAAGCCGCTCATACTCAAGGCCTTCATCTTCTTCGGCTGTGTCGGCTCGGCGGTGGCGCTGGCAGGGCTTTCGCTCTCGGCGCTGATTGCGCCGGCCTGGCCGCTCAAGGCCAACATCTTCATGCTCGGCGTCGCCAACGGCGCCTTCGCCGTGGCCGCCATCGGCGCCATGATGATGCTGGCTTCAGGCGGCGACGGCGCCTCCGAGGGGATCCGCATGGGGGTCTGGGGCGCGGCGCAGGCGGTCTCCTTCGGTCTTGGCGGATTTCTCGGCACCGTCGCAATCGACGTCACCAGAACCCTGACCGGCGACACGCCCTTGTCCTTTGCCGTGGTCTTCGGACTTGAGGCGGGGCTGTTCGTGGCCGCGGCGGCGATCGCGTTGCTGATCAGGACCCCGGCGCCGCAGCCGGCAAGCAGGCATTCCAGAGACCGGTTGCCTGAACCGTCACCGTCCTACGCAGTTCCAGCGGAGTGAAGATCATGCAGTCAACCACCCATGATGCGCCACGTGATCATGTCGCCCCCGCCCATTATGATGTGATCGTCATCGGCGGCGGACCGGCCGGCGCGCGCGCGGCCGAGCGGCTGGCCTTGAGCGGCCGCAGCACGCTGCTGGTCGACAAGGAGGGCCGCACCAAGCCCTGTGGCGGCGCCATTCCGTCCAACGCCATGGCGCAATATGCGATCGCACCCGAGCAGATCAAGGCGCGTGTCCGCGGCGCCCGGATGACCGGTCCGAGCGGCCTCCAGGTCGGCATGGAGATCGGCGATGTCGGCCATGTCGACATGGTCGACCGTGACCAGTTCGACCCCTATCTGCGCGAACGTGCCCGGATTGCCGGGGCAGACTATCGTGCTGCCAGTTTTTCGTCGCTGGAACACCGGGCCGACGGGCTGGTCGAAGTCACACTCGCCAAGAGCAGGGACCGCGACGCTGAGACGCTGACGGCCTCGGTCGTCATCGGCGCGGACGGCGCCAATTCCGCGGTGCGGCGTTCGATCTTCGGGCCGAAAGTGCGCCCGCCCTATGTCTTTGCCTACCACGAGATCGTCCGTTCGCCGACTGCCGGTGAGAAGGCCGGTTTCAATCCCGACCTGTGTGAAGTGATCTATGACGGCGAGATCTCGCCAGATTTCTATGGCTGGGTCTTCCCGCACGGGCCCTACACCAGCGTCGGCTGCGGCTCCGCCGTCAAGGGTTTCGATCTCAAGGCCGCCACCCGGGAACTGCGCGAGCGCTTTGGCCTCGCCGACGCCGAGACAATCCGCGAGGAGGGCGCGCCCTTGCCGCTCAAGCCGATGAAGCGCTGGGACGACGGCAGGAACGTGCTGCTGATCGGTGACGCGGCGGGCGTGGTAGCACCCTCCTCGGGCGAGGGGATCTGGTATGCCATGCACACCGGCGACCTCGGCGCGGAAGCCGCGATGAAGGTGCTGGAAACCGGCAATGCGAAACATCTCGCCGACGCCCGCAAGCGGTTCCAGAAGGCCCACGGAACGGTGTTCCTGGTGCTCGGCTTCATGCAGTGGTTCTGGTATTCGAGCGACAGGCGCCGCGAGAAATTCGTCAGGATGTGTGCCGACAAGGATGTGCAGCGGCTGACCTGGGAGAGCTATCTCAACAAGAAGCTGGTCCGGCGCGATCCGGTCGCCCATGTCCGCGTGTTCCTCAAGGACATGCGCCAACTGCTCCGGCCGGCAGCGCACTGATGTGGCCGGACTGGGTCATCTCCTATGTCGGTGACGGCCGGATCGCGCTGCTGGCGCTTGCCGTCATCGGCGTGGAAGCATTGCTGATCACCGTGTTCCTGCGCCGCCGCGCCCGCATCGGCTCGCTGATCCTGACCATGGCGTCGGGCGCGGGCCTGCTCGGCGCGCTTTATGCGGCGCTTTCCGGCGCGTCGGCAGGCATGATTGCCGTCTGGCTGGTGCTGGCCCTTGTCGCGCACGCGTCCGACATGGCAACGCGGCTGTTCCGCAACAGCTGACAAGACGTTTCGCCTTGCATAGGAAAGCTGCCGGGTCATCTGCCCGGCGAGTTCATTGCGCAACGCCTTATCCGGTCAATCTGTTGATCTATGTCAAATATGAATGACACAAATTGTGTCAATTTAAATGGACATAAAGAGGGAGGCCAGCATGCGCATTGCACTCGTTCATCCGAACTATCACTCGGGCGGCGCGGAGATCGCCGGCAACTGGCCGCCGGCCTGGGTAGCCTATCTGGCCGGTCACCTCAAGGATGCCGGCTTCACCGACATCCATTTCATCGACGCCATGACCAATGATCTCTCCGACGAAGATCTTGCCGCCCGGCTCAGGGATCTCAAGCCCGACGTGGTCGGTTCCACCGCCATCACGCCATCGATCTACAAGGCGGAGAACGTGCTCAAGATCGCCAGCGAGGTTGTGCCCGATGCGCTCAGGGTGCTCGGCGGCATCCACGCCACCTTCATGTACAAGCAGGTTCTCTCCGAAGCGCCGTGGATCGATGTCATCGTCCGCGGCGAGGGCGAGGAGATCTTCCGCGAGCTGATCCGCACAGTTGCAGAAGGCCGATGGCCCGAGGGCAGGGCGTCCATCAAGGGGCTCGCCTACATCGCCGACGACGGCAAGATCGTCGCCACCCAGGCGGCCCCGACGGTCAAGGACCTCGATGCCATCAACCCCGACTGGACCCTGCTCGAATGGAGCAAGTACATCTATGTGCCGCTCGGCGTGCGCGTCGCCATCCCGAACATGGCGCGGGGCTGCCCGTTCACCTGTTCCTTCTGCAGCCAGTGGAAATTCTGGCGTGACTACCGGGTGCGCGATCCGAAGAAGGTGGTCGACGAGATCGAAAACCTGGTCAACAACCACCAGGTCGGCTTCTTCATCCTTGCCGACGAGGAACCCACCATCAACCGCAAGAAGTTCATCCAGTTCTGCGAGGAGCTGATCGCCCGCGGCCTGCCCGACAAGGTCAAATGGGGCATCAACACCCGCGTCACCGACATCATGCGCGACAAGGAGCTTCTGAAGTTCTACCGCAAGGCCGGCCTGGTCCACATCTCGCTCGGCACCGAGGCCGCCGCCCAATTGAAGCTCGACCGCTTCAACAAGGAAACCAAGGTCTCCGAGAACAAGGAGGCGATCCGGCTCCTGCGCGAGGCCGATATCTTCGTGGAGGCGCAGTTCATCGTCGGCCTCGAGAACGAGACCGCCGAGACGCTCGAGGAAACCTACCGCATGGCATGGGACTGGCAGCCCGATCTCGCCAACTGGGCCATGTACACGCCCTGGCCCTTCACGCCGCTGTTCCAGGAACTGGGCGAAAAGGTCGAGATCTTCGACTTCGAGAAATACAATTTCGTCACCCCGATCATGAAGCCCGAGGCCATGGACCGGGCCGAACTGCTTGACCGGGTGATGAACAATTACCGCCGCTTCTACATGCAGAAGGCGTTGTTTCATTACCCCTGGCGCGGCACCGGCTTCCGGCGACGGTACCTGCTCGGGTGCCTCAAGGCCTTCCTCAAGGCAGGCTTCGAGCGCAAGTTCTACGATCTCGGCAAGGCCAATTACTGGGGCCCGCAATCGAAGAAGGGCGTCAACTTCAACTTCGACCGCACCCGCAAGATCGCGCCGGCGCAGATGGAGGACTGGGCCGCCATCCATGACCGCAAGGTCGCGCTCGAAAAGGCCCGCGCCCGGCTCAGCGATGATGACACCGGCAAGATCATGGCCTGCGGCGGCGGGACCGACCAGATGGAGGAGAACCGGGAGCCCGCGGAATGAGCAATGGTGTCGGTCCACTCCTGTCGGAGGGTTCTTCTCGGCACGACATGAAAGCGATGCTTTCCAGACTTGCTGACAACGCCGTTGGCCATTCCGTCGCGGGCGCATCGGAAAACGCCGGTCATCGTGTTGGCCCGAATGCCATCATCCAGACCCGCATCGCCCTGGTTGACGCCTGCGGCGCTGACCTTGCCCGCCACCTCTTCGCCGTGGCGAGACTAGCGGCCTGGTTTGAAACGCCGCCGGAAAACATGGTGTCCGCCGAAGCGGTGCACCGGCTCAACATGACGCTCCTGGCGCACCTCGATGGCATGGCCTTTGAATCGGTGATGGCGGATGCTGGCGCACGTACCGGCCGCTACATTCTGCAAAACCGTATCCCCGCTCCCGCCAGGTATTTGCTTCAATGCCTGCCGGCGGGGCTTGCGGCGCGGGCGCTGCTCAAGGCGATCCGCGCCAATGCCTGGACATTCGCCGGAAACGCCCGTGTCGCCGTGACGCCTGGCCACCCCGCCATCATCGAGATCAGCGCGAATCCGATTTCTGTTCCCGGGTGTCCCTGGCATCGGGCAGTGTTCGCAACGCTGTTTGCGCGGCTTCTGGGCAAACCTGTCCGCGTCGATCACCGGGCGGGCTTCGACGGCGGTCCGCTGGACCGGTTTATGATCTCCTGGAAGCCCTGATCCCGTCAATCGGCGCATTCCCCCGACCTGTCGCAACGGTTGGCTGGCTGCGGTTTCCGTGTGCGCTGCAAAAAAGACCCAATTGACGGTCAATTTTCAAAAAATTGCAGATGCCGTTTTCCGATCACGCGCTATGTTGTCAGCCGACAGACCCGCTGCTGCGCCGTCATGGGCCGGGCAGGGCTGCGGGAAACTCGAATGCCGATCGCGATCCCGCATCGCGGCCTTTTACGGAAGTGACGAATTTGAAACTCTGGAAACAATTGCTTTTGTCGCTGGTCCTGATTGCTGTCGCCTTCGTGACATGGTCGTGGATCTATCCCGGTGCGCATGACGTTCTGGTCCGCAACGGGCTTGAACGGATATCGCTGTTTCCGCCCGCCGCAGACGCGGCGAAGAACGGAGCTTCCGGCGCGCAGCAGGCGGGCGGCCAGGGTGGCCGCCGCGGTCCGCGCGAGGCGATTGTCGTTGTCGCCCCAGTCGGCGAAGGCCTGGTCAACGACAAGCTGACTGCAATCGGCACCGGTCAGGCCGTCCGCTCGGTCTCTGTGCGCACGCTTGTGTCGGGCCAGATCGCCGACATTCCGGTCCGCCCGGGCAGCAAGGTCGAGCGCGGCGACGTGCTGATCCGCCTCGACGCCGCCGAGGAGGAACTCGCGGTCGAGCGCGCCCGGCTCACCGTTGCCGATGCCAAGGCCAAGGTCGACCGTCTGCAGAGCCTCGTCGCCAGCAGCGCCGTTTCCAGCGTCGAGGCCGATCAGGCCCGCAATGCGCTTGCCACGGCCGAAGTGGCGCTCAAGGAAGCCGAGCTCGATCTCGCCCGCCGCACCGTCACCGCGCCGATCGGCGGCTCGCTGGGGATCCTCGCCGTCAATACCGGCGACTATGTCACCAGCCAGAGCGAGATCGCCAGCATCGACGACCGCAGCCGGATCCTCATCGAGTTTTTCGTGCCCGAGCGTTTTGCCTCCGGCATGGACGTCGGCAAGCAAGTCGTCGCAAGTGCCAGTTCGCGTCCCGGCGAGCGCTTCAATGGCACGATTTCTGCCGTCGACAACCGCGTCGACGAGGCAAGCCGCACCCTCAGGGTGCGCGCCGAGATCGACAATCTCGATGACACCCTGCGGGCCGGCATGTCGTTCGAGGTGACCATCGGCTTCGAGGGCGAGCGCTGGCCGTCCGTCGATCCGCTGGCGATCCAGTGGGATTCCGCCGGCGCCTATGTCTGGAAGGTGGTCGACGGCAAGGGGATGCGCGTTGATGTCGCCATCATTCAGCGCAACTCCGATTCCGTCCTGGTCAAGGCCGAGCTCGAGGCCGGCGACGAGGTGGTGACGGAAGGCGTGCAAAGCGTCCGCCCCGGCGCCGCCGTCAGCATCATCGGAGGCAGCCGGAAACCCGACGGCGGCAAGGAGCCCGCGGGCCCGGGCCAGGAGCCGACGGCGCAGCGATCGGAGACCCAGAAAACCGGTGGAAGCGGCGCATGAGCGATCACAGCGAAGACCTTGTCGAGCCGGGCCAGCCGGCGGGTGAAGCCGAGACCGGCGGTGGCACCGCCCTCATGGTGCGCCGCCCGGTGCTTGCCACCGTGATCAGCCTGCTCATCGTGGTGGCGGGACTGGCCGGCCTCTACGGCGCCGAGATCCGCGAACTGCCCGATGTCGACCGCCCGGTCATCACCGTGACCACCAATTTCAGCGGCGCATCGCCGGAAACGGTCGACCGCGAGCTGACGGCGATCGTCGAGGGGGCCGTGGCGCGGGTGGCCGGCGTCGCCTCGATGTCGTCGACCTCGACGCTCGGCCGCAGCCGCGTCACCATCGAGTTCTCCGACAGCACCGATTTGAATGTCGCCGCTTCCGATGTCCGCGATGCGCTGGGGCGTGTCACCAACAACATGCCCGACAACGCCGACGATCCCCGGATCATCAAGGCCGATGCCAATTCCGATCCGGTAATGCGTCTGGCGGTGACCTCTGACCGCTACAACGTTCAGGACATGACCATCCTGGTCGAGGACCTGGTGGTCGACCGCCTGGCTGCCGTACCGGGTGTCGCCGACGTCAATGTCTATGGCGACCGCGAGAAGATCTTCCGCGTCGATGTCGACCAGTCGCGTCTTGCAGCCTTCGGCCTGACGCTGGCCGACCTGCGCAGCGCCTTGAGGAATGTCGCGCTGGACGTACCTGCCGGATCGCTGACGGCGCAGACATCCGACATCGTCGTGCGCGCCACCGCCGATGTCACCACGCCGGAAGGCTTCGAGGATCTCTACATCAACGACAAGGTCAGGTTCCGCGACGTCGCCAACGTGACGCTCGGAGCCGATCCCGGCGATTCCGTCCTGCGCGCCAATGGCCGCACCGGCATCGGCATGGGGATCATCCGCCAGTCGGCCTCCAACACGCTCGAGATCTCGCAAGGCGTGCGCGCGGCCACCCAGGCCATTCAGGCCATTCTGCCGGAAGGCGTCGACATCCGGGTGACCAGCGACGATGCCACCTTCATCAGCGGCGCCATCGACGAAGTCCGCTCGACGCTGATCCTCGCGGTCGTCATCGTCATTGCCATCATCTTTCTGTTCCTGCGCGACTGGCGCGCCACCATCATTCCGGCGGTGACGCTGCCGGTGTCGCTGATCGGCGCCTTCGCGGCGATCTGGCTGGCCGGGTTCTCCGTCAACATCCTGACGTTGCTGGCGCTGGTGCTCGCCACCGGCATGGTCGTCGACGACGCCATCGTCGTGCTCGAAAACATCGTCCGCAGGCGCAACGAGGGCATGGGGGTTCGCGCCGCCGCCGTCATCGGCACCCGCGAGGTGTTCTTCGCCGTCATCACCACCACCGCCACGCTTGCGGCCGTGTTCATCCCGATCTCGTTCCTGCCCGGGCAGGCCGGCGGCCTGTTCACCGAATTCGGCTTTGTGCTGGCCTTCACGGTGATGATTTCCAGCGTGGTCGCCCTGACACTGTGCCCGATGCTGGCGTCCAGGCTGATCAAGCGGCGCGACATGTCCAGGGCAAACGCCAGGCAGAGCGGGTTCGTGGCTTTCGGCAGCTACCTGTCACGGGTCTATGCCAGATGGCTGCACCGGTCGCTCGATGCGCCATTGGTGGTCATCGTCATTGCGCTGCTGGCTGCCGGCGCCGCCTTCGCGCTGCTGCCGACCATTCCGCAGGAGCTGACCCCGCCCGAGGACCGGGCGGTGGCGATCATCCGGATTTCCGCGCCGCAGGGCGTCAGCCTCGATTACACACGCGCCCGGATGACCGAGATCGAGCGCCTCGTCACGCCGCTGCGCGACAGCGGCGAGGTGCAGAACATCTTCGCCATTGCCGGCACCGGCGGCTCTTCCAACAACGGCTTCATGGTGCTGACGCTGGCGCCCTGGGGCGAACGGGTGCGCTCGCAGGCCGATATCGTCGCCGAGCTTAACCGGGCGGTGGCAACGGTTCCGGGCCTGCGCGCCTTCGCCATCCAGCCCAACAGCCTCGGCATCCGCGGCGCCGGCAACGGCTTGCAATTCGCCTTTGTCGGCAACAGCTACGACGAGCTCGCCGACGTCGCCCGGCAGATGGTCGACCGGCTGGAGCAGGATCCGCGCTTCCGCCAGATCCAGCTCTCCTACGAGACCACCCAGCCGCAGATCTCGGTGCAGATCGACCGCGCCCGCGCCTCCGATATCGGCGTCAACATCGACGGCCTGGCCGAGGCGCTGCAGGCCCTGCTCGACGGCAGGGAAGTGGCGCAGGTGTTCATCCAGGACCGCTCGTTCCCGGTCAAGCTGATGTCGACCAACAACCCGATCAACGATCCCACCGATCTCGAATCGATCTATCTCAAGGCCGGTGACGGCCGCATCGTGCCGATGTCGACCATTGCGACGCTGACCGAAAAGGCCGTCGCGCCCGATCTCCGCCGCGAAAGCCAGATGCGCTCGGTCTCGATCACCGCCGGTCTGACGCCCGCCTTCGCGCTCGGCGACGCCTGGACCGCAGCCGTCGAGCTTGCCGAGCCGCTGATGCCGGGCGGGGTGCGGATCATCCCGCTCGCCGAAGCGGCGACGCTCGACCAGTCCTCCAACGACATGCTGGTGACCTTCGGCATTGCCATCATCGTGGTGCTGCTCGTGCTCGCCGCGCAGTTCGAGAGTTTCGTCAGTGCGCTGATCATCATCTCGACTGTGCCGCTCGGCCTGGCCTGCGCGGTCTTTGCCATGGCCATGACCGGCGGGTCGCTCAATGTCTACAGCCAGATCGGGCTGGTGCTGCTGGTCGGGGTCATGGCCAAGAACGGTATTCTCATTGTCGAGTTCGCCAATCAGCTGCGCAACAAGGGCATGGATATCCGCACGGCGATCGAGGAAGCCTCCAACATCCGGCTCAGGCCGGTGATGATGACCATGATCTCGACCGTGCTCGGGTCGGTGCCGCTGCTTCTGGCCTTCGGGGCCGGCGCCGAGGCGCGCATCGCGCTCGGCTGGGTGATCGTCGGCGGCCTCGGCCTGGCGATGATCGCCACCCTGTTCCTGACCCCGGTCGCCTATCTGCTGCTCGCCCGCTTCGCCACGCCCTCGGCCGAGGAAGAACGGCGGCTCGATGCCGAATTGCGCGAAGCGAGTGAGCTGGGCAGCAAAAGCCGCGCGCAGGCCGAGCTGTCGCCGGGCGAGTGACCGGCGAAAGGCGCATGCTACAGTCGTTGGGGGATGGGCCTGCCTGTTTCAGCCGCGCCGGAAGACGCGGCTGCCCAGGCTGATGATCAGAAGCAGCACAAACCCGACCGCAAGGCCGAAAATGCCGTAGAGAAGGGCTTCCGTTGCCCAGCCGAGGAAACCCGGCGCGACGGAGACGGCATCGCGCACCTTGGCTGACATGTCATGAACAAAATGGCCGATGGTGGTGAAACCGAAACTCTCGAGACCATGAATGATGATCGAGCCGCCGACCCAGAGCATCGCCGCCGTGCCGATGCTGGCAACGGTTTCCATGAAGGCGGGCATGCCGCGCACGATGCCGCGTCCGATGCGCCGGGTCGCCCCGAAATAGCCGTCCTGCGCCATTCTCAGCCCGACATCGTCGGCCTTCACCAGCACCGCGACGCTGCCATAGACGGCCGCGGTAATGCCGACGGCAACAAGCGCCAGGACAAGGCCCTCCATCCAGACCGAACTTGCCTCGATCGAGGAAAGCGAGATCGTCATGATTTCCGCCGACAGGATGAAATCGGTCTTGATGGCGCCGGCGACGCGTTGCTTTTCGAGATGCGCATGATCGATCGGGTTGTCGGCATCGACAGGGATCGGCGTCGGATGAAACAGGTGCCAGATCTTCTCCGCGCCCTCGTAGCACAGATAGGCGCCGCCGATCATCAGGAGCGGCGGCAGCATCCATGGCGCGAACACGTTCAGCAGCATCGCGATCGGCAGGAGAATGACGAGCTTGTTGAACAGCGATCCGCGCGCGATTTGCCAGACGATCGGCAGTTCGCGTGCGGCGGGCAGTCCATGCACATACTTCGGCGTCACCGCGGTATCGTCGATCAGAACCCCGGCCGTCTTGACCCCGACCTTTGCGGCTTGCGCGGAAATATCGTCGAGTTGGGCGGCCGCCAGCTTGGTCAGCGCCGCGACGTCGTCGAGAAGGGCAAGCAATCCGCTCATGTTTCAACTGTCCTGTCCATGCCTGCTCCAATGACCATCATCGTTCGGGGCGGTGAGGGGCGCGGGATAGTCGATAAAACCACCCGCAGCAACCCTGGTGCCCGCTGCAGATACGCAACTTGCGGAATTCGAAATGGTTCCGCAAGCGCTAACCCGGACATGCGGCCATGCAATGCAAACCGGCTTAACCCGGGCAGCTCAATCGAGATTTCCGACACGGCGCGGGGTCTGTGCCGGATGTGCCTGTGATACAGGGCTCGACGGTCAGTCCTGTCAACGGCGTATGGCGTCGCGAAAGCCAGACCTCACTTCTCCGGCATGCGGTTCCAGGCATCAAGCGCGGCGATCTTGTAGGCTTCGGCGAGCGTCGGATAGTTGAAGGTGTTCTCGACGAAATATTCGAGTGTGCCTTTCAGGTTGAGCACCGCCTGGCCGATGTGAATGAGCTCGGTGGCGCCTTCGCCGACGATGTGACAGCCGAGCAGCCGCCGCGTCTTCAGCGAGAAGATCATCTTCAGCATGCCGGTATTGAGCCCCATGATGTGGCCGCGCGAGGTCTCGCGGAACCGCGCCACGCCGCATTCATAGGCGATGCCGCGCTCGATCACCTCTTCCTCGGTCATGCCGACGGTCGAGATCTCCGGCACCGAATAGATGCCGTAGGGAAAGAACTTCGGCGGCTCGTAAGCCGGCCGCCCAAGCGCATGGCAGGCCGCGATCCGGCCCTGCTCCATCGATGTCGAGGCCAGGCTCGGAAAGCCGATCACGTCGCCCGCGGCATAGATCGAGGGCACCTCGGTGGCGAACGTCACCGGATCGACCTTGATCCGCCCGCGGTTGTCGCTCTCTAGCCCGCAGGCCTCGAGATTGAGCCCTGCCGTTGCCCCCATGCGGCCGGCCGCGAACAGCACCATTTCGGTGCGGATGTTCCTGCCGCCCTCCATCCGGATCTCGCACATGCCGTCGTCGAGCCGGCTGATCTTTTCCGCCTTGCGGCCGAAGCGCAGCACCATGCCGCGGTCCTTGAGCTGATGGGTGAAATCGCCGATCAGCTCGCGGTCGATGAAATCGAGCATGGTGTCGCGCGGCTCGATCAGCGTCACATGCACGTCGAGCGAACTGAAGATCGTCGCGTACTCGATGCCGATGACGCCCGCGCCGATCACCGCGATCGAGCGGGGCAGGTGGTCAAGCGTCAGGATTTCGTCGCTGTCGAAGATCTGCTTGCCGTCAAACGGCACGTAGTCCGGCCTGAACGGCACCGTGCCGACCGCCAGCAGGATGGAATCGGCGGAGAATTCGAAGGTCTCGCCCTGTTCGCCTTCGACCTCGATGATGCTCTTGTCCTTGAACCGCGCCTCGCCGCGCAGCGTGGTGACCCGGTTGCGGGCGAACTGGTGTTCGAGCACCTCGATCTCGTGGTTGAGCGTGATGTCGAGCCGGGCCCTGAGGTCGCCCGCCGTCAGGTCCTGCTTGACCCGGTAGGACCGCCCGTAAAACCCGCGCTCGCGCCAGCCCGACAGGTTGAGCGCGGTTTCCCTCAGCGTCTTCGAGGGAATGGTGCCGGTGTGAACCGAGACCCCGCCAACCCGGCCGCCGCGCTCCACCACCAGCACCTTCTTGCCGAACTTGGCCGCCTGGATGGCCGCCCGCCGCCCCGCCGGGCCGCTGCCGATGACGATGAAGTCGTAATGTTCCATGAAGAGAAGCCCAGGATCCGGGTTTGATGAAAACTTTAATCAATCAGACCACGAAGCTTCTAAGGAATCGTTGCTGCGCTGCGGTGAATGTGGGGGAGGTCTGCATTGAACTCAAATGGCAGTGCATTGATTGGTAAGCGACGAACAGCGGCCATGGGCAGTGAGTGGGCCTTCACTGCCTGCCATTCGAATATCTGGAATGTGATCGGTCAACGGAATGGCGCTGCCAGGTATTGGATGGGCTAATCTGCCATTTGAATCCGGTCAGAAGCCTGTGCGCAAAAGGAACGAAAAGCTTATCAGCGCAATTGCAACCAGCCACGAAGCCAGCGCTCTGAACGCAATCGAAACCCAGCTGAAGGGTATGTTCTTCAATGCTATCGACACCAATCCTGCAGATGCTGACAGAACGATATTCGTCATGAACAGGATGCCTGCATATGCCGCCAGAGGCACCGTTCCGAATTCATGATCTGACAGAAGTGCCGCTACTGGCAGGAACCCTGCGAAGAACAGGACCAGGCGCATCAGTTTCAAATCAGGTGTGACGGCGGCAGCCGCAAGAAGTCCCAGGGCAATGGCCGAACCATAGGCGACAGTTACGGGTTCGATGAGAGCGGCAGTGGCAACCAGCATGCCTCCGACGACACCTGCCACAAACGCAAGCCAGACCTTGGGCAAGCCTTCACGATCCCATAACGAAACCAGTATGCCAGTCGCGATCATCGCGATCATCACAGGCAATTCGGTCAGAACGGCTGCACAGCCTGACAGGAATTCGGCATAGGCGTCGCCGCCCAAGCCAAAATCATGTGCCGTAGCCTGCCGGGTAAAGGCAAGCAGCAGGATTGCCGCACGGATCATCCGCGCGCTAGCTTTCCTCACTCCTGTAGCCATATCGGCCGCACGTATCGTGGACAGGAAGATCAAGCAACGCCGGCAAGAAATGCAGCGCCCACGAGGGCGATGACTGCGCCGCCCGCCCGGATGGCCCATTTGCCCCAGGCATGACCGGTGAGTGTGCCGAACAGAATACCGATTAGATGCAAGGCTCCGGTCGCGATCACGAAGCCGATTGCGTAGGCAAACGGATTGGCTGCTTCTGGCAGTTCGGCGCCATGGGCATAGCCATGGAAAATTGCGAAGATTGCGACGAGAACGGCAGCAATGGCGATCGGAGCGCGGACCATGAGGGCAACCAAAAGGCCCAGAACAACGCCCGAAAGCGCAATCCCTGCTTCGATGAACGGTACGGGAATACCTGCCACTCCGAGCGCTGCCCCGAGGGCCATGACCAGGGGAAAAGTGATTGGCAGAATCCAGATCGCCGGGCTCCCGAGCACTGCGCCCCACAAGCCTACCGCCACCATGGCAACAACATGATCCCAACCGAAGATCGGGTGTGTCAAACCGCTCAGGAAACCACCGGCCATGCCTTCACCGGTATGGGCGAATGCAGGTGAAGCACTTCCAATTGCTGCAATCAGGATCGTCAGGCCAAGAAGGAAACTTCTTGTCGTGCGAAGTGTCACGGGGAATCTACCGATGGAACTAAGCATGTGAATTCGCGCTCCTGATATGGTCTTGCCGCACCCCGGCTTGGGTCGTGCCTTGAAATGATGCAGAACACATTAGATGAATAAATGGAGGACGCAATGTGCAGCGTACGTGATACTCCGCGACTGCGAGCGTGGTTTGGTTTTCACGTCCGTACATTCGATCAGCCGAATCCAATGGCAACTCTAAAGGGGCAACCGACTGTTTTTTTTGGCAGCGGAAGGACGCCCGAAAGCAACCGTGAAAAAGAGGCCGGCGAACCTCATCCCAGAGCCGAAAGCTGCCTTCCACCTAACACCGCATCCGGCGTATTCCCTGCCTCTGCCAGCCTCCGGCCCACAGCGCCCGTCGCGCACGGGAGTCAGCCGTTCGGCTGATCCGCCCGCCAGCGCCCGCTACTCCCCGTCCACCTCCTCGGGGCCCGCCACCCTTATCTCGCCGGCATGCGCGCGGGCGAATTCGGTTTTCAGGAACGTTTCCAGAAGCCGCGCGGGCAGGGTGATCGTGGCGCGGTCGGCGTCGGGGAGGGCGTCGAAGCGGCCGGATTTCGAGCGCTTGCCGTCGATCATGCCGCCGGCCACCGTGTTGAGGCTTTCCGGATCGATCAGGATGAAGGCGCCGGTTTCACGGTTGGTCTCGTAAGTGTCGAAGATCGCGGTGTCCTCGAAATCGAGCTCGACCACGCCGATGCCGTTGACCGGCAGGAAGCTGGCGTCGTCCCAGTTGCCACTGGTCAGATCCAGCGCCGAAGTGGGACGCACCATCACCCGCTGGCGCCGCGCGCCTGCCTTCAGCCAGTAGCGCTTGCCCGGCACGATCCCGTCCGGCGACAGCGCCACCAGCCGGGCATTGAAGGCACGGCCGGTCTGCGGCCGCTGGTCGATCGCCGCGATCATGTCGCCGCGCGCCACGTCGACCGGGCGGTCGAGCACCAGGGTGATGGCGTCGCCGGCCACGGCCGCGTTGCGCACCAGATCGTAGGTGACGATCGCCTTGACGTTGGCTTCGACGCCCGAGGGCAGCACCACGACGCTGTCGCCGGGCTTGATCGAGCCGCCGGCAACCGTGCCCTGGTAGCCGCGGAACCCTTCGCCCGGGCGCGAGACGCGCTGCACCGGCAGCCGGAAGCCGGTGGTCTGGCCGGTGCGCTGCGTCGCCTTTTCCAGCGTCTCCACCAGCGTCGGCCCGCCATACCAGGGCATCACCTCGCCGCCGCGCATGACGATGTTCTCGCCCTTGAGCGCCGACACCGGGATCGCCGTGACCTGGCGCACGCCGAGCGACAGCGCGATTTCCCTGAAGTCGCGCGAGATCGTCCGGAAGCGGGCCTCGTCATAGTCCGCGAGATCGATCTTGTTGACCGCCAGCACGAACTGGCGGATGCCCATCAGCGACGCGATGGTGGCGTGCCTGCGGGTCTGTTCGAGAATGCCGGCGCGCGCGTCGACCAGCAGCACTGCGAGATCGGCGGTCGAGGCGCCGGTCGCCATGTTGCGGGTGTATTGCACGTGGCCCGGCGTGTCGGCGACGATGAACGAGCGCCGGTCGGTGGAAAAATAGCGGTAGGCGACATCGATGGTGATGCCCTGTTCGCGCTCGGCCTGCAGCCCGTCGAGCAGCAGCGCGAAATCCGGCAGGCCGAGTTCGTTCTGCTTGCCGGTGGAATCGCGTCTGAGCGTCGCCGCCTGGTCTTCCTTCACCGCCTTGGTGTCCCACAGCAGCCGGCCGATCAGCGTCGACTTGCCGTCGTCGACCGAGCCGCAGGTGATGAAGCGCAGCGGCCGCGCCTGACGCGCCACCGTCTCCGGATGGTGCAGGGCGGCGGGTTCAGTCGCTGCGGAATCAATCTCTGCGGCGGTCTGCGAAAGTGATTGAGAACTCATCAGAAATAGCCTTCGCGTTTTTTCTTTTCCATGGAACCGGACTGGTCGCGGTCGATGGCGCGGCCCTGGCGTTCGGAGACGGTGGCGATTTCAAGCTCTTCGATAACCTCGTCGAGTGTGGTGGCCTGCGAGCGCACCGCGCCGGTGAGCGGGAAGCAGCCGAGCGTGCGGAACCGCACCATTTCCTCGCGCACCTGTTCGTCGGGCAGCAGTTCCAGCCGCTTGTCTTCGGCCAGGATCAGCATGCCGTCGCGTTCGACGACCTTGCGGCGCTCGGCGAAATAGAGCGGCACCAGCTCGATCCGTTCGGCCTGGATGTAGCGCCAGATGTCGACCTCGGTCCAGTTCGACAGCGGGAAGGCGCGCACGCTTTCGCCCGGATGGATCATGCCGTTGTGGATCGACCAGAGTTCCGGGCGCTGGTTGCGCGGGTCCCAGGCGTGGTCCGGCGTGCGGAACGAGTAGATCCGCTCCTTGGCGCGGGAGGCTTCCTCGTCGCGCCGCGCGCCGCCGAAGGCCGCGTCGTAGCGGCCTATGTCGAGCGCCTGCTTCAGCGCCTGCGTCTTCATGATGTCGGTGTAGCGTGCCGAGCCGTGGCTGAACGGGGTGACGTTGTCGCGCAAGCCTTCGGGGTTGGTGTGGGCGATCAGGTCGAGCCCGTGCCTGGCCACCACCTGGTCGCGGAAGGCGATCATTTCCGGAAACTTCCAGCCGGTGTCGATATGCACCAGCGGAAACGGCAGCTTGCCCGGGTGGAATGCCTTCAGCGCCAGGTGCAAGAGCACCGAGGAATCCTTGCCGATCGAATAGAGCATCACCGGCCGCTCGAATTCAGCCGCCACCTCGCGAAAGATGTGGATCGCCTCGTTCTCCAGCGCCTTCAGGTGCGGGTCGAGCGGCGGCTTGCCGCGCCCGTGTTCAATCACGTTCATGATCATGTCCTTGCAAAAACTCAGGAGGTCGCGGCCGGGGAGGCCGGGACCTTGGAAGCGGCCCGGGAAGCGGAATCTGTGACCTTCGGCTGGCCTTGCGCACGCGAGCCCGAAACCGAGGCAGAGAGATGCAGGCCGCACTCGCGGCGCTCGTCCTGCTCCCACCACCAGCGCCCGGCGCGCTCGGGTTCGCCCGGCTTGATGGCGCGGGTGCAGGGCTCGCAGCCGATCGAGGGAAAGCCTTTCGCATGCAGCGGGTTGACCGGCACGTCGTCGGCCCTGGCGCGGGCCTGCAGCGCTTCGAGCGACTGGTCGGCCAGCGGATTGATTTTCAGCAGGCTGCGGTCGGCGTCCCATTCGGCAAGCGGCGCATTGGCCCGGTTTCCCGACTGGCCGCGCCTCAGCCCGGTGACCCAGATCTCGGCGTCCGCCAGCGCCCGGCCGAGCGGCTGCAGCTTGCGGGCGTGGCAGCAGGCATGCCGCGCCTCGACGCTGTCGTAAAACCCGTTCATGCCGTAAAGCGCCACGAAGCCGTCGACCTCGTCCTTCCAGGGCCGGAACACCTCGATAGACAGGCCATAGCGCGTCTCGGTCTCGCCGATCAGCGTTTCGGTTTCCTTGAACAGTCGCCCGGTATCGAGCGTGACGATCCGCACATCCGCCCTGGTCGCCGCGATGATCGAGGTCAGCACCTGGTCCTCAAGCCCCAGCGAGGTAGTGAACACCGCCCGGCCCAGCGAGGCGATGCGCAGCATCCGGCCCGGCAGCGCCATCGAGGCAAGTTCCGCGTTCAGTTGCGCGGCGAGCTGGGGACCGTAATCCGGGTCCGAGGCGGCTTTGGACGTGGTGGCTTTCGACATGGGAGCGGCTCCGATTGAAGTCTCAATTTTCAACTCCCGTGCACGCCAAAGCGAGGCATCACAGTCTTTTTGCCCGGGCCGGAGAGGTCTGTTGTTCCGCTCAGGCGGGGTAGGACGAAAAAACCTGTCCAAATACCGCCACTGTTGCGTCGCACTGATGATTGACCGGGCGCTGCAATCATGCGACGCCAGAACGCAACGACAATCCGACCCTGGATCATTGCCGATGGGCGCCGCAGACCGAGCCGAAACCGATCACCAGCCCTTGCCGGACCTGATCGATACTTTTGAGAAAGCGGCGATTGCGGCGGGGAAGGAAATCCTTGCAGCCCGTGCCGCGGGTGCCCGGGTTTCCATCAAGTCGGATTCGACGCCTGTCACCCAGGCCGACCGCGCCGCTGAAGCCATCATCCTTGCAAAGTTGACGGAGCAGTTCCCGGATGTCCCCGTGGTGGCCGAGGAAATGGCCGAGGATGGCAAATGCCCGAACTCCACCCAGGCCTCCTATTTCCTGGTCGATGCGCTCGACGGCACCGGCGATTTCATCGCCGGCCGCAACGAGTTCACCGTCAACGTGGCGCTTATCCGTGATTTGAAGCCGGTGGCTGGCGTGGTCTACGCCCCGGCGCTCGGGCGCATCTGGAGCGGCGCCGGGCTCAAGGCCTATGTCGCCGAAGTCACCTCGGACGGGGAAATCCGCGACCGGCGGGAAATCCGCACCCGCGCCCTGCCCAAGACCCCGGTCGCGCTCGTCAGCCTCAGCCACCGCGAGCCCGAGACCCAGGCCTGGCTCGACAAGCTGCCCGCGCACGAAACCGCCCATATCGGTTCATCGCTGAAATTCTGCCTTGTGGCCGAGGGCAAGGCCGATGTCTATCCGCGGCTTGTCTGCCTGCACCAGTGGGACATCGCCGCCGGTGACGCGGTGCTTCGCGCCGCGGGCGGCATCACGCTCGGTCTCGACGGCCTGCCGCTCGAATACGGCGTCGACAATTCCGATTTCGATTGCGGCCGCTTCGTCTGCTGGGGCCGGCATCCGGACACCTCCGGCACCGGCTGATCGCGCCTTGAGGCGCGACCACATCACATCGCTAAAATGACCGCGACTAGTATCTCTCAGTCTTGTTTCAGCCGGTCGGTCTCGCGCCAGTCCGGGTTCATCCAGGGCTCGAGATTGCTCGGCGCCAGCGGCGTGCGCCCGAGAATGTGATCGGCGGCCTTCTCGCCGGTCATGATCGAGGGGCCGTTGAGATTGCCGTTGGTCACCCGCGGGAAGATCGAGGAATCGGCGACCCGCAATCCCTCGACTCCGATCACCCGGGTTTCCGGATCGACCACCGCGGAGGGATCGTCGGCACGTCCCATCCGGCAGGTGCCGCAAGGGTGGTAGGCGCTCTCGGCGTGCTCGCGGATGAAGTCGTCGATTTCGGCGTCACTCTGGATGTGGCTGCCCGGCTGGATTTCCTTGCCGCGGAACGGATCGAACGCAGCCTGCCCGAACACCTCGCGGGTGATCCTGACAGCGCGGCGGAAATCGCGCCAGTCTTCCTCGTGGCTCATGTAGTTGAAGCGGATCACCGGCGCGTCCTTGGCCTCGCCGGAGCGCAGGGTCACAGCCCCGCGCGAAGGCGAGCGCATCGGCCCGACATGGGCCTGGAAGCCGTGCATCGGGGCGGCCGCCTTGCCGTCGTAGCGGATCGCGCCGGGCAGGAAATGGAACTGGATATCGGGGTAGGGCACACCCGCGTCAGAGCGGATGAAACCGCAGGCCTCGAACTGGTTCGAGGTGCCGAGCCCCTTTCTCAGGAACAGCCACTGCGCCCCGATGATGGCCTTCGAGAACAGGTTGAGTTTCGAATAAAGCGTGATCGGCTGGATGCATTCCTGCTGGATGTAGACCTCGAGATGATCCTGCAGGTTGGCGCCGACGCCGGGGCGGTCGGCAACCACCTCGATGCCGTGTTCGGCGAGATGCGCGGCCGGGCCGATGCCCGACAGCATCAACAGCTTCGGCGAGTTGAAGGCAGACGCGGCGATGACAACCTCACGCCGTGCCTTAACAACCTGAATCGATCCGCGAACGTCGAGTTCGACCCCGGTGGCACGGTGATTCTCGATCACAACCCGCCGGGCCAGACCCTTGACGAGACTCACGTTTTTGCGCTTCAGCGCCGGCTTCAGATAGGCCTCCGCCGTCGACCAGCGCTGGCCCTTGTGAATGGTCTGCTCCATCAGGCCGAAGCCCTCCTGGCGCGATCCGTTATAGTCCCGCGTCACGCCGTAGCCCGCCTGCCTGCCGGCTTCGATGAAGGCCGAAAACAGCGGATTGACCGCCGGCCCGCGCTGCACGTGCAGCGGTCCGTCGGTGCCGCGCCAACCGTCCTCACCGCCGATGCCGCCATCCTGGTGCGAGGTTTCCATGCGCTTGAAATAGGGCAGCACGTCGGCGAACGACCAGCCGGTGGCGCCCTGGTCCGCCCAGTGGTTGAAGTCCTCGGCGTGGCCGCGCACGAACACCATGCCGTTGATCGACGACGATCCGCCGATCACCTTGCCGCGCGGTGCGGCGAGGCGCCGGTTGCCGAGATTGGGTTCGGGCTCGGTGGTGTAGCCCCAGTCATAGATCCCCATGTTCATCGGGTAGGACAGCGCCGCGGGCATCTGGATGAACGGGCCGAAATCCGATCCGCCATGTTCGATGACGATGACCGAATGCTTGCCGTCCTCGCTCAGCCGCGCGGCCATCGCCGAGCCTGCCGACCCCGCGCCGACGATGACGAAATCTGCTTCCATGATGGGATGTCCTTTCGTCATTCTCAGTAGGGGCTGTCGACGGGGCCGGCGGCCACGTAGACGCTCTTCAGCCGCGTGTAGTGCTCGATCGCGGCGCGGGAATTCTCGCGCCCGATGCCCGATTGCTTGACCCCGCCGAAGGGGGCCTCGACCGGGGTGAGGTTGTAGGTGTTGATCCACGTCGTGCCGGCATCGAGCCCTGCGATCACCCGGTGCGCCCGCGTGAGGTCTGCGGTGAAGACGCCGGCGGCCAGACCGAACTGGGTGTCGTTGGCGCGCGCGATCGCCTCGTCCTCGTCGTCGAAGCTGAGCACGCTCATCACCGGGCCGAAGATTTCCTCCCGCGCGATCGTCATCTCGTCGGTGACACCGGCAAACACGGTCGGCTGGATCCAGGCGCCGTTCTCGAAGCCCTGCATCTCAGGCACGCTACCGCCGGTGACAAGCCGCGCGCCCTCGCGTCTGCCGGTCTCGATGTAGCCCAGCACCTTGTCGCGCTGCGCCTTCGAGACCATCGGTCCCAGATGCGTTTCGGGATCGAGCGGATCGCCGAGCCGGATCGCCTCGGTGCGGGTCTTCAGCCGCTCGAGGAAGCGGTCATGCACGCCGCGCTGCACGAACACCCGTGTGCCGTTCGAACAGATCTGTCCGGTCGAATAGAAATTGCCGAGCATGGCGCCGCCGATGGCGCTTTCGATGTCGGCGTCGTCGAACACCAGGATCGGCGACTTGCCGCCAAGCTCCATCGTCACCGCCTTGATGGTCGGCGCGGCCGCCGCCAGCACCTTGGCTCCGGTCGGCACCGAGCCGGTGAGCGATACTTTCGCAATATCAGGGTGTGAGGCCAGCGCCGCACCGACATCGCCGTAACCCTGAACCACGTTGAAGATACCGTCGGGCAGGCCGGCGTCCTTGAAGGCTTCGGCCAGCAGCAGCGCCGTCAATGGCGTCATTTCCGAAGGCTTGAAGATGAAGGCGTTGCCGCAGGCGAGCGCCGGGGCGGATTTCCACGCGGCGATCTGGATCGGGTAGTTCCAGGCGCCGATGCCGGCGCAGATCCCGAGCGGTTCGCGCCGTGTGTAAACGAAGTCGCCGCCCAGATCGACGTGTTCGCCAGTAATGGCACCCGCCAGCCCGCCGAAATATTCGAGCGCGTCGGCGGCCGATGCCGCGTCCGCCACCAGCGTTTCCTGGATCGCCTTGCCGGTGTCGAGCGTCTCGATCCGGCTGAGTTCCTCGTTGCGCTCGCGCAGGATCTGCGCCGTGCGCAACAGGATCCGCCCGCGTTCCACGCCCTTCAGCCTGGCCCAGGCCGGTTGCGCGGCCTTCGCCGCAGCCACGGCTTTTTCAACGATCGCGGGCGTGGCGGAATGGAGCCGTGCGTTCACCTCTCCCGTTGCCGGGTAGATGCTCTCGATCACCGCGCCGGCGTCATCCTCGATGTAAGCGCCGCCGATGTGGTGCGAGGCGGGGGGCTGTGCGTTCATGTGCTGTCTCCTTTGGATTCCGGTTCCGGGCTATTCGCCGCGCGGAAACCGTTGCGATTCTTCGAGGATGTTGAGATCCATGTGGTTGCGCATGTAGCGCTCCGAGGCCTTCTGCAGCGGCTGGAAATCCCACGGATAGTAGTTGCCGTTTCTGAGCGCCTCGTAGACCACCCAGCGCCGTGCCTGGCTTTGCCGCACCTCGGCGTCATAGCCCGCCATGTCCCATTTCGCCCGAACCTGCGCCATGTAACCAGTCACGCGGTCGGCATGGGCCGGGTCGGCCGCGAGATTGGTGAGCTCGTCCGGATCGGCTTCGAGGTCGAACAGCAGCGGCGGATCGAGTTCGCAATGGCTGAACTTGTATTTGCCGTCGCGGATCGCCACCAAGGGAGCCTGCGAGCCTTCGGCCGCATATTCCATCAACACCGGCGTGGTGCGCGTCTCGCCGTCCATGCAAGCAACCAGGCTTTCGCCATCGGTCCACGGCGCAACCTCGTCGAGCGACACGCCGGCAAGTGCTGCCAGGGTCGGGGTGATGTCGAGATTGGAGGTCGGCTCGGCAACCCGGCGGCCTTGGCCGCCCGGAACCGATATCATCAGCGGCACCCGCGCCGAGCCTTCGAAGAAGCTCATCTTGAACCACATGCCGCGCTCGCCGAGCATGTCGCCATGGTCGGAGCAGAACACGACGATGGTGTTGTCGGCCATTCGCGTGGCTTCGAGCGTCGAGAGAATACCGCCGATCTTGTCGTCGAGATAGGAGATGTTGGCGAAATAGGCCTGACGCGAGCGCCGCACATTGTCGTGCGTGATGTCGAAACGCTCGCTGTCATTGGCCTTGTAGAGCCGCTGCGAGTGCTGGTCCATCTCGTTATAGGGGATCGGCGGCACCCGCGGCGCCAGTTCCGGGCAATCCTCATAGAGATCCCAGTACTGCTTGCGCGCCACGTAGGGGTCGTGCGGATGGGTGAACGACACCGTCAGCGCCCAGGGACGGGCTTCCGGATTGTCGCTGGTGCGCGACAGCTGGTGCAGCTTCTGCGTGGCGAAGAACGCCACTTCGTCGTCATATTCCATCTGGTTCGAGGTCTCGGCCACGCCCGCGCCGGTGACGGACCCGAGATTGTGATACCACCAGTCGATCCGCTCGCCGGGCTTGCGGTAGTCCGGGGTCCAGCCGAAATCGGCCGGGTAGATGTCGGTGGTCAGCCGCTCCTCGAAGCCGTGCATCTGGTCGGGGCCGACAAAGTGCATCTTGCCCGACAGGCAGGTGTAATAACCGGCACGCCGCAGGTGATGCGCATAGGTTGGAATGTCGGAGGCGAACTCGGCCGCGTTGTCATAGACCCGCGTCCGCCGCGGCAATTGCCCCGACATGAACGAGGCGCGACCCGGCGCGCACAGCGGCGAGGCTGTGTAGTTGTTGGCAAACCTGACCGAGCGCGCCGCAAGCGCCTTCAGATTCGGCGCGTGCAGGAAGTCTGCGGGGCCGTCAGGGAACAGCGTGCCGTTAAGCTGGTCGACCATCAGGATCAGAATGTTTGGCCTCTTGGCGCTTGCGTCCGTCATACCGTCCTCCCGCGAATTTCGAGCAGTTGCGTTTCGATGTGATCCTCGACCAGCGCCACGGCGTCATGCCGCGCCGGCCCGGTGCCCAGCGCCTTGCGGATGTAGAGCCCGTCGATCATTGCAGCCGCGCCTTCGGCGATGCGCTCGGCCTCGTACTGGCCGCAGAGCGGCGCGAGCCCGCTCATCAGGTTGGAATGCAGCCGCCGCGCATAGACCGAAAGCAGCCGCCGGATCTCCGGCGCGCGCTGGGCGTCGACGTAGAACGCCAGCCAGGCCGCAACCACGTCCTCTGAAAACTGCTTGTCGGAAAAGCTGACCGCGATGATGGCCGAGACCCGCGCCCGGTGACCGCGGGCCTGTTTCAGGGCCACCACCGTGTCGCGTCTCAGATCGCTGAGCAGGGCCCGCACCGACGCGGTGATCAGCTGGTCCTTGGAGCCGAAATAGTGGTGTGCCAGCGCCGGCGACACGCCGGCGCGTCCGGCGATGTCCGACATCGTCACATCCATCGAGCCGCGCGCGCCGATGGCTTCGATGGCCGCGTCCGTGAGCGCCTTGCGGCGGATTGGTTCCATGCCGATCTTGGGCATTTGCGCATCTCCCGAGGAGTGGATGGTCGGGGCCGGAACCCCGACGACAGCGCAAGTCTAGTTTTGATTGACTGGTCAATCAACAAAAAACTCTTGCGGCGGCATCCGCCCGGTGGCTGCTGCGGTCCGGCGCTACAGGCTGGTGGCAGGGGGGAGATCGGTGTCTTCGGTCACCGCCGGAACGCCGGTGGCGATCAGGGTCTCGCCCACTGGCGCGGGCGTCTCGGCCCTCTCGGGGGCGCGCAGCTCGCGATAGCCGATATAGAGCCCGGCGCCGATGATCAGCGCCATTCCGGCAAGCGTGTTGAGTGCCGGAACTTCGCCCCAGAAGAACCAGGCCGCCGTCGCGGCAAACGGCAGGTAGGCATAGTCGAACGGTGCGATCAGGCTGGCATTGGCCACCTGGTAGGCGCGGCTCAGAAGGATGTAGCCGGTCATTCCCACCACGCCAAGAAGCGCCAGATTTGCCATCTGGGCCGCATCCGGCACGATGAATTCAAGCCGCAGGTGATGAAATTCCGGTCCCATCGGCACCAGCGTATTGACCAGCCAGCCCAGCGGCCAGATCATCACCCCGGAGCCGCCGATGGTCCACAGCCCCATGGTCAGGCTGCTTTCGCCGTCGCCGACCCTCCGCGTCAGGATCATCGATGCCGCGTAGGACATGGCGCAGATCAGCGGCAGCAGCGCCACCCACTGGAAGCTGTCCTGACCGGGCGCCATGGCGATCAGCACCCCGCTGAAACCCGCCACGAGGGCTGCGATCCGGTGCGCGCCCATTCGCTCGCCGAGAAACAGCGCGGCAAGGATGCCGATGAACAAGGGCGCCGAGAAGAAGATCGTCGACACCTGAGCCAGCCGCATGAACGGAAAGGCGGCGTAGAACATCGCGAAGCCGCCGGTCAGCAGGAACGCCCGCACCAGGTGGATCGGCCACAGCGGCGTATAGAGCCTGTGCTTGCCGCCAAGCCAGATGATCAGCGGCACAAGCACCAGCACGGCGATGCAGGCCCGGGCGAAGATCAGCATCCACAAGGGTTGCGCCCCGAGCAGGTCCTTGACCATCAGGTCCTGCCCGACAAAACACCAGGCGCCGCCGAGCACACAGGCAATGCCCTCGAGCGGACGCGAGGTCTGGACAGGCGCGACGGAGGCCACTGCGGTCATTGTGAAATCCCCCCGGTTTCATCTGATCGGCTGCAAGCTGCGAACCGGCGGACCGCGCAGCGTAAACTCGCGTAAGCAACCCGAAAACCATGGCCGATTTTTCCGTGTCGCACGCGCCATTCCGCGACATTGAGGCTGAAAAATGCCGGACGCCCGGGGCCACGGCTGCGGGCATCACCAGCGCCTGTACCAGGCCGTGCCGGCAGTTCGAAGCTTGAGGCGACTGCGGCGATCTCTGGCGCTTCCGGCCGCTCGACCGGCGGGTTGAATTATGCTGACAGAATCTGTCAGCATGGCAATGCTAGTCAGGCCTCCGAACCACCAACCGGACAGGAGATCCCAAATGCTGACGCTCTACCATTCGCCCCAGTCACGCTCATCCCGCATCGTCCGCCTGCTCATCGAGCTTGGCGTGCTCGATCAGGTCGACATCCGCATCGTCACCGTTACCCGCCATGACGGATCGGGCGGCGCCGATCCGTCCAATCCGCATCCCGAAGGCAAGGTGCCGCTGCTGGTGCATGACGGGGTCGAAATATGGGAATCCAACGCCATCATTCTCTATCTGACCGACCTGTTTGCCGAGAAGCGACTTGGCCGCTCGGTCGGCGATCCGGATCGCGGCGCCTATCTGAGCTGGCTCGCCTGGTATGGCAATGTGGTCGAGCCTGTGCTGGTTTTCACCGCCGCCGGGCTCAAACATCCCTATCTCGACGCCACATTCCGTGGAGCGCCGGAAGTGGCGGCGCGGCTCACCGCCCAGCTCGAAAAGACGCCCTATCTGATGGGTTCGGAGTTTTCGGCCGCCGACCTGCTGCTGATCTCGCCCTACACCTGGATGCCCCAGGCCACGCCGGATGTGCAGGTCGTCCGGGAGTGGATCGAACGCTGCCAGGCGCGCCCATCGGCGCAACAGGTGCTCGAATTCGATCAGGCCCATATGCCCGGATAGAGCCCGCTCTGCAGGCGACGGTTTCCCTTCCCCGCGGCCGGCACCGACAGGCCGGTCGCGGGCATGATTCCGTTCTCCCCTTTACAAAGCCGCCCGCGGGATCAAAATGCGCGCCAGCAAGGACAAGATTCCCGGAGAGTAGATCATGAGCGCCTGTATCATCGGCTGGGCCCACACGCCCTTTGGCAAACACAGCGACGAAACCGTCGAAAGCCTGGTCACGCGGGTGGCGCGCGAGGCGGTCGAGCATGCCGGACTCGAAGCGTCCGACATCGATGAAATCTATCTCGGTCATTTCAATGCCGGCTTCTCCGCCCAGGATTTCACCGCAAGCCTGGTGCTGCAGGCCGATGATGCGTTCCGCTTCAAGCCCGCGACCCGTGTCGAGAACGCCTGCGCCACCGGTTCCGCCGCCGTGCACCAGGGCATCAAGGCGATCCGTGCGGGTGCAGCGCGCCGGGTGCTGGTGGTCGGCGTCGAGCAGATGACCACGACACCCGGGCCGCAGGTCGGCGCCAACCTGCTGCGCGCCTCCTACCTGCCCGAGGACGGCGACACCCCGGCGGGCTTCGCCGGGGTCTTCGGCAAGATCGCCGACGGCTATTTCCAGAAATATGGCGACCAGTCCGACGGCCTTGCCGCGATCGCCGCCAAGAACCACAAGAACGGCGTCGATAACCCCTGGGCGCAGATGCGCAAGGATCTGGGCTACGAGTTCTGCCGCGCCGAGAGCGACAAGAACCCTTATGTCGCCGGTCCGCTCAAGCGCACCGACTGCTCGCTGGTCTCCGACGGCGCCGCGGCCATCGTGCTTGCCGATGTCACCACCGCCATGCAGGCGCCCCGCGCCGTGCTGTTCCGCGCCGCCGAGCACGTGCAGGATTTCCTGCCGATGTCCAAGCGCGACATTCTCGCCTTCGAGGGCTGCGCGCTCGGCTGGAAACGGGCTTTCGCCAATTCGAAGACCTCGCTCGACGATCTCTCCTTCGTCGAGACCCACGACTGCTTCACCATCGCCGAACTGATCGAGTACGAGGCGATGGGGCTCGCCAAGCCGGGGCAGGGCGGCGACGTCGCCATGAGCGGCGAAACCCAGAAGGATGGCCGCCTGCCGGTCAATCCCTCGGGCGGCCTCAAGGCCAAGGGCCACCCGATCGGCGCAACCGGCGTCTCCATGCACGTGCTCTCTGCCATGCAGCTGACCGGCGACGCGGGAGGCATCCAGGTCAAGGACGCAACGCTCGGCGGCATCTTCAACATGGGCGGCGCCGCGGTCGCCAATTACGTCTCCATCCTCGAGCGCATCCGGTGAGTGCCGGCGCCACCGGTCATGTCGTTGTCACCGGTGGCGCTTCCGGCATCGGCGAGGTGACCGCGCTGGCGCTGATCGATGAGGGCGTCTTCGTCACCATTCTCGACGCAAGTGCGGAGGCGATCGTCCGCATCGAGGATCGCCTGGCGGGCGAGGACGTACTGGCGCTCACCTGTGATGTCACCGACGAGGAGGAAGTGGCCGAGTGCCTGTCCCAGGCCGTCGACGCCTTCGGGCCGGTCACCGGGCTGGTCAACTGCGCCGGCATCGCCCGCGACATCCCGGCGGAGAAGACCAGCGCCGAGATCTTTCGCCAGATCCTCGACGTCAACCTGACCGGCAGCTTCATCACCTGCCGCGCCTGCCTCGACCAGATGGGCGACACGCTGTCGATCGTCAATCTTTCCTCGGCGTCAGGCATCCGCGCCAATGCGGGCAGGGCCGCCTACGGCGCCTCCAAGGCCGGCGTCATCCTGATGAGCCAGGTGCTGGCCAACGAGTGGGGCGCCTCCGGCGTCCGTGTCAATGTCGTAGCACCCGGGCCGGTCGACACGCCGCTGATTGCGGGTCTTCACACCATCGACGACCGCAAGCGCTGGACCGCGCAGATCCCGCTCCGCCGCTACGGCCGCCCGGAGGAAATCGCCGACGCCATCCTTTTCCTGCTCTCGGCGAAAGCCAGCTACATCAACGGCCACGTTCTGGTCATCGACGGCGGGTTTTCGTCTTCGGGGATCCTGGCGGGAAGGTGAGGGGATAGCTTCTGACTTTTCCGGCCAGCCTAGGTTGCTCCGAGTCGTTTTTTCAAATATTACGGGAAAAGAGAGCTTTCCGTTTAACATTGCCACAATTTAGTTATATTAGCTATCATCGCCAAAGAGATACGGAGCGAGCCGTGGTATTTGACACATCTTCTATTTTGCTCGCAGCTTTTTTTGCCTTGTTGGCGTTTTGGAGGCATTATCGTGCCGCCGACCTTTTAGGGGTGCGAACGGCTGAGGTGGTGGTTGCGCAATCCGAGATATTTGATGTGCGCCATTTCAAGTTGAGGCAAAGCGAAAGGAAATTCCCACTACAGGCCCGTCTACCGGAGTTAGTGGCGTTTATTTACTTTTTAGTCGCGATATTCTTTCTGGTAGAGTCCCCGTTCGATTTTATTTCAGGCTTCGAGAAAGCCGACTTCTTGGAAAATATCACCCCATTTTTGGGTCACTATTGGAATGTGACACTTGCACTCTTTTGTGTTTTAGCAATTGGACGCCTCGATTTACTGGGTAGTTTTGGCTGAACCGGTGGATCGATAATGTCCCGGCACGGCGTGATCGGCATCGGGACGTTACCGGATTGGATTTTCGGCGTTGTTTGCGTTGGTTCCGGTGCCCTTTAGGTCGATTTCGCCTTACACGGGCGCACTTCGCCCCTGATGCCAGACATAGCGGGTGAGATTGTAGGCGATGTTGGCCACGCCAATCTTCACGGTTGCCCGTTCGATGCCAATGGTGCGGATGAAGAGCCGCATCTGCGCTTTCTGACGGGCGAAGACATGTTCAACGAATGCGCGGACTTTTGAGCGCCGACCATTGGCCCTTGAGGTGGCCTCGCTCATCGGGCGGCCTTTCGGTTTCTTATGGTGGATGTCACTGACATAGCCGTTCTTTTCCAGCCACGCCTCATTCGTCTTCGATCGGTAGGCGGTATCTGCCCAGACCGTCGAACCGGTATTGTCTCGGTTCAGCACATTGCGGAGCTGAGCGCCATCATGGGCCGATGCACTGGTCACTGCCCAACCGCGAATGAAGCCGCCATGGCGGTCAATCGAGGCATGGTTTTTGTAGCCGAAGGCCGGGATCGCAATATCGCGCTGGCGCACCATGCCGTCGGCATCAGGCTTTGCCTTTGAGAACTTCACCGTCCATCTTGCATCCGTATCCTTCTGCGCCGCTTTGGCGGGCTGGTCAGGCCAGATCTCTTCTGCTGTCTTGCCTTCCTTGATCGCAGCCTTTTCGCCATCATTGTTGCGCTGCTTCGGGGCTGCGATCAGCGTGGCGTCCACGATCTGCCCGCCCTTGGCCAGATACCCGGACCTGGAGAGATGCTTGTCAAAACGGGCGAACAGATTGTTGATTGCACGGGCCTGGACGAGTTGCTCCCGGAACAGCCAGATCGTCTTGGCATCCGGCACTTTGTCGCCAAGGCCGAGCCCCAGGAACCGCATGAACGATAGCCGGTCGTTGATCACGAATTCGGCCTGGTCGTCCGACAGGTCATAGAGCGCCTGCAGCACAAGCACCTTGAACATCATCACGGGATCGAACGGTGGCCTGCCGCCCTTGGCCCCATCAGACCGCTTCAGCGCCTTGGCCAATGGCTTGCGGAAAACCTCCCACGGAACGACCTCATTGAGCTTCACCAGCGGATCACCAGCCTCGCTCAACAATGCATATCGCTCATCGACATCCCAGAAACCGGCCTGACCTCGCATTTAAAAGCCTCCCGCAGATCACCGCGCAAGTGAATCACGAAACAGTCCAATTGGGGAGGTTTTTCGAGGCCTCCAATTGATTTTTTTGCAAGTCGGCTTTTTATACTTGGAGCTGGCTCGAGCAGTGTGACACCCGTCGAACAAGAAGTGGCCGCCCGAGAGATGTCAAAGGCTATCGACGGAAGCAGCGCCCCGTCCATTAAAGAAGGGAAACTTCGTAATTCTTCTGGTCGCCCGCCCCCTCTTTCTGTGGAAGCCTATAGAAAGCTGGCAAATAGTAAGAAGTATAAGGAATATCTTTCTGAAAGAAAAAGAATCCGAATTGCCGGTTCCTATGAGACAGATCCTGTCGATGGGGGTCCAACCGACGAAGCGATCCTCGCTGAATTCTTTAGTGACCAGAAGCGAGAAGGTGGGTAAAGCGAAAGTTCGCTTGGGGGCGTAAACATCAATGATAATCGATTGCTACCACGGTACGACATCTAGTCGTGCTCAAAATATACTTGATAATGGATTTATAATATCTAGTAAACCACGGATGTGGCTCGGCACCGGCGTCTATTTCTTCCAAGAAGGTTATGATTTGTGTCATGCTTGGGCAATGAAGGCTTGCCAAAGAGCAAGTGCCAATCCGGGTGACACACCCGCGGTCCTTCACGCAAAGATCAATACTCAGTTCGGAATTGACCTTATTTCAAACACTCACTGGCCATTGTTGCGTGCGGTGTATGATGTGCACAAGGAGGAATACAGAAACCATCATCAAAACGGCATTGATACGCTGATACGGCCGATGACGCCGCAAGAGACGAGCCTCGACTACGATCATCCATTGGACCATTCCATAATCGATACGCTGGTCGATGTGGAGGCGCTATATCGACGCCGGCGACAATTGCCGGAGCCAACTTTGGTCCGTGCTGCTTTCGTTGAAGGACAAGCCGTTGATCGTCGTTCATGGCTTTTTGACGCCGCGGCTGTGATTGTATCGGTGATAGATCATGAGTGCATAGAAAGTCTGGAAGTCGTTTTCTAGCCTTATTAAAACGCGAGGATACTTCAGCTTCGCCGCCCCATCGAAACCCCTACCGCCGTCGCCCCGATCACCAGCGCCATGCCGGCCCACTGCGAAGGGGTGAACCATTCGCCGAGCGCTGCCGCACCGATAGCGGTGGCCACCACCGGGCTGGCGAGCGCAAGATAGGTGGCGCTGGCGCCGATCCGGCCGATGCCGCGGGTCCAGACGAAATAAGCGAAGGCTGTGCCCAGCAGCATCAGCCAGCCATAGCCGAGCATCTCGTTTAGCCCCGGCGCCGGCGGTAGTCCTTCGACGACGAGCGCCACCGGCAAGAGCATCGCGCCGCCGAAGATCAGCTGCCAGGTGGTGGTCTCGAGCGGCGTCCCCATCCGGCCCCAGCGGTCGATCAGCACGGTGCCGGTCGCCATCGACAGCGCTCCGCCGATCGCCGCCGCCACGCCGACCGGGTCGGGCCGCGCCTCCGGCGACAGCACCAGAAGGCCGACGCCGATGACGCCCGCAACACCCGCCAGCAGCTGCACCGGGTGCGGCGCACGGCGGATCAGGACGGCGGAGATCAGCACCACGACCAGCGGCTGGATTGCGCCCAGCGTCGCCGCCAGCCCGCCCGGCATGCGCGATGCGGCGACGAACAGCAGCGCGAAGAACAGCCCGATATTGGAGAACCCGATCACCGCATGCCGCTTCAGCGCCTCGAGCGGTGGAACGCGCGGGTTGAGCATCAGCAGGATCAGCCCCGCCGGCAGCGCCCGCATCGCGCCCGTGAGCAACGGATGGCTGACCGGCAGGGTTTCGGTAAACACCGCATAGGTGGTGCCCCAGAGCATTGGCCCCAGAAGGGTGATCAGGATCGTGCGCAGCATGGGGGACTCGGGTGGTTCGGTGGGGTACAGCGAGCTTAGCGATCCGCGGGCCGGGCGCAATCGCGAATCCGCCCGGTGCATGACCCTCTGGAGAGAGCGCCCGGCCGGGTTAGCCCCTCGATCCCGGTCGCAGGCCCTCGGCAAGCAGCGCCGCAACCTTGGCCGCAGCTTCGGCCTTGGTGACCTGGCCGTCGCCATTCAGATCGAGCCCCCGGTTGAGCTTGTAGGCCTTCGAGCCCTTGCGGAACAGCACGTAGCCGGGCGCCTTGTCGACGGCGCGGGGATAGAGCACCGCCATGTACGCGCTCGGCAGATCCTGCATCCGGCCCGCATAGGGCGCGAGATAGGCTTCGACGTAATCGAGCTGGTCGATGGCGCTCATCCGCGACAGGACCGCCGTGCTGGTTCCAAGCGACCTGGCCGTTGTCGGCATGAACTGGATCAGCCCCGTGGCGCCGGAGCCTGCCCGGTTGGTCTCGGACGGATCGAATGTGCGGCCGGTCTCGAACGCCATGATCGCCATCAGGTGGTTCGGGTCCATCGCAAGTCTGCCGGCGATGGCGATCACCTTGTGTCTGAACCCGGACGAAACATGTGCGCCCCAGGCGATGCGTGCATCCTGATCGCCGGTTGCGGGTGGCTGCGATCCGGGGTCTTGTTGCGGCTTGAGGCGGGCGAGGGCGGTTGGCCGGGCGTCAGCCGCAGCCTGAGCCAGCAGAACAGGGTGTCGAGGAATGGGATGCGGGGCATGCGGGTCTCCGTCTGCGCTGTCAGGTGAAAGGTGCAGACAAGTCTAGGTTCGCGCTTGCAGGTGTGGATGAACTTGCCGGCCGTGCAGCCCGCGCGCTCTGGCGCGGCAATGCGCCGGACCGGCGTACCGGTTCGCCAGGCGGTCGGCAAAACCGGAACAGGTTCAAAGCCTTGCGAAGGCGAAAGCGTGAACGTCGGATGCTGTGCGAGGCGCCGGCGGGCCGCGTCTGGTCAGGGTGAGCGGCATGAAGCTGCCCGCGCTTTTATCCCCGCCTCTTGCCCGAAGCGCCGGCTTCTGCGATCACACGCGCAGCACAGCGTCCGCCGATGCAGGCCGCCCACCCGCAACCACCGCCAGGAAATCAAGCCATGCAGAACCCCGTCCTCGTTGAAGTCACCCGCGGAGAGATCGTTGAAAGCCGGCATCGCGGCATGGCCGTGGTGGTGGATGGCGATGGCGCGGTGGTGATGAGCCTTGGCGAAGTCGAAACTCCGGTGTTCCCGCGCTCGGCGGTCAAGTCGATGCAGGCGCTGCCGCTGGTCGAAACCGGCGCCGCCGACCGCTACGGCTTTGGCAACAAGGAGCTGGCGCTGGCCTGTTCCTCCCATTCCGGCGAACCCGGCCACATGCAGCTTGCCGGCGAAATGGCCGGCCGCGCCGGCCTCGGCGAGCCGGACTTCGAGTGCGGCTGTCACTGGAGCTCGGAACAGAAGGTGCTGATCGCCCAGGCCCGCGCCGGCGACAAGCCCAACCAGCTCGGCAACAATTGCTCCGGCAAGCACGCCGGCTTCCTTTGCCTTGCCTGCCATGCTGGCGTCGATCATCACGGCTATGTCGGCTACGACCATTTCGTCCAGGCCTCGGTTCGTGACGTCATGTCGGATCTCACCGGCACCGCGCTCGGCCATGACAATTGCGGCACCGACGGTTGCTCGATCCCCACCTACGCGGCGCCGCTCAGGAACATCGCCCACGGCTTTGCCCGCATGGCCTCCGGCGTGGGCCTCGGGCCCGAGCGCGCCAAGGCCGCCGAGCGGCTGATGGCGGCCTGCATGGCCGAACCATGGCATGTCGCCGGCACCGGCCGCGCCTGCACCGCCCTGATGCAGATCGCCCCGGGTCGCATTTTTGCCAAGACCGGCGCCGAGGGCGTCTTCTGCGCCACCCTTCCCGAGAAGGGCTACGGCATCGCGCTCAAATGCGAGGACGGCTCCACCCGCGGCGCCGAGGCGATGATCGGTGCGGTGCTGGCAAAACTGTTTGCGGACGATCAGGATCTGTCGGCGAAACTGGGCGACTGGTCGCGCAAGACGCTGAAGAACTGGAACGGCATCGAGGTGGGCACCATCCGCCCGGTGGGCGAGCTGGCCTGAGCAAGGCGATCCCGGCATGCCCGAAGCAACTTGTCCTCGGCGGGGGGCGTCAGCAACAGAGCCTGGCCATAAAGATAACAGAATGGGATGAGAGCCGGGTATACGGTTGGCGTTCACAACCTTTTATCGCTTTTCAGGACTGGAGGATTTTTCCATGTTTCGCACGATTGTTATCATGCTGACGCTGTTGCTCGCCGCTCCGGCACTGGCGGATAATGACCCCAACCGCCGCACCGACTTGATCGCCGCGGATCTCAACATCCCCGAGCAGGTTTTCAAGGACTGTTTCATGGACGTACGGCCGGCTTCCGACAAGGCGCCGTCCGGCGAGCGGCAGCGGATGAACAAGGCAATCCTGCTGCCATGTCTGCAGGCAGCCAATCCTAAGATCACCAACCGGATGCTCGACGAGGTAATGGATAGATATCGCCCCGAAGGACCGATCCGGAACTGAGCCGGCTCCGGCTCCCGCTATGCTCACCGCCATGGCTTTGACGGCATGAGCCGGTGCTCGTTTCGCCCGCTCTAACCGGTGTTGGCATGCTGGGGAATGGAATAGACCGGCCCGGCCCTTCCTGGTTCCGCGCGGCGGATGCTGCCCGGCGGCTTGCCGAACACCCGCTTGAAGGCCCGGCAGAAGGCGGCTTCCGACTGGTAGCCGAGATCCAGCGAGATCGCCGCCAGCCCGTCGGCCGTATCGATCAGCCGGGCGCGGGCCAGGCGCATGCGCCAATCGGTCAGGTAGCGCAGCGGTGTCTGGCCGACCAGATTGGCAAAACGCGCCGCAAAGGCCGAGCGTGACATGCCCACCTCGGCGGCCAGATTGTCGACGCTCCAGTCCTCGCCGGGCCGGCGGTGCATTAGCGCCAGGGCCTTGCCGATTTGCGGATCGCGAAGAGCCGCCAGCCAGCCGGTCTCCGTGGTGGGGGCGGTTTCGAGCCAGGACCGGATCGCCTGGATCACCACCACATCCGACAGCCGGGTGATCACGGTTTCGCCGCCGGGTTTCAGCGACGCCGCCTCGCTGGCGATGAAGCGCAGCGTGCTCTGCAGCCAGCCGCCGGTCTGGTCGTCCCAGGCGTCGATATTGATGACTTGCGGCAGCAGCCCGAGCAGGTGTTCGGCCGCGACATCGTCGAACCGCACCACGCCATACATCGTGCGGGTCATGGCGCCGCCGCCGCCGTGGCGCATGATCTCGTAGCGCTCGCTGACCTTTTCCACCGGCAGTTCGAACAGCGGCTCGCCGGCCATGCCCAGTGCACTCGAGATGACATGCGGCGTGCCATGCGGGATCAGAGCCAGGCAGCCCTGGGACATCAGCCGCGGTTCCCTGCCTTCAAGTTGCAGCCAGCAGGCCCCTGAAGTCACCACCATGAAGATCATCACGCCCTCGAGCCGCGGGATCTCGATCGCCCAGGGCGCGGTCAGCTCGCCGCGGCAGTAGAGTGTACCCGTCAGCCGCAGCATGTGCAGCGTCTCGGCCAGCGGGTCGGAGGTGAGGGGAATGGTCGGATCGGGCTTTGACATGAGAATGGATTAGCCGCGATTTTGCGGATTGTCCATCCATGTGGACGATCTGCATATAATTGAAGCGTTCCAATCATTGTTCATCCAGAAGATCGGCAATAGGTCTTGCGCATCGTCAATCGAGCTCAAGGAGCCTCCCATGCACACCGCACCCATTCTCGTCATCGGATCGACCGGCAAGACCGGCCGCCGCATCATCAAGTCACTGTCTGAAAAGGGTTTTCCCGTCCGCGAAGGATCGCGCAACTCGGCCATCCCGTTTGATTGGGACCGGCCGGAAACCTGGGCGTCGGCGCTTTCTGGCGTCAAGGCGGCCTATGTCTCCTATTTCCCCGATCTTGCCTTCCCCGGCGCCGCGGAAAAGATCGAGGCCCTGACCGAAGCTGCCAGGGCGGCCGGAGTCGGCAAGCTGGTGCTGCTGTCGGGCAGGGGAGAGGCGCATGCCCGAAAGTGCGAGCAGATCATCCGCAACTCGGGCCTCGACTTCACCCTGGTCCGCGCCGCCTGGTTCGCCCAGAATTTTTCGGAAGGCTACCTTCAGGCGCCGGTGCTCGACGGCGTGGTGGCGCTGCCGGCCGGTGACATCAAGGAGCCGATCGCCGACGTCGACGATATTGCCGATGTCGCCGTCGCGGCGCTGACCGACGACCGCCACAACGGCGAGCTCTACGAGATCACCGGTCCGCGGCTCCTGAGCTTCGCCGAAGCAGCCGAGGAGATTTCCGCAGCCGCCGGAATTCCGGTCAGCTATGTGCCGATCACGCTGGAGCAGTTCCACGCCGGCATGCTCGAGATCGGCGGGCCGCTGATCGCTGATGTCTTCACCGAGATCTGTCGCGAAACGCTTGACGGCCACAACGCCTATCTCACCGACGGCGTCCAGCGGGCCCTGGGCCGCGCCCCGCGCGACTTCACCGAATTCTGCCGGAACGCCGCCGCAAGTGGTGCCTGGAAAAAAGCCGCCTGACCCGGCGCCCCTCCAAACAAGGACAAACGTCATGATACGCTCGCTTCTTCACAAGGCCGTCCTGCTCGCAGCCGGCGCCACCGCCCTCTTTATCGGCGGATCAATCCTGCTATCCCCCGACGCATTCTACGCGGCCTACGGCATCGTGCTGTCGGGCGACGCCAGCCTGGCAAACGAACTCAGGACCATGGGCGGCGGCGTGCTGATGCTCGGTCTGCTGATCCTCTCCGGTCTGATGATCTCCAGTCTCACGCTGGCGTCGACCCTGCTCGCCGCCGCGATGTTTCTCGCCTACGGCGCGACCCGGTTCCTGAGCCTCGGTCTCGACGGCCAGCCCGATTCAGGCCTTGTCGCGGCGATGATCGCCGAACTGGTGATCGGGCTTGCAAGCCTGGCGGCGCTGATCGCCGCGCGCAGGACGGCCTGATGCCTCGATCCGGCGGGCGGCTGCCGATCGGCGGCCGCCTCCGATCCCTCAATCCCTCCGGGGCGCTGGCCCCCAACCTGAAAGCAACACCGATGTCTCTCTGGTTCCTTCTTCTCTGTGCACTCATGCTGATCGCCTATGCCGCAATTGGCGGCGTGTTCCTGGCGTTTTCCGATTTCATCATGCGCTCGTTCGATCTGGTGAAAAACCAGGCCGGCATCGAGACCATGCAGGTTCTCAATGTCGAGATCATGCGCTCGATCTTCATGGTTCTGTTCATGGGCCTGGCGATCCTGTCGCTGGTCGTCGTCATCTACGCCGCAGTCACCCTAGGGGGCACCACGCGCCTGCTGCTGATCGGCGCAGGTCTCTCCTATCTCGTTGGCGTCTTCGCCGTGACCGCCGCCGGCAATGTGCCGCTCAACAATCAGCTTGTAGCGCTCGCGCCCGAGACATCGCAGGCGCTCACTTTCTGGAAGGAGGCCTACATGACCCGCTGGGTCACGCTGAACAGCCTGCGCACGGCCGCCTGTTTCCTGGCATCGGGGTTGACGCTCGCGGCGCTCATCGTCCGGTAAACATTGCGGCATCGGCGGTTTTCGCGCCGCCTTGCCTTGATCGCTTCCGGCGCGGGCTCTATGTCGGGGTAGCGGCTCGTTCGAAGCCCTGATCCTTCCCGCACACGGAGTTCTCCTTGTCCGCCTTTAAAAACTTGCCTGTTGCCCCGATCGCTGAAAAGCGACCCGTCACCGACACCCGTCACGGGGTCACGCGCTCCGATGACTATGCCTGGATGCGCGACGACAACTGGCAGGCGATGTTCAAGGACCCGTCGCTTCTCGACAAGGCGATCCGCATCCATCTTGAGGCGGAGAACTTCTACCAGCAGGAGGCGATGGCCGACACAGAGGCGCTGCAGAAAACCCTGTTTGCCGAAATGCGCGGCCGCATCAAGGAAGACGACAGTTCGGTTCCGGCGCCCGACGGCCCCTGGCTCTACGGCGTCCGCTACGTCACCGGCGGCGAGCAGCCCAAATACTTCCGCATTCCGCGGTCCGGCGGCGACGAGCAGATCATGCTCGATGGCGATCTTGAAGCCGAGGGCAAGCCCTATTTCCGCCTGGCCGGAACCGCCCATTCGCCCGATCACGCGGCCATAATCTGGGGCTATGACGACAAGGGATCGGAATTCTATGCCCTCAAGGTGCGCGATCTCGCCACCGGCAAGGACAGCGCCGACCTGATCGAGAACACCGGCGGCGGCGGCGCATGGTCGGCCGATGGCGCCGGTTTTTTTTACACCGCGGTCGACGACAACCATCGACCCAGTAAGATCTACCATCACCGCCTGGGCACGCCCCAAAGCGAGGATGTCCTGATCCACGAGGAGATGGACACCGGTTTCTTCATGGGCGTGTCGGGGACGCGACTGAACGATTTCATCATGATCGGCATCAATGATCACGAGACCTCGGAATGCTGGGTCATGCCGGCCGATGATCCGGCCGCCAAACCGCAGCTGGTGGCGGCGCGCGAGACCGGCGTCGAGTATTCGCTCTCGGAAGGCGGTGACGTCTTCTTCATCCTCACCAATGCCGGCGGTGCCAAGGATTTCAAGATCATGCAGGCTCCGGTCGGATCACCCGGACCGGAAAACTGGAGCGAGGTCGTTCCGCACAAGCCCGGCTGTCTCATCCTCTCGGTCAGCGCCTACCGCAACCACCTGGTCTGGATGGAGCGCGAGAACGGCCTGCCGCGCATCGTCATCCGCGACCGCACGACCGGTGAGAGCCACGCGATCGCCTTCGACGAGGAGGCCTATGCGCTCGGCTTCCATGGCTCGATGGAATACGACACCGACACCGTCCGCTTCAGCTATTCCTCGATGACCACGCCGTCCGAACTCTACGACTACAACATGACCACCCGCGAGCGCACGCTTCTCAAGCGCGACGAGGTGCCCTCCGGTCACAATCCCGCGGACTACGTCACCCGCCGGGTCATGGCGCCGGCCACAGACGGCGAACTGGTGCCGGTCACGCTGCTGTATCGCCGCGACACCCCTCTGGACGGAACGGCGCCCTGCCTGCTCTATGGCTACGGCTCCTACGGCATCTCGATCCCCGCCGGCTTCAACACCAATTGCCTCTCGCTGGTCGACCGCGGCTTCGTCTACGCCATCGCCCATATTCGCGGCGGCAAGGAGAAGGGCTTTGCCTGGTACGAGGAAGGCAAGCGCGGCAAGAAGACCAACACCTTCACCGATTTCATCGCCGCGGCCCGCTATCTCGACCGCGAGGGCTTCACCTCCCATGACCTTATCGTGGCGCAGGGCGGCTCCGCCGGCGGTATGCTGATGGGCGCGGTCGCCAACATGGCGCCCGATGCCTTCGGCGCCATCATCGCCGCGGTGCCCTTTGTCGACGTGCTCAACACCATGCTCGACGACACGCTGCCGCTGACCCCGCCCGAATGGCCGGAATGGGGCAACCCGGTGGTCTCTCCCGACGATTATCACACCATCGCTGGCTATTCGCCCTATGACAACGTCACCGCGCAAGCCTATCCGCCGATCCTGGCGGTGGCCGGCCTGACCGATCCGCGCGTGACCTACTGGGAGCCGGCCAAATGGGTCGCCCGCCTGCGCGAAATGTCGACCAGCGGCAATCCGGTGCTGTTCAAGATCAACATGTCCGCCGGCCATGCCGGCGCCTCCGGCCGCTTCCAGCGGCTCGAAGAGGTTGCCTATGAATATGCCTTCGCGCTCAAGGTGGTCGGAAAGGCCTGAGTTTCCCATTCATCGGCCACAGGCCGCCGATGGGCGGCCTCCGTGGCTACTCGTACATCTGATGTTAAGGGATGTGCATGTAAGATCGAGGATTACGTTTACTGACTTTTAACCAGTCGGGTTAATCGGATCCTCATGCCTCGCTCGTAGTCTGGACCGCATCGTATTCCGATGATGTGGAGTCCGCCAATGACCACTTTCGCGATCATGAAGATCTCGAAATTGCTGTCGAATAACGACGGCAATTTCGCCATCCTTGCGGCCTTGATGCTGCCGGTACTGTTTGTCGCCGGCACCCTGGCGATTGACACCACCAATGCGCTGTCGATGAAGACCCGGCTTCAGAATGCCGCCGACAGCGCCGCGCTGGCCACGACCAGTCAGCTCGCCGCCGAAAAGATCACGGAAGCCGAGGCCGTCGCCTACGCCACCACTTTTTTCAAGGGACAGATATCCGACGACGCGAATGCGTTTGACGGGTTTACAGCCACCCCGACAGCCACCGTGTCAAAATCGGGAACCGGGGCGAAAACTCTCTGGAAAGTCGATATTGCTGTGACCGGATCGCAGAAAGCCTCCGGCCTGGCCAGTTTCGCCGGCCGGGACACCATCGATGTCGCCATCAGTGGAACCTCCGAATCCGCCCGCGATGGCTCCAATCCCCTGTCAATGATGCTCGTGCTCGACCGGTCCGGGTCCATGGCCTGGGCTTCAGGCAGGACGACGACGCAGACTGTCGGTGGATGGTGCTGGAGCTATCGCTACGGGTGGTACTGGTGCGAGACCGAGAGAGAGGTCGACGTGCCGAAGATTGACGTGCTCAAGGAAGCGGTCGCCGACCTGACCGCGCATATAGAAGAGTCCGATCCGACCAACGAATATGCCCGCATGGGAGCGGTCGCCTACAATTCGGAGACGAGAAACAGCGACAAGCTGAGTATCACCTGGACCAAGTCCAAAGTGACGGACTTCGCCAATGAGCTTGACGCAAACGGCGGAACGAACTCGGAAGACGCCATGAAATGGGGGTATGAGCAGGTCGTAAGCCCGACCGAGATCAACGCGCATTTTTCAAAGAACGGATCGAAGGTTCCCTCCACCTTCATCGTCTTCATGACCGATGGCGAGAACTCGACGGGCTCGGGTTCCCAGAACGATTATGTCGACAGGCAGACCCTCTATTACTGCACCAAGGCGAAGGAGAAGGGCGTTACCATCTTCTCCGTCGCTTTCCAGGCGCCCCAGCGCGGCAAGAACCTGCTCAGCTCCTGCGCTTCGGGCAGCGGCTACTACTACGATGCCGACAGTGCCGATGAACTGAAGAAGGCCTTCAAGGATATCGGTGAAGAGGCGGTCAAGCTGGTGACACGCCTGACCAGGTAGCGCGCGCCGTTGCGGCAGCGAATCCGCGGGCGCGCCAAGGCACCTTGCATCGGCTGTTCCCGGCGTTCGCGTCGAACGGCCTTTCCTCTCTTGAGCGATCACCTTGTGGAAAGAAAAGGAACGGCGAAGCGCCCCTCCTTGAAAGACTTCGTGCCCGTCAATCGAAGTCCGGGGCTCGAAATCTGCGTCGCCGGATGTGCCGTTATTGAAAAGAACATGCGAGAGGCCGTTTCATAAGCGGAAAAAGCATCCAGAACTGTCCTGATCTGGAATTCGATAAAATTCGAGCTTCTCGTTTAAGTCAACGCTCATGGCCTTCGTCGTATTGGTTTTCTGGAAAGTTCCAGCGGAACACGAGGTCTGAAGATGGTCACTTCACCGATGAAGAAAATCGCCGAATTGCTTCGCAACAACAATGGCAACTTCGCCATGCTGGCAGGGTTGACCATCCCGGTCTTGTTTGTTGCGGGCAGCCTCGCGGTGGACACCACCAACGCCTTGTCCATGAAGGTCCGTTTGCAGAACGCGGTCGACAGCGCGGCGCTTGCGACCTCGACCAGGCTGGCGCAGGAGGAAAATCTCAGCCTCGAGGATGCAAAAGCCTTTGCCCTGAAGTTTCTGAATGGACAGGTCGAGGAAGACCTGCCGGCCTTTACCGACATGAGCGTCAAGCCGACGGTCGAGATCACCGAAACCAAGGAGGATGGGTCTACCGTCTGGCGCGTGTCCATATCCATGATCGGAACCCAGGCGGTGACCCCGATGGCGCGGCTGATGGGCCGGGACCACATCAGCGTCGGCGTGTCCGGCAAATCCGAAAGCGCCGCAGGCAAGACCCAGGGCGCGTTTTCCATGGCGCTGGTTCTCGACCGGTCCGGCTCGATGGACTGGGATCTCGACGGCCAGCGCAAGATCGACGTGTTGAAATCGGCTGTCGGCGGTCTTCTCGACCAGATCGAAGAGGCCGACCCGACGCACAATTACGTCCGGATCGGGGCCTCCAGCTACAACACCTACATGACCGGCTCGCAGAAGCTGCACTGGTTGCCCAAGAAGACGCGGAGCTTCGTCAACGCGCTTCCGGCCGATGGCGGCACCGATTCCACCGAAGCCTTCAGTTGGGCCTTGGACAATGTCGACGCGGCGAAGGAGTTCACCCAGCACAAGGCCAGGAATGGCCAGGAGCCGCAGCGCTACATCGTCTTCATGACCGATGGCGACAACAACTACAGTTCCGCCGATACCTCGACCAAGATCCTCTGTGACACGGCCAAGGGCGCGGGCGTTCAGATCTACACGGTTGCTTTCGCGGCGCCCAAGCGCGGCAAGGAACTGCTGTCCTATTGCGCCACCAGTTCGGCCCACTTCTTCGATGCGCAGAGCAGCGCCGACCTGATCGCCGCCTTCAAGAGCATCGGCGAGCAGGCTTCGCAACTCGCCTCGCGCCTTACACAATAATTCTTGCGACCTAACCAGCAATAGTTGCAGCCCCGCACGCTTGCGCGCCTTGGGTGCCAGCAACGTGTGCAGGGCGGTGGCTTTTTCGGCATGTACAACCTGAGGTATTTCAATTTGGAACAAGAAGAAAATGCCTGTTGTCTAAATATTTACCGAATGCGTTAGACGGATACTTACGGGTGGCGGTGTAGAAGAGAGTGAGATGCACCAACATAAGTGAGGTCCAACATGACCAAGTCACCGACGAGCAACAAGTTTTCGCGAATGATCCGCAGCAGGGACGGCAACTTTGCAATGTTGGCGGCTATTCTCTTGCCGGTGGCGATGATCGGCGGCAGCCTCGCGCTTGATACCACCAATGCATTGTCCATGAAGGCCCGGCTGCAGAACGCCGTCGACAGCGCGGCGCTGGCGACCGCGACCCGGCTGTACCAGGAAGAAAACCTGACCATCGCTGATGCGAAGGCCTTCGCAGCAACCTTCCTCAAGGGCCAGGTCGAGGAAGATGCATCGGCCTTTGACGGGTTTTCTGTTGATCCGACCGTCACCATTACCCAGGTAAAGGCAAATGGCGGCTCCACCTGGCAGGTGTCGGTGACTGTCACGGGAACCCAGAAGGCCACGCCGATGGCACGACTGCTGGGACGTGACACGCTCAGCGTCAATGTGGCCGGCACGTCGCAAAGCGGATCGGAATCCGCACAAGGCTCCATCTCCATGGCGCTGGTGCTAGACCAGTCGGGATCGATGGACTGGACGCTCGACGGCGAGAAGAAGATCCACGTGCTCAAGACCGCGGTCTTCGGCCTGATTGATCAGTTCAAGGCCGTCGACAAGAAAGGCGACTACATCCGGCTCGGGTCGGTCAGTTACAATTCATCGGTAACCGGCAAGAAGAGGATGACCTGGAATGTCAACCGCATTCACAGTTTTGTCGGGCAGCTTACCGCCAATGGCGGCACCGATTCCACCGACGCCTTCAAGTGGGGATACCAGAAAGTCTCTTCCGCGACCGAAACCGACGAGCACAAGGCCAGGACCGGCCAGGAGCCGGAACGGATCATCGTCTTCATGACCGACGGCGACAACAACTACACCTCCGCCGACACCTCGACGAAGAAGCTGTGCGACGAAGCCAAGGCGGACGGTCTGACGATCTACACGATCGCCTTCGCGGCGCCCTCGCGCGGCCAGCAACTGCTGTCGTACTGCGCCAGCCAGCCGGAAAACTACTATGATGCGCGCAACAGCGCAGAGCTGATCGACGCCTTCAAGAACATCGGCGAACAGACCTCGAAGGTGGTTTCCCGGCTTACCCAGTAAGCCCGGAAGCCCGCGCGAGCCCCGGCTGACCATGCCTGCCGGATCGGTTCGGGCCGTCACTCCCAGCCATTGGCCCTTTCGGGTAGAGCCTTGAGATAGGCGGCGATCGCATCCCGGTCGCCGCTTGTCAGTTTGGCCATGTTCTTCTGCACATCCACCATCGATCCGCCGACGCTGTCGAAGTCCGGCGTAAAGCCGCTTTCGAGATAATAGGCGATGTCCGACGCGCTCCAGCCGCTGATCGACTTGCCCCCGGCTGTCAGGTTCGGGATCACGCCTTCGCCTTCGGGATTTTTCGCACCCGAAAGCCAGGCGTTGCCGACAAAACCGCCGATCGGGTTTCGCGGGGTGTGGCATTCGCCGCAATGACCCGGCCCCTCGACCAGGTACTGCCCGCGCAAGACCTGATCATCCGCGCCGGCAAGCGTGACGCGCGGCTGATCGGTGAAGAACAGGAGCTTCCAGCCGCCGAGCGACCGGCGGATGTTGAACGGAAAACCCACCTCGTGCGGCAGCGATGCGACCTGGCTCTCGGGCAGGGTCTTGAGGAAGGCGAACAGGTCGGCGATGTCGCGATCCGTCATCCGCGTGTAGGAGGTGTAGGGAAACGCCGGGTAGTAATGCTCGCCTTCGGGCGAAACCCCGGCGAGCATCGCGTTGGCGAAATCGGCGACCGACCAGGAGCCGATGCCGGCACCGGGGTCGGGCGAAATGTTGGGCGCGATGAAGGTGCCGAAATCGCTCGAAAGCCGCACGCCGCCCGACAGCACCAGCTTCGCGTCACCGTCCGCGCCCGGCGCGGCATGGCAGGAGGCGCAGCCACCGGCCCAGAACAGGGTTTCCCCGGCTGTGGCGTCGCCATTGATCGCGGCGATCGCCTCCAGCCGGTCGGCGGTCACCTGCCGGGGCGCGGTCAGCGTCCAGGCGATGCCGGCGACGGCCGCCACACCGAGGCCGAGCGCCAGCCGCTTCACGGCCGGCGCCCGGTAAATGTTGCAAGCCTGATGCCTGGCATCAGCTCTTCTTCAGGCGGTAGGTCTCGTGGCAGGCACCGCAGTTCTGCGTCAGCGGCCCGAACACCGCCTTCAGCCCGTCGAGGTCGGCCGGCGCAGCCGCCACACCGGCGTCGGCAGAGGCCTTCAGCGCGGCGATCTTGGCGTCGAAGCCGGCGCGGTCGGTCCAGATCGCCGGAGCGGCCTCGGTTTCCATGCCGGTTTCCGAGCCTTCGGGGAAGTAGTCGCCGAAGGTTGCCGCCACTTCGCTGATCGTGGTCAGCGCCGCCAGCGCCGCCGCCGCATCGTAATCGGCTTCGCCCTTGACCATCTTGGCCATGGCCCCGGTGGCGCCGCCAACCTTCTTCATCATTTCCTGGCGCACCACCTGTGGCTCGTCGGCGGCGATCGCGGGGGCAAGGGCGGCGGCGCCGATCACGGCTGCGGCAAACAAAGTCCGGAATTTCATCAAGTCTCTCCTCTGGGTTTTGACGTCTTCTTCAAGCACATGATTGCATTCTGTCGATGTCAGGGAAGTCAAAAGATTGTGAACACTGTGTTGCCGGATCACTGTCTTTTGCGGCCTCATAGCGCCACAAAAAACCCGGCGATCGTGTCGCCGGGTTTATTGTCCTGATGCTCAGGCTGCAGTCTGGTTTCAGACGGCCTTCTCGTACATTTCCGCCACATAGTCCCAGTTGATCAGGCTGTCGACGAAAGCCTCGAGATACTTCGGACGGGCGTTGCGGTAATCGATGTAGTAGCTGTGCTCCCACACGTCGCAGCCCAGAATCGGCTGCGCGCCGTGCATCAGCGGGTTTTCGCCGTTGGCGGTCTTCATCACCTCGAGCTTGCCGTTCTTGACCGCGAGCCAGGCCCAGCCGGAGCCGAACTGGGTGGTGCCGGCATTGATGAAGTCGGCGCGGAACTTGTCGTAGCCGCCGAGGTCCGAATCGACCGCCTTGGCCAGCGCGCCCGGCAGCTTGGAGCCGCCGCCGCCCTTCTTCATCCAGTTCCAGAAGTGCAGGTGGTTGTAGTGCTGGCCGACATTGTTGATCAGCGCCGCGTTCTTGTCGGCATAGGCCGCCTTGCAGATCTCTTCGAGCGACTTGCCTTCAAGGGCAGAGCCTTCAAGCGCCTTGTTGCCGTTGGTGACATAGGCCTGGTGATGCTTGTCGTGGTGGAATTCCAGCGTCTCGCGCGACATGTAGGGCGCAAGGGCATCATAGTCGTAGGGCAGGCTTGGCAGTTCGAGGGCCATGGGGGTCTCTCCTCTTGGAAATTGGATTGGCGTCGGGACGCGCGTCCCGCGGCGTCGCCAGAACATAGGCGCGCCTTCTCCTCCTAGCAACGGGTCAGGGGCAAAAAGGTTCCGCGAAGCGGCCTAATTTGCCGGCCGGCCGACGGCCCGCGCCTCATGCAACTCCCCGAAGCAGCCAGACGCAGCATTAAAGCTCAGCCGACAAACAACGCTGACAGTTCGTGGTTGAGAAGACCGTCGGATCAGGCGTCATTCCTGATCAGGATCTCCGTCGGCGAGCGAAGCCTGACAAAGGCGTTGATCAGGAACCATTTGAAGTCTGTGTATCTCTTGCCGTTGATCGTCACTGTTTTATTGCTCGGCAGGGCCTCGACGAGCGCCTTGTTGATCTTGTGAAACTGCTTTCTTGATTGGATGAACCTGGGGAAACCAAGAAACCGGCCGAGAGATTTTCTGAGTGAGCGCCGCAAGAAAGTAGGGTGCAGCGAAATCGTGGCGGTCACGTTCGGGTGTGCCAGAAACGCCTTGATCCCCGGTATCAGGTCATACTCGCCGCCCTCGATATCTATTTTCAGGAAGATCTTCTGGCCGGGCTCGGCATGCTCGTCCAGAACGCTTTGCAGCGTCACCGCTTCCACGAGCCAGCTCGTGGGGCCATCGGCAAACAACACGCTGGACGTGGAATCGCCGCCGCCCTTTCGGCTGCCAAATGGAATCGTTCCCGCTTTTGTGCCGACTGCCTTGTTGAGAATGACGAGGTTCTTGCTCCAGCTGGCCTGGCTGTTCAGGGCGGCATTTGCCTGCAACTGTTCAAATGCAATCGGGTCGGGTTCGAAGGCCACGCATTTTTGCGCCAGTTGCGCGGCGTAGAGTGCCGTCGGCCCGATCCAGCCGCCGATGTCGATCATCAGGGTCGTATCGTCAATGTTTTCGTCAAAGGTCTTGTAGGTGGAGGCTTCCCACCCGCCACTGTTCACCAGGGACCAAAAGTCTTCATGGCCCTTTGGCTCAACCAAGAACGATTTTCCATTGACTGTGATTTCTTGCATTGAGGCTGCTCTGTATTGGGTGTGGCTGGGTCCGGATGGCGCGGATCTTCAGGATGTTTTTCTAATGGTTGGATGTCGTGGGGCCGTACTAGCATTGTTTCACTGACAAATTAAAGCGCGCTGTCAGGCCAATGTCTGTCGACCTTCGGCATTCGGGTTTCATGCCGTTTTTGACAAAGGCATGCCAACAGGGAAGGGCAGCCCTGGCTGGACGTATCCGAGCCAGCCGCCGCCTGGAGCACGATATGTGCGCCGTCTCGAGCCCTGGCTCTCAGCGCGTCCTGCGACCGAAGCCGCCGGGCCGCGGCCTTTGCACCGGACGCGCAGCCGCCTGGTCGCCGAAGATCGGCCGCGGCGGCGCGGTCTCGTGCACAGGTGCTGCGTCGTCGGCGTAGGGCTCGGGCGTCAGCACCTGCTGGCGCGCCTTGCCGGTCACCAGTTTCTCGCCGACGAACCTTACCCCGCACTCGCTGCCCTTTTGCCACACCCGCTCGCATTCGATCTTGTAGCCGTCGATGTCGACATGCAGCATGAACCGGTCGGGCACGAACCAGCCGCCCTCGAACACCACGTGCGCGCCGGTGGCGCTGATGTCGCGCAGCGTGCAGGGAATGGCGCTGAATTCCTGGTTGAACGCCGCATAGGCACCCTTGAGCACGCGCGACCTTGGCGGCCGCGCCCGGTCGTCGGCATTCGGGTCGGCGGCGTCGGGATCGGCTTGCTGGTCAACCGGCTCTTGGCTGGACACGATCTTGTTCCCGTCTGCGGCATGTGATCTGGCGTGACAGAAGTCCTGTTCCTTGTCGCATATCCGGGTTATGACAAAGTTAAAGCAACTGCTAAAGTAAAGGTCGCGCTCCAACGCCAGGCCCCGCAGGCTCACGCCCCCGACACCTGGAACCCGCACAGTCAGATCCCAGAAGGCGCGGCGCGTCGCATGCCCACCTCCGGGCATTCGCCATGCCCGGCTCAGCGCTTGGTTCAGCGCTCCGCCAGCGCCAGCCTGAGCCCCATCAGTCCGAACATCGCGGCAAACGAGCGCTTGACCCTCCGCATCACGTTGGGCCGCGTGATCACGTGGTCGCGCGCCTGTGCCGCGAGCAGCCCGTAAAGCACGAAGACGATGAAGGTGACCGCCATGAACACGCCCGCGAGCCCCAGCATTTCAACCGTCGCACCGGCCGCATCGGGATCGACGAATTGCGGCATGAAGGCGAGGAAGAACAGCGTCAGCTTCGGATTGAGCAGGTTGATCAGGATGCCCGCGCTGACGATCCGCGCCGGCCGCGACGCCGCGTCAGGCCCCTTGGCCGATGGCTCGAGCGCCAGCGCCCCGCTGTCGAGCCACATCTGCCAGGCCATGTAGAACAGGTAGATCACACCGAGATACTTGATCAGCTGGAAAGCCAGCGCGCTGGCATGCAACAGCGCCGCAAGACCGGCAATCGAGGCCGCCACATGCGGCACGATCCCGAGCGTGCAGCCGAACGCCGCCAGCACCGCCGCCCGCGCCCCCCGCGTCAACCCCGCGGCCAGCGTGTAGATCACCCCGGTCCCGGGCAAAAGCACCACGATCAGCGTGGTGACGAGGAATTCGATGGACATGGCGGAGGCTCCGGTGGATGACGCGGGCAGAGTGGCCGGACGGGGCAGGGGATGTCAATCGGGGGCGGGGGCCGCGGCAGGCGACGGCTATGCGCGGCGTGAACCCGGATCACGCCATCATCTCGGCAGCCAGGGCTTTGCGGCCTCAGGGATCGATCAGGATGCTGCCGAGGATCTCGATCTCGCCGTCCGTCTCGCGGATGATCAGCACTTCGCCTGACCGCGTGCCGCGCCCGGTCAGTGCCGAGATGTTGACCTGGTGGGTCACCAGCATCAGCCGTCCCTCGGCCGAACCGATGAGCGCGCGGGTCTCGCGGGTCTGCTGCTCGCGCGTGGCAAAATCCTGGAAGAAAGAGTTGAGCGACGGCGCATCGCTGACCGGGCCGAGATCGAGAAGGTCGGCGGTCTCGCGCGTCCTGCACCACTGGCTCGACAGCACCTGCTCAAACGCGATCCCGCGCGCCCGGAACGCCTCGCCGATGCGCCGTGCCTGCTCGCGCCCGCGTTCGTCGAGGTTTCGTTGCGTCGCGCAGTCGCCCAGCCTGAATTCGGACGGGTCGCCGGTGCCCGGTGCCAGCGCATGGCGCATGATGGCCATGGCCCCTGGCTGCTCGAGCGCGTCCCAGTCATTGGCCAAGGCAAGCCCCGGCAGGAGGAAGAGAATGCAGAAGGCAGCTAGTCGCATCGGCTCAAGGTCTCGCTGTGCATGCCGGGCCGGGCTTTCAGGCCTCGGGCCGGCCGGACCTATGAACCTAGCGGAGCAGGGGCCGTTTGCCAGATCGGAGCATCAAGCGCCCTGCAACAGGCCCGGCCGGCCCGAAGACGCCGCCAGCCCCGCCGCCCGCGCTCCTCGTACGCGCTGCGGCAAGCGCCTGGATCACACCGGCCCCGGGCAGAAGCCCGACGATAAGCGTGGTGACGAGGAATTCGAGGCTCATGGCAACATGCTCTGGTGGACGCTGCGCCGAGAGTGGGGCGGGCAGGGGATATCAATTGCTGGCGCCGCGCGACGGCCAGCGCGACCCGGGTTGAGAATGGAGGCGGGAAATAGACATGGCGCTCCACATCCGATGAGCATACCGTTTCAGCAGGTGATTCGAATGGGGAATACCCGTTCAATATTGGGGCGGACGATGATTGCTTGCGACGTTGTCTTGACGGGAATGCGGCTCGCGACGGCGCTGGGTGTTCTCGGCCTCTCGTCACACCACGCCGCGGGGGGCGATCGTCAACCTCCCGCGGATCCGGCCCCGGCCCCGGCCGCTGCCTCGGCATTTCTCTGGAGCGGTTTGTACATCGGGGCCGCGGGCGGCTACGGCTGGGGCGGAAGCGAGACCTGCGCGGGTCGCAATTCGCCTCCATGCCAGCCGCGTTTCCCCCATTTCGACATCACCGGTGGCATGCTCGGCGGCACTGCCGGATACAACTGGCAGGTTGGCCGGACGGTGCTCGGCGTCGAGGCCGATGTTTCCTGGGCCGATCTCAAGGGCCAGAGCCTGTCGATCCCGGGCCCCGCGGGGTTCGGGCCGGTCTTCGGATGCGGAGCCGCGACCGACACCTGCCTGACGTCGATGAAGGCGCTTGTCACGGTCCGCGGCCGCTTCGGAATGGCGCTCGGGCGGTTCATGCCCTATGTCACCGCAGGCGCAGCCTTCGTGCAGATGCATGGCGAAATCGGCCAGACCTTTTCTCCCGGAGCGGCCCGGACAGCTTGGTTGACGCGTCCTGTCGCGGGCCTGGGCATGGAATACGCGTTCACCAGCAACTGGTCATCCAAGGTCGAGTATCTCGGCATCTTCGACATCGGAGACCACGCATTCGATGTCGTCGGCGCCTGCGGCACACCCGGCTGCTTCTCCCGAACCGGCACCGTCAATCTCGTGCGCGCGGGCATCAACTATCGCTTCTGAGCAAGACGCTCCCTCCCGTCAGCTTGCCCCGGACAAGAGCCGCGCCGCCACGACCAGCGCGGTGATCGGAAATTCGATGCTCACGGCCGGGCGCTCCGGGGGATGAGGGGGCGAGAGCGGCCGGGCGGTGCAGGGGTGTCAGTCGGGGAGGGGGCGGTTGCGGTTGTCGGTGTACTGATACCCAGTTCCCGAAAACAGCCCTTCGCTGTGTTCCGTACCAAAGTCCTGAAAGGGCGGGGATCAGACTCTCGCTGGGTTGTCCGGCAAGGTCAGCTAGGCGGACGAAGCGGACATCCTCAGTTCATATTTGAGCGTCTGGATTTCGAGGACGTGCCACAAAAGCGATTCTCATGACCTTCGGCAATTGCGCTACTGCTTCACTTCTTTCCAATGCCTTCTGCCAGGAGGTCAAAAACCAAGCGTATGCGCAGATTTGTTTTTAGTTCACGGTGCGTCACCAGCCATGTTTCAATGCTGATAGGCTCGAATGCCAAACAGGGGTTTTCGAGTTCTGGATAAGCTTCGCGGATCTCGATCGGAAGAATACCAATGCCAAAGCCTTGACGGACAAGTTCGAGGGTCAGCGTTGCGCTCGACGTCGAAAAATTGAAATTCGCTGTCGTTAGATTCACGCCACGTGATGCCATCAATCCGAGCCGCAATTCCGGATTATCGAAACCGACGAACGATAGTTTTTCAAGATCAGCGAGCGACTTCGGACGGCCAACCTCGTCTAGATACTCTTTTGAAGCGAAAAGATGTGCCCTAGTGTCCCGAAGCCGTTTTGCAAACAGGGTTTCGTCCTTGGGTCGAGTATGGCGAATAGCGATATCCGCTTCACGCCTCCGCAAATCGCTTAGTTCATTCGTTGCGATAATCTCGATCTGAAGATCTGGCGCGGTTTTGCGCAGCTTTTTAAGGACTGGCGGCATAAAATGCGTCGCCATCAGGTTCGTGGCAGAGATCAGCACATGTCCGGTCACGGCTTGCGATTGGCCCGTTGCCGCAATGGATATGTTGTTCGCCGCTTCGCCCATCATCCGAAAATGTGAAAGCAATTCTACGCCTGATTGTGTCAGCAAAAGCGCGCGAGATGTTCGTTCAAAGAGTGTTACGCCAAGAGCCTCTTCGAGGCCTGCGACCTGACGGCTCAGCGTTGGCTGCGTCAACCCAAGCGCACGCGCGGCTGCGGACAATGACCCTTGCTCCGCGGTCACAAGAAACGCCCGTGCTTGATTCCAGTCAAATGCTGATCGTTTCCACTCCATCATTTACGTATACCAAGCCAAGAAAAATACGCAATTTTGTATCGATGGATTGCATTCTAAGTTTTGCCCTCGACCAACCCTGGGCAAGCAAAAGATATGACGCAGCTAGAAAGCAAAAGCCTCAGGCCATCGCACTCCCCTGCGATGGAAAAGGCAATACCCATCACCACCTGTCGCATTGGCTCTTGGGAAATCCTCATTAGCAGGCGACCGCTCTCCTCCGAGGGCCTTGCCAGCCGCTACGACTCGGTCTCGGGCAGTTGGGAGCGGACGGCGCGCAGGTTTCAACTGGAAACCGCGTATCAAGAACCGCTCTTGACCTCTCAGGTCACAACAGTCCTTACGCAAGCTGGGCCGCAGGCGCGGGTCCTTGATTGCGGCGTCGGCAATGGAAGCCTGTCGATTGCTCTAGACAGTATCCTGACGGACCCGGTGGATTACCACGGTATTGATATCTCCGCCGAGATGCTGGTTCAGGCCAATTCCACGATGCAGCACGCCGGGCTGCGCGCTCACCTTAGGCAAGCTGATGTTCTGTCATTGCCTTATGATGATCAGTCTTTTGACGTGGTGATGGCGGCGCATGTCCTTGAACATCTGCCAGATCCGCAACGCGCGCTCAAAGAGATGAACCGCGTTCTAAAACCAGGCGGGATGGTGTTCGTCTGCGTGACGCGGCACTCACTATTCGGCGCATTTATCCAGCTCAGGTGGCGCACTTGGGCTATCACCGAACAACAGGGCATTGCGTGGCTGCATGATTGTCTGCTTGCCGATGTCGGATATCAATCGGTTCACTTCGGCTCCTGCGCTGGCGTCGCAAGCACAGCCTTTTGGGCGCGGCGGCCGAAATGATCTCCCCAAGTCAGAGATTTCCCATGGTGCGTCTAAGAAAATCTGAGTGGACACTTTTAGTCCTCGTCTTTGTTTATTCTTTCATTCCAACCTTTGGAGGCTTGATCCGAGTTCTGGAACTTGCAGGCGGGCCACAAATCGCACCAGAGAACTCACGGGCCTTGCTCGCCCCAACACCCATCATGCTCCACATCCTTGGCAGCTTTCTGTTCTGCATCGTCGGGGCGCTTCAGTTCTTGCCAAGCATTCGACGCCAGAGTCCGGTCGCGCATCGCACAATCGGGCGGGTGATCGCAGTGGCTGGATGTGTTGCCGCGCTCAGTGGTTTGTGGATGACACACTCCTATGTCTTTCCTGAAGCGCTTCAAGGTGCCGCGCTTTATTGGATGCGGATGGTTATGGGAACAGCAATGGTCGGATTCATCGTCTGTGGTGTGATCGCAATCAGATCCCGTAAGGTCTTTCAACATAGCGCGTCGATGTTGCGGGCCTACGCCATCGGCCAAGGCGCGTCGACCCAGGCTGTCTTGGGAATCGCCTGGATCATTGCTGTCGGCTCCGAAGCGATGGGACCCCTACGCGACGGGCTGATGATCTTCGCTTGGGTGCTAAATCTGATGGTCGCAGAATTCTTGATCCGGTCGATGCTGAGGTCGGCGAAGCGACCGCATAAGAAGTGGTCACTGCCCACTATACCGCCTTCAACACAAAGAAATGAGACTTGAAACGATGTACCAAAATGACAATCCCCGTATCCTTTTGTCGATCCTTTGGGTCTTCATTGTCCTGAATTTTTTTGCACGCGATATTCATGAGTTGGCCCGCCCCGGCATGCTGGCACAGGTGATGTCCGGCACAATCGACGGGGTAGTCGTAACGGAAATGTTGATGCTGATAGGGGGAATAATGATAGAGATCCCGATCTTGATGACAGTCCTCGCGTTGCTTCTGCCACGTGGTGTCAATCGATGGACGAACATTGGGGTGGGTCTTTTGACGATGATCATGATCGTCGCGATGAACCTCCAACCCGACCTCGACAATGTATTTTTCATGGGTATTCAGTTGATCGCCCTACTTGCCATCGTTGGGATAGCATGGCGGTGGCAGGCACCTGAGCGGACAGATGCACTGGCATCTTAAACGCGCGGCGTCTGACGCTTGGTCCAACATCGCGACTAAGCACCGATAGCTGTCATTCGCACACCATGCAGCATCGGTCGAAATGGGCTCCTAACCGCCGTTCGCTGCGAAGGTCATGAAAGTCGGCTTTGGGCTGAAAGCTACGCCACGTCTGATACAGCCGCATGTCTGCTTCCCCTGCTCTCCCTCCACTTTTGACTGGCGCATTGACCACTCCCATGCTGACCCGCCTCCCGCCTCCCGCCTCCCGCCTCCCGCCACTGCATCGTGGTCAAGTGTGAGATGCTTGAACCAGCCCGCCGCGCCGCGTGAGGGGGCGGATGGGCAGGCAGGCTGCGGCAGGGCTAACCTCTCCCCTGGTGGGAGAGGCTTCGGAGCGGCGGCCTCAGGCCGGAAATCAATGAAATTGATTTCAGCGAACGAAGGCCTGAGCGCGGCGCCGCGCGAAGGCGTATCACGGTCTTGGCGCGTCAGCGCCAAGTCGTAGATTTTTCAGGTGAGGGGGTATTCCTGCCCTCGAAACAGACCCCCTCTCTTGGAATTTCTAGCACTTAGCTGGCGCTAAGGTGCTGAAATTCGCAATCTCCCCCACCAGGGGGGAGATTGGGCTCCGCGAAAGCCGCAGGATTGGTGCACAAATCCGCGTCCCCGCCGCAGCAATCCCAACCACTTGTCCCTAAAATCCCCCCGATCTTTTCCCCACCCTCCACCGCCGTGCCACACTGATGCCGCTTCCGCTGCCGGATGGATCGCGAACGCTTCGAGCCAGGCGGGAGGAAGGCCCCTTGAGGTCTGCCGTAACGTGCGGCAGGCATCGGGGGGAGGCAGGAACCAGCGTGGCTCCGCTGGCGGATTTGGCCGACCGCGAGGACGGCACGGTCCAGCCAGCCACCGGGACGACCTCGCAATCCGCAGCCGCCCGATGCATGTCGCGTTCAAATGGGTTCATTTGAACGATCACGCACAGGCATCATCTCAAAGGGCGGAGGGGCGGGTTGGACAGCGGCCCGGGCCTGTGGCGAAGTTCTGCCCCGTCCTGCCTGTCGCGTTCAAGTGGTTTCACTTGAACGATAACGTACAGGCAGCACAAGGATGGGGAGAAGCTCCGTGCCGGAGACCACGCGAAAAGCTTCCGCAGTTCTCCCTTGTCGGGGAGGCTGCCCGGGGCGACCTGGGAAATTCCGCGTGAGGTGAAAACCCGTGAAGCGGAGAAGCGAAGCGGCCACTGCCTGTCGGATGCCGACACCATCCGGCGAAACTCGGGCCCGCGCGCGGTTTGCGCCACCCCGTGCATGCGCCTCGCATGCACACCAAAACCATTCCCAGAGGCGTCAGCCGCGCGCGGCCCTCCGGACCCGGTCTTTCCCTAAAACCCCGGCGGCGCGCCGTTCGGGGCGTGTTGGCGCGTTCGCCCCCGATCTGGCCCCCGATTTGGCCTTTCGCCCAATCGTGCTAATCCGGATCCCGATGGAACGGTTCGTCCGGCGCGGCCCAGGGGAAGAGGACATGGACAAGCTCTCGGTCATGAATGCCTATTGCCGCATCGTCGAGCGCGGCAGCCTGGCCCGCGCGGCGGACGATCTCGGCGTCTCGGCGGCGCTCTTGAGCCGCGAATTGAAGCTGCTTGAGGAGAGCCTTGGCTGCGTGCTGCTGACCCGGACCACCCGGGCGATGTCGCTCACCGATGCCGGGCGTCTCTATTACGAGCAGTCCCAGGCCATTCTCGATGCGGTCAGCCGCTCCGAGGACCGCATCCGCGAGAGTGCCGGCGCGGTCCGCGGCCATCTCAAGGTCAACGCCTCCAGCTCCTTCGGCCAGATGGTGATCGCGCCGTTGCTGCCGAAATTCCTCGACCAATACCCTGACCTCAAGTTCACCATGTCGCTCGACGACCGGGTGGTCGACATGGTTGAGGGTGGCTTCGACGTGTCGATCCGCATCCGCGCGGCAATGCCGGATTCGGCGCTTGTTGCGCGCCGCATCGGCACCGCCCGGCAGCGGATCTTCGCGAGCCCCGCCTATCTGGACCGCGCCGGAACCCCCGCCACCCCGGACGACATCGGCGGCCACCGGGTCATCGGCTTCCTGCTCGCCGACCACCTGACGAGCTGGAGCCTGTCCGGCCCCGGCGGCGAACGCGCCATCGCGCTCGATCCCGAAGTCAAGGTCGGCAACAGCCTGGTGCTGCGCGACCTCTTGATCGCCGGCCACGGCATCGGCACGCTGCCGGATTTCGTCTCCGACGAGGCCGAGGCGCGTGGGAGCCTCGTCAGGGTGCTGCCCGACTGGGAGCTGCCGGCGCCGGAAATCTTCGCCGTTACCGCCTCTCGGCTCGGCATGGATGCGCGGGTCACCGCCTTCATCGAGCATCTCCGCGCCGCACTCGAGCGCCATTCCTAACGCCACGTAAACAATCCTTTGTGAGCCCGCGGCTTATTCTCAAGCCGCGCATGCCCGATCTTTCCGGCATTCAACCACTACGCCGGAGAGGATCCCATGACCCGCATTCTCGTTCTTTACTATTCCAGCTACGGCCATGTCCGCGCGCTCGCCGAAGCCGAGGCCGACGGCGCGCTCGGCGTCGCCGGCACCACCGTCGACATCCGCCGCATCCCCGAAACCGTGCCCGAGCCGGTGCGCCGCGCCGCGGGCTATGTCGAGGACGACACGCCGGTGGCCACCCCCGACGATCTCGCCGCCTATGACGGCATCATCTTCGGCACGCCGACGCGCTTTGGCATGATGGCCGGGCAGATGAAGCAGTTTCTCGACCAGGCCGGCGGGCTGTGGGCGCGGAACGAACTGGTCGGCAAGGTCGCCGCGGTCTTCGCCTCCACCGGCTCGCAGCATGGCGGCCACGAGGCGACGTTGTTGTCGACCCACATCCCGCTGCTGCATTTCGGCATGCTGATCGCCGGTCTGCCCTACACCTTCTCAGGCCAGACCTCGGGCGAGGGTATCATCGGCGGCGCGCCCTATGGCGCGGGCACCATCGCCGGTGCCGACGGATCGTTGCAGCCGACCGCCACCGACCTCGCCGGCGCCCGCTTCCAGGGCGCCCATGTCGCCCGCATCGCCGCGCGGCTCGCCGGCGCGGATCTCGCAAGGGAGGCTGCGTGATGGCCGCGCTCACAATCGACTTCTTCCACGACGTCGTCTGCTGCTGGTGCTTCAACATCTCCTCGCGCATGCGCAGCCTTTCCGATGAATTCGATCTCGACATCCGCCACCGCAGCTTCGTGCTGCAGGCCAGCCGCCAGGAGATGGCCGCGCGCTGGGGCACGCCCGCCGAGGCCCGCGAAACCATCCTCGGCCACTGGTCGGTCTGCCGCGACGTCAGCGACCGGCCCGGCCTGATCGACGTCGAGGCGATGCGCATGGCCCGCTTCGACTATCCGCACGGCCTCGAGGCTGCCCTTGCCTGCAAGGCCGCCGAAGCCCTTGGCGGCCAGGCGGCGCACTGGAACCTGTTCGACCGCATCCAGCTCGCTCATCTGACTGAGGCGCGCGACATCGCCGACAGGCAGGTGCTTGCCGACGCCGCCCGCGACATCGGGCTCGATAGCGCCGCCTTCGCCCGCGTGATCGCCGATCCGGCGACGGCCCGGGCGGTGGAAGCCGACCGGCGGGCCGCCCGGCTTCTGCAGGTGCGCAGCATTCCCGCCCTCATCATCCGCGACACCGGCGCCCGGCTGGTCAACGGCCCGCTCGAGGATCTGCGCGCGCAGGTTCGCGCCGCCGTCCGCCTGACCGTCGGGGCCTGAAAGGACACCGCCATGAAACAGACGTCTGACATCCTTCAGACCGCGCTGGCCCCGGCGATCTGGGGCAGCACCTATCTCGTCACCACCCAGATGCTGCCTGCCGGCTACCCGGTGACGCTCGCCGTGCTCCGCGCCCTGCCGGCGGGGCTGCTGCTCTTGGCGCTCACCCGCTGCCTGCCGCCGAGGGCCTGGCTCGGCCGTACCTTCCTGCTCGGCGCGCTGAACTTCGCCGTGTTCTGGTCGCTGCTCTTCGTCGCCGCCTACCGGCTGCCCGGAGGCGTCGCCGCCACGCTCGGTTCGCTGCAGGCGCTGATGGTGATCGTCATGGCGCGCGGCTGGCTCGGCACCCGCATCCGCAAGGGCGCGGTGGCCGCTGCGATCGCCGGGGTGTTCGGCGTGGCGCTGCTGCTGCTTGGCCCGGAGGCGGCGCTTGATCCGGTCGGCATTGCCGCAGGTCTCGGCGGGGCTGCCTCGATGGCCGCCGGCACGGTCTTGAGCCGCAAGTGGCAGCCGCCGGGTTCCGCGCTCAGCTTCACCGCATGGCAGCTGACCGCGGGCGGCCTGCTGCTTGTGCCCGTCGCGCTGTTTGTCGAACCTTTGCTGCCGGCGCTCACCCCGCTCAATCTCGCTGGTCTTGCCTGGCTCGGCCTTGTCGGGGCAGCATTCACTTACTGGCTCTGGTTCCGCGGCCTGTCGCGGCTCGAGCCGGGTGCTGCCTCCATGCTCGGCATGATGAGCCCGGTGACCGCCGTCATTCTCGGCTGGCTCTGGCTCGGTCAGGCACTGACGCCGCTGCAGATGGTTGGCGCGGTGATTGTTGTGGGCTCCGTCTGGCTCGGCCAGATCGCCAACCGCCCATCCGGGTCGACGCCAGCCGTCCGGCCCCAGCCGGAGCCGGCAGCGGCCCTCACTCGTCCGGCGTGAGCGGGGACGAGGCTGCCGGCGGCTGGCCCGCAACGCATTCGAGGATCAGCTTGCGCAGCCAGTCGTGCATGGCCGATTTGTGGGTGCGGGTGGTCCACACGAGATAGACCTCGAACGGTGCCGGGCAGGGGGACTGGACGATCCTGACCGCGTCGCTGTAGGTCTCGGCGACGCGGCCCGGCACGGTGGCGATCAGGTCGGTGCCGGCAATCACCTTCTCGAGCCCCGCCGGGCTCGGCACCTCGAGCACCGTGTTGAGCTTCATCCCCAGTGTGTCGAGCTGCAACAGGTAGCGCGAGCGCCAGGTGCCGCCATAGGTCACCGTTGCGTGCGGCGCGGCGACATATTGCTCGAGCGTCAGCGGCTGCTCCGCCAGCGGGTTGTCCCGGTCCATGACGCAGACATAGCGTTCGCCCAAGAGCGTGCGGGAATAGAATTCGTGCCCGTCCGCCTGCAGTGGCCCGATCAGCAGGTCGGCGTCCGACATCTTCAAGAGCTGGATGCCCTGCGTGGTCGAATTGAGTGCGGTGATCCGGATCCCCGGCGCCCGTTCCCTGAGCGCCTTGACGACGCCGGGCAGGATGATCTGCCGCTCATAATAGTTGCAGGCGATCGTCACCGTCTGCTCCGCGGCTGCCGGATCGAAGGACACCGGGGTTGCCAGCGTCTCGATCTCGTCGAGCATCCGCATCACCGAGTCGACGATGATGCCGCAGCGTTCGGTCGGCACCACCCGGCCGCCCTGCCGGAAAAACAGGGGATCGCTGAAGGCGCGGCGCAGCTTCTCGATGGTGTAGCTGACCGCCGACTGGTTGACCCCCAGAACCTCCGCCGTTTCCGTGAAAGAGCGGTTTTCGTAAAGCAGCCGCAAGGTGCGCAACGCCGCGAAATCCATCGCAAGCAGACTGGGTTGTTTCATCGCGGGATTCCCTGGCCGCCGAAGAGAGTAAGACAGTAATATCAAAAAATCTGATTTGCCAAATCAAAATCATCTAATTGTTCGATTGAGCCATTGTCCCTATGGTGCGCGCCGAGGCACCGGAGATGTGCGGCATGGCTTGGGAGGGCTACGCAACAATGGCTTTTGCGCCGATAGACGAAACCATCAACATAGACCAGCTGACCCGCGATCCCTATTCGATCTATCGCCGGCTTCGGGCGGAAGCCCCGGTTGTCACCGTCAAGTCGATCGGCCGGACCCTGCTGACCAAGGCGGCCGACACCCGCGCGGTCAAGGACAATGCGGCGCTGTTCAGCAACAACGACCCCAACACGCCGATGCAGAGGGCGTTCCAGGCTCACACCCTGATGCGCAAGGATGGCGAGGAGCACATGCGCGAGCGCATGGCGATGACCCCGACCTTCTCGCCGGCCAATCTCAAGACCCTGTGGATCCCGGCCTATGAGAAGCTCGCCGGCGAATATCTCGACCGGCTGCCGCGCGATGAGGTCGTTGACCTTTTCCCCGCGCTCGCCGGCCCGCTGGCGGCCCGCATCCTCGCCATCATTCTGGGCATTCCCGACGCCACCGACGAGGAGATGCAGTACTGGAGCCAGGCGCTGATCGATGGCGCCGGCAATTTCGGCTACGCCGATGAGCCCTTCGCCCGTGTTGATGCCTGCCACGCTGCCATGAACGCCATGGTGGAAAGCCGGGTGCCGCTGCTCAAGGCCGAGCCCGACCAGTCGGCGCTCTCCGTCATGATCAACGCCGAGGACCCGATCCCCTTCAGCCAGGTTCTCGCCAATCTGAAGATCGCCATCGGCGGCGGCATCAACGAGCCGCGCGATTCCCTGCTCACGGTGCTTTTCGGGCTGCTGACCAATCCCGACCAATTGGACGAGATCAAGCGCACCGGCAACTGGAGCACCGCCTTCGAGGAGGGCCTGCGCTGGGTTGCGCCGATCCAGGCCAGTTCGCGCTGCGCCAGGGAGGACACCCAGATCCGCGGCGTCGATATCCGCAAGGGCGAGATCCTCATGACCGTCCAGGCCTCGGCCAACCACGACGAGGAGCTGTTCGAGGACGGCCATCTCTACAATGCGCTGCGCCCGAAGAGCCCGCACCAGAGCTTCGGCAGCGGCCCGCATCACTGTATGGGCACGCACCTGGCGCGCGCCACCATCGGCAAGATCATGCTGCCGATGATCTTCGAGCGCTTCCCCGACATGCAGCTGGTCGAGCCGGAGAAGGTGGTCTGGTGGGGCTTCGGCTTCCGCGGCCCGCTCAGCCTGCCGGTCAAGCTTAACTGAGATGCGCAGCCTCTCGTCAGGTCAGATCCGAGGAAACCGGTAATGCCGAAAATCACATTCGTCTCCCCCGAGGGCGGCCGGACCACGGTCGAGGCCTCCGATGGCGACAGCGTCATGCAGACGGCTCTCGCCAACGGCGTCGAGGGCATTGTCGCCGAATGCGGCGGCGCGATGATGTGCGCCACCTGCCATTGCTATGTCGACGAGGACTGGCTGGCGCGCACCGGCACCGCCTCCGACGAGGAGCGGTCCATGCTCGATTTCGCCGCCAGCGAGGTCAGGCCGGAGAGCCGGCTGTCCTGCCAGATCACTGTCACCGGTGATCTCGACGGTCTCACCGTGCACCTTCCGGACGCCCAGATATGAGCTCGGAACGCGTCGTCATTGTCGGTGGCGGTCACGGCGGCTTCCAGATGGCCGCCAGCCTGCGCAGCGAGGGCTTTTCGGGCGGCATCACGCTGATCGGCGAGGAGCCGGGCCTGCCCTACCAGCGGCCGCCGCTGTCGAAGGCCTTCCTGAAGGATGGCGACGCCGCCCGGCTGCACTTCCGGCCGCAGGCCTTCTTCGAGACCAACAATATCGAGCTGATTCCGGGAACGCGGGTCAGCCGGATCGATCCGGCCCGCAAGCACGTCACCACCGCCACCGGCGACGCGATCGGCTATGATCACCTGGTGCTCGCGACCGGCAGCCGCAACGTCCGGCCGCCTGTCGCCAATCTGCATCTCGACAACGTGCTCACCCTGCGCAATCTCGCCGATGCGGCCGACCTGCGCGCCCGCCTGAGCGGCGCCCGCCACGTGCTGGTGATCGGCGGCGGCTTCATCGGCATGGAATTCGCCGCCGTCGCCGCCGATTTCGGCGTCGCGGTCACCGTCATCGAGGGGGCGGGGCGGCTGATGGCGCGCACCGTTTCGGGCGCGGTCTCGAAGCATTTCCTGGCGCTGCACGAAGGCCGCGGAACCACGGTCCGGCTCGGCCGCTTCGTCTCGGAACTGATCGATGACGGCACGGGCCGCGTCGCCGGCGTCCGGCTCGCCGACGGAACCCGGATCGACGGCGACATGGTGCTGATCGCCGCCGGCGTCACCCCCAACAGCGAGCTTGCATCGGAGGCCGGGCTGGCGGTCTCCGACGGCATCGATGTCGACGAGTTCCTGCGCACCTCCGATCCCGCCATCTCGGCGCTCGGCGACTGCTGCAATTTCCCCGACCCGGTGTCGGGCAACCGGGTGCGGCTGGAATCGGTGCAGGCGGCGACCGACCACGCCCGCGCCATTGCCAGGCGGCTCACCGGAAAACCCGCGCCCTATGCCGCCGTTCCCTGGTTCTGGAGCGACCAGAGCCATTTCAAGCTGCAGATCGCCGGCCTCGGCTCGGGCGCCGACGAGCAGGTCGCCCTCGAGCCGGAATCAGGCGGGCTGGTGGTGATCAATTTCGCCTCCGGCCGGCTGTTGAGCGTCGAGACCGTCAATTCCGCTTCGGCGCACATGAGCGCGCGCCGGCTGCTGGCGTCGGGACGTCCCGTCGCGCAGGCCGACCTCGCAGCCCACAACTACAATCTGGTGGACTATGCGCGCGCGGTCTGAACCGGCACGGGGAAGGAGGCCCCGGATCTGAAGAACAATAACAGGGGAAAGATAATGCCCTGAACCGGGAGGTTCGGGAGACGGACAAAATCAAGACCAAGATCAAGGGAGGAAACCAAATGATCAGACGCAATTTCATCTATTCCGTGGTGGCCGGCGCGCTCGCGCTCACCGCCCTGCCCACGACCAGCTTAGCCCAGGAGGTGACGCTCAGGCTGCACCAGTTCCTGCCGCCGGTGGCGACCGTACCGAAGCACATTCTCAAGCCCTGGGGCGACCGGCTGGCAGAACTCTCCGGCGGCCGCATCAAGATCGAGCATTTCGACGGCATGTCGCTCGGCGGCCGTCCGTCCGACCTGATGGACCAGGCCCGCGACGGCGTCGTGGACATGAGCATGACCGTGGTCGGCTACACGCCGGGCCGCTTCCCGCGCACGGAAGTCTTCGAGCTGCCGTTCATGATGACCAACCCGATCGCCACGTCGCTCGCCTACTGGGAGATGGTCGACACCGATTTCCAGAGCAACGAATACAAGGATCTCAAGGTGCTCGGCGCCTGGGTCCACGGCCCCGGCGTGATCCACACCAAGGATCCGGTCAACACGCTTGAGGACATGAAGGGCAAGACCCTGCGCGGCCCGACCCGGGTGATCAACGACATGCTCTCCGAGCTCGGCGCCGAGCCGGTCGGCATGCCGCTGCCGGCCATTCCCGAAGCCCTGTCCAAGGGCGTCATCAACGGCACCGTCATCCCCTGGGAGGTCACGCCCTCGATCCGGCTCACGGAACTGGTCAAGAACCACACCGAGTTCGGCGGCCCCGAGGCGCTTTACACCGCAACCATCGTGCTGGTCATGAACAAGGCCAAGTATGACGCGCTGCCCGACGATCTGCGCGCCATCCTCGACGCCGAATCCGGCGCCAAGCTCTCGTCCTTCGCGGCGGAAGTGATGGAAGCCTACGACAAGCCCGGACGCGACATCGCCGTCAAGGCAGGCAACAACATCATCGAGCTCGACGAGGCCGAAGTCGCCCGCTGGAAGGAGGCCGCCCAGCCGGTCATCAACCGCTGGGTCGCCGAGATGGAAGGCCAGGGCATCGACGGCAAGGCCCTGATCGACCAGGCCAAGGCGCTGATCGCCGAAAAGTCGAAGTAAGGCTCACAAAGCCCAGGGCGCTCGGCGAGGGGAGCGCTCTGGATGGCATCCGGGAGATGCGGCACCGAGCGGGCAGCAATGCCCGCTCGTTTTGGTTTGGGTGGGGGCAGGGGGGCAACTGCTGTCGACTATAGTTTTTCCGAAAACTGCGACCGCTTCCGCTGGCCGAGTGTCTACAATGGGCGGAGAGCGGACCTTTGTGACATCCAGGTGATTGCGTTGACGGTTGATTGCGGCGCTTTGCGACATGATACACGCCTTGGCTATGACATCGTCGCCATCCGCGGAGCTTTTTGGTCAAGCGGTGCTGACCGATCATTTTTCTTGGATTATTGTTTGCTGAGAGGGTTGAGTTGGAATCAAACCACGATCTTTAAACTTCTGGATTTCAGCCTGGTATGGATTTGGCTGCATTTGGAAATCTACACCAAAAACCAGTCGTCTGAGACATGATGCAGTCAGATATTCAATATCTATAATCGGGTCGCATTTGTAGGTACGTAGGTAGCATTCATATAAAGTGGAATCGTATATATCTGGAATGCGCCCATGAAGGAATTGATTTCTAAATAAAACAATCTTAGCCAAGCGAACATCGTCAATATTTTTTTCCAATGTAGACGGGATTCGCGCTTTAAAGTTTGTCGTTAAAGTCTCTGATCCATGCCCAAAAACCGCATCCAATGCCATAAAATTGAATGCGACTCTTTCATTTGGCTCAAGAAACCAACCAAGATAGAAATATTCTAGAGCTTTCCTCAATCGGCGAAATTCTTTTCCTGATTTGGCAACTAGGTTATCAATTTTCTCAAGCCACCATTTGTCTTCTTCATCTATATTGATGTCGTAACTAATTGGCGGCATGTGCTCGCGCGAAGAACTCCAGCCGAGTGGATTGTGTTTCACAAAGCCATTTGCTGGTCGTGCTAAAGTTTTTTGTGTGCGCTCTATGTGTGGAAGCTTCAAAGATATCGCGCCAAGGGCTATGCGCTTGATTTTTTGTGCGCTTTCGGGAAAGGCAGCTGTGCAGCCAACCCATCCATTGATAGATTGGTTGATCTTGTACTTTTCAATTATGCTTTGGCGGTCCTCACTTCCAACATCGTCACCGCTAAGGATGTAGAAATTGCTTCCGGTATAGGCGGATACGACCAGAACATTTGATAACGGAAACGAGAATGTCTGCGTTGGAGGGTCAGCCGTTAGAATATTTGCAACAAAAAGATGAAACCTGTCGCGTTCGCTTTTGCCTATTGTATTTAGATAGTCTTTAGATCTATCGGCAGGAGTATTGCGGTCAAAAAAATTCGCAATGTCGGTATCTAATAATTTTTTGATATAATCTTCTATTTTGTTTAAGGGGACTGAGCCAAATATATTTTTGTTCAATTTTCGGAGCATAAGTGCAGCGAATTTTATTGATGGCAAATCAACGAAAATCGGAAAATCGCATCGCATCGGCGCACTTTTAACGCCCGGCATCATGCGGTCGCTATTTCTGTTTGCGCGTGTTGGGCCTGGCTCGAAATAATAGGAGCGCAGAATTTGATCCGCTAATTCGATGACTGCCTTGTTTAATTTCATTTCATTTTGAATTCCAAAAACTACCATGATCTCCTGTGTCAAGTTATACACTTCTGTAGTTCGAATAAACGCCCGCTAACGCTAGAAGCGCTGCCAGCTACGCAGGATTTAAAAGTCGGCTTTGGGCCGTAAGCGACACCAAGCATTTTAGCGGGATATTTGTGCTTCCCTACATCATTTCCCTAAGAGTCGGACTCAAAATTAATACCTATTGATTTCAATCCCTTGCTATGAGCCTTGCTGTGCGCCGGATGGAAGCGATGAGTAGCCATGCATCGGAAGATGCGATGGTTACCTCCCAGTCCTTCGCCAGACGGCGGCAGCGGCCGAGCCAGGCAAAGGTGCGTTCGACGACCCAGCGACGAGCGATGACGACGAAGCCCGTTGCACCATTGGGACGCTTGACGATCTCGATTGTCGGTCCGTCCATAGTCTGCAGGGCGGTTTCCAGCTTCTCACCGGCATACCCGCCATCCGCGAACAGATGGGCGAGCGTGGGGAAGCTTTCTTTCGTGCGGGCGATGACATCCGGCGCGCCATCCCTGTCCTGGACATCGGCGGTGTGCGTGATCGCACCCAGCATATTGCCCTCAGTATCGGTGAGGATGTGGCGCTTGCGACCCTTGATCTTCTTGCCCGCATCATAGCCGCGGGGCCCACCACTTTCCGTGGTTTTCACGCTTTGGCTGTCGATCACACCGGCCGTCGGCGCAGCCGCCCGACCAGCCAGAAGGCGCGCGGACATCACCAGCGTTTCGTTGATGATGTCGAGCACGCCGCTGTCGCGCAGCCGGTAGAAATAATGCTGCACCGTCGTGAAGGGCGGGAAGTCTTTCGGCAGCATCGCCCACTGGCAACCTGCCGCCGCGATATACTGGATGGCGTTCCATATCTCCCGCATCCGCCATTTGCGCGGCCGACCGACCTTGTGCGGAGCAGGCATGAAATGCTCAATCAACGCCCATTCCTCGTCCGTGCAATCACTTGCGTAGCGAAGGTGCCTCCGGTCATATTGCTCCCGAGTGATTTCAGTCCAGGCCATCCGATCCTCCGTAGTCTTCGCAAACCACAGAGAATCACAAGTCGCTGAAATCACTCAACATAATTTTCGGTTGGGCTCTAAGCCGCTTTCAGGATGTGCCCCATCCACCCCACACCCCTCAAGCCACCACATTCCGCTCCAGCGTCAGATGCGTGAATCGCCCCGCGCCAGTCTTGGCGAGGTCTTTCGTCACCACCTCGTTCCAGCGGCAGCCGATTATCGCGCCGCCCGGCGTGGTGTCGAACATGTTGCCGGAGATCAGCGCCGAGCCGGCGCCCTCGACCACCGAGACGGCGACGCCGGCGCCTGAGTTGCGGATGGTGTTGCCGGTGAAGTTGACCGAGCGCAGGAACGGGCCCCAGCCCATCAGCACGCCCCATTTCGGCGCGCCCTCGATGACGTTGCCGGTGACCGCCGCATCCGCCTCGATGGCGATGCCGATGCCGAAACCGGCATATTCGGCAGGATACGGGCCTTGCGTCGACAGGTTGCGGATGATGTTGCCGCTGACTGCGGCGAGCCGTCCGCCCTCGTTGAAATTGGCGACCGAGATTCCCACCGTGCCGCCGTCGATCAGGTTCGAGGCAATCACCGCGCCCTCGAAGGAGAACTCGGTATAGATCGCCGTCTCGCCCGAGCGGATCGCCTGGTTGGAGGTAATCTGGATGTTGCTCGCCTGGTTGGCGCGGATCGCCGAGAAGGCGCAGTCGGAAACGTGGTTGTTGGTCACCATCACGTTGCCGGCGCGGAAGATGTTGATGCCGTTGCCGTTCTGCCCGGTGCCGCCGGCGCGCGCGGAAATCCGCATCACCCGGTTGCCGTCGATCAGCGTGCCGTCCTCGCCCGCCGACCAGCGGTGCACCAGGATGCCGCCATTGGCGCAGTCGCGCACGACGTTGCGGGTGATCGACAGCCCGCGGCTCTCGACGGCGTAGATCCCCGCCAGCCGCGCGCCAAAAATCTCGCAGTGATGGATCCGCCCGCCGCAGGCTTCCAGCGTCACCCCGTGGCCGTCGGCGCCGGCGATCGCCATGTCCTCGATCACCGCCTCGCTGACGCCGCGCAGATGCACCAGCCCGGACACATGGCCGCCCAGCCGCTGGTTGGCGCCGTCGAGCGTCAGGCCGCTGAGTTCGATCCGCCGCGCCCCCTCGGCCAGCATGAAGTGGCCGCGCCCGCCATAGATCAGCCGCGTCGCGCCCGGCACGCCCGTAATCCGGGCGCCGTCGGGCAGGTCGATGTTGGAAACGACGTAGCTGCCCGGCGGCAGCCTCAGCACCTGACCCGCGGCCGCGGCCTCGTCGATGGCGCGCTGGAACAGCCGGCTCTGGTCGTCGGCCGCATCCGGCAACAGGCCGGAGAGATCGGCGTCAAGCCCGCCGCGCAGGTCGATCTGGGCAAACAGCGTGTCGGCGTGCGCCCCGGAGACGCTCAGCGGCGCCAGAAGACTTGCAGCACCTGCCCCGGCAAGCGAGGTCAGGAAGGCGCGGCGGCTCGGAATGTGACGGTTCGTGCTCATGCCGTGCCGGTTGCACGAACCGTGCCAGTTTCACCTGTGCCGGAATGGCACAGGTTCAGGAGATCGCGACCGGCATCTCGTTGCCGCCGCCGGTCGTGTGCACGGGTCAGTTCCCGTCGGGCAGCGCCCTGCAGGTGAACTGCTCGGGTCCCATCCAAAGGGTGGCCGGCATCTCGTCGGCGAAAAACTGCAGGTCCTGCGTGTCGTCGCGCCAGATCCCGGCGCTTTCCAGGCTCAACTCGTCGGTGCCGCGCGGGCTGAGAAGCTTCGCCGTCCCGGTGTCCGGATCGAGCGTCAGCAGGATCGAGATTCCGGGGCCGCTGCAATCGAAACGGCTGGCCATCGCGGCGTGGGCCGAAGCGGCGGCGAAAAGCTGGCAGGCGGCTGCGAGAAGGGGCGGGACGGAGTGCGAGGCAAATCTCATGGGCAATCCTTTTGTCATGATCTGGCTGGCCTGGCGGGCAGGCAGCAGACCGGAAAATGCAGGTCACCTTGAAGCGCGCAATATTGCGCCGGAGCGAACTGCCTTAGTGTCAATATCGGCCGGCACAGGATAGAGGAGCTTTCTCCGTCATGGCAACTCCCATGAATGATCCCTCATGTCCTGATACTGGCGGGATTCTGCATTTCTGTTGAGCCAGATCAAAATCCTCCGTTGCTCTCCGGTCTAGCTTGCGTTCCAGGGGACGCCGGGGTCATTCTGGCCGCTGGACCGTTAAAGACAGGAGACAATCATGCTTAAGCTTGCGGCAATGGTCTACATCATCGTCGGCAGCATGCTGGCGGGCAGTTTCGTCGTGGCCGCACTGACGATGGACCGGATGGATGCGATGTCGATCTCGGTTGCCGCCGCTCTGGGCGCGCTGGTGGCGCTGCCGGTGGCCTGGCTGATCGCGGCCAAACTCGACAAGGCAATCCGCCCGGCCTGACGCTGCGGTTCGCGCGCCGGGATTTCCCGGAAATCCTGGCGCGCGCGAACCGCCCTGGCTCAGAGCTGTGGATGGGGGGAGCGCGGGGCCGGCCGCTGTGGGGACGGCCGCCCCGCTGCTTTTCCGTCAGCGCCCGCGATTTGCCTCAGCGCAGGCGCCCTTGTCTCAACGCAGGCGCCCTTGTTTCAACGGAGGCGAATGAGCGGCAACGCCGCATAGACCAGCTGTCCGCACAGGCCGAGCAGCACCGGCGCGGTGCGGTAGAGGGCGAAGTGCTGATCGAGGCTCCGCCCGGCGATCAGCGTCGAGACGGCGAGCTCCGCAGCCATCAGCAGAATGAACGATGTCACGGCCATGACGAGGCGGGCTCCGCTTTCGCGCGCGACGTCATGGCGGCGGACCGCCCAGCCGCAGGCAACCCAGGAGACCGCCAGGATCAGCGGCAGTTCGAGCGCCACCGCGGCCAGCTCGCCGGTCCGGGGCGCAATCAAGAGCGTCCGCACGACGCCGAACAGGAAGCCGGCCGCGAACACCGCGGCGAAATAGCTCAGACCCGCCTTGAGAGCGCTGGTCATCGGAACCTCCCTTCGTCTTCCGTCTTCCGTCATCCGTCATGCCGAGCCGTCCGCAATCACGTCGCCGACCGGTCGCCTGAGCGAGCGTGGCATGGGATCGGCATATCCGAACCTGACCACGAGATCGGGCCGGCGGTCGCCGATGCCGATGAGGGCGGCGAGTTCGGGCCGGTAGCGCGCGACTTCGACCGGCTGGTTGAGGAAGGCGTGCCGGATTCCAAGGGCGGTCGCGGCGAGCGCAAAGCGCTGGTAGCTGCGCCCGGCGCTGACCCAGTGCTCCGGGTCATTGCGGTCCGAGACAAACACCGCAAAGCCTGCCGAGGAGCGGACCTGGGCCGCGCATTTGGCGTTTTCCGCGTCAGCGGTGAACACCAGTCCGAACACCGGCCGGGCGATCCAGCCCGGCAGGGTCGGATTGCCCGAACAGGCCGAATACAGACCGTCGCCATGCCCGATCGCCTCCGCCGCGTTGAAGCGCAGCCAGTGCTTGAGTTCGGCGACAAAGGCGGGATCGGCGATCTGCGCCGCATTTGCGGCCAGGATCAGCTCGAGGATCTGCTCCATCCGCGGCCTGTCGGTCACCGGCACCAGCGAACAGCCGGCAATCCGCGCAGCATTCTCGAGGCTCTTCAGGTCTTCGGGCGCGACTGCGCGTCCGTCATAGACCGAGCGCGTGCATTGCCGGTCACGGATCGCCTCGAACAGCCGGTCCGGAACGGCACCGTCGCCGCCGAGGCTTATTCTCACCGCGTCCTCGCCGGCGAGGAAGTCGACGCTGCTGGTCCGGCCGAGCGCCGAGGCGGCCAGGCTCAGGTTCTCCGCCGCGCATCCGAGGCTCGCGTAGAGGTGATGATTGTCCGGGTCGACCACCGGCGTGGCGCGGCCGAGGTCCGGGCGGATGCTAATCCGGTCATCCCCGCCAGAGAACAGCCAGGGCTGCGTGTTGTGGCTGTTGGCGGCCAGTGTCGCGTGGTGCACCAGGTAGTGCAGTTGCCCCAGCTCCTGCGGGGTTTTTCTGTCCCAGACGGCGTTCGCTGCCGCGTCATAGGAGGGGCCGCGCGTGGCGGTATAGGCGCCAAACCCCAAGGCGGCCGCGGCACCGCCGCCAAGCAGAAGATGTCTCCGGTTCATCGTGTAGGCCTCGCTTGTCGGATCAGTCAGCCCGAACACAAGACCCCGGAAACAAGCAGATTGCCTTGACGCGCGTCAAGACCGCCGGTTTCAGTACGCTGCCCCCGGTCGAACGCACAAAAAATCCGGCGATGGGCATCGCCGGATTGAGCACTTGGTGATCTGGAAGGCGCCGGAACGCGCCGCGCCGCTCAGACGAACTGCGACAGTCCGGGGATCGAGGCGACGATCTCGTCGATGGAATCGCCGGCGCCGTTTTCGCGGGCGTAGCCCATGGTTTCCTTGGCGACGCTGGAGATGTCGCCCATGCCGAGGCCCAGGCCCATCAGCTTCTGGCCAAGGCCCATGACGCCGCCCATCGACAGCATGCCGCCGCTTGGCGCCTGGGCGATCAGGTCCGCGGCGCCTGGCACGGAGGCCAGCATTTCCTTGACCTTGTCGGCCGGGCCTTCTGACTGCAGGAATTCCAGGATGGCGCCGACGGCCTTGGCCGCGGTATCGGGGTCGATGCCGACATTGGTTGCAATGCGAGAGACGAGATCGTTCACGGTGTATCCTCCGGATGTATGACGTTAACGTAAGCGTAAACGGCAGTTTTCGCCAATGCAAGCTGCACCGCCGGGATTTGCGCACATAATCCGGCAAATTTTGCCATGGCGATCACCATGGCAGGCCGACATCACCATATCGTGACGGATCAGAACATCGTGCCCTTGAGAAAGGCAAGTGTCCGCGTCCACGCAAGATCCGCCGCCTGCTTGTTGTAGCGTGCCGCCGAGGTGTCGTTGTTGAAGGCATGGTTGACGCGCGGATAGACATGGATGGCGAACACCTTGTCGTTGCTCAACAGCGCCGAGCGGTACTCCTGCAGGCCGGCATTGATACGCTCGTCGAGGCCTGCGTAGTGCAGCAGCATGGCGGCCTTGATCTTCGGCACGTCGGCGGAATCCGGCTGGCGTCCGTAATAGACGATGCCGGCGCGCAGATCCGGATCGGCCACCGCCAGGTCATTGACCAGCCCGCCGCCCCAGCAGAACCCGATTGCCGCAACCCGGTCGGTAGCGCGCGGATGCCCGGCGAGCCATGCCCTTGCCGCCACCGCATTGGCGACGGTTTCCGCGGGTTTCAACTCGCTCACCATCTCGCGCGCCGTGTCTTCGTCCGCCGGCGTGCCGCCCAGTGGCGACAGGAAATCGACGGCCAACGCCGCGTAGCCTTCCAGCGCCAGGCGCCGCGCGATGTCGCGGATATGGTCGTTCAGGCCCCGGTTTTCATGAACAACGATGATCCCGGGCACACGTCCGGTCGCGAATGCGGGGATGGCAAGATACCCGCCCATGACGCCGGTGGCTCCGAGGAAGCGCACGTCGGAGGAGGCCACCCGGCGGTCATCGGGCGCCACGATCGCGGCCTGCGCGCTGTTGGCCGCCAGCAGCGGCGCGATTGCCGCAGCCGCAGCACCCGACCCAGCGAGCTTGCTCAATTTTTCCATGAAACCGCGCCGGTCGAGGGTCAGATGGGTATACTCATCGTAAGCCTCGATCATGGCCTGCGTAACGGTTGGTTTGTCTGCCATGCTTGTTCTCCCGATTTCAACTCATAGCAATACGTGATTTTATTGAATTAGTACCCGTTAAAGACAAGAAAGTGGCGTTTTTCAATAAGATTGCAGGGTATTTTGAGCTGGCACTTATGCAAGCGCGACCTGGGTTCCCATGCCAGACACCAGGTTCGGCCAGCGCCTGTGGCCGCAGTCTAGGGGCGGGGTGTGAACGATACCTTATTAGTTGTTGCCAGATGTGCGAACAATTGCCTCACGCATCATGGCCGGCCATCCCATTCTTTCCGAAGCGGCGCATATCCGCTAAGGGATGTTTGAAGGATTGGCAGACGGGGAACAGTCGGGATGAAGGAAGTTGTTGGGATGCAGTTCGGTGAACTCGTACGACGGTGGGGGGCGGCGAGCCTGGTCCTGCTGGTGGCCGTATGGCTTGCCGGATGCGAGAGCGTGCCGGTGGTCGAGGAGCCGACCTATCTCGAACAGTTCCAGATCACCCAGATCGACGTCGATTTCTCCCGTGCCGAACGGCCTCTGCTGGTGGCGGAGCTCGACGGCGCTATCAGCCAGTCCGTCTCCGGGTCCAACCTCGGGGCGCTGGGAACCCGCCTCGGCGTGGTCAACCAGCAGGAAAGGCAGCTGGCGCTGGAGCAGGCGATCTCCGAAAACGTCAAGGCGCATGTGCGCGACGCGTTTTCGCCACTGATGCGCGGCCAGCGCACCGCACGGGCGGTGGTGTCGATCCGCTCGGTCTTCATCCGCAGCCGCGCCAGCCTGCAGCAGCTGACCGGGGCCCAGGTCTTCATCAACGGCCAGAAGCGTCCCGACGAGGCCCAGTTCATCGCCAGCATCGTCATCTATGACAATGTCACCGGAATACCCGTCGGCATGGCGGGACCGATCACCCGCACCGATGACGGCGCCATCACCATCGCCGGCGGCGGGCCGAAGGCGCCGCCTTACAGCAAGGCGGGACGGCTCAACCAGCTTGCCTTCGAGTTTGCCCAGGCGGCCGCCAATGTGATCCAGCGCGAAGCCAGGACCGGCGAAAATGTGGATGGCGACCAGGGCAACACCCGGGTGCTTTGGGAACGCAGATACAAGCTCTAGCAGCAACCGGCCCGCGGGCCCGGAACGAAAGGAACGAGTAAACCCATGAGCACCCTGGTACCCGCCGAAGATCTGGAATCCGATGCCCGCGTCAAGGCGGTGTTCGATGACATTCGCCTGACCCGCAAGACCGACTTCATCAACAACATGTGGCGCTGGCTGGCGTTCGACCCGGCCTTGCTGGAGCGCACCTGGACGGAAGTCAAGGAAGTGGTCGGCAAGCCGTCCTCGATCGATCCGCTGACCAAGGAGATGATCTACATCGCCGTCTCGGTCGCCAACAACTGCACCTATTGCGTCCATTCCCACACGGCTGCAGCCCGCGCCAAGGGCATGACCGAAGAGCAGTATGGCGAGCTGCTGGCGATCATCGGACTGGCCGGCAAGACCAACCAGCTTGCGACCGCGCTGCAGGTTCCGGTCGACGACGTGTTCGATGCCGGCAGGGCCGGATGAGTCCGGAATGATCGGGCTTTACGACGCTCAGGGCATTCGTCTCGATGGTCCCGAAACGCAAGGGGCGGCGCTGCCCGGAACGGTGTGCTGGATCGACATGCTGCACCCGACGCCCGAGGAAGAGGCGCAGGTCGAGGCGCTGATCGGCGTCGAGGTGCCGAGCCGCGACGAGCTGCGCGACATCGAACCCTCGAGCCGCCTCTACATCGAGAACGGGGCGGCCTATCTGACCGCGAGCGTGGTCTGGAAGGCCGACAGCGATTTCGCCGAGATCGCCGATATCGGCTTCGTGCTGACCGGCAACCGGCTGGTCAGCATCCGCTATGCCGAGCCCAAGGCCTTCACCATGTTTGCCGCCGGCGCCCACCGCGAGCTGGCCCACCGCGAAATCATTGCCAATGCCGCCGGTCACGATGTGATGACCCGTCTGCTCGAGGCGATGATCGACCGCAGCGCCGAGGTGCTCGAACACCGCTCGCGCCGCATCGATGCACTGTCCTCCGAGGTGTTCTCGCGCGGCGCGGCGAACAATCCCGAGGCTGTGACCCGCGACCTCGAGGCGACCCTCAGTGTGATCGCCGGTCACCAGCGCACCGTCGCCAAGGTGCGCGAAAGCCTGATGTCGCTGGCCCGTATCGCAATCTTTCTGCAGACCCTGCCGGAGATCATGGGCGACAAGACGCTCAAGCAGCGCTGCCGTTCGATGGCCGGCGACGTGCAGTCGCTGTCCGAGCATGCCGATTTCATCTCCGAAAACATCGTCTTCCTGCTCGATGCCGCTCTCGGGCTGATCTCGGTGCAGCAGAACCAGGTGATGAAGGTGCTCTCGGTGGCGGCGATGATCTTCCTGCCGCCCACCTTCATCGGCACCGTCTACGGCATGAACTTCAAGGACATGCCGGAACTGAGCCAGCCCTGGGCCTACCCGATCGCGCTCACGGTGATGGCCGTCTCGGCCCTCGGCCCCTATCTCTGGTTCAAGCGCAAGGGCTGGTTCTGAGGTCTGGGGCAAGAGCAGGTGCTCTTGCCCGATCGCTCACCGATGCTCTCGGTGCGCTGGAGAGAAGAAGCGGAAAACAGTTTCCCGGTTCAAGGATTGCGAGAACCTCATGCCCCCATGCCCCTGCGGCTCCACGCTCAATCTCGATGTCTGCTGCGGCCGCTTTCACGCGGGTGAACCCGCACCGACGGCGGAAGCCCTGATGCGCTCGCGCTATGCGGCCTATGCGCTGGGGCGGCTCGATTACATCGCTGCCACCTGTGCCGGTCCCGCCGCCGCCGCTTTCGACCCGAAGGAGGCCGCGGTGTCGCAGCTCGGCACACGCTGGCTCGGGCTCGAGATCCTGGGCACCCGCAAGGGCAGGGAGACCGACGAAGACGGAACGGTGAGCTTCATCGCCCGCTATAGCCACAACGGCACTGAAGGCGAACTCAAGGAGACCTCGACGTTCCGCCGCGTCGACGGCCGCTGGGTCTACTGGGACCGGCTCCCCGACGCCTCGGCTCCACGGTCGGCCGGCGTCGGCCGCAACGACCCGTGCCCCTGCGGCTCGGGCAAGAAATACAAGAAGTGCTGCGGCGGATAGCGCCGCTTCCGGGGCCGGACACAGCCTGCGCCAGCCTCCGGTCCCGGCGTCCCGGCTTGAGGAATTGACGACCGGTCTCGCCTCAAACGCGCAGGAAGGGGCCTCGTCAACGCTCGGTTAACCATAATCCGCGAAAGTCTGGCATCGTCACTGTTTCAAGTTGAGTGTGCCATGGTCTCGCGTCTTGCCCTTTTTTGCGTCCTGTCGAGCCTGGCCATGGCCGGCTGTGCCTCGAAACCTCCGTCCAGTCCGGATTCTGCCAGAACCGCCTATGTACCGGTTGGCGGAAAGCCGTCGCTGCCCGGCAGCGGCCAGGCGGGTGAGGAGGATCCGGCCTTTGCCGCCTTCCGCAATGCGCCGGGCCGCAAGAGCTTCGGCTCGCTCGCCGGACGCACCCTGAAAGTCTCTTCGATCTCGGAAATCCGGCTGGCCGACAAGGAGGTCATTCTGACCTTCGACGACGGGCCGATCCCCGGCAAGACCGACCAGGTGCTGGCGACGCTGAGGCAATATGGCGTCAAGGCCACCTTCCTGATGGTCGGCCAGATGGCGGCCAACTATCCCGCTATCGCCAGGCGCGTCGTCGGCCAGGGCCACTCCATCGGCGGACACACCTTCAACCACGCCAACCTGGCAAGCGCCGGCACCTCGCGCGCATTGACCGACATCGACAACGGCAATGCGGCGGTTGCGCGGGTGACCGGCACGCAGGTCGGCTTCTTCCGCTTCCCCTATCTCGCCGACACCGGCGCCCTGCGCCGTGCGGTTGCCGCACGCGGCCAGGTGATCCTCGATGTCGACATCGACTCCAAGGACTATTTCAAGCTGAGCCCCGAGACGCTCGCCGCCAACACGATGGCGCGGGTGAGGTCGAAGCGGAAGGGCATCATCCTGATGCACGACATTCACGGCCGCACCGCGGCGATGCTGCCCTCGCTTCTCGCGCAGCTCAAGGCCGGCGGCTACAAGGTCGTGGCCCTGCAGTACCGCCGCACGCGGATGCCGCAATTGCTGGTCTCCGCCGAGGACACGGAGCGCAAGCCGCGGCAGATGTGAACGTTCGGCAGAGGCGGGAGGCGCTGGCGGCGCTCCCTATTCCGCTGCCTCGGCGTTGCCGTTGATGAGCGGTGCATAGCGGGCGTGAAAGCTCGAATAGCCCTTTTCCGTGACCACGAGGTGCTCCGCTGTCAGCTTGTGCAGCGCCGGCAGCTTGTGGAACGGCACGGTCGGATAGCTGTGGTGTTCGGCATGATAGGGCATGTTCCAGGCAAGCCGCCGCACCAGCCGGTTGGTGGTCGTGGTGCGCGAGTTCTCCAGCATGTTGGCGACATGGGCGCAGCGGCCATGCTCGGCGAGCAGATAGAGTCTGAGAAACGGCTGGCCGAGCACCATCGGGATCAGCCAGACGAAGAGGAGCGCCGTGCTGGCAAGCGCGATGCTGCCTGCAAGCAGGACCGCGTAGACGCCGATCATCGCCCATGCCTCGTTGCGCACCATGGCGCGCTTTCCCTGCGGCACGAAATCGTCGCGGCAGCGCCCGGCGGCATGACGCAGGATGGTGCCGAGATGATCGATCCACACCGGAATTCCGGTGACGTAGAAAAGATATTGTGCCCAGGTTTCGGGCTTCGGCGACGCCAGTTCCGGGTCCTTGCCCGGGATCTGCGTGAAGCGGTGATGGGCGAAATGGAAATAGCGGAACCAGCGCGGCGGCAGCAGGATCACGTAGCCGCCGAGATGCGCCGCCGCCGCATTGAGCCAGCGCGAGCGGAACGGGGTCGAATGGCAGGCCTCGTGCAGCAGCGTGAACAGGAAGACGAGCAGGATCCCCTGCGGCAGCATCAGCAGCGGCCAGAACGGCACCCGCGCCAGGATCAGCGCCGCAAGCACCATGATCGCGCCCAGGTGAACCGCCAGTTGCGCCAGCCCCGCCGCATCCGATGTCTCGGTCAGCTCGCGGCATTGCTCGGGCGAAAGGCTGGCGAGGAATTGCTTGTGGTCCATGCGGCGGCGGTCTCCGGTTCAACCGATTTCTAGCGAAATCCCCGCCCTCGCGATAGCGTCGCGAAGGCGGGTGGCGAAACGCCGGTGCAAAAACGGGTTTATCCGCCGTCGCGCTCGATGAAGCGCATGCGGTTGCCGAACGGGTCGATCACCTGCATTTCGAGGCCCCAATCCTGCTCCTGAAGCCCCGGCCGGTTGTAGCTGTAGTTCTTCGCGGCGAATTCCGCATGGAGGGTTGCGACACCGCTTGTGAAGACGACGGCATTGGCGCCGGGCGTGGCGTCGCCCGAATGCTCGCTCAGATGCAGCTTCAGCCCGCCGCGCGAGACCTGCATGTAGAGCGGCAGATCGGGTCCGAAGCGATGCTCCCAATCCACTTGCATGCCGAGGAACCCGAGATAGTATTCGCGCGCCTTGTCGACGTCGAAGATGCGGAAGATCGGCGTCGCCGCCTCGAACCACAAGCCGGCTTGCGCCTTTGCGTCAGATGCCGCATCGATCCGGGCCGAAAGAATGTTCCAGGTCTCCAGCCCGAACTGACGGGCGACGATCTCCAGCGCCTCGCTGTGGGGGAGGTCGATGCCTTTCTCGGCCAGCCGCTCGCGCATGGCTTTCGCCATGGCTTTTGAATCCAGATAAGTACGCATGTTGGTCTCTATCCCTATCAACGGCGAAATCCGGGTCAGTATCCGCGTTGCTGACGGTTTCGCCATCAAGGATGAAACCGGTCGAAGAAGGTGGTGCTTTCGCCATGCCCTTTCGGGTGCGGATTGCCGGCAGCATCGGGCCGTGCCGCGATCTTCGTCGGATCCAGCGCCGATGGCAACCGTGAATTTGCCGCGCGGATCGTCGTGACCATCGGAATAAACCGCGAACGCTGGTCTTTCCACCCCGAATCACTACATTCACAGGGTATGAACAGTCCAGACGACGATATCCCGTTTTTCGGCGACGAAGATCCTGCGCCGCGCGCGCCCGCTCCAGCCCCCACGGGCGGCGGCATTGCCGCGCGTGCGATGGCTGCGCGCAACGCCGCGCGGCCCACGCCGAACTATCTCGCGGGCCTCAACCCGGAGCAGGCCGATGCGGTGGAAAGCATCGAAGGTCCGGTGCTGGTACTGGCCGGCGCCGGCACCGGCAAGACAAGGGTTCTGACCACCCGCATCGCCCATATCCTCAATCTGGGGCTCGCCTATCCCTCGCAGATCCTGTCGGTGACGTTTACCAACAAGGCGGCGCGCGAGATGAAGGAGCGCATCGGCGTGCTTGTCGGCGGCGCGGTCGAGGGAATGCCCTGGCTCGGCACCTTCCACTCGATCGGCGTCAAGCTGCTCCGCCGCCATGCGGAACTGGCAAACCTGCGCTCCGATTTCACCATTCTGGACACCGACGACGTCATCCGGCTCTGCAAGCAGCTGATCCAGGCGGAAGGCATCGACGACAAGCGCTGGCCGGCGCGGCAGTTTTCGAACCTGATCGACGGCTGGAAGAACAAGGGCTACGGCCCCGCCGACATCCCCGAAGGCGACAGCCGCGGCTTTGCCAACGGCAAGGGCAGGGCGCTCTACCAGGCCTACCAGGAGCGTCTGCAGACCCTGAACGCGGTCGATTTCGGCGATCTGCTCTGCCTGCCGATCCGCATGTTCCGCGCCAATCCGGATGTGCTCAAGGAATACCAGCAGAAATTCCGCTTCATCCTGGTCGATGAGTACCAGGACACCAACACCGCGCAGTACATGTGGCTCAGGCTGCTGGCCCAGCGGCCCGCCGGCGAGCGCCCCAACATCTGCTGCGTCGGCGATGACGACCAGTCGATCTATGGCTGGCGCGGCGCGGAAGTGGAAAACATCCTGCGCTTCGAAAAGGATTTCCCCGGCGCGAAGGTCATCCGGCTCGAGCGCAACTACCGCTCGACCGAACATATCCTCGGCGCTGCCGGCCACCTGATCGCCCACAATGAGGGCCGGCTCGGCAAGACCCTGTTCACCGAGCAGTCCGATCCCGAGCACGAGCGGGTGCACGTGCATGCTGCCTGGGATTCCGAGGAAGAAGCCCGCGCCATCGGCGAGGAGATCGAGCAGGCGCAGATCAAGGGCCGGGCGCTCAACAACATGGCGATCCTCGTCCGCGCCTCGTTCCAGATGCGCGAGTTCGAAGAGCGCTTCGTCACGCTGGGGCTCAATTACCGCGTCATCGGCGGCCCGCGCTTCTACGAACGCCAGGAAATCCGCGATGCGATGGCCTATTTCCGCGTCGTCAGCCAGCCCGCCGACGATCTTGCCTTCGAGCGCATCGTCAATGTCCCGAAACGGGGCTTGGGCGAGGCGGCGGTGCGCCAGGTCCACGATGTCGCCCGCGCCCGCGGCGTGCCCATGTTGGCCGCAGCGCGAGACCTTATCCTCACCGATGAATTGAAACCCAAGCCGCGCAAGTCGCTGACCGACGTGGTCGAGATGTTCACGCGCTGGCAGGGCATGATGGAAAATACGCCCGGCCACGAGTTGGCCGAGACCATTTTGGAGGAATCCGGCTACACCGAGATGTGGCAGAACGACCGCTCGGCCGACGCGCCGACCCGGCTCGAAAACCTGAAGGAACTGGTCGAGACCATCTCCGGTTTCGAATCCATGCGCGCTTTCCTCGAGCATGTGGCGCTGGTCATGGACACTGACAACAACCCCGATCTCGACGCCGTCTCGATCATGACGCTGCACTCGGCCAAGGGGCTAGAGTTCGAGACCGTGTTCCTGCCCGGTTGGGAGGAGGGCCTGTTCCCGCACCAGCGCGCACTCGACGAGGGCGGCCGCTCGGGCTTGGAGGAAGAGCGCCGGCTCGCCTATGTCGGCCTCACCCGCGCCAAGCGCCATTGCCACATCTGGTTTGTCTCCAACCGTCGCATTCACGGCCTGTGGCAATCGACGCTGCCCTCGCGCTTTCTCGACGAACTGCCCGAGGCCCATGTCGAGGTGGCCGAAATGGACACGGGCTTCGGCGGCTATGGCCGCGGCGGGCGCTTCGGCGCTTCGGGCCATTCCGGCGGCCCCTACGGCGCTTCGCGCTTCGACAAGGCCGAGCCCTTTGCCGGCAACTACAACACGCCCGGCTGGAAACGCGCCCAGGCCAACAAGACCGACGCCGCCCGCGACAACTGGGGCACCCGCTCAGGCCACGCGGTGGAACGCATTGCTTATGGAGAGTCTGGCCCGCGCGGCTCCACCATCGAAGGCGAACTCGTCGCCAAATCCACCGGCACCACGTCCGCCTACTCGGTCGGCGACCGCGTCTTCCACCTCAAGTTCGGCAACGGAAACATCGCCTCGATCGACGGCAACAAGCTCACCATCGATTTCGACAAGGCCGGGCAGAAGCGGGTGTTGGACGGGTTCGTGGAAAGGGTGGGGTAGGGCGGGCTGCTACGCCCTGGCGTCCCTTACCCTCCCCAACTCTCCCACCAGATAGTCCGCAAAAATCCCCACATGCGGCCCGCAGGCGGCCTTGTGGTAGTGCACGCTCATGGCGATTTCCGGCAGGGGCGGGAAGCCTTGCTGGCCGTCGAGGATGCGCAAGGTCTCGGGGATGATCGAGGCTTCCATCACCGAGACTGCCGAGCCGTTGAGCAGGGTCTGCTCGATCAGGTCGACGCTGCGGGTGGAGCAGGCGATGCGCCAGGGGCGTTCGATCTTTTCGAGCGCCTCGAGCCCGGCCTTGCGCACGGCGCAGCCATTCGGGAACAGCGCCAGTTTCAGCCGCCGCTCCGGGTCGTCGAGATAGTCGGGGGCGGCCACCCAGTGCAGCGATTCATAGCGCGCGATCCGGCCCTTGACCTGGTCCGAACTGTGGGTGGCAAGCAGGATGTCGATCTCTCCGCGCCTGAGCATCGGCAACAGGTCGATCGAGCTTTCGCAGGCGAGTTCGAACTCGATCAGCGGGTATTCGGCAGAAAACGCCGCCAGGATCGGCGCCAGCAGGTAGCTCGCATAATCGTCGGGCGCGCCGAAGCGGATCAGCCCTTCGGCTTCCGGCCGGCGCATATGCGCGAGTGCTGCCTCGTTGGCCGAGAGGATCCGGTTGGCATAGACGAGCAGCGCCTCGCCGGGCGGTGTGATGTCGACGCCGTTGCGGCTGCGCTCGAACAGCCGCTCGCCGGCGATCTCCTCGAGCCGCTTGAGCTGCAGGCTGACAGCGGATTGCGTGCGCCCGATGGCTTCGGCCGCGCGGGTGAAATTGCGGTGCGCGGCAATCGCCACAAACGAGCGCAGAAGGTCTATTTCGAGATCACGTTGCATGCTTCTTATTAGGAAAGCTCATCATAAGAAGCAATTTAATTCGTTTCTCTCATTCAAGTTGCGGGCGTAGGCTTCTTCCATCGCAACACAAGCAGCAGGAGAGAGCCATGTTCAACCTGATCGCCAACGCCATGTTCGAAGCCACGCGGCTGCCCGCACCGCCCGCCAGGCCGGTGCGCAGTCCGTGGTCATTCCGCGGCAATCACAGCCCGGTCCCGTCGAGCCGGAAAGGTGAGCCGGCAGCCAGAACCGACACCGCGCGCGGCCGCTGAGACCGACAAGGAGGGCGGGGTCCGTGCGTGAGATCACTGCAGGGCATCAAGAGCCGGTGGCGGGCGTCACCGGCTCATTTGCGCTCTTGGCCGTTCCGATTTCCCCATGGCATCATGAGTGCCGGCAAGCCCGGATGAATGCCTGATGAATTTGCCGTTCAAGCCTGGTTCAATCGGCTGGCTGCACAACGGGGCATCACTCGATGGTCAACAAGGGGGACCGGTCCATGAAAAATCTAGTTCGCAGCTTTCTCGCTTTGAGTTTACTGTTTGCCGGCCAGGCGATGGCCAAGGCGGAGGAAATCTTTCTCCAGTCGGTCCAGTCCGGCAAATATGTCACTATCGTGGGCGGCACGCTTGCCGCCGCCGCCCCGGACGCCCGGAGCGCCAGCCGCCTCGACACGGTTCGGCTGGAAGGCAACAGGATCGCGTTTCGCGACCTTGCCACCGGCAGCTTTGTCCGCGCGGGCGTTGGCCAGGGAACTTTTCTCGCCGCGGGCAGCCCGCATATCAGGGGCTGGGAAACCTTCGAGCTGATGGGGGTCAACGGACGCAACGTCGCGCTGCGGTCGGTTGAGAACGGCAAATTCGTCCGCGCCGGCGTTGGCAAACGCTCGCATCTGGCCGCCGTATCCGAGCGCGCTTCCGGATGGGAAACCTTCCGCTTCGTCGATGCGCGTTCGGCCCAGCAGAACCAAGCCCAGTCGGGCGGCGTCGATCTGGGCGATCTTGTCGGCAACTACCGCATCACCCATATCGCAGCGGATAACGGTTTCCTGGTTCAACTCGGCCAGCAGATGGCGGCGCGCGCGCGCCTGGGCCTCGACGATCGCGGCCGGGTCAGCGCCACGATCGGCTGCAACAGCCATTCCACCCGCATCGCGGTCCGCAATGGCCGGGTCCGGCCCGACGGGCAGGTGATGCAGACCAAGATGCGGTGCGCCGGCCAGGGCGAAACCGCGGCGGAGGATGGCCTTCGCCGGGCGCTTACAACCAGCAGGATCATTGTCCGCGAGGGCCGCACCGTGATCTTCAAGGCGGCCAACGGTGCCGAACTGATGAAGATCCGGCGGATGTAACGGCGGCGGATTGCCGCCGATAGAGGCGCGGCTTCAGCATGTTGACGCCGCCGGGAGGCATCCTTCCGGCGGCGTCGGTGTGCGCCTGGCCACGACTGCAAGAGGGTCGCTATCTCCCATTATGGAACTGGTGTGCCATCCCGGCACAATGTTGACCCTTGCCGTCAACGGTTTTGAAAGAGGTTGTGTGCAACTTTGCCGTGCCTGGTCAATGATCGACCGGCTCCGATCGATGACAGATCGGACGCGTGCACAATGTTTTGAAAGGGACCTCCATGATGAAGGTACTCTGCACCCGCGCCGCCGACTGCGAGTCCGGCGCAACCGCGATGGAATACGCGCTGATAGCGTCGATTCTCTCCATGGCGCTTCTCACCGGCGCCGAAACCGTCGGCAGCGCAATCAAGGATCAGTTCGGCCTCGTCTCACACAAGTTGGCGGGCACGTCCGCCCAGCAAGCAGGGCCGAGCGGCGGCATAAGCATGGTCTCGCGGCAATCGCCGGAGGACGTTGAGGCGCTGACCGGCACCATGGTTTCCTGGCCGCAGCCGTAATCCCGCTTGCACCGCCTGCGTCACCCGGGGCGGCCCGTCCGGCCCGGGGCGGTGAGACCGTTCCTGCGCGGCCTCGCGCCGAATGGCGTCGGGCCGGCGCGATGTCTTTTCCGGCTGGCTAATATACTGAATTTCCGGAAATTTCCGCTGTATCCCGCGCCGGATTTTGGCTAGAGAGTTTTCCATGATGGGAGCACTCAGAGCGCTGGATGTGAGACGACTGGTCTTTGCGGCCCTGTTCGTTCCGCTGCTGATGTTCTCGTTCTTCTCCGTCCACACCATGCCCCGCTTCTCGGATCAGGGCATGCAGATCGTCATCTGCACCGCGACCGGCTTCGAGACGGTCTCCCTTGGCGATGACGGCGATCCGGCCGGCAAGCCCGGCCACTCGCCCTGCGACTGGTCGATGCAGATCCATGTGGCGGCCCTGCCGGAGGCGGGTGCGGCGCTCGATCCGGTTGTGCTCGGCGGCACCGAGGCGCTCGCCTTCGAAAGAACCATCCTCCGCTCCGGCGTGTTCAAGTCCGGCCGTCACGCCCGGGCGCCGCCCGTCCTTCTCTGACACCCGCAATTCAAAGCAATTCTTTTGTCAGAGGAGAGACTGATGGTCTCGATCGATTCGTCCGGTGCGCCGGCGCAGGCCGCTGTGCCTGCCAGCACCAGCAAGCTTTATCTCGCGGCATGGCGCTGGCATTTCTATGCCGGTGTCTATGTCATCCCCTTCTTCGCCGTGCTTGCCATCACCGGCATGGCCATGGCCTGGATCGCCTATATCGACGGCCGTGACGGCGAACGCATCGCCGTTGTTCCGCAAGCGGTCGCGCAATCCGTTTCGGTGCAGGCCGATGCGGCGCTGGCGGCCATTCCCGGCGGCACGCTCAAGCAATATGTCGCCCCGCGCGCCGCCGATCTCGCCGCCATCTTCCGCGTCGATCTTGACGGCAAGGCGACCATGATCGCCGTCGATCCCTACGCAGCCACCGTTCTGGCGGAGTTTCCCCGCCGCAGCGGCTGGTATGATTTCTTCGACAACGTCCACAGCGATCTGATGCTCGGGGTTACCGGCGACCGGATGCTCGAGATCGCAGCCTCCCTCGGCATGGTGCTGATCGCCACCGGGCTTTACATGTGGTGGCCGCGCAATGCGGGCTGGCGCGCGGCTCTGATCCCCTCGGTTGCCCGTGGCGGCAGGGCGATGTGGCGCTCGTTGCATGGCGTGCTCGGCTTCTGGATCTCGCTGTTCCTGGTGTTCTTCCTTATCTCCGGCCTGTCCTGGGCCGGTGTCTGGGGCGAGAAGATGGTGCAGGCCTGGAGCCAGTTCCCGGCGGAGAAATGGGACAATGTTCCGCTTTCGGACGACACTCACGCCTCGATGAACCATGGACCCAAGGAGGTTCCCTGGGCGCTCGAACAGACGCCGATGCCGGCGTCCGGCAGCCAGGCCGGGGCGGCGGGCCTGCCCGAAGGCGCCGAGGTCAGCCTCGACAGCATGGACCGGCTGGCCCGCGCGATCGGCTTTGAAGGCCGTTACCAGATGAACGTTCCTGCCGGCGAAACCGGCGTCTACACCTTCAGCCGCGATTCGATGAGCACCGACTCGACCGATCCGATGTCGGACCGCACCGTCCATGTCGACCGCTACACCGGCAACATTCTCGCCGACGTCCGTTACGAGGACTATTCGCTTGCCGGTAAGGCCATGGCGGTGGGCATTGCGCTGCACATGGGCACCATGGGCCTGTGGAGCGTGCTCGCCAACACGGCTGTCTGCCTGTCGGTGCTGTTCCTGTGCGCAAGCAGCGTGGTGATGTGGTGGAAGCGCCGCGCCGGCGGCCTGCGGCTGTCCGCGCCGCCGCTGCCGCGCGACATGCCGCTCTGGCAGGGCGCCACGGTGGTCGCGCTTGCCGTCTCGCTGGCCTTCCCGATGGCAGGGGTCACGCTGCTGTTCGTGCTCGCGTCGGACTATCTGATCCTTCAGCGCATCCCGGCACTCAAACGCATCCTGTCCTGATCCGTCGGAATGCGGCCCGGACCGCGTCTGAAAGGGCGCGGTCCGGTTCAGATTTCCTTAGCGCTTGCCTGCTATGTTTCCGGGCGAAAACACCAAGGCGGCAGGTTGTCCAGGCCCATGAGCATGAGCGCATTCTTCGAAATCCGGACCATGGGCCGGGTCTACAAGATCACGGCGGTGGTCACCGTCTTCGCGGTGCTGATCCCGGTTCTCACCTTCACCATGCCCTTTTTCCTCTACGGCCAGCGCTATCTGCCGATCTTTCTGATCGCGATCATCCCGGCCTCGGTGATCCCGCTTCTGATCACCCCGCCCATCGCCCTGGTCGTGCTCAACCTGTTCCGGCTTCAGACCCTGACCATCGACAAGGTCGACCATTATGTCCGCTATGACACGCTCACCGGCGTGCTCACCCGCGCCTACCTGCTCGGCAAGACCCGCGATGTGCTGACATCCGGCGGCGCCTTCCTGATGATCGACGCCGATCATTTCAAGGCGATCAACGACACCCACGGCCATGATGTCGGCGACGAGGCACTCAAGAAGATCGCCGAGGTGCTGCGCAAGGCGCTAACCACCGACGCCCTGATCGGCCGGCTGGGCGGAGAGGAGTTCGGCGTCTTCCTGCCCGGCGCGAGCGATGCCGCGGCGGTCTCGGCCGCCGAAAGCCTCTGCGCGCTGATGCGCCAGGAGGGCAGGGTGATCGCCGGCAAGGAGCTCAACCTCACGGTCAGCATCGGCTGCGCCCTGCACCGCGACGAAAACACGCTGGAAAAAACCATCAAGCTCGCCGATTCGGCGCTCTACCACGCCAAGCGCAGCGGCCGCGACCGCTATTTCCTCGCCGAGGCGACCGACACCATGCCGGCGCTGATCCTCAAGGACAAGATGGCGGGGTGAGCATACCTCGCCCGCCAATTCCGGACGGCGTCGGTTATCCCGCCAGCGTCCACAGCCCGTGTCCGAGCAGGCCGATCAGCAGCACCACCTGCGCCAGGAACGACAGCCCGAAGCCGCCGCCGCGCTGCCAGCCCGGCGCGTCTTCCTGGATGAAATGCCAGGCATGCAAGCCGCGACCGATGGTGAAGACAATTCCGAGCACATGGGCGGCGAGAACCGGCATGCCGATCAGCGCGCCGGTGAGCAGCATGATGAAGAACATCGGCATGTTTTCGATCGCATTGGCATGGCCGCGGATGATGCGGATGAGATGCTTGACCCCGCCATCGCCGATCGACACCTTGTACTTGCCGCGCAACCGGCCGGTCTCGGTCGCGATCCACAGCAGGATCGCCATGTTGAGCGCCGTGTAGATGCCGACTGCCGAGAGGGCTGGAATGAGGGTCTGCATGTGGATCTCCATGAAGTAGACTGTCCCTGAACAGTCCGCGAGTTTCGGTTGATATTGCGATGCCGGATATCGGGCGGGAAGTAAACGGGCAACGCGGTCGCAACCCGCAGCCGTGCAAGAAACCGTTGCCGATTCAGCGCAGATGTTTGGTCGGCTGCTCCAGCGCGAAAACGTCGTAGGAGAGACTTTCCATGCGCTTGTTGATCAGCTCCTGCGCATCGTAGACGCCGCGATTGTAGAAATAGGCGCCCATCTTTTCACCGAAGAACCGCATCAGCATTTCCGCCGGCAGCGCCCCGATATCCTGGTCCAGTTCCTCGCGGAAATACTCCTGGATCTCGCCCACCAGGGCCTTGGTTTCCTCGCGGCTGAATGTGATCGGCTTCATCGGTGTCTCTTTGGATGGTGATTGAAGTAGCCCCGGGCAGGGCGATTGTGCGCAGGTCTGCTGTTTCCATCTGTTCGGCTGCTTCCGGACATCCTGACAAGGACAGACTGTCCACAGGGCCTACCGGTGTTCTTCCTCGCTGGCGGCGATCAGGCGGCGGTTGAAGTGACTGACGGCCTTGACCTGCTCGGCCCAGCCGATGATCTGCCGTTCCTCGGTGTCGGCAACCACCGGCAAACGCGTGTGCCCGCTGGTATCGAACACGCGCAGCGCGGTTTCAAGCGTGTCGGCGGGCTTGAGCGACGGGATATCCTGCTCGGGATCGTAATACTCGGTCTCGGCGCCGTCTTCGGGCAGGGTCATGAAATCCATCACCCGCGCATTGCGCAATTCGGTCCGGTGCGGGCCTTCCTTGACGAAAAGTCCGCGCATTTCCAGCTGCCACTGGAAGTAGGAATGACCGTGCAGTGCCAGATTGGCCCCGTGGGCGATGGCAACGGTCAGGAGCAGCGCGATCGACAATGCATAGCCGCCGGTCAGTTCGAACACGATCACCGTGGTCGAGATCGGCGCGCCGAGCACCGCGCCCGCCACCGCTCCCATGCCGAGGATCGAATAAAGCGCCTGGCTGGAGGCGAGCCCCGGAAACACTGAAGCGGCGATGATGCCGAAGGCGCCGCCGGTCATCGCCCCGAGATAGAGCGAGGGTGAGAACACCCCGCCGCCAAACCGAGCCCCGAGCGTGATCGCCGTGGCCAGCGTCTTGACCACGATCAATGTCAGCATCAAACCCAGCGACAGCTGCCCCCACAGCGCCAGGTCGGTGGTCTCGTAGCCGACGCCGAGAATATGCGGGAAGGGGACCGCGATCAGCCCGACGATCAGCCCGCCGCAGATCGGCAGTGCCCAGATCGGGATCGGCGAGCGCCGTGCCAGGTAGTCGGCGGAAAACAGCGTGAACTGGAAGACTGTGGCCACCAGCGCGCAAACCACGCCAAGCAGCGCGAAGGCGGGAAATTCCCAGTAGGAGGTGATCTGGTAGGACGGCACGATAAAGGCGGCTGCCTCGCCGAACCAGAGCCGCGAGACGATGGCGCCTGCCGCCGAGGAGATCACGATCGGCACGAAGGAACGGGAGGCATAGTGCCCGAGGATCACCTCGTGGGCGAACAGCACGCCGGCAATCGGGGCGTTGAAGCTGGCGGAGATTGCCGAGGCGACGCCTGCCGCAAGCAGCGTCCGGCGGGCATAGTCAGGCAAATGCAGCCGGTCGCCCACGGCACTTGCAAGCGTTGCGCCGAGGTGGATGACCGGACCCTCGCGGCCGGCGCTGCCGCCCGCGCCCAGCGATATCGCGGTCGTCACCGCGCTCATCAGGCCCTCGCGCAGGCTCAGCCGCCGGCCGGCCAGGGCCCGCGCCTCGATCACGTCCGCCACCCCGCTGGTGCGGCGCGAGGGGATGAAGCGCGATACCAGGATGCCGACCACGATGCCGCCGAGCGTCGGGCCGGCGACAATCATGTACCAGGGTGCCTGCCTGGCAGCGGTGAGCACCTGCTCGCTGCTGTCGCCGAGCCAGTAGAGCTGCACAATGCCGATCAGTTGCCTAAAGGCGATCGAAGCCCAGGCTACCGACAGGCCGATCAGCAGCGACAGCACCCAGATTACCGGCTGTCGGTGCTCGATGAAGGCCCGGATGTTGGGAAGCACCCAACTCCGGATGCGCCCGGGCATTGCACGTAGAATGTCAAAAAGCATGAATCAGCATGCCCCTCGAACTTGGCCGCGCGGGATGCCGATCGATCGTCCGGCCTGCTCGGGCCGGGGCAGGCTCTTGTGCGCCTCGGCCATGGCGGTGACGTTGGCGAGAATGTCGTCGGGCATCGCCGCGGTGCGCGGGCCGCTCATGTCGATATGCAGCAGCATTGTCTCGCAGGTGGCCGACAGCCAGCCGTCGATATGTCTGAGTTCCTGGAACAGATGGATCCGCTTGCTGTCGAAATCGAGGATCCAGCTGGAGACGCGAACCATCGCATCGGGCTTGAGTTCCCTGATGTAACAGACATGCGCTTCGGCGGTGAAGAAACTCATGTTGCGCGCCGCCAGATAGCCTGGCCCGCAGCCGAACAGATCGAAGATGAGGTCGGCGCCCTGGTCGAACAGCACATTGTAGTAGGCCATGTTCAAATGACCGTTGTAATCGAGCCAGGCCGGATCCAGTCCGCGGGCGGGCGCGATCACCGGAGCATCGAACAACATGGCTTCTCCCTTACAAATACGGTGACTTGCCGCCACTAATGTTGGCCAGCCGCCTCTCCCACACTGGACAAGCGCGCCGCAGTTTGCACATTACCTCATCACGTCGAAGCAGCAAGCATCTGGCGGAATTGGCGTAACCACGATTGACCGGAGAAAAGCACATGGGTCTGAGCGATGTCGAGCCCGGCCTTCGCAATGAAGAAGGCATCGAAGCGGTCATTGGCGTGTTGCGTCAACGCTTTGGCGAGCAGTTGCAGACAAGCGAGGCGCTGCGCGCCCAGCACGCGCACACCACCACCTACATCCCCGGCCAGCTGCCCGACGCGGTGGTCTTTCCCGGTTCTGCCGACGAGGTCAAGCTGATCGTCCGCGCCTGCGCCGATCACCGCGTCCCGGTCATTCCTTTCGGCACCGGTTCGTCGCTGGAAGGGCAGGTCAACGCGCCCAATGGCGGCATTTCCATCGACATGTCGCGCATGAACCGGGTGCTCGAGGTCAATGCCGAGGATCTCGACTGCACGGTCGAACCGGGTGTCACCCGCGAACAGCTCAACACCTATCTGCGCGACACCGGGCTGTTTTTCCCCATCGACCCCGGCGCCAACGCCTCGATCGGCGGCATGACCGCGACACGGGCTTCGGGCACCAACGCGGTGCGCTACGGCACCATGCGCGACAACGTGATCGCGGTAACCGCCGTCACCGCCGCCGGCGAGGAGATCCGCACCGCCCGCCGCGCCCGCAAATCCTCCGCCGGCTACGACCTCACCCGCCTGTTCGTCGGCTCCGAAGGCACGCTCGGGGTGCTCACCTCGGTGACGCTGCGCCTGCAGGGCATTCCGCAGGCGATCTCCGGCGGCGTCTGCCCGTTTCCGAGCGTCGAGGCGGCCTGCAACGCTGTGATCATGACCATCCAGATGGGCATTCCGGTGGCCCGCATCGAACTGCTCGACGAGCTGCAGATGAAGGCCTGCAACGCCTATTCGAAGCTGAACAATCCCGAGAGCCCGTCACTGTTCCTGGAATTCCACGGCACCGAGGCGGGCGTCGCCGAGCAGGCGGCGCTGTTTGCCGAGATCGCCGCGGAATGCGGCGGCGGCGAGTTCCTGTGGACCAGCAATCCCGAGCAGCGCACCGAACTGTGGAAGGCGCGCCACAACGCCTACTGGGCCTCGCTGCAGCTCAGGCCCGGCGCCAAGGGCATCTCCACCGATGTCTGCGTGCCGATATCCCGGCTGGCCGAATGCGTCGTCGAAACGCAGGCCGATATCGCCGCCAACGGGCTGATTGCGCCGATTGTCGGCCACGCCGGCGACGGCAATTTCCACGTGCTCATCCTGCTCGACACCGATGTCCCGGCGGAGATCAAGGCGGCGGAAGACTTTGTCGGACGGCTCAACGCGCGCGCCCTGGCGATGGATGGAACCTGCACCGGCGAGCATGGTATAGGTCAGGGCAAGCGGTCATACCTTTCGCTTGAAATGGGAGAGGGGGTTTCCGTGATGCGGCAGATCAAGCAGGCGCTCGACCCCATGAACATCATGAATCCGGGCAAGATCTTCCCGTTCGAGGGCTGAGACCGACAGAAGCGGCTATGCTGTCCGCAAAGGAGGATTGAAAGCTGATTCGGATTTTCGTTGCCATTGGCGGTTTGCTGGTGCTGGCGCTGTTCGCAGCGCTGATCGGGCCCTATTTCATCGACTGGAGCAGCTACCGGACGGCATTCGAGGCCGAGGCGAGCCGCATCATCGGCCAGCCGGTCAGGGTTCGTGGCGATGCGGATGCGCGCCTGCTGCCGTTCCCGTCGGTAACGTTTTCCGATGTCGTTGTGGGCGACGAGGCCGAGCCCGCCATGACCATCAGCCGGTTTTCCATGGATGCGGAACTGGCGCCGTTCCTCAGCGGCGAAGTGCTGATCTTCGACATGCGCATGGATGCGCCGAAAGCCGTGGTGCGGGTCCTCGAGGATGGCAGGCTCGACTGGGCGCTCAAGCGCCGGCCGACGCCGCCCGGCGATCTCGTCGTGCTCGAGCGCGTCACCATCGCCGACGCCGATATCACCATAATCGATGACCAGAACGGCCGCACCCACAGCCTTCGCGATATTGATGCGCTGGTCTCGGCCAAATCGCTGTCCGGGCCGTGGCTGATCGAGGCCGAGGGCGAGATCGCCGGCCATCGCGGCGGCGTGTCGATCTCCACCGGCATCGCCCAGGCCGACGGCTCGATCCGCATGCGCGTCAGGACGGTGCCCGATGAATGGCCGGTGTTTCTGGAAACCGAAGGCGAGGCCCGGATCGAGGACAACAAGCCGCTCTACGATGGTCTGTTCACCCTCACAGTGCTGTCCGATCCCGGCGCAGGCGCGGTCGTGTCCGAAAAGCCGCTGCTCGTCGCCAAGGGTGATTTCGCCGCGACCAACGAGCGCCTTGCCGTCGAGGAATGGCGGGCCGAGATCGGATTTTCCGCCGATCCCTACATCGTCACCGGCCAGGCCACCATCGACACCGGTCCAAATCCCGAGTTCCTGCTGCTTGCCGACGGCCAGCAGATCGACATGGACCGGCTGTCGGGCGAGGAAGCCGCCGCTGACGGCGCCGCCGTTGCCGTGCCGCTGGGCGAGCGGCTTGCCATCGTCAACGCCATGATCGACCGGCTGCCGCCGCCGCCGCTGCCGGGGCGCATCTCGCTCAATCTTCCGGCAATCGTGGCGGGCGATACCACCCTACGGGAAATCCAGCTTGAGGCCCGCCCCGATGGTGATGCCTGGCTGGTGGACGGCTTCTCCGCCAATCTTCCCGGCCGGACCACGGTCGAGGCGAGAGGCAGGCTGGTCTCGGGCGCCGACGCCGGGTTCGACGGCACGTTGACCGTGGCCTCGACCCAGCCCTCTGGGCTGGCCAACTGGCTCGTCGGCGATGTCGATCCGGTGATCCGTAGGCTGGGTGCGGCCGGCTTCTCCGCAAATGTCAGCCTGTCCTCGCAACTGCAGCGCTTCGAGGCGCTGGAAGTCGCGGTCGGCCCGGCCATTCTCAAGGGCCGGCTGGAGCGCCAGACGCCGGCCGAGGGCGCGCCCTCGCTGTCGGTAGAGCTTGCCGGCGACACGTTCGATGCCGACGCGGTGCGGGCGCTGGCCCTGCTTGCCGGCGCGGAAAGCAACGCGGTCCGTCCGCTCGCCGAATACAATCTTGCAGGACGCGTCACCGCCGACACCTTCACCATTGGCGACTACCGTCTCGCCGGCCTCGACACCTCGATGTTCTGGCGGAATGGCGAGCTGACGATCGAGAGGCTGAAATTTGCCGATTTCGGCGGCGCATCAGGCGCGTTCAGCGGTTCGCTCGCCGGCTCCTTCTCGGCCCCCAGTGGAGAGATCAGCGGCACGTTCGGTGCGGCGACCGCCGGTCAATTGTTTGCCCTTGCCGAGCAGATGAGCGGCGGCCACCAGATCATCCGCCGCCTGGGCGCCAACAGCGCAGCCTTCGATGACCTGACGGGCGATGTCGAATTGGCGCTGGACCCGGATTCCGGCCCCGCCCTCACGGTCAGCGGCACGGCCGGCGGCAGCAGCTACAGGATCACGGCGTCGGGCACCGGCCTGACACCCGGGGGCGATGGACCGCGCACCATTGCCGTCACTGCGGAAAACCCCGAGGCCTACCGCATTCTCGAGCAACTGGGATTTGCTGTCCTGCCGCTGGAAGGCGAGGGGCCTGCGGAGCTCGAACTCAACGCGTCCGGCGGCGCCGACAACGGTGAACTGGCCATCGACCTCCGGCTTGCCTCCGGCCCGTCATCGCTCACGCTCAACGGCAATGGCCGGATCCCGGCAGCCCAGCCAGCCACCGGCCTGTTCAATCTCGTCGTCGATGCTGCCGATATCGAGCCGTTCGTCATCATGTTCGGCCATTCGCTGCCGCAGGCAGGCGCGGGCCTGCCGCTCTCGATGACGGCAAGCCTGGCGGTCAACGACCAGGTGAGCCTGCTCTCGGAGATCCAGGGCAAGGCCGAAGACAACAGCTTTTCCGGACGGTTCGAATTCGACCGCTCCGCGTCCGACCTGTCCGGCAAGGGCAACCTGCGGATCGACTATGCCAATCTTGAATGGCTGGGCGAACTGGCACTCGGGCCGCAGCTGTTCGCCGATGACGGCGCGACCTGGAGCGATCAGCCATTCCTTCCGCCCGCGCCCGGACAGCCGGTCCTTGAGATCGCGCTTGAAGCCGCTGAGATCGATCTCGGGCGCGGCGGAACGGCGCGGAACTTCAAGGCCGACCTGTCCACCGGCACCGGGCTGATGGCTCTGGAGAACGCCGAAGCCGACTGGTTCGGCGGCCGTATTGGTGGCCGTGTGTCGCTCAGCAACGCCGATGGATCGGTGTTCCTGTCAGGACGGGTGAGCGCTCAGGGCGCCGACCTGGCGGCGCTGGACCGGGCGGTGCGTGGCTCGTCGAGCTTCTCCGGGACCGCCGGCGCGAGCGTCAGCCTCGAGGGCACCGGCAAGTCGAGGCGGGAAGTCGTGGCCTCGCTTGCCGGCGGCGGCGAACTGACGGCGGCGGATCTGACCATCTCCGGACTGGATTCAACCGCTTTCGCCCGCATCCTCGGCGCCGCTGACCGCGAGGATTTCAAGATCGAGACGGATGCGGTGGCAAGCCTGGTCGACAGGCTGATGGCCGGCGGGGCAATGCAGGCCGAGGCCCTGCGCCTGCCGTTCACCCTGACCGGCGGGGTGATGCGCTTTGCCGGCACCGGGATCAGCGACGAGAACGCCGAATTGTCGGGCGACGCGCGTGTCGACCTGATCGGCCTGCGGCTTCAGTCGGACTGGCGGCTGGCTTTCGAGCCCGGTGTCGAGGCCATCGCCGGCGGTGACCCGTCGGTGGTCTTCGGGCTCGGCGGCCTGCTGGTTGACCCGGCGGTGTCGATCGATGCCGGACAGCTGACCAACTATCTCTCGATGCGGGCCTTCGAGCGCGAACGCCGCAAGGTCGAGCTGCTGCAGGCCGGCGTCGTCGAGAAACAGCGGCTCAGGCGCGAGATTGCGCTTCTGAACGAACGCGCCGCGCAACGCGAGGCCGCACGTCTGGCTGCGGAAGAGGCCGCACGGATTGCCGCGGAGGAAGCAGCAAGGCAGGCAGCGGAAGAGGCGGCGCGCCTGGCGGAAGAAGAAGCCCGGCGGGCGGCCGAAGAGAAAGCCGCCGCCCAGCGTGTCGCCGAGGAAGCCGCGCGCCTTGCCGCCGAGGAACAGAAGCGCCTGGCCGAGGAAGCGGCGCGGCGTGCGCGTGACGAAGGCGCAGCCCGACAGGCGGCCGAAGAGGCGGCACGGCGGGCGGCCGAAGAAGAGGCGCGGCGGCAGCGCGAATTAAGTGCGCCCGACGTGATCGAGCGGCGTCCGCTCCCCGATCCGCTGGCCAACCCGCCATCGGCCATCGAGGGCGACACGCGACAGATCACCATTCCCGAACTGCGGTTTGACGATCTGCCCGGCGTCGAGGACCCGATCCGCAGCCTTATCGACGGCACCAACTAAGGCCGATCGTCTCCAGCTGGACCGGATGTGTTGCAAACCAATCGCCCTAAGATCCAGGAAATCCCGGCTGATCGCTGCCGGGTCAATTCGGAGTTTGAAAGCAGGCCGTAGGTGAGACTACGGGGCCAGGGAGGGCGCCCCATCCGGCGCGTTGCCTTCGGCTCCCCCGAGCGCCCATTCAAGCACCGCGACACGGATGGCCGAGGACAGGTTGGCGGGTGTCGAGCCGGGCGTCGCCTGTGCCGCGTCGATTTCGGCGATCAGGGCGGCGACCGCCATGCCGCGCTCATCGGCCATCCGCCTGAGCGCATCCATGAAGGCGTCTTCCAAGGTGATGCTGGTGCGGTGTCCGCGAATGCTGACCGAGTGCTTGCGGATCTCGCCGCCGGTCATGCGTCAGGAACTGCCGTTGTCGGGCTCGCGCCGGGAGGCGTCGTGCTCGCGCGCGGCCTTTTCGTTGCGGGCCCGCGCCAGCTCGCGTTCGGCCTTGGACCGTCCATGCTCGAAGCGGTTGCGTTCGGCGTCGGCTTCCTTCGCCGCGCGGTCGCGCCGCTTGCGGGCCATGCGCAGATTGACGACATCGCCGCTCATCGCGCGCGTCCGGTCAGTTCTTCTTGCGGAAGGAATCGAGCGAGACGACATCCGCGCCGGGCTTCTTTTCGGCGTCCGCCGCGGTCTCGTCATCGCTGGCGTCGGCTGCGGCCGCCTTGTCGTCCTTGGCTGCCGGCTCGACAAGCCGTTCGATCGTGCCGGCCAGTTCGGCCCGGTCATCGTCGTCCTCGTCGCCGCCATCATTGGCCGCCACGTCGAGCACGGTGTCGAATTCCAGTTCGAAATTGACCGACGGATCGTAAAATCCGCGGATGGCGGCAAACGGAACCACCAGCTTCTCGGGCTTGTCGGAGAAGGACAGGCCGATCTCGAACTGCGATTCCGTCACCTTCAGGTCCCAGAACTGGTGCTGCACCACGATGGTCATCTGTTCCGGATAGCGTTCCTTCAGCGCGGTCGAAATCCGCACGCCCGGAGCTTCGGTCAGGAAGGTGATGAAGAAATGATGTTCGCCCGGCAGGTATCCCGTCACCGCTACCTCGGACAGCACCTTGCGGATCACGCCACGCAGCGCGTCCTGGGCAAGAATGTCGTATCGAATGTGGTCTTGCGGCATCAGCGCGTTCTTTCCTGTCTGGGCCCGGTGCTCAGAGCCGATTCCTGATCGTGACGGCGGTCGGATTGCGCCGATTCACCTGTCTTTATTACCGGAAAGCCCATGCGCTTGAAAGCTGTGTTGCAGGATAAAGCCGGATTGCATTCCAGAACGGTCCAAACACGGCGCATCCAGCTTGCCGGTGGTCCCGATTGGCGGGACGGGCGCCTTTGATGTTTCGCTCTGTCCATGCATCGGGGAAAATGGAGGTTTCTGTTGCCAGGTACCTCCGAACCCCGCCTAGAAGTGCGACCCCCTAGGACTTGATTTGAAGTGTCACACCGCCATTAGGCAGCGAGACGAGCTTCCGCATAGTTGTCGTTTGCAACTACAAGTTTAGCCCGATAACGGTGGTACAATGCCGAACAAAAAGTCGCTCTTTACACCCTCGTCGATCCTGTTTCGCCCCCATCATCATCCGGCCGATGTGCCGGTTTCGGCCTTTCGCCGGATCATGGTGGAGGCGCCGGGTACCGCCCCCGGGTCCGAATGGTTTATTGCAACGCTCGTTTATTGTCATAGCTGCCTAAGCAGCATTCCCAATATAGGGTGCGCATCCCCCGATGAAAAGGGGTTAATCACCGCGACGGACTATTGACAGCTTCTGCTTCCGCGCCAAACATGCAGATGTTGAATTGCTAACGGAAGGCGGTTCCGGGAGGGGCGGCTTCCAGTTCAAGGGGAATATCCATGACTGACTACGCAGCCGATGTGAAGAAATATGACGCCGGTGCATCCGATGAAATCATCGGCAAGATTGTCAAGCACCTCGGTATTGCGCTGAGAAGCCGCGATTCTTCGATGGTTGCTTGCTCAGATCCATCGGAACTGGCGCGGGTGTCCGAAAAGTGGTGCGGCAAGAAGCTTGGCGTTACCGGTGCTGCCGCCGACGATGCGGTGGCCAAGGTCTGCGAGATGATGAAGGGCGACAATTCCAAGGCCCGCGTCACCTTCTACTACCTGGTCGCCAAGCAGCTCGGCAAGCTCGGCGATCTCTGATCCCGCCCGAGCCTGATGTCACCCCGCTCTGATCGTCAGGGCGGGGTTTTTGCTGGCCTGACGAGGGGCCCTGTTGCCGTGGCTGGCCGACCGGTTGTCTAGGCAACGCTCGGAGGCAATGATATCTTGCGGCCGGTTTGACGGAGCGCCCCGGATGTCTTCTCACAGCGTCACAGTCCTCATCGGCACCACAAAGGGCGCCTTTCTGGTTGCCGGCGGCAAGGACCGCGATGGCTGGACCGTCCGCGGACCGTTCTGCGACGGCTGGCCGATCAACCACATCATCGGCGATCCGGCGACGGGAACGCTCTGGGCCGCGGGCGGCGGCGACTGGAACGGCGCCGGCGTCTGGCGCTCTTCCGATGGCGGTGAAAGCTGGGATCTCACGCGGTTGACCCGCGGCACCATGGACGACTGGGCCGAGAACGACCCGGACTTCGCGGCCATGATCAACTGGAGCGGCGCGTCCCTGCCGTTCACCGACACGTTCTCGCAGATCTGGTCGCTGGGTTATGCCCATGGCACGCTTTACGCCGGCACCAAGCCCGCGAGCCTGCTCGCCAGCACCGATGGCGGGATATCCTGGGAAAGAGTCGAGGGTCTCAGCAACCACCCCTCCGCCGGCAGCTGGAACCCCGGCGCTGCAGGCCTGGTGCTGCACACGATTGTCGCCGATCCGGCGAACCCGAAAAAGCTCTGGATCGGCATCTCCGCTGCCGGTGTCTTTGCCACCGAGGACGGCGGCGTCACCTGGGAGCGCCGGAACCGTCTTTCAAACATCGGCGCCTGTGCCCACAATGACCACCCGGCTGGACCGAGGGATGGCGAGATCGGGCACTGCGTTCACAGCATGATGCGCGCCCCCGGAACCTCCGATCTGCTCTACCAGCAGAACCATCACGGCGTCTGGCGCTCGGTTGATGGCGGCCGCAACTGGGACGACATCACCGAAGCATTGCCGTCGACATTCGGCTTCCCGATCCGGGTGCATCCGCGCGACCCCGGCACGATCTGGACCCTGCCGCTCAACGGCGACAGCCAGGGCCGCTATCCGCCCGATGCAGCCGCCGCGGTCTGGCGCTCGCGCGACGGCGGGGCAAGCTGGCAGGATTTGAGGGATGGCCTGCCGCAGCAAAGCTGCTATTTCACCGTGTTGCGCCAGGCCATGGCAGGCGACGAACGCGACCCGGCCGGCATCTATTTCGGCACCAATTCAGGCTCGGTCTTCGCCAGCCTTGACGAGGGCGACAGCTGGGACGAGATCGCCCGCCATCTGCCGACGATTCTCGCCGTCGAGGTGCTGGACCGGAGCTAGCCGAAAGCCAGCACAAAGCATTAGCGTGTGGTAATTCAACCGGCAGGACAAGCAGTTGGGTCCAGAGCCGGAATCAATCTTGTAACGCGGGGATAGAGGCAACGGGGATAACCCGGATGCAGCGTTTAAGCCCGTGGCCAAACCGGCTAGGATCGAAACTCCTCGAATCATCAAGCGGCGGCCATGCAGCAGTATCACGACCTTCTCCGCCTGGTTCTCGACCAGGGCTCTGACCGCGACGACCGCACCGGCACCGGCACGCGCAGCATTTTCGGACACCAGATGCGCTTCGATCTGTCAGCGGGCTTTCCGGTGCTGACCACCAAGAAGCTGCATCTCAGATCGATCATCCACGAGTTGCTGTGGTTTTTGAAGGGCGACACCAACATCGCCTATCTCAAGCAGAACGGCGTTTCGATCTGGGACGAGTGGGCCGACGAGAACGGCGATCTCGGTCCGGTCTACGGCGCGCAATGGCGCTCCTGGCCCGGGCCCGACGGCACCACGATCGACCAGATCGCGGGTGTTGTCCGCCAGATTGAGACCAATCCGTCCTCGCGCCGCCACATCGTTTCGGCCTGGAACCCGGCCGAGGTCGACAATATGGCGCTGCCGCCGTGCCATTGCCTGTTCCAGTTCTATGTCGCCGACGGCAAGCTCTCCTGCCAGCTCTACCAGCGCTCCGCCGACATCTTCCTCGGCGTACCCTTCAACATCGCCTCCTACGCGCTGCTGACCATGATGGTGGCGCAGGTGACCGGCCTCAAGCCGGGCGATTTCGTCCACACGCTCGGCGACGCGCATCTCTACAAGAACCATTTCGACCAGGCGCATCTGCAGCTTGCGCGGGAGCCGAAGGCTTTGCCGGTGATGCGGATCAACCCGGACATCACCGACCTGTTCGCCTTCACCTACGAGGATTTCAAACTCGAGGGCTACGACCCGCACCCGGCGATTTCAGCGCCGATCGCGGTTTGAGCCGACGCATGAGCAATGACCCTGCAGACGTGAAAATCGTCCTGGTCGCAGCCCATGCCCGCAACGGCGTGATCGGCCGCGATGGCGACATGCCCTGGCGGCTGCCGTCGGATCTCAAGCACTTCAAGGCGGCGACGCTCGGCACGCCGGTGATCATGGGCTCGAAGACCTATCGTTCCATCGGCCGTCCGCTGCCGGGCCGCGCCAATATCGTCATCTCGCGCACAGGCTTCTCAGCCGAAGGGGTGGAAACGGTCGCAAGCCTCGAGGCAGCGCTTGATCTGGCACGAGAGCACGCAAGGCAAACAGGCGCCAACCAGATCTCCGTCATTGGCGGTGGCCAGATCTATGCCCTCGCAATCGATCTCGCCGACGAGCTTGTGCTCACCGAGGTCGATGCCGAGATCGAGGGCGACACGGTGTTCCCGGCCATTGATTCGAGCCTGTGGCAAAAGGTCAGCCTGTCCGATCCGGTGCAGACGGAAAAAGACAGCCATCCGGTCCGTTTTGCCGTCTGGCGGCGGCGAAATCAATAATTCGACCGGATTAGGCCGCAATCGGCGTCAGATCGCACGATGCCGCGTTGAAAGCGGCGGGTGCGATACCTATAACGAGGACAACGCGCGCGCACCGGGAGTTTTCCGGTGTGCGCCATAACACGGTTTGGAAAGAGGTATTGATGCCCTGGAGCAATCAAAACGGAGGAGGCGGCGGCCCATGGGGCGGCGGCGGCAATGGCGGTGGCAACAATCAGGGTCCGTGGGGCAAGGGCCCGCAGCCGCCACGCGGCGGCGGCAATCCCCCCGACCTTGAGGAACTGATCCGGCGCGGCCAGGACAAGTTGCGCCAGGTGCTTCCCGGCGGCGGCGGTGGCTCCGGCTCCGGCAGTTCGAAGCTGATCGTCGGCATTGTTGCCCTCGGTCTGGTCGGCCTCTGGCTGATGCAGTCCGTCTACACGGTCCAGCCGGACGAACGCGGCGTCGAGCTGCGCTTCGGCAAGCCCAAGGACGAGATTTCCCAGCCGGGCCTTCACATGATCTTCTGGCCGTTCGAGACGGTCGAGATGGCGACCATCGTCGAGCGTGAAATGAGCACCGGCGGATCGTCGCGCACCGGCTCGAGCGACGGCCTGATGCTGTCGGGCGACCAGAACATCGTCGATGTCGAGTTCAAGCTGCTCTACGCGGTTTCCGATCCGGCGGCGTTCCTGTTCAACCTGGCCCGTCCCGAGGACACCCTGCGCCAGGTCGCCGAAAGCGCCATGCGCGAAGTGGTCGGCCGCAGGCCCGCCCAGGACATTTTCCGTGACAACCGTGAAGTGATCGCTTCCGAAGTGCAGACCATCATCCAGACGGTGATGGACAGCTTCCCGTCCGGCATCATCGTCAACCAGGTTGCCATCGAAGACGCGGCGCCGCCGCGCGAAGTGGCCGACGCGTTTGACGAGGTGCAGCGCGCCGAGCAGGACGAGGACCGTTTCGTCGAGGAAGCCAACCAGTACGCCAACCAGAAACTCGGTCAGGCCCGCGGTGAAGGCGCCCAGCTTCGCGAAGAAGCCTCCGCCTACAAGGACCGTGTCGTCAATGAAGCCACCGGTGAAGCCGGACGTTTCCTTTCGGTTTACGAGGAATACGCCAAGGCGCCGGAAGTTACCCGGTCGCGTCTCTATCTCGAAACCCTCGAAAAGGTTCTAGGCGGGTCTGACAAGGTCATCATCGAGCAGGGCCAGAGCGGCTCTGGCGTGGTGCCGTATCTTCCCTTGCCTGAAGTCCGCAAGAATGCAGGAGGCACCAACTAATGGGTAACCGTCTTCCCCTTATCGGCGGCCTGCTGGCCGTTATTGCCTTCATCGTCTGGTCGTCGATCTTTGTCGTCAACGAGCGCGAACAGGCAATCGTCGTCCGCTTCGGTGAGATCCAGAGCGTCAAGACAGAGCCCGGCCTCTACTTCAAGCTGCCGTTTGCCTTCATCGACGCCGACACGGTGCAATATGTCGAGGACCGCGCCCTGCGGCTTGATCTCGATGACATCCGTGTCCAGGTATCGGGCGGCAAGTTCTACGAGGTCGATGCCTTCGTGCTCTACAAGATCACCGATGCGCGGCGCTTCCGCGAAACCGTCTCCGGCGACCGGGTGGCTGCCGAATCCCGGCTCCGCACCCGTCTGAACTCCGCCCTGCGTACCGTTTACGGTCTGCGCGGTTTTGAATCGGCGCTGTCGGACGAACGCACCTCGATGATGCGCGAAGTCCGCGACCAGCTTCGTCCCGAAGCCGAATCGCTCGGTCTGCGCGTCGACGATGTCCGCATCCGCCGCACCGACCTGACCCAGGAAGTTTCGCAGCAGACCTTCGAACGAATGAAGGCCGAACGTCTGGCCGAAGCCGAACTGATCCGCGCCCGCGGCAACGAGGCGGCCCAGCGCATTCGCGCCATCGCCGACCGCCAGGTCGTCGAGATCGTCTCCGAAGCCGCCCGTGACGCGGAAATCATCCGAGGCGAGGGCGACGGCGAGCGCAACCGGATCTTCGCCGAGGCGTTCTCGCGTGACTCGGAGTTCTTCGAGTTCTACCGGTCGATGAACGCCTACAGCCAGGCTCTGGCCGATACCGGCACCACCATGGTGCTGTCGCCCACGTCGGAGTTCTTCCGCTATTTCAACAGTGCCGCAGGCGCAGCTGCCGCCGCCCCGGCGGCGGCTCCGGCCGCACCGGCCAACTGATGAACGGGTGACCGCCGGTGAGCATGTTCTTTCTGGCGGTCGGACTTGTGCTTGTAGTGGAGGGGCTGGCCTATGCGCTGGCCCCTTCCTTTATACGCCGCATGGCGGAGGAACTGCCCAAGCTGGGCGATGAGTATCTGAGAGTATTCGGCGTTGCCACACTGGCGATCGGCGTTGGCCTGGTCTATCTGGCGCGGCATCTGTAAGCCGCTCGCCGACGCTGTTGGCGGGCAAGGACTGGATGTGCGGGACACGCGCCATATCTGGTGCACTGTGCCGAACGATGAATGTCATTCAGGGAGACGGTCTTGATGAGAATTATTCGCTTACGCTCGGTCCGGATGGCGTTCGCTGCGGCCATGTTGCTGGCATCGCCCGCCATGATCCCGGCCCATGCGCAGTCCAATCACGGTCCTGCATCGGTGGCCGACCTTGCCGAGGGCCTGCTCGATGCGGTGGTCAATATCTCCACCTCGCAGAACGTTGGCGGCAACGGACGGACGCAGCCACGGATGCAGGCGCCGGACGGTTCGCCGTTCCAGGATTTTTTCGACGAGTTCTTCAAGGACCGTCAGGGTGAGGGCCCGCGCAACCGCAAGGTTTCGTCGCTCGGTTCCGGTTTCGTCATCGATGCCGAGGAAGGCATCATCGTCACCAACAACCACGTCATCGACGGCGCCGACGATATCGAGGTCAATTTCGCCGATGGCTCCAAGCTGAAGGCGGAACTGGTCGGCGCCGATTCCAAGACCGATCTCGCCGTGCTCAAGGTCGAGCCGGTCAAGCCGCTCACCGAGGTTCCCTGGGGCCAGTCCGACAAGATGCGGATCGGCGACTGGGTGATGGCGATCGGCAACCCGTTCGGCCTTGGCGGCACGGTCACCGTCGGCATCATCTCGGCGCGCGGCCGTGACATCAATTCCGGCCCCTACGACAATTTCATCCAGACCGACGCGGCGATCAACCGCGGCAATTCCGGCGGGCCGCTGTTCAACATGAACGGCGAGGTCATCGGCATCAACACGGCGATCATCTCGCCATCGGGCGGATCGATCGGCATCGGCTTTGCCGTGCCGACAGAGCTTGCCGTCAATGTCATCGACCAGCTGCGCGAGTTCGGCGAAACCCGCCGCGGCTGGCTCGGCGTGCGCATTCAGCCGGTCACCGACGAGATCGCCGAAAGCCTCGGCATGACCGAGACCAAGGGCGCGCTTGTCGCCGGCGTCATCCGCGGCGGCCCTGTCGATGACGGGTCGATCGAGCCGGGTGACGTGATCGTCCGTTTCGACGGCAAGGATGTCGCGACCATGCGCGACCTGCCGCGCGTTGTCGCCGAAAGCCCTGTCGGCAAGGCGGTCGACGTCGTCGTCATCCGCAAGGGCGAGGAGCAGACCGTCAAGGTGACCCTCGGACGGCTCGAGGATAGCGAGCAGCAGGCCGGCGCCGATACGGACGGCGACAATGGATCGACGGACCTGCCGGATACGGTCGAGACCGTCACGGTGCTTGGCATGACGCTGGCGGAACTGACCGACGAGGGCCGCCAGGAATTCGCCATTGCCGACGATGTCGAAGGCGTGGTGATCACCGATGTCGACCCCGACTCTGCTGCTGCCGAAAAGCGCATCATGCCCGGCGATGTCATCGTCGAGATCGCCCAGGAGGCCGTCATGACGCCGCAGGACGTGGAAGAGCGCATCGCAGCCCTCAAGCAGGACGGCCGCCGCAACGCGCTGTTGATGCTGGCCGGACGGACCGGCGAATTGCGTTTCGTCACCGTCCGCATGGACTGACAATCTGCGCAATAACTTGAAAAGGCGGCGCGAGAGCCGCCTTTTTTGTATCTGCTTGCATGAACGCCCGTACATTTCCCGATCAGCGCAATCGCTTGCTGAAGCTCAAGCCGCGGATCCGGCTCTCGTTTCGCGTCAGAATCATCCGGTCCTGCGTAATAGGGCGATCGTAAATGGCCGAAACAGAAGACTATTCCGCGTGTTTGTCCATGCGGTCCGTTGCCGATGCTTCCCGGCGCCGGACGTGACACGTGGTTTTGTTTCGTGCTACCCAAGACAGGTACTTCTAAAATGCCTCCGGAGTGAAAGCTGTGTCATGACCGAACCAAGCGGCGCTGAGAACAGACGGTTTCAACTCGTCCTGATCAAGCCCTCCCACTACGACGATGACGGCTATGTCATTCGCTGGTGGAGATCGATGATCCCGTCGAACTCGCTGGCCGCTGTCTATGGCATCGCCGGCGACTGCGCGGCGCGCGAGGTGCTTGGACCCGGTGTCGCCATCGACATTACTGCGATCGACGAGTCCAACACCCGCATCGACATTCCGAAGCTGTTGAAACGGTTTGAGCAGAACGGCAATTTCGGGCTCATCGCCCTGGTTGGCGTGCAGTCGAACCAGTATCCGCGCGCCCTCGATATTGCCCGTCCGTTTCGTCAGGCCGGATTGCCTGTCATGATGGGCGGGTTTCACGTTTCAGGCTGCCTCGCCATGCTCGACGGCAAGGCCGTGGATCTGGACCAGTGCCGGGAAATGGGAGTTTCCATGTTCGCCGGCGAGGCCGAAGGCCGCCTCGACATGGTGCTGCGCGACGCGGCGGCGGGTAAGCTTGAACCGGTCTACAATTTCCTCAACGACCTTCCCGGTATCGGCGGCACGCCCGTGCCGTTCCTGCCGAAAGAATATGTCCAACATACGCTGGGATTGAGCACCAGCTTCGATGCCGGGCGAGGCTGTCCCTACCAGTGCTCCTTCTGCACGATCATCAATGTCCAGGGGCGCAAGTCGCGCTTCCGCTCGGCCGATGACGTGGAAAAGCTGGTGCGGATGAACTGGGAGCAAGGCATCCACAAGTTCTTCATCACCGATGACAATTTCGCCCGCAACCGGGACTGGGAAGCCATCTTTGACCGCCTGATCGAGTTGCGCGAGAAGGACGGCATTCCGCTCGGCCTGATGATCCAGGTCGACACGCTGTGCCACAAGATCGAGAATTTCGTCGAGAAGGCCAAGCGCGCCGGCGTCACCCGTGTCTTCATCGGGCTCGAGAATGTCAATCCGGACAATCTTGCCGCCGCCAAGAAGCGCCAGAACAAGATCACCGAATACCGGCGCATGCTGCTGGCCTGGAAGGCGCAGGGCATCATCACCATTGCCGGATACATCCTGGGCTTTCCTGCCGACACCCCGGAAACGATCCGCCGCGACATCGCCATCATCCAGAACGAGCTGCCGCTCGACATTGTCGAGTTCTTCTGCCTGACGCCGCTGCCGGGATCGGAAGATCACCAGGTGCTGTGGAAGGCCGGCGGGGAGATGGATCCGGACCTGAATATCTACGATGTCGAGCACGTCTGCATGCAGCATCCGAACATGAGCAAGCAGGAGTGGGAAAGCATCTACCGGGAGGCGTGGTCGCTGTATTACACGCCCGAGCACATGCGGACATTGCTCAGGCGCGCGGTTGCGACCGGCGTCCCGCTGCACAGCCTGGTCAAGCTGCTTGTCACGTTCGCCACCGCCGTGCCCCTGGAAAACATTCACCCGCTGCAGACAGGCCTGTTCAGGCTGATGCATCCTTCCGAACGCCGCCCCGGGCTGCCCAGGGAAAATCCGCTGGTCTTCTGGCCCCGCTTCGTCTGGCAGACGCTGCGCAAGAACGGGTTGATCGTCGGCAAGATCGTCCATCTCGCGCTGGTCGCGCGCCGGCTGTCGCGCCAGGACGGCGCGATGCAGTACATGGATCAGGCCCTGACGCCGGTCGATGACGACGACGACCAATCGCTCGATCTGATGACAAAGACCACGGGGGGAACATCCGCCGTCGCTCATCTGAAGAACGTCGCCCGATTGACGACGGTCTCCAAGGCCGGCTGAGCCGGGTGTCGCGCGCCGGACCGGCAGTCCGGCTCGTAGCCCTTGAACCGCGGACGGGCAGGGGCGTCAGCGGCGCGGATCGCCCGGCAGCATCTCGTAAAGCACATGCCGGATGAGCTCCGGATGGCTGTCCGGCACGTTCGGATGGTCGAAATCGAGCTCCGGCCGGGCTGTCATGCCGATGCGCCGCATTACCGCTGTCGAGCGATGATTGCCGGCGACCGCGAAGCTGATGATCCGCTCGAGGCCAAGATCGTCGAAACCGAAATCGCGCCAGGCCCGCGCGGCTTCGCTGGCGATGCCCTTGCCCCAGAACTCAGGCGCCATGCGCCAGCCGATCTCCACGGTTCCATCCGCCACGCCCGGCACTCTTCGTATCGCGTTGAGCCCTGCGAAGCCGGCGGTTTCTCCCGTCGCGGCAATCTCGATGGCGGCAAAACCGAAACCGTTGCGTGAAATACCGTCCGCGAGCAGGTCCATCAGCTCATCCGCTTCCGCCCGGCTGCGGCGGAAGGCAAAGAACTCCATCACCTGCGCGTCGGAATTGATCAGGTGGAACAGATCCCGGTCGCTCTCCCGCCAGTTGCGCAGGATCAGCCGCTCTGTCCTGAGCGGCATCATGAGGTGACGAAATCGGTGCGCCGGTAGCCCTGCAGGTAGAGCAGCGCTGTCAGGTCGCCGTGATCGATGCGGATATCGGCCTGCGCCGCCACCGATGGCTTGGCGTGCAGCGCCACGCCGGAGCCGGCGCGCGAGAGCATGCCGAGATCGTTGGCCCCGTCGCCGACGGCGATGGCGTCAAACGGGTCGAGGTCGAGCCGCGCCGCAATCTCCTCCAGTGCATCGACCTTGGCCTGCTTGCCGAGGATCGGTTCGCGCACCGTGCCGGAGAGCACGCCGTTTTCGCTTTCGAGAATGTTGGCGCGGTTTTCTTCAAAACCGATCATCGCGGCGACGACGGAGGTGAACGAGGCAAAACCTCCGGAGACGAGCGCGGTGTAATGGCCGTTGGCGCGCATGGTTGCGACCAGTTCGCGGCCGCCCGGCGTCAGCGTGATGCGGCTGTCGATCACCTGCGCGATCACCTCGACAGGCAGGCCCTTGAGCAGGGCCACCCGTTCTCTCAGCGCCGGCTCGAAGGCAATCTCGCCGTTCATTGCCCGCGCGGTGATGTCGGAGACCTTGTCCTTGAGCCCGACTTCGGCGGCCAGCTCGTCGATGCATTCCTGGCCGATCATGGTCGAATCCATGTCGGCGATCAGGATCTTCTTGCGCCGGGTCTCGGCGACCTGAACGGCCGCATCGACCGGCAGATCGCCGATCACGGTCCTGATCCTGTCGAGCGCGCTCTCAGCCGACACGCCATCCTTGAGCGCGATGTCGCAGGCAATACCGTCGGCAAGCCAGTAGAGGCCGGCGCCGTCGACGGCAGTGAACGCGGCTTCGCCGAGCGCTGGCGCAAGAACAGGATTTGACGGATTGGCGACAAGCGTGGCAACGAGGGCCATGGAACACAAACTCCAGGAACAGGATATCTCGGCGCTTCTGATAGCCGGGCCGACCGCCAGCGGCAAGTCCGCGCTGGCGCTCGAGATGGCGCGCGAGCTTGGCGGCGAGATCGTTAACGCGGATTCGATGCAGGTCTATGGCGTGCTCGACCGGCTGACCGCGCGCCCCGGTGCCGCCGATCTCGCCGAGGTGTCGCACCATCTCTACGGCCACGTGCCGCCCGACACCGCCTATTCCACCGGCATCTGGCTGGATCAGGCCATCGAGGCGATTGCCGGCATCCGGGCGCGCGGCGCGCTGCCGGTGATCGTTGGCGGCACCGGGCTTTATTTCCGCGCGCTCACCGGCGGCCTGTCTGACATGCCGGCCATTCCCGATCCCATCCGCAGCGAACTCCGGGCCCGGCTGGAGACGGAAGGGGTCGAGGCGCTGCATGCCGAGCTTGCCAGGCTCGATCCGGTGATGGCCGCGCGGCTTCGCCCCGCCGACCGGCAACGCATCCTCCGCGCGCTCGAGGTGGTCCGCAGCACCGGGCGGTCGATCACGGAATTTCAGGGACGCGGCGGCGCGAAGATCGTCGATCCGCTCAGCGCCCGCTGCATCGTGCTTGAACCCCCAAGGCCGCTGTTGCATGCGCGGATCAATCAGCGCTTTGGCCGAATGGTCGACGAGGGTGCGCTCGATGAGGTCAGGCACTTGATTGCGCTCGACATTCCGCCCCAGCATCCGGCGATGAAGGCCATCGGCGTGAGCCAGCTCGCCGATTATCTCGCCGGCCGTCATTCGCTTGAGCGGGCCGTCGAACTGGCAAGCACCGCCACAAGGCAATACGCCAAACGCCAGATGACCTGGTTCCGCAATCAGCTCGGCGACGAATGGCAAAGAATGGTGCCGTGAGGCAAAAATAGTTCTCCCCGTTGCTCCGTCCGGACCTGTCGTTAAACGAAACATAAGGGGTTCACGCTAGTCTTTGCGCCACGATCGCGGATTTCTGTTGGGACAATGCGTTTTCACAAGGCTGAACTGTTCTTTCTTCTGCTGACAGTGCTCGTCGCCATCGGCGGGCTCTTTTCGTGGGCGGCCTACTCCGCCGCGACGGGCGGCGTTGTGGTCGGCGGTGTGGAGACCGCGGCCAGCTTTGCCTTCATGAGCGCTGTCCTGGCCGCCCTGTCGGTGGCATGCGGAAGCCTGCTGGTGCTGCCGATCATGTCGCGCAGCCTGCGCGAGCGCGGCAAGTTCCAGCGCATGACCGAATCCCTGTCGGTTCGCTCCCTGACGCTGGAGCACGCGGCCGTCACCGACGGTCTGACCGGCATGTACAACCGCCGCTACTTCGACGAGGCGCTGGCCGAATATCTGGTGGCGTTCGGACAGATCAAGAAGCCGATCGGCATGGTCATTCTCGATCTCGATCATTTCAAGAAGGTCAACGACACCCATGGCCACGATGTCGGCGACGAGGTCCTGCGCCAGGTCGCCGAGTGCCTGAAGGTTTTCACCCGCTACCACGATGTTCTCTCCCGCCTCGGCGGCGAGGAATTTGCGATCCTGTCGCCCAACATCACCGAAAGCCAGCTCTACAGCCTGTCCGACCGCATCCGCCAGGCGGTCTCCGAACTCAGGATCGTCAACGGCAACGTGACGCTGAAGGTCACGGTCAGCGCCGGCCTGGCGATCTGGGATGGTGCCGAGAGCGGCGAGGAACTCTACCGCCGTGCTGACAAGCAGCTCTATGAGGCCAAGCGCAAGGGCCGCAACCGCGTTTGCGCCGCCTGACCGGCTGACATTTCAACTCATCGCGACAGGGCATGATGCGATTGCCGGGCGGCACTCGGGTTCGGGCCATGGAAAACCCGGCTCGTCAGCCTTGCGCGCGCCTCGATCGGCCGGCAAGCGGGGAACCGGCTGGCTCAGTCCTTGAGCAGCGAGGACAGCGGCTTTTTCAACAGGCTGGAACGGAGTGAATTGAGTTCTGGACGCGGCGCTGCCGGCGCTGCGGGCCGGTACTCCGGGTTCCGGTCGGCGGTGGGGGCTGCCGGAGCGGCCGGGCGGTATTCCGTGCCCCGGTCAGCGGCATGACCGCCATAGCCCTGATCCGCTGGCGCTGCGCCGGGAAGCGTATCGGTGGTGCGGCGCATTGCCGGCGCCGCTCCGAATTCTTCGGCCGGATCGATCGATGGCATCTGCGGCCTGACCGAGCCTGGTTGTGGCCGGGCCGGCTCCGCCGCGGGTGCAAAGGTCTTGGCGGTTTCGTCGATATGGCGCATCCGCATGACGATCTTGCCCAGGTCGACACTGTTCGGATCGCCGCGGTGAACCGGCTGCAGGCCCGAATTGGCGCGTGGCAGCACGGCCTCGGAGACCCGCTCGAACACCATGCGCATCGGCACCGCCACGGCTTCGCCGAAGGCGATGGCCTCGCCGTTGCCGATCGATGACAGGAAGCTCATGGTCGAGGCCGACGAGTCGGGAATGGCCGAACGGATGATGTCCTGGTCACGGTCGTTCGAAAGCCGCATCGCGAACACCGTCGAGCACTGCGACAGGATTGTCGGGTCGAGTTCGCCCGGGCGCTGGGTGATCACACCGAGGCTGACCCCGTATTTGCGGCCTTCCTTGGCGATCCGGGAGATGGCCTGGCGGGTCGGGAAGAAGCCGAGCTTCGGGTCCGCCGGCACATAGCGGTGAGCTTCCTCGCAGACCACCAGGATACGCACGCCGCCGGCGCTCCACAGCGCGATTTCGAACGCCATCCGGCACAGGATCGAGGCCACCGAGTTGACCACCTCGGACGGGATGCCCGCCAGCTGGAACGTGGTCACCGGCTTGCCGTCGCCCGGAATCCGGAAGATGTGGCTGATGGTGGTCAGGATGGTGTCGTGGATCGTGTTCGAGGAGAACATGAATTCGTAGCGCGGATCGTTGATCGCCGCCTGGATGCGCACCTTGAGCGAGCGCAGGTGCGGCTTTTCCGACCGGCCTTCCAGCTTGCCGATGCGCTCGTCGATCAACGCCAGCAGGTCGGCCACCCGGTAGGGAACTGGCGTGTCCGCGGTCAGCGATGATTTTTCCGGACCGCGCCGGATCAGCGTCGTGTCCGTCGTGCCCTTGAACATCCGCTTGGCTTCCGGGATCAGGTCTCGCAGGATGTCGATTTCGTCGGCGATCGGCGGACGGCCCCGGAACAGGACTTCGGTGAATTCCTCGAGCTTGAACAGCCAGAACGGCAGGTCCAGCGTATCGGTGTCGATGACCACCGACTTGTTGGGAAAGGCGGCCGCGAACTCGTTGTGCGGATCGAGAATGAGCACCCTGAGCGACGGATCGGCGATCAGCGCCTTGTTCAGCAGCAGCGTCACCGCCGTGGTCTTGCCCACGCCGGTGGTGCCGACAACGGCAAAGTGCCGCGACAAGAGCGACGGAATATGAATGAGCGCGCCCAGCGAGGTGTCCTGGGTGAGCTTGCCGATCACCGCCGTGTCGCTGACACCCGGATCGTAGATGACCGCGAGGTCCGCCGAGCGCATGCGGTGCGCCACCGCGCCGAGATAGGGATACTGCGTGATGCCGGCGCTGAATTCGGGCTTGCCGGTCACCCCGGTATGAATCTCGCCAACCAGCTCGACTTCGATGTGCATGATGTTTTCGTCGGATTCCGACCATGCGGTGGTTGCGGTCTCCATCGAGCAGACAAGCGCCACCACCCGGTTGTCGCCGACGCTGATCGAAATCAGCCGTCCCACCGACCAGAGTTCGGCCAGGCCATTGCCGTCCTTGCCGGCAATCGCGCTGACCGTCGCCTTGGAGCCGGAGCAGCCGACGACACGGCCCATCAGCCGGTTTCCGGCCGGGTAGGTGCCACGCCGCGCGCGCCCTTCATCCTCGCCCGAAGCCGGTGACAAGATTTCGTTATCTGTGGTCTGACCATTATCCATCCCGGCCACCATCGCACCGCCGGGTTAATGGGGAGTTTCGCCTTCTTGTGATTGGAGGGTTTTGGCGCCGATTTTCTCGCAATTAATCAATTGACGTCGGGATTGCGAGGCGGTACGAGGTTAACCATGAACAAGATCGCGAACATTCTCGTGGTAGGACCGCGCATGGGCAGGGTGGCGTAGCCACCCGGCGAAAGCTCCCATGCGCGAAACACAGGCTCCTCCGGGGGCCTTTTTTTATGGCTTAAACCGGGCTATTGAGCCCGACAAACAGACTGAACAAGGGGTCAGGCGATATGGCCGGCAAGCAAATGGAAATGACAGGCGCGGAAATGGTTCTGCAGGCGCTGAAAGACAACGGCGTCGAGCACATCTTCGGGTATCCCGGCGGCGCGGTTCTGCCGATCTATGACGAGCTGCATCAGCAGGAGGACATCGAGCATATTCTGGTGCGCCACGAGCAGGGCGCCGGCCACATGGCCGAGGGCTATGCCCGTTCCACCGGCAAGCCGGGCGTCGTTCTCGTCACCTCCGGTCCGGGTGCGACCAATGTGGTCACCGCACTGCAGGACGCACTGATGGATTCGATCCCGCTCGTCTGCCTCACCGGTCAGGTTCCCACCTCGCTGATCGGCTCCGACGCCTTCCAGGAATGCGACACCGTCGGCATTACCCGACCCTGCACCAAGCACAACTGGCTGGTCAAGGACGTCAACCAGCTCTCGCGCATCATCCACGAAGCCTTCCGCATCGCCACCACCGGCCGTCCCGGTCCGGTCGTTGTCGACATCCCCAAGGATGTCCAGTTCGCCACCGGCATCTACACCCCGCCGTCGCCGGTGATCGAGCAGAAGAGCTACCAGCCGAAGGTCTCGGGCGATCTCGACAAGATCCGCGCGGCCATTGAGCTGATGGCGACCGCCAAGCGTCCGATCATCTATTCGGGCGGCGGCGTCATCAATTCCGGCCGCGAAGCCAGCCAGCTGCTGCGCGAGCTGGTCGAGCTCACCGGTTTCCCCATCACCTCGACCCTGATGGGTCTGGGCGCTTACCCGGCATCGGGCAAGAACTGGATGGGCATGCTCGGCATGCACGGCACCTATGAAGCCAACATGGCGATGCACGATTGCGATGTCATGGTCTGCATCGGCGCCCGCTTCGACGACCGCATCACCGGCCGCCTCGACGCGTTCTCGCCGAACTCGAAGAAGATCCACATTGATATCGATCCGTCCTCGATCAACAAGATCGTCCGCACCGATATCGGCATCCTCGGCGATGTCGGCCATGTGCTCGAAGACATGGTCCGTCTGTGGCGCGCGTCGAAAAAGACCGATCACTCGCAGCTGGCAGACTGGTGGACCCGGATTGCCAAATGGAAGGCCCGCAATTCGCTGGCCTACCCGGTCAACAATGACGTCATCATGCCGCAATACGCCATCCAGCGGCTCTACGAGCTGACCAAGGATCGCGACACGTTCATCACCACCGAGGTCGGCCAGCACCAGATGTGGGCGGCGCAGTTCTACGGCTTCGAGGAACCCAACCGCTGGATGACCTCGGGCGGTCTCGGCACCATGGGCTACGGCTTCCCCGCCGCCATCGGCGTCCAGGTCGCGCATCGCGACAGCCTGGTCATCGACATTGCCGGCGACGCCTCGATCCAGATGTGCATCCAGGAGCTGTCCTGCGCGGTGCAGTATGAACTGCCGGTCAAGATCTTCATCTTGAACAACCAGTACATGGGCATGGTGCGGCAGTGGCAGCAGCTGCTGCACGGCAACCGCTTGTCGCATTCCTACACGGAATCGATGCCGGACTTCGTCAAGCTGGCCGAGGCCTATGGCGCCACCGGCATCCGCTGCGACAAGCCGGCTGACCTCGACGACGCCATCACCAGGATGGTCGAGACCAAGGGGCCGGTGATCTTCGACTGCCGCGTGGCAGCGCTTGCCAACTGCTTCCCGATGATCCCCTCGGGCAAGGCGCACAACGACATGCTGCTGCCCGACGAAGCCTCGGACGAAGCCGTCGCCAACGCCATCGATGCAAAAGGCCGCGCGCTCGTCTGAGCAGCGCCCGTTACAGGAACTCATCACATGAACGCTCAGCATCAACCCACCGGTTCGGCCTACTTCATGACCGCCGAAACCGCCCGTCCGGAAACCCACACCCTATCGGTACTGGTCGACAACGAACCCGGCGTGCTTGCCCGGGTCATCGGCCTGTTCTCGGGCCGCGGCTACAACATCGAGAGTCTGACGGTTTCGGAAACCGAGCACGAGGCGCATCTCTCGCGCATCACCATCGTCACCACCGCCACCCCCAACGTGCTCGAGCAGATCAAGTCGCAGCTCGAGCGCATTGTGCCCGTGCACAGGGTTGTGGATCTCACCGTCCGCTCCGCCGAGCTCGGCCACGACAAGCCGCTCGAACGCGAGCTGGCCCTGATCAAGGTCGCAGGCAGCGGCGAGAACCGGGTCGAGGCGCTCAGGCTTGCCGACGCCTTCCGCGCCCAGGTCATCGACGCCAACACCGAGCATTTCATCTTCGAGATCACCGGCCGCGTCTCCAAGATCGAGCAGTTCATCTCGATCATGCGCCCGCTCGGCCTGGTCGAGATCTGCCGCACCGGCATCGCCGCCATGAACCGCGGTTCGCAGGGCATGTGAGCCATTCCGGCCGCTGCGAGAAGCTGCGGCCATCAATCTCCGCTCAAATCATCGCCAGCGGCTCGCGCGTCCGCGGCGGCGGGAACATCCGGTCGAGTTCGGCGCGCTGCTCGCCGTCGAGGATGATATCGACGCTGGCGCGGTTCTCCAGGACTCGCTCCGGGCTCGACGATTTGGGAATCGAGATCACGTTTTCGCGGCCAAGCAGGAAGGCCAGCGCCAGTTGCGCCGGCGTGATGCCGATGGTCTTTGCCATTTTGCCGAGCCCGGGGTGGCGCATCAACCGGCCTTCGTCGAGTGGCGAGTAGGCCATCAGCGGCATCGTCCGCTCCGCCATCCACGGCAGGAGATCGAATTCGATGCCCCGCGTCGACAGGTTGTAGAGCACCTGATTGGCGGCGCAGTTCTCGCCGCCGGGAACGGCGGACAATTGCCGCATGGCGAGCGTGTCGAAATTGGAGACACCCCAGCGGACGATCTTGCCGGAAGCGCGCAGTTCCTCGAAGGCCGCCACGGTTTCCCTGAGCGGATGCCGGCCGGGCCAGTGCAGCAGGTAGAGATCGATCCGGTCGGTCCCAAGCCGCTTCAGGCTCGCTTCGCAGGCCGCCAGCGTGCCCTTGTGGCTGGCATTCGACGGCAGCACCTTGGAGACGATGAACACCTCGTCGCGGCGCCCTTTGATCGCTTCGCCGGTGACGATCTCCGCGCCACCATTGGCATACATCTCCGCCGTGTCGATCAGCGTCATGCCGCAATCCAGTCCCGCCTGCAGCGCGCGGGCTTCCGCCGCGGCATCCTTGCGGCTTTCGCCCATGTGCCAGGTCCCGAGCCCGAGGGCAGGGACCTGGGTCCCGTCTTCAAAGCGCACCTGGGGCATCGGCTGGGTCATGACGGTCTCCTTCGGCCTGTTCTGTCAATATTATCAAACGGTCGGATCAGCTTTTTTTGATTGCCTCGTTTCCCCGCTCGGCTATCAAGCATAGGCTGGTCCGTATCCGGAGGGAAAGAACATGGCACTCGAAACCTTCCTGACGCTGATCGCCTTCGCGTTCGTCGCCGCGGGCACCCCGGGGCCCAACACCATGATGCTGTTCAGCTCGGGCGTGAATTTCGGCTTCCGCAACACCGTGCCGCACATGTTCGGCATCGGTATCGGCTTCCTGCTTCTTGTTCTGGGCATTGGCTTCGGGCTCGGTGCGCTGCTGACGGCCTTTCCCGCGCTTTATCTGGTTCTCAAGATTCTGGGCGGCAGCTATCTCGTCTACATTGCCTGGCGGATCGCCAGATCCGACACGCTGCCCGAGGCCAAGGCCGGTGCGCGGCCGATGACGTTTCTCGAGGCGGCGGCGTTCCAGTGGGTCAATCCGAAGGCATGGGTGATGCTGGTCACCGCGATGGGGATCTACACCGATCCCGACCATTACGCCCAGACGGTGATGTTGATCTTCCTCGCCTTCACCATCGCCACCGTGCCCTGCGTCTCCGCCTGGGCCGGTTTCGGCTCGGTGCTCAGGTCCTGGCTATCCGATCCGGTGCGGCTGAAGTGGTTCAACATCACCATGGCGGTGTTGCTGGTGGCGAGCCTCTGGCCGATGCTGCGCTAGATCCACGGCCGGATCGCCCGAGCAGCGTCGTCCCGGCCTCCGCCGCCGTGTCCGGCTTCCATCACATCTTCGAATGCGGGCATGACGACAATTTGCTTGTCTCTGCCTGAAGCTCATCTATCAAGCAGGGGCCGGCATTCAGCCGGCGGGAACGCGCATGGCCCTCGAAACCTTTCTGTCGCTCATTGTTTTCGCCTTCGTCACCTCGGTGACGCCGGGCCCGAACAACATGATGCTGTTCGCCTCGGGCGTGAATTTCGGCATCCGCCGCACCGTGCCGCACATGGTTGGCATCGGGGTCGGGTTCTTTTCGCTGCTGCTCGGTGTCGGCTTCGGCCTCGGCGCGCTGCTGGAAACCTCGCCCGGTCTTTACACCGCGCTCAAATTTGCCGGCGGCGCCTATCTCGTCTACATTGCCTTCAAGATCGGCAGCTCGCGGGCGCTGCCCGACGGCAGGGTGGGCGCCAGCCCAATGACCCTGATGCAAGCGGCGGCTTTCCAGTGGGTCAATCCCAAGGCCTGGGTGATGGCGGTCACTGCCATGGCGGTCTACACCGATCCGGCCAACCACACCTTCACCGTGCTGCTCGTCGGACTTGCCTTCACGCTGACCAATTTCCCCAGCGTCTCGATCTGGGCCGGCTTCGGCTCGGCATTGAGGTCATGGCTGTCCGATCCGGTTCGGCTCAAATGGTTCAACATCACAATGGCCGTTTTGCTGGTCGCGAGCCTGTGGCCGATGTTGCGGTAGCGCCTGCGGAGGATTAACCTGCGATCATGACGGACAAGCACCACCACGATCACCACGATCACCACCACGACAACGAGCTCGATCCCTTCGCAGCCCGGGTGAAGGCGCTCGAGACCATCCTCACCGAGAAGGGGCTGATCGACCCGGCCGCCATCGATGCCATTGTCGAGACCTACGAGCACAAGGTCGGCCCGCGCAACGGCGCCCGGGTGGTGGCAAAGGCCTGGACCGATCCGGAGTTTGCCGAATGGCTCGCCCGCGACGCCACCGCGGCAATCGCCTCGCTCGGCTACACCGGCCGCCAGGGCGAGCACATGCAGGCGGTGTTCAACACGCCCGACACCCACAATCTCATCGTCTGCACGCTGTGCTCCTGCTATCCCTGGACCGTGCTTGGCGTGCCGCCGGTCTGGTACAAGGCGCCGCCCTACCGCAGCCAGGCGGTGATCAATCCGCGCGGCGTGCTGGCCGAATTCGGGCTCAAGCTGCCGGAGGAGACGCGCGTCAGGGTGTGGGATTCCACAGCCGAGCTGCGCTACATGGTGGTGCCGATGCGCCCGGTGGAAACCGATGACCTCAGCGAAGACGAGCTGGCGAAATTGATCACCCGCGATTCGATGATCGGCACCGGCCTGCCGCTCAGGCCCGGATCGCTCGGTCCCGGCGCGCTGTGGCCGCCGCAGGACGTTGCGGGAGCAGCGACATGAACGGCCCGCACGATCTCGGCGGGCAGATGGGGTTCGGCCCGGTCGCGCCCGAAATCGACGAGCCGGTTTTCCACGCCGATTGGGAGCGCCGCGCGCTCGGCGTCACGCTGGCGACAGGCGCGCTCGGCGCCTGGACCATTGATGAAAGCCGCCATGCCCGCGAAAGCCTGCATCCGGCGACCTATTATTCGGCGAGCTACTACGAGATCTGGATCCGGGCGCTGGAAACCCTGCTCGAGCGGCACGGCTTCGTCTCCGCCGATGAGCTGGAGGCCGGTCACAGGATCTGGCCCGGCGTGACGCCCAAGCGCGTGCTGCATCCAGGCGACGTCGCGGGCGTGCTTGCCCGCGGCGGTCCCTGCAACCGCGAGGTCGAGGCGGCGCCCAAATTTGCGGCCGGAGACCGGGTACGCACCATCAACGAGCACCCGACGGGTCACACGCGGCTGCCGCGCTATGCCCGCGGCAAGCTCGGTGTCATCGAGGCCGTGCGCGAGGGTTTCGTCTTTCCCGACACCAATGCCCATGGCAAGGGCGAGGCGCCGCAGCATGTCTACACCGTCAGTTTCGACGGGCGGGAGCTCTGGGGGCAGGGGGGCGATCCGGCATTGACCGTGTCGATTGACGCCTGGGAGAGTTATCTTGAGCGCGCCTGATCCCGCCACGGTTTCCGGACTGCCGTTTCAACTGCCCCCCGGCGCCGGCCCCGATGCGCCTGTGTTTGCCGAACCCTGGCAGGCGCAGGCCTTCGCGCTTGCCGTGGCGCTCAACGAGCGCGGGCTGTTCACCTGGACCGAATGGGCCGCAGCCCTCTCCCGGGAAGTCGCAAGTCCCGGCGCGGCCGCCGATGGCAGCGACTACTACGCGCATTGGCTGGCCGCGCTCGAGGCGTTGCTGCGGGAAAAGGGTGTCGCCGCTCCGGAACTGGTCGATGCCCTCTCCGCCTCCTGGCAGCGCGCCGCCCACGCCACCCCGCACGGCCAGCCGATCCGGCTTGAAAACGATCCCCTGCACGGTACGCGCTGAGAGTGGGCGAACGCTGATATACGGTGGACGCTGACCGCGGCAACCGGACAATTCTGCCTGTTCGAGGTTCTGCGCGATCCCGCTCCAAGCATACATGGCGGTTGCGCCCGATTTGTATTATCATGTCGCTGCGTTTTGTGTTGGCATATACTTGCTTCAATTTGTGGAGGGGAAGATGCAGCAGGCTGATAACGGCGACAATCTGGCAGATGATGGTGTTCCAGGGGCTGCGGCCGCATCCCGCGGCAACGGACTGTTTCTCGGCATCTATCTGCTGATATCGACATTGGGATTGACCCTGCTCTTGGTCCTGATCTGGCCCTCGGCCTGTCCGGTCGATCCGAAAACGCTTGCAGCCGCGGCGTCTGACGCACCTGCGGCGGCGGCCGCAACAACCAAGCTCTGCAGCATCTGGACCTTCTCCGACAGCTTCGGGATCGAGGCCCGTTTGCTGACTATCGTACTCATCTCCGGGGCTCTCGGCAGCGCAATCTTCTCCGCGCGTGCCTTTGCCACCTTTCACGGCCTCAAGCGCTACGATCCGGACTGGAACTGGTGGTACGTCATGCGGCAGCCGATCGGCATGGGGCTGGCGCTGTTTCTCTACCTGGTGATCCGCGGCGGCCTGTTCACCGCATCCGTCGGCAACAGCGACCAGGTCATGCAAACCGCCAATCCGTTCGGCTTCGCCGCGTTGGCCGCACTCGCCGGCATGTTTGCCAAGGAGGCGTCGGACAAGCTCGAGGAAGTGTTCCAGTCGGTGTTCAGCACCAGCGACAAGCAGCCGCCAGCCGAGAAATCGCCGGTGATCGACAAGCTCGAGCCGGTGAAGAAAGCGGTGAAGGATGAGAATCTGGCGCTGGTGGTTCTCGGCAAGAATTTCGACCGCAACGCCAAGGTGACGGTCGGCACCAAGGAGCGCACGGCGCAGTTCAGGAACGCCGGCCGCATCGAGGTGACGCTGACCGCCGATGACCTCGCTGCCAAGGCGAAGCTGCCGGTGGTGGTCGTCAATCCTGACGGCAAGGGTGGCACCTCGTCGGCAAAGGATCTGGCCGTCGGTTGATCGGCCGCGCCCTGGCCGGAGCCCTCGCCTCAGGCGAGCCAGGCGGGTGTCTGGCTGAACGGCGTGCCGAACCGCGCCAGCCACAGGCTGCGGGCGATGCGGCGGGCGATGACGACGATCGGCCCGGCGGTGGGCGGCGCGAACAGCGTTGCCGTCGTCGCCTCGAACAGCTCCAGCCACAGCCGGAAATCGTCTTCCTCGAGATCCGGCAAGCCATTGTGCTTGACCACCGGCTGCCCGGAATATTCGCCCGAGTGCAACAGCACCGAGCGCCAGAACCGGTTCATCCGGTCGAGATGCACGTCCCACTTGCCGGCGAGCCGATCCTCGAACAGCGGCCCGAGCCGTGGGTGGGCGCGGATCTCACTGTAAAACCGGTCGACCAGCAGGCCGATCTCGCGCGGCGAGATCTCCACCGCCGGCGTTCTCGGCTGGCCGGCGCGGGCAGTGATGACGACCGGTGCGGGCTTGTCAGCCATAATATTTCAGCGCGATCAGCAGCGTGACCGTTCCCCAGAAACACATGTTGATGAAGGAGCGGATCAGGCCGCCATCCTGCTCCACGGTGATGCCGAGCTTCTGGCGGACCAGATCTCCCGGCAGCAGGAACAGCCAGAGCAATGTTTTCATGATGACCTCTTTTCTGGTATTTGATTTACCACTATTCGCTTGCGAGCCAAAATGCAATATATGAAATACCACTATCGAGGTTGCCCATGCGCCTGACCCTGCATACCGATTACGCGTTTCGCGTGCTGATGGCGCTGGCGCGCGCTCCCGACCAGGTGCAGTCGGTCGACGATCTGGCCCGCGAGTTCGGCGTGTCGAAACATCACCTGATGAAGGTCGCGCAGAACCTCACCACCGGCGGCTTTGTTTCGACAGTGCGTGGCCGCAACGGCGGCCTGCGGCTGGCCAAGCCCGCGCGCGACATCAATCTCCGCGCGGTGGCGCTGCACATGGAGCCCGATTTCAACATCGCCGGCTGCTTTGGCGACGAACAGTGCTCGTTCCTGCCGCGCTGCGGCCTCAAGGGCGTGCTCGGCCAGGCCAAGCTCGCCTTCCTGCAGACACTCGGCAAGCACGATCTGCAATCGATCCTCTGACCGCCGGTCTGCGCCTGTCTCGCACCGGCATTTGCCGGGTCGCTTAGCCTTGCCGAATCTGCCATGAGAAAGCATGAAATTTTCACCCCAACAGGATGAGGCGCTGAAAGCCGTCTCGCGCTGGCTCAAGGACGGCCGCACCCCGATCTTCCGGTTGTTCGGCTATGCCGGCACCGGCAAGACCACGCTGGCCAAGTATTTCGCCGAACATGTCGACGGCGAGGTGCTGTTTGCCGCCTTCACCGGCAAGGCGGCACAGGTGCTGCGCGCGCGCGGCGCGAAGAACGCGCGGACCATCCACTCGCTGATTTACCGGCCCAAGGGCGAGGAGGAGGTCTCCGACGAGGAGACCGGCAAGACCACGGTCTCGCCCCTGTTCTCGCTCAACCGTCAGAGCCCGCTGGCGCAGGCAGCGCTCATCATCATCGACGAATGCTCGATGGTCGACGAGGCGCTGGGCAAGGACCTGATGAGCTTCGGCACGCCGATCCTGGTGCTGGGCGATCCCGGCCAGCTGCCGCCGATTTCGGGCGGCGGTTTCTTCACCGAGCACGAACCCGACATCCTGTTGACCGAAATCCACCGCCAGGCCCGCGACAACCCGATCATCGATCTGGCCATGCAGGTGCGCGAAGGCCGCGAGATCATGCATGGCGACTACGGCACCGCCCAGGTCATCGGCAAGAACGAGGTCGACCGCGACATGGTGCTCGAGGCCGATCAGGTGCTGGTCGGCATCAACCGCACCCGCCGCCGCTACAACCAGCGCCTGCGCGAACTCAAGGGCTTTGACCAGACCTATCCGCAGGCGGGCGACAAGCTGGTCTGCCTCAGGAACGATCCCGCCAAGGGCCTGCTCAACGGCTCGCTCTGGCAGGTGATGACCTCGTCGAAGGAAACCGTCAAACCCGGCATCAACCTGCTGGTCCGCCCCGAGGACGACGACATGGACCGCGGCTCGGCCAAGATCAAGCTTTTGAAGAGCGCCTTCGACGATCCCGATCTCGAAGTGCCCTGGCAGACCAAGAAGCGCTACGACGATTTCGACTACGGCTACGCGCTCACCGTGCACAAGGCCCAGGGCTCGCAGTGGAACTCGGTCGTCCTCTTCGACGAAAGCTTCGCCTTCCGCGACAGCCGCGAACGCTGGCTCTACACCGCGATCACCAGGGCCGCGGAGCGGCTGGTGATTGTGCGGTAGTTGATTTTCCAACTTACTCCGCCTGCCGTACGCCCCATTTCTCCCGGGTCTTCGGGTTCAGCTCGACGAGGAACTTTTCGAACACCTTCAGCTTCTTCGGCTTCAGCCGGTGGCGCGGGTGGGCGAGGAACATTTCGCTGCTGCCGGGCCGGATCGTGTCGAGCACCGGCACCAGGGTGCCGGCGCGCACCTCGTTGAACACCAGGTAGCTCGCCAGTTGCAGGATGCCTGCGCCGCGCCTAGCGGCGATCACCGCGGCGGCGGCGGTCTCGAACGCCACCCGGCCGGTGACCGGCACCGAAACTTCCTCGCCCTCGACCCGGAACCGCCACGGCACCGCCCGTCCGGAGATCGAGGAAATGATCGGGATGCACTGGTGGCGCGAAAGCGCCTCCGCCGAGGCCGGTGTGCCGTGCTTCGCAAGATAGTGCGGAGAGGCCACCGTCATCAGCGGAATCCGGCCCAGCGGCCGGGCGACGATGTCGAGCGCGGGGAGGGCGCCGATCAGTATCGCCGCATCGATCTGGTCGCCGACGAAATCCGGCACGCCGTCGCGCGACAGGATTTCCAGATCGACCTGCGGATAGGCCGCCAGGAATTCCGGCAGCGCCGGGGCGACTGCCAGGGCGGCGAGGCCCGCCGGGATCTGCACCCTCAGCCGCCCGCGCGGCTGCCGTTCGGCCGAGCCGACCTCGTCTTCCAGATTGGCCACGGCCTCGGTGATGGCGCGGGCCTTCTCGAGATAATAGTGCCCGTCCTCGGTCAGCCGCAGGCTGCGGGTGGTGCGCTCGATCAGCTGTACGCCGAGATACTTTTCCAGCTCGGTGACAATGGTGCTGGCGCCGCCGCGCGACAGCCCCAGGTCGAGGCTGGCCGCCGTCAGGCTGCCGCGCTCGGCGACCCGCTGAAACACCTTCATTGCCTTGAGCTGGTCCATCGATTGTCCCGGAATTTCGGACACTCAATCCGGTTTTCGGCAGTTTTACAAGTCAAACGAACAGTCTATCCCGCGCTCCATTCAGTCAGCCGGCCACCCCGGCGCCACCAAGGAGATCAAGATGAATGCCCAGACCGAAATAGTCGCCGCTCACGAGGACAAGGAAGACCTCTATTATGCCGTTCACAAGGGATTGCGGCTTGCCAGCGCCCGGATGCTCATTGCCCTGGGTCAGCTTGATCCATTCGACCGTGATGCCGTCGCAGCCGCGCTGAAGCAGCTCGACGATCACATCGCCATGGGCATGAGCCATCTCACCCATGAAAACCGCGAGATCCATACCGTGGTGGAGCAACGGCTGCCTGGCGCTTCCGATCACGCCGGCGAGGATCACGACCACCATGTCGAGGCTTTCGAGGAGCTGCGCCGGCTGGCCGATGACCTGGTTGCGGCCGAGGGTGAAGCGCGCCCGGCGCGGCTACGCAAGCTCTACCAGCGCTTTGCACTGTTCGTCGCCGACGATTTCAAGCACATGCACGAGGAGGAAACCGAGATCCAGCCGCAGATCGAGGCGCATTTCTCCGCAAGCGAGATCACCGGCATCCGCGAGCGGATTGTCGGCGCCATTTCGCCCGACAAGATGGTGCTGTTCATGCGCGCCATGATGGGGGCTGCAAGCCGGCCCGAGCGGATCGGCATGGTGACCGGAATGAAGGAGGGAATGCCGGCGGAGGTGTTCGCAGGCTTCATGCAAGCCGTGGTCGGTCAGTCGTGGCGGTTCGGCGACTGGGAAGAGCTCGAGGCTAGGCTATGCTGATCCGTCGCAATGCGGTTCGTACGCCGCTCGCACCTTGCGCGCGGATTGCCGCCGGACAGTGTCTCGGCTGTCCGGGATGCCTGCGCACCGGCAGGGTGCTCTTCGAGGAGGAGCCCAAACCGGCCGCCAGCTGAACGGCAGTCAGTATCCCGCCGGTTATCCGGCGGGATACTGCAGGTGTCAGTTGCCCTTGAGCGCCGAGAACGAGGTGTCGAACGCCAGGCGGGCGACGAAACGGGCCGGATCCCTGTTGGAATCGTAGTAGCGCAGGTCGAGTGTGACCGTGTCATCGGCGAAGCTGCGCGAGAAGCCGGCATCCCAGGCGACCTTGTCCGAGCCGAGATTGAGCGTGCCGAAGTCGGATCCGATCGAACCCGAGAACGAGATCTCGTAGGGCAGGCCGGAGAATTCGGTCTTTGCTGCCACCCAGTTGGTCTTGTTGGCCGGATCCCAGAAGACGTCGGCGCCGATCGAAAAGCTGTCGGTCACCGCGAACGATCCCTTGCCGTAGAGTTCGCCGCTGACATTGCCCGAACTGTCGTAGATGTAGCGGGCATAGCCGAGGTCCAGCGACAACTGGCCGAACTCCGGACGAATGCCGCCATAGACGTCGATCTCGACATCGTCGGGGGCGATGTCGACGCGCGAAGCCCACACGCCGGCATAGAAGATGCCATAGGTGGCCTCCATGTAGCCGTCGATGATCGGCTTGTCGGCCGACTGTGTCGAGCCGCGGGAAATATAGTTGTTGGCGACGCCGACGCCGAAGGCGACATCGAACGTGGCGTCTTCGGCAAAGGAAGACGTCGCGCCGGCTGCAGCGAGCAGGCCGGTGGCGAGAAGCAGTGAGAAGGGTTTCATGGGAAGCTCCGGAGAAGCGATTGTGCAACGCAGTATCCAGTTGCCAAAAATCCGGAGTTCACAAGCGCTATTTTAACGCGAAAACGGTGCAGCATCCAAATTCGCGCGCTTGTCATATTTCTGCAACACGGCCTGTTCGGGCGCATCAGTTGCTATTTTAACGCGAAAACCGGAATTCCGGCGCCGTTCGGATCGGAAAAGGTCTCCGCCGGTCGAAAACGCGGGTGCGGCGCAGCATTATTCGTCGAAATCCGGGCCGGATTCCGAATTTTCCGGGAGGTGCGTAGGCGGGGTCCGCTGTGCCGCGGACGACGGCCGTGGCCCGAGCCTGTCCCAAAAAAGTGCACAGGCGCCGTGCTTGCCGGCTCCCGGCGGCGCGGACGCCATCCATGCCGCGATCGGCTACGTTTTTTGCCCAGGCGTGCTATAGGCTGGCCACCCTGAACGAAGCGATGGTAACCGCGATGATTCCCTGGATCCGGCTTGACGCCGTTCGCCTTGAAGACGGTGTCGAACTCAAGCTGGTGCAGCGCGGCGGCGAGTTCTCCATCATGCTTGGCTCAAACGAACTGATGAACAGCCGGCTGAGCGGTTCGGAAGAGGCGCTGGCCAAACTCGCGGCGGAGAAGCTTCAGGGCCGGCAGGCGCCGCGCATCCTGATCGGCGGGCTCGGCATGGGCTTCACCTTGCGCGCAGCACTCGAGAGCCTCGGCCCGGATGCGGCCATCACCGTGGCCGAGCTGGTGCCGGAGGTGATCGCCTGGGCGAAAGGCCCGATGGCCGAGGTGTTCGGCGGATGCCTAGAGGACCCGCGCGTCAATCTGCATGCGGGCGATGTCGGCGAACTGATCCGCGCTCGCGAGGGCGCCTGGGACGCGATCCTGCTCGACGTCGACAACGGCCCCGACGGCCTGACCCGCCAGGGCAACGATGCGCTCTATTCCGCCCAGGGGCTCGCCTTCGCCCATCGCGCGCTCACGCCCGGCGGCATCTTTTCGGTCTGGTCCTCCGCCCCTGATCCGGCCTTCACCCGGCGGCTGAAACAGGCGGGGTTCCAGGTTGCCGAGGTGCCGACCCGCGCCAGCAAGAAAAAGCGCGGCGCGCGGCACATGATCTGGCTTGCCGCCAGAACCGGATAAGCCGAACCATGGACAGCGCCGACGTGTTCCTGCGGACACGGGCAGGTCTTGTGCTGTCTTGAATTCCGGTCTGCGCCAGGACTATAAATACCTGCCGACGGGGCGGCCAGATTGGGGGGAAGTGCGCATGTGTTGGAGTGGCGAGGCCTCCTTCGGACTGGCGGCGGTGGGATTTGCCGCTACCGCTTATGCGGCCTACAAGCGCGAGAGTCCGCTATTGTGGACGCCGCTGGCCTATTTCTCCGGCATGGAACTGCTGCAGGCCTTTACCTATTCGGTGATTGACCAGTGCGCGTTGCCGTCCAACCAGATCGCCACCATGCTGGGGTATCTGCATATCTGTTTTCAGCCATTCTTCGGCTGCATGCTGGCGCTCTATTTTGTTCCCGAGAATGTGCGGCGCGCGGCGATGCCGTGGGCCATCGCTGTCGCAGGGGCCTCGGCAGCCTTCATGATCCTGCAGGTCTACCCATTCGAATGGGCCGGGACTTGCAGGCCCGGGCGTTCGCTCTGCGGCCCGGCGCTCTGCTCTGTCTCGGGGAACTGGCACATCGCCTGGGAAATTCCGTTGAACGCGCTTGGCGAGATCAATTCGTCCTGGGTGAACTCAAGCCTGCTGCTGAGGGGGCCGCTCGGTCACGGGTTCCTCAGTTACATGATCGCCATGTTCGTTGTGCCGCTTGTCTTCGGTTCGTGGCGCATCGTGCTCTACCACCTTGCGATGGGTCCGTTGCTCGCCAGATTGCTGACCGACAACCCCAACGAGGTTCCCGCCGTCTGGTGCCTGTTGTCGATCGGGTTCCTGCTGATCGTGGTCAAGACCCCTGTGCGCCGCTACATGCATGTCCGGTCATGGCCATTGTGGCGACTGATGGGGCTGGAGCCCTCGGCGTCTGTTGCAGCGGCGCCGGCGGGGAGGCGGAGTTGAATTGGCCTGAACGGTCTTGCGTTCGGGCGGTTTCCAGCGGAGGGCGCCATGCGTTCATTTGACGAGATTTTCGAGATTGCGGCCGCCCGCAAGGGCGGCGCCGAGGCGCTCGAGGCCATGCTCTCCACTCCCGTTCCTGCGGCCGACGTGGCCGCCATTCCCGACGACCGCTGGCTCGCCGCCATGACCCGCGGCGTGTTCCAGGCGGGCTTCAACTGGAAAGTGGTCGAGAACATGTGGCCGGGTTTCGAGGCGGCCTTCGACGGCTTCGATGTCGGCCGATGCGCCATGCTCAACGACGAGGATTTCGAGCGTCTGGTTTCCGACACGAGGATCATCCGCAACGGCGCCAAGATCCGCTCGGTGCAGGAAAACGCCGTCTTCGTGCAACAGCTGGCCGCCGAATACGGCAGCGCCGGCAAGGCGATCGCCGGCTGGCCGTCGACCGATTTCATCGGCCTGATGGACCTGCTCAAGAAGCGCGGATCCCGGCTCGGTGGCACCACAGGGCAATATCTGCTGCGCAGCCAGGGCAAGGACAGCTTCATCCTGACCCAGAGCGTCACCGCCCGTCTGATCGCCGAAGGCGTCATCGACAAGCCGGCGACATCGAAGAAGGCGCTGGCGGACGTTCAGGCAGCGTTCAACACCTGGATACAGCAATCCGGCCGCTAGCTGACCGAGATAAGCCGGGTGCTGGCCATGAGCCTCTGAGCTTAGCTGCAAGGGAAAAGGAATCCGTTGGCGCATTGCACGGTCTTGCGGTTGGCGTGATCGTTCAGGCCATTTGCCTGCCTTCCCGGGTCGTCGGATTTTCACCCCGTGCGCCGGGACCGGACCGCAATCGAGAAGTCCAGTCTAATCCCCGAATCCAGCGCCAGGGAAGCGGATTTGCAGCCCTGTGCCGGGGAGGTGCGACAAAGTACGCCGGGGAGTCTCACGGAATATGCGAATTGTTGTCTCCTAAGGTTTACCCAGGGTTAACGGTCACGAAACTATTGTGCTGAAAGACGACAATACCCCTTAAATATGAAGGTACTAGCCGTATTAATTCGGTTCGTCCAGCAACAGCATCGGAACTGCCAATGACCAGTGTGGATCAATCTGATCAAAGCAAGATTGCTGGCAAACTCAAGTTTTTGGGCATGGATGAACAGCAATTGTCGGCCCTGCGCGCAGCCAGGCCAATGATCGAAAGCGCGTTGGGAGTGGCGCTGGACCGTTTCTATGCTCATGCATCTGCAAATCCCGAGACGGCCCGGCACTTTCGCGATGCCTCCCACATCGAGCATGCCAAGCAGAAGCAGGTGGACCACTGGGGCCTGATCGCCACCGGCAACTTCGACCAGAACTATATCGACGGCGTTACCCGGATTGGCAAGGTGCATGCGAAGCTGGGGCTCGAGCCGCAATGGTATATTGGCGGGTATTCGCTGATCATCGAAGAGGTGGTCAAGACCATCGTCGAAACCGAACTCGGCGGCTTTGGCCGGGGCAACAAGGCCAAAAAGACCGCATCGGCCATTGCCGCCGTTCTCAAGGCGGCAATGCTGGACATGGATTACGCCATTTCGGTCTATCTCGATGAACTGGTCAAGGACCGCGCCAGGGCCGAAGCCGAGCAGGCGCGGCTGAAAGCCGATCAGGACAAGGCGTTGCAGGCGCTGGATCAGGCGCTCGGCGGCCTGTCCAACGGCGATCTGGGCTCGACCATATCGGAATCGCTTGCGCCGGAATTCGATCAACTCAAGGCCAATTACAATTCATCCGTCGCCAAGCTGAACGAGGCTTTCATCGACATCGTCGCATCGATCAAGCAGTCGAACAGCGACACGCGCGAACTCTCGAGCGCAACCGACGACATGGCCAGGCGCACCGAGCAGCAGGCGGCGGCGCTTGAAGAGACCGCGGCGGCGGTCGAACAGATATCGACCATATCAAAACAGTCGGCCGAGCGCACCCGCGAGGCCCGGCAGGTCGTCGAAGAGGCGTCGCAACAGGCGGAGCTTTCGGGCACAACCGTAAATGAAGCCATTGAAGCGATGGGAAAGATCGAGGAATCGTCGAAGAAGATCACCCAGATCATCTCGGTGATCGACGAGATCTCCTTCCAGACCAACCTGTTGGCGCTCAATGCCGGGGTCGAGGCGGCCCGCGCCGGCGAGGCGGGCAGGGGCTTTGCCGTCGTCGCGCAGGAAGTCCGCGAACTGGCGCAGCGCTCCGCATCCGCAGCCAGGGAGATCAAGGACCTGATCGAGGCGTCTTTCAAGGATGTTCTCACGGGCGTGTCGCTGGTCAACAAGACCGGAGAGACGTTGAGCAATATCGGAGGCCAGGTGCGCGTCATCAGCGAACATTTCGGATCCATCTCGCAGTCGGCGCAGGAGCAGGCGACAGGCATTGCCGAGATCAATTCAGCCATTGGCTCCATGGACCAGATCACCCAGCAGAATGCCGCCATGGTCGAGCAGACCAACGCGGCCACGCAGAACCTGCTGGGCATCAACCAGACCCTTGGCCAGCTGGTTTCGCGTTTCTCGGTGTCGGGGCAGAGCAAACAGGTGTTGGAGCCGCGGAGAGGCGCCAGGGCGGCGTGAAGCGTACTTGTGCTCAAATGGTAGTTTTGTATTCACCGATTGTGCCGGATCTCGCCATACCAACTAGTTAGCTCTTGGTAATAAACGAACAAGCATCGTGATGAACTTGTTGCAAGCCGGGCAACGGCGGATTTTTCGCTCCGGCGCGAGGCATCTGATCGGAATACCTGCAATGAGCGAAACAGAAATTTCCTAAGAGCTGGCTTTTGTCGGCATGGATGCGGCGCTGATGGCGACAGGCTGCGGCGCTTGAGCAAACCGCGGCGATGGTCGAGCAGACCAATACCGCCACCCAGAACTTGCTCGGCATCAACCGCACGCTCGCCGAACTGGCGTCCCGGTCCACCGTCTCGGGCCAGAGCACGCAGGGGCTCAGGCAGCCGGGTTACGCAAGGGTGGCTTGATCCGCCCGCCGGGCGCTCCACCGCGCCCGGTACTCGGCGGCCCGCGCCGGATCGAGATTGGTTCTGGTCAGATCGCCGCCAGCCCAGGCCATTACCTTCGGATCCATCACCCGAAACCAGAGCGATGGAAAGGCTGCCAGCAGGAAACTGCCCGGATAGCCGGACGGCAGGGTCGGCAGTTCGTCGAAGGACCGCAGCGCCTGGTAGGGCCTGAGTGGGTTGGCGTGATGGTCCGAGTGCCGCTGCAGGTGAAACAGCATCAGGTTAGAGATGATGTGGTTGGTGTTCCACGAATGCCGCGGCTCGCACGGTTCGTAGCGCCCGTCGGGCTTTTGATCCCGCTTGAGCCCGTAATGCTCGACATAGTTGGCGGTGGTCAGGTGAAACCAGCCGATCAGGTTGTGAACCAGCACAAACACCAGCATCGGCCAGCCGAACGCGGCGATCAGCGCCAGGTCCGCCACAAGCGTGATTGCGTAGCCCTGCAGGATGTCGTTGCGCCAGTGCCAGAAGCCAAGCCCCTTGCGCGCCAGCCGGGCCCGTTCCATCCGCCAGCCGCGCAGCGCCGTGCCCGGGATCTCGCGGCATGCGAAGCGCCAAAGGCTTTCGCCGAGCCGGGCCGAGGCGGGGTCCTCGGGGGTCGCGACATGCACGTGGTGGCCGCGATTGTGTTCGATGCAGAAATGGCCGTAGCCCGAGACCGCGTTCGCCAGCTTCGCGCCCCATTGGTCGAGCCGGTTCGGCTTGTGGCCGAGCTCGTGTCCGACCGTGATGGCTGTGCCCGAACTCGTCCCCGCTGCCACGACCAGTCCGATCCAGGCCCACCAGGGCGTGTCCGGCTGCCCGGCGGCAATCGCGCAAGTCAGGAAGGAAAACCAGAACACCGGCACGGAGAGAAACAACAGCACCCGGTAATACGGGTCCGAGGCCATCGCCTCGACAACGTCTTCGGGCGGGTTGTTCGGATCGACGCCGACCAGATGGTCACCGATGACGAAGACGCCGTAATACATGATGATCGGGACGGCGGTCCACCAGGCTTCACCGGTCATGAGCAGCGCAAGGGCTGCCAGACCCGGCAGCGAAGGCGAAAGCACCGACAGGATCCAGAGCCCGCGTTTCTTGTCGCGGTACTCGATGCGGTCCCCGGACTTCGTCGTGGCTGTGAAGATCATTGATCTGCTCCCTGGCACGGAGGCGCAAGATCCCCCGCTGTCGCCCCAATGCTAGGCTTGGGCGATGCCGCGGGCAAGCTGTCCCTTGTTGAGAGGAGCCGGCGCCTGGTTCAGCCGACAGTCGCGATGCGGATTGCTTACGCCGCGCTGGCGTTGACGCCGTCTCGTCCGGCTTCCTTGGCGCGATAAAGTGCCAGGTCCGCTCGCCGCATCAGTGCGGGCAGATCGTCGCCCGCGGCCAACGTGGCGACCCCGATGCTCACCGTCACCCGCAGCAGCTGGCCTTCAAAGGCAAATGGCAGTTCGGCAATTTCCTTGCGCAGTCGATTGGCAGTGCACACAGCATTGTGAATATCGACTTCCGGTAACAGGATGCCGAATTCCTCTCCGCCGATACGTCCGATCAGATCGTGCGATCTGAGGCTCTTGCCCCAGCGTTCCACCAGACCCTTCAGTACGACATCGCCCGCAGCATGGCCGTATTTGTCGTTGATATGTTTGAAATGATCCGCATCAAGCAGCAACAACGACATCTCGCTGCCATGCCGCCTGGCCCGGTCGACTTCCTTGCCGGCAAGTTCCATGAACCGGTGCCGGTTCATCGCGCCGGTCAGGCTGTCGGTCCATGCCAGCCGGGCCAGTTCCCGTTCCTGGCGCTTGAGCGTGGTGATGTCGATCCGGAATCCGACGAGCCCGCCTTCGCTGGTGCGGCGCTCCTGAACGCTGAGCCACCTGTCGCCGGGCAGATGCTGCTCGATCGGCTCGCCGGGGTTCTGGTGGTTGTAAAGGCGTTCGGCAATGAAGGCCTCTTCCCTGCCGGCGGCCTCGAGATACTGCCCGTTTTCGACGCCTTTGCGGATGATCTCTTCAAAGGTGGCGCCAGGGACAATGTATGGGGCGCTCTCTGCATAGATCTCTTTGTAGCGCTTGTTGCAGATCACCAGCCGGTCGTCCTTGTCATACAGCACAAAGCCGTTCGGCAGGGATTCCATGGCATCGATGAAGCGGCGCTCCGCCGTTTCGGCGCGATCGATGACAAGGCGTGTTTCCAGTGCGTCCATGACCATCGCCGCGAAGTCGGTCAGGTTCTGCTTGTCCTTTTGGCTGAACGTCCGGGGTTTGGTGTCGAGCACCGCCAGCGCGCCCATGTTGAGCCCGTCATTGGTGCGCAACGGAGCGCCGGCGTAGAAGCGGATTTTCTGACCACTCGTGACGAATGGATTTCGCGCGAACCGCGCGTCCTTCGTGGCGTCTTCGATGACAAAGACATCGGCCTGGCAGATCGTATACGCGCAGAAAGAGAGCTTTCTTGGAATTTCGTTCCGGTCACCGCCCACTCGCGCCTTGAACCATTGCCGGTCTCCTTCGACAAGCGAAATGACCGCAACCGGCATATCCAGCATTTGCGCGGCAAGACGAATGATCCGCTGGTAGGTTTCTTCCGGCAGACTGTCGAGGATTTCATATCTGCGCAGCCGGGCCAACCGTTCGGCTTCTTGTTCGGGCAGCGGATAGATCGGCATTCAACGTCCTGTCTGGTCTGATTCCAAGAAATTGCCATTCACATAATCGGAATGAAAAACTGCGGCACGAAACCTGTCGTTGGCATCTCATCATCCGGCCTGATTATCCAATAAAGGTAAGCTTAGAGTCGGACTCAAAATTAATACCTATTGATTTCAATCCCTTGCTATGAGCCTTGCTGTGCGCCGGATGGAAGCGATGAGTAGCCATGCATCGGAAGATGCGATGGTTACCTCCCAGTCCTTCGCCAGACGGCGGCAGCGGCCGAGCCAGGCAAAGGTGCGTTCGACGACCCAGCGACGAGCGATGACGACGAAGCCCGTTGCACCATTGGGACGCTTGACGATCTCGATTGTCGGTCCGTCCATAGTCTGCAGGGCGGTTTCCAGCTTCTCACCGGCATACCCGCCATCCGCGAACAGATGGGCGAGCGTGGGGAAGCTTTCTTTCGTGCGGGCGATGACATCCGGCGCGCCATCCCTGTCCTGGACATCGGCGGTGTGCGTGATCGCACCCAGCATATTGCCCTCAGTATCGGTGAGGATGTGGCGCTTGCGACCCTTGATCTTCTTGCCCGCATCATAGCCGCGGGGCCCACCACTTTCCGTGGTTTTCACGCTTTGGCTGTCGATCACACCGGCCGTCGGCGCAGCCGCCCGACCAGCCAGAAGGCGCGCGGACATCACCAGCGTTTCGTTGATGATGTCGAGCACGCCGCTGTCGCGCAGCCGGTAGAAATAATGCTGCACCGTCGTGAAGGGCGGGAAGTCTTTCGGCAGCATCGCCCACTGGCAACCTGCCGCCGCGATATACTGGATGGCGTTCCATATCTCCCGCATCCGCCATTTGCGCGGCCGACCGACCTTGTGCGGAGCAGGCATGAAATGCTCAATCAACGCCCATTCCTCGTCCGTGCAATCACTTGCGTAGCGAAGGTGCCTCCGGTCATATTGCTCCCGAGTGATTTCAGTCCAGGCCATCCGATCCTCCGTAGTCTTCGCAAACCACAGAGAATCACAAGTCGCTGAAATCACTCAACATAATTTTCGGTTGGGCTCTTAAATTACTAATAAAAAGATATGCTTCGAAAGGATGCCGCCAGTCGGTGAGCGACACGCCAACAGGTGATCAGTTCTTTAAGAATGTTCCAGTAGGGTCGTTCCGGTTGATCAGAACAAGGAAGATGTTCATGCGCATCCTGACCGCGCTTGCGGCGCTGCCGGCCATTCTTGTAACCGCCGTGCCGGCTTATGCCTTTGACTACGAGCGCCTGCTCACCCAGGCCTTCGGCTCCTCCGATCTCAAAGACCTCGGCTGGCCGCTTTTCGGCCTGATTGCTCTGTTCACGGTCTGCTTCTTCTGGATCGCGCTGCGGATTGGAAGAAAGCGCCAGCGCCGGATGATCGAATCCTACAATGAGCAGCTGCAGGACTATTCCGGCCGGCTGCGCAACGGCAGATCCTGAGTCCGTTTTCCTAAGCTGCGATCCGTTGCTCCTTGCCAGGGCGAGGGGCCTTTCGCGGGACGCACCTTCCATTCATTCAGGCCGGGAATGCGGACTTTCCCGAAATTCATTTCACATCGCCCGCCAATGCTTTAGATAACAGTAGCAGCAACCTCAGGTCCAAGGGCCTGAGGTTTTCCAGTTGTCCTTGTCCGTGAGGCCGCCATGCCCGCTCAGCTTTCCGTCAATCTCAACGCCGTGGCCATGCTCCGCAACCGCCGCGATCTGCCATGGCCGAGCGTCACCGGCCTGGGACGGATCGCGCTCGCAAACGGCGCCCACGGGCTGACAGTGCACCCGCGGCCCGACCAGCGCCATATCCGCTTTTCCGATCTTCCCGAGATCCGGGCGCTGATCGACGACGAATTCCCTCAAGCCGAGTTCAACATCGAAGGCTATCCGACCGACGAATTCATGGAGCTTGTCGCCGCCAATGCGCCCGAGCAGGTAACCCTCGTGCCAGACGATCCGGCGCAGGCGACCTCCGATCATGGCTGGGATTTCGAAGGCAAGGGCAATTTCTTGCGCTCGGTGGTGCAGCGGCTGAAGAAGGGCGGCGCCCGCGTCTCGCTGTTCTGCGATCCCGACGCCAGCCGTGCGGCGCTGGAAGCCGCAAGCGCCACCGGCGCCGACCGGGTGGAATTCTACACCGGGCCCTATGGCGGCACCTATGACGACCCCGCCCGTGCGGCGGTGGAGCTCGCGAAACTCGAAGCCTCCGGCAGGATCGCCGCCGAACTGGGGCTCGGGATCAATGCCGGTCACGACCTGACGGTCGACAATTTGCCGGCCCTGGCCCGCGCCCTGCCCAATCTGCTCGAAGTCTCGATCGGCCACGGTCTGACCGCCGATGCGCTCGAATACGGCATGGCCGAAACCGTCCGCCGCTTCGTCCGCGCCTGCGGCTGAGCCTGACCCCGGTCCGGCCCCCCTGCATCACCGGGAGATGAAGGGAGGCCGCTGTCATGGCCGGAGATCTAAACCATGACTTTACTGCGACTGCGTGCTGCCTCAGCCCAGAAGCGCAGCCTTGCTGGCTTCCAGGAAGCTTTCCAGTGACATCGGTTCGGTGCCGGAAAGCTTGCCGGCGTCGCCGGTGACCATGGAAATCTCGCCTTCGCGCGTGTTGGCGTCGAAGGAGACGAAGGTCGGGATGTAGGGGGCCGGAACACCGGCGCCGGCCATGCCCTGGGCCAGCTGCTCGTCATTGAGGTGGACGACGGTGAGCGGCTTGCCGGTTGCCTTCGACGCCATCGCGGCGACCTCGTCGGCGGTGTAGGCAACCGGGCCGGTCAGCGTGTAGGTCACGCTCTCCGGCACGGGTGCTGCAACACCGGCCGCGATCGCCCTCGCGATGTCGTCTCGCGCGATGTGGGCGATCTTGCCGGTGCCGGCGGAACTGTACCACTGGCCGCTGGCGAGCGCCGCCGGCAGCGCCATGAACAGGTTCTCCATGTACCAGCCATTGCGGAAGATCGTGTAGGCGAGGCCGGTTGCCTTGATCGCTTCCTCGGTCTTCAGGTGATCGGGTGCAAACGTCACCTTGCTCTCGGCCGGGTTCGGCATCGATGTGTAGAAGATGCGTCCGACGCCGGCCTCTTTCGCTGCAGCCACCGCGGCAAGGTGCTGGCGCAGGCGGGTGCCTTCGCCGTCAAGCGCGTCGGTGGAGATGATCAGCACCCGGTCGATGCCGGAAAACGCCTGAGCCAGCGTGCCGGCATCGTTGAAATCGACGGTGCGCGTCTCGATGCCGCGGCCGGCCAGGTCCGAGAGCTTGGCCACGTCGCGCGAACCGGCGACGATCGTGGAGGCGGGCACCTTGTAGCTGTCGATGAGGTGATGCAGCACGGCCGCGCCGAGCTGTCCCGAAGCGCCGGTGACGAGAAGTTTGCCAGTCATGTCTTTTCCTTTCATGGGAGACGTCGCAAGCCGCGCTGTCTCGAAATTAATGTAGCTCTCATATTGAGAGTTACTGCACATATGGTATGTAAAGGGAATGCGAAAGAAGGCAGTTTTGCCGCCAATAGGCACCTGAAGGGAACCATCCATGGATGCGCATATCTCATTCGCCGACCGGCTCCGGGCACTGCAGCAGCATAGTTCCTTCGAAAACTGCCCCGTGCGCCAGGTCATGCAGGGGATCTTCGGCAAGTGGAGCACGTTGCTGCTGCTGGCGCTGGCCGAACGGCCCTACCGTTTCGGCGAGTTGCGCCGGCTGGTGCCCGACATCTCGCAGCGCATGCTGACCCAGACGCTGCGCGATCTCGAGCGTGACGGATATGTCTACCGCAAGGTCTACGCCACCAAGCCGCCAAGCGTCGAATACGGCCTGACTGCTCTGGGAACCTCGATGTTGACCCCGCTCAACGATCTGGTGGTCTGGGCCGGGGACAATTTCACAGCCGTCGCGTCCGCCCGCAAGCGCTTCGACACCGGCGTCTGAGATAGGCTCAGACGGCGGCCCGGTCACGCATGATCACGAAATCGGTGGTCGAACGGGTTTCCGGGTGGGCGGGCAGGTCGGTCAGCATCATGGTGGCCCCTGGGTGCAGGTTGCGGGCAATCTGGCCGTAGACGTCCGGCGGAATCACCAGCCGCGCCGTCACCGCGATCTCGCGCTGCACGTCGACTGTCGCCTCGTCGCCGGTTCCAAGGCCGATCGCCATCCAGTCATAGACATGGGTGGCCGGATTGACCCCCTTGAGCATGTAGACATGCGTGCCGAGCGGCAGCCGCGGGTGCTCGATGCCGATTTCGGCATTGATGAACTCCGTCCCGTTCCTGAGCGCGATCAGCCGGCGGTCGGCGCCGCTGACGATGATCGCGAATGCGTCGTCTTTCTCGCCCTGAGTGTCGCGCGGCAAGCTCTTGCCGGTGACGTGTCCGGTCATCGCTTCCACTGCCTTGAGGTCGCTGTTAGTCAGAACCAGCCCGGAATGGCTCAGGCTGCCGATGCCGGAGCGGTCATTGGTGACGATCACTGGGGTGCCGTTGTGGGTGACGCTGAAGACCAGATCGGCAAAAGCCAGCGGCAGGTGCACGCAACCGTGTGAACTGGGATAGCCCGGCAGACCGCCCGCATGCAGCGCGCAGCCGCCGAAGAAGAACTGGCTGTCGGGCATGGCCGCATTGTTGTAGGCCTTGGAATGGTGCAGCTTCTCTTTCCGCAAAATCGTGAAAACCCCGACGGGCGTTTCGTATCCCGTGCGCCCGGTCGACACGGTGGACACGCCGATACGAATGCCGTTCCGGTAGACAAAGGCGAGCTGGTCGGACAGCGACACCAGCACCGCCACCGGGCCCGAGAGCGCCCGTTCCGGATACCAGGACCACTCGCCGGGCTTGAGATCGGTGACCGGCTTTTCCGTCTGCGCGAAGCTGCCGCGCCCGGCTGCAAACAGCACCGCCGCTCCCCCGGCTGCCAGCAGCGCCCTGCGGGTTGTCTTTGCCTGGATCATGCGCGAATCCTCCAGATTGGCTGCCCCGAGCGGGGGCTGAGATTGAATTAGAATAATTGCATATTCGCATGACAGTTCAAGTCGGCCATTTGCCATAATGGCCGTCGCGCGGTGCTTGCGACCTGGAGCTATCCACCCGCCCGGCGGCAGGCCGCGCCGGCCAGTTGTAAACATACTTGATCTTGCGGCGTGGCTCGGTCAGAAAACTCCTTGAATTTCGCAGGAAACAGTATGAGTCGGTTACCATCCACGATGATCGCGGCAGCATCCGCAGCCCTTCTGGCCGCGGTGCTGGTCGGTTGCGCCGCGCAATCCGGCCCGCAGAAGCCGCGGCCGGTCACGCCGCCGAATTTCGAATCGCTGACGCCGCCGCAGAGCCTGCTGCGCGAGGACACGATCGAGGCCGGAACCCACGACCGCAATGCCAGCCGGCTTGCCTATGTCGGGATCTGGGCCCGGTCCGGCGATGGCTGCGCGATGATGGACCAGACCGCCTTCGACGGTTTCGCGGTGATCACGCCCGGCACGCTTCGCCATCCCGGCGAGACCTGCAGCTTCGAACCCGGCGCGCCGGGGCAGGGGTATCTGCAGGACGAGGCAAGCTGCAAGGTGGGGCGCAAGACGATCAAGCGCACCCTCTCGATCGAAATGCTCAGCCGCAGCGCCATTCGCCTGAGCATCGGCGGGGCGGACCAGAACCTGGTACGCTGCCATCTGCCCAACTGAACCTGGCGGCGCCACGATTCTTCGCTTGGGACCGGCATGGCATTGGCGACCAGCCGCAGCCTGGCGGGGTCGCTTGCAGCTTGTGTCATCGGGAGCCTGAAAACAGGCCGAACCGGCCGTGCAAGGCTGCAAGGACACTGTTAGGCTTTGCCTGCGTAAGATGCGTCGAACGAGTGTCGCAATCCCTCAACCGCGGACGGCAGAATGATGGCCAGTATTTTTGAGCAGTTTGTAACACTCTGGGTGGTTATCGATCCGATCGGCACAATACCTGTTTTTGTCGCCGTAACGGCAGCGGCGGATCCCGCGGCGCACCGCCGGATCGCGCTGCAGGCCGCGCTGGTAGCCGCGTGTGTGCTTCTGTTCTTCCTGGTCGCCGGGCAGTTCCTGATCGATGCGCTCGGCATCAGCCTGCCGGCGTTTCAGATTGCCGGCGGGCTCATCCTGTTCCTGTTTGCGCTGACCATGATCTTTGGTGATTCCAAGCCCGAGCGTGAAACCGCCGAGGCCGCCGCCCAGGATGCTCCGTCGCCGGCCATATTCCCGCTTGCGGTCCCCTCGATCGCCTCGCCAGGCGCCATGCTTGCGGTCGTTCTGCTGACCGACAACAACCGCTTCAGCATCTCCGAGCAGGTGGTCACCGGCGTCATCCTGTTGGCCGTTCTTGCCTGTGCTCTCGTGCTGATGTTGCTTGCAGGCCCGATCCTCAAGCTGATCGGCAAGGGCGGCGCGGCGATTGTCAGCCGGGTCATGGGGATGATACTTGCCGCTGTGGCGGTCGATGCGGTGATCAACGCGATCTTCGACATCATTCCCGCCTGAACACCCGGAAATGATGTGAACTGACCTGACTTCTAAGGATACGCCGAATGCAAGCCTTGCCGGATTCGCTGTCGATCGCCCAGGAAATCCAGCTCTCGGTCGCCCCGGTCTTCATGCTGACCGCGATTGCAGCGCTGTTGGGCACTCTCTTCAACCGCCTGACACAGGCCGTTGAGCAGCTGCGCGGACTTGCCAATCCGGCGGAAGGCGAGGGGATGGTGGCAGAGCCGGACATGGCAGCGACAAAGGTGCTTGCGGCCAGGGTCAGGCGGATCCAGTGGGCCATCAGGTGCAATGTGACGGCCGCCATTCTGATCTGCGCCGTCGTCGTGTCGATCTTTGTTGGCGATTACCTCGTGCCCGATCTTTCCAATCTGATCGCAGTCCTCTTCATTGCAACCATGGCCCTGCTCGCCACCGGGTTCATGCTTCTTCTGCGCGATGTTTCGAAATCCTGACCGGAAGGCGGATTTGCTTTCGTCTTCGTCTGACCGGAAAAAGGCGATGCGGGGCAATGCCCCCAATTCTGTTTGGTGGTGGTGTCCGCTGTATTCAATAACCGGTGCAGGAGGAGCCGGGCGGCCCGAATTCTGCCTCATTCCGGGATCTTCCTTGGCATAAACCGGTGGCTGACATGACAAGATTGCTGACTTTTCTGGGGGCCGCGCTCGCCGCGCAATTCACACTGGCCGGTGCAGCCCATGCTCATCCGCATGTCTGGGTCGATGGCGCCATAACGCTCAATGTGACTGCTGGCAGGCTCGCCTCGATCACCAATATCTGGACTTTCGACGCGCCGTTCTCGGCCTACGCCACGCAGGGGCTCGACACCAATGGCGACCACAAGCTCTCGGAAGCCGAGCTCGAGCCGTTGTCCCAGACCAACATGGAAGCGCTCGAGCCGTATCATTTCTTCACCTATGTCAGGGATGCCGGCGCACAGGTCGAGTTCGCCGCGCCCGAGCATTACGGGCTGAAGATGGGCAAGAAGCGATTGAGCCTGACTTTCACGCTGCCGCTCAGAGAGCCGGTTGCCTTCGCGCCCTCCACCGAGATCGATGTGCTCGACCCGGAATATTTTGTTGCGTTCAGCTATCCGGGCAAGGCCCCAGTAGCGGTCAAGGGGGAGGTGGCGGTCAAGGGGGAGGCTGCCGCCTGTGCCGCCCGCTATCAGCCGCCCAAGGAGCTCGATGACCAGATCATGGCGCAACTGGCGGCCATTCCCGCCGACGAGCACGATCTGCCCGAAGCCCTGCAGGATGCGGCCCAGGGGTTGGCGCACGAGTTTGTTGTCGAATGCAAGTGAGACCGCAGACCATCCGGCCGGCATTGCTGCCGGGACTGCTCACGGTGGCTGTTCTGCCGCTGCTGCTTGTCCTGTCCCGGCCCTGTCTTGCCGCCTCCGGTCCGTTTGGCGTGGCCAGCCCCGATGTGCCCCAAGGCATGAGTTGGGGCATGAACTGGACAGGCCCGTTCTCCGGCCTGATGGTCCAGGCCATGCAGGCGCAGAGCTATTTCTACACCGAACTGACCGGCGCCGTTGACCATTTCTCTGCAAGCCCGGGCGCGTTGGCCTGGCTGGTTGGCCTGAGCCTGCTCTATGGCGTTTTCCACGCCGTCGGACCCGGACACGGCAAGGCTGTTATCTCGTCCTATCTGCTCTCTACTCATGACAGCCTGCGCCGCGCGGTGCTGATTTCCTTTGCCGCCAGCCTGATGCAGGCGCTGGTGGCAATCGGCATCGTCGCTGTCGGGACGCTGCTGCTCAACGTCACCGCTGCGAATATGGCCGGCGTGACCGACATGGTGGCGATTGCCAGTTACACCCTGATTGCCATGATCGGGTTGATGCTGCTCGTCACCCGGTTGCGCCGGGCTTTCGTCTTGCCGCGATCAAGGCCCAGCGGGCTCTACATGTGCGAAGAGGTTTTGCCGGATCTCCAGCCAGGTGAGGGGATGACGGCACGGATTGGGAGAGGTTGGCGCAGGCTGCGCTCAGCAGTGCGCCATGTCCACACCGCATCCTGCGGCTGCGTGCCGGTCAATCTTGGTTACGACAAAGGTGAGGTCTTGCCGTGGCCACGGCTGCTGCCGCTGATCGCCTCGGTCGGCATCCGCCCCTGTTCCGGCGCGCTGATCGTGCTGGTGTTCTCGCTCTCGGGTGGCCTGTTGCCGGCGGGTATTCTCTCGGTGCTGGCCATGGCTCTCGGCACCGGCGCCACCATCACGCTGATTGCGGTTCTCTCGGTGGTCGCCCGCTCAACCCTCATGCGCGCGGCTTCCGTCAACTCCGTTCTCGCCGCCCGCGTCTCCCTCGGCCTGCAGCTTGCGGCCTCCGCCCTGATCCTGGTCTTCGGCCTGACCATGATGACGGGCGCGTTGGCGATGCATGCGGCGGGATGAAGCGCCGGTGCCTTCTCTTCGGTAATGCCGGGCGCCCCGCTAACCAGATCGTTTTGTGGAACTCCGCTTGACACAGTACCGTACGGTACGGTACATCGCCGCTCATGACATTGACCCTCGCTCCAGACACTGCTCCCAGGCAGACCGCAGCCCCCGCTGATGCCGCCCCCGGCGCGTCGGCGGGCGAAGCCCTGTCGGAGCGGCAGCAGGAAGTGCTCGATGCGGTGCTCAAGCTGATGGTGGCCGAGGGCGACGGGTTTTCGGTGGCGGCCGTGGCGCGGGCGGCAAGCTGTTCCAAGGAGACGCTCTACAAATGGTTCGGCGACCGCGACGGGTTGCTGACCGCCACCGTGCGCTGGCAGGCCTCGAAGGTGCGGATGCCGAAGCTGCCTCAGGACCGGCTGACGCGCCAAAGCCTCGATGCGGCGCTCACCGGCTTTGCCGCAAGCTGGCTCACGGTGATAACCGGCGATCTGTCGATCGCGCTAAACCGCGCCGCCGTTTCCCACGCCGGATCGGGCAAGAGCCGGCTTGGCGAAATCGTGCTGACCAACGGGCCGTTCGCGATGAAGCGGCGCATCGAGCCGCTGCTCGAGGCGGGCAGGGCGGCGGGACTGCTTGATTTCGCCGATGTGGCCGACGCGTTCCGCAGCTTCTTCGGACTGGTGGTCGCCGACACCCAGATCCGGCTGCTCCTGGGCGACGACAGCCATCCGGATGAGGCGGAGATCAGCGCCATATCCGCTCAGGCGGTGACGAAATTCCTCAGGCTTTACGGCCGGGGGTGAAATACGGACTTCCGGCGGCGGGGCCTTTCCCGCGGCCGGCCAACAAAGACAACGCGAACCAACGGGAGTGTCTCATGCGCGTATATTATGATCGCGACGCCGATCTCAACCTGATCAAGTCGAAGAAAGTGGCCATCATCGGCTACGGTTCCCAGGGCCGGGCGCATGCGCTCAACCTCAAGGATTCCGGCGCCGGCAACGTCGCCATTGCGCTGAAGGCCGGTTCGCCGACCGTCAAGAAGGCCGAAGCCGACGGCTTCAAGGTCATGACCGTCGCTGAAGCCGCCGCCTGGGCCGACCTGATGATGATGGCAACCCCGGACGAACTGCAGGCCGACATCTACAAGGCCGAGATCGAAGCCAACATCCGCGACGGCGCGGCCATCGCCTTTGCCCATGGCCTCAACGTCCATTTCGGCCTGATCGAGCCCAAGGCATCGGTCGACGTCGTCATGATCGCGCCCAAGGGCCCCGGCCACACCGTGCGCGGCGAATACCAGAAGGGCGGCGGCGTGCCGTGCCTGATCGCCATCCACCAGGACGCTTCGGGCAACGCCCATGATCTCGCGCTCTCCTACGCCTGCGGCGTCGGCGGCGGCCGTTCCGGCATCATCGAGACCAACTTCCGCGAAGAGTGCGAAACCGACCTGTTCGGCGAGCAGGTTGTTCTCTGCGGCGGCCTGGTCGAGCTGATCCGCGCGGGTTTCGAAACCCTGGTCGAAGCCGGCTACGCGCCGGAAATGGCCTATTTCGAGTGCCTGCACGAGGTAAAGCTGATCGTCGACCTGATCTATGAAGGCGGCATCGCCAACATGAACTACTCGATCTCCAACACCGCCGAGTGGGGCGAATACGTCTCCGGCCCGCGCATCATCACCGCAGAAACCAAGGCCGAGATGAAGCGGGTTCTCAACGACATCCAGACCGGCAAGTTCACCTCCGACTGGATGCAGGAATACAAGGCCGGCGCCTCGCGCTTCAAGGGCATCCGCCGCATGAACGACCGTCACCAGATCGAGGAAGTCGGCGAAAAGCTGCGCGGCATGATGCCCTGGATCAAGGGCAACGCGCTGGTCGACAAGTCGAAAAACTGAACCAGCCTTAAAGGCTCAAGGCATTGCGGAAGGCCGGGAGTGATCCCGGCCTTTTGCGTTTGTGGAATGATTGGGGATGCGGAGAAATCAGCAGCCGTCGAGTGCCTTGATCGAACGGATGAAAAAGCGGCCGTCGCGGTTCTCGGTCCGCACCAGCGCACGGCCGTCGCAGACCTTGGAGCTGCTGGCAAAACGGTAGCTCGCCAGGAACTCGCCATTGGCCAGCTGTTCGACACCGACGAGCTGCAGTGGCTCGCGAAGCCCACCATAGAACCGGGTCAGTTCGGCCGCCGAGAACGGACCTTTCGCGGTCTTTTCGGGAATGACGAAGGCGGCGGCCGTTGCGCCATCGCCTGCGCCGAGCGCCAGATAGAAAGCCTCGACCGTGGTTGCCGCGGTGCCCTGGTTTTCCGTTGGATCGCCGGCCGGGGCAATCGCAGACACCCAGGCGACCAGCGGCCGGTGGTGGTGTCCCGTCATCGCCGGCATCGGGTTGACGAGGCCGACCGAAACCGTGCGGTTGCGAAGTTCGCGCATCGCCTTAGCGGTCGCTTCCGTCTCCACCAACTGCACTTCGTCGAACAGATAGGAGGGGTCGGTAAAGTCGGCGTCGCCGGTCAGGCAGATCGGCTGCGGGAGCGTGAGCACATAGCCCGGCTCCGGGCTGTCGCCCTTCTGCACATCCTCGAAATTCGGCGGTCCGGCGAAGATCCGGAACGACAACTCGCCCTCAAGCCGCGCCGGTTCGCCTGCGGAGACATCGAAACAGCCTGCGGCTTGGGCCGCCGGAGCGGGGAGCCAGGCCAGAAGAAAAGCCGCAGCGAGCCTTTTCATGCGTTCATCTCCATTGCGCCTCGCCGCAGACTAGACCCTTCGGCAGCCCGCGCAAATCCCTCATCCGCCAGCTCCATGGGGCTTCGCATCGCAGGCCGGTGTTTCTGCCTCCGCGCCCCGGCCGGTTTTGCATTCCTTTTAAGCTTGCGGCTTGGCCCATGCAGTCTCGATGCCGACAATTTTAGTCAAAATGCGCGCAGCAGCGTGAACCGGCCTTAAGGCCTCCCGGCGTTTAATGCTTGCCACTTGGTATACGGCCGAGTCCGATGGAGACCTGCCAATGAGCGCCAGCCCGAAGCCAGAGCGGCAACGCCTGCACCACTGGGATTTTTCCCGGGCGCTCTATCTCGTGCTCGGCATTCCGTTCCATGCCGCCGTGATCTATTCGCTCAGCCACGAATGGTCGGTCGCTTCACCCGACAAGAGCCAGCTACTCACCTGGCTTGCCGATTTCCTGCACAGTTTCCGCATGCCCGGTTTCTTCCTGCTGGCCGGCCTGTTCTCGATGATGCTGCTGGACCGCCAGGGCGCCTGGCCCTGGCTCAAGAGGCGGCTGGTCCGCCTCGGCCTGCCGCTGCTTTCCGCCACCCTGCTGATCGTGCCGTTCCAGATCGCCGTCCAGCAGCTTGCCCTGGCCGTCAAGGGCACGGTGCCGGCATCGGATGTTCCGGGCCTGATCGCGGCTCAGCTCAGCCATTTCGGCGAGCCGTGGATCGCCCATCTGTGGTTCCTCTGGGTGTTGATCGCCTATTGCATCGGGCTGGCCATCCTGCAGGCGCTGAGCCGCGGCACCTTGCGCGCCCGGCTCGAAGCCTTCGTCGCCTGGGTGGGCGACAACCGCATCCTCTCGCTCGCGGCCTTCGCCGCCATCTGCGAACTCGCCGCCCGCGCTCAGGAAATCGTGGTCGCCGCAAGCCCCTACTACGGAAACGCGGTGATCAACTACAATCTCTACGTAATTTATTTCAGCTTCGGCGCGCTGGTCTATTCCAGCCGCAAACTCAACGACCTGCTGCTAAGGCCCGGTCCGGTGGCGGCGCTCGCCGGCGTGGCGCTGGTGCTTTACGCGCAGCTGCCGCATGCCGACCTGATCAATCACACCCTGAAGGTTATGGCGGCAATCCTCGGCGCGCTCCTGATCGTCGGCTACATCTCGAACCTTGCGCACCGGTATTTCAACCGCCCGGATGCGCGGGTGCGAAAACTGGTCGACGCCTCGTTTACCATCTACCTGTTCCACCACCCGGTGATCTACGTGCTGGCGACGCTGTTCCTGCTCGTCGACCTGCCGCCGGTGCTCGAGTTCGCGATCATCGCCATCTCGGCCGGCCTGATCTCCTACGCCATCCATCTCGCCCTCAGCCGCAGCGCGACCCTGACGCTGATGTTCAACGGGGTGAGGCGCAAGAAGCTGTTCGTGTCACAGGTCTCGCGCGGGGCCGACGCCAAGCCACGCGCCATCCCGGCGGAAAGACCCTATCCGCTGCGCGGGTGAGGGGAGTGGGGCTCAGCGTTGTTCGGGCGGCACATCCTTGAGCCGCTTTGAAAACACCGCGGCATCCTCCATCGAGTAAGACATGCGCACGCGGCGGGTTGACGGTGGCCGCTTGGCGACCGACAGTCCCGGCCGCCATTCCGTCGCCGGGCGGATCGGCCGCGGCGCAAACCCGCCACCGCAGTTCGGACAGACGTTGAGAAGCACGGTGTCCACGCAATCGGCGCAGAAGGTGCACTCAAAGGTGCAGATCCGCGCATCCGTCGCGTGAGGCGGCAGATCCTTGTCGCAGCATTCGCAGTTCGGTCTGAGTTCCAGAGCCATTGCCATGTCTCCCCTGACAGCACCAATTGATGCCCGGCCTAGCCGCCGCGCACCACCCGGCCCAGTCGCTTGATGCCTTCCTCGATCATCGCCTCGGAGGCGCAGGAGAACGACAGCCTGAGCGTGTTCGCTCCGGAGCCGTCGGCGAAGAAGGCCTTGCCGGGGACGAAGGCGACGCGTTCGGTCTTCAGGCTTTCGGCCAAGAGCGCCGCGCCATCGGCGCCTTCGGGCAGGGTGACCCAGACGAACATGCCGCCATCGGGTTTCGTCCATGTCACGCCTTCGGGCATGTGGCGGCTGAGAGCCGCCAGCATGGCGTCGCGCCGCGCCTGGTAGGTGGCCTTGATCTTGGCCACCTGCGCCTCGAAGCCGTCCGAGGCGACGGTGTGGATCGCCATCTGGTTCAGCGTCGCCGAATGCAGGTCGGCGGCCTGTTTCATCAGCACCAGTTTCGAGATCACTGGCTTGGCGGCGCAGACCCAGCCGACGCGCAGGCCCGGCGCCAGCGTCTTGGAAAAACTGCCGCAATAGATCGTGCGGGTCGCCTCGATCGAGCCCGAGCGTTCGATGTCGAGCGCCAGCAGCGGCGGGATCTCGTCGCCGTCATAGCGCAGCGACTGGTAGGCGGCGTCCTCGATCACCGCGATGTCGAGTTCTTCGGCCAGGTCGAGAATATTCTTGCGCGCGCTTTCGGGCAGCGTCTCGCCGGTGGGATTGGCGAAATCGGCCGAGGCATAGGCGAACTTGACCTGCCCGCCATTGGCCGCCGCGGTCGCGCGATAGTCGTCCGCCGAGCGGTTGCCGAGCGGGGTGAGGCGGTCGTAATTGGGCTCATAGGCGTTGAAGGCCTGCAGCGCGCCGAGATAGGTCGGCCAGCCGACCAGCGCCGTGTCGCCCTTCGACAGGAACAGCTTGCCGAGATAATCGAGCGCCTGCTGCGAGCCCGACGTGATCATGATGTTGTCGGCCGAGCAGGGAACGCCGAGCGAGGCCATGCGGGCAACCAGCCAGTCGCGAAGCGGCTTGTAGCCCTCGCTGACCGAGTATTGCAGCGCCGCGCCCTTCGTGTCGCCGGTGAGCGCCGAGGTCAGCGCCGCGCCGAAAGCCTCGGCCGGAAACAGCGCCGGGTCGGGAATGCCGCCGGCGAACGAGATCACGTCGGGCTGGTCGAGCAGTTTCAGGAGTTCGCGGATTTCAGACGCCTTCATCCGTTCCGCCCGTGTGGCGAAAAGTCCCGGCCAGTCGAGCCCATGCCCGGATTTCATGCTGCCGGCAGTATCGGCCTGCATCTGAGTGCTCATGTCCCATCCTCCCGAGTGCGGCCGCGCCGGCCGCCGAACGCCAATCCGCTTTGCACGATGCCTGTTCGTTTCAGTCTGATCGACCGGTCCAGGCGCAACAAAAATGCGCCCAGGATGGTCTGCAAGCAACAATGATCACGAATCGGAAAATATGTCAACAATGCTGACCTAATTTGAATTGCCCGCTGTTGGCGCAGGCGGGCGGGGCGGCCCTGCCGCTGGTAAATCGGTTAGATTGCCGCAGGGCACAGAATTGAGGCGCGGCGCCATTGCTTTTCCACCAATAATGCAAAGGATTGTCTTGTCCTTGTCGGAACGGATGACTAAGTGACGGGCACAATACCGCGACAAGCGGATTTCAGAGGGCCGTCCCCCGGGGAAACTTGATGAGCGCCAGCGCGCCTGGAACGACTTTTATTGTCTTGATGCTGCCATTTCTGGCGGCGCTGATTGCCCCGTGGCTGACACGTCGTCTCGGCCACAATGCAGCCTGGCTTCTGGCCCTGGCGCCGGTGGCGATCTTCATTCATTTTCTTGGCTTTTCTGCCGACGTCGCCGATGGCGGTGTCGTTACCGGCGGGTTTCAGTGGGTGCCGTCCTACAATGTCAGCTTTTCCTGGCTGATCGACGGCCTGTCGCTGACTTTCGCGTTGCTGATCTCCGGCATCGGCGCGCTGATCATCCTCTATTCCGGCGGTTACCTGAAGGGCCACGACCAGCTTGGCCGGTTCTTCTCGTTCATGCTTTTGTTCATGGGCGCGATGCTCGGTGTTGTCATTTCCGACAGCTTCCTGATGCTGTTTGTCTATTGGGAACTGACCTCGATCACCTCGTTCCTGCTGATCGGCTTCGACCACACCCGTGAGGCCTCGCGCCGCGCCGCCATCCAGGCGCTGGTGGTCACCGGCGGCGGCGGCCTGGCGCTGCTCGCGGGGCTGCTGGTAATCTGGAACATCACAGGCGTCAGCCAGGTCTCGCTGCTCCTGAGCTATGGCGACGAGCTTCGCGGCAGCCCGTTCTACCTGCTGGCGCTGTTTCTGGTGCTGGGCGGCGCCTTCTCCAAATCGGCGCAGTTTCCGCTGCATTTCTGGTTGCCCAACGCCATGGAGGCGCCGACGCCGGTGTCGGCCTATCTGCACTCCGCCACCATGGTGAAAGCCGGCGTCTACCTCTTGATGCGGCTCAATCCGGTGCTCGGCGACACCGTCTGGTGGGAAACCATCCTGCCGGTTTTCGGCGGCGCCACGCTGATCGTCGGCACGCTGCTCGCCATCCGCCAGACCGATCTCAAGCTGATGCTGGCCTACACCACCGTCTCCTCGCTCGGCCTGCTGGTCATGCTCACCGGCTTCGGCTCCGAACACGCCATCGCCGCTGCCGTGCTCTACCTGGTGGCTCATTCATTGTTCAAGGGCGGGCTGTTCATGGTCGCGGGCCTGATCGATCACGAGGCCGGAACCCGTGACGTGACGAAACTCGGCGGCCTGCGCAAGGCGATGCCGGTGACCTTCATTGCCGCACTCGCCGGCGCGATCTCGATGGCCGGCCTGCCGCCGTTCCTGGGCTTCCTCGCCAAGGAGGAGATCTACTACGCGCTCTGGGCCACAGATCCCTGGTCGCTGGCCTTTGTCGCCATTGCGGTCATCGGCAACGGACTGATGTTCGTCATCGGTTTTGCCGTGGCGCTCAAGCCGTTCCTCGGCCCCGAGGTCAAGACCCCGAAACACGCCCATGAAGGGCCGGCGCTGCTCTGGCTCGGACCGCTGACGCTGGGTGCGGCCGCGCTGGTTGCGGCGCTGATCTCGCCCGTCACCCACCGCTTCATTTCCTCGCCGATGGCAAGCGCCATTGCCGGCGCGCCCGAAACCGTGACGATCTCGGTGATCCCGCACATGGGCCCGGCGCTGATCCTGTCGCTGGTCACCATCGCCTTCGGCATCATCGCCTACCGCATGCTCGACCGGCTGCGCGCCGGCATGGCCTGGCTGCTGTCGGCCATCGGCTGGGGGCCGGACCGCGGCTTCGACCAGTTCATCAGCGGCGCGGTGCGGCTCTCGGTGGCGGTGACGCGTCTTGTCCAGCCCGGCCGGCTCGACGTCTACATGACCGTTACCTTCCTGATGATCGCCGCGGCCCTGATCGGGCCGATGGCCTGGTACGGCGAATGGCCGGCGATGCCGGTCTGGCCCGAAGATGCGCAGTTCCACGAACTGGTGGTCGCTGCCATCGTGCTGATCGGACTGGCCGCCGTCATCTATGCCCGCGACCGGCTCACGGCCATCGTCTCGCTCGGCATCCAGGGTTTTGCCGTGGCGCTGATCTTCATGCTGTTCGGCGCCCCCGATCTGTCATTCACCCAGTTCATGGTCGAGACGCTGGCGGTGGTCATCCTCGCCCTGGTCATGACCCGTCTGAAGCTGCATGCGTCCGATCACCGGCCGACCCTGCAGAAAATCATCGACATGAGTGTGGCGATTGCCTGCGGCGGCGGCTTCACGCTCTACCTGCTGGCGGTAACCCAGCAGCCGTTCAACACTGCGCTCAGCGATTTCTTCGCGGCCTACTCGAAAATCGTCGCCCACGGCGCCAATGTCGTCAACGTCATCATCGTCGACTTCCGCGGTACGGATACGCTGGGCGAGATCGCGGTGGTGATGGTCACCGGCCTTGCCATCCTCTCGCTGATCCGCATTCGCACGCCGCGCAGCACGGTGGCCGACAACGATCCCGACCGGCGCCCCGGGCAGGCTGTTGTTGAGAGCAGGGAGGTGAGATGACATGCGTACGGTAATCTTCCGCTCGATCGCGCCCTATCTCACCAGCCTGATGGTGCTGTTTTCGATCTTCGTTCTGTTGCGCGGCCACAACGAGCCCGGCGGCGGCTTCATCGGCGGCCTGATCGCGGCGTCCGCGCTGGCGATCTACGGCATTGCCTGCGGCGTAGCACCCGTCCGCCGCGCCATCTATTTCCATCCGATGGCAATCGCCGCCTTCGGCCTGTTCATGTCCGGCATGGCCGGCGTGCTGTCGGTCTTTGCCAGCGTCCCCTACATGTCCGGCCTGTGGATCTACCCGCACCTTTTCGGTGTGGAAATCCCGCTGTCGAGCGTGCTGGTGTTCGATGTCGGCGTCTATCTGGTGGTGGTCGGCGCCATCTCGTCAATTGCCTTGGCGCTAGAGGAAAGGGACCGCGACTGATGGAACCGATCCTTGCCATGCTTGTGGGCGCGCTGTTTACCGTCGCCATCTACCTGTTCCTGTCCAAGCACGTCATCCGCATCCTGATGGGCGCCGCCATTCTCGGCAACGCCGTCAACCTGCTGATCTTCACCGCCGGCCGCGTCACCCGCGAAGTGCCGCCGATCATCCCGGGCGATGCCGATGCGCTGACAGGGGCAGCCGCCAACCCGCTGCCGCAGGCGCTGATCCTGACGGCGATCGTGATCTCGTTCTCGTTCTTCGCGTTCCTCCTGGTTCTGGGCTACCGCGCCTTCCAAGAACTCGAGACCGACAGCTCCGACGACATGCGCGTAGCCGAGCCGGTGGGGGACAAGACCCCGCCGGCCGGGTACTGAGGGGAGACCGGCAATGGCTGGAAAAAGCGAAGCTCTCCAGGATCTGTCCGTTGCTTACGTGATGCAGCCGGTGGCGGCTGCCGACTGGCTGATCATTGCCCCGGTGATCTGGTGCATCCTTGTCGGCGCGCTGCTCTTGATGCTGCGCAAGCGCACCGACCTGCAGCCGCTGATCGCCATTCCGGCGCTGGCGCTGCTGGTGCTGATGACGCTGGGACTGCTCGTGCATGTCTTCCAGAGCGGCACGCTGAGCATGACCATGGGCCGCTGGCTGCCGCCGTTCGGCATATCGTTCACGGTCGATCTGCTCGGCGCCTTCTTCGCTGCCACCTCGGCGCTGGTGGCGCTCGGCGCCGGCATCTACGGCCGCAGCGATGTCGATGACACCGGCCGTCGCTACGGCTTCTACCCGTTCCTGATGCTGATCATGGCCGGCATTCTCGGCGCGTTCCTGACTGGTGACATCTTCAACCTCTATGTCTGGTTCGAGGTGCTGCTGATTTCCTCCTTCGGGCTGCTGGTGCTCGGCTCCGAGAGGAAGCAGCTCGACGGCGCGGTCAAGTACGCCTTCCTCAACCTGATCGCCACGACGCTGTTCCTGGTCGCGACCGGCTATCTCTACGGCCTGTTCGGCACGCTCAACATGGCCGATATCGCCATCAGGGCGTCGGAGCTGCGCGGCACTGCGCCGCTGATGACGCTGGTGACGCTGTTCCTGCTGGCGTTTGCCATGAAGGCCGCTGCATTCCCGGTCAACTTCTGGCTGCCCGCCTCCTACCACACGCCGCGGCTGGTGGTTTCGGCGCTGTTTGCAGGGCTGCTGACCAAGGTCGGCATCTACGCGCTGCTCCGGATCCTCGGCATGCTGTTTCCCTTCGAGCGGGAGGAGTTGTCCTTCCTCATCGCCATTGCCGCGGCGCTGACGATGATCCTCGGCGTCATGGGCGCGCTGGCGCAGAACGATATCCGCCGCTCGCTCGGCTTCCTGGTGATTTCGGGCATCGGCGTGATGATGGCCGGACTGGCGCTCGGCAGCCCGGCGGGTCTTTCCGGCGCGATCCTCTACGCCGCCCATTCCATGGTGGTGATGACCGCGCTCTATTTTGCCGCCGGCGTCGCCGCCCGGCTCGGCGGCAGCTTCGAGCTGACTTCGGCCGGCGGGCTCTACGCCAAGAACGCCGCCATCGCCGCCATGACCCTGATGCTGTTCCTCTCGGTCGCCGGCCTGCCGCCATTCTCCGGTTTCTGGCCCAAGATCATGCTGGTCAAGGCCTCGCTCGACATCGGCGCCTGGTGGCTGGCGGGCTCCATCCTGGTGACCGGGCTCTTGACCACGATCACCGTCGGGCGGATCTGGGCGCTCGCCTACTGGCGTCCGGCGGTGCATGAGGATCAGGGTGCAGCCGCGCTCGGCCCGCTGCCGGCGGGCGCAACCATCGCCCTTGCCGGCCTGGTCGCCATCACCGTCGCCGCCGGCGTCTGGCCCGAGCCGGTGATGGCGCTGGCCCAGGATGCCGCGCGCGGGCTTCTCGATCCGTCCGCCTACGTGCTTTCGGTGTTTCCCGTGGAGGCTTCGCAATGAGCCTGTTTCTGGTCAATGTGCTGCTGGCGCTGACCTGGTCGGCGGTCAGCGGTTCGTTCACATTCCTCAATTTCGCTTTCGGCTTCGTGCTGGCGATCTTCGCCCTGTCGCTGATCCGCGAGCAGGTCGGCTCCACCGGCTATTTCTCCCGCGCCCGGCGGGTGATCTCGCTGCTGCTGCTGTTTGTCTATGAACTGGTGCTGTCGGCCTGGAGGGTTGCCGTGCTGGTGCTGTCGCCGCGGATGGATCTCAAGCCCGGGATCTTCGCCTATCCGCTCAGGGTCGACCGTGACTTCGAGATCACGATCCTCGCCAACCTGATCACGCTGACGCCCGGCACGCTGTCGGTGGATGTGTCGGAAGACCGCCGCATTCTCTATGTGCATGCCATCGATGCGTCCGATCCCGACGGCGCCCGGCGGGACATTGCCGAAGGCTTCGAGCGCAAGATCATGGAGGCGTTCCGATGATCAGCGTCGCCACCATCTTCGATCACGCAGTCACGCTTGCGCTCGGGATCCTGAGCGTTTCGTTCCTCGTCACCATCTACCGCATCGTCAAGGGGCCGACCCTGCCGGACCGGATCCTTGGCCTCGACATGCTGGTCGCCATCGCCATCGGCTTCATCGCGGTCATCGGCATCAAGACCGGCTATACGCTCTATGTCGACGTGGCGATCGCGCTGGGGCTGGTGGGCTTCCTCGCCACCGTGGCCTTTGCCCGTTTCGTCCTGTCGCGCGGCAAGACCGAGGACGACATTCTGAGCGAGGCCCGCGAAGCCGCGTCGGCGGCGCGGCGGCAGGCAAAGGCTGCGGCAAAGGCCAGGTCCGGATCGGCCGTCAAAGGATTGGATCCCGGGCCTGTGGCCGGCAAGACTTCGGGAAGGCAAGACAATGAATGAACTGGCCACACTGATATCGGCGGCGCTCCTGGTCATCGGCTCGTTTTTTGCGCTGGTGGCTTCCATCGGCCTGCTGCGATTGCCGGACGTCTATACCCGCATGCATGCCGCTTCCAAGGCCGGCACCATGGGCTCCTGCCTGATGCTGATCGCGCTTGCCATTCATGCCACCGATACCGGAACCATGTCACGGGCGCTGGCCGGGGTGGTGTTCTTCCTGCTTACCGCTCCGGTGTCCTCGCATCTTCTTGCCAAGGCGGCCTATGCGGTCGGGTACCGTTTGCATGCGTCAGCGGTAATGGATGACATGGAGCCGAAAGATAACGCATAGAGATAGGTAAATGTAGTTGAATATTGGTTGCAACCTATAAATTCATTGCGAGGTCAGATTCGCGCAATGATTACGAGATTTTTATAAATTTGTGTAAATTTGTATTAATGGGGAGCAAATTCTACAAGAACTAGTACTTGTTTAAGGTGTAAAACAATGTAAATCGGACGCTGCGGCACGTCGTGCGGAATGTGCGTTATTTGTAACTATCTTGTTCCGAAACCCACACAGCTTGCATATTAGAAAGAGTTAGGACCAGACTATGACAGAAGCAAACAAGGACAATGGTGCGGATTTGCTCATCGAGCTGACCGCGGAAATTGTCGCTGCTTACGTGAGCAACAACTCCGTGGCGGCAAATGATCTTCCGAACGTGATCTCGCAGGTACATGCTGCACTCGGCGGCGCTACCACGATGGCGGAAGAAGTCGTTGAGAAGCCGAAGCCAGCAGTATCGGTTCGTCGGTCGATTCAGAGCGATTATCTGATCTGCCTTGAAGATGGCCAGAAGTTCAAGTCGCTCAAGCGGCACCTGATGACCCACTACGGGCTGACGCCCGAGCAGTACCGCGAGAAGTGGGATCTGCCGGCGGATTATCCGATGGTCGCTCCTTCCTATGCCGAAGCGCGGTCGCGCCTGGCCAAGGAAATGGGCCTCGGCCAGAAGCGCAAGCGCGGCAAGTAAGGATTGGCGGCTCTTCCGGCTTGGTCGTCAACCCTCAGCCGGGATCAGCCGCAACCAGATCGGGACTTCGCATTGACGGCAATGCCTGATGTGCGATCTGAGAAAAACCGCGGCTTCGGGGCCGCGGTTTTTTTGTTTTGTCCGCTTGACGCCCATGGCATGGCGGCGTGCCTGCGGCCCGGGATTGGCGGTGAGGCGGCAATGTGGAAAGCTGGTGAGGAAAAAAATCCTCACAATTCGGATCAAATTCACCAAAAACAATGCAAAATCAACGCTAGGGTGTAGGGCGTGGGTGGCTGCACGTCCCCATGATCTGCATATCATGTAAGAAAATATTCCTATAAATGGAGATTTTCATCATGGCTTCCCGACGCAAGAACCCAACCAGCGGCCTTTCCGACACTCTCGTTCCCGAACCGGCAGCCCGCGCCGCCCAGGTGAATGCCTTGAGCGGCCCGGCGCTCGCCGACGAAACGGCGATGGCGCTGGCAGCCCTTGCCGGCAATGCCGGTCTGAGCGCGCTGCTCGGGCTTTCAGGCGTCCCCGGTTCAGCCCCGGCCGGCGGCGCAGCAAAGCCCCGTCCGGGCGAACCGGCCGGAGCGGTCACCTTTGTCGACATCCTGCGCTGCCGCGTCACCTGGCGGCTGGTGGCGGAGCTGTTTGCTGCGGCCTGCGACCGGGACTTGCCGGAAGGCGCCGCCCGCCGCCGGCCGCGCTGCCACATGCGCCAGATCGCCATGTATCTCAGCCACGTGGTGCTCTCGGTGCCCTACCAGACCATTGCCACCGCCTTCGGCCGCGACCGCACCACCGTCATGCACGCCTGTTCGGTGGTCGAGGACCGCCGCGACGATGCCGGTTACGACCGCTTCGTCGAACAGTGCGAGCGCTGTGTCGGGGCTGTCTTTGCGCCGCTGGGGCATGACGATGCCGGGCTCTGAGGTGGGCCGGTCGCGCCGGGCGCTCGCCGCTCTCGTCGGCTTCCTGGCGCGTGGTCCCGCAACCGTGCCGGTGGCGGGTATTCCGCGGCATCCGGCCCGGGTTGAACTGATCCGCGACGACGGCGCGTCCCGAAAGGTCGATGCCCGGATCTTCGGGGCGGCGCTGCAGCGGGGCCTTGTCGCCATCGAGCCGTCCCCGCCGCCATCCTCCCGAACCGGGCAATCCCGCGCCGCGCAATCCTGCACCGTGACGCCCGAGGGCCGGGCCGCGCTCAGGCGCTGGCTCGCCGATCCCGACAGCGCCTTTCAGGACCAGCACCGGACGCTGGTGGCCGGCTCCGATCCCGATCACGGGCAACTGCGGATCAATCAGGACGAATCGCCGCTGGCGGCGCTGGCGCGGCTGAGGGGCAGGGGCGGCGCCCTGTTCCTGGAACCGGCGCAGGTGGAGGCGGGTGAAAGGCTCAGGGCCGACTTCACCCGCGGCCAGATGCAGCCCTCGCTTGGCCAGAACTGGGGTCCGGTGCGCTACGGGCGGCGACAAGGCGACGCCGGAGGCGCGGCGGAACTCGGCGAGGCGGTCTTGTCGGCAAGGTTGCGCGTCGAAGCGGCGCTGGCCGAGGTCGGTCCGGAACTCTCGGGCGTCCTGCTCGATGTGTGTTGTTTTCTCAAAGGCCTGGCCGAGGTCGAGCGCGAGCGGCAATGGCCGGCCCGGTCAGCCAAGCTGATGCTGCGCACGGCGCTTGCGGCGCTCGCCAGGCATTATGCGGCGCCGCGGCGAAAGCCTAATGCATGTCGCGCTCAATTGGATTCAATTGAGCGCGACATGCATCATTTCAAAGTGCTACAGCGTCCTTTGCGCATCCAATTGGATGCGCGGCGCTGTAGAGTAATTCCAGCGAAAGTGGGAACCGGTTTCGCGTCCGGAATTGCGTGAAAACAACAAGATAGGGCATTTTCGGTGACTCCGTTTTCACCGGAAATGCTCTAGCCGGCAGCCCGCGCCGCCGCCGCATGCGCCTTGATCCGCATGACCATCGAGCGCAGACCGTTGGCCCGCTGCGTCGACAGGTGCTCGCCCAGCCCGAGCCGCGACATCAGTGCCGCCTCGTCGAGTTTCTCGACCGCCGACGCCTTTTCCCCGGAGGTCGCCGCCAGCACGACGGCGACCAGGCCGCGCACGATATGGGCGTCGGAATCGCCGCGGTAGACCATCACCGGATCGCCCGGGTCCCCCGGTTTGGTCTCGGCCACCAGCCAGACCTGGCTGGCGCAGCCCTTGACCTTGTTCTCGTCGATCTTTTCACTCTCAGGCATCTCCGGCAGCGCCTTGCCGATCTCGATCAGGTAGCGGTAGCGGTCTTCCCAGTCGTCAAGATATTCGAAGTCGTCGATGATGGTTTGCAGCGTGGACATGTGGTTTTCCTGTAACTCGCCAGACATATAGGCGGGTTTGCGGATTTGTGCACCCCGTTGGCACGCAATTGCCCGGCTGACCCGAAGTCCGGGTTGCGTCCGGCGCGTGGCGCGATCAGCCCGGCACGCGCGGAGCAGCTTGCATAGGGCGCCCGGAAAAGGAAAACGCCGCCGGAAGGAGGGCTGTTGCCTGGCGCCCGGAAAAGAAAACGCCGCCGGAAGGAGGGCTGTTGCCTGGCGCCCGGAAAAGAAAACGCCGCCGGGAGAAGGGCTGTTCCCGGCGGCGGCGCGTCAGACGCGACTGGAGTTGGCAGTTTTTAGCATCATTCAACTTACGGCGGACATCCCCGTCCAGGCTCCGTCATGGAGCGGACGGCCGGGGAAACTCAGTTGGTGACGGGCAGGGATCCCGTGACCAGATCGCTTTCGCCATCGGCGAATTTGGAATCGAGAAACTGGTAGGCAATGCGGGCGCCTTCCTTGGCGCGCACGCCGAGAGCCGCGAAGGTCTCGCTGCCTGTTTCGCAGATATCGGGTTTGCGGACGCAGATCTGCCTTATGTCCTGCAGCGCCTCGACGGCGGCGGCCATGCTCTCTCCGACTTCCAGCGGCGGCGCGCCTTCAAGCGCTTCCCGCGAATTCGAATCCAGCAGCGGCAAGGTGATCAGCACCAGTGAAAACCAGAAACTTCCCCTTATCAGAAACCACATGTGTTAGCCCTTCCTGTTTCCCGCCATCTTTGGGCGGAGATGTCCGGGTTGTCCCGAACTTGCCCACACCATGAAGCAAATTCTTCAAGGCGGATTTGAAGCAGGCGATAGGTTTTGAGCCAAATTTGCCGAAAATTTTAGGCAATTGTCCGCGCCTCCGCCGGCTGCCGCATGGAAGCGTCCGCCGGCAACCGCACGGGCGCAGCCTTTCGGCGGTTTTGCCGGCGTTAGAACGAATTGCCGGGCAGATGTCACAACTTGTCGATTCCGGAAAGCAACGATTAACCATAATCGCCAAAGCCGCTCTAACATCGCCGCCGTTGCGGCAATTCGGCCGGTTTTGGCCGCGTCCGGGCGGCTGGCTTATCCTTTCCTTAAGCCGGCAATGACAATGTTGCGACAACAACAAACAACTGCGGCGTGTACGGATTCGGCAGTGACAAAACTGGACAACCTCATCGACAGAATGAAGCTGGCTGGACGGCAAACCGCCGAATCCTGGCTGGGGTCGGTTGTGTCCGATGCCCAGACGCACGAGCGCCGGCTCAGCGCCATGACACGCTGTCTGTCCGGCATCGTGCTTGCGCCGATGATCACCGCCCCGGTCCTGTTGATCGCCTTCTCCTGGCCGCATGCGATTGCCGGCGCGCTGGCCGCTGCCGCCCTGCCGGTCGCCGCGGCGGGACTTTTGGCCGCCACGGGGTCGGCGCGTCTTGCAGGCCGTGCCGCGCTCTTTGCCGTCACCTTGGCGCTCGGCGGTCTCGCGGTGATGAGCGGCGGCCTGGCCTCTCCGTTCCTGCCGCTCCTGGCCTTGCTGCCGCTGGAGGCGGCGATGCAGTCCCGGCGGCTGTCGGGATTGACCCTCGGGCTGGTGTCCGCGGCAGCGGCCATGCTGGCGGTTGCGGCCCTGGATGCAGCCGGCCACGCGGCACCCGTTCCCGCCGGTGCTCTTGCAGCTTCTGTCCTGGCCTTTGCCTTCTATGCCCTGGTGCGCGGTCTGGCCTTCGGGCTTGAAAACCCGCGCCCGGCTCCCGTCGCCATCGTCGCCGAAAGCGCCGAACCGGCCCGAACCTCCTCGTCCGCCCAGGCCGGCGCGTCCGATCTGCTCGATCGTCTGCCCGGCCTGGTGACGCTGCACAACCCCCGCGGCGACGTGCTGCGTGTTTACGGCGCTGATCACGCCGACTTCACCCGCAAGATCGGCGACGTCGCCGGCAAGGGCTTCGTCAATCGCATCCACGTGGCCGACCGCATCGCTTTCCTCGACGCCGTCGACAGCCTGCGCCGCGGCTGCTCCCGCAGCCAGCTCGAACTGCGGTTCGATTGCCCGGGCGAAGCCGCGCAGTTCGTCCATGTCGCCGTGGCGCTGTCGGCCGAGCGCGACGCGGACGGCGTGTTTGCGGGCTTTCTGATCCAGACCCGCGACATCTCTGCCGAGGTTGCCGATTACGTCCGCGCCAACGCGGTTGTCGAAGAGGCCGAAAGCGCCAACGCTTCCAAGACACGGTTTCTCGCCGCCGTCAGCCATGAATTGCGCACGCCGCTCAACGCCATCATCGGCTTCTCCGATATCCTGTCGCGCGAAATGTTCGGCGCCTTCAGCGACGAACGCCAGCGCGAATATGTCGGCCTGATCCACCAGTCGGGCGCGCATCTTCTGTCGCTCGTCAACACCATGCTCGACATGTCGAAGATCGAGGCCGGACGCTATGAAGTGTTCGTCGAGGCCTTCCCGATCGGCGATGTCATTGACAGCTGTGACGCCATGTTGCGGCTGCAGGCCGCCAATCGCTGCATCACCCTGACCCGCAGGCTGGCCCGTGGTCCGGACGAGGTCGTGGCCGACAGGAGTGCCGTGCAGCAGATCCTGATCAACCTGGTCGGCAACGCCATCAAGTTCACCGAGCCCGGCGGCGTGGTCAATGTCGATGCCGCCATCCGCGACGGCCGGCTTCAGCTCGTCGTCAGCGACACCGGGATCGGCATTCCCGCGGACAAGCTCGCCCGCATCGGCGAACCCTTCGTCCAGGCCCAGAACGAGCTTGGCCGCCACTACGAGGGGACCGGTCTCGGCCTGTCCCTGGTCAAGGGACTGGTGGATCTGCACGGCGGCAGCTTCACCATCGAAAGCGCCGAAGGCGAGGGCACCGTGGTCACCGTGGAGTTGCCCGCCGACGGCTCCGGCGCCAACCGCCAGCCGTGCGACAGCCCGGACGGGGTCGCGGTGGTTTTCCCGCCGCTGCTGCCCAAGGCCGCCCGCAAACCGGCCGGAATTCCGGCCCGAACTGATGCAAGAAGCAGGAATGAAGACTATGTCGAGACAGCGCGTATCGCCTGACTTGTTTGACGATGAACCCGCAAGGGGCCATGGCGTTCTCGGAATGCTCGGCTCGCTGGTGTCGGCGCATCCTTCGCTTGCAGGAGGCAGCGTGGCGTTTGCGGTGATCTTCGGTTTCGTCGCAAGCAACGCGATCTGGCATCAGCCCGGACAGCATCCCGCGCCGATCCTCAAGACGCGGGAGGCGGCGTCGCCTGCTGTTCCCGTCGCCGCCGCCCGGCCGGTCACTCGGGAGACACCCTTCATCAAGGGCGTACCCACCCGCACCGTGACCACCTACCGGATCGAACGCAGCGACAACACGCCCACCGCCTCCATTCCCGTTCCCAACGCCGTGCCCGCGCCGGCGGTTGCCGACAGCGTGGTGGCTGCTGCGCCGGCGTCCGCGGCCGATCCGGTGCTTGCGCGGATGCAGACGATCCTCGCCGAAAAGGGACTGTATTCCGGCGATATCGACGGCCTGATGGGCCCGAAATCCGCGGCCGCGATCCGCGCCTGGGAGAAGACCAACGGCTATGTCGAGACCGGCGAGGCAAGCCCGGGGCTGCTCGCGGTCATGGAAAAGACCGCGCCCGCCGCCGCCCCGGTCGAGGTGGCAAGCACAAAGTCCGCGGCACCCCCGACGCCGAAACCCAAGCCTGCCCCGGTTGTCGCATCGGACGCACGCGCCGGTGAACCGGTGACCATCCCGGCGCTGATCGCCGACGGTCCGAGCGAACTGGTGCGGCAGATCCAGTCGGGTCTCTCCAACATCGCCTATGCCGACATCACCGTCGACGGCGTCGCCGGATCGCAGACCCGCGCCGCCATCAGCGCCTTCGAGAAGCACTACCGCCTGCCGGTCACCGGTGAGCCGAACGAGACGGTGCTGAAGAAATTGCGCGAGATCGGCGCGCTGTGAGACTGAAGGCCGGCATTTTCGTTGCCGCCCTGACGCGCCGCCTTTTCGCGGAAGGCAACATGGCGGCGATCGAACGGCGCGGATCGGAGGAGGCCGGCGCGATTTTCGTCCGCATCCGCCACCGCGACGGCAGCGAAAGCCTGGCCGCGCCCGCGCCGCAGACGGCCTTCGACGAGGACCATCCGGAAGGGCGGCTGTTCGAGCTCCGCAAGAGCCGCGTCCCCGAGGCCGAAGTCTCCGAAATGATCGCCCGCGAGGCGAAATTCGATCCCGACATCTGGGTGGTCGAAATCGAGACCGACACCCCGGAAACCTATCTTCCCTTCGCCGAAGAGTAGCTCGCGATCACGTCCGGAAACTGAATGCGGCCCATGCCGGGAGCCGGTCGGTTCATGCCGGCTTTCCGCAACTGGTTCGGCCAGCTCCGAATCTCTGACGGAAGGCGCGCGGGAAATGGCTCTGGCTCTGGTAGCCATGGGCGAAGCCGATGGCGCTGATCGGCTCGTCGCTAGATGCGAGGTTCCCTGTCTCGCAGGCATGCGGGCGGACCTGCTCGAACTCCCATCTCATCGCGTACGCCTCGGTGGCGATCCGGTTAAACCGGTTGGCGCCTGGTCTCTGGCGTCAACAGTCGCTGGGCAAGAAACCATTCAGGATCAACAGGTTGGTCCTGAATGGTGAATCGCCTTGCAAGCCGCTTGAATCAGTCTCTCAACGGGTCAGCCGCAGGGCCGGGGGTCAGCCGGCCTTGCGCGCGGTGGAAACCCGGTGACGGACATCGCGCGGCGAGATCCGCCGGTCGGTGTCCTGGCGCACCGGCTTGCCGTCGGCGAGTGCGGGCACATGGGCGGCGGCGCCGTTGGTGTAGCTGTCGGCGCGCTGCCAGGCCTGGAGCCGCGCGGTGCAACTCTCCCTGTCGAGCTCCTCGATCAGGTCGGTGGCCAGCGTGTGCCGGGCCGACGGTTTGGCCAGGTGCGGAAAGAAACTCTCGAGCGCCGACTTGATGGTGCTTTCGGGCGCGCCGAGCCCGATCAGGGCGGTTGCCAGCTGGCGGCCCGACAGGTCCATCATGATGCGTTCGGCAAGCGCGTAGCTCGCGCCCATGGCGTCGGCCAGCGCGGTGGCGAACCAGCTTTCCTGATCGGTGGTTGCATGGCGGGCAAGCTGCGCCAGCCGCACATCGCCGACCCGCCGCCGTGCCGCAGCGGTTGCGCTGTCGGTGGCAGGCCTGGCGACGGTCGGCGCGGTGTTGGGCGTCAGCGCATCACTTGCCAGCGGCTTGCGCGTGCTTGTCGGACGGTTGAGCGGCGATTTCGGCGTCGGGCTGGCCGCCACCATCGCCTTGAGCTGTGCCCGGAGCCGCTCGCTCGGATCGAGCGGCGGCGCCTCGACTGTCGGCCGCGTCGTTGCCGCCGGAGTGGAGACCGGCCCGGGGTCAGATGTCGCCGCGGGATCGGGGATCAGCCCGCGCAGCACCAGAAGTCCGTCGACCGAGGGATCCTTCAGCTGTTGCAGTTTGGCGATTGCCTGCGGGGAGAGATCCGAGCGCCGGGCCGCCGCGCGGGCATGCGGCGCGCCATGGCGCATCACCGCCCGGGTCAGGGCGTTCTCGTTGAGCAGCGGATAGTGCGCGATGAAGGGGGCCGCAATCGCGATAGGCTCGTTGATCAGCATCTCCGCCACGTCCTCGGGAACCCGTGACAGTCGCGACAGCGTAGCCGACGCGGTGCGGCGGGTTTCCTGGCTTGCGGTCCTGTAGAGCGGGATGAAGAGGCGGGAAAACCGCGCCAGGTCCTGGCGGGTGGGATGGTCGAGGCACTCGAGGGCGCTGATGGCCGCCATCAGCACCGCTTCCTTGCGGCGGGCGCCATCTGGCCGTTCGAGATCACGGAAACTGTTTGACACGGGGTACACCTTACTCAAACGCTACTGGATACTCCCATCAACTTATCCCGAAACCGTTAGCGAGCTGTTAACCAAGTGACCATTAGAAAAATATTGATAAGGAGAAGAATGTCGAGCGTAATTCCTGTTCTACCGAGTTGGAGTCCAGATATGACGACAATATTGACCTTTGACCAGTCGAGATGCCGCAAGACAAACCCCGCGGCAACCGCAAGCAAAGCCGACGGCTCTTCGGCCGAGGTGCTTCTGTTTACCGGCATTCGCCGCGAACCGCTGTCTTCAAGGCCAGGTCTGCCAAAGCCCGTGCAGCACGAACCGATGTTTGACGACACCGCACCCGACAAGCCGACAGGCAAGAAAAGGCGTCGCGGCAAGACCGGGTGAACTGCGGCGCGCCTGACGCATTAATGCGTGTTGCTCCGCTTCGACTCTATCCGAATTTCAGGAACAGCATGGAATAGGGTTTCTTGAGCGCGGAAACGGTGGACTTGATCGCCTCCGCATCACCGCTGCGCGCGGCGGACTGCAAGGCGTCCACCGAGGTTTTCACGGCGCTCGCCAGCTTTTTGAATTCGGGATTGCCGCGGGCCTCGACCGGTGGCGCCCTGAGCATGTCATCCGCCAGGTAGGCAAGCACGGCCGCCTGTTCGATGAGCTGCTGCTTGCCGGCGGCATCAGTCACGGGCAGTCCGATCACCTGTTCCATCTGGGCATGGTAGGCGTTCATCCGGTCTGAAAACAGCACGATGCCGTTGCGCAGATGCAGATCGCCGATCGCGTCGCGAACATGTTCAAGCTCCTCATGGGCATCCGTCAGCTTGCCCTGCTCGGCCAGTTGTCCGGCCCGTGTGATGGCGTCCGATACCTCTGTCAGCGTGGATGCCCACGCCGGATCATCCGCATAATGAGGTGGCGGTGTCGTGGCATTTCCGGAAACAAGTGCGTCCCAGCGGCTGTCAAACGCGCCGATTGCATGCTTCGACTTGTCCACATCGCCGGTGTTGGTGGCAAACAACGCCATCCGGTAACTGGCATAGGTGGCGCGGAAACCGGCTTCGAAATCGGCCACCGGCCCGGCCAGGGCGGAGGAAGAGGCGGCCAGCGCCACAATCAGGGAAACGGCGGTCAGGGCATGCTTCATGACGGGGTTCGCAATCATCGGATTGCCTCGGAACAACGGTTGGGGGAGGGCGTACGAGGGCCGGCAGTTGCCGGCCCTTCGGTCTGCATCAGGCAGGCAAACGTCTATTTCAGCTTGTGCATCGCCAGCATCTTCATGATCGCGCTTTCGTAATAGGTCTCGGTGATGCCCTTGCGGACCTTGCGCATGAAGTATTTCTCGAACGCCACCTTGGCCAGGTGCACCCACATGCCTTCCGAGGCCCAGTTGACATTGCGCGGCGGGTTCTGCGGCTGCGCCAGGAAGGCCACGCCGCGATCGCCGAAATCGGCCAGGCAGAAGGCGTTCCAGGTGGCCTCGTCCTTGGGCTCGCGGTCCTCGAGCAGCGCCTTGATGTTCTTGGCGGTCGCCAGCACCATGCTCTCGATCATGTAGCCGGTCTTGGGTACGCCGGTGGGCACCGGGGTCTTTTCGAGCGGCGCAATTGCTATCGCCACGCCGATGCCGAAGATATTGGGGTATTTCGGGTTGCGCTGGTGCTTGTCGACGATGATGAAGCCGCGCGGATTGACCAGCCCCTCGATGTCGCGCACCGCGCCGATGCCGCGGAAGGCCGGCAGCATCATCGAGTACTTGAAGTCGAGCGCGTGTTTGGTCTTTTCCGATCCGTCGTCGTTGAGTTCGGACACGGTCATGGTGCCGGCCTCGACCTTTTCCACCTTGGCGTTGGTGATCCAGCGGACGCTGCGCTGGCGCATCTCGTGCTCGAGCATGCCCTTGGTGTCGCCGACGCCGCCGAGGCCAAGATGGCCGACATAGGGTTCGGCGGTGACGAAGGTCATCGGCACCCGATCGCGGATCTTGCGGTTGCGCAGTTCCTTGTCGAGGATCATGGCGTATTCATAGGCCGGGCCGTAGCACGACGCGCCCTGCGCCGCGCCGACGATGATCGGGCCGGGATCGGCGCAAAACGCCTCGAACGCGACATTGGCCTGGGTTGCGTGGTCGACGGTGCAGACCGACTGGGTGTGCCCGTCGGGACCAAGCCCCTCGACCTCGTCGAAGGCCAGTTCCGGGCCCGTGGCGATTACCAGGTAATCGTAACTGACCGAGCTGCCGTCCTCCATCTCGATGCGGTTTTCCTCCGGGTGCAGCTTCTTTGCAGAGGCCTGAACGAAGTCGATGCCGTGCTTCTTCATCAGCGGCGCCAGCTCGATGGTGATGTCGCCTTTCGTCCGCCAGCCGACGCCCACCCATGGATTGGACGGGGTGAACTGGAAGCTCTCGGTCTTGTTGACCAGAACGATCTGGTGATTCTTGCCAAGTTCGGCCTTGAGGTCGAACACCATGGAGATGCCGCCGAGACCGGCGCCGAGGACAACAATGTCTGCCTTTTTCATGCACTTAGCCTCCCTGGGGCCGGAAAATCCATTCCGGCGTATATATGTAATGTTCGATATATACAGGGTGGCGGCGCGAAACTCATTGATTGAAATCAATCCGCTTCGCTGCCCGCTGGGATCGGGCGGTCTTCATGGCGTGCGGCCCGGGCGTCAGGTGATCTTCAGCAATCCGAAGCCTGTCAGCACGACCGACAGCCCGCTGGCGGCAGTCCGGATCTGGTTCCAGTCCTGCCAGCGCCCGGAATAGGCTTGCCAGAGCTGGTTGGCGGCCTCCGCGGTCTCGGGCACGGCGGCCAGCGCCAGAGCCTCGTTCATCGGAACGTTGACGATCACGGTGACGCCAAGGCCACCGGCCAGGTAGACGCTCGCCGCCAGCGCAAACCAGATCGCGGCGCCGCGGCCGCCGCTCCGCACCAGCAGGCCGGCGGTGATCGCCAGCACCACGGGCGTCAGGAAGAAGGCCGGGAAGAACACGGCGTTGCGCACCGAGGCGTTCATCGCCTGCATGGCCTTGATGGCGACCGCCGGATCGGCGGCATCGAGCCCCCACATGGTGGAGCAGACCCAGGCATAGAAGAAGCCGAAGATGGCCGCCGTCATGAGCAGCGAGGTCAGGGGGAAGATCCGCGTCGAAATCATGCCTGATCCTCCCGCCGGCCTGTCGCCGTGCCGGACCGGGCATGCCGGAATGCATTGGCAAACAGCGCCAGGCAGGCCAGCTGAGCGAAGATCACCGCAGGCCAGATCAGCCCGAACTGACCATCGAGATATTTCTGCGGTCCGAAGGACACCAGCGCCATCAATGCGGCCAGCAGACAAAGCGCCCGGCCGGTCCGGCTTGACCCGCCTCCGAGCAGCATGGCCGCAACGGCCGCGCCCATGGATGCCCCGAGAAACGGCGCTATGCCGAACAGCGGCGTGGCCGTCGGCGGATGCGGCGGCACGCCGGCATAAAGCGCGCCGAGCATGACGGCCTGCAGGATGATCAGAACGGCCAGCGCGGCGGTCGAGGTCTGGTTCGGGTGGGGCATGAGGCGTCTCCAAAAACGTAATTGAGTGTACGGTTGCGATTATCCGTAATTTGAATTACGGTTTTCGTCAACCACCCGGAGTGTCCCATGCGTGATGAAAACAAGGCGTCCCGTCAGGAGAAGATCGAAGAGGCGGCTTACGCGGTGCTGGAAGCCAGGGGCTATGCCGGAACCTCGATGCTGGCGATCGCCAGGGCGGCGCGGGCGTCGAACGAGACCCTGTACAACTGGTATGGCGACAAGACCGGCCTGTTCAAGGCGCTGGTCGTGCGCAACGCCGAACAGGTCAGGCAATTGCTGGAAGACGGCCTGGCCGGCGACAGGCCGCCGCTTGAAATCCTCGAGGCTTTGGGTCCGCGCCTGCTGGCGCTGCTGGTCAGCCCGCGCGCCATCCAGCTCAACCGCGCCGCCGCGGCCGATCCCACCGGCGAACTCGGGGCGGCGATTTCGGAGCGGGGCAGGGAGACGATCGCGCCGCTGATCGGCGCGGTTCTGGAGCGCGCCAGACGGGAAGGGGCGCTCGCCTTCGACCACACCGGCGAGGCGGTCGTCCTCTATCTCAGCCTTCTGGTCGGGGATCTCCAGATCCGCCGTGTCATCGGCCGCGAACCGCCGCTGGACCAGACGGCCATCGACCGTCGCGCCGGCCAGGCCTATGAGCGGTTCTTTCGTCTTAATTCACCGTCGGACAAACCGTAATCCGGTTGCCATTGAAGCTCAGGTGTCGCAAAAGCGAGACGCCACACAACTCGAGCCTTTATTCAGGATTCCCCCATGACGGATTCAACCCCACTGCAGCCCTTCAACCAGAGAAGGCGGCAGGTGATTGTCAAGTTCCTCGCGGCCGCTGCGATTGCCCTGCTGTTTGTCGCCGGGCCGAAGTGGGATGATGCCTCCCTGCTGCGCGCCGCCTTCGAAACAGCCGGGGTGATCTTCATTCTGGTCTGCATGTTCGGCAGGCTGTGGAGCACGCTTTACGTCGGCACGCGCAAGAACTCGGAACTGGTCATGGCGGGTCCCTACTCGGTGACCCGCAACCCGCTCTACCTGTTCTCGACGATCGGCGTCTTCGGGGTCGGCCTGGTGTTCGGCTCGATCGTGGTCGCGCTTTTCCTGGCCGGCATGAGCTATCTGGTGTTCTCGATCACGGCGAAAAAGGAGGCCGCGTTCCTGCGAACCCAGTTTGCCGACGATTACCCGGCCTACGAGAGCAGCACGCCGCAGTTCTGGCCGAACGTCAGGCTCTACCACACTCCCTCGGAGATCACCTTTTCGCCCCAGGTGCTTTTGCGCGCCTTTGGGGATTCGCTCTACTTTCTGGCGCTTATTCCGATCGTCAAAGGCGTGGCACTTCTTCAGGCCGCGGGATATCTGCCCGTCTTGCTGAGACTTCCCTGACCGGGATTGCAGGGCGCGGCTGAGCGCCGTGGTCAGCTCACGCCGATGGTATAGCCGTCAGGCCGGATCGATGGTGATCCGCGTGCACACCGCTGTGTCGAGAAAAGACCGTGCTGCCGGTTGCTGGCTCGGGGTCGGCGCTACGGCGCGCAGGACAACGTAGCCCTGGGGCTGGCCGAGTTCCACCAGCACCGCCCGTTCCAGCGCCCGCGGCATGACGCGGCGCAACTGCAGCATCTGGGTCGGGGTGACGAAGGTAATGTTGACGCCGGTGCCGATCGCCGAGCGGTCATTCATCGAATAGGTTTCGTTCGATGAAACGTCATAGGCCGACACGGTCCAGATCGGCACGTCGCCCGAGGCGATGATCCGCACCGGCCCGTCGGAAATGTCGAACCGGCAGACAGCGCTGCGGATATGCGGATCCTCGTTGTAGAGGCCCGTGGTGTTGGGCTCGTTGGCGAGCGAATAGAACCGGTTCATCGCGCCAAGCATCCTGACACGGGTCCATGCATCCTTGCCCGTCCACATCGGCAGCGCCAGGATGATGACGATATGGATGATCGCCGCCCCGACAAGGCCGATCACGATGGCCAGCAGGGCGCTACGCATCGGCGCACCCGATAAGCGCGATTTTCGGCATGTCGAGTTCGACCATGCTGACCGAGGCGGCTGTCGGCGTGTCGATCAGCGTCAGCACGAAACCGACATCGCCGGGCGAATCGAGCCAGATCCAGTTGCCGGGCTCCGGGGCGGCGCCGAGCCGGATGCGGAAGGTGCCGTCGACGTTGCGCAGCGTGGTCCAGGAATTCAGGCTGACGGGAACCCGCTCGGGCGCGTCAAGCGGCATGCCGTCGGCGTCCGTGACCCGGAGGGTCCAGAACCGCGCCGGCGGTGTCGACCCGGAGATTTCATAGCTGCATCGTCCCGACAGCGCCGCGCCGGATTCATCGCTCCGGGCGGTGAACACCAGGCCTTCGGCGCGGCCGAGCAGGATCTTGCCGTCGCCGGCGCGGTGCGCCTTGGCAAAGGGATCGGCGTCGACCGTCTGCAGGTCGGGATAGGCGCTCCACGATCCGAGCGTGATGGCGCCGAAGCCGGAGGTGGCCTTGAGCATCCACGACGCCGACCAGGCGCCACCGCCAAAAGCGATCGCCAGCGTCAGAGCAACCAGGGCAGGCAGACGAAACACGTGGCTTGGCTTCCTTCGTCAGATCGGGTGCGTGGCCGCGGCCACGCCGGGGAATGAGGTCGGGCGCGCAAACCGCACCGCGCGTGACGAAAAAGCACAATACCGCGCCAATAACCAGTCACCCGTTTCGAAAAGATAGGGATATGCACGACTGCCCCATCCCGTTGCCGCCGATCATTGCTCGGCGGTGGCCGGCATCAGTTCCGGCTGGTCGCTGACGGCGGCCAGCCGCTCGGGCGCGCCAAGCGGAATGGCGCTGTTGAGCTTCTCCACCAACCCGCGCAGAACTTCGGTGGTGTCCCGGTTGAGCGAGCGCGAGCGCTGCCGCGCCGGCACGGGGTTGCCGTTCTCGTCGGTGGCCGATCTGGCGACCTGTGGCGCGGACTTGGGTTCCGGGAACGGGTTGTCGACGCCGGGAATGGCCCTCAGCTCGATGCCCTGGTGGGCGTAATCCATCACCCGCTTGAAGGTCATGGCCGGAAGCGAACCGCCGGTCATCCGGTTCGACGAGGTGTAGTCGTCATTGCCGAACCAGACTGCGGCGGTGAAATTGCCGGTAAATCCGCAGAACCAGGCATCGCGATAGGCCTGGGTGGTGCCGGTCTTGCCGCCGGTCAGTACGCCGTCGACGGCGGCGCGCCGCGCCGTTCCGACATAGGGAACCCGCGTCAGCATCTGGTTCATGTAGGCGCCGGCGGTTTCCGACAACACCCGCTCGGCGGGCGGCTCGTCGCGCTGGAAGTCGTAGAGCACGTCGCCATCGTAGTTCATGATCTGCGCGATGCCGTGGCGGCGCGACTGGTAGCCGCCGGTCGGAAACACCGCGTAGGCCGTGGCCTGGTCGAGCACGGTGACTTCCGAGGTGCCGATGGGAATGGTGACGTCGCGGCGGATCGGCGTCTCGACGCCGAATTTCTTCGCCTGCGCCATGATCTGGCCGATCGGGTCCTCGCCGAGCCGCTCCTTGGCGAGCCGTACGGGGATGGTGTTGATCGACCGCGCCAGCGCGGTCTTGATGTCGATGCGGCCGGAATAGCCGCCGGAATAATTGTGCGGGTTCCAGTTGCCCCAGTGGATCGGCGCATCGACGATCGGACTGTCCGGCCTCATGCCTTTTTCCATGGCCAGCGAATAGGTGTAGATCTTGAACGAGGAGCCGGGCTGCCTGAGCGCGCGGCTGGCGCGGTTGAACTGGCTTTCGCCATAGTCGCGGCCGCCGACCATGGCGCGCACGGCGCCGCCATTCTCGATCAGCACCAATGCTGCCTGGCTGGCGCGGTACTGGTCGCCATACTGGCGAAGACCGGCTTCCACCGCTGCGTCGGCGGCTTCCTGCATGCCCGGATCGATTGTTGTGCGCACGATCAGCGAATGCTGGTCGAACTTGGCGGCAATCCGCTTGACCTCGTCAAACGCCCAGTCGAGGAAATAATCGGGCGCCTCGTGATCGCCGCGGTCAATCACGCTGGCCGGATTGCGCCGCGCGCCGATGACCTGGCCCTCGGTCATCAGATTGCCCTGGACCAGGTTCGACAGCACCTCGTTGGCGCGCGCCCGCGCCGCCGGCAGATTGATGTGCGGCGCGTAGCGGGCAGGGGCCTTGAACAGGCCTGCGAGCATCGCCGCTTCGGCGATCGAGACCTCGGTGATGTCCTTGCCGAAATAGAACTGCGCCGCCGCCGCCGCCCCGAAGGTGCCGCCGCCCATATAGGCGCGGTCGAGATAGAGCCGCAGGATTTCCTTTTTCGACAGGTTGGCCTCGAGCCAGAAGGCGAGAAACGCCTCCTTGACCTTGCGCTCGAGCGTCCGCTCGTTGGTCAGAAACAGGTTTTTCGCCAGCTGCTGGGTAATGGTGGAGCCGCCCTGGACCACCGAATTGGCCTTGACGTTCTCGGTCATGGCGCGGGCAAGGCCCAAAAAATCGATGCCGAAATGCTCGAAGAAGCGCCGGTCCTCGGTCGCCAGCACCGCCTTGACGAAATGATCGGGCAGCTGGTCGACGGGCGCCGAATCCTCGTGGATGATGCCGCGATGACCGATCTCGTTGCCGTAGCGGTCGAGGAAGGTGACGGCGAAATCGTCGCGCGCCCGCCAGTTGCCCGCCGTTTCCTCGAATGCCGGCAATGCCAGCGCCAGAAGCAGCACGAAGCCCGCGGTGCCGGCGTTCATGCCTTCGCCGGCGATCTCGAACACCGCCTTCCAGACCCCGCGGGTGCGGAAGCGGCGGAAGAAGATGGTGATCTCCTCCCAGATCTCGCCGACGCGGAAACCGGCGTTCCAGATCGACGAATCGATCCAGGAATCAATGCGGAGAAGGATGTTGGAGCGCTTGCGCGGCCGGTTTTCCTGGTTGAACGGGTCTTGCACGGGTCTTGGTCCATTGCGGGCGTTGGCGACCTGCATCGTCGCGCGTTGCTGTTCCCGCGGTGCATGATGTCACCACAGTTTTTGCCCCCTGTGGCCTATGCTTTTGGCGCATTTTCAGTCAAAGGACAAGCCGCCAGCGCGCCTGCACGCGCGTCGATATGACAAAAAGGAAGCCGCTCATGGACGCCACGCCGTTCTGGAAAGCCAAGACGCTGTCCCAGATGACCAGGGCCGAATGGGAAAGCCTGTGCGACGGCTGCGGCCGCTGCTGTCTGAACAAGCTCGAGGACTGGGACACCGGCGAGATTGCCTGGACTTCCATTGCCTGCCGCCTGCTCGACGGCCATTCCTGCCGCTGCAAGGACTATGAAAACCGCCAGGCGACCGTGCCTGACTGCATCGGGCTGACGCCGGCGCAGGTCGACACCATCACCTGGCTGCCGCCGACCTGCGGCTACCGGCTGGTGGCCGAGGGCGCCGATCTCTACTGGTGGCATCCGCTGGTCTCGGGCGATCCCGAAACCGTGCACGAGGCCGGCGTCTCGGTGCGCGGCCGCACGGTGAGCGAGGCCGGCATCGATGTCGAGGATTTCGAGGACTACCTGGTCGACTGGCCCGGCGAGGAGCCCTGATCCCGGAGCCGCAGCGCCGCTTCTTCCGCCGGCAGCGGCATGGCGGCGACGGCAACAGCCCGATGTTTGCCGGGTGATGGACAGGGCGCGATTGAGCTTGATCTGACAGCAAAATGACCGCAGATTGGCGCCGAAAGATCCGAATGGGAAATCCGGCCGATACCCGGGCCCGGATCGCTGCGAACTGAACATTCCGGCACCTGTGACGGTGCGGGACCGGGACGGAGTTGTGTATTGAGTTCACCGGTGGACCGGGCGGCAAGTCCGCTCGCATGGCGAATGTGCAAGATGCTGGCCGCCATGCTGGTGCTGCCCGCGCTGCTCGTCGGGTGCACCGCGTCCGGGACCGGGCAGGGGCCGGGCGAGCGCCGCAGCGAGTTGGCAGCCGCGCCCGTCAGGGTCCTTGGGCTGGCCCAGCATCATGTCAATATTGCCCTTGGCAGCTACCACTGGGGCGTGGGCGATGCGGCCGAAATCGCGACCGCCGCCGCCACTCGGGTGAGCCAGGCCTGCAGCGGCGACCGGCCGGCCGTGACCTGGCTCGGCCATTCCTCGGCCATCATCTATATCGGCGGGCGGTGCCTCCTCACCGATCCGGTGCTCGAACCCAAGCCGTCGACCATCAGCCCCTTGCCGCAAAGGCTCGTGGACATGCCCATACGCGTCGATGACCTGCCGGAGATCGACGCGGTTGTCCTGTCGCATGGCGATTATGACCATCTTCACCTGCCGACGATGACCGCGCTGGCGCGGCGGTTTCCGAAGCTGGAGGTCCTTGTCCCTCCGGGCGTGGCGGGGTTCGTGCAGCAGGCCGGCTCCGTGCGCATCATCCGCCCGCGCCTCGGGGCGCCGATGCAATTCCAGGGCCTGACGATCACCGCCGAACGCGCCCACCACGAGACCAGGCGCAATCTTACCGCGCTCAAGAGCGGCGACGCCTTTTCCTGGGTGATAACCGACGGACGCAAGAAGATCCTGTTCATCGGCGACACCGGCTACGGGCCCGCATTCAGGCAGATCGGCAGGTCGCACGGCCCGGTCGACCTGGTGCTGGTGCCGATCGGCGCCTATGAACCGCGCGAGCTGGTGGCCGACATGCATGTCAATCCCGAGGAAGCGGTCCGGATCGCGCGCGAGGTGGGCGCGCGCCTGGCGATCGGGATCCACTGGGGCACCTTCAAGCTCTCGCCGGAGCGGCCGAGCGATACCGTGCACCGGTTCCGCCATGCCGGGCGCGAGATGGGCGTCAAGGCAAGGGTGCTGCCGATCGGGGGGACGGTGGCGGTTCCCTGAACCGGCCTGTCCCTGTGATCCGTGCTCCGGCTTTTCGAGGCCTTGAGCACGCTGCCGGCCGGTGCGGCGGCGTCGACGACAGGCACCGGCGGCCGGCGGCGGGAACCTTTTGCCGAGGCCGGCGTTGAGCCTTCGTGAAATGAAACGGAGGGTTGTTCCATGATCCAGTGGATCCTGATTTTGCTTATTGTCGCCGCCGTCGCCGGCCTGCTGGGCTTCGGGCGTCTGTCCGGCGCAGCGCTGACCGGCGCGAAGTTCCTGATCGGCCTGGTGCTGATCCTGTTCCTGCTTGCCGTGCTCGGCATCGTCGCCATCGCCTAGAGCAACACGTTCTTCATCCTCCAGCTGAAGCACGATACAAACCGCCGGGGAGCCATCTCCCTGGCGGTTTTTTTGTCGCGTGAAGCGATGGGTGCAGGTCAGGCGCTTGCGTAGACGCCGGCCGCCCCCACTTAGAAGGCTGCCAGGCCAATGCATGTCGCGCTCAATTGGATTCAATTGAGCGATAACGAACATGCATTATTTCAAAGTGCTACAGCGTCCTTTGCGCATCCAAATGGATGCGCGGCGCTGTAGGCCCGGAATTGAGGAGACATGCACCGTGGCAGACACAACCGACACGCCGCCGAAACTCGAAATCCTTCTCGCCGGAGAGGCAAGGCCGCAGGACCGGACGGTGGCGCTTGCCTTCGGCGCGGCGGGTGGCGGCAAAGTCGGCATCGAGCTCGACGCCAGGATCGTGCCGGCGACGATCACCGCGCTCGCAAGTCATCTCGGCCAGGTGATGTCGAGCCTGCCGGAGGAGGACTGGCCGAATTTCCAGGTGCTCAAGACCACCACGATGGGCCTCGCCATGAACGCGTCGGGCGAGCTGGCCTTGGCGCTGGAACTTGAGGGCGGCGGCCAGCTGACGCTCGGCCTCGCCAAGGGCGACCTCGCGGTGTTGCGCGACGAGATCGATGAAGCGATGCGGATCGCCGGGGATTTGAGGCATTAGGGGGGGAGTCCCGCTACTAAATCCAGCTCTCTGGATCGCGTCCACCATAGACAATGGCAACGACAAGGATGCCATAGGGCATGGGCTCGTAAACCAGGATGTAGTTGCCTTCGATCAGGATACGGGCCGTTGGGCTCAATTCCGGGCGCGCCACCCCCATGTTCGGCTGCGTCGCGGCGAGGTCGACCTTCTCCAGCATGCGCCGCAGCACGGCGTCCGCCGCCGGTTCATTGTCGATGGCGATGTTGCGCCAGATGTCGCGGATATCCTGCTCGGCCCGGGGGCTGAGCCGGGCCTCAGCCACGGCGCTCCGCCTTCAGTTCGGCGAGAAGCGATCCGGCATCGACCGCGCGGCCTTCGCCGCTGGCCATCCCCTCGTCATAAGCGCGCTTCAGCCTGTTGAGTTCGAGCGCGCGAAGTTCCTGATGCTGCTCCCACAGCCGCAGCGCATCGCGCATCACCTCGCTGTTGGAGGCATAGGCCCCGGACGCAACGGCCTGGTGCAGCCGCGCGATCTGCTGCGCGGAAAGCGAGATGGTGAGGGTCTTCATCGGTTCGTGTTTCATGCGGGCAGGATAACAGAGCTAACAGGGACTAACAAGAAATCTTGGGGGCTGTGAGCTTGCGTTGGAGAACCTGTATTTAGGAGCGCTTTTAAGTGGCTGCAATTTTCCGGGAATTTCTGCTTCAATTGGAAACGCTTCCTGATTGGTAGTTTTGAGCATCGCGGAGTCCATCCGCGTCTGAAAGCCAGCCGGTGAAAAGGCTGCAAAGAATATTCAATGAGAGGAATCCGAGCGGTTTTTTGCGGTCGGTCGGGAGCTTATAGGAGGCGCGAGGGTAGGGTCGTTTGAATCGGCTATTGAGGAGGTTTTTTCTCGTCGTTTAGGAAAGGGTCAATAGGCGTAAACAGGATCTGAGCCGCACGTTCTAGGCTACCCGATTTCTGAACAAAATGATCCCTGATATCCAAAAGTCGCTCCCTTGGGTAATGCACGGTCTTGATGATGCGTCCATCAAACAGAGCGGAGCTATCTTTTCTGACTGGTTTGCCTACCGAGAGGTTTGCGTTTGCTTTTCTCACGTGCCACGCAAGAAGATCTGCGGCCTGACCGGGATACGAAGTGTCCTTGTCAAAAAACGAGTGGCCGATTGCCGACGGGCGGCCTTTTTTCCGCCAAACGATATCGTCCTGAATCACGAACTGGAGCAGTCCGTCAGCTCTAGATTGCGACTTGTAACCTTGCTCAAAGAAGAGGGATAAAGATTGGGTTGGATGGTTAGCGACGCACCACTTAGACACTTGAAGCAAAGCGCTCCACAAAAGGAAACTATAGGCGTCACAAGCGAAGCCTTCATCTTCTAGAATTTCGCGGTACTCTTCCTGCCACACCACGTATGCCGCTCCGTGAAGCGGATACTTTCGGGCAATAGCAATTGCATCTTTTGCAGCTTGAATGCGCTGGGGTTTTGTGAGTCCGCAAAACACATTATCCGGAGGCAGCGGATCGTCCACATTGCATTCTGTCATGTGGAAATACGGCAGACGGTACTTCCGAAGCAAGTCCGCCCACGCGTTCTCTAGCCCGCGAAGCCCTTCTTCTTCAAACACATATCCCGCCACAGTGAGCACACCCTGCCCAACTGTCTGTTCGGCGCTTTCGTCAAAATAAGCGAAAATTACGATTGCCAGCCCCTTCTCGCCGGAGATTCCTTCAAGAAAATTCGCGCAATACGAAGCCGGCGTTAGCCACGGTACCACCTACTCAGCGGGCAAACAAATGCAATTATAGGAAAATAATCCTTGATCCCGTTACGGTCCTCTGCTAGGGTTATGTCATCGTCACAGAACTGCGCCGATGGCGGTGCGGCGGCGAGGCCGGTGGCGCCTGCGGGTGCGCCGGTTTGAGAATTGGATGAATGTGCGAGGCGCCTTCGGTTTTCCGGGGCGCTTTTTTGGTGGCCGGCGCCTGGCGGCGCGGCCGGAATTTCCGGATCTTGCGAGGCGTGTGATGACCGAGGCTTTTACGGCCGCCGGGCGGCTGGGGCTGTCCGCTGCCGATGCTCTTTCGGCAGGCGACCCGTTTTCTGCGGGCGAGGCGGCGCTGGTCGACCGGCTGATCGATCTGCTCATGGCGCTCGAGCCGTTCGAGATCAAGCAGTCGGCGCTGCCCGTGGACCAGGGACCCGGCGACGCGGCCGGGGATGAAGACAGCGACGCGGCGATGGACGCGACCGGTCTGCAGCCCGGGGCGGCGGTGGCCGCGACGGGTGCGCAGGTCGCAGCGGCGGGGGCGGCGGATACAGGACCTGCGCCGGAGGGCGCGGCGGCGAAGCTCTCGGCCGAGAGCACCCGCGCCATGCTCGCCCGGATGCGCGCTGTCCTCGACCGCGAGGCGGGCCGGCTTGGCGAGGACGGGCTTGAGGGCAAGGCGGCAGTCGACCAGGTGGCGCTGATCGCCCGCACGCTCGAGAAGATCGACCAGATGGAACGGCTGATCGCCGAGGACCAGGCCCGCGCGGCCGGTCAGCGACTTGGGCCCGGGGAGCGCGAGCAGCTGCGGCAGACGGTGCGGCAGCTCATTCTCGCCGCCGCCGAGCGGCTGGCGGTTGAGCGGGCAGCCGGGCCGGAGGACGCCAGTGAGGCGGCGGAGCTTGGTGATGCAGCGGAGCGTGGCGAGGGCGCGGTGGAGATGTCCGACGGCGAAAACGTCGCAGAGGGTTTTTCAGATCGGACCGAGGCTGAAACGAGGTGAAGCGTTGGATGCGCTGCGCGCGAGGCAAACGCCGCAGCCGCCTTTGGCAGTGTCTCTCGGCCCGTCATGCCGGGCTTGATCGAGACAAGCGGAGCGCCGTCGTTGCCTCCGGCATCCGGCAGGCGAGTGTCCGCGAGCCGGGAGACCCTTCGCAGGATGCGCCGTGGATGTGAGTCTCTCACCGCGCGGACGCGCGGTGGCTGGATCCCTGCGCGGGGGCCGGGATGACGGGGGAGAGAGTGTGCCGGGAAACCCGGGGGGCGTTCAGTTTCGGCGGGGCGGGTTCTGGCAGTGGTAGCCCGACCGGCGGAAAAAGCTTCATCGAGGCGCGAGGCGGCAGGAGGCCGGGCATGGGTATCCGGGATTTCGCAGTGGCGCTGAAATGCGGTGTGTGGACAAGGCCTGCGCGGCGGCGGCGGCGGGTGCCCGCGCTGCTCGAATATGCGCCGGGGCCGAAACCGCGGCGGCCGGCGGTGACGCCGGAGCCTGTGGCCGGCACCGGGACAGGCGATGAGTCTGAAGCGGTCACGCGTCAGGATGAGGCTGATCGGTCGGACAGGCAGCAGGTTGAGGTGGATCCGCCGGACCGGGGGCTGCGGTACGAGGCGGCAGCGGAACCGGGCCGCCGCGAGGACGTGAAGGATAACAACATGTTGGGCCAGACGGGTGAATCGGTTTCTGATCTGGCTGATCTGGCTGATTTGGCCGATCCGGCCGGTCTGGCGGGTCTGGCTCATCCGGCTGACGCGAACGAACGGCTGAACCTGACGAAGCTGCTCGCCGCCCACATCGCCCGGTTCGACGACCGGGCGCTCATCGCCCATGCCCATGACTGGGCGTTGACGGCGCGGCCGGAACAATTGCCGCCCGAAGGTGATTGGCGGACCTGGCTGATGATGGGTGGGCGCGGCTCTGGCAAGACCCGGGCCGGGGCCGAATGGGTGCATGCGCTCGCCACCGGCGACCTGCCGGGGCTCGGGCGCGATGGCCGCATCGCGCTGGTGGCCGAGAGTTTCGGCGATGCGCGCGAGGTGATGGTCGACGGCATTTCCGGAATCTTGGGGATTGCGCGGGCCGAGCGTCCGACGTTTGAGGCGACGCGGCGCCGGCTGGTCTGGCCCTCGGGCGCGGTGGCGCAGATGTTTTCGTCCGAAGATCCCGAGAGCCTGCGCGGCCCGCAATTCGATCTCGCCTGGTGCGACGAGCTCGGCAAATGGCGGCATAGCCGCGAGACCTGGGACATGCTGCAATTTGCGCTGAGGCTCGGGCAGCACCCGCGTCAGCTGGTGACGACGACGCCGAGGGCGACGCCCTTGATGCTGGCGCTGGTGAAAGACAAGGCGACGCGGGTGACGCGGATCCGCACCGAGGACAATGCGGCGAACCTGGCCGCGGGATTTCTCGAGACGATCCGGGCACGCTACGGCGGCACAAGGCTGGGACGGCAGGAGCTCGACGGCGAGCTGATCGCCGACCGCGAGGACGGGCTGTGGCGGCGCGACCAGATCGAGGCGCTGGTGGTGCGCAGCCACGCGCCGCTCGCCCGCATCGTCGTGGCGGTCGATCCGCCGGCCTCGGGCGAGGCCAGACATTCCTGCTGCGGCATCGTCGCCATCGGCCTCGATGCGGAGGGCCGCGCGGTGGTGCTGGCCGACGGTTCGGTCGAGGGCGCAAGCCCGACCCGCTGGGCCGAAGCTGCGGCGCGGCTTTACCGCCGTTTCGACGCCGATTGCGTGGTGGCCGAGATCAACCAGGGAGGCGACATGGTGACGAGTGTTCTGAGGACCGTCGAGCCGACGCTGCCGGTCAGGACCGTGCGGGCGACGCGCGGCAAATGGCTGCGCGCCGAACCGGTGGCGGCCCTCTACGAGCAGGGCCGGGTGGTCCACGCCGGCCACTTCGCGGCGCTGGAGGACCAGATGTGCGATTTCGGGCCGGACGGATTGTCGTCCGGACGCTCTCCCGACCGGCTCGACGCGCTGGTCTGGGGGCTGACCGAATTGCTGCTGGGGCGCAGGAGTGAACCGCAGGTGCGGCATCTGTGAGCGGGGCGGTGGGCTCAATGAGTCCCGTCATGCCGGATCGGGGCAATCGCCCCTCACCAAGCGCGTCCAAGCATTCGGCTTTGCCTCATGCGGACTTGCTATCCTCTCCCACGGGGGGAGAGGAAAGCGCTGCAGCCGGCCCCAAGTTCCGTCATGCCGGATCTGGTCCGGGGTGACGGAGGTGTGGGGCGGCCGCAGCGAAACGCAGGCAGTGTTTTGCTTTTCGATCTTGAAAGGATCTGACCATGGCATTCGGATTGAGGCTTCCCTTCACGCGGGGCAAGGCCAGGACAGCACCCGCCGCCAAGAACTGGCTGCCCGGCGCCATTGCGGCGCTGTCGGGTGACGCGGGCGCGAGCTGGAGCGGGCGCTCCTACGCGGCGATCGCCCGCGAAGGCTTCATGCGCAACCCGGTGGCGCACCGGGCAACGCGGATGATCGCCGAGGCCGCGGCCTCGGTGCCCTGGGTGGTGTTCGACGGCGGCCGCGAGCAGGAGCGGCATCCGGTGCTGGATCTGCTCAATCGGCCCGATCCGAACGGCGCCGGCGACGGGTTTTTCGAGACGCTTTACGGTCACCTGGTTCTCTCGGGTAATGGCTGGATCAATCCTGTGAGTGCGGGCGGCCGCATTGCCGGGCTGCAATTGCTCAGGCCCGACCGGATGCGGGTGATCGAGGGGCCGAACGGCTGGCCGGTCGCCTATGAGCACCACTCGGGCGGCAGGCGGCAGCGCTTTGCCGCCAGCCCGGAAGAGGGGCCGGGACTGCTGCATCTGAAACTGTTTCATCCGCTCGACGATCATCTGGGTTTCGCGCCGCTGGAAGCAGCGCTGATGGCGCTCGACCTGCACAATGCGGCGATGAGCTGGAACAAGGCGCTTCTGGACAATTCCGCCCGGCCGTCGGGCGCGCTGGTCTACCAGCCCAAGGAAGGCGGCAACCTGACGCCCGAGCAGTACGAGCGGCTGAAGGCCGAGCTCGAGGACGGCTACCAGGGCGCGCGGCGGGCCGGGCGGCCGATGCTGCTCGAGGGCGGGCTCGACTGGAAGGCGATGGGACTGACGCCGCGCGACATGGATTTCATCGAGGCGAGGAACGGGGCGGCCCGCGACATTGCCTTAGCGCTTGGGGTGCCGCCGATGCTTCTGGGCATCCCCGGCGACCTGACCTACGCCAATTACCAGGAGGCCAACCGCGCCTTCTGCCGCCTGACCGTGCTGCCGCTGGTGGCCCGCACGGCCGCCGCGCTGACCGCCTGGCTGCAGCCGGTCTACGGCGCGGGACTGAAGATCGACTACGACGCCGACCGGCTGCCGGGGCTTTCGGCCGAGCGCGACGCGCTCTGGGCCCGGCTCGGCGCCGCCGATTTCCTCACCGACGCGGAAAAGCGGGAAGCCGTGGGATATCAAGATGTTGCGGGCTGAACCGGATTCAGTCCGGCAGCCAGATGAATCAATCTGTGAAGCGGAATGGACCGTCAACGGCGGAGGTGAAGCGATGCCCAATATCGATCCCGATCCCGCGATGCTGGCCACGCGCATCGCCGGCGCGCTGGCCGGTGCGCTGGTCTCGCTCGCCTACATGATGCCCAGGGGAACGCGCGAGGCGATGGCCCGCGCCGTGGCCGGTATCGTCTCGGGTCTCGTCTTCGGCGGCCCCGCCGGCGTGGCGCTGGCGCAGTGGATGGGCGTGAGCCACATGCTCTCGCCGGCCGAAACCCTGCTTACCGGATCGGCGGCCGCCAGCATGACCGCCTGGTGGGTGCTCGGCGCGCTCGCCCGCATTGCCGACCGGACCGGGCGCGGCCCCAGGCCCTGAGCCTGGAGCCTTATCGAACCCAATTCGACACCAGCAAGGACATCACCATGACAACGTACGGAAACCCCGCACGGCAGCACAAGCGCGTCGATCTGGCGCTGGAGGATGTGAGCGGCGACGGCAGCTTTTCCGGCTATGCCAGCCTGTTCGGCGCGGTCGATCTCGGCCGTGACGTGATCGAGCCCGGCGCCTTTGCCGCCTCATTGAAGCGCCGGGGGGCATCCGACGTGCGCATGCTCTACCAGCACGACCCGGACCAGCCGATCGGCCGCTGGCTGTCGATCCGCGAGGACGAGCGCGGCCTGCATGTCGAGGGCAAGCTGTCGCTCGGCGTGGCCCGCGCCCGCGAGGTGCACGAGCTGATGAAATCCGGCGCGCTCGACGGGCTGTCGATCGGCTTCCAGACGCTGCGCGCCCGCAACGAGAAGCGGGCCGGGGTGCGCAGGATCCTGAGTGCCGATCTCTGGGAGATCTCGGTGGTGACATTTCCGATGCAGCCGGGCGCGCGGGTGACCGCGGTCAAGGCGGCATCAGCACTCGCGCCGCTGACAGAGCGCGACCTCGAACGCCGGCTCACGCGGGATGCGGGGCTGAGCAGACGCCAGGCGCGCGGGCTGATCGCCCGCGGCTACGGCGCGCTTTCGGACAGGCGGGATGCCGGCCCGGAGGATCTCAAACGCCTGGAACTGAAACTCCGCGCCCTGACCGGCGCGCTTTCTGGTTCCGCTTCACCCGACAAACCCGATCATCTGAAAGGACACAGCATGACCCCCAACATCAGGAACGGGCGCGCGCCCGAAACCAAGAACGTCGACGCCGACGTTTCCGCCGCCTTCGAGGATTTCATGTCCGCCTTCGAGCACTACCGGCAATCCAACGACGAGCGGCTGAGCGAGATCGAACGCCGCGGCAGCGCCGACGTCATCACCGAAGAAAAGATGGCCCGCATCGACCTGGCGCTCGACGAGCAGAAACGCACGCTCGACGCGCTGCTGGTCAAGCGCGCGCGGCCCGATCTCGGGCGTGGGCCCGCCCAGCCGTCCGCCGTGCGCCAGGCCTTCGACGCCTATGTCCGCCGCGGCGACGAGGCGGCGCTGCGCCAGAGCGAACTCAAGGCCATGTCGGCGGGTTCCGATCCCGATGGCGGCTACCTGGTGCCCGACGAGCTCGACAGCGAGATCGGCCGGCGGCTCTCCGAGCTGTCGCCGATCCGCTCGATCGCCACGGTGCGGCAGGTTTCCGGCGCGGTGCTGAAGAAGCCGTTTGCCCTGAACGGCATGGCCACCGGCTGGGTCGGCGAGACCGACGCCCGGCCGCAGACGGACGCGCCGCAGCTCGCCGAACTGCAGTTTCCGACCATGGAGCTCTACGCCATGCCGGCCGCCACCGCCTCGCTGATCGAGGACAGCGCGGTCGACATCGAGGGCTGGATCGCCAGCGAAGTCGAGGCGGCGTTTGCCGAGCAGGAGGGCGCTGCCTTCGTGGCCGGCGACGGGGTCAACAAGCCGCGCGGGTTCCTCGATTACCCGAGCGTCGCCGATGACAGCTGGAGCTGGGGCAATCTCGGCTTCGTCGCCACGGGTGCTGCCGGCGCGTTCGGCACCGATCCGTCCGACCGGCTGGTCGAGCTGATCTATGCGCTGAAGGCCGGGCACCGGCAGAACGGGCGGTTCGTGATGAACCGCAAGACGCAGGCGCAGATCCGCAAGTTCAAGGATGCCGACGGCAATTATCTCTGGATGCCGCCGGCGGGCGCCGGCCAGGCCGCCTCGCTGATGGGCTTTCCGGTGGTCGAGGCCGAGGACATGCCGGACGTGGCGGCCAACGCGCTGGCGCTCGCCTTCGGCGACTTCCGCCGCGGCTACCTGGTGGTCGACCGGACCGGCGTGCGCATCCTGCGCGATCCCTATTCGGCCAAGCCCTACGTGCTGTTCTACACCACCAAGCGCGTCGGCGGCGGGGTGCAGAATTTCGAGGCGATCAAGCTGCTGAAATTCGCCGCCTGACCGATCTTCAGGTCCTCCCTGCAAAAACCCTCTCCCGGTTGCCGGGGGAGGGACTTGAACCCCCGACACGACCCCACCCCGGAGACAGCCATGACCCTGATTTCAACCGATCCGCCGCTGGCGGAACCGGTGACGCTTGCCGAGCTGAAGGCGCATCTGCGCATTGATGCCAGCGATGAGGACACCTTGCTCGAGGGCCTGATCCGCGTTGCCCGCGCCCATCTCGAAGCGGTCACCGGCGTGGCGCTGATCAGCCAGGGCTATCGCTTGGCTCTCGACGACTGGCCGCGTGGCGGGGTGATTCAGTTGCTCAGGACACCGGTGCAAACCATTGATGCGATTCTGCTTTATGACGCCGACGGGGTGGAGCAGAACCTCGACCTGTCGGGTCTGGTGCTCGATGGCACAGCGCATCCGGCGCGGCTCGTGATCCGAGAACGCCAGAGGCCGGGCCAGCCAATCAACGGCATCGAGATCGAATTCACCGCAGGCTTCGGGTCGGGCGCCGAGGTGCCGCCGGAACTCAAGCGGGCGGTGCTGGTCCATGCCGCCTATCTGTATGAATTCCGCGGCGCAGTGACGCCGGACATGCAGCCCGCCGCGATCCCGCCCGGCTATGACCGGCTGATCGCGCCCTGGCGGCGGCGGGCGCTGTGATGACCGCGATGTTTGTCGATCCCGGGCGGCTGAATGCCCGGCTCACTCTGGAAACGCCGCCGGAAACGGACGACGGGCAGGGTGGCATTGCCGGAGACTGGACGTTCATTGCCGCCCTCTGGGCGCGGATCGAGCCTCTGCGCGCTGTTTCCGCCGAAGTGGCGGGTGCGGATCTGGCGCCTGTCACCCACCGGATCACCATCCGCTACCGCAGCGATGTTCGCCACGCCATGCGCTTTGTCCATCGCAACCGCGGTCTCGTCATCCGCGCCGTGCGCGATCCGGACGAGAGCCGCCGCTACCTGGTCTGCGACTGCGAGGAGAACCGGCCATGAGCACCAATCAATTGCAGCAGGCGGTCGTAGCCCGCCTTGCCGCCGATCCCGGTGTGACGGCTATCACCGGCGTTGGCCGGATCTTCGACCGGCTGATCACCCGCGCCGAGCCGCCTTACCTGGTGCTGGGCGAGATCACGAGTTCCGACTTTTCCACCGGTGACGAGGCGGCGAGCGAACACCGTTTCGAGGTCGAGGCCTGGAGCAAGCAGAACGGCCGCAAGCAGGCGGTGGAACTGGCCGATGCGGTACGCGCAGCCCTGCATGACGCGGATCTGACGCTTGACGGCGCGGCGCTGGTCAATCTCCGCCACGAACGCAGCACGAGCCGCCGCGCGCCCAGGAGCGGGCTGCATGTGGTGCGGCTGAGGTTCCGTGCGGTGACAGAGCCGTGATCGCCGTCTGTTCCGAAAATGAAGATCCAGAGTTGGAAAGGAAACGTCCATGACCGCCCAGAAAGGCAAGGACCTGCTCATCAAGATCGATGATGGCGGGAGTTATGTCACCATCGCCGGACTGCGCGCCCGGCGGCTGGCCTTCAACGCCGAGGCTGTCGACATCACCGATGCGGAATCGGCGGGACGCTGGCGCGAGCTGCTCGGTGGCGCAGGGATGCAGCGGGCGTCGCTGTCAGGCGGCGGGCTGTTCAAGGACCAGGCCAGCGACGCGCTGACCAGGAGCGTGTTCTTCGCCAGCGAGATTCGTGACTGGCAGGTGGCGATCCCGGATTTCGGCACCGTGACCGGGCCGTTCCAGATCACGGCGCTCGAATATGCCGGCCGGCACGATGGCGAGATGACCTTCGAGATCGCGCTCGAATCCGCCGGCGCGCTTGCCTTCGCGGCTGTGTGAGGCGGCAATGACCATTCATCCCAACCGGCGCCGCGGCGAGATCGCGGCGAAATTCGATGGCGAGACCCGGCTGCTGTGCCTGACGCTTGGCGCGCTGGCCGAGCTCGAAAGCGCCTTCGGCGTCGACGATCTCGTCGAACTGGCGCAGCGCTTCGAGGCCGGAAAGCTCTCGGCAGGCGACATCATCCGCATCGTCGGCGCCGGACTCCGCGGCGCCGGCAACCGGCTCACCGACGAGGACGTGGCCGAGATGTCGACCGAGGGCGGGGCGGCGGGTTTCGCCCGGATCGCCACCGAACTGCTCTGGCTGAGCTTCGGCGGAGCCGAGACAGAAAGGCCTTCACAATCATCACCCGATCGGGAGGGCCGGGCTCCGGACAGGCCCGAAAACCCTCCCGGGCCGCAGGTGGCAGGGAGGTGACGATGCCGGACCGGACGTTTTTCCCCTGGGCGTCCGTGCTCCGCTTCGGCCTCGGCCACCTGCGGCTGCCCCCTGATGCCTTCTGGCGGCTGAGCCTTACTGAACTCAACGCGCTCGCCGGTGCTAGCGCCCTGCCGGATGCGACCAGCCGGACCTCGCTTGAAGCGCTGATGGCGCTCTATCCGGACACGCGCGGCGCATCCGCAGCACCTGCTCGAAAGGAGCCTTCCGATGACCGATGAGCCGAACCTCAACGTCTCCGTCGAACTCGATCTCAATGGCGCCGACCGGGCGCTCGATGAACTGACGCGCAAGGCCGACGCCTTTGGCGGGGCCTTGTCGGGCGCGCTCAAGTCGGCGACCGTCGACGGCCGCGGCCTTGACGATGTGCTCAGAACGCTCGGAACCCGCATGGTCGGAATTGCGGTGGATGCCGGAACGCGCCCGCTCAATCAGCTGATGAGCAATTCGATCGCTGGCCTGACCGGCAGCCTCGGTCGCCTGCTGCCATTTGCGCGGGGCGGCGTGCCGGGAAGGATGCACGCCTTTGCGGATGGCGGCGTGGTTGGGTCACCGTCCTACTTTCCGATGCCGGGCGGCGACGTCGGCCTGATGGGCGAGGCGGGGGCGGAGGCGATCCTGCCGCTCGCCCGCGGACCGGACGGTCGGCTCGGCGTCGCTGCCGGCGGGTCGGCGCAGCCGGTGCAGGTGACCTTCAACGTGACGACGCCGGACGCGCGGAGTTTTGCCAAATCCGAGGCCCAGGTCACCGCCATGCTGGCCCGCGCCGTCGGCCGCGGCCGGCGCGGCCTCTGAGATAGGGAGAACGGCATGACCGATGGCTTTCACGAAGTGCGGTTTCCGCTCAGGCTGTCGCTTGGAGCGAGCGGCGGGCCCGGATGGCGCACCGACATCGTCGCGCTGTCGAACGGCGGCGAGACCCGCAACGCCCGCTGGGCCGATGCGCGGCGGCGCTACGATGTGGGCACCGGCCTGCGCGGGCTCGATGACCTCTACCAGCTCACCGCGTTCTTCGAGGCGCGGCGCGGCCAGCTTTACGGCTTCCGCTTCCGCGATCCGGTCGACCATGCCTCGGCCCCGTCGGGACAGGCGGTCACCGCGATCGATCAGCAGATCGGAGTGGGCGACGGGGTGAAGGTTCTGTTCGAACTCAGCAAGACCTATGCCGATGCGGGCGGCGCCACCACGCGCCGGATCGAGAAGCCGGCCGAGGGCAGCGTGGTGCTGGCCGTCGACGGCCTGGCGCTCGACCCGGGCGACTACGCTATCGATCACACCACCGGCCTTGTCACGATCGCACCGGGATCGGTTCCGGCGCCCGGTGCGATCGTCACCACCGGCTACGAATTCGACATTCCGGTGCGCTTTGACACCGACCGCATCGAGATCAGCCTCGCCGCGTTCAAGGCCGGCTCGGTGCCGAGCGTGCCGCTGGTGGAGATCCGGCCATGAGAGACATTCCCGCAGCCCTTGCCAGCCATCTCGAGCAGACATCGACCACTACCTGCCATGCCTGGCGGCTGACACGGACCGATGGGTTGGTTCTGGGCTTCACTGAGCACGATCATGATCTCGAATTTTCCGGCACGGTGTTCTCCGCCGCCACCGGCTTTCGCGCCAGCGAGGTGGAGACCGGTCTCGGGCTGGAGGCCGACGCCGCCAATGTGGCCGGCGCCTTCTCCGACGCGGCGATCAGTGCCGATGACCTGGCGCTCGGGCGCTATGACGGCGCCCGCGTCGAAACCTTCCTGGTCAACTGGCAGAGCCCGGGCGACCATGTGCTGTTGTCGACGCGGGAGCTGGGCGAGGTCCGCACGGCAGGACAGGCCTTCACGGTGGAACTGCGCAGTCTCGCCGCCCGGCTCGACCAGCCGCATGGACGGCTTTATGGCCGCCGCTGCGACGCGGATCTGGGGGACGCGCGCTGCGGCAGGGATATCTCGGCGGCTCCGTTCACCCTCAGCGGGGCGATTGTTGCAGTGAACGACGAGATGACGCTGATGGTCACCGGTCTCGACGGCCGGCCCGCGGGCTGGTTCGACCAGGGCCGGGTCCGGTTCGTGACCGGTCTGCTTGCCGGACTGTCTGCCGACATCTCCAGCCATGCGAGTGAACCCGGAGGGGCGCGGCTGGCGCTATGGTCGCCGCTGGCGCGGCTGCCTGCGCCGGGCGACGAAGTGTCGGTCACCGCAGGCTGCGACAAGGCCTTCGAGACCTGTTCAGCCAAGTTCGGCAACGGATTCAATTTTCAGGGCTTTCCCTATCTGCCAGGCAGCGACTTCGCCTATGGCTATGCCGATGCCGATACGGTGCATGACGGCAGGCCGATCGTGCCATGAGCGCGGATCCTCACCGCGAGCGCATCGTCGCCGCGGCGCGCGACTGGATCGGCACGCCCTACCGTCACCAGGGTGCGCGCAAGGGCGTCGGCTGCGATTGTCTCGGACTGGTGCGCGGGGTCTGGGCCGAGGTCACCGGCAGCGCGACCGAGGAACCGGGAGCCTATGCGCCGGACTGGGCCGAGCGGTCCGGAACCGAGCGGCTGATGGCGGTCGCGCGAAACCATTGCGGCGATCCGGTGCCGCTGCCGGAGGCGATGGCCGGCGACATTCTGTTGTTCCGCTGGCGAGTCGGGGTGTCTGCCAAGCATGCGGGCATTTTGTCCGGCCCGGACCGTTTCATCCACGCCTACGAGCCCGCGGGCGTGATCGAAAGCGCGCTGGTTCCCTCATGGCGGCGGCGGATTGCCGCCGTCCACCGCATCCCATTCACGGGCTGAAAATCGAGATCATCACATGGCGACAATTCTACTCCAGGTCGCGGGCGCGTCCCTTGGCGGCGTCTTCGGGCCGGTCGGCACCGCGATCGGCTCGGCCATCGGCGCCACCGTCGGCGGCATGCTCGACACCGCGCTGATCAACTCCACCCGCACCATCGCCGGCAGGGGGCTGAGCGGGGCGCGCATTCCCTCCGCCGACGAAGGATCGCCGATCCTGCGCGTGCATGGGTCGATGCGAATTGCCGGTGCATTGATCTGGGCGACGCGGTTCGAGGAGACCGTGACCCAGGAGCGCCAGGGCGGCAAGGGCGGCGGGCCGAAGGTCGAGCGCTACCACTATCACGCCAATTTCGCGCTCGGGCTCTGCGAGGGCCCGATCGCCTTCATCCGGCGGGTCTGGGCCGACGGGCGCGAGCTCGATCTCGAAACGCTCGACATGCGGATCTACCGCGGAACTTCGACGCAATTGCCAGATCCGCTGATCGAGGCCAAGCAGGGCGCCGGCCGCGCGCCCGCCTGGCGTGGGCTGGCCTATGTGGTGTTCGAGCGGCTGCCGCTTGATGATTTCGGCAATCGTATCCCGGCGCTGCAGTTCGAGGTGGTCCGGCCTGTCGGCGGGCTCGAGCCGGCAATCGAGGCGGTGGCGCTGATACCCGGCTCGACCGAGCACGGCTATGCGACGACCGAGGTGCGCGAAACCACCGGCGTGGGTGCAGCCCGCGCGCTCAACCGCAACATGCGCCAGGCGGCGACCGACTGGAGCCAGTCGATCGACGAGTTGCAGGCGCTGTGCCCCAATCTCAAGTCGGTGGCGCTGGTCTCCGCCTGGTTTGGCGATGATCTGCGCGCCAGCCACTGCCGTTTCCGCCCGGGCGTAGAGGTGGCGGCGCGCAACGGCGAGACGAGGGCATGGAAGGTGGGAGGGCTCACCCGCGTCACCGCGCACCTGGTCTCGACCAGCAATGGCGGCCCGGCCTATGGCGGCACGCCGGACGATGCCGCGCTGATCGAGGCGATCCGCGACCTGAAAGCGCGCGGCCTCAAGGTGGTGCTCTATCCCTTCGTGCTGATGGACGTGCCCGCCGGAAACGCGCTGCCGAACCCTTCGGGCGGAACCGGGCAGCCGGTCTATCCCTGGCGCGGGCGGATGAGCGCGAGCGTCGCACCTGGACTGCCGGGAACGCCCGATGGCACGTCGGCCATGCGCGCGGAAATCAATGCGCTGTGCGGCGGCACGCTTGTCTCGGATGTCGTTGTCTCGGGCGACAGCGTCAGCTGGATCGGCGGCGACGAGGGCTACCGGCGTTTCGTCCTGCACCACGCCGCGCTGGCAATCGCCGCCGGCGGCGTCGACGGCTTCGTCATCGGCTCGGAAATGATCGGCCTGACCCGACTCACGGACGAGACCGGGGCGTTTCCCTTTGTCGACGAGCTGATCCAGTTGGCCGCCGACACCAAGGCGATGCTGGGCGGGGGGACGACAGTGACCTATGCCGCCGACTGGACCGAATATGCCGGCTATCGGCCCGATGACGGCTCGGGCGATGTCTGTTTCAATCTCGACCCGCTCTGGGCGCATCCGGCGATCGGCGCCATCGGCATCGACAACTACATGCCGCTGAGCGACTGGCGCGACGCGGACCTGTCGGCCGGCAATCCCGATGGCGCGGTCTCCGCCAATGATCAGGCTGCCATGCGCGCCGCGATTGCCGGCGGCGAGGGCTACGACTGGTACTATACGAGCAAGGCGGGGCGGGATGCGCGCGAACGCCTGCCGATCACCGACGGTCTGGCCGGCAAGCACTGGGTCTACCGGGTCAAGGATCTGCGCGGCTGGTGGCAGAGTGAGCATTTCGACCGGGTCGGCGGAGCCGAGGCCGCGAGCCCCAGCCCCTGGGTGCCGGGTTCGAAACCGTTCTGGTTCACCGAGCTTGGCTGCCCGGCGGTCGACAAGGGCGCCAACCAGCCGAACCTGTTTCCTGACCCGAAATCCTCCGAAGGCGCGATTCCCTGGTACTCCTCGGGCGCGCGCGACGACCTGGCCCAGCGGGCGTATCTTGAGGCGCACCTGGCCCACTGGAAAGGAGCGGCTAATGCCGATGGCATGGTCGCCACCGACCGCATTCACCTCTGGACCTGGGACGCGCGGCCGTTTCCGGCGTTCCCGCTCTCCGCGCAGGTCTGGTCCGACGGCCCCAACTGGCGCACCGGCCATTGGCTCAACGGACGCTTGGGCACCGTGGCGCTGAGAGACTTGATCGCGGCTATCCTCACGGAGGCCGGGATGACGGATTTCAATGTCGACCGCGTCGACGGCATGGTGACCGGCCATGTGATCTCCAGTCCGGCCTCGGTGCGCGCGGTGCTGGAACCGCTGATCGAGGCCTTCGCCATCGATGTCCGCGAAGGCCCTGAAGGCCTGATTTTTACCTCACGGCTGAGCCGCGGCGCGGCTCCGCTCGAGATCGATGCGGTGGCCGATCCCGGCGAGGGGCCGTTATTCGAGGAAATCCGCGGCGAACAGGGCGAATTCGCCAACGAGGCGGTGCTGCTGTCGGCCGATCCGATGAGCGACTACGCGCCGGCCTCGGCCCGCTCGCGCCGGCTCGAGGGCGAGGCCGCGCGCCAGCACGATCTTCCCCTGAGCGTGGCGGTGGAGGCGGGACTGGCCCGCGTGACCGCCGACCGCTGGCTGCAGGACCACCGGCTGCAGCGCCGGCAGCTGCGCTTTGCCCTGCCGCCGCAGGCCGCCGGCGTTGAGCCCGGCGACACGGTGCGGTTCGCAATCGAGAACGCCCCGCACAACCGTTTCCGCATCACCCGCATCGAGGATGGCGATATCCGCCGCATCGAGGCGGTGGCCCATGCCGGGGCCGCGGCGCCCTTGAGTGCGGAGACCTATGCCGGCCGCGCCGGCAATGACGCCAACGCGGCCTTCGTGCCCGAAATCCTCTTTCTCGATTTGCCGGTGCTGACGGGCATCGAGGAGACCGGATGGGCAAGGGCAGGGGCGCTGGCGATCCCCTGGCGGCAGATGGTTCTGTCAAGTTCGGTGGAGGCCGAAGGTTACTCCGCGCGCACGACACTCGAGGCGCCGGCCCGCATCGGCGCACTGGCCGAGGCCTTGCCGCCGGGACAGATCGAAGGCCGGTTCGACCGCGGCGCGCCGATGCTGGTCGATCTCGGCTTTGGCGGCCTGTCGAGCGCCAGCCGCCTTGCGGTGCTCAACGGTGCCAACGCTGTGGCGGTGCGCTCGGATGCGGGAAGCTGGGAGATCATCCAGTTCGAGAGCGCCGAGGAAATCGCTCCGGGGCGCTGGCGGCTGGAAAGCCTGTTGCGCGGGCAGGCGGGAACCGACGACGCCATGCGCGCCGGTGCGGCATCCGGCGCGTCTTTCATCGTCCTTGACGGCACCGTCAGATCGCTCGGGCTTTCCCTCGACGAAGCCGGCCGCGCCTTCAACTGGATCGCCGAGGCAACCGGCGGATTGGCCGGCACGCCGTCACCGACGGTGTTCGCCGGCGGCGAACGGGCGCTCACGCCGCTGTCACCGGTGCATCTTCGGGCCGAGAGGCGGGCCGAGGGGGTGAACCTGTCCTGGATCCGCCGCGGCAGGCTGTCGGCCGACAGCTGGACGCCCGCCGAAATTGCCAATGACGAGGGCTTCGAGCGCTACCGCGTCGACATCCTCGATGGTTCCACGGTGATCCGGACGGTGGAAACAACGGCATCGGAGTGGCTCTATCCGACCGTCGACGAGCTTGCGGATTTCGGCGCGCCGCAGGCGGCCCTGACCTTCCGCGCCGCCCAGGCCGGAAAGCGGGTGCCCTGGGGGATACCCCGAACCACGACCTGCAGCCTCTGATCTGATGCACTCTTGAAAGGACCTCGGCCATGACCGACATGAAAGCCTGGTGGCAATCGAAAACCCTGTGGGGCGCCATCGTCACTATTGCCTCCTCGATCCTTGGCCTTGCGGGGCTCGAGCTCGGCGAGGCGGACGCCGAAACGCTCACCGGCCTGCTGACCTCGCTCGGCGCCGCTATTGGCGGCATCATCGCCATTGTCGGGCGGTTGAAGGCGAAGAGCCGGATCGGCTGAGTTTGTGCCGGATGATCGGCGGCAGTGACGGTTTCCATTCATTTGCGGTTCAGGCAGGATCTTGTATCACTGGCTCCAAGATGAAATACGAACCGTTCCAGGGCTGACCATGATCATGAACTTACTCAGCATCGGCTTAGTCGCCGCCCAGGCCGCAACCATGACACCGGTCGCCACCGTGTCGCAGGATCTGCGTGCGCCCGACGGCACCGCCATCGTCCGCACCGCGGCAGATTGTTCGGGCGCCGCCAGCCAGGTTGTCGGCCAGACCGGCGGGCAATTGCTCTCGGCTTCTCCCCAGACCCAGGGCGGCCAGACGGTCTGCGTGATTACGGTGCTTGTACCTGGCAACGGCAATGAACGCCCGAAGAAGGTCACCGTCACGGTTCCACAATAAGGCAACTTCAGCCCAATCGCGGCAAGGCTCGGCATGTCCTGAAATGCCGGCCTTGTCATCCCGGCCTGTGCGGATCGCGCGAGTCGGTGCATGGTAACAGGGCGCGCGCCGGGGATCTTGTCCGGCCGCCGCCAGGACAAACAGCGGGAGCAGTTCAAGTGCGCATCTTGATCGTCGAGGATGACAAGGATCTCAATCGCCAGCTGGCCGAGGCGCTGCTGGAGCAGGGCTATGTGGTCGACCGCGCCCATGATGGCGAGGAAGGCCATTTCCTCGGCGACACCGAGCCCTATGACGCGGTGATCCTCGATATCGGCCTGCCGGAAATGGACGGCGTCACCGTGCTCGAGAAATGGCGCGCCGACGGCCGCGTCATGCCGGTGCTGATCCTGACCGCACGCGACCGCTGGAGCGACAAGGTCGCCGGCATCGACGCCGGCGCCGATGATTATGTCACCAAGCCGTTTCATGTCGAGGAGGTGCTGGCGCGCATTCGCGCGCTGATCCGCCGTGCCTCCGGCCACGCCTCTTCGGAAATATCCTGCGGCCCGGTGCGGCTTGACACCAAGGCGTCCAAGGCCAGCGTCGACGGCACAACGCTGAAACTGACCAGCCACGAGTTCCGCCTGCTCTCCTACCTCATGCATCACATGGGCGAGGTGGTGTCGCGCACCGAACTGGTCGAACACATGTATGACCAGGATTTCGACCGCGATTCCAACACCATCGAGGTGTTCGTCGGACGCCTGCGCAAGAAGATCGGCGTAGACCTGATCGAGACCGTGCGCGGCCTGGGCTACCGGATGGTGGCGCCCGACGGCGACAGCAACGGCAAGTCCGGATGAAGGGAGCGTCGCTCACCGCCCGCGTCCTGCTGTTTGCATCCGTCTGGGCGGTGATCGCCCTGGTGGCGATCGCCATTGTCATCTCCCAGCTCTACCGCGCCGGCAGCGAACGCGCCTTTGCCGACCTGCTTCGCGCCCACCTCAACAGCGTCATCAACGCGGTGACGATCAACGACCAGGGCCGGCTGGCCGGCAACCCGCAACTGGGCGACCTGGTGTTCGACCAGCCCGGCAGCGGATGGATCTGGCTGGTCGAACCTCTCGGCGGCCTGGATGGCCCGCGGCTGGCCTCGATCTCGGTCGGCGACGAGACGATCCCCTCGCCATCACTTGAGACCTTGCCGTTCGGCGCGCGCTATCAGCGCAGCTATTCTGCCGATGATGGTTTCGGCAACCGGCTGGAAGTCATCGAGACCGAGGTCGAGCTGGACAACCAGGGACGCGCGGCCCGGTTTCGCGTCGCCGGCAACCGCCAGGTGTTGGAAGCCGAAATCGCGGACTTTTCGACAAATCTCTACCTGGCGCTGGCGCTGTTCGGCATCGGCAGCCTGATCGTCAACGCCATTGCCATTCTCTTTGGCCTCAGGCCGCTCGACCATGCCCGGCAGGCGCTCGGCCGCATCCGCGCCGGCGAGGCGCAGCAGCTCGACGGCAGCTTTCCGCGCGAGATCGCGCCGCTGGCCGGCGAGATCAACGCGCTGATCGAGGCCAACCACCGGGTGATCGAACGGGCCCGCATGCAGGTCGGCAACCTGGCCCATTCGCTCAAGACACCAATCGCCGTGCTGATCAACGAATCCCGCGACATGACGCCGGCGCATTCGGCGCTGGTCCGCACCCAGGCCGAGACCATGCAGGCGCAGGTGCAGACCTATCTCGACCGGGCCCGCATTGCCGCCCAGCGCGGCAGCGTTCTGGCGCGCACCGAGGCGGCCCCCGTCATCGAGCGGCTGGTGCGGGTGATGGCAAAACTCAACCGCGAGCTTGATTTTGCCACCGACATCGAACCGCGAGACGCGGTGCTGGCCATGGAAGGCCAGGATCTGGAGGAGGCACTCGGCAACCTGGTGGAGAATGCGGCGAAGTTCGCGCGCAACAAGGTGGTGGTGAGACTGCGCCCGGAACCCGTCGCCGAAGGCGAGCGGCCGATGGTCCGTATCGACATCGACGATGACGGCCCCGGCCTCGACGAGGCGGGGATGCGCGAGGCGATGAAACGCGGCCGCCGCCTCGATGAATCCAAGCCCGGCACCGGCCTCGGACTGTCGATCGTCGGCGAGATCGCGTCCGAATACAAGGGCGGTTTCACGTTGGCGCGGGCGGAATCGGGCGGCCTGTCGGCGCGATTGACCCTGCCGGCGCTGATCACGGAGGCTTGAAGCAAAGTGTCGGGTTTTCCGCTTCGGTTTCCGCTAGGTTCGGACCGGCGGGCGGAATTGCGTCACAATGCCGCCACAGGAACGAGGCAAGAACAGTGTGCGCGATCACTTCTGGCCCTGAAATTCATCCGCGCAACATGTGAGGACAGCGGCAGCATGGCAAATTCGGTCAACAGTTTGGTGAAGTTCGGCATCATTGCCTGCCTGTCGGCGGCGGTCGCCGGCTGCACCAGTACAGGCTCTGTCCGGCCCTTGTCGTTCGCTCCGGTTTCGGCACCGGCCGCGACCGGCAGCGATTCGATCCTTGCCGCGCTCAATGGCGGGATACTGCCTCAGGACGCAGCAAGCGGCTTGACCGGACCTGACCGGCTGCGCGCTCTCGAAGCTGAATACCAGGCGCTGGAAAAGGCCCCGCTCGGACAGGTCGTTGCCTGGAAGAGCCAGACCAGCGGCGCGGCCGGCCAGGTTTCCGCGGGCACGCCGTACCAGGTGGGCCAGCAGAACTGCCGCCAATACGTCCACGATGCCACAATCAGGGGCGTGGCGGTAAAAGGGCAGGGAGCCGCCTGCCGCAATGAGGATGGCAGCTGGACCCCGCTCAGCTGATTGCGCGGATTCGGGGCTCGGAGCCGCAACCAGACCCGGATCGCGTCAGCACAACGCGCCACGGACACCCCTTGCCGGACCCCGATGGGCGCCCGGCAGTTAAACCGGTCGGGTCCGATTGAGATCGGCCATGCAGCAACCTACATGTGACTACATGGAGAAAACCGGGTTTTCCGGCGGGTTTCGATCGGGAAGTGGCGGATTAGGCCTGGATACGCGACCAAACGCCCCAATCTTGTTTTCGCGGCCGATTGATGTTGGAAAACAGACAATGCTCGGATATTGAAGCGACATGTTATTCTGGGTAATCGCCGCCGTCATGACCGCCATTGCAACCCTGGCCCTGCTGGGGCCGGTGATGCGTGCCCGCAGGGAGGCGCCGGACGCCCCCGAACTGCATGATGTCGAGGTCTATCGCGACCAGTTGACCGAGGTTGACCGCGACCTGGCGGACGGTCTCGTGGACCCGGTGCAGGCCGAAGTGGCGAAGACGGAAATCTCCAGACGGCTGCTGGCTGCCGCGCGCAAGGGCGAAGCGGCGGAGGCCGAAGGCAAGCTCTCGCAAAACAGCGGCTTGCGCCGCGCGGCGGCGATCCTGGTCGCTCTCTTCATGCCGGTCGCAGCACTGACGGCCTATCTCGAACTGGGCAGCCCGGACTTGCCGCAACTGCCGTTATCGGCGCGGCTGAAGGCGGATCCGCAGGCCAACGACATTGCCATGCTGATCGCCCGGGCGGAGCAGCATCTGGCGGACAATCCCGAGGACGGGCGCGGCTGGGACGTGCTGGGTCCGATCTATCTGCGGACCGGTCGCTACGAGGAGTCCGCGGCTGCCTTCAAGAAGGCGATTTCCATTCTTGGCCCGTCGCCGACGCGATTGGCAAGCCTTGGCGAGGCCCTGTTCTCGGCCGCGGGCGGGATCGTCACCGAGGAAGCCAGCCTGGCGTTCCAGACCGCCCGCGAACTCGATTCGACCGATCCGAGACCGCAATTCTTCCTCGCCGTGGCTCTGGCCCAGGCCGGCAAGACCACCGAAGCCCGCGCCGCCTTCTCCGGCATGCTGGAAACCGCGCCGCCCGATGCCCCATGGATCCCGGCGGTTGAAAGCCAGCTTGCCGCGCTTCAGCAGGGCGGTGGTACCGCGCCCCTGTCCGGCGCCGGCTCCGCAGCACCGGGCAATCCCACCGCAGCCGACATCGCCGCGGCCCAGAACATGAGCCCGGAAGACCGGAAGGCGATGATCGCGTCGATGATCGACGGCCTTGAGGCCAAGCTTGCCGACAATCCGGACAATGTCGCCGGATGGCTGAGGCTCGTTCGCTCGCATGTGGTGACCGGAAACCCCGACAAGGCGCAGGCCGCGCTCGATCGGGCCCTTGCGGTGTTTGCCCCCTCGGGTCCGGAAAGCCAGCAACTGGGCGCGCTTGCCAATGAACTCGGCCTGACCGTCACGTCGACGCTGGGCGGAGTCCCCATGACGCCCGCCGTTCCCGTTGAGCAGGCGCCGGCTGCCGAGCCGTCGGCATCAGCGAAGACACCCTTCATCCTGCCGCCCACCGGCGCCGGTTCCGCAGCCCAGCAGGCTCCCGGCAACGCCGCTGCTCCTGCCGCGGCCCCGGGCGGACCGACGCAGGCAGATGTCGCCGCGGCCGCCGAAATGTCCGTCGAGGACCGGGCGGCGATGATCCGCACCATGGTCGAATCGCTCGACGCGAAACTGACCGAAAGCCCCGACAATCTCGAGGGCTGGCAGCGCCTGGTCCGCTCCTACGCGGTTCTGGGTGATCGCACGGCAGCGGAAACGGCCCTTGAACGGGCCAGTGTAACATTTCCCGGCGACAGCGAAGGCGGCCGCGTGCTGGCCGACCTTGCCGTTCAGCTCGGCCTGGAACCTGTGTTGGAGGGCCAATGACCCGCAAGCAAAAACGATTGTCCATCATCGCCGCCGGCGCGGTTTTTCTCGCCGCGTCAGCAGCCCTGGTCACTTCCGCGCTGCGCGAGCAGATCGTGTTCTTCAATTCGCCCACCGACGTGCTGGCCCAGCCGCTGGCGCCCGGCACCCGTGTGCGGCTTGGCGGCCTGGTCGAGGAGGGAACCGTCCAGCGTGGCGAGAACTCGTCGGTGACATTCCAGGTGACCGACACCAATGCCTCGGTCAAGGTGCGCTATGTCGGCATCCTGCCCGATCTGTTCCGCGAGGGGCAGGGCGTGGTCACCGAAGGAACGTTCTCGCCGGAAGAAGGCACCTTCCTTGCCGATACGGTTCTCGCCAAGCACGATGAGAACTACATGCCCAAGGAAGTCGCCGATGCGCTGAAGGCGCAGGGCGTCTGGCAGGAAGGCGATCCCACGCCCGGCGTCGGAACGCAAACGCAATAGGCCTTCCGGAAACGGATGCCGCTACGGCACCGGGCCCGGCACTGGAGGAGATGACGCCATGATCACTGAAATCGGCCATTTCGCCCTGATCCTCGCGCTGGCGACCGCTGTTGTCCAGTCGGTCGTCCCCCTGATCGGCGCACGCCGCCGTGACGCCGGGCTGATGGCGGTCGGACCGATGGCGGCGCTGACCTCGCTGATGCTGGTGGCGATCTCGTTCTTCGCCTTGACCCATGCCTATGTGGTGTCCGATTTCTCGGTCCAGAACGTGGTCGAGAACTCGCATTCACTGAAGCCTATGCTCTACAAGATCACCGGCGTCTGGGGCAATCACGAAGGCTCGATGCTGCTGTGGGTGCTGATCCTGGTGCTGTTTTCGGCCCTGGTGGCGCTTTTCGGGCGCAATCTGCCCGACACGCTGAAGGCAAATGTGCTTTCGGTCCAGGCTTGGGTCACCGTGGCGTTTCTGCTCTTTGTCGTGCTCACCTCCAATCCGTTCATCAGGCTGGATCCGGCGCCGCTTGAAGGCAATGACCTTAACCCGATCCTGCAGGACATCGGTCTGGCGATCCATCCGCCGCTGCTCTATCTCGGCTATGTCGGGTTCTCGATCTCGTTCGCCTTCGCCATCGCCGCGCTGATCGAGGGCCGGATCGACGCGGCCTGGGCCCGCTGGGTGCGGCCCTGGACCCTGACCGCCTGGATCTTCCTCACCGCCGGGATCTCGATGGGCAGCTACTGGGCCTATTACGAGCTCGGCTGGGGCGGCTGGTGGTTCTGGGATCCGGTCGAGAACGCCTCCTTCATGCCCTGGCTGGTCGGCACCGCGCTGCTGCATTCGGCGCTGGTCATGGAAAAGCGAGAGGCGCTGAAGATCTGGACCGTGCTGCTCGCCATCCTGACGTTTTCGTTCTCGCTGCTCGGCACCTTCCTGGTCCGCTCCGGCGTCCTGACATCCGTGCATGCCTTCGCCACCGACCCGGCGCGCGGCGTGTTCATTCTGGGCATTCTCGTGGTCTTCATCGGCGGCGCGCTGGCGCTGTTCGGTTTGCGCGCGGGCACCTTGAAGGCCGGTGGCATGTTCGCGCCGATTTCGCGCGAGGGCTCGCTGGTTCTCAACAATCTGTTCCTGACCACGGCGGCGGCCACGGTGCTGGTGGGCACACTCTATCCGCTGCTGCTCGAAGCCGTCACCGGCACCAAGATTTCCGTCGGTCCTCCGTTCTTCAACCTGACCTTCGGCCCGCTGATGGTGCCGCTGCTGCTGGCCGTCCCGTTCGGGCCGCTGCTGGCCTGGAAGAGGGGCGACCTGGCGGGCGCCGCCCACCGGCTGTATTTCGCCATCGGCATCTCGCTGCTGGTCGGTCTTGGCGTGGTGTTCCTGCAGACCGGCGCGCCGGTTCTGGCGGGACTTGGCATTGCGCTGGGCGTGTTCCTGATCCTCGGCGCGCTGACCGACCTGGCCTTGCGCGCCGGTATCGGCCGCGTTGGCGCCGGCGTCGCCCTTGCCCGCCTGATCGGCCTGCCGCGGTCGGCCTTCGGCTCGGCGCTGGGCCACATGGGCCTGGGCGTCACCGTGATCGGCATTGTCGCGGCCAGCGTGTTTTCAACCGAAACCGTCATTGCCATGAAACCAGGCGATACGGCCCGCGCCGGTGGCTACGAGCTGCGCTTCGACGGTATCCGCGATTACAACGGTCCGAACTATTCCGCACAGTCCGGCGAGTTCACCGTTTCGCGCGGCGGCGTCGAAGTGGCGAAAGTCGCGTCGGCCAAGCGGTTCTACCAGGCCCGCCGGATGCCCACCACGGAAGCCGGCATTCTGACCTTCGGCGCCAGCCAGCTCTACATCGCGCTCGGCGATCCCGAGGCCAATGGCGGGCTGGTGGTGCGGATCTGGTGGAAGTCCTGGGTGACCTTCATCTGGTATGGCACCATCGTCATGGTGATCGGCGGCGCCCTGTCGCTGTCGGACCGGCGCTTGCGCATCGGCGCACCCAACCGCGCCCGCGCCAAGAAGTCCGCGGAGGCGGCGGCGTGATGATGCTGCGTCAGGCGATTGCCGCTTTCGTGCTGCTGCTGGGCCTGATCGGCCCGGCAGCTGCGGTCAACCCGGACGAGGTGCTGGACGATCCGGCGCTCGAGGCGAGGGCGCGCACCCTGTCGCTCGAATTCAGGTGCCTGGTCTGCCAGAACCAGTCGATCGACGATTCCAACGCCGAGCTCGCCCGCGATCTGCGGCTCCTGGTGCGCGAGCGGCTGGTGGCCGGCGACAGCGACCAGGACGTGATCGATTATGTCGTCTCGCGCTATGGCGAATTCGTGCTGCTCAAGCCGCGCTTTTCCGTGCAGACGCTGTTGTTGTGGGGCGCTCCGATCGCGATCTTTCTGGTGGGTGCGGGCGTCATGCTGATCAACAGCCGCGGCCGCGACAAGTCGGTCGCCGCCGCCGGAGGCAGCAAGCTCACGGACGCCGAACAAGCCGAACTCGCGAAACTGTTGAAAGACCGTGATCGCCAGGCCTGATATGACGGCTCCGATCATCTTGAAAGGGGCACCACATGACGGCACACACGATCAAGGCGGAATTCGAGGGCCATTCCGGCGCGAAACTGGCCGCGCGGCTTGATCTTCCCGCCGGCGCCATCCGTGCCTGGGCGTTGTTTGCCCACTGCTTCACCTGCTCCAAGGACAGTCTCGCGGCGAGGCGTATCTCGGGTGAACTGGCGCGCGCCGGCATTGCCGTCATGCGCTTCGATTTCACCGGGCTGGGCTCCAGCGACGGCGAGTTCGCCTCGACCAACTTCTCCTCCAATCTCGCCGATCTGCGCGCCGCCGCCGACTGGCTGGCCGATCATTACGACGCGCCGGAGATCCTGGTCGGGCATTCGCTTGGCGGCGCCGCGGTGCTGGCGATTGCCGGCGAACTCGCCTCGGTCAAGGCCGTCGCCACCCTGGGCGCGCCCGCCGAAGCAAAACACGTGATCGAGAATTTCGGCGACCAGGTCGGCGAGATCCATTCCCAGGGCGAGGCCGAGGTCAGTCTCGGCGGCCGCACTTTCACCATCCAGAAGCAGTTTGTCGAAGATTTGAGCGCCACCAGCCTGGCCGACCGCATCGGCCACATGAAGAAGGCGCTGCTGATCCTGCATGCGCCGCGCGATCAGGTGGTTGGCATCGACAACGCCGCGGCGATTTTCACCGCCGCCAAACATCCCAAGAGCTTCATCTCGCTCGATGGCGCCGATCATCTGCTGACCGATCCGGCGGACGCGAATTATGTGGCCGATGTCATTGCCTCCTGGGTGGCGCGCTACCTGCCGGCCGAGGCGCCACGGCGCGAGGACGAGCCGGTCGAGGATGTGGTGGTCGGCGAAACCGGGCAGGGGCGTTTCCAGGTCTCGGTCCAGGCCGGGCCGCACCGGTTTCTCGCCGACGAACCCGCCGATGTCGGCGGCGCCGACACCGGACCCTCGCCCTATGACCTGATGGCGGCGGCGCTTGGCGCCTGCACCGCCATGACCTTGCGCATGTATGTGCGCCTGAAGAAGCTCGACCTCGGACTGGTGACGGTCGCCGTCCGTCACAACAAGGTGCATGCGGCCGACTGCCTGGAATGCACCGATGAAGAACGCGCCAATGGCGGCAAGATCGACCGTTTCGAGCGGATCATCTCGATCGATGGCGGCGCACCCGAAGCGCTTGCCGGCAAGCTCGCCGAAATCGCCGGAAAATGTCCGGTCCACCGGACGCTGGAACATGGCGCCAAGGTGGTGACGAAAGTCCGCTGACCGCTTTATCCGCCTCTGTTGCCATCGCCGTTCCGCCGCGTCTACCCATGCGGCGGATCGGCTTTGTCTTTGTCATTTTCCGGGCGTTTTCGTATGGCCGGAGGGCAGGCGAACCGGATTGTGGCGAAGACAAGGCGACAAACATTACAAAGGTTTAATGATCCGGAAAGCTTGCCGTAACCGCAATCGGCCTATCTCTTCTTCCCAAGAGCCGGATCAGCGGCTTTGCTACCAAACAAGAGGTTGAGACATGTCGAAAACGCCACGCAGATTTTCAAAGGGATTCCTGAGCACGACCGCCATTGCCGGTATCGCGGCGGCGCTTCTTGCCACGGGTGTTCCCGCGCCGATCTCCGGCGCCTTTGCAGACGCTGTCCGCGTCGAGGCCCCGCAGGCGCCGAGCTTCGCCGATGTTGTCCAGGCTGTATCGCCCGCCGTTGTCTCGGTTCGCGTCCAGGCGGAAGTCAAGCCGGTCGCCAATGACGGCGGTTTCAGTTTCGATTTCAACGGCCGCGGCTTCGAGGACCTGCCCGACGACCACCCGATGAAGCGGTTCTTCGACCAGTTCAACCGCGGTTTTGGCGACAAGCGTGGACCAGATAGCGACCGCCGCGCCGAGCGTGACCGCCGTGGTCCGGACGGCAATCGCCGCCCCGGACGTGTGCGTCCCGTCAGCCAGGGTTCGGGCTTCTTCATCTCCGAGGATGGCCTGCTGGTGACCAACAACCATGTTGTCGAGGACGGTTCGGCGTTCACCGTGATCATGGATGACGGCACCGAGCTCGACGCCAAGCTGGTCGGCCGCGACAGCCGCACCGATCTGGCCGTGCTCAAGGTCGAGGAAAGCCGCAAGTTCACCTATGTCGACTTCGCCGATGATTCCAAGATCCGCGTCGGCGACTGGGTCGTGGCCGTCGGCAATCCCTTCGGTCTTGGCGGCACCGTCACCGCCGGCATCGTCTCGGCCCGCGGCCGCGATATCGGCGCCGGCCCCTATGATGACTTCATCCAGGTGGATGCCGCCGTCAACCGCGGCAACTCCGGCGGTCCGACCTTCAACTTGAACGGCGAGGTGATCGGCATCAACACCGCCATCTTCTCGCCCTCGGGCGGCAATGTCGGCATCGCCTTCGCCATTCCCGCCTCCACGGCCCGCGCCGTGATCAATGACCTGATCAAGAGCGGCTCGGTGGAGCGTGGCTGGCTCGGTGTGCAGATCCAGCCGGTGACCGCGGATATCGCAGAATCGCTCGGCCTTGCCGAAGCTCAGGGCGCGCTGGTGACTGCGCCGCAGGACGATGCGCCGGCTGCCAAGGCCGGCATCCAGGCCGGTGACGTGGTCACGTCCGTCGATGGCGACATGGTCAAGGATCCCCGCGATCTGGCCAAGAAGATCGCCGCCATGGATCCGGGCAAGACCGTCGACATCACCGTCTGGCGCAACGGCAAGAGCGAAACCGTCAAGGTCGAACTCGGAACCCTGCCGACCGACGTGGCGGCTGCAATGCCCGATCAGGACGAGGCTCCCTCCGCGCCCCAGGCCGAGGCAACGCTCGACAGTTTTGGCCTGACCGTGGTTCCGGCTGAAACCGGAAGCGGCCTGGTCATCACCTCGGTGGCGCCCGACAGCGCTGCGGAAGACCGCGGCCTGCGCGCCGGCGACGTCATCATCGCGGTCAACAACCAGGATGTGTCCAAGGCATCCGACGTGGTCAGCATCATCGATGCCGCCGCCAAGGACGGCCGCAAGGCAGCCCTGTTCCAGGTCGAGAACGAGAACCGCTCGCGCTTCGTCGCCCTGCCGATAGATCAGGGCTGAGTTCACACCTGATCTTGTAGCCTCCGGTCCCTTGCAGAAGGGACCGGAAGCCAGGACGCGGCGGCCGCCCCTATAGCCGCCGCGTTTTTGTATTGTGTGCCCGCCAGCCGGCGTCCGTTGCCGGAGGCTTGCGGGACGGGGGTGAACCGGTAGGATTGCGCCATGAAGATTCTCATCATCGAAGACGACCTGGAAACTGCCGCCTACCTGTCGAAGGCCTTTCGCGAGGCGGGGATCACCGTCGATCATGCCAGCGACGGAGATTCGGGCTACTTCCTGGCGTCGGAGAACAGCTACGACGCGCTGGTTGTCGACCGGATGCTGCCCAAGCGCGACGGGCTGTCGATCATCAGCGAGCTGCGAGCCAAGGGCGATGACACGCCGGCGCTCATCCTGTCTGCCCTGGGACAGGTTGACGACCGGGTCACCGGCCTGCGCGCCGGTGGCGACGATTACCTGACCAAGCCCTATGCATTCTCCGAACTCCTTGCCCGGATCGAGATCCTCGGGCGGCGCAAGGGCGGACGCGAACAGGAAACCACCTACCGTGTCGGCGATCTCGAACTTGACCGGCTGAGCCACGAGGTTCGCCGCGCCGGCCAGCCGATCCCGCTGCAGCCGCGGGAGTACCGGCTGCTCGAATACCTGATGAAGAATGCCGGCCAGGTGGTCACCCGTACGATGCTGCTCGAGCATGTCTGGGATTACCATTTCGACCCGCAGACCAATGTCATCGATGTCCACATCTCGCGGCTCAGGTCGAAGATCGAGAAGGATTTCGGCGAGCCGCTGCTGCGCACCGTGCGCGGCGCCGGCTACATGATGAAAGCCGGAGGCTGATCGGTCGTGTCCCGGCTTCGCGCCATGCTCTCGACGACGGCTGTCCGCCTGTCGGCCCTCTACCTCGGGCTGTTCGCGCTCTGCGCCGTGGCGCTGGTGTTCTATGTCACCGCGATCTCCGAAGGCATGCAGCGCGACCGGACCCAGAACGCCATTGCCAACGAGTTGCGCATCGTGGCCGCCGCCTATCGCGGTGGCGGAGTGGCCGGACTGGTCCGCATCATCGAGCGCCGCTCGCGCCAGCCTGGCGCCAATCTCTATGCGATCGCCACGCCCACCGGCGATCTGATCGCCGGCAACATCGCATCGCTGCAGCCGGGCGTCCTCGATTCCGAAGGCTGGAGCCCGGTTCCCTTCCGCTATGAGCGCATCGGCGAAACCGCCAATGAAAATCACCGGGCGCTTGCGCAGGTGGTGTTCCTGCCCAACGGCATGCGGCTGATGGTCGGCCGTGATCTGGGCGAGCGCGAGCAGGTGCGCGGCCTGGTGCGCCAGGCGCTGGTGATGGCGCTGGCGATCATGTTCGCAGGCGCGCTGGCGATCTGGTTCTTTGTCGGGCGACGGGCGCTCAAGCGCATCGATCACATGTCGGAGGCCAGCAAGAAGATCCTGGCCGGCGACCTGTCGCAGCGCTTGCCCGTCAACGGATCGGGCGACGAATTCGACCGCCTGAGCCTGTCGCTCAACACCATGCTGGGCCGGATCGAGCGGCTGAACGAGGGGCTGCGGCAGGTCTCCGACAACATCGCCCACGATCTGAAAACCCCGCTTACCCGGCTCAGGAACCGGGCCGAGGCGGCGCTCTCCGCCGATGGCGGCGCGGCTGCCAAGCAGGAGGCGCTCGAGCAGATGATCGCTGACAGCGATCAGCTGATCAGGACATTCAACGCGCTTTTGATGATCAGCCGCGTCGAGGCCGGATCGTCGACGGCGCAGATGAGCGATGTCGATCTCTCCGGGCTGGCCCAGGACGCCAGCGAGCTCTATGAGCCGGTGGCCGAGGAGCAGGGAGTGAAGCTCACCGCGCGGATCGCCCCGGGCATCACCATCCGCGGCAACCGCGAACTGCTGGCGCAGGCGTTGTCCAACCTGATCGACAACGCCATCAAGTATGTCGGCGATGCGCCCGCGCCCGGGATCGGCGTCACGCTCAGCCGGTCCGGCGACGAGGTGCGGCTCGCAGTGACCGACAATGGCCCCGGCGTTCCCGCCAACCGGCGCGAGGACGTGGTCAAGCGCTTCGTGCGTCTGGATGAAAGCCGTTCAAAACCCGGCACCGGGCTCGGATTGAGCCTTGTCCACGCCGTTGCGGCGCTGCATGGTGGGCACTTGTTGCTCGATGACGCGCAGCCCGAGGCCGGGGACAATCCCGGTCTTGCCGCGACCATGGTGCTGCCGGGGGGGAAATGACAGATACGCCAGAAACGGGATTGCTTGCAGATCTCGCCCAGAGCCCGATCCGGGCGCCATCCCAGAACGCCGTCAAGTCCGCGGCGGCCGATCTCAAGCCGCTTGCCGCCGAGTATCCCCAGATCGCCACGATCCTGGCGTCCGATGGCCCGCCGCGCGATTTTCTGCTCGCCGCGCTCGCCCTGTCGCCCTATCTGCGCGAAACCGCGCTGATAGACCCCGAGTCGCTGGCGCTGGCGGTATCGCTGCCTGCGCCGTACCTGGTTGCAAGGACCATCGAGGAAGCCCGCGCCTGCTGGCGGGACGCCGATGGCGGGCTTGCGAGCGAGGCGGACCTGATGCGGGACCTGCGCCGCGCCAAGCGGCGGGTTTCCCTGACCTTGGCCCTGCACGACCTTGCCCGGTTGATCGATGCCCGGCACACCACGGCGGCGCTGAGCGATCTTGCCGACTCAGCCCTCGCGGCCGCCTTCGATCATCTGCTGCGCGGCGGCCACGATGCGGGCAAGCTCGAACTGGCGGATCCGGACCAGCCGTTCCTGAACTCGGGCCTGATCGTGCTCGGCATGGGCAAGCACGGCGCCCGCGAGCTCAACTATTCCTCCGATATCGATATCGTCGTGTTCTTCGATCCCGACGCCGGCGTGGTGCGCGACCGCGACGAGGCAGGCGAGATCTACGCCCGCATGGTGCGGCGGCTGGTGCGGATCATGCAGGAGCGCACCGGCGACGGCTATGTCTTCCGCACCGACCTGCGGCTCAGGCCCGATCCCGGCTCGACGCCGCTGGCGTTCCCGGTCGACGCGGCGATGAACTACTATGAAAGCCGTGGTCAGAACTGGGAGCGCGCCGCCTATATCAAGGCGAGGGCCGTGGCCGGCGACATCGATGCCGGCGAGCGGTTCCTCAAGGAACTGGTGCCGTTTGTCTTCCGCAAGTATCTCGATTTTGCCGCCATCTCCGACATTCACTCGATCAAGCGGCAGATCCACGCCCATCGCGGCTTCGGCGACATCGCGGTCAAGGGCCACAATGTCAAGCTCGGTCGCGGCGGCATTCGCGAGATCGAATTCTTCGTCCAGACCCAGCAGCTCATTGCCGGCGGCCGCATGCCCAAGCTCCGGCTGCGCCGCACCGACGAGATGCTGGTGGCGCTGGCCCGCGCCCGCTGGATCGACCCGGCGACAGCCCGGCTGCTGGTGGAAAGCTACTGGTATCTGCGCGATGTCGAACACCGCATCCAGATGGTGCGCGATGAGCAAAGCCACACGCTGCCCGAAAGCGAGGCCGAGCTTGCCCGCATCGCGCTGATGATGGGAGACACCGACACGGCGAGTTTCGGCAAGACCTATGTCGCCGTGCTCGCCCGCGTCGAGGAATGCTATGCCGAGCTGTTCGAGAAGGAGCAGGGGCTTTCGGGCGGCGTCGGCAACCTGGTCTTCACCGGCGACGATGACGATCCCGGCACGCTCAAGACGCTTGCCGAGTTGGGCTTCGAGCGGCCTTCCGACATTGCCCGCATCATCCGCACCTGGCATTACGGCCGCTACCGCGCCACCCAGTCGGTCGAGGCGCGCGAACGGCTGACCGAACTGACGCCGGAACTGCTCAAGGTGTTCGGCGCCACCAAACGCGCCGACGAGGCGCTGATCCGGTTCGACGCCTTCCTCTCCGGCCTGCCGGCGGGCATCCAGCTGTTCTCGCTGATCGGCAACAATCCCGGCCTGATGTCGCTGATGGTGACGATCATGGCCTCCGCGCCGCGGCTGGCCGACATCATCGCCCACAAGCCGCATGTCTTCGACGGCATGCTCGATCCCGGGCTGATGGCGGAATTGCCGACCCGCGATTATCTCGCCGAAAGGCTGGAGACGTTTCTGGAAGGGGCCAGCGCCTACGAGGAAATCCTCGACCGGCTGCGCATTGTCGCGCTGGAGCAGAAATTCCTTATCGGTGTGCGCCTGCTGACCGGCGCTATCTCGCCCGAACGTGCCGCGCGCAGTTTCTCTCACCTGGCCGACCTGATCATCGGCGCGGCGCTCGAGGCGGTTCGCGAAGGCATGGAAGAGGCGCATGGAAAGGTGCCCGGCGGACGCGTCGCCGTGCTCGGCATGGGCAAGCTCGGCAGCTACGAGCTGACCGCCGGATCGGACATCGACATCATCCTGCTCTACGATCACGATCCCGGCGCCGATGAATCCGACGGGCCCAAGCCGCTCGATCCGGTTCGCTACTACACCCGCATGACCCAGCGGCTGGTCACCGCGCTCTCGGCGCCCACCGCCGAAGGCATCCTCTACGAAGTCGATCTCAGGCTGCGCCCGTCCGGCAACAAGGGGCCGGTGGCAACCTCGATCCGGGCGTTTTCGAAATACCAGGCGGAAGAGGCCTGGACCTGGGAGCACATGGCGCTGACCCGGGCCCGCGCCGTGGCGGGAGACGAAAGCCTGCGCGACGAAGCCCGCGCGCTGATCGACGAAGTGCTGGCGCGGCCGCGCGACCAGGCTAAGCTGCTCGCGGACCTGACCGAAATGCGCGGGCTGATCGAACAGGAGAAGCCGCCCCGCGACATCTGGGACGTCAAGCTGATCCCCGGCGGGCTGATCGACATCGAGTTCATCGCCCAGTATCTCTCGCTCAGCGCTCGTGCCAGCGGCTGGTTGCCGGCGCCGGAAGACGACGAGGCGGCCGGACTGCTGGCCGGATCCGCTCCCGATCAGGCGGTTGCGGCCATCGACCACAATGAATGCACCAGCACCGACGCGACGCTCAAGACCCTCGGCCCCGATGCGTTCGGCGAGGAGGTGACGGAAAGCCTCAGAACCGCGCTGGCGCTGTGGAGCGGTCACGCCCAGATCGTTCGGCTCTGCACCGAGGGTGATTTCGCACCGAAGGAAGCGCCCGCGGGCCTGATTGACCTTGTCGTGCGCGCCGGCCAGGCGCCGGACCTGGCAAGCCTGGAGGCTGACTTCAAGGCCACCTCGAAGCGAATCCGGGCGATTTTCAGGCAGGTGACCGGCTGACGCTGTCGGTCATCGACCGCATCATTTCGGAACAAGAGCCCCTGTCTGAGGCTTCGGCAGTTGCCGGCACGGGCGAGTTTCGGGCGAAAAAACGCGGCCGCATGCCCGATTACGGGAATATTCCGTCTTATCTATGACTTTTTGGAATCACCTTTTCAATCATTGTTAAGGCCAACACAGGCAATTGGTTATCAGTCTCAGCACATCCTCCAAAGGTTGGTTCTTAACAATGATGAAAAACTTCAAAATCTCGACGAGGCTGTATTTCCTTGTCGGCCTGGCGTTGGCGGTCTTCACCGCCACTGCGGTCTACAAGCTCTATGATTCGCACAACTCGATGGTCATGGAGCGCAAGGCCAAGCTCAATGCACTCGACGAAAGCGTCATCGCGATGCTTCAGCATTTCCATGATCTGGAAACTTCCGGAGAACTGACCCGCGAGGAAGCCCAGCTGCGCGCGATCGAGGCGGTCCGGCCGATGCGTTATGAAGACAGCGGCTATTTCTGGATCAACGACATGTCCAACATCATGGTCATGCACCCGATCAAGCCGGCGCTCGAGGGAACCGACCTCGCAGGCCTCAAGGACCCGACCGGGAAGTTCTTCTTCCAGGAGTTCATCAAGGTCGTGAAGGCCGATGGCGAAGGCTACGTGGATTACTATTGGCCAAAGCCGGGGGCAGAGGAGCCGGTTCTCAAATACTCCCATGTTGAAGGTTTTGCGCCCTGGGGCTGGATTGTCGGCACCGGCGTCTATGGCGATGACCTGGCGGCGCTGTTCCGTCAGAATGCGACCACGACGGCGGTCACTCTCGGTCTCGGCGCGCTGGCAATCCTGCTGATCGCCTATGCGACGGTTCGCAGCGTCGTGGGTCCGATCCGCAGCCTGAACGCGACCATGCAGGCCATTGCCCGCGAGGACGTCAGCGGTGAAGTGCCCGAAGTCGAGCGCAAGGATGAGGTCGGCGAAATGGCGTCCTCGGTCATGGTCCTGCGTGACTCGGTGCGTGAGCGTGCCCAGATGCGGGTCCGCGAAGCCGAGCAGCAGCAGCAGCTCGATGCCGAGCGTGAAGACGGTATCCGCCGCCAGGAAAACATCAGCCAGTCGCAGGCCGATGTCATGGCCAAGCTCGGCGGCGCTCTCGAGAAACTGGCGAGCGGCGACCTGACGGTGCAGATCGACAACATCGCGCCGGAATACGCAAAGCTCAGGGACGACTTCAACCGCGCGGTTTCCGCGCTCGGCGATGTCATCACTGCGATCGCCCAGTCCACCGACGTGGTCAACGCCAGCGCCGACGGCATTTCGGAAGCTGCCAACAACCTGTCGCAGCGCACCGAACAGCAGGCGGCGTCCCTTGAGGAAACCGCGGCGGCGCTCGATGAAATCACCTCGACCGTGCGCGGCTCCTCCGAGCGTGCGGCGGAAGCCAACCGCATGGTCGGCGAGACCCGCCAGAGCACCGACAAGTCCGGCAAGATCGTCACCGAGGCTATTTCGGCCATGACCCGGATCAAGGACGAGTCGGACCGCATCGGCAAGATCATCGGCGTGATCGACGAGATCGCCTTCCAGACCAACCTTCTTGCCCTCAATGCCGGCGTCGAAGCCGCCCGGGCAGGGGAAGCGGGCCGCGGCTTCGCGGTTGTCGCCCAGGAAGTGCGCGAACTGGCGCAGCGTTCGGCAACGGCAGCCCAGGAGATCAAGCAGTTGATTTCAAGCTCCGCCAACGAAGTCCAGAACGGCGTGTCGCTTGTCCAGTCGACCGGCGAGGCGCTCTCGGAAATCGAGAAGTTCGTCACCCAGGTCAACGAGCAGGTCAACTCGATCGCCACGGCTGCCCGCGAACAGGCCAATGCGCTTGCCGAGGTCAACACCGCGGTCAACCAGATGGACCAGATGACCCAGCAGAACGCGGCCATGGTGGAAGAGACCAGTGCTGCCAGCCTGACGCTGACGCAGGAAAGCGCCCAGCTCAACTCGATGCTGCGCAACTTCCGCCTGCCGCAGTCGGGCGGACGTACTCAGCAAGGTCGCCGCGCGGCCTGACGTCGGTCATCATACACCGGACGGATACAACTAGAACCGGCGCCTGCGAGAAATCGCAGGCGCCGGTTTTTTATACTCTCAGCGGCCGAACCACATGCGGCGGAGCGTGTCGTCACGCTTGACGAAATGATGGAAGAGGGCGGCCGCGGCGTGCAGCACGAACAGCGCGAGCAACAGCTTGGCGACGATGCCGTGCGGCAGGCGTGGGGCGAAGTCGCCGAAGTCGGGAAGCGGGCCGGGTGCGCCGCCGAAGATGATATTGCCCGCACCGGACAGCACGAACAGGCCGATGCCGCTTGCCGCCATGACAAGGATGGCGAGGTAGAGCAGACCGTGCACCGCCTTGGCGGCCTTGATCTGCCAGGCGGGGTCTCCCGCAAGCGGTTCGGGATGGGTGTCAAAACGCCACCACCAGACAATCCGCGCCAATGTCAGGAGCAGCACGGCGATCCCCATCGGTGCATGGGCGGTCAGAATCCGGGCCTTGGCCGCGGGGTCGCTGGTCTCATCGGCCAGCATGCCCGATCCCAGTAGGGCAATGATCAGCAGGACGGTGAGCCAGTGGAGGCTCACGGCAACCGTGCCATAGGCTGTTGAACTGCTCTTGCGCGTCATCGTGGTGTTCCTTCGGTTGGTGGAAATGTGCGTTTGACTGAAAATCCGGAGTTGTGAGCATGCGCCCGGCAGATCGGCTGTCCGGCGGCCGGAAGTGCCGGGGTGGCGGACATGGCGGGAAAACCTGCCGTCGCCAGCACGGCGCAAGTTGGTCCCATTAGTCTGCACATCCTGCATCTCCGGGAAGGCAATCGCCCTGTCGGCTGTCCGGCGTCCGGTTCGCGCTTGCGCTGCGGGCCGGAACACGATAATGTTTACATGGAAATATTTACATGGCAACTAAGAAACCGCTGGATCGCCCTCGCTCGCTTGGCCAGGTCTTGAGTTTCGCCACCGGGGCAACGGTGGCGATGTGTCAGGACATGCTGGCTCGGCATGACCTCACCCTGGCCCAATGGGTGATCCTGTCGGCCCTCTGGCGCCAGGACGGCATGCTGATCAGCGAGATCGCCGACTACAGCGGCACCAATGCGCCGGCTGCCTCGCGCATCATCGACCGGATGGAGGAGGCCGGCCTGGTCAGGCGCGTGCCGTCGCCCGATGACAAGCGTGTGGTGCGCGTCCATGTCACCGAACGCGGCGAAAACCTGTCTCATCTCAGCGATTTTCACGAGCGGGTGAATGCCCGGTTGCTCAAGGGGATCGATGACCGCGATGCCGAACTGCTGTTTGACCTGCTCCGGCGCGTTGACGCCAATGCCCGGGACGAAAGCTAAAACGGGGCGGGAACGGTTTGCTCGCCCGACCTGCCGGCCTGACAGGGATGCCGAGATCAGCCAGCCCAAGGGAAATGCCCAATGCGCCGCTATGCCTGCCCAACCTGCGCCAACGAAGTGCACTTCCGCAACACCGAATGTGTCAACTGCCGGTCGCGGCTCGGCTATGTGCCCGAGCGCGACCAGGTGTTTTCGACTGCTGCCGGCGACACCCGCTGGCACGACGGCGCCTCTGCCTACACAGCCTGCGCCAACCGTCAGGTGATAGCCTGCAACTGGCTTGTCCAGGACGGGGATGCGGAGGAGCATTGCCTGAGCTGCCGCCACACCCTGGTCATCCCGGACCTGTCATCAGATGACAATCGCATCCACTGGGCCGCTCTCGAGGAGGCCAAGCGCCGGTTGTTCTACTCGATCGAGAAATTCCGGCTCGGCGTCGGCGATCTCGTCAATCAGCCGGCCACTGCCCTGCGCTTCGAGTTCAAGGCGGACATGCCGTCGTCCGGCGACGAGACGAAGCGCGTGCTGACCGGCCACGAGCACGGCCTGATCACCATCAATGTCGCCGAAGCCGACGATCCCACCCGCGAAAAATACCGCAAGGCCATGGGCGAGCCCTACCGCACCCTGATCGGCCACTTCCGTCACGAGGTCGGCCACTATTACTGGGACCACCTGGTGTTCGACACGCCGAAGCTCGAAGCGTTCCGGGCCCTGTTCGGCGACGAGCGCGAGGATTATGGCGAGGCGCTTGGGCGGCACTACGAGCAAGGCGCGCCCCGCGGCTGGGAGGCCACCCATGTCAGCGCCTATGCCTGCGCCCATTCCTGGGAGGATTTCGCCGAGACCTGGGCGCATTATTTCCACATCGTCGACGGGCTGGAAACGGCCGGATGGTACGGGCTGGACGGTCATGCGCCCGATGCGGGGCAGCACCGCACGCCGGGTGGCTGGTCCGACGCCGGGCCTTATGGCGCGGCCGAGTTCAAGCCGTTGATGGATGCCTGGGTGCCGCTGACCGTGGCAATGAACGCCATGAACCGCTCGATCGGGCTTGGGGATTTCTATCCCTTCGTCCTCTCGGACACGATCTTCGCCAAGCTCGAGTTCATCCACGGCCTGATCCACGACCGCGGCTGAGGAGAGGCGATCAGCCCGCCGGCGGTCTTGGCGGGTCCGGGGCAGTGCCGCGACCAAACCTGGCGCTGAGGCCTATTCTGCCGCGGCCGGTTCGCTCTGGGAGCACTCGACCGGCATCCGCACGCTGACGATGGTGCCGACGCCTTCGGTGGAGCGAACCTTCATCGCGCCGCCGTGCAGTTCGGCGAGGCTGCGCGAGATCGCCAGCCCCAGGCCGGAGCCGCCGGTGGATTTCGAGAACTGGTTCTGCACCTGCTCGAAAGGCTGGCCGATCCGGCTCAATTGCGCCTTCGGAATGCCGATGCCCGTGTCCTCGATGGTCACGGTGACGGCGCTGGACGTCCGGCGCGCCCTGACCATGATCCGGCCGCCCGGTTCGGTGAACTTGACCGCATTGGACAACAGGTTGAGCAGGATCTGCTTCATTGCCCGGCGGTCGGCCGCCAGCGACAGGTCCTTGGAAATCTTCTGCTCGACCTCGATCCCCTTCTTCTCTGCCTGGATCGCGACCAGCCGCAGCGCCTCGTCGAGCAGCGGCGCAAGGTCCACATTCTCGCAATCGATCTGCATCTGTCCGGCCTCGATCTTGGCCATGTCGAGGATGTCGTTGATCACGGTGAGAAGATGGATGCCGGAATTGTGGATGTCGTCGGCATATTCGGCATATTTGTCCGATCCGAGCGGCCCGAACATGCGCGCCTGCAGCACTTCGGAAAAGCCGATGATGGCATTGAGCGGGGTTCTCAGCTCATGGCTCATATTGGCGAGGAATTCGGATTTGGCCTTGCTCGCGGCTTCCGCACGCTCTGTCTCGATCTGATAGTCGCGGTTGAGCGCCGACAGTTCCGCCGCTTTGCGCTTGAGCTCGGCCTGGGAGGTGGTGAGGTCGCCGATGGTAGCCATCAAGCGTTTCTCACTTTCGCGCAGCCGTTCCTGGTTGCGCTTGAGCGGCGTGATGTCGGTTCCCACCGAAACCTGGCCGCCATCGCGCGTCTGGCGCTCGTTGATCTGCAGCCAGCGGCCGTCGCCGAGCTGGACTTCATAGGTTTGCGCCAGCCCCTTGGAGCAGGGGACCGCCAGGCGGCGCTCGACCACCGGGCGGGTTGCCGCCGCCTCGACCACCGACCGCGGCGTTCCCGGCGCCAGGCATTCCGCCGGCAGGCCGTGGATCTCCTGGTAGTGCTTGTTCCACAGCACCAGCCGGTCGTCGCGGTCCCACAGCACGAAGGCTTCCGATGTGCTCTCGATGGCGTCGAACAGGCGCTGATCCGCTTCCACGGTGCGCTGCTGCAGGTGGCGCTGCTCGGTGACATCCATGGCAATGCCGATCAGGTGGGTCTGCGCCGAACTCGGGTCGACGACCTGCGCCCGGGCCCGCATCCACAGATAGTGCCCGTCAGCATGGCGCATGCGGAACAGATGGTCCACCTGCCGGATGTCGCCGCTCGCCACTCTCTGGGCAATCTCGTAAAGATCGCCATCGTCGGGGTGGATCAGGTACGAGGCCTCGCCGAACGAGATCACGCTGTCGCGGGGAGGCAGGCCGAGGATCTCGTACATCGAGCGCGACCAGTAGACCCGGCCGCGCGCCATGTCCCAGTCCCACAATCCGCAACGTCCGCGCGACAGCGCCATGTCGACCCGGCGATGGCTCTCCTGGTAGATGTCGTCGGCCTCCTGCGCCCGGCCGGCCTGGCTGAAATAGGCATAGAGAATGACAAGCAGGATCGACGAGGTGGCGATGAACAGCGTCACGTTGACCGACACCGACTGCCGCCAGGCCGCGTTCATGTCGGCGATCGGCGTGACCGAGAGGATCGACCCGGCGCCGTCGGTCAGGTGCGACATCGCCGCCAGGACAGGCTCGCCGTTGAGCTCGATCGTCTGCACGCCCGCGCGATCGCCGAACAGCCTGAGCGGCGAGGATTCCTGGAGCAGCGACGAAATTTGCCTGCCGACATGCTCGTATCCGCCCGCAGTGGCTGCAAACGCACGACCATCGGCATCGAATACCAGCAGGAAGCGGCCGGCGGTGTCCGGCATTGCGCTGATCACGCGGTTGAGCCGCGCCTCGGTTTCCCATCTGAGCGATTGGTCGACCGGCGCCAGGTCCGCCGACAGGGTTGCGTGCGCCGCGGCGAGCGACATCGCGGTCAGCTGCTCCGCCCCGACCAGCAGGCGGTCGCGATTGTCGCTGATGTTCATGTATCGCGCCGCAGCGACCACCACCAGAAAGCAGACGATCAGCACCGGGATCAGGCGCTTGAGAAAGGGCTCGGCACCGATCAGGCGTTCATAGGCAGGCTGCGCAAACAGTTTTGCGTGCCCAGACATTCCTCCCGCAACCGTACGCTTCGCACCGGTCTCGCGAGCATGAATCGACCCTTCGGCCGCAGGTAGGTGCTGCGCATCCGTCATATTTATCGTAAATCCCCGTTAGGATCCGGACTACCGCATCTCCGAATCTACCCTAATGAATCAAAGGTGATTCGGCTTGTCCAGTCCTAAAAGTAATCATTCCTTAAGGATTTGAATTTGCTCGTGATTTGACGGATTCGAGTCGGCAGGTCGGCGCCGGAACAACGGCTTCGCAGTTCGAAGCCGAAAAAGCATGCCTTTAAATGATCAGAAGCTCATGCTTCGCCGTGCACAGGCTGCGGCGAGACATGAGCTTGCGGATCGGGCAATCGCGGAAATGTCAGTTGGCCAGCATCCGGTCGACGATATCGCCGACGTCGGGTGACAGTTCACCGGCCTCGCGGATCGAAACCAGCGCCTGGCGGGCAAGCTCCTGCCGTCCTGCCTCAAGCGAGCGCCACGAGCGCATGGCGGTCAGCAGCCGGGCCGCCAGTTGCGGGTTGCGCTTGTCGATGTCGATGACTTCGCGCGCCAGCAACCGGTAGCCTGCGCCGTCGGCGGCATTGAAGCCGGTCGGGTTGCCAGCCGAGAAGGAACCGATCAGTGACCGCATGCGGTTCGGGTTCGTGCGGTCGAAATCGGCACTGTCGAGCAGACCTTCGACCCGCGCGCAAGTGTCCGCGCCCGGCGTCATGGCCTGGATCGAGTACCACTTGTCGAGCGCCAGCGGGTCATCGGCAAACCGGCTCTTGAAGGCGGCCAGTGCATCGGCGGCTTCGGCCGAGTTGGGGAACTGGTGCGCCAGCACCTGCAGCGCCTGCGCCATGACGGTCATGTTGTCGCTGTTGTCGTAGGCCGCCTTCGCGCGGGCCGGCCGGCCTTCGGCAATCGAGGCATAGGCAAGCGCGACGCCGGCAAGGGCGCGAAGACCGGCATCCGTGGCATCGGGGCTGTAGGGGCCTTTCGGCGCGCTGTCGGCAAGCCCGGTGAACACCTCGAGACCGGTGCCGGCAACTTCGGACAGCACCGCCTCGCGCGCGGCATGGATGGCGTCGGGATCGATGTTGGAGCCGATCTCGCGGGCAATGTCGCTTTCCGCCGGCAGCATCAGCGCCTGGGCTCGGAAGGCGGGTTCCAGGCTTTCGTCGGCAGCGGTGGCGACGAGAATATCCGCAAGCTCCTTGGCCGAGGGCAGGTTTCGCCCGTCCCGTGCCAGTTTCGAGACCGCCACCAGGTGCCGCATGGCCTGCTCGTTCAGCGCCTGCCAGCGGGAGACACCGTCGCTGTCATGACGGGCGATATGGGCGAGGTCGGCGGCGCTCTGCTCCATGGCGATGTTGACCGGGGCGGAGAAGCTGCGGTTGATCGACAGCACCGGCCGGCCCGGCACGTTGGCGAAGGTGAAGGTCTGTTTGCGCTTGGTCAGGTGGAAGACACCGTTCTCGGCGCCGCCGCTGTCCGGATCCCCGGCAAATTCGCTGCCGTCGGGCAGGATCAGCCCGTAGGCCAGCGGAATGTGCATCAGCGCCTTGCGGGACTGGCCCGGCGTCGGCGCCAGCGACTGCTCGAGCGTCACCTTGAAGGTCTTCGCCGCTTCGTTCCAGTCGGTCGAGACCGACACCGAAGGAGTGCCGGCCTGGCTGTACCACAGCGCGAACTGCGTGAGATCGCGGCCGCTGGCTTCAGCGAAGCAGGCGAGGAAGTCCTCGATCGTCGAGGCGTCGCCATCGTGGCGTTCGAAGTACAAATCCATGCCCTTGCGGAAATCCTCGGCGCCGAGAATGGTGTGGATCATGCGCACCACCTCGGAGCCTTTCTCGTACACCGTCGCGGTGTAGAAATTGTTGATTTCCTTGTAGGTTTCCGGGCGAACCGGATGTGCAAGCGGACCGGCGTCCTCGGGAAACTGGTGCGCTTTCAAAAGCCGGATCTCGGCGATGCGCTTGACCGCGGCGGAGCGCTGGTCGGCGGAAAACGCGTGATCGCGATAGACCGTCAGCCCTTCCTTCAGGCACAGCTGGAACCAGTCGCGGCAGGTGATGCGGTTTCCGGTCCAGTTGTGGAAATACTCGTGCGCGATGATGGCTTCGATGTTGGCATAGTCGGCGTCGGTGGCGGTTTCCGGGTCTGCCAGCACATACTTGTCGTTGAAGACATTGAGCCCCTTGTTCTCCATGGCGCCCATGTTGAAATCCGACACGGCGACGATCTGGAAGATGTCGAGGTCGTATTCGCGGCCGAAGACCTCTTCGTCCCATTTCATCGAGCGCTTGAGTGCATCCATGGCGTAGCCGGCGCGGCCTTCCTTGCCATGCTCGACATAGATCTTGAGCGTCACCTCGCGGTCGCTCATCGTGGTGAAGGTGTCCTCGATCACGCCGAGATCGCCGCCCACCAGTGCGAACAGGTATGACGGTTTGGGGTGCGGATCGAACCAGGCGGCAAAATGCCGGCCTTCGTCATAATTGCCGCCGCCCAGGAAGTTGCCGTTCGACAGAAGCTGCTTGGCGTCGTCCTTGCCGGCGATGATGGTGACGGTATAGACCGCCAAGACATCGGGCCTGTCGTAGAAATAGGTGATGCGGCGGAAACCTTCCGCCTCGCACTGGGTGCAGTAGACGCCGTTGGTGCGATAAAGCCCCATCAGCTTGGTGTTGGTTTCGGGCGAGATGGTCGTGTTGACCGTCACCTCGAAGGGCCCGCTCTCGGGCAGGCCGCGAATGGTCAGGCTGTCGGGCGTGGCGTCATAGAGCGACGGGTCGATGTCATTGCCGTCGATCTGCAGGCTGTCGAGAGAGAGTTCGTCTCCGTCAAACACCAGGGGCGCGTCTGCGGCAACGCCCTCGCGGCGATGCAGGATCACGCGGGAGACAACGGTTGTCTCCTTTGGATCAAGCTCGAAGGTCAGATCGATCCGCTCCACCACGAAGTCGGTCGGCTTGTAGTCCTTGAGCTTGTAGACTTGTCCCGTTTCAGTCCGCATATGCTTTATGCCCCGCAATTTCCCATTATGGGACGGGACGCTATCATGGCGGATCCTGACATCGGGTTAAGATAACCCCGCATCAATCGACGGGAGGTAATTTTTGGCCAGCCCGAAAAAGCAGTGGGAATGTTTGCGTGTCGCCAGCGAAAAGAGCTGTAAATTCAATATTTATCGAATATAAAAAGTCCAACCTTGGCTTGAGCGCTCTATAAAAATTTTGAATTCTCCGTTTAGTGATCGAAAACAAATATACTGTTCTATTAGCTCTATGAGCAGGTTTGAGAATTTATATAAATATATTGAAAAAAGGGGGGTAGAGCGCGCAATCGCTCAGTCATTGCTTGCTGCCGGCGGGGAGGCTCTGAGCGGGCGGTCGTCTCGGTCCGCAACCGTGCCGGTGCGTATGCGACGGCAATGCTTAATCCTTTGATACCAATTGTTGCAAGTTCCGTGCAAAATCGTGTGCCCGGTCCGGCAGGCCGGCTGATCATGCTGGCGGCATGCCCGGCCTGGCACGGACATTCCGGAACGCGGCACTCGACATTCCGGCCTCCGGAGCTAATTATGAGGGGAGAATCGCGCCCGCGACTGCCAGAATCAATCCATCAGAACCAATCCATCACCGGGAATTGCCATGAACATCGCGACACCTAAATTCGGCGTGGGCGCATCGGCGTTGCGCAAGGAAGACCTCAAGCTGATCAGGGGCGAGGGATGCTTTACCGATGACGTTCGGGCGGAAGGCGAGTTGCGCGCCTATGTGCTGCGCTCCGCCCACGCCGCCGCGCGGTTCACCATCAATGACCTGGAAGCGGCGCGGGCTGCGGATGGCGTCCATCTGATCCTCACCGCAAGCGACGTCGCTCATCTCGGACCCGTGCCGAACCAGGCGACCGTCACGCAGCCCGACGGCACGCGGCACGCCCAGAAACACATACCGCTGCTGTGCGACGGCGAGGTCCGCTACGTCGGGGACGCGGTGGCCTTCATCGTCGCCGACAGTCTCGCCCTGGCGCAGGAAGCCTCCGAACTCATCGACATCGATTGGGAGCTCGAAGACGCACAGGCGAGCCTGGCGTCGGCGCTCGAGGACGGCGCCCCGCTGGTCTGGCCGGACCTTGGCACCAACCAGGCCTATCTTTATCGCATCGGCGATGCCGGCAAGACCGGCGACGCCTTTGCAAAGGCCGATCACGTCACCACCATAGACTATTTCAACAACCGGCTCGCCTCGAACTACATGGAAACCCGGGCTTGCCTGGCCGAATGGGACGACGAGGCGAAGAAGTTCACCCTGACGCTCGGGTCACAGGGCGTCCACAGTATCCGCAAGACCATAGCCAAGGACATCTTCGGCATGGAGCTTGAGGACTTCCGCGTCATCACCCGCGACGTCGGCGGCGGCTTCGGCACCAAGGTGTTTACCTACCGGGAGTATCCGCTGGCGCTGGAGGCGGCACGCCGGCTCGGCCGTCCGGTCAAATGGGTCTCTGACCGCACCGAGCATTTCCTCACCGACGCCCATGGCCGCGACAACAAGGTCACAGCCTCGCTGGCGCTCGACAAGGACGGCCGGATCCTCGGGCTCAGGATCGATCTGCTCGCCAACATGGGCGCCTATCTGAGCCAGTTCGGCCCCTTCATTCCGGTTTTCGGCGCCTCCATGGCCACAGGCGTTTACGATATCCAGAATCTCGATTTCACCCTGCGCGGCGTCTACACGCACACCACGCCGGTGGATGCCTATCGCGGCGCCGGCCGGCCGGAGGCCGCTTTCCTGATCGAGCGGCTGATCGATGCCGCCGCGCGCGAGACCGGCATGCCGGTCGCCGACCTCAGGCGCCGCAACTTCATCCGGCCCGAGCAGTTTCCCTACAAGACGCCAGGCGGGCGCATGTACGATGTCGGCGAGTTTGACGGCCACATGACCCGGGCGCTGGAAAAGGCCGATGCGGCCGGCTTCCCGGCCCGCGTCGAGGAAGCCCGCTCGCGCGGAAAACTGCGCGGACTGGGGACAGCGGTCTACATCGAGGCCTGCGCCTTTGCCGGCTCCGAACCGGCCAAGCTGACGCTTGATGCCGATGGCGGGATCACGCTCTACATCGGAACCCAGACCAACGGGCAGGGGCATGCCACCGCCTACAGCCAGTTTGTCGCCGACCAGATTGGCATCGACTTCGACAGGATCACCGTGCGCCAGGGCGATACCGCCGAGCTGGCCAAGGGTGGCGGTACCGGCGGCTCGCGCTCGATCCCGCTTGGCGGGGTGTCGGTGTCGGCGGCCTCGAAGGTTCTGGCCGAAAAGATGAAGAAGCTCGCCGCCGACGAATTGGAAGCCTCCGCGGCCGACATCGAGCTTGTCGACGGAGAAGCCCGCATCGTCGGCACCGACCGGGTGATCAGCTACGCCGACATGGCGAAGGCCGCAAAGACCGAGGACGACCGCACCGGACTTGCCGACGTGGTGCAGGACGAGGCCACCTATCCCAACGGCACCCATATCTGTGAAATCGAGATCGATCCCGATACCGGTCAGGTCGAGATCGCCCGCTACACCATCGTCGATGATTTCGGCATGACCGTGAACCCGGTTCTGCTGCTCGGACAGATCCACGGCGGCGTGGTCCAGGGCGTCGCCCAGTGCCTGAGCGAAGGCGTGATCTACTCCGAAGACGGGCAGTTGCTCACCGCGAGCTTCATGGATTACGCCGTGCCGCGCGCCGACAACATGCCGTTCTTCGATTTCGAGACCCGCAACGTTCCCTCCACCACCAATGCGATGGGCATCAAGGGGGCGGGCGAGGCTGGAACGATCGGGGCCTGCCCGGCGGCGATGAACGCGCTTGTCGACGCGCTCGACCGCGCCCGCGGTGTGCGCCATATCGAGATGCCGGCCACCCCGCAGCGGGTCTGGGAAGCCCTGAACGGCTGAACCGGCGCGCAAACGGCTGCTCGCGTTCATCAGCGCGGCGTGGCCGCTCATAAGCATTTTTGATCGGACGATGACCGTTCATCGGGCTATGGTCATCGCCATGAGTCATATCTGAAGAGTGGACTGCCGCTTTCCAGCAATTCCGATCATGAAAGAAGCCAGGTGACCGAACCCACGCCCACTGCTTCCCGTCAGCCAGAGCCGCAGAACACCGGCGGCGAGCAAACCGGATCGCCGATGATCGGGATTGCGCTCAAGGTCGCCTCGGTAACCGTCTTCGTCACCATGTCCACCCTGATCAAGGCTTCCGCCGAAGGCATGCCCGCAGGCCAGATCGTCTTCTTCCGCTCTGCCTTCGCCATCTTTCCGATCCTGATTTTCCTGGCATTGCGGGGCCAGCTCAATACCGCGTGGCGGACCGCAAGTCCGATGTCCCATGTCCGGCGGGGTCTGGTCGGCGTCACGGCCATGGGCTTGGGCTTTTACGGCATCATGCGGCTGCCGTTGCCCGATGCGATTGCCATCGGCTATGCCATGCCGCTGCTGACCGTGGTCTTCGCAGCGGTCTTTCTCGGTGAGGTCGTCCGAATCTTCCGCTGGTCGGCGGTGGCCGTGGGACTGGGTGGGGTTCTGATCATCAGCTGGCCAAGGCTCAGCCTGTTTGGAGAAGGTTTCGGCTCCAGCGAGGCGCTTGGCGTATTGGCCGTGCTGGCCTCCGCCACCCTTGGCGCCACGGCGATGATCCTGGTCCGAAAGCTGATCCTGACCGAAAAGACCCCGACAATCGTTCTCTACTTCTCACTGACTGCGACCGTGCTTTCGCTCGCCACATTACCGTTCGGCTGGATCGTGCCGGATTGGCCGACGCTCGGGCTGATGGCGATGGCCGGGTTCTGCGGCGGTCTCGGCCAGATCCTGCTGACCCAGAGCTACCGCCATGCCGACGTGTCGACGATTGCACCGTTCGAATACACCTCGATCGTGCTCGGCATTCTCATCGGCTATTTCATCTTTGGCGACGTGCCCACCTGGACCATGCTCGCCGGCACGACGATCGTGGTCGGCGCCGGGATCTTCGTCATCCTGCGCGAGCACGCGCTCGGTCTCGAGCGCAAGGCGCAGCGCAAGCTGGTTACCCCGCAGGGCTGACATTCCTGGTAGATCAGCCAGCCTTTGTGTCGTCGGCTGACTTTCAGGAGGCGGCGTTCTCTTCCTCTTCGGCGCTCTGCTCGCCCCAGGCCGGGTCCGAGCGCGGATCGAGTTCGGCGGTCTGCGGTGTCAGGTCGGGCAGGGCCGCCATCGGCAGGAAGTCCGACCGCATATCCTCCGACGGCTGCTCGCGGCGGCTGATGCGCCAGGCGGCATGCCCGGAATAGGCGGCAAAGCAGATCGCGATCACCACGAACAGCGCATGCGGCCCGAACCAGTCCATCGCTGCGCCCGTGACCACCGGGCCGACCATGGTGGCGACGCCATAGGTGATCATCAGCCCGCTCGAGACCTCGACGAACTCGTCGGGCTGGGCGTGGTCATTGGCGTGGGCGACATTGAGCGAGTAGATCGGAAACAGCACGGTTCCGAGAAACAGCATGCCGGCAAAGAAGATGATGCGGTTGTCGACGCCGAACGAGACGGTGAGGGCGCAGGCGGCGATGCCGATCAGGCCGGCGACGATCATCACCCGGCGGCGGTCCATGCGGTCGGAGGCGCGGCCCAGCGGGTACTGGAAGATGGCCCCGCCGATCATCGCGATGGCGAGCATCGATGCGCCTTCCGCCGTCGAAAGCCCCAGCTGCGACGCGTAGACCGGGCCGAGCCCGCCCCAGGCGCTGGCGATCAGGCCCGCCAGCAGCGTGCCGATCACGGCTGCCGGCGACCGCCTGTAGAGTGCGGGAACGTCGAATTTCACCTGGGTCAGCGGTTGCGGCGACTGCGCGCTCGACAACAGCGTCGGCATCACCGCCATCGAGCAGATCAGCGTGCACACCATGAACAGGCCGGCTCCAAGCGGGTCGCCAAGCGGCACGATGTACTGCCCGACCATCACCGCCGACATGCTCACGACCATGTAGACCGAGAACAGCGCGCCGCGGTTTTCATTGTCGACCTTCTCGTTGAGCCAGCTTTCGATGATCATGTATCCGCCGGCGATCGAAAAGCCGGCCATGGCCCGGGTCAGGACCCAGACGACGGGATCAACGATCAGCGTGTGCAGCAGAAACGACATCGCCATGATCGTCGTCAGCGCGCCGAACACCCGCACGTGACCGACCTTGAGCACAAGGCGGGGCGTGATGATGCAGCTGGCGGTAAACGCGATGGCGTAGCCCGTCGCAATCAGCGAGATGGTGAAGGTCGACCATCCCTCGGCCACGGCCCTGATCGGAATCAGGTACCCCGACAGCCCCATCGAGGTCAGCAGGAAAAAGGTCGAAAGCAGCAGCGACGCCACCGATCGAACGGACTGGATCATGGCGGCTCTCCCTGCCAACGGAGCGCGGCCTGCCCAATCTCCGGCGATTCCGGATCATGCAGACCAGATTGCAAATGCGATTCCTGAAATGACCTTGTCATTTCCGAAAGCGACAGCAAGGCCCGATTGCGACGTATCCGAAATATTTCCGCCATCACCACCGCAACGGGGCTGACGTGTCAGCTGCCCTTGATCTGGTCGAGCCGCTCCCTGAGCGACAGGAAATCCGCCCAGGCCAACCGCTTCTGCGCCGGATTGCGCAGCAGATAGGCCGGGTGCAGTGTCGGCAGCGCCGGGATTTCCGCATCTCCGGCCTTGCGGCTCATCCAGGTTCCGCGCAGCGACAGGATGCCCTTGTCCGTGTCCAGCAACGACTTGCTCGCGACATTTCCGAGCATCACCAGAACCTTCGGCTGTGCAAGCACGATGTGACGCTCGATGAAGGGACGGCACAGCTCGATCTCGTGCGCCGCCGGAGTGCGGTTGCCGGGCGGCCGCCAGGGGATCATGTTGGTGATGTAAGCGGTGTCGCGGCTCAGCCCGATCGCCGCCAGCATCCGGTCAAGCAATTGCCCGGCGCGGCCCACAAACGGCATGCCCTGAAGATCTTCCTCGCGGCCGGGCGCTTCGCCGATGAACATGATGTCGGCCTCCGGATTGCCGTCGGCAAACACCAGGGTCTTGGCGCTGTGGCGCAGGTTGCAGCCGGTGAAGCCCTCGAGCGCCGCGCGCAGCTCGGCAATCGTATTGGCGCTGGCGGCCAGCGCACGGGCATCCTCGAACGCGGCTGCGCCGGGGATCGTCAGTTGCGACGCCTGCGGCGCGGCTGTGAGCACTGGTGGTGCCGAGCTCTTGCGACCATCGCCAGCTGACGCCAGAGGCGGCTTGGCAATGGATTGTTGGCCGGTTGTGCCCTGCGCTGCAGCGTCGGGCTGCGGCTTGGGCCGGCTACGTGACTGGAGTATTTTCGCCGATTGCTCGAACCGGTCGATGGCCGCGTCCTCGCACAGCTCATCGACGCCGCTTTCGGCGTAAAATTGCAGGAGCGCTGCAAGCGCCTGCGGATTGATGTCGGCTGCGGTGGCGGTCATGCCGGGGTTTTACCGTAAAGCGGCGGCCGGTGAAAGCAGCTTGGCCGAAAGCATCAAATGAAAACGCCCGGGATGACAAAACATCCCGGGCGCTTGCTTGACTGCTCTTTGATGACGGCAGGATCAGGCGTTTTCTTCGCCGTCTTCGTCGTCGAGATAGTCCGGATCGTTGGCGGCGGCTTCGGCCGCTTCGGCCGCGGCTTCCTCGTCGATGCCGTAGATGGCGTCGGCCGACGACAGGTCTTCGCCCTTGAGCTGGCGCTCGGCTTCGTCAGCCGAACGGGCAACGTTGAAGGTGACCGACACGCTGACATCGGCGTGCAGCGCCAGCGGCACGGTGTGCAGGCCGATGGTCTTGACCGGGTTGTTCATGTCGACCTGGCTGCGGCCGATGGTGAAGCCGTTTTCGGCGAGAACGGCGATGACGTCGCGGGCGGCAACCGAACCGTAGAGCTGACCGGTTTCGCCGGCCGAGCGCACGACCACGAAGGTCTTGCCGTCGAGCTTCTCTGCGATCTGCTGGGCTTCGGTCTTGCGCTCGAGGTTGCGGGCTTCAAGCACGGCGCGCTCGGCTTCGAAACGGGTCTTGTTGGCGGCGTTGGCGCGCAGCGCCTTGCCCTGCGGCAGCAGGTAGTTGCGGGCGTAGCCGTCGCGAACCTTTACGGTTTCACCCATCTGGCCGAGCTTGGCGATGCGTTCAAGAAGAATGACGTCCATGGTGTTGTCCTTTCGAGGAGGTTGTCAGGGTTTGGAGGTGGGACCGGAGCCGGTCACCGTGAGTGTGCGGGCGGTGTCAAACAGCCCGAGGAACAGGAAAAAAGCCAGCGGCAGCGTGAAGATCACGGTTGCCAGATAGGCGGTCCACAACAGCAAACCGCGCGCCGGCTTTCCGCGGGTGCGGTGATGCGCGATGGCAAAGCCGGCGACCACGAAGCCGATGCCGAACGCGCCGCTCAGGGTCCAGCCGATCAGGCCGATGCCACCGTCGACGAAGCTCATCGCCACGCCCGTGAGCAATGCGATCACGCCCATGCGCGGCATTCTGAGCTGCGAGGGAATGTCGTCCTTGGGACGCTTCGACCGGCCCGACATGCGCACGATTGCCGAGGCGACATACCAGCCGGAAAACAGGATCAGCACCCACATCGCCGCCTGGATAGCGGGCAGGGCGTAAAGGAAGAACTGCTTCATCTCCGCAATGCCCTCGGGCGTCGGCTCGTAGGCTGCATTGCTGTCCTTTATCGACGCGACAAACACTTCCACCAGCTCGCTGACGAATTCCGTGCCGTATCCCATCGCCAGCCCGACACCGACAAGGCCGATGCAAACGCAGAAGGCGATGCGGACGAAGATGTCGGAGAGCGGATACCAGGCGACGGCAGCCTCGGGACCGCCAACTTCCTCGGCTGGACGCGCAAGGTTTGACAGATGGGCGATCCATGCGGCGGGAGCCAGCGTGGTGACGCCGGAAACGAGGGCGGCCTGCGGCGTGGTGGCGATGCCGATGACGGCCATGGCGCTCAGGACCGCGACGATGGAGGCAAGATTGGACCAGCCGAGCCCGGCGATCATCACCGGAAGCGCGGCTGCGGCAAAAAGAATGAAGGAGAGGCTGGACGGCGAGCCGGCGCTGACAAGCAGAAACGCGGCAGAAACGCCGGCGAGCAGGCCCACGAGGAGCGATGTGCTTTGCTGTGTCATCTCAGTCGCTGTCCTGCGTCACGCAGTTAGAGGCATGTTCGCCCCAACCCGGGATTTTGGTGGCCCAGACCCCGCGCCCGTCGCGAGATGGGAAGGGGACCCGGCGCGTAAGCGCCGGATCCGGAAACAGTCCTACTTCAGCACGTAAGGCAGAAGGCCGAGGAAACGGGCGCGCTTGATCGCCTTGGCGAGTTCGCGCTGCTTCTTCTGGCTCACGGCCGTGATGCGGGAGGGAACGATCTTGCCGCGCTCGGAAATGTAGCGCTGCAGCAGGCGAACGTCCTTGTAGTCGATCTTCGGCGCGTTCGCACCCGAGAACGGGCAGGTCTTGCGGCGGCGGTGGAACGGACGGCGCGTCGGGATCTGATTGATATCAACCATTGTCTAAACTCCTATTCGCGGTCTTCGCGCGGACGGCGCGGGCCACGGTCGCCACGGTCGCCGCGATCGCGGTCGCCACGGTCACGATCGCCGCCACGCGGACGGTCGTCGCGGTCACGCTTCTGCAGCATGGCCGACGGGCCTTCTTCGTGGGCGTCGACCGAAACGGTCATGAAGCGAAGAATGTCTTCGTTGAAGCGCATCTGGCGCTCCATTTCCTTCACGGCGGGTGCCGGTGCATCAATGTCCATCAGCGCGTAATGCGCCTTGCGGTTCTTGTTGATGCGGTAGGTGAGGGACTTCAGACCCCAGTGTTCAATACGCCCGACTTTGCCGCCATTAGCTTCGATCACACCCTTGTACTGTTCTACGAGGGCTTCGACCTGCTGGCTGGAGACATCCTGCCGGGCAAGGAATACATGTTCATAAAGAGCCATGATTGACTTGCCTTTCTTGCTTTAACATCACCCGGATCCGGCGCTAAGCCCCAGCGACTTGTCCTGGCGGCGATTTAAGCCGGGCAAGAAAGACGTGGTATCGAGACGGTCGTGAGCGGAGACACGGGAGGCCGGAGCGCTGTTGCCCCTAGGATCCTTTCGGATCGCACCCTCCGTTCAGCCACCAGCCAGATGACCGGGTGTTCGAACAGCCGCGCTTATACGCGGTTTTCGCTGCATTGCAAGGGCTAGGCCGCCAATGGCCAAGGCAATCGGGCGAGTTAATGCGTGACATTTGCGGGAAGTGCTGAATCTGTGGGAACCCAATTGATTCGATTGGGATTTTCTGACCATGAGCGTATCCGAAGAAGCTGTTCTTGAAAGCGTTGTTTTTCTTGATCATTTCTCCGACCTGTCCGACCCGCGGCAGCTCAGCAAGGTGATCTATCCGCTTGATGAGATCCTGTTGCTCTCCTTGCTTGCCGTTGTGGCCGGGGCCGAGACCTTCACCGGGATTGCCGAGTTCGGGAGATTGAAGCCTGATCTGCTGCGCCGCTTTCGGCCCTTTGCCAACGGAACGCCGGACCACGATCGCATTGGAGAAGTGTTCGCCGCCCTTGATGCAGAACACTTCCAGAAGTGTTTCGTCCATTGGGTTGCGGCACTGACCGACATACCCGAAGGCGTGATCGCCATCGATGGAAAGACTAGCCGACGCTCCGGCAAGAAGGGTGGGCACAACCCCATCCATATGGTCTCGGCCTTTGCCGCCCAGCAACGCCTGGTCCTTGGGCAGGTCAAGGTTGAGCAGAAGTCCAATGAGATCGTCGCAATTCCGAAGCTCCTGGAGATGCTGGCCATCGAGGGCGCCATCATCACCATTGATGCGATGGGCTGCCAGCGTGACATTGCCAGCAAGATCATCGACAAAAAGGCTGACTACGTCCTTGCACTGAAAGGTAACCAGGGGACCCTTCGTGAGGATGTCGAACTTTTTTCCAACGAACAAAAATCCAGCAATTTCAGCGACTCCACGGTCAGCCAGCACAAGTCCGTCGATGGGGATCACGGCCGTATCGTAACCCGCAACGTGACTGTCTTCCACGACATCGGATGGCTGCAGCAGCGCCACAAATGGCCGGGCATGAAAGCTATCATCATGGTCGACAGCGAGACAGAAATTGACGCCAAGGTCGAACGGGAAACGCGTTTTTACATCACATCTTCAGCTGACGGCGCCGACAAGCTCGGTGATGTCGTACGGCGCCACTGGTCCGTGGAAAGTATGCACTGGCTGATGGATTGCGTCTTCAGGGATGACGAATGCCGTGTGCGAACCGATCATGCGCCAGCCAATTTCACGACCATCAAGCATATGGCCCACAACCTGTTGCGTCGCCATCCAGCCAAGCTATCGATGACTTCGAAACGACTGAGCGCGGGTTGGAATGAAGACTTCCTTGTCAGCATCATCAAGTGAAAATCAATTCACCCGATTCCCGTGCGCCAATGGCTGTTTCCCGGGGCGGGCTGGCATTCAGCCGCGAGGGTTAGTGGTCATATCCAACCCGCTGCGGGAGGCGGGACCAAATTTTTTTACTGATTTATCAGAGAAATTTATCAATTAGAAAAATTGTATGTATCCCTTTAACAGGGCCTTAGAGCGACGTTGCTAGATCTTGAGTATCAACGATGGCCTTCCGGCCGTTTCCTGAAGGGATATGCAATGCACACGAAATTCCGTTCTGCCCTGGTCGCTTGTGCGACGTTCCTCGCCGCAAGTGTCCTGCCGGTATCCGCAGGCGACACCATCCTGACGATCGACGGCCATCTCGCAGGACAGGCGCCCATCGACATGACCATCGAGGACATCGAGGCGCTGGATTCGGCCACGATTGTCACAAAGACCCCGTGGCACGAGCAGGCGGTCACCTTCCAGGGCGTTCCCCTTGCCACCCTGCTCGAAAAGGCCGGAGCCAGGGGCCAGACCCTCTCGGTCGTCGCGCTCAACAACTACCGCTCGGAAGTGCCTGTGTCAGATGCCGCCGAGCATGGCGTCATTCTCGCCTACAAGCAGGACGGCGCCTACATGCCGGTCAGCGACAAGGGACCGCTGTTCGTCGTCTACCCTTTCGATGTCGACCCGGCCCTGAACAGCGAAGTCTACTACGCGCGCTCCGCCTGGCAGGTCCGTTCTATCACGGTTGAAGACTAAGGGTTCTGGCCGGCTGGAGGTCCTGGAATGCGGCGCCTAACCAACGTTTTCAATCTGCTTGCAGTCGGCTTGGCGGTCGGATTCCTGGCGATCTATGTCGTTCACTCCAACCTGGTAACGGCGACCGACGACGCGCTGCAGCGCTCCTCCCGCTACGATGTGGCATGGGTGGGCGCCGGTGCGCGTCTCGAGGTCCTAACCCTTCAAAAGTCGCTCGCCAACTTCATGGTCTCTCCCGAGACCGATGATGGCTCGCAGGTGTTCCTGTTCGCCGACATTCTCTCAAGCCGGTTCAAGGTCTTCGAAGCGCCTGCATTCGGGGCGTTTATGGACCGCAAGCCCAAGCGCCGGACCCTTATCGGCGAGGCGCGAGACAGATATGAAGCGATACTTCCGAGACTGAAGCTGATTTCCAGCATCTCCGACGAGGAGCGCTTGGAGGTGAGAGCGGAGCTTGAGAAGGTCTATGCGGCGGTCGACCGGGTCGGGGCGGAAGCGCAGATGGATTCACTGACTGAAGTCGCCCAGACACGAAACGACCTGAAGCGCCAGCAGGATCTTCAGAAGTGGATTGCCTCCGGCCTGTTCGGCTCCATCGCGCTGCTCCTGGGAATCGCCGCGGTTCAGAACCGCTTCCTGCGCAAAGCAAACCGCGAGGCGATCCTGAATGCGGAAGGTTTTGCCCATCTCGCCCACCACGACAGCCTGACGGGCCTGCCCAACCGGATGGCCTTCAATGGTGAGTTTGCCCGGGGAGCCGCCCGGTGCGCGCAGCCGGGCGCGGCAAGCATCGCGGTGCTTGCCATAGATCTGGACGGGTTCAAGGCTGTCAATGACCGGCTGGGGCATGCCACGGGTGACGCCCTGCTCAGGCAGGTGGCCGATCGCATGTCTGCGACCTGCGCCAAGTTTGCCAACAACATCATGACGGCCCGCCTTGGGGGGGATGAATTCGTCGTCATGCTCGATGCAGCGGACGGCCCTGAATCGGTCATGCAACAGGCCGAGGAACTGCGCAAAGTCCTGTCCGCGACCTACCATATCAATGACGCTGCCCTTGTTGTCGGGGCAACCGTCGGTGTTGCGGTCAGTGTGCATGACCGGAATCCGGAAAATCTCCTCATCGACGCCGATATTGCCCTGTCCCAGGCCAAGGCGTCGGGCAAGGGCCGCGTGATGCTGTTCGATCCGGCGATGCACGATGTCTTCCTCAGGCGCGCCCTGATACAGGCCGAGCTTGCCGGCGCGATCGAGAACGACGAGATCAGGCCGCATTACCAGATCAAGGTTGACGTTCAGACTGGCCGCGTGACCGGCGCCGAGGTGCTGGCCCGCTGGAGCCATCCGACCCTGGGGCCGATCTCGCCCGGTGAGTTCACGCAGATTGCCGAACAGTCGGGCCTGATCGTTCCGCTGGGACGCAAGATCCTTGAAAAGGCCTGCCGCGATGCCCTGTATTTCCCGTCCGAAATGGGAATTGCGGTCAACCTATCGGTCGTGCAGTTCGTCCGCGACGATCTGCTCAGGACCGTGCAGGATGTTCTCGAAACAACCGGGTTCCCGGCTCACCGGCTGACGCTCGAGGTTACGGAATCGCTGATGATCTCGGAAGCCGACCGCGCGGTCGAAATCCTCTCGCAGTTCAGGGCCATGGGCATATCGATCGCGCTTGATGATTTCGGCACCGGCTACTCCGCGCTGAGTTATCTCAGAAAGTTCGAGTGGGACGAGCTCAAGATCGACCGGTCCTTTGTCATGGAGATCGAGACCGATGAACGGGCAGGGGCCATTGTCGGCTCCATCGTCTCGATGGCGCATATGCTCGGCATCAAGGTCACGGCGGAAGGAGCCGAGACCTTCGGACAGATCGAAATGCTGCGGGACGCCGGTTGCGACACCATTCAGGGCTATCATTTCGGCCGGCCTGTTCCGGCCAACGATTTCACCGTCTCGATTCTTCACGGTGTGGCCACTGCGGCGAAGCTGGCGGGTGGAGCCCCCGGCGAGGGCGGCAAGCCCGGTCGCGAGAGGGCGCCGCTGATCGCCTGAATGCGCTTGCGCCTGTCCCGCAGTCACCGGTAGGGGCGCCATCGCCCCCGTGCCGCACCGGGGAGCGGTCATCCCCGAACCGCCCGTGCGGATGCGGGGAAGTGCTGCGGGTATCTTGCCAGAATCGAAAATCGGGCAGACGGTGAACTCCGTTGACCTGTCTGCTTCGCATTTTCTTTCTCATCGGCACCCAATTTGGTTCAGAACCGTCTTCCGCTCGTCGAATTCCCGCCGGCCAGGCCCGGGGTGAATTCATTCGCAATCCTGGCTGCCTGCGAAGCGTCCACACGGGCAACGCTGATTTCGGTCTATCCGGTCTTGATGTTCCGGGCGCTGGGCAGCGCCGCCTCGGTGTCGGAGGCCTATGTTCTCGTCGGCTTTTCCGGGCTGACAAGTGCGTTGTGCGTGCCGTTGCTCGCCCGCCTTGTCGCGCGGCGCTGGCTCTACACGCTGGGCGCCCTCATCATGATCTCCGGCAGTGTGCTGGGCGGCTTCTTCGATCCCGTCTTCGTGCCTTACGCCGTTGCGGCGAACTCGGTCGGGCTGGTCATCCTGGCGGTGTGCTTCAACGCCTATGTCATGGATTATGTCGAGCGCGCTTCGATGGGGCGCAATGAAAGCCGGCGGCTGTTGTTCAGCGGCATTCCCTGGAGCATCGGGCCGTTCCTCGGCGTCCTGCTGATGGATGTGCATCCGCAGATCCCGTTCCTGATCTCGATTGCCGCCTGCCTGGTGATGCTCGGCTTCTTCTGGCATCTGCGCCTGGGCGACGGCAAGGTCATCACCAAGGCCCGCAAGCCGCCAACCAATCCGCTGCGCTACATCCCGCGGTTCTTTCGCCAGCCCTCGCTCGTGGCGGGATGGTTCTTCGCCACCATGCGCTCGGTCGGCTGGTCGATCTACATCATCTACGTGCCGATCTTTGCGGTAAAGTCCGGTCTGAGCGATCAGGTTGGCGGGCTGGCGCTGTCGATCTCCAACGGCTTCCTGTTTCTCACGCCGATCATGCTCGGTTTCCTGCAGAAAACCAGCGTCCGTAATTCCATTTTCACCGGGTTTGCCGGAAGTGCCGTGCTGTTTGTCACGGCGACGCTGATCTCGGGCTACGCATGGCCTGCCATCGCGCTTCTGGTTTCGGCAACCCTGTTCCTGATCCTGCTCGATGTCAGCGCCGGCCTGCCGTTCCTGCTGACCGTCAAGCCCTCCGAACGCACCGAGATGGCGGCGGTCTATTCCACCTTCCGCGATGTCGCTGCCGTCGGATCTCCCGCCTATGCCCGGCTGGTGCTGGCTTTCACCTCGGTGCAGGGGATCTTCGCCGCCACCGGCCTGGTGCTTCTTGGCTGCGCACTCGTGGCGCGGCGCACCCATCCCGCTCTTGGCAGGCGCCGCCGCTGAAACCGGTAACCGGCAATCCGGAATCCGGCGATTGACAGCTCCGTGCGGCCGCCCCATGTGTTGGCCGCGCATGTGGATTGATCGATAGGGGGATTCCGATGACAACGCCAACCGCAATCCGGAACGATTTCTCCAGGATCGAACTGGTCGACACCGCGGCCATGGAGTGGATCGCCTCGCCGTCGGGCGGTGTCGACCGCAAGCCGCTCGACCGCATCGGCGGCGAGGTGGCGCGGGCGACAAGCCTGGTCCGCTATGCGCCCGGATCGGACTTCCCGAGCCATGTCCACGCCGGCGGCGAGGAGTTTCTCGTGGTCGAGGGCATATTTTCCGACCAGCACGGCGACTACGGCCCCGGCACCTATGTGCGCAACCCGGTCGGCACCAGTCATGCGCCGGGCAGCCGCGACGGCTGCGTCATCCTGGTCAAGCTCTGGCAGTTCCAGGATGGCGATACCGCGCCGGTGGTGATCGATACCGCGACGGCCGGCTGGCAGGGGGTCGGGCAGGGCATCGAGCGGCTGCAGCTGCACCGCTTCGGAAGCGAGAAGGTTGCCCTGCTGCGCTTTGCCAATGGCGCCAGCATCGGCTTGCCCGAGGAGATAGGCGGTGTGGAAATCTATGTTCTCGACGGCAAGCTGCAGGCCGAGCGGCAAATGCTGCCGAAAGGCGGCTGGGCCCGTTTCCCGGCAGGAATGACGGTCACCTTGTCGGCGCCGGATGCTGCGACCGTCTACATCAAGACAGGCCACCTCGAGGGCCCGATAACCGGACCCGCCGTTTGAGCCGGCTCCGCCTGGCTTGATCGCGACGCAAGCTCAGGCGGTTCCGGGCCGCCAGTGGCGATTGATGAAGCCATTGACTTCGCGGAATGACTGCGCCGCCGCTTCTGACGACAACCGCTCCAGGTGATGCCGTGGAGAATCCCAATAGTTGATCCGGACGTCGCATCCGTGCTTCTGGCCGTTTTCGGCCATGCGGATTGCGTCGTCGAAATGCAGATCGTTCTCGCTGGTATGGATCAGGATCGGTGGCCATCCGGACTGATCTGCAAAAACCGGCGAGGCGAGCGGCGAGGTGACCGGTTCATCCCGCAGGTAAAGCCGGGCGCAAAACGCCGCAGTCTCCATCCGGAACGGAGACTGTGAGGACATCGAGCGGGTAATATAGGACCAGCCGCTCAGGCTCAGGTCGCACCAGGGTGAAAACAGGATGATGCCGGCCGGCAGATCGGTTCCGTCCTCAAGCAGCAATTGCAGGGCGCCGAGAACGATCGAGGCCCCTGCGGTGTCGGCTGCAAGGAATATGTTTTCGGGCCTGTGCCCTTGCTCGAGAAGACCGAGGTAACGGGCGGCAAAATCAAGCGGCGCTGCGGGAAAGGGATGTTCCGGCGCAAGCCTGTGCGCCACCATCAGGATCTCGCAGTTGACGGCCTCGGAGAACCGCTGGACCATGGTCTTCTGCTTCCGCGACGGCGGCATGATGAATCCGCCGCCCGCGACATAGAGGATGATGGGCCTGTTGCTGGCCGCGTGCTTGCGATGAGATGGATTGTCGTTCGGCTGGCGCGGCAGGTCCCGGTTGCTTGCCGTCAGGCCGCGCGGAAGGAAGCTTGGCAGTGTTTCAACAGCGCCGCTTTCATAGCCGCCCCGCATCTGGGAGATGTGCAGTTCGGCCGCTTCAAGGCTTCCTGCCTGCCTGAGTGCGAACTTCAGCCTTGAAATCAGGATGCGCTCGATGATCCGGTTCTCGGCCCGGGCGATCAGTTGTTCCAGGCCGCGTCCGAACAGACCGGTCTTGATCCTATAGCGGCGGGCCAGATCCGTGGCTTCCAGCATCGCCAGGCGCGGGCCCGTGAGATTGCTCAGAATATCGGAATTGGCGCTGATCCCAGTTTGTGACATTCTATCGCCCGCAGGATGTTCATCTGATCAATGCGTCTGCAAACCTTTTCGATCACTCTAGTTAGTGGCGATGTGTTTGTAAAACCGAGGTCTTGGAGCGAAAATACGCATGGGGGAAAAGCGGACCGGCGCAAAAGGCGGCTTGCCAGGCGGACGACTGCCGGTCGACAAGGAACAATTGCTTGAGGCACGCGCGGCGCTTCCGGGGCTGGTCCGTGATACCGGGATGTTTGATCTCGACTACGATCCCTCCGAACTGGCGCGCATGAAGCAGATATTTGAACATCTTCCGGACCAGGCTGTTTTGGATCTGTCGCACCGATTGGGATCGCTGTTGGCGGAGAAGCAGCCGGATCTTGCGGCATTTTCAGCCAGGCACGGCATCTCCCCGGCAGAGCAGAAGCTGCTCGAAAGCCTGATCGAGGGGTTGACGGTGGTTGCCCATGCCGAAAGGGAGGGCATTTCCGTCAATACGGCGCGGACACATATGCGGCGGCTGCTGGAGAAAACCGGCAGCGGCGGTCAACTCGATCTGATCCGTCTGGCGCATCACAAATCCTGACCCGGTGGGTACGGGAGGCGACGGTCCCCGTTTCACGCAGGCACGGCTCATCACATCTGATGATTACCCTCAGGTTTCTTTGCCACATCATTCCTGTGAGGGAGGGCATGTGTCCGGCCAAACAATGTCCGGAGTGCGGTCACCTTCCCGTTTCCATGTGACCTCCACAGGAGAGAAGAGATGATGAAGTTGCGAAAGGAAACAAAGGCTCGGTCAATGGCCCCTGCCGTGATCTTGCTGTGCGCCACAATGCTTGCCGCCCCTTGGCCCGCCTTGGCCAACTACGGCAATTCCGGATATGGCGGCGAACGCCCGAGCCGGACGATCGTCACCATTCAGGCACTCATGCGCATGAGCAAGGCGGCCTTGCGCGACCTGTCCCATGATTCCTACCGTGTCAAGATTGAGGGGGTGATGGGCAAATACAACGCCGGCCGCGTACTTGTGGCCCTCATCGACAGGCCGGTTTCGACCGCCCGGCTGATCAACAGGCTTGAAAATGCGACGAGCGACGCGGCAAGGCTCAAGATCGCAACCGGATTGCTCAGGACACACGGCCAGATACACCTGAAAAATCGGCATGCCATCGAGGACCTGTACACGCATCTGCGAGCAGAGAAACGTCTCGTCAATCCACCCGGAAACCTTTTTCGCGGCCAGAAAAGCAGCGATCCGGTGGTCCAGGAATTCTATGAGATGCAAGATGAGAACGATGCCCGGGGGTCCTTCATCCGTTTCCTCGAGAACATTGTGAATACACACTCCCAGACTCCCTCTTATTGGTAGACAGGGGGCGATCATCTGGTGTTCAGGCGAAGAGATTCAGCCGTTGCCGTGGTCGTGAGGGCCATCGGCGGCGGTGCTGTCCAATAAGTCTCTGCGCAGCCTTCTCATCACATCTGATGATTACGCGCCAGTGTTGGTGTCCCAGTATCGGGTCTCCCAACAACAAGAGGCAACAAAGATATGATCAGGAAACTAGTCTTGCTGTGTTTGATTGCGGGAATCACACAGGGGTGCGGGCGCAACGGACAGTGGGATGAACTCAGGGGGGCGGAAAAAAGAGATCTTCCTTCGATCAACGTGAACGGAAAAACTTACAAAGTCTTCGAACTCTCGCGCAGCTCGAACCCCGAGCGTCGTGCGCAAGATGACCCGAATGCCACATTCGCCGTCTATGTTGTCGTTGGCCCGGGCAAGAGCGTGTATTGCGGCCGCAACGCGGCGAGATGCAAAAATGTAATCCAGAAACTGGTCGCGAAACCTGCAAAAGCCAAAGCCAAACCTAAGCCCGAGGTCCAGAAAGAAGTCCTCGACGGGATGTGATGCCGCCAGGCGGCGCAAGCGGGCTGAGCTGCGGCATGTCTGCGAATGACGGGACTGCAGCCTTGGCAGTCCCGTCATGCAGTGGCATTCAGATCGGCAGCGGATGCGCCCGCCGGGCTGTCGCGATGTCTTCGAGAACCGCTTCGGACAGGCTCACATCGGCGGCTCCGATGGCTGTCTTGAGCTGGTCCATCGTCGTCGCGCCGATGATCGTCGAGGTCATGAACGGCCGTGTCATGCAGAAGGCGATCGCCATCTGCGACGGATCGAGCCCGTGCTTGCTGGCCACATCGAGATAGGCCTGCGCCGCGGCTTCCGCTTCCGGCCCCCAGCGCCCGCCGAGGTTCTCCACCCGCGCCCGGCGCGATCCTTCGGGAATGACGCCACCCTGGTATTTGCCGGTGAGAATGCCGGTCGCCAGCGGCGAGAACGCCAAGAGGCCGACATCCTCGTGATGCGCCACTTCCGCCAGATCCGTATCGAACAGGCGGCAGATCAGGTTGTACTCGTTCTGGATCGAGGCGACGCGCGGCAACCCGTGCTCTTCCGCCAGCCTGACAAACTGCATGGTGCCCCAGGCGCTCTCGTTGGAAAGCCCGACGGCGCGGATCTTGCCCGCCTTGACCGCGTCGCCCAGGCCTTCAAGCGTCTGGTGAATGTCGTCGACGGCCTTGGTCTTGTCCTGCGTCGAGGCGTCGAACGCCCAGTGCTTGCGGAAATGGTAGGAGCCGCGATTGGGCCAGTGCAGCTGGTAGAGATCGATATGATCGATCCCGAGGCGCTTCAGGTTGCCGTCGACCGCCTGCATCACCGAAGCCCGGGTGAAGCCCTGTCCATCGCGAATCCAGCTCACGCCGCTGCCGCCCATCTTGGTTGCCAGGATCACCTCGTCGCGCTTGCCCGAGGCCCGGAACCAGCTGCCGATATATTCCTCGGTGCGGCCCTGTGTTTCGGCCCGCGTCGGCTGGGTCGGGTACATCTCCGCGGTGTCGAAGAAGTTGACGCCCTGGGCGAGGGCGTAATCAATTTGCTCATGGGCTTCCGCCTCGGTGTTCTGTTCGCCCCAGGTCATGGTGCCGAGACAGATCTCGCTGACCATCATGTCCGTGCGTCCGAGCCGCTTCATTTTCATGCCGTGCATCCCTTGGCTGGTAAGTTGCGCGCACAATACCGGGGGCATTGCGGTGCGCAACCCACCCCCGGCGAAACAATTGGCTCGATGCAGGTTGAGCGGTTTCAGAACAGCCAGGCGACATAGCCCGTGTAGACCGCAAGCATCACCGCGCCCGCGCCACGGCCGATGCGTCCGCTGATCAGGATCAGCGCGATCAGCGCGACAGATACGGCGAGCATGAAGGGGATGTCGAAGGCGGCAATCGTATCCTTGACCGGCACCGGAACCACCATGGCGGTGATGCCGAGAATGCCGAGAATGTTGAAAATGTTGGAACCGACGACGTTGCCGAGCGCGATTTCGGCGTGCCGGCGGAAGGCGGCGACCACGGAGGTTGCGAGTTCGGGCAGGCTGGTGCCGACGGCAACGATCGTCAGCCCGATCACGGCCTCCGAGATGCCGAACTCGCGGGCGATCGCCGTCGCGGCATCGATCAGCAGGTTTGCCCCGAAGATGAGACCGGCCAGGCCGCCGGCAATGAAGAGCGCTTCTTTCCAGCCGGTGAGCCTGATCACCAATTCCGCTTCTTCCTCGGTCAGGCTGCGGCGGTCGGTATAGGTGACCCGGGCGAGGTAGGCCGCAAGCAGCGCGAACATGATCAGGCCGGACCAGAAGCCGACGATGCCCCAATACCCCATGCCCAGCATGAAGATGGCGGCACCGAGCATCACCGTCATGTCGCGCCCGAGATTGGGAATGCGCGCCGCAATCGGCGAAATGACCGCGGCAGCGCCGAGGATCAGCAGGATGTTGGCGATGTTCGAGCCGACCACGTTGCCCACGGCGATGGCCGGTGCGCCGCCCAGCGCCGCTTGCAGCGACACCAGCAGTTCAGGCATCGAGGTGCCGAAGCCGACCACGGTCAGCCCGATCAGCAGCGGCGGCATGCCCAGCCTGTTGGCAAGCGAAATCGCGCCGCGCACCAGGTAGTCGGCGCCAAATGTCAGCAGCGCCAGCCCGGCGGCGAGCGACAGGAGATTGAGCAGCATTGGGTTTTCCTTCGGTCGACGACCGGATTGAAGGCGCAGGCCATCTGTCGGGCGTGTGCCGGATGCACGACGCCGTGATTCTTGCCTGAAGACAGGGCGGCGACAGGGCGCCGCCGGCTCAGTCGGCGTTTTCGGGATTCATTTCCGCCGAAATGGCCAGCTTCGCGGTCATCCAGGTCGCCCAGATTGCGGGCGGGACGATGATCGCGATCGCGATCAGGTCACCCACCGTCGCCAGGTCGAAGAAGCCGTCGGCGGCCCAGATCGCTGCAAGCGCTGCGAGCCAGATTTCCGCGCCGATCAGCACGATGGCGCCGATTGCGGTGAGGAAGGCGACGAATTTTGTTTTTGAAGCAGGCGTGGCAGAACTTCCACCGGACTTGGCCTGTGCGGAATGTGGCGCGGGATGCGACATCTTGCTGTGTCCGAAAAAGGCGCTGCTGATACCGAGCGCGACGAGAAAGATCTGATCGCTATCCGTGGCGAATTCAAGATGCCGGCTTTCGGATCCGGAAAATATTTTTATGACCGCTTCGGTGACGGCCGCTTGCTGCCGCCGCGGGCGAATTGCCCTAGAGCGGTGCCGGGGAGGGGTGTTTTCCCTGCAAAACAGGCCGATGCAGCCGCAGACGGTCCCCGCCCGAGGTTTGAAACAGGTCGCAACCTTGACACCGGCGCTGCGAATGTGAATTGAAGCGGCAACGGGACATCAATCATCGGAGCCGAAACATGGCCATAGCATTCACTTTTCCGGGGCAGGGCAGCCAGACGGTCGGTATGGGCAAGGATCTTGCCGCCGCCTACCCCGAAGCGAAAGCCGTCTTTGACGAGGTCGACGCGGCGCTTGGCGAGAAGCTGTCCGCCGTGATCTTCGAAGGCCCCGAGGAGACGCTGACGCTGACCGCCAACGCCCAGCCTGCGCTGATGGCGGTCTCCATGGCGCTGATCCGGGTGCTCGAGGCCCGCGGCCTCGATCTGGCGAAGACCGCAAGCTATGTCGCCGGCCATTCGCTCGGCGAATACTCCGCCCTGTGCGCCGCCGGCATGTTCTCGATTTCCGACACGGCCCGGCTGTTGCGCATTCGCGGCAACGCCATGCAGGCTGCGGTTCCGGCGGGTGAGGGCGCCATGGCCGCCATCATCGGGCTGGAGAACGACGACGTCGAGGCCGCCTGTGCAGAAGGCCGGGCTCACGGAGCCGTGCAGATCGCCAATGACAATGGCGGCGGCCAGCTGGTGATATCCGGTCTCAAGCCCGCCGTCGAAGCCGCCGCGGCTGCCGCCACGGCCAAGGGCGCCAAGCGCGCGCTGATGCTGCCGGTATCGGCACCCTTCCATTCGAGCCTGATGCAGCCTGCTGCCGACGCCATGCGCGAGGCGCTGGCGGGCGTGACCAAATCCGCTCCGGTGGTTCCCGTCATTGCCAATGTCCGCGCGGCACCCGTGTCCGATCCCGACGAGATCGCTCGACTGCTTGTCGAGCAGGTGACCGGCCAGGTGCGCTGGCGCGAGACGGTGGCCTGGTTTGCCGCAAACGGTGTCGACACGCTGGCGGAAATCGGCGCGGGCAAGGTCCTGACCGGTCTCGCCCGCCGCATCGACCGCTCCGTGACCGGCATCAACGTTGCCGGCCCGGAGGATATCGATCCGTTTCTGGCCGCAATCTCTTCATAGACCTTGCGAGCGCGCAAGACTTCACGGCCTGCATTCAGGCTCAACCTGAAAATATCCCGAAAGGACTTTCCATGTTCGATCTGACAGGCCGCAAGGCTCTCGTGACCGGTGCGTCCGGTGGAATCGGCGAAGCCATCGCGCGTCAGCTTCACGGCCAGGGTGCGACCGTCGGCCTGCACGGCACCCGCGTCGAGCGGCTCGAGGCGCTGGCCGCCGATCTCGGCGACCGGGTGATGATGTTCCCCGCCGACCTGTCGGACCGCGACGCGGTCTCGGCCTTGGGCAAGAAGGCCGAAGAGCAGCTCGAAGGGGTCGACATCCTGGTCAACAATGCCGGAATCACCAAGGACGGGCTGTTCGTGCGCATGAGCGACGACGCCTGGGACCAGGTTCTCGAGGTCAATCTGACAGCGGTGTTCCGCCTCACCCGCGAACTGGCCCACCCGATGATGAAGCGCCGCAACGGCCGCATCATCAACATCACCTCGGTCGTCGGCGTTGCCGGAAATCCGGGGCAGGCCAACTATTGCGCCGCCAAGGCCGGCATGATCGGCTTTTCCAAGAGTCTCGCCCAGGAAATCGCCCCGCGCAACGTCACGGTCAATTGCGTCGCCCCCGGCTTCATCGAGAGCGCCATGACCGAAAAGCTCAATGACAAGCAGAAAGAGGCGATCATGGGCGCCATTCCGATGCGCCGCATGGGAAATGGCGCGGAAATCGCCTCCGCCGTCACCTGGCTGGCGTCGAGCGAGGCTTCCTATGTGACAGGCCAGACCATCCATGTGAACGGCGGAATGCTGATGGTTTGATCCGCGGCCTTGCTGTGCAGGCATGGACCGCGGCTTGGCCATGCGGGTGGGAATCACGGTTGCGGCGCATTTTCCGGCTTTGCCCGGTTGCCAAACCATGATACTTCGCCCTCGCTGCAAGCGCGGTGCGCGCCTTTTTTTTTAAGGCTGAATATGCTGAAATCCACAGCTTCGGCTTTGACGGAACTACGCATAGCGCATAAAAACACGCAACGAGCTTGATTACCCATGCTTGCGCAGGTAACGAGGCGCAACAACAATGTGAAACAGGTCGAGGAATCCGACATGAGCGACATCGCAGACCGCGTAAAGAAAATTGTCATCGAACATCTGGGCGTTGACGCTGATAAAGTGAACGAAGGCGCAAGCTTCATTGACGATCTCGGTGCGGATTCGCTCGATACGGTCGAACTGGTGATGGCGTTCGAAGAAGAATTCGGCGTCGAAATCCCTGACGATGCAGCCGACACCATCCTGACCGTTGGTGACGCAGTCAAGTTCATCTCGTCGGCTCAGGCCTGATTGGACTTCAAATGACCGGCGGATCCAATTCCGCTGTCCGGACCGGCGCAGCACCTGCGCCGGTTTGTTTGCTTTATGACATGACTGGGATTTGAGAAGATGCGCAGAGTTGTCATAACCGGCACAGGTGTGGTTTCTCCGCTCGGTTGCGGTACCGAGATCACCTGGTCTCGCCTGATCGGCGGCCACAACGGTGCTTCCCGCGTCACCGCTTTCGACGTCAGCGACATTGCTGCTCAGATTGCCTGTTCCGTTCCCACCGACACCTCGGTGGAGGGCGGCTTCAATCCGGACGACTGGATGGAGCCCAAGGAACAGCGCAAGATCGACAAATTCATTCTTTTCGGCGTGGCCGCGGCCGACATGGCGCTGAAGGATGCCGGCTGGCATCCTCAGACCCGCGAAGACCAGATCGCCACCGGCGTGATGATCGGCTCCGGCGTCGGCGGGCTCGAGGGCATCGTCGAAGCCGGCTACACCCTTCGCGACAAGGGCCCCCGCCGTGTGTCTCCGTTCTTCATTCCCGGCCGCCTGATCAACCTGATCTCCGGCCAGGTCTCGATCCGGCATGGACTGCGCGGCCCCAACCACGCGGTTGTCACGGCCTGCTCGACCGGCGCCCACGCCATTGGCGACGCGGCCCGGCTGATCGCGCTGGGTGACGCGGAAGTCATGGTTGCCGGCGGCGCGGAAGCGGCCATCTGCCGCATCGGACTGGCGGGTTTTGCCGCCTGCAAGGCGCTGTCCACCTCCTACAACGACACCCCGGAAAAGGCTTCGCGTCCCTATGACCGCGACCGCGACGGTTTCGTCATGGGCGAGGGCGCGGCCATCGTGGTTCTCGAAGAGCTGGACCATGCTCTTGCGCGCGGCGCCAACATCATCGCCGAGGTGGTGGGCTATGGCCTGTCTGGCGACGCCTATCACATCACCGCGCCGTCGGAAGACGGTGACGGCGCCTACCGCTGCATGCAGATGGCGCTCAAGCGCGCCGGGATCACGCCTGCCGATATCGACTACATCAACGCCCATGGCACCTCCACCATGGCCGACACCATTGAACTGGGCGCCGTCGAGCGGCTGGTGGGCGACGCCGCGTCGGGCATTTCGATGTCCTCGACCAAGTCGTCGATCGGCCATCTGTTGGGCGCTGCCGGCGCGATGGAAGCGGTCTTTTCGGCGCTCGCCATCCGCGACAATGTCGCGCCTCCGACGCTCAATCTGGACAATCCGGAAGTCGAGACGAAGATCGACCTGGTCCCCAAGGTGGCGCGCAAGCGTAAGATCGATGTCGCACTGTCCAATTCCTTCGGATTTGGCGGAACCAATGCGTCGCTTGTCCTGAAGCGCTTTGAAGGCCAATGACAGTGCGGCCGGTTTGAGAAGCTCCTCTCCCGATCCGGCATTTCGCCACATTGAGCGGCAAGAACGAAGCATCGGGCTCTGCCCCTTATCCAATTCCTGCGGAGATTGACCCCGTGAACGACCGCAATAATCAAGGCAAGGGTATCTTTGGCCGCGCAGGCGACAATGGCGCTGCACCGTCCGGCCCGATCATACCTGTGTCGCCCTCGCAGGCCTTGAAGCCCGAGAAGGCGCCGCCGCCGCCGAAGCGCTCGCGCCGCGCCCGCAACCAGGTCGTGGTGTTCCTCAATTTCATTCTCTCGCTGGTCATTTTCGTCGCCATCGTCGGTATCGGCGTGTTCTGGTACGGCAAGACCGAGTTCGAAGGCCGCGGACCGCTCGACCGCACCACTGATTTCATGGTGCGCGAAGGCGCCGGCCTCAACCAGATTGCCGCAGCGCTGGAACGCGAGGGCATCATCACCAATCAGCGGATCTTTTCGATCGGCGCCAAGGGCGTCCTCGGCGACGACACGCTCAAGGCCGGCGAATACGAGATCAAGGCGCGCTCGTCGATGCTCGAGATCATCGAGCTGATGCAGTCGGGCAAATCGATCCTGCATTCCTTCACCGTGCCCGAAGGCCAGACCGTGCAGCAGGTCTTCGACCGGCTCAGGGCCGACGAGATGCTGCAGGGCGACCTGCCGGCTGAAATGCCGCCCGAAGGCGCGCTCCTGCCGGAAACCTACAAATATTCCCGCGGCACCACCCGGGCGGAAATCGTCGAGCAGATGGCAAAGGCCCAGACGAGGGCGCTGGAGCAGGTCTGGGCCCGCCGCGCGCCGGATCTGCCGCTGGCGAGCCCCGAGGAGCTGGTCATTCTCGCCTCCATCGTCGAGAAGGAAACCGCGCGCGCCGACGAGCGGCCGCGCGTCGCCGGCGTCTTCATCAACCGTCTCGAGCGGGGCATGCGCCTGCAGTCCGACCCGACGATCATCTATGGCCTGTTCGGAGGCGCCGGAAAGCCGTCCGATCGTCCCATCTACAAGTCCGACATCGACAAGCCGACGCCCTACAACACCTATGTGATCGATGGCTTGCCGCCCACGCCGATTGCCAATCCGGGGCGCGAGGCGATGGAGGCGGTCGCCAATCCGTCGCGGACCAAGGATCTGTACTTCGTGGCCGACGGCAGCGGCGGGCACGCATTCGCCGAAACGCTGGACGACCACAATTCCAATGTTGCACGCTGGCGCAGGATCGAGGCCGAGCGCGAAAAGGCGCTAGCCGCGGAGAAGGCAGCCGAGACCGAGGCCAACACGCAGGGCAATTGATTGAGTGAACACCGTGGCCTGTCCGGCCACGGTCGAGGAAAAAAAGGGGGGCAGCAGGCATGGCTATCCAGTCGATGACGGGGTTTGCGCGCCATGAGGGCGAAGCCTCCGGTCTCCGCTTCGTGTGGGAACTCCGCTCGGTCAATGGCAAGAACCTTGATGTGCGGTTGCGGCTGCCGCAGGGCTTCGAAGCGCTCGAACAGCCGATCCGCAAGGCCGTCGCGGCGGCTCTGACGCGTGGCAACCTGCAGGTGTCGCTTGCGACCAGCGTCACCGGCACCGCGGTGGAAGCCGTGGTCAACGAGGCAGCGCTTGATGCGGTGATCGACCTCGTCAACCGGCTGGAAGACCGGATCGACGCCCGCAAGCCGGCGCTCGACGGCATTCTCAACATCAAGGGCGTTCTCGAATTCCGCGATCCCGAACTGTCCGAAGAAACCCGCCAGGCGCGCAACCAGGCGGTGCTTGACGGGTTCATGAGCGCGCTCGAGGAACTCAAGGCGATGCGGCTGTCGGAAGGTGCGGCCCTGGCCCGCGTGCTCGGCGCCCAGGTCGATCACATCGGCGCGCTGACGCTTGCGGTCGAGGCGGACCCGTCCCGGTCGCCCGAAGCCATTCGCGCGCGGCTGGCCGAGCAGGTGGCAAGCCTGATGGACACCGGCGCCGGTCTCGATCGCGACCGGCTTTACATGGAAGCGGCGCTGCTTGCCACAAAGGCGGATCTGCGCGAGGAAATCGACCGGCTCAAGGCGCATGTCGAGGCGGCAAGGGCGCTGATTGGCGGCGAGGCCGCCGCCGGCCGCAGGCTTGATTTCCTGGCGCAGGAATTCAACCGCGAAACGAACACCATATGTTCGAAATCCAATGCGGCGTCGGTCACTGCGATCGGACTTGATTTGAAGGTCCTGATAGACCAGTTTCGCGAACAAGTTCAGAATCTGGAGTAGCGATGAGCCAGCCGCCTGCCCATCTTCCCTCGGCCCGCATCAAGCGGCGCGGCCTGATGCTGGTGATTTCCTCGCCCTCGGGTGCGGGAAAATCCACCATCTCGCGCAATCTTCTCGAAAAAGACCCGGGTTTGAGCCTTTCGGTCAGCGTGACGACGCGCCAGCGTCGCGGCAGTGAGATCGAGGGCGTCCATTATCATTTCAAGACTCAGCGCGAGTTCGAGCGCATGCGCGATTCCGAGGCGCTCCTGGAATGGGCCGAGGTGCACGGCAATTTTTACGGCACCCCACGTGAGGCGGTGGAAACGGCAATGGCCGAAGGCCGCGACATGCTGTTCGACATCGACTGGCAGGGGGCCTTGCAACTGCAGGAAAAGATGACCGCGGACGTGGTGTCGATCTTCATCCTTCCGCCCTCGATGGAAGAACTGCGCGCCCGGCTGCACCGCCGCGCCGAGGACGCCGAGGAAGTGATCGAGCAGCGGCTCGCCAACGCCCGCTCGGAAATCGAACACTGGCGCGAATATGACTATGTCGTCGTCAACGACGATCTCGACCGGGCCTATTCCGCTGTCCGTTCCATCGTCCAGGCCGAACGCCTGCGCCGCGACCGCCGGCCGGGCCTGTTCGATTTCGTCAAGGACCTGCTCGAAGGTTGAACGGGCGCATCATGGCAGCCGGCTCTCACCCCTCGCGGTGCATCAGCCTTGGCATCCCCCGGTGGCCGTCCGTCAGCCCGATCGCCGCCTCAACAATGGCCGCCGCGTCAATTCCGAAATGATGATAGAGGTCGCCGATCGTCCCGGTCTGGCCAAAATGCTCGACCCCGAGCGGAATGGTCTGATGGCCCTGCACCGAGCCGATCCAGCCGAGCGTCGCCGGATGGCCGTCGATCACGGTGACGAGCTTGCAGTGTCGGGGCAGGGTGGCGGTCAGCGTTTCGATGTGGCTTTCGGCGTTGGCGTTGCCCCGGGCCCGGGCGCGCTGCGCCGCGGTCCAGCCGGCGTTGAGCCGGTCGGCGGATGTCACCGCCAGAACGCCGACATCGCGCCTTGTCTCGGCAATGCGGCCCGCAGCCCGGATTGCTTCCGGCGCCACGGCGCCCTGGTAGGCGATCACCACCTCGCAATTGGGGCCGGGCTTGCGCAGCCAGTAGGCGCCGTCGATGGCGCCCTGGCGGAAGTCCTCGTCGGCACGGGTGCCGGGTTGCTCGATCGGGTTGGTGGTGAGCCTGAGATAGACCGAGCCTCCGGTCTCGTCGCGCAACCAGGTGCGTTCGTCCGGATCGCCCTCGCCATCCTTCTGCATGTAGTCAAACGCCCATTTCATGATCACCGCCAGCTCGTCGGCAAAGGCCGGCTCGAACGCGGCCAGCCCGTCCTGGCTCATGCCGATCAGCGGTGAGCCGATGGACTGGTGCGCGCCGCCCTCCGGCGCCAGCGTCACGCCCGAAGGTGTGCCGACGATCATGAAGCGCGCATCCTGGTAGCAGGCGTAGTTGAGCGCATCGAGCCCACGGGCGACGAAGGGATCGTAGACCGTGCCGATCGGAATCAGCCGCTTGCCGAACAGCGAATGCGACAGTCCGGCAGCCCCCAGCAGCAGGAACAGGTTCATTTCGGCGATGCCGAGCTCGATATGCTGGCCATCGGGCGCGAACTCCCATTTGGCAGTCGAGGGGATATTGTGCGTCTTGAAGGTGTCGGCGCGGGCCTCCCGCGCAAACAGTTTGCGCCGGTTGACCCAGGGGCCGAGATTTGTGGTGCCGGTGACATCGGGGGAGGTGGTGACGACCCTTGCTGCCAGCTCGCTGTCGGTTTTCGACAGGTCGTCGAGGATCTTGCCGAACGCCATCTGCGTCGAGATTTCGCGGTCGGACGCAAGCTCGATCTGAGGCGTGGCGATGACATGGTCGGAATAGCGCCGCCGGCCCCTGGCGAAGAACGGCGTCCGGTCGAGGAACGCCTGCAGCGCGTCCGGATCCTTCACGGTCGCGAACTTCTCCCATTCCTGTCCCTCGGGCACGCCCATGTGGCGCTGCCATTCGGCCATCTGGGCCTTGTTCATCAGCCCGCCATGATTGTCCTTGTGGCCGGCGATCGGCGTGCCCCAGCCCTTGATGGTGTAAGCGAGAAAGCAGACCGGCCGGTCGTGATCGATAGAGGCAAAGGCGTCCGCCATGGTCGAGACGCAATTGCCGCCGAGATTTTCCATCAGCTCCGCCAGTTCCCGGTCGGAGCGCGCCTCGATGAGCCGGGTGACGTCGCCCTGGTCGCCGAGATCGTCCATCAGGTGCTTGCGCCAGACCGCGCCGCCCATGAAGGTGAGCGCCGCATAGAGCTGGTTGGGGCAATTGTCGATCCACTGCTTGAGCTTGTCGCCGCCCTTCTCGGTGAAGGCGGCGCGCTGCAGGTGGCCGTATTTGACCCGCACCACGTCCCAGCCGAAGGCCTCGAAGATCTTCTCGACGCGGCGGAACAGGCCCTCGTGCACGATGCCGTCGAGCGACTGGCGATTGTAGTCGATGATCCACCAGGTGTTGCGCAGGTCGTTTTTCCAGCCCTCCTGCAGCGTCTCGTAGATGTTGCCCTCGTCGAGCTCGGCGTCACCGACCAGCGCCACCATGCGGCCGAGCTGCAGATCCTGGCCCCAGTCCTTGGCCTTGATGTAGTCCTGCACGATCGATGCGAACGAGGTAATCGCCACGCCCAAGCCCACCGAGCCGGTGGAGAAATCGACATCATCGATGTCCTTGGTCCGCGACGGGTAGGACTGCACGCCACCAAACCCCCGGAAATTCTCCATCTTCTCGCGCGTCTGGTTGCCCATCAGGTACTGGATCGCATGGAAGATCGGCGAGGCGTGCGGCTTGACCGCCACCCGGTCTTCGGGCCGGAGCGCCGAGAAATACAGCGCCGTCATGATCGACACCATCGAGGCCGAGGAGGCCTGGTGGCCGCCGATCTTGATCCCGTCGACCTTGGGGCGGATGTGGTTGGCGTTGTGGATCATCCAGTGCGACAGCCACAACAGCCGCTGTTCGATGCTCTTGAGATGGGTGCGGGCGTCCGGCGTCATGGGTGTTGCCTTTCCTAAGCAGCCGCGCGAACCGGTTCGCCGGCCAGCGCCTGGGCCAGATCGTCGATGATGTCGTCGACATCTTCAAGCCCCACCGACAAACGGATCAGCCCGTCGGAAATGCCGTGTTCGGCCCGTTCTTCGGCAGTGTAGGTCGAATGCGTCATGCTCGCCGGGTGCTGGATCAGCGATTCCGCGTCTCCAAGCGAAACCGCGCGCCCGATCATGGTCAGCCGGTTCATCAGCCGCCGTCCGGCTTCGATGCCGCCATCGAGTTCAAAGGCGATCATCGCGCCGAAGCCGGGCATCTGCCTGAGCGCAAGCGCGTGCTGTTCGAAGCTTGTTAGACCCGGATAGTGGACCTTCGCCACGCCGTTGCTCGCCTCCAGCATGGCGGCCACCTGTTGCGCGTTGGCGCAATGCCGCTCCATTCTGAGCGCCAGCGTCTTCAGCCCGCGCAGGATCAGCATCGCGTTGAACGGGGCCATCACCGCGCCGGTCATGTCCTTCATGCCGAACATCCGGATCTGCGAGACCTGCTCGGCGCTGCCGACCAGCAGGCCTGCGACAACATCGCCGTGGCCGCCGAGATACTTGGTGGCCGAGTGCACGACAATGTCGGCGCCGAGCTCGATCGGGCGGGTGAGAAAGGGGGTGGCATAGGTGTTGTCGACAACGACCGTCGCGCCGCTCGCATGGGCGATCTTCGAGATGGCCTCGATATCGACGAGCCGCATGTTCGGATTGGCCGGCGTCTCGAAATAGACGACCCGCGTCTTCTCCGAGATCACCGAGGTCAGGTTGGCCGGATCGGTCATGTCGACATGGGTGATGGTGATGCCGAACTTGGAGAGCCCGTGGCGCATGAAGGCGAAGGTGCAGCCATAGAGCGTCTTGTCCACAATGACCTCGTCACCCGGGGACAAGAGCGTCCACAGCGCCGCGGTGATCGCGCCCATGCCCGAAGCCAGAGCCAGCCCGGCTTCCGCGCCTTCCAGCACCGCGATGCGCTGTTCCAGCAGGTCAAGCGTCGGGTTGGAAATGCGTGAATAGATGTAGCCTGGCCGCTCGCCCGCAAACATCTCGCCGCCGGCTTCGGCGCTGTCAAAGGCAAAGGTCGATGTCAGGTGCAGCGGCGGCGTCAGCGCGCCCTGATGATCCATGGGATTGTAGCCATGGTGGATGGCGCGGGTGGAGAAGTTCTTGCTGCTGGTTTTCATGACGGGATCCTTTCCGATGCAGAAGCAAGATTGCCCTATCTTGAAGGGCATTTGATTGCTATTTATGCTCGAACGGATATCAGTATTGGAATTATCTGCCAGAAAGGATCGAAATGGACGGCAAGGATCGCCAGATCGTCCGGGCGCTGCAAGCCAACGCCCGCATGACCAACCAGGACCTCGCTGCTGCGGTGAACCTGTCGCCTTCGCCATGCCTGCGCCGGCTTCGCAACCTCGAGGACAGCGGTGTGATCCGCGGCTACAGCGTCGATGTCGACGCCAAGGCCTACGGGCTGCCGATGATGGTGTTCATCCGCATCCGGCTCGAGCGGCACACCGGCAGCCATATCCAGGAGTTCGAGGCCCGCATCAGGGCGATAGAGGAGGTGCTGGAGTGCCATTTGATGACCGGACCGGCGGATTACCTGCTCAGGGTCGTGGTCGCCGGTCTCGACCATTACGAGGACTTCATCCGCAATCGCATCCACGCCATCGGCGGCATAGCGTCGATCGACACGAGCATCGTCTACGGAACCATCAAGAAGACCGGCGTGTTTCCGGCGCTGCCTTCATAGGCGGATCCTGCAGTCGGAAGGGCGGCGCCGCCTGAAGGCTACAGAGCCTCGGCCAGCGCGCAGAATTCGGCGACGCTGAGCGTCTCGGCGCGGCGTGTGGGCTCGATCCCGACCCGTTCCAGCAAGGCTTCCCCGCCCAGCGGCTTCAGGCTCTGGCGCAGCATCTTGCGGCGCTGGCCGAAGGCGGCATGGGTGACGCGCTCGAGTTTCGCGAGATCGCAGGGCAGGCGCTGTTTCAGCGGTTCGAGCTGCACCACGCTCGAGGTGACCTTGGGCGGCGGCGTGAAGGCCTGCGGCGGCACGTCGAACAGGATCTCGCTGTGCGCGATCCACCCCGCCAGCACGCCCAGGCGGCCGTAATGGTTCGAACCCGGGGCTGCGACGATCCGCTGGCCGACTTCTTTCTGGAACATCAGCGTCATCGACGTCCAGAACGGGTGGTCGACATCGGCCGTCAGCCAGTTGATCAGCAGTTGCGTTCCGACATTGTAGGGCAGGTTGGCGACGATTTTGGCGGGAGTGCCGTTGGCCAGTTCTGCCAGGTCGGTCTCGAGCGCATCCCCCTCCACCACCTCGAGCCGTCCGGGATAGTGAGCGGAGATTTCGGCGAGAATCGGCAGGCAGCGCGGGTCCCGCTCAACCGCCACCACGCGGGTTGCCCCCTGCGCCAGCAACGCCCGCGTCAGGCCGCCCGGGCCTGGGCCGATCTCGAACACGGTAAAGCCCTCCAGCGGGCCCGCCGACCGGGCGATCTTGGCCGTCAGGTTGAGGTCGAACAGGAAATTCTGTCCAAGCGCCTTTTTCGGCGCCAGCCCATGGGTGGCGACAACGTCGCGCAGCGGCGGCAAGCCGTTGGGTGTGGAGGCCATTATGCCCTGCTCAATGCGTGAAGGGTTGCGGATTCGATTTCGGTGTTGGACATCTTGGCGGCAAGCTTCAGCGCCGCCACCAGGCTGTCGAAGCGGGCCTCGCCTTTGCCCGCCAGCGAAAATGCGGTCCCGTGATCCGGCGACGTGCGGATGAAAGGCAGGCCCAGCGTGGCGTTGACCGAATCGTGGAAGCCCAGCGTCTTGGCCGGGATCAGCGCCTGGTCATGGTACATGCAGATGGCCGCATCATACGTGCCCCGGGCATCGTCGTGAAACATGGTGTCGGCCGGAAGCGGGCCGAACGCATCGATTCCGGACGCCCGCAATTTGGCGATTGCCGGCGCGATGATCTCGGCGTCCTCGCTGCCCAGCGCGCCATCCTCGCCCGCATGCGGGTTGAGGCCGGAAATGGCGATGCGCGGCGCACTCAGGCCGAAGCGGGACGCGAGGTCTTGCGCGATGATGCGCCCGGTATCAACGATCGACCGGGTGGTCAGCGCGTCTGGGACCTGCCTCAGCGGAATATGGATGGTGACGGGCGCGACACGCAGTTTCGGCCCGGCAAGCAGCATCACCGGTATGACCGGATGGCCCGCGGTCTCGCTTGCGAGATGCGCCAGGTATTCGGTGTGTCCGGGAAAGCCGAAGCCGGACTCGTAAAGCACTGATTTCGCGATCGGATTGGTCACCACGGCGCGGGTTCTGGACGCTGTGGTCAACTCCACCGCGAGCCGGATGGCTTCGATGACCGCCTCCGCATTGCCCGAATCCGGCTGACCCGGTACCGCAGGCCTGGCCAGCGCAACCGGCAGCACGGGCAGGGCGGTGGCGAACTTCGCTGCGGCGCTTTCGGCCGTGGCTTCGACAAGCGGAACATCGAGACCGAGCAGCTTCGCCCGGTCCGCCAGCATTGCCGGATCTGCGATCATCAGGAATGCCGGCAGTTCGAGCCGGTCCCGGTCTTTCCAGGCGGCAAGTGCCAGATCCGGGCCTATTCCGGCGGGATCGCCCATGGTCAATGCCAGCGCGCGGCGGTGCCCGGTCATGACGGGGAGATCCTTACTTGTTGGCAATAACCGCACGCTTGCGCAGTTCGGCGAGGTATTTCTTGGCTTCCTCGGAGTCTCCGGTCTCTTCATTCTCCGAGCGGAATACCAGTTCAGCCGCCTTGTCGTCGGAAACGGTTTTGGCCGAGCATATGATGATGAACTCGACGCCACGCTCCGTAATCCGCGACGTTGTCGCTCCACCCGCCTTGGCTTTTTCGATCAGCGGTTTCCAGTCGGGCGGCAATTGCGGCTGCATGATGCGGCCAAGCTGACGCAGCGATACGTCGCGCAAGCCGATGATCATCGAGGCGGCACTGTCGCAGCCCTGGATTCGGCCACGCAACTGATCGGCTTCGCGCTTGCGGGCGTTGAGCACGGACTTGGACCGCTTGTTGGCGGGGACCACGAAAACCACCTGCTGGAGAAAATACTCGGTGGTGGTCGGCTTGTCGTTGCCCCGCTCCAGCATCTTGGAAACCAGGTCCTGGGTCGACATGCCGCCGCCACCCGCGCCGACTGCGCTGACGACCCGCGGCCAGCTCATCTGCACCCGGATGAAGTTCTTGAAGTGCTTCGGCGTGACCCCGGCCTGGTTGAGCACCTGCGTCAGCTGCTTGGCGGACAGGTTGTTGGAGGCCGCAAAACGCTCAAACGAGGCGTCGACCTGCGCATCGGAGACAAGCACGCGAATGCGTGCGGCTTCCTGAAGCTTCAGGGCTTCCTCGATCAATTGTTCCCGGGCCTTCTGGCCGAGGTTTCCGCCGGTGCGCTGCAGCCTGAGAAACGCCACCCGGCGCGCAATGTCGACGCTAGTGATTGCCTGGTTGTTGACGATGATCTTGATTTCGCTTGCTGCACGCGCGGTGCTCGTCGGCACAAGCAGCAGCGGCAGCACCAGGGCAAACGACAACAGCAGCCCGGTAAGGCGAAAGATCGCGGGAAAGTTCATGCTTTCTAGTCCTTTTGTCCGGTCACACGGGGTGGCAGCAGTCTTGCAAATCCGAAGTCGCACGTAAATGCCCATCGCATGCGGCGAAAACGAGGCGTAAACGGCAGCATCGTGCCTGCTTTGCTTCGCATCGGTCTAGAAGCTGGGTTGCAACAACGGGCTTTCAACGCCGCCGGCGCCCAGGCCGCCAAGGGTACGGAAGCTCAAGCGGGCGCCAACCTTCCAGTCGCGGGCATTGGTATTGCTGTCGTCCCGCGTGTTTTCATAGGCCAGCGCAAACGCAAAGCACTCGTCTTCGTACAACAGGCCGAACGCGTTCTTGTTGAACTTCCGGTCGACCAGGTCGTAGCTGGCCGAGGCTGCAACGCGCCAGTAGTCATGGACCTTGAGCGATGCATAACCGGTGACTTCCTTGCGGTCTTCGTCACCGGCAACATAGGGCCGCGGTGCCTTGATCTCGGTGTAGGTCATCGAGGTGCTGACCCGGTCCCTGCTGAAACCGGCGCGGACATCGGTGCGCTCGGCGCGGAAGTCATCCTTGTCGAAGCGCGCCGACGCGGCCAGCGAGAACCCCTTGTAGGATACCCCGCCCATGCCGACGAAATCCGAGACACGGCCTTCAAGACCAGCATTCCGTGTTGCCTGCGAAAGATCCGGCGTGGCAAACGAGTTCAGGCCGGCCAGGTGATAGGACTGGCCAAACGCGGCCTGCGTCTGAAGGCCATTGTCAAAGCTGCCGGTGTAGCGAAACCCGACATTGGCCCGGGATCCACCCTCGGTCCTGTCGAAGCCCGAAAACTTGTCGCGCTCGAACAGCGACGTGGTGTCGAAAACGAAGCTCTGCGCGTCTTCATTCGGAATACCGCCGGCCAGCTGTTCGTCGGGACGGACAAACACCTGTGCAATCGGCTCGAACACATGGCTTGATCCAGCCGCGGTCACCAGCACCGGATAGCTGGCTTCGACGCCGGCCGTCACCATGCCGCGTGCATGCGATCCATTGCCGGCGAAGGCGCCGTTGTAGTCAGTCGGCAGAGTGTCCACATTGACCGAATTCACATCGCCGCGCGCCGCCAGGATCGGCGTCAGGCGCAGGCCGTTCATCGTGGTGAAGGTCCGCTTCCATTCAAGTTCTGTACTCAGCCGCGAATTGGTGCCGGCAAACCCCTTGTAGCGATCGGCAAACAGCGGATCGGTCGACGCGGCTCCGGTCCGGACCGTGATGTCGTCGGCCTTGCGCGACAGCGAGTAGCCATTGACGTTGAGCGACAATTCGCCCCCGGCGACCGGATCGGAGAAGGTGCGCGCGTAGTCGAGCGACGGATGCACGGCAGCCTGCTGTCTTTCTGCGAGGTCGGTCAGGGTTGCGTCCTGAATGTCGAAGCGGTAGGCGCGCAGGTGGAAATGGCTGCGGTTGGACAGGCCTGTCAGGTAGACTTCGGATTTGACGGTGCTGCTCGAATACCCGGAAATTCCGTAGGTCCGGGAGAAATTGTTGTCGCTCTGCAGCATGCCATCCCAGCCGAAGGTCCAGCGCGGGTTGAAGCGGTACTGACCTTTCGACGCAATCATGCCCCGCCGAGTGACCGCCGCGTCGGAAGTACCGGCAGCAAAATCGCCGGGATTGAGCTGGGAGATGCCCGCCATGCGCAACGTGTGTTCGCCATTGGCAAAGTTCTGCCGGAACTCGACCTCGCCGAGAAAGCCCTGATTGGTGTAGCCGGTGCCTGTGAAGGTCGCGTCCATGTAGGGCGAGATGGCCCAGTAATAGGGGATGGAAACGCCGGTGCCGAGATTTTCGGCGGTCAGGTAGCTGGGTGTGAGGAAGCCGCTCTTGCGCTTGGAATCATAATCCGGAAGCTCGAGGAAGGGCAGGTAGGCGATCGGCATGCCGAACAGTTCGAACGTTGCCTGTTCCAGACGGATCGTCTTGGTCTCGCCATTCTGGATGACCCGCTTGGCCTTGACCTGCCAGAAGGGCGCACGCTCCGGATGCTTCTCGCAAGCCTCGCAGGCCGTATAGACGCCATTGTTGAAGGCCGTCCGTCCGCCGCCGCGTTCGGCGCTTTCCGCCGCAATGCGGGTATTGTCGGGCGTCTCGATTCTCAGCGCATTGACAAATCCATCGGCGAAATCGTCGGTCACGTCGAGATTGTCGGCGTAGATCTTGTTGCCGCTCGGCTCGACCATCTCGACTGAACCGAAGGCCTGCACCCGGCCGGTGTTCCGATCGTACTCGACCCTGTCGGCAACCAGCTTGTAGTTGCCGTAATCGATCTGCACGCCGCCGCTGGCGATGACGATGCCCGTATCATTGTTGTAGATCAGCTCATCGGCTGCCAGCAGCATCTTGGCGTCTTCGGCCACACTGACGCCTCCGGGCGCAGCAATCTGGGCCATGGCTTGCGGCGGAACAAGGGAAAAAATGGTGCAAAAGGCCACGCCGGCGCACAGGACGCCAGCAAACGCATGAACTCTTGACCGGCGCACACCCGCCACTACCCGTCCTCCTTGTGGAGAAGCACTGTTGTCCCCAATGCCGAGGCGACCAACACCGGGAGCCATGCCGCCACGACAGGCGGAATGGTTCCGGCGTTCGCGAACGCCTGGATCAACTCGGAGACGACATAAAGCACGAAGCCCGCCAGGATTCCACCCAGGATGACCGTTAAAGACTGGCCAAAGCGAACAAATTTCAGCGATACCATGGCCGCTATCAGGGTCATGGCGGCCAAAAGTGCCGGAAGCGCCACCAAACGGTGGAATTGCATCTCGTAACTGGTTGCCGGAAGGCCGAATGACCTGGCCGTTGCAATTTTCCCACGCAACTCGAAAAACGGCACGGTCTCCGGTGAAGCCAATGATTCGCCAACGAATTCAGCTTTCAGGCTGGTCGGTACGCTCACCGAGTCCAGAAGCTCCACCGGCTGCGATCCGCGAATTTTCTTCACATTGGTCAGTTGCCAGACCCCGTCCCCGAGCACTGCGCTCTCTGCTTCCAGACGTTCCTTGATCCGCTGGTCCTTGTCAAACAGGAAGAAGGTTGCGCCGGACAGTTTGGTGCCGCCCTCGGAGCTGGCGCGGGCGCCCAGAACGGTGTCGCCTTCCTCGGTGCGTTGCCGCAGCCAGGGGGCGGCATTCGTCGGACGCTGGGCCCCCAGGTTGCGCTCGACCACGATATCCTCCGCCATCAGCATGGCCTTGGCCGCGAGCGTGTTCAACACGGTGACCGACAAGGCCCCGATCAGCAGGTTCGCAATGATCAGCGGCGCCAGGAACTGCCAGGCGGAAATCCCCGCCGCCCGCGTCACCACCAGTTCGTACTTGCGGTTGAGCTGCATCAGGGTGGCGATCGAGGCGACCAGAACGACAAAGGGGATGATCAGTTGCAGGACGGTGGGCAGCCGCAAGGCCGAGATGAGCAACCCCAGGGCCACGGAGTAGTCCTCGGCCCGGGAAAGCCGACGGCTGGTTTCGTTGAAGTCGACCAGCAGGATCACCAACAGCAACCCGATGCAGTAGGTCAGGAAGGTCGTGACATACCGGCGGAAGAAATAGCGCGACAGGGTGGAGACGGGGACACTCATGTCGACCGTCCCTGATCCGGCTTGCCGCGCCCGCCCTGAAGCCGGTTGGACCATTGCGCGGTCATATCCAGCAGCCGGTCGTTCAACTGGGCCCAACCCTTCGGGATGGTCAGCGCCCGGCCGCTCAGTGTCAGAAAGCCGAACACCAGAATAATGACGGCCGGGATAAGGTATGACAGCACCTCCATGGCCGAGCTGATGCCGGACGCTTCGTTGCTGTAGAACCCGAATCCCCGGCTTCCCAAGGCGATGGTGGCGACAAGTGCGCCATTCTGGACCTGTTCGTGCCGGTTCGAGCGGGCCTTGCCGAGAAACGAGAATGCCACGAGGCCGAACGCCAGCGGATACATCCATCCGGAAAACCGCTTGACCAGCTCCTGGGTGATCAGGTTCTTCGAGGCCGTCAGGTAAGGGTCGTCGGGAGCCGGATCGAGCAGGTAGGATGTCGGTTGTTCGCTGGGCCGGCGCGTCGACGAGCTGCCGGCCGGCACGAAGGCCGCCATGTCCAGCGCATAGGACGAAAACGTGACGATCGAGATCCGGTCGTTGGAAAGATCGCGTTGCTGCAATTCACCGTCGACCAGGTAGAGAATGCTGGTGTCGGTCTCTTCGGATTTGCGGATCACGCCGCTGCGCGCGTAATAGATGGTTTCGTTGTCTTCTGCGCGGTTGTCGGAGAGAAAGATCCCGCCCATCTGTCCGCCGGCCAGCTTCTCGTTGACCTGGACATAGAGCCCGTCCTCGAGCTTCATGAAGGCGCCGGAGCGCACGGCGACGGAAAACAGGTCCGACTGGGCCTGGGCCAGGACATCGTAGAGCTTGTTGTTCGACCAAGGCTCGACAAAATTGCTCACCACGAGCACCATCAGCGAGATCAGTGCCGACAAGAGCAGCACCGGTTTGAGAACGGTTGCCGGCGGAACCCCCGCCGCTTCCACAACCACCAGCTCGCTGTCGGAATTCATGCTCGAAAGAACCTGGCTGACGCCGATCAGCAAGGCGAACGGCGCCACGATCGACAGCACCGAGGGGATCAGTGTGGCGGCCAGCAGGGCGAACGCGCCAAACGCCTGTCCCGTCGTCGTCAGCACGTTGACGCGCACCACCACCTGCGTGGTCATCACAAGCAGGGTGACCGCGGACAGCGACCAGAACGTCAGCATGCTCATGCGGCGGAATATGTAACGTTCAATCTGCTTCATTGCGCCTTTCCGGAGCAGGCCGAGCAGAATCGCAATTCGTTCGGCACGTTGGTGTCCCGGTTCGACCAGTCCAACCATGCACCGGCCTTATCAAATCGCAAATTGGATAATGTGTGGCAAACAAACGCGGTTAACGGATTGTTGCGCGGTGTAACGCAATTGCAATGCCGTCTGCGCCCGGCGGTTGACGGCTTGCGGGGTGCGGCCATGCGGTTGTGCGCAAGTGCCCAATTTTCGACGCAAATCCGGTTCGTCATGGGCAAACCGGCCTTTGCCGCCGGTTCCGCCCCTCCGCTCTTGCCTTCTTCCGCGAAAACGCCAAGATCGCCAGCCACGCAAATCATCCGAATCCATTGGAGCCGTCATGTCGATGAGCATTGAAATCAGTTTTTCCAAAACAGCAAAAGTATCTGGAGGACTGGTCGTTGCCCTGGGGTCCCTGGCCGAGCCCGTATCCGCTTCTGCCCGGAGCATGGATCCGGCCGGCCAGCTCGACAAGGCGGTCAAGGTCGCGGGCTTCACCGGCAAGCTGTTTTCGACCGCCGACATCATCGCCCCGGTCGATGCACCGGCTGACCGCATCGCGCTGGTGGGCGCAGGCGAACCCGGCAAGCTGACCGCGCATGAGTGGATGCGGATTGGCGGCAAGATGGTTGCCCTGATCCGCAAGGCTGAAAAGATGGTGGTTCTGTTGGGCGATGATACGGCGGTTTCGCCCGAGGCCGCAGCCGACATGGCGCTGGGGCTTTTGATGCGGGCCTATTCGTTCGACCTCTACAAGACGAAGAAATCCGAGGACGACGAGAACGGCGCCCGCAAGCTCGCTGTGGTCTTCCAGCACGAGGACGCCGCCGCCTGCAAGAAGGCCTTCGCCAGCCGCCAGGCGGTCGCCGACGGGGTGAAGCTGGCCCGCGATCTGGTCAACGAGCCGGCCAACGTGCTCGGCCCGGTCGAGTTCGCCGCCCGCGCCAAGGAACTGGAGGCGCTCGGCGTGGAGGTCGAGATCCTCACCGAGAAGGAAATGAAGAAGCTGAAGATGGAGGCGCTGCTGGGCGTCTCGCTCGGTTCCGTCCGCCCGCCGCGGCTGGCGATCATGAAATGGCAGGGCGGCAAGCCCAAGGACAAGCCGCTCGCATTCGTCGGCAAGGGCGTGGTCTTCGACACCGGCGGCATCTCGATCAAGCCCGCAGCCGGCATGGAGGACATGAAGGGCGACATGGGCGGCGCGGCCGCCGTCACCGGCCTGATGCACACGCTCGCCGCCCGCAAGGCCAAGGTCAATGTCATCGGCATCATCGGGCTGGTGGAGAACATGCCCGACGGCGCCGCCCAGCGTCCGGGCGACATCGTCCGCTCGATGTCGGGCCAGACCATCGAGATCATCAACACCGACGCCGAAGGGCGCCTGGTGCTGTGCGATGCGCTGACCTATTGTCAGGACCGCTTCAAGCCCGAGATCATGATCAACCTGGCCACGCTCACCGGCGCGGTGATGGTGGCGCTCGGCCAGCACCATGCCGGCCTGTTTTCAAACGACGACAAATTGTCCGAGGCGCTCAGCAAGGCGGGCGAGGTCACCCAGGAGCGGGTCTGGCGCCTGCCGCTCGATCCGGCCTACGACAAGATGATCGATTCCAAGTTCGCCGACATGAAGAACACCGGCGGTCGCTACGCCGGATCGATCACCGCGGCGCAGTTCCTCAAGCGCTTCGTCGGCGACACGCCCTGGGCGCATCTCGATATCGCCGGCACCGCCATGGGCTCGCCGTCCACCGACATCAACCAGTCCTGGGCTTCGGGCTTCGGCGTCCGCCTTCTCGACGAGCTGGTGCGCGCCAACTACGAGGGGTAGGTCCTGTGGACAGTTATGGTTGCGGTGCTGGTTTGGTCAGAATGGGTCAGGGTCGTAGCCTGAGGAGAAAGGACATGCTGAGCATATTCGACGACGAAGGCTGCGGCCATGGGCCATTCTGGCCAAATCCCTTCGGGACGAGGCGTGCAAACCCAATGGACGTTGTTGCAAAAACCTTGAAGTGGCCCGCACTACGGCGGTTTTTGCGCCTAGCCATTGGCTTTGCACGCCTCGCCATCACCACAACCATAACTGTCCACAGGACCTAGGGCGGCTCATGGCCGAGGTGCTGTTCTATCATCTGACCGAGTCCCGTCTCGAGGACGCGTTGCCGCCGCTGCTCGAGAAGAGTCTTGATCGCGGTTGGCGGGTGTCGGTGCACCTGAGCAGCGAGGAACGGTGCGCGGCGCTGGATGCGCACCTGTGGACCTGGCGCGAGGAGAGTTTCCTGCCGCATGGCAACGCGCAATCGCCCCATGCCGAGCGGCAGCCGGTGCTCCTCACGCTTGAGACCGAGGCCGCCAACGGCGCAACCGTTCGCTTCGTCGCCGACGGCGCGGATATCCCCGCGCTTGAGGGGGTGGAGCGGCTGGTGATGATGTTCGACGGTCATGACCAGAGCCAGCTCGAGGCAGCGCGCGCCCAGTGGAAGATCCTCAAGGCCGGCGGTCATACGCTGACCTACTGGCAGCAGACGCCGGACCGCCGCTGGGAGAAGAAGGCGTAAGCCTTGCCTCCAGGCTCACCCCCCGGTCAGGGACAGCCTATTGATGCCGCAGGGCCTCGATCGGGTCCATCCGCGCGGCCCGTCGCGCCGGGAAGTAGCCGAACAGGATGCCGACCAGCGCCGAGAACAGGAAGGCTGCGAGCACGATCGTTGCGTCCGGCGCGAAGGGGATCGACAGAAGCCGCGAGCCGAGAAGTCCCAGCGCCAGTCCGAGCACGATGCCGATCAGCCCGCCGATCAGCGACAGCACGATCGCCTCGACCAGGAACTGCAGCAGCACCTGGCCCTCGGTTGCGCCCACGGCCAGGCGGATGCCGATCTCGCGCGTGCGTTCGGTCACCGAAACCAGCATGATGTTCATGATGCCGATGCCGCCGACAAGAAGGCTTACGGCGGCGACCGCGGAGAGCAAACCGGTCAGAACGCCGGTGATTCCGGTCAGCATCGAGGTGATCTGTTTCATGTCGAAGACATTGAAATCGTCCTCCTCGAACGGGCCGATCCGCCGCCGCTCGCGCATCAGGCTCTCGATGTCGGCCTTTCCCTTCTCCGTCGAGATTCCGCTACGGATCGAGGCGTAGATCATCGAGACGTCCTGGTTGCCGGAAATCCGGCGCTGGAATGCCTTGATCGGGATCAGGATGATGTCGTCCTGGTCGGTGCCAAAGCTCGAGGCACCCTTGACCTCGAGCGTGCCGATGACCCGGCAGGAGATCTGTTTCAATCTGATGTTGGCGCCCAGCGGGCTGCCGTTGCCGAATAGTTTTTCCTGCACCGTATGTCCCAGGATACAGGCCGAGGATCCGGTTCGCTGTTCGCTTTCGTAAAACGACCGGCCGCTTGCCAGATCCCAGTCGCGGGCGGTCAGGTATCGGTTGTCCGTACCGGTGACGGTGGTCGTGTAGTTCACATTGCCGAAGATGGCCGTCATCGAGCGCGCATTGCTCGGGGCGGCCACCGCGACGCTGGCGATCTGCTGTTCGATCGCATCGACATCCTTCAGCGTCAGGCTCGCGGCACTGCCGCCGACGCCCGAGCCGGGGCCCCGCGATGGCTGCCCGGGACGGATCATCAGCAGGTTGGTTCCCAGCGTGGCGACATCGGCCTCCACCTGATCGGTCGAGCCTTGTCCGACCGTGACCATGGCAATGACGGCCGCGACGCCGATGACGATGCCAAGCACCGTCAGGAAGGACCGGAACGCATTGCGCAGGATGGCCTGCAATGCCAGCCGCATGGCTTCATACAGCATCGTTCGCCACCTTGTTGTTATTGTTGTCCGATTCGATCCGTCCGTCGAGGAAATGCACCATCCGGTCGGCATATTCCGCCATGTCGGGTTCGTGGGTGACCATCAGGATGGTGATGCCGTCCCTGCGGTTGAGATCGGTCAGCAGATCCATGATTTCATGGCTTCGCGCGGTGTCGAGGTTTCCCGTCGGTTCGTCTGCCAGGATCACGTCCGGGTTGGTGACTATCGCCCGCGCGATCGCCACGCGCTGCTGCTGGCCACCCGACAATTGCGAGGGGTGGTGGTCCTCGCGCCCCTGCAGGCCGACCTTGGCGAGCGCCTCCCGCGCCAGCTGTCTGCGCTTCGAGCCGGCCATGCCCTGGTAGATCAGCGGCAGCTCGACATTGTCCAGCGCAGATGTCCGGGCCAGCAGATTGTAGCCCTGGAAGACGAAGCCGAGAAAGTTCCGGCGCAACAGCGCCAGCTGGTCGCGGCTCAGGTGATCGACCGCCGCGCCGCCGAAAAAATAATGTCCCGCGGTTGGCTTGTCGAGGAAGCCGAGGATGTTCATGGCAGTCGACTTGCCCGAACCGCTCGGCCCCATGATGGCGACGAATTCGCCCGCATTGATGTCCATGTCGATACCGCGCAAGGCCCGGACTTCTGCATCGCCGCTGCCATAGATCTTGGTGATCCCCTGCAGCCGGATCAGCGGTCTGGAGGCGGAGGCCGGGGCGGTGTTCATTCCTGCGTCAGATCTGTGATCACCAGATCGCCTTCGGCTACATCCCCTTCGCGGATCTCGGTCTTGTCGCCATCGGTTTCGCCGGGCAGAACAGTCACCGCAACGGCTTGCCCGTCGCGGAGGGTCCAGATACTGCGATGGCCATCTGCATCGGTCTGGCCGGCCGGGGACGCGGGCCGCCGCGGCGCGTTTTTAAACAGCATTCCCAGCAAGCCGCTGCCGCCGTTCTGCTCCTCGACTGCCGGAGGCGCGAACCGCAGCGCGGCATTGGCAATGGCCAGCGTGTCCCTGATTTCTGCGACCTTGATGTCCGCCGTTGCCGTCATGCCGGGACGCAACAACAGGTCGGCATTGTCGATCGACAGGATCGCCTCGTAGGTGACCACGCCATCGACCGTCTTGGGCGCAAACCGCAATTCCGAGATGACCGCCGGGAATGTTCGGCCCTGATAGGCTTCGACGGTGAAAACCGCTTCGTTTCCGACCTTCACCTTGCCGATGTCGGCCTCATCGATATCGACCCGCAGCTCCATGTTCTTGAGATCGGCGGCAAGCGTGAACAGCACCGGCGCCTGCAGCGACGAGGCGACGATCTGGCCGACTTCGACATTGCGCTCCAGCACCACGCCGTCGATCGAGGAACAGATGCAGGCCTTGGCCAGGTTGGCCTCGTTGATCTTCAGGTTGGCTTCGGAAACCCGGATATCGGCTTCCGCGCTTTTCAACGCGGCCTTGGCGCGATCAAGCGCCGCTTTCGCCTTGAGCAGTCCCTCGAGCGTGGTCACCTTCTTTTGCTCAAGCAGCAGCGCGCGGTCGTAATTGTCATTCATTTCATTGAGCGTGGCTGTCGCTTCGGCCAGCCGCGCCTGGCTGGCGGTCAGCGAGGCCTTGCTCAGTTCGACATTTGCTTCCAGTTTGTCGGTGTCGAGGCGCGCCAGGATCTGGCCCTTGGTGACCAGGTCATTGTAGTCGGCCTCCACCGACCGGACTGTCCCGGAAAGCTCGCTTGAAATCTCCACCAGGTCGGTCGGCTCCACCGTGCCCGTGGCGGTCACCTGAACGACAATGTCTGTTCGTACGACCGGCTGCGTGATGTAGAGCGGCTGGGCCTGCCTGGAACCGGAACTCCACCAGAACCATAGTCCGGCTGCGACAGCAACCAGCACCAGTCCCCATGCCGCCCGGCGCAAGAACGAGGGGCCGCCGTTTGCAGCTTTGACGATTGTCTCGATGTCGGATTTGGAGGGTGCCATGTGGAAGTCCCGTTGCTGCGAACTCCTTAGCATCCCTGTTTGCGGTGGCCGTTGACATGGGTCAATTCGGGCTTTCTGCCGCCTTGACCCCGTGTGGCTTGGTCCAGACGGAGCACCGGAGGATGTCGCCATTGTTCAGTCCGGTACTGGCAGGCAGGACAAGGAAAAAGGCCCCTGGACGACATCCAGGGGCCTTTCTCAATCTTCGGTCCAGAGCCTCTTGCAGGCTTTCAAGCCGTGCTTAAAACTCTTCCCAGTCCGACATGTCGACCGCCGCGTTGCCGTTGAATGCGGGACGCTGCCGGGCGGCTGTCTCCGGGGCAGGGGAGGCACGGTCTGCGCTGGCAACCCTTGGAGCGCTTTGGACAGCCCCGGCGTCCAGCTTGAACCGCGAAAGCAGCTGGAACAGCGAGGCGGCTTCCTGGGCGAGGCCGTGGCTTGCCGCCGTCGATTGTTCGACCATCGCGGCATTTTGCTGGGTTCCCTGATCCATGGCGTTGACTGCGGTGTTGATCTCGTTCAGGCCGGTCGACTGTTCGCGCGATCCGGTGACGATCGCCTCGACATTGGCGTTGATCTGCTTGACCTGTTCGACGATGTTGGCGAGAGCCTCGCCGGTTTCGCCGACAAGCGTTACGCCGGTCTTGACCTGGTCACCCGAGGCGGTGATCAGGCCCTTGATTTCCTTGGCCGCCGTTGCCGTGCGCTGTGCCAGTTCGCGCACTTCCTGGGCGACGACTGCGAAGCCGCGGCCCGCTTCGCCGGCACGGGCGGCCTCGACGCCTGCGTTGAGGGCAAGCAGGTTGGTTTGGAAGGCGATGTCGTCGATCACGTTGATGATGTTGGTGATCGCCTTCGAGGAGTTCTCGATTTCCGCCATGGCGACCACGGCCTTCTCGACGACCTCGCCCGACGTTTCGGCGTCTTTCTTGGTCTTGGCAACCAGTGCTCCGGCTTCCTCGGCGCGCTGGCTGGAGGAGGCGACCGTCTTGGTGATTTCCTCGAGTGCCGCTGCGGTTTCCTCCACGGAAGCAGCCTGGTTCTCGGTTCTCTTGGCAAGGTCGTCGGCCGAGGCGCGGATTTCTTCCGAGCCGTTGGAGATCATCCTGGCGTTTTCGGAAACCGAATGCATGGCGTCGCAAAGACCCTTGCTGGCCTTGTTGAAGTTGATGCGCAACGGTTCCAGCGCAGGCTGGTAGGGGGTGCTGATCTGAACGGTCAGGTCGCCATCGGCCATGCGTTCAAGTCCCTGGGAAAGCGAAATGACATTGCTGACGCGCTCGGTCACGTCGGTTGCGAACTTGACGACCTTGAAGGGTTTTCCGTCCGCATCGAAAATCGGGTTGTAGGACGCCTGGATATGGACCTGGCGTCCGCCCTTGCCGATACGCAGATATTCGCTCGAGAAGAACTCACCGGCGCCGAGTTTCTGCCAGAATTCCGCATAGTCGGCGCTGCGTGTATAGGCCGGTTCGCAGAACATCCGGTGATGCTTGCCCTTGATCTCGGCCAGGCTGTAGCCCAGCGTCTTGAGGAAGTTCTCGTTGGCGGTGATGATGGTGCCGTCCAGTTCGAACTCGATCATCGCCTGTGCACGGGAAATGGCGTTGATCTTGCCATTGTCGTCTGCTGCCTTCAGCTTCTGCGCGGTCACGTCGGTGGCGAACTTGATAACCTTGTAGGGTTTGCCGCCACGGAACACCGGGTTGTATGTGGCCTCGATCCAGATCTCGCTGCCGTTCTTGGCAATGCGCTTGTACTGCGCCTTGTCATACTCGCCCCGGCCAAGCTTTTTCCAGAATTCCGCATAGGCTGGCGTGGACACTTCCTTGGGATCGACGAAGATCCGGTGATGCTTGCCTTTGATGTCCGACAATTCGTAACCAAGTGCCTGGCAGAAGTTCTCGTTGGCGTCGAGGATCTTGCCGGTCAGATCAAATTCGATCACGGCCAGCGATTTCTTCAGTGCCTGAATGATGTTCTTGTCGTCAGAGCCGACGATGCTGGGGAAGCTCATTGCGTTGATCCTAAGTAATGACAACTAGCCTTGTGATCTGCACGGCAATCGGCCGCGTAGAAGTCGGTGTTTTATATCTGGGTGGCTGCGGGGATGCTTCATGCATCAAGTATTGTCGAATTTGTCTCATGCATCAGTTTCCGAAAAGTTAATGAAATTGTACATTAGCAATGCTAAATGTTGGGGTGCGTTTTAGAGGTGTATGCGGATTGGCTTGCAACCGAAAATTCGGCGAAACGCAACCACATTGCCCTTGACTTGGGTACGGCCGCTGCGAGCCTACAGCAGGAACTTCAGGCGCCGTTGCTCGCGCCGGTCAAACAGTTGCTGGGCGCGCAGGTGCTGGATCTTGATCGACTTGATGCGTGTCCTGATACGCTCGGCCAGTTCCTTGCAACTGGCGGAATGCAAGGCCGCGATCGCCCCGCGCATCCTGGCGGCATAATCCCGTGCAATGCGCACATGGGTCATTTCATGCTGGCGCACAGTCCGCTCGAAGCGCTTCCAGTGAGGTCCGATTGGTCCCGGAACCGGTTTCCCGTCCCGCCATTTCGGCAGGGTGATCACCAGTTCAAGCTCGACAGCCCGCACGTCGGCCCGGCAGCCGGAGTCTCCGCCGACCAGCCTGTAGTCCGGATGAAACGTGATTTCGACCAGGCCGAAGGCGCGTCCGCCGCGGGGCGCCCTTGACCGCACGCTCTGGGCAAATCCGGCGCGCGTTTCCACGTGGATGCTGTAGGAGCGGTTGGTGGTTCCCGGTTTGCCGGATGTGCAGCCGGTCAGAAGCAGCAGGCATGCAAGGGCCAACGGCCACAAGGCCGCCGGGAAGGCCGGTCTGCCGGCCGGCGATGTTGCAAGCGCAGTCATGCCCCTCATGCCCCCCACAAGCGTATGACGCCCGAGAAGTTAGCACCATCCAGCCGCCGCAGGAATCAGTCAATCGACAATGCTCAGGTGTACTGGGCTCAAGCGTACTGGCGCTCGATCTCGATCAGCTTCTGCTTGCGCCACAATCCGCCGCCGTAGCCGGTCAGCGAACCGTCGGCGCCAAGCACGCGGTGGCACGGAACCAGAAGCGCGATCTGGTTGGCGCCATTGGCGCGCGCCACCGCCCGGACCGCGGATGGCCGGCCGATGTCCGTGGCGATCTCGCTGTAGCTTCGGATCTCGCCTGCCGGGATCCCGACAAGCGCATGCCAGACGGCCTTGGTGAACTCGCTGCCGTGAAAGGCCAGAGGCACGCTGAAGCGGGCGCTGCGGCCGGAGAAATAGGCGTCGAGTTCGGCCTCCAGACGGTCCAGCGGCGGCTGGCGGCCAAACCCGATCCTGCCCTTGAAGACCTGGTGCATCCGGCGCAGTTCGGCGGGCAAGGCCTTGCGGTCGGCGAACTCGAGAAGGTGCAGATGGGTCGCGTCGCCGAGCGCGATCATCGCTCCGAGAGGTGTGTCGATGTAATCGGCCCTGACCAGCGCCTCGGTGGAGAAACTGCCCGGCGGCTTGCCCAGCAGCCGGGCGAAGGCATCGCGAAACGCGTTTGCCGATCCGAAGCCGGCATCGATCTGCGCCTCGATCACCTTGCCGCCGCCCGACAGCGCCACATGCGCGTTGCGCAACCGTTCGAGCCGTGCCATTTCGAGGGATGTCATGCCGAAATGCCGGTTGAAGGCACGGCGCACCGTGGAGGGATCAAGTCCCATGCGGACGATGTCGGGTTCGCTCCAGCGGTGGCCCTTGCGCTCGGACAGCGCCGCAAGCAGCGCCTTGACCGCCGGATCGGCTTCGGCGGCGGGCGCCATCGGGTGGCATCGCCTGCAGGCCCTTAACCCGGCCTGGATGCAGGCGCCGACGCTTGCATAGAACGTGCAGTTCTCCGGCCGCGGTTTGAGCGCCGGGCAGGTCAGCCGGCAGAACACGCCGGTTGACGACACCCCGACATAGGCGCGCCCGTCATAAGCCGGGTCGCGCTGCAGCAGCGCCTCGTAAAGGGTGGCGGTATCGGGCAGGTCGAACAACATGGCGGCAGTCCAGAGCGCGAAAGGCCAAGTTCAGACGATTGTGATGGTGTGATTTTGGTCGAACTGCCCGTCTTCGCCAGGCTTGGACGTCTTTTCCGCGCCAGCGTCGTCAAAATCCTCGCGCGATGCGCTGCATCGCGCTTGCGGTTTTTCCTAGCTGACACGAAAAATCCTGTCCATCAAATCGCTCCCAGCGAAAGATGATCGGCTCTAACGCCGCCGCTGCCGCCCGTCAGCCTGATTTCGGGCGCCTATTCGGATTTCTTCCGCCTTGCCGCCATGGCGGTCGGAGAGGTGGCTTACGCCTTACTCCGCCGTCTCGGCTTCCTCGACCTGGCTGGTCAGCAGCAACCAGTCTTCCTCGGCCTTGGCCAGTTCCGCCGCCCGTTCGCTGCGCTGCTTGGTTTTCTGCGCGATCTTGTAAGGCGCATCGGCGAACTGAGCCGGGTTTGCAAGCTCGGCGTCAAGAGACTGAATCTGTTTGCCAAGCCGTTCGACCAAGGCTTCGTAATCCTTGAGCTTTTTCTTCATCGGCGCGAGATCGGCGCGGGCCTGGGCCGCCTGCTTGCGCTTCTCTGCCTTGGAGCCGCCGTCGCTGTCGCCGCCCTTCTTGCCCTTGCCTGAAGACCCGATCACTTCCTGGCGGTAATCTTCCAGGTCACCGTCAAACGCACTCACGGTGCCGTCCTTGACGATCCACAGCCGGTCGACCGTTGCTTCGATCAGGTGACGGTCATGGCTGATCAGGATCACCGCGCCGGGGAAGTCGTTGAGTGCCCGGATCAACGCCGCGCGGCTGTCGATGTCGAGGTGGTTGGTGGGCTCGTCGAGGATCATCAGGTTCGGCGCGTGAAAGGCCGAAAGGCCCATCAGCAGCCGCGCCTTCTCGCCACCGGAGAGATCCTTGGCCGGGGTGTTCATCTTTTCCGCCGTCAGGCCCATCTGCGCCACCCGGGCGCGGACCCGGGCTTCCTGCGCGTCGGGCATCAGCGCCCTGACATGGGCGACGGCCGACTCGTTCGGCCTCAGATCGTCCATCTGGTGCTGGGCGAAAAAGCCGGTCTTGAGTTGCGGCGCGGTGCGGATCAGGCCGTCTTCGGCCTCAAGCCGCCCGGCGATGAACTTGGCGAAGGTCGACTTGCCGTTGCCGTTGGAGCCGAGCAGCGCGATGCGGTCGTCGGCGTCGATCCTCAGATCCAGCCGCTTGAGGATCGGCGAACCCGGCGTGTAGCCGACGGAGCCGTTCTCGATGGCGATGATCGGCGAGGCGACGCCGCGATCGGGCCTCGGAAACGAGAAGCCCCGGACATTGTTCTCGATCACCGCGTCGACGGTGCCCATCTTTTCCAGCGCCTTGAGCCGCGACTGCGCCTGACGCGCCTTCGAGGCCTTGGCCCGGAAACGTTCGACAAAGGCTTCCATGTGCTTGCGCGCCGCCAGGCTCTTCTCGCGCGCCTTCATCTGGTGCTCGTCGCGCTCGGCCTTCTGCCGCTCGAACTGGTCGAAGCCGCCGCGATAGAAGGTCAGCTTCTTCTGGTCGAGATGCACGATGGCGTTGGCCGCGGTGTTGAGCAGATCGCGGTCATGGCTGATGATCAGCACGGTGTGCGGATAGCGGCGGATATATTCCTCCAGCCACAAGGTGCCTTCAAGGTCGAGATAGTTGGTCGGCTCGTCGAGGAGAAGCAGGTCGGGTTCGGAAAACAGCACCGAGGCCAGCGCAACACGCATGCGCCAGCCGCCCGAAAAGCTTGATGCCGGCCGCTGCTGCGCATCCTGGTCAAAGCCGAGGCCCGCCAGAATCGAGGAGGCGCGGGCTTCGGCCGAATGGGCGTCGATATCGACCAGGCGGGTCTGGATCTCGGCGATGCGGTTGGGGTCGGTCGCCGTCTCCGCTTCCTTCATCAGCCGGGTGCGCTCGAGATCGGCGCGCAGCACGATTTCGACCAGCGCGGTGTCCTCGGCCGGCGCTTCCTGCGCCACCTGGCCGATGCGGGTGTTCTTCGGGATCGAGACATGGCCGGTCTCGCTCGCCATCTCGCCGGTGATGATCTTGAACAGGGTCGACTTGCCGGCGCCGTTCGGGCCCACAAGCCCGGCCTTGATGCCGGCGGGCAGGGCCAGCGACGCACTGTCAATCAAAAGCCGCCCGGCGATGCGTGCGGAAAGGTCTGTAATCGTAAGCATGGCGGCTTCTTGGCCGTAACCGTGCCGATTTGCAAGCACAGATGGCCAATGCGGGGCAACTTGCGGAAAAAAGCCGGGCCGCCGGGGTCCGGTGTGATCGTCCGGCAACGCATTCAGCCTGCACCGCCTGTCCGATTGCCTAGTCGAGCGTGATCATCGCCTTGATCAGTCCGGTCTTGTCATGCGCCCAGCGCGGCAGATCCTCAATGACCCTATCGAAATCAGTCCGGTGGGTGATGATCCGCTCAAGCGGGATCTTGCCGGCCTTGAGCGCGGCGATGACGGTGCGGAAATCCTCGGACGTTGCGTTGCGGCTGCCGATCAGGCTCATTTCCCGCTTGTGGAACTCGGGATCGGAAAACGCCACGGTCTCGTTGACGACGCTGACCAGGACGTAGCGCCCGCCATGCGCCACCCTCGTAAATCCGGACTGGATCGAAGCCAGGTTTCCGGTGGCGTCGAAGACCGCGTCAAAACCGTCGCCGCCGGTGAGGCGGTTGACCTCCGCTTCGGCCCCGTCGCCGGCCCGGATCGGCTGGCACCCGGCGGCAATCCGGCAGGCTTCCTCCAGTCGGCCGGGATCCAAGTCGAGGATCGAAACCTCGGCGCCGGCAAGGCGGGCAAAGATCGCCACGCCCAGCCCGATCGGTCCGGCGCCGGCAACAAGCACGCGGTCATCGGCGCTGACGCCGCCGCGCCGCACCGCATGCGCGCCGATGGCGAGGAACTCGACAGTGGCGCAGGCATCGAGTGGCAGGCCCTCGGAGCGGACGAGGTTGTGCTCGGGAAGCGAGATTTCCTCGCACATGCCGCCGTCGCGATGCACGCCCAGAACGGCGATACCCGTGCAGCAGTTGGGCTTGCCGGTCCGGCAGGCCCGGCAGGCGCCGCAGGAGAGATACGGGTTGATGATCACATGCTCGCCCACGGCAAAGGCGCTGCCGGGTGCGGTCTCGATGATCTCGGCGGCCAGTTCGTGGCCCATTACCCGGGGATAGGCGAGGAACGGATGCTTGCCTTCGAAAATGTGGAAATCGGTGCCGCAGATACCTATCCGCCGGATCCTGACCCGTACCTCGGCGTCGCCCCGCACCGGCCGGTCGACCTGCCGGATTTCCAGTTGGCCGGGGTTGGTGCATGCAACGCTTTTCATCAGGGACATCGCTTCGGTGCTTTCAGGCTGGGTCGGTTTGGATGTTTCCGCCGGACTTTGATGAAATTGGACCGAACAGGCAACCCCTATGAAGAAGGTCTTCAAATATGGGGATCGTCTTGAGGCATATGGGTGACAAACCGGCCTTCTTCCGCCATGACTGCGATCTGTTTTCATGAGAATGGAGTCGAGCATGAGCATTGTCTTGCACGAGCTTGTCGGCGCGGATGAAACCCGGCCGTTCAGCCCGCACTGCTGGAAAGTCGTGATGGCGCTGGCCCACAAGGGCCTGCCATTCGAGCGCAGAGCGGTCTGTTTCACCCAGGTGCCCGAGGTCGAGGGGGGCGTGTCCAGGACCGTGCCCGTAATTCGTGACGGCACCCAACTCATTGCCGACAGCTTCATGATCGCCGCCTATCTCGAGGAAACCTACCCCGACAGGCCGTCGCTGTTTGGCGGCGACGGTGGCCAGGCCATGGCCCGCTTCGTCGAAGCCTGGTCGCAATCGACCCTGCATCCAGCCCTCAACATCATCGCGCTCCATGAAATCAGCGACATTCTGGCGCCGGAGGATCAGGCCTATTTCAGACCGAGCCGCGAATCCCGCCTGGGCAAGACGTTCGACGAGGTCTCCGAGCGTCGCCAGGCCGAGATCGAGGGGTTTTCGGCCAGGCTGACGCCATTGCGGGTAATGCTGAAATCGCAACCCTGGATCGGCGGATCGTCGCCATTGTTCGCCGATTACATCGTCTTCGGAGCTTTGCAGTGGGCCCGGGTGGTCTCGAACGCCCGGCTGCTCGAGGACGGCGATGCGGTGACCGACTGGTTCGAGCGCTGCCTTGATCTCCACGGCGGTATCGGCCGCGCGGTGCCCGCGGCGGGCTGACCCTGGTTCAGCCGCCCGGCGCCAGCGAGGCGATGGCCGCGACGAACATCAGGATGCCGAAACCCCAGTCGAGATGACGCCGGTGCCAGCCGGAGGTCAGATACTGGCAACCGGACCATCCGGCCACGGCCCAAAGGCCGAGGCCGGAAGCGGTCAGCAGCGTCAGTCCGGTAAAGGCCGCGGCCAGCGTCATCGATCCGCTCAGCGCCGATCCCGCCAGGAAAAAGGCGACGGCCCAGCTCTCGGGGTTCTTGAGATGCTGCAGCGGCAGGGCAGGGCGCACGGAGCCGGCCTCCTGCTGCAGCGGATTGCCCGGATCGGCCATGTAGCGGGTCAAGCCCGACAGCGCCAGCAGAAGCGACGCCAGCACCATCGCCGTGCCGCTCGCCCATTGCGGCAACAGGTGCAGCACAGCGAGCGCCAGCGCGAACAGCGACAGCCAGCTGCAGATGCTCGAGACCATGCCGTCGAGCACCGGCTTGAAGGTTCGCTCGGCCCCAGCCGTCAGCATCGCGTTGTTCTGGGGCGCAAACCCGAAAACCGCGACCGCGACAACTCCCGAGGCTATCACCGCGTCAGACATGTCATAAATCTACAACGCAATCGTGATTGTTCCAAGTCGCGCCCGTCACGCGGTCGATGCGGCAAGGAGAGGGCACGATGACCGGATCAGATACAGCATGCATGCGTAACAGGCAGCGAGAACGCCGGTGCCCCTTGCGAAGAGCCGGGCATGCGGCTATCTAGGCGCCAACTCCGGGCCGGACCACGTCCAGCACGGACTTTTGCACCCGATTTTCTTGCGCAGGCCAGTGCCAGGCTCAAGTCTCGCAACCACAACCAGATGACAGGACAGTTTCCAATGGCGATTGAACGCACTTTCTCGATGATCAAGCCCGATGCCACCAAGCGCAACCTGACCGGCGCGATCACCAAGGTATTCGAAGACAACGGCCTGCGCGTCGTCGCATCCAAGCGCGTCTGGATGAGCAAGCGCGAAGCCGAAGGCTTCTACGCCGTGCACAAGGAACGCCCCTTCTTCGGCGAACTGGTTGAAGGCATGACCTCCGGCCCGACCGTTGTCCAGGTGCTCGAAGGCGAGAACGCCATCCTCAAAAACCGCGAACTGATGGGCGCCACCAACCCGGCCAACGCCGACGAAGGCACCATCCGCAAGACCTTCGCGCTGTCGATCGGCGAGAACTCGGTCCACGGCTCGGATGCGCCGGAAACCGCTGCCGAGGAAATCGCCTACTGGTTCTCCGGCACCGAAATCGTCGGCTGAGACCGGAGTGCCCATATCGAATGCGAAACGGCTCCCGAGAGGGGGCCGTTTTTGTTTGGGCTTCATGGCTTTGGTGATGCGCCCGATCCTGAACCCTCGTTGCGCCTACCGCTCCAGCGTTTCCGCCACCGCCAGCAACTCGTCCATCATCTCGTAGCACAGCGTGATCTTGAGGGCTTCGGGATCGTAGAAGGCATTGACCTCGCCGCACTCTGCCGCTTCCAGGATCAGTGGATTTGGCCAGGCGTATTCGGTGTCGATCCAGGTGGCGATGTCGCCGAGCACACCTGTGTCGACCAACTCCTCGCGCAGGTCGTCATAGTCCTCGCTTGGATTGAGTTCGACTGACACCTTGCCGGCCGGGGAGTCGCTGTCCCTGAGCGCGTCGGCCAGCAGCAGGTCCCAGGATTCGAGCGCCAGCGCCGCATCACATTCGCAGGTTTCAAGCCGCTCGTCGGGAATGGCGCGCTTCCTGGCTTCCTCCACGAATGTGTCCGGGTCGTAGCCATGGGCGATACACAGGATCCGGTAGGCGCGCTGGATGTCGAGATCGTGCTCGTCGTAAAACGCATGCTCGCCGCCTTCGGTGGTGAAGATCCGGTCGAAAGCGAACCACATCGCTGCTGAATCGAGCAGGATCGGCGCCGGCTCGTCATAGGTTCCAAGCACCATCAACGTGGCGAAGGCATCGACCGCGTCCTCCTCCTGACCGATCACCGGCAGGCCGAACTGGTCGACCAGCGCATGCCCTATCTCGTGATGCATGATCAGGATGATGTTGCTGAGCGCAATGTCGTACTGCGTGTCGGGATTGGCGCGGGCGGCGGAACCGGCGGTCAGGCCAGGGACCAGGCAGGCGAGCGTCAGTTTGAGCCAGGACAACCGCATGTCATCACCCTTTGTCTTCGTGGGGAATTGGCCAGTTTATTCCGGCCGCGTCAATCACGCCGTCTCCGGCAATTGCCAGTCGATCGGCGTCATGCCGTTCTTCTCAAGAAACGCATTGGCCTGGGAAAAATGCCGGCAGCCGAGAAAGCCGTTATGCGCCGACAGCGGCGAGGGGTGCGCGGCCTTCAGCACAAGGTGCCGGCTGGCGTCGACGAACTGGGCCTTTTTCTGCGCGTAGGCGCCCCAAAGCAGGAACACCACCGGATGCGGCAGATCGTTGACCCGGGCGATCACCGCGTCGGTGAAGCGCTCCCAGCCAAGGCCGCGATGCGAGGCCGCCAGCCCGCGCTCGACGCTGAGCACGCTGTTGAGCAGAAGCACCCCCTGCCGCGCCCAGCTTTCGAGATGACCGTGGCTGGCCCTGGGGATGCCGAGGTCGCTCTCGAGCTCCTTGTAGATGTTCTTCAGCGACGGCGGCACCGGCACGCCCGGCTGCACCGAGAAACACAAGCCGTGTGCCTGTCCGTCGCCGTGATAGGGGTCCTGGCCGAGGATCACCACCTTGACCCGGTCGAGCGGGGTCAGGTCGAGGGCGGCGAAACGGTCCGCGGCCTTCGGGAAGATCTGCTTGCCGGCATCGGCCTCGGATTGCAGGAACGTCCGGAGCCCCGTCATGTAGGGAGCCGAAAGCTCCGCCGACAGCGCCGTCTTCCAGCTGCCCTTGAGCTCGAACGCTTCGCCCGTCACGGGGTTCGCCAGCGCAGCTTGGCCTTGTCGTCGGCGTCCTTGGCCGAGACCCATTCGCCCGCGCCGCCGTCTTTCAGATGTTCCTTCTTCCAGAACGGTGCGTCGGTCTTGAGGAAGTCCATCAGGAAGGACGCGCCGTCGAAGGCTGCCTGCCGGTGCGGCGCGGCCGCCACCACCAGCACGATGTTGCCGCCAGGCGGGATCGCGCCGTAGCGGTGGATGGCGGTGATTCCGTTGAGGCCGAAGCGCGTCACCGCGTCCTCGGCGATCGCCCGGATGGCGCGCTCGGCCATTCCGGGATAGTGCTCCAACTCGAGCGCCGACAGCCGCCCGCCCTCGTCGCGGCACAGCCCGGTGAAGCTCACCACCGCGCCGATGTCGGCCCGTCCGGCGGTCAGCGCGCCGATCTCTTGCGTGATGTCGAAATCGCCGGTCTGGATGCGCACGGTGACGGGTGCCACCGGCTTTTCGCCGGATCTGTCGCCTGCCGCCATCTCAGCCTCCGGTCATCGGCGGGAACAGCGCAATTTCCCTGGCATCGCCGATTGCCTCGTCATGCTCGGCATGTTCCTCGTTGATCGCGGCGCGGATCACCTGCGGCACCTCGAATGCCGCGGCGTACTCCTCGCCCAGCGTGGCCAGGTGCGCAATCAGGTCGCCGACCGTCACCACAGTTTCCGGAAGATCGATCTCTTCCGAGCCCTTGCCGATGCGTTCGCGCACCCAGGCGAAATAGACGATCCGCACGCTCATTCGTCCACCACATGTCTCAACCCGGCGCGGAAATAGTCATAGCCGGTGTAAATCGTGATGATCGCCGCAATCCACAGCAGGGCTATGCCTGTTTCGGTGGTGTAGGGCAGCACCTTGTCGCCCGCCGGGCCTGCAAGCAGGAACCCCAGCGCCACCATCTGCAGTGTGGTTTTCCATTTGGCGATCCAGGTGACCGGCACCGAGACCTTCAGCGCGGCCAGGTATTCGCGCAGGCCCGAAACCAGGATCTCGCGGCACAGGATGATGATCGCTGCCCAGATCGACCAGCCGGCGATGGTGCCGTCGGCGGCGACCAGCAGCAGGATCGCGGAGACCAGCAGCTTGTCGGCAATCGGGTCGAGCATGCGGCCGATATTCGAGGTCTGGTCCCAGATACGGGCAAGGTATCCGTCGAAAAAATCGGTGATCGAGGCGACGGCGAAAATCGCCAGCGCGCTCCAGCGGGCGAAATCGGATCCGTGCAGCCGGCCCTCGATGAAGAAGCACAGCACGATCAGCGGAACGGCGAGAATCCGTCCGTATGTCAGCATATTCGGTATGTTAAGCGCGCGTGACGCCATGAAGCACCCCGTCCGTGTCAGGATTTTGCGCAAGATGCGCGCTGGCAAGCTCAAAGGTCAACCGCCGCGGCACAACATTACGCCAGAATGCGGCAGATAGACGCCGCGGCAGGCGCCTTTCACCGGTTTTCCTCGTGGAAATGATTGTAGACCAGTTCGGCGACCGTGCGGGAAATCCCCTCGACTGCGACCAGATCGTCGATTCCGGCGCGCGAGACGGCCTTCGCGGTGCCGAAATGGTGCAGCAGCGCCCGCTTGCGAGTCGGCCCGATCCCGGCAATCTCGTCGAGCGGATTGGCCACCATCTCCTTCTTGCGCCGCGCCCGGTGGCTGCCGATGGCGAACCGGTGCGCCTCGTCCCTGAGCCGCTGGATGAAATAGAGCACCGGATCGCGCGGCGGCAGCGTGAAGTCGGGCTTGCCTTCGACAAAGAACCGCTCGCGCCCGGCTTCCCGGTCCATGCCCTTGGCGACGCCGATGGCGGTGATCTTGTCGGCGATGCCGAGTTCCTCGAGGATGGTCCGCACCGCGCTCATCTGGCCCTTGCCGCCATCGATCAGCACCAGGTCTGGCCAAGCCGGCATGCCGGACTGGCTCGCCGCATCCGGGTCGTCGGCACTGTCGGGCAGGCTCGGGCCGGCATCGCCATGTTCCTTGAGCAGCCGCGAGAACCGGCGCTGCATCACCTCGCGCATCATGCCGAAGTCGTCGCCGGGGGTGATGTCGGTCGATTTGATGTTGAACTTGCGGTACTGGTTTTTGACGAACCCTTCCGGCCCGGCGACGATCATGCCGCCCACGGCATTGGTGCCCATGATGTGCGAGTTGTCGTAGACCTCGATCCGCCGCGGCGGATGCGGCAGGTTGAAGGTCTCGGCGAGCCCCTGCAGCAGCCGGGTCTGCGATGCCGTCTCCGCCAGGTTGCGGCCATGCGCCTCGCGCGCATTGTTGAGCACCTGCTCGACCAGTTCGCGCTTTTCGCCCCGCTGGGGCACGCTGATGCTCGTCTTGCGGTCCATCCGCACGCTCAATGCTTCCTCAAGCAGCGTCCGGTCCTCGAAATCGTCCGACACCAGGATCATCCGCGGCGTCGGCTTGTCGTCGTAGAACTGGCCGATGAAGGCGCCGAGGATCTCGCCCGGCGCCAGCGACGGATCGGCCTTGGGGAAATAGGCACGGTTGCCCCAGTTCTGCCCGGTGCGGAAGAAGAACACCTGGATACAGGCCATGCCCGCGTCGTGGTGGATGGCGAAAACGTCTGCCTCTTCCACCGTCTGCGGATTGATGCCCTGGTGGCTCTGCACATGGCTGAGCGCCGACAGTCGGTCGCGATAGACCGCCGCGCGCTCGAAATCGAGATCTTCCGACGCCGCCTGCATCGCCGTCGCCAGTTGCGCTTTCACCGCCTGGCTGCGGCCGGAGAGAAAATCCTTGGCCTCGTCCACCAGCCGGCCGTAGCCCTCGGCGTCGATCTCGCCGGTGCAGGGTCCGGCGCAGCGCTTGATCTGGTAGAGCAGGCAGGGCCGGGTGCGGCTTTCATAGACGCTGTCGGTGCAGGTGCGCAGAAGGAAGGCGCGCTGCAGCGCGTTGATCGTTCGCCCCACCGCGCCGGCCGAGGCGAAGGGGCCGAAATAGGAGCCTTTCCGGGATCGTGCGCCGCGGTGCTTGAAGATAGCCGGTGCCTCGTGGTCGCCGGTGATCAGGATGTAGGGAAACGACTTGTCGTCGCGCATCAGCACGTTGAATCGCGGCTTCAGCCGCTTGATCAGGTTGGCCTCGAGCAGCAGCGCCTCGGTTTCGGTGCGCGTGGTGACGAACTCCATGTTCGTCGTCTGCGCGATCATCCGGGTGATGCGGTTGGAATGGCCGCGCCCTTGCGCGTAGTTGGTCACCCGCTTCTTCAGGCTGCGCGCCTTACCGACATAGAGAACGTCGCCGGCCTCGTTCATCATCCGGTAGACGCCGGGCTGGTTGGGCAGGTGCCTGACGAAGGCCTGGATGACCTCGGCGCCCTTCAGGCCGGGCGTGACGCCGGGACTTTCGTTCCATTCGATGCCGGCGACGGAGGCGACATCGGCGGGCAGGGGAGCATCGGCCGCATCCTGCTCGTCCTCGTCCGCATCGGTTTCCTCATAGATCACGCCGACATCGGCCGGCGCCCCGGTCTTGGTGGATTTTGCGTTGGTCGGATTTGGCGTGCGAGTCATCGGGCGATCTTATCAACTTCGAGCCCCGAAGGGGCAAGAGAGTGTTTTCTTGAGATCATGACATCTGGCGTCAGCAGCGCGGTTTATCAAGCGCGCAGAGCCTATTCACCCACGCCGGTCACATCCGGCGTTTCCCAGGCGAGATGCTGGCCGCCGTCAAGCGCGATCATCTGGCCGGTGACAGAGCGGGCTCCGTGCAGATAGCGGATGGTGGCGCCGAATTCGGCAAGCTCAGGCCCGTGTCCGAGCGGCACGGCTGCCGCCTGCCGGGCGAAATCGCTGTCCTTCTGCCGCTCGTTGGCAAGCGTCGGCCCCGGGCCGATGGCATTGACGCGGATGCGCGGCGCCAGCGCCTGGGCCATGGTCCGTGTCGCCGTCCACAGCGCCGATTTCGATAATGTGTAGGAAAAGAACCGCGGCGTCAGCTTCCAGACCCGCTGGTCGATGATGTTGACGATCAGCCCTTGGCCGCCGTCGGGCAATCTCGCGGCCATGGCTTCCGCCAGGACTGCCGGCGCCTTGACGTGGACGGCGAAATGCCGGTCGAACAGCTCTTCATCGAAGTCGCGGACATCGTCGTCCTGAAACATCGAGGCGTTGTTGACGATGATCTCCGGGCGGCCCATGCGCCCGGCCACCTCAGCATGCAGGTCGCGCACCGCTGTCATGTCGCTGAGATCCGCCAGAAACACCTCCGCCACGCCGCCCGCGTCCCGGATCGCGCCGGCCACCGCCTCGGCCTCCGCGCCGCTGCGGTTGGCGTGGACAGCGACGTGATAGCCGTGAGCCGCAAGGTCCATCGCGATCGCCTTGCCGATGCGGCGCGCTGCGCCGGTTACAAGAACTGTGCCCATGGAAGTTGTCATGCGGTGTCCCGGTTCATGCTCGCACGGCTGCAAGCCATGCTTTCAGTTTCAGAATACCGAGATGATATAGATCGCGAAAACCAGAAGCATAGCCATGCCGCCGAGCTTTTTGATCGGCACGTTCCAGTGCGCCAGTCCCACCACAAGAAGGCTAACTGCCAGCATCACCCACATGTCGACCGAGACGATGCGCGGATCGACATCGAGCGGCAGGATCACCGCGGTGCCGCCAAGAATGAGACCGATGTTGAAGATATTCGATCCGACCACGTTGCCGATCGCCACCGCACCGGATTTGCGCCATGCGGCCATCATCGATGTCACCAACTCGGGCAGCGACGTGCCGATGGCGACCACGGTCAGCCCGATAGCCGTTTCCGAAGCGCCGAACATGCGCGCGATGTCGGATGCGCCGTGCACCGTAAGCCAGGCGCCGATCGGAAGGCCGATCAAGCCGCCAACGATGAAGACCGTCGTCTTCCAGTCTTCGCGCGGCACGTCCGCGACTTCATCATGATAGTCGGGCACGCTCGCCAGCTGGTGTTTCCGCGCTGCCCTGATCTGCCACCCCAGATAGGCGGCGATCATCACCAGAAGAATGGCTCCGTCGATGCGGCTCAGCGGCCCGAACCACATCATCAGCATCAGCGCCACCGACATGAAGACCATCATGGCCAGCGATGTCGCCAGTCCGTTCTCGCGGCAATTGATGGTCATCAGCAAGGCCGGAGCGCCGAGCACCAGTAGCACGTTTGCGATGTTGGATCCCACCACGTTGCCGATGGCTATACCCGACACACCGTCGAATGCCGCTTGCAGGGAAACGAACAGTTCCGGCGCGGACGTTCCGAAAGCCACAATTGTCAGCCCGATGATCAACGGATCGATCGACAGCTTCTCCGCAAGACCGACTGCACCGCGCACCAGGTAATCACCGGCAAAGACAAGGACGACCAGTCCCGCGATCAGGGTCAAGATGCTCAACATGTTCTGGAATCAACGCTCGCGGTTTCGTGGGCCCACTCCCCATATAGGCGGTAAGCTCAAATCCGCAATGGAGGCGGCGGATAGGCAGGGACAAAATTGTTGCCTGAAAACAACACTTCCCTGTGCCCTTTTTTGGCCGCTGTGTTTCCACATTCCTGCTTCTCGCCCGCCGCATTCGATCGCCATCTTGCAACCCGTCGGAGGCATGCATCCCAGTGCCGCCGGTACTCAAGGCCCGCTGTTTCGTGTCGGGCCGGAAAAAACAAGGAGAATGACATGCGTATTCGTAAACTGGCACTGCTGGCCGCAGCCCTTTCCGTGCCGCTCGCCGGCCCCGTGCTGGCCGCGGACGCTATCGTCGAACAGGCGCCTCAGCCGCCCGTCGCGGATGTGACTCCGCAGGCCTATCTGTGGTCCGGCGGCTACCTCGGCGGCTACGGCGAGTACAAATGGGGCGAGTTCAGCGCTGCTCCGGGTCAGAATGCCAATGGCTTCGGCGGTGGCGTCTATGGCGGTTACAACTGGCAGACTGACAACATTGTCTATGGTGCGGAAGCTGACCTCGGCTATTCGGGCGCAGACTTTTCCGCCGGTGGCCTGACCGGCAAGCAGGGCTTCAACGGCTCGGTTCGTGCGCGTATGGGCGTGGACATCAATCCGTTCATGATCTACGCCACCGGCGGTCTCGCCGCCACCAATGCCAAGCTGACCAACGCCGCAGGCTCCGATAGCAAGACGCATCTGGGTTGGACCATCGGCACGGGTGCGGAAGCGTTCCTGACCGAGAACATCACCACCCGCATCGAGTACCGCTACACCGATTACCAGTCGAAGAACTACAATCTTGGCGGCACCAACGTGTCGTCCGGCTTCGACGATCATTCGGTTCGCGTCGGTATCGGCATGAAGTTCTGATCAGTCGGAACGAAGAAGAAAAAAGAAGCCCGGACGGCAAACCGTCCGGGCTTTTTTCATGGCTGTCGAACCGCCGTCACAGTGCGCGGCTTTCCTCCGGGCATCCGGGTTCAGGCGGCGCGCATCTGGGCAAGCTGGGTTAGAATGCGCGTGTAGTTCTCGACCCCCTGCGCCCCGGTGACCAGGTGCTTGTTGTCGAAAATGATCGCCGGCACGCCGCGGATATTGTTCTGGATCCAGACGTTTTCCTGCTGCCGCACCTCCGCCGCGTAGCGCCCGTCGTCCAGAACTGCCTTGGCCTCCGTCGCATCGAGGCCGGCTTTCTCGGCCACGTCGATGAGAACGGCGGCGTCGGACACATCCCTCTGCTCGCTGAAATAGGCCGCAAACAGCGCCTGCTTGAGAGCGTGGCCCAGGCCTTGGGTTTCCGCCCAGTGAATCAGCCGGTGCGCATCGAAGGTGTTGACCATGCGCATCTCGTCCGAGAAGGCGAACTTGAAGCCGAGACCGGCGCCGAGTTCTGTCAGCCGGGCGCGGTTCTCCTGCGATTGTTCCGGAGTGGCCCCGTACTTCTCCGCAAGGTGTTCGCGCAGGTTCTGGCCTGCCGCCGGCATGTCCGGATTGAGCTCGAAGGGATGCCAGTGGATTTCGTAGTCGGTGGCCGTGCTCTCGAGAGCCTGCTCGAGCTGCCGGTAGCCGACGACGCACCACGGGCAAACGACGTCCGAGATGAAGTCGATCCGCAAGCGTTGGGTTTGATCGGTCATGAAAGGTCCAGTTTTCCAGGGTTTGATCGGTTGCGTTCAGACACAGGTAATGCGTGAAGCCGCAAATGCCACCCGGGTCGGCCGGATGTCAGCCCGGCGGCGATGCGGCTGCACCGGTCTCGGCCCGACGTCCGCATGCGCTCAGGCCGCAAATGGCAGCCAGAGCGCCGCCAGCACATAGGCCGCCCATATGCCGTTGGCCAGAAGCAGGCAGAACACCGCAAACGAGCCCAGATCCTTGGCGTGCTTGGCCATCTCGGAATAGTTGGGAGAGGCGTGATCGGTGATTTCCTCCACCGCCGTGTTCAAGGCTTCGATCGAGACCGTGAGCAGGAAGAGCAGGGTGGCGCCGACATAGCCCCACAACGGCGCGCCGGAGAGCAGGAACACGACCGAGATCAGCACGAAGGCCAGCACCTCGTGCCGGAAGGCGGTCTCGCCCCACAGCCGCCTGACACCGCCCAGCGAGTAGCGGGCGGCGGCGAACATGTGGGTGAACCCGACCTCCTTGTCCGGCCGCTCTATCACGCTTTCGGCAGCATGGCCGCGAGTTCGGGAAAGCTTGCGGCGAACTTTGCGTACCAGCGCTTGAGCTTCGGACGGCCGCGCTCCCATTGTCCGGGAAACCGCAAGTTCAGGTAGCCGATCATTGCGGCAGCGGCAAAATGCCCGCCATTCGGCGCCTTGGTGATCCGCGGCAGGTTGGCCTCGAGGTGATCTAGCGCGCGGGTCGCCTTGGTCCACTGCTTGTCGATCCATTCCTGGTGGACGATTTCCGCCGGGCGGAAGCGGCGCTCGTACATGATGGCGAGCAGGCAGTCGCAGATTCCGTCGCACAGGGCTTCCATCACCTCGGCCTCGGTGCGCTTGGCGGCGTTGCGCGGGAAGATCCGCTTGCCGCCGACCCGGTCGATGAACTGCATGATGGCGCGGCTGTCGTAGATTGCTTGTCCCTCGTCGGTGATCAGGGTCGGGATCTTGCCGAGTGGGTTGTTGTCGACCAGTTCGGCCGGCGCGGCGTTGGTGTCGGTCAGCACCGCCTGGGCGTCGAGCCCGGCGAATTTGGCCGCCATCCGGACCTTGGCCGAATAGGGGGAAGCAGGCGAATAGAGGATCTTCATGGTGCTTTTCTCTTCTTCTGGTGAAAGCGGCCTGCTGTGCTCAGCCCGGCTCGGGAACGGAAAGGTTGTCGATCTTGCAGCCGGCGCGGTCAACCTCGCCGCAGGCGCGATAGTCGAGCGACGGGGTCATGCAGATGCGGATTTCGCGCAGGTAGCCGCGCTCGCAGCGCACCGCGATCGTGTCGCGTTTCATGCCGGGATTGGCCGCGATGAAGGCGTCTTCCGCTTCCAGGGCATCGATCTCGGCGGGCAGTCTCTCCGGCGCAAACGCCGCCGGGATGGTCACCCGCGCCCGCGCCGCCCGCAGTGCTCTCAGGTAGTCGGCTTGCGAAAGTCCCGAGCATGACCCGTGCTTGCGCCACTGGTGGCCGATCAGCCCCATCGTCGGCACGACGTCGAGATAGGCGCGGCCGAGGCTTGCAGGCACGCGGTCGGGCTCGCGGGAGGGGCAGAATTCCGGGTAGCCGGATTCAAACTGCGGCCAGAGTCCGTGCACGACAAAACCAAGGTCGCGCTCTTCGGCGCATTGCTGCTTATTGGCGCGATCCCCTTCGATGAGGCAATAGGCGGGCGACCAGGACAGGGCCAGCACATAGAAATCGAATCCGGACCCCAGCGGCACGCTGGTGGTCCCGGCCACCGCTGCTTCCGTTCCGGCCCGGGCAGGCGGTGCGCCCTGGTCCGAGCACGCGGCGGCAAGCGCCAGCACCGGAAGGGCCAGCAGGATCCTGAGCCGATGGCCTGTCGTCATGGCGCGGTCAGCGAACCGACCTGCACCAGGCGCCGTGAACCTTAAGCGGATCGAGCCCCAAAATGCAGAACTCCAGATTGTCACCCAGTCCCGCAAAGCCCATGCCGCCTTCGATCAGCCACCAGATCTGGCGTTTGTGGCCGTCATTCATATGCGCGGTGCCGTGGCAGTAAAGCCGGGGAATCGACCAGTACTGATGCCCGGTGCGGCTGCGGTTGGTGTGCACGCGCGCGATGTGGTCGATCGCCAGGCCCCGCTTGAGCACGTGGCGGTCGGTCCAGACGAACCGGTTCTGGATGTAGGACAGCACCTGCGGCGCGTCGCAGGCCGGGAAGTTCCCGCCGCTGAAGGCCAGGGCAGGGCTTGCAAAACTTGAAAGCGAGACACCAAGCGTTGCGGCGAATGCGATTGTCAGGCTTTTCATGGTCATGACCGGTCCTCCAAACAGGATGCGAGTCACGGTATAAGGCGTGCCACTGCCCTTGGGCAAGCCGGAACGCCTAGGCGCCACACCATTCCGGTCGAGTTTGACGCCTCTCGCCTCAAGGATGCTGCGCGGGTCAGTGGTTCATCATCCCCGTGGCCATTGCCAGATGGTGCGGCTGGTGATGGCTGCCTTTCGCCATCAGGCCGAAGAAGCCGAGCGCCCTGGCCTTTGCGAGATCCTCCGCCGTCAGGGCTTTGACCGAAAGAACCGCTCCGTCGGACGTGGTCTGCGCGTCAACCGCCCACGGGCCTGTCTTGTTCAGTTCCGCGGCATGGGCCGGCACCATCGCCTGGATGGCGCGCAGCACGCCGCCTTCGCCCTCGATCCGGAACCGGATCGTGTCTCCCTCGACTGTCGAGGTTGCCTTTGCTCCCAGCATCAGGTTGTTCATGTCGACCAGGTGCTCGCGAAGCGCGGCAATGTCGACCTTCGACCAGTCCGTCTCCGGATCGGCTTCAAGCAGGGCGACGATTTCCGCAATCGCAGCAAAGGCGGACTGGCCGCCTTCCTTGGGCAATTCCGCGGCGCCATGAAGGACATGCGCCGAATGGCTTGCTCCCGTATTCGGCGTCGCATTCGAGGCGGAAATCCAGTGGTAGACCGGAACCGCGCCGGCCAGGATGGCGAGAGCCGCGATGAGAAGGGGAAGGCGTTTCATCAGATGATCTCCTGTGTTGGCCGGAGACTACGCTGGCAGGCCGTTGCTGGAATATGATTTTGATCATATTGTGCCGGCATGCTGCCACATCCGTTCGATCTTCTGCCACCTTCCGCATGCGCGCCGCGATCGGTGGAAAAGGGCGTTGCCCTGTTTCACCGCGATGACCCTGCAACAGCGATGTACCATGTGATTTCAGGCCAGGTGCACCTGCTCAGGCACACACGGCAGGGCGACGAGGTGATCATTCACCGCGCCCAGGCCGATGAGAGCTTTGCCGAGGCGGCGCTGTTTTCGCCCGTCTACCATTGCGACGCCGTAGCGGCCGCCGACACAGAACTGCTCAGGATCGACAAGGCCGCGACACTGGAACGGATGCAGCAGGACCCGGACTTCGCGATCGCCATCTCCGCCCGCTTCGCCGGGCAGATCCAGAATTACCGCCGCCGGCTGGAAATCGTTGCCATCCGTGATGCGAAGGCCCGTGTCTTTGCCGCCGTGGCCGATGGCATGCTCTCAGGTCACATCAAGTCGGGCGCCGCCCAGATAGGCTTGACCCATGAGGCCGTCTACCGCGCCTTGTCGTCCCTTGTTCGCGCAGGCAGGCTGATCAAGGCCGGGCGAGGCAGCTACAGATTGTCGAGTTGAGCCGGAAATTCAGCTCTCGCCAACAAGCATCCGCACTTCCGATCCGGCGCCTGTGCCTTGCGCCAGCAGCCGGGCGAGTTCGGGCAGGACCTGCCGCAGTTCGGCTTCCAGCGTGAACGGCGGGTTGATGATCACAAGCCCCGATCCATTGAGCCCCGGCGCGGTCTGGTTGGCGCGTGCGAACAGCCGGACGGTCAGCGTTCGCGGACGGCCGAGCGCGATCAGCTTGTTGTCGAAGGCGCCCAGCGGGCTGTCAGCCTTGATCGGGTGCCAGAGCATGTAGGTGCCGCCTGGAAACCGCCGTGTCGCCCGCGCCAGCCCGTCGATCATCCGGTCGTATTCGCCGGCTTCCTCGAACGGCGGGTCGATCAGCACCAGCCCGCGCTTTTCCTTGGGCGGCAGATGCGCACCCAGCGACAGCCAGCCGTCAAGCTCGATGACGCGCACCTGGTAGTCGCCCTCAAACACCTGTCTGAGCTGTGCGGCATCATCGGGGTGCAGTTCGATCGCCGTCAGCCGGTCCTGCTTGCGCATGAGCTGCCGGGTGAGTTTCGGCGATCCGGGATAATGAAGCAGGCCGCCCTCCGGGTTGAGAGCCTCGACCGCATCCAGCCAGGGCGCCAGGAAGGACTTGAGGTCGGAGGACAGCTCCGCCCCGATCACCCGGCCGATCCCGTCGCGCCACTCGCCGGTCTTCTGCGCCTCGACCGAGGACAGATCGTAGAGCCCGATGCCGGCATGGGTGTCGATGACCCGGAAGGCCTGTTCCTTGCGCTTGAGATAGGTGATGATCCGGGCCAGCACCGCGTGCTTGAGCACATCGGCGAAATTGCCCGCGTGGTAGCTGTGGCGATAATTCATCGTCTGGCGTGATGCGTCCCTGATTTGATCTGATGAACGGCCGCGCGGCGTGGCGCGGCGTCGCAAATTCTCTTATAGAGAAAGCATGAACGACGCGACCCCCATTGATTCCGCCGCCCTTGAATCCACCGCGGTCACCGCCATCGGCCATTCCGCCTGTCCGCATGACTGCCCGTCGACCTGTGCGCTGGAGGTCGATCTGCTCTCGCACTACCGCATCGGCCGGGTGCGCGGCGATGCCGGCAACAGCTACACCGCCGGCGTCATCTGCGCCAAGGTGGCGCGCTATGCCGAGCGCATCCACCACCCCGAGCGTCTGCTCAAGCCGCTGGTCCGTTCCGGCGCGAAAGGCGAGGGGACGTGGAAGGAAGCGAGCTTCGGGGCCGCGCTCGACCTGATTGCCGAAAAGTTCGAGCAAGCTGAAGCCGCCCAGGGCTCCGAGACCGTCTGGCTCAACTACTACGCCGGCACCATGGGGTTGGTGCAGCGCGACGGCATCCACCGGCTCAGGCACGCCAAGCGCTATTCCAACCAGTTCGACAGTTTCTGCACCAACATGGCCTGGACCGGTTTTGCCATGGGGGCAGGCGCCATGCGCGGCTCCGATCCGCGCGAGATGGCAAAATCCGACTGCGTGGTGATCTGGGGCACCAACGCCGTCTCCACCCAGGTCAACGTCATGACCCACGCCATCCGCGCCCGCAAGGAGCGCGGCGCCAGGATCGTGGTCATCGACATCTACGACACCCCGACGATGAAGCAGGCCGACATCAAGGTTCTGCTGAAGCCCGGCACCGACGGGGCTTTCGCCTGCGCTGTGATGCATGTGCTGTTCCGCGAGGGGCTGGCTGACCGGGATTATCTCAACAAATTCAGTGACGACCCGGCAGGTCTTGAATCACATCTCAAGGACCGGACGCCTGAATGGGCGGAAGCGATCTGCGGCGTGCCGGTGGCCGAGATCGAGGCGTTCGCGCGGCTGGTCGGCACCACCAGGCGGACCTTCTTCCGGCTTGGCTACGGTTTCACCCGCCAGCGCAACGGGGCCGTCAACATGCATGCGGCATTGTCGCTGGCGGTCTGCACCGGCAGCTACCAGTACGAGGGTGGCGGCGCCTTCCATTCCAATTCGGACATCTTCCGGCTCGACAAGTCGCTGCTCGAAGGCCGCAAGCATTTCGATCCGGGCCTGCGTTGGCTCGACCAGTCCAAGATCGGCCGGGTGCTGACCGGCGACGCCGACGCGCTCAATGGCGGCCCGCCGGTCACCGCCATGCTGGTCCAGAACACCAATCCCGCCAATGTCGCGCCCGAGCAGCGCAAGGTGATCGAGGGGCTGAAACGCGAGGACCTGTTCCTCGCCGTCCACGAGCAGTTCATGACCGACACGGCGCAACTCGCTGACGTGGTGCTGCCGGCCACCATGTTTCTCGAGCATGATGACATCTACCGCGGCGGCGGCCACCAGCACATCGTGCTGGGGCCGAAGCTGGTCGATCCGCCGGAAGGCCCGAAACCCAACCATGATGTCATCGAGGAACTGGGAAAACGCCTTGGCGTCGCAGATTGCGAAGGTTTCGGCCTGAGCGAGCGCGAACACATCGATATCATGCTCGGAAAGCGCGGCCTGGGCGACTTCGACAGTTTCAAGGCCGACAAATGGGCCGATGTGCAGTCCGATTTCGAGACAGCGCATTTCCTCACAGGCTTTGCCCACAAGGATGGCAAGTACCGCTTCCGGCCCGACTGGACCGGAACGCCGGCTGCCAACAAGCCGCCCAAACGCATGGGGTCGCAAGGACCGGTGGAGCAATTGCCGGAGTTTCCCGATCATGTCGAACTGATCGAAAGCGCTGACGCGGATCATCCCTTCCGGCTGGCGACATCACCATCGCGCTCCTTCCTCAATTCCACCTTCGCCGAGACGTCATCGTCAAAGGCCAAGGAAAAGCGCCCTGAACTGCTGATCCACCCGGAGGACGCCGCCGGCCTCGGCATCGGGAACGGAGACAGGGTGCGGCTTGGAAATACCCGGGGTGAGGTGACCATGCATGCGAGGCTCGACGCGGGCCAGCGCCGCGGTGTCGTCATCCATGAAGGCTTGTGGCCCAATTCCGCCTTCGAGGGCGGGGAGGGCATCAACACTTTGACCGGCGCCGATTCCTGCGCCCCCTATGGCGGCGCCGCCTTCCACGACACCCGCGTGTGGGTGAGGAAGGCCTGATCAGTGACCGGTCAGTCATCATCGGCTGCTGCATTGCAGACCAGGGGCATGCTGTGCGATCCGGGCGACCATTTCAAAGGGCGCTACGAGTTTGAACGCCAGTACCGCGTCGACCTGCTCGAACCGGTCCGGTCGAAAATCCTGTCGATGGGCGCCGTAGCTTTCACGCTTGGCAACGTCGAAACCGATATCTTTCTGGATCTCTCCGACGGACGGCTGGCGTCAAACGACCAGCAGCAGGTAATGCGGTTGATGCAGCCTTCGGGCCGCGTGCTGTGGATCTGCAAGGGGCCGGGCTCCGACCGCTGCGTGGCCATGGATCTTGATGGCCCCGACAAGGCGCTCGAGATGCTTACGGCCCTTGGCTTTGTCGAGACCGGACGGCTGGTGAAGGACCGCGACATCTATTTTGCCGGGGATTTTCACATCACGCTTGATCGCCTCGACGGGCTCGGCTGCTTTATCGAGATTGCCGTGATGACCGATGATGCCGACAGCCTGCCAGATTGGGAAAAACGTATCGCGGAGTTTGCCGGCGGTCTCGGTCTCGACCCCTTGCAGATCGAGACGAGGTCCTACCGCGCCATGATCGGGGAGGAAGGCTCGCCGCGCGCCTAGGCTGCCTCGCTGTCGGCATGTGTCTTCAGCGATCGCCGCACCTGTCCCAGCATCTCGTGCATCTGCGTGAACTGCTCCATCGTCAGGCCGAAGGCTTCCGCCACGCATCCGGGCACATGGCTTGCGTCATGCTGCAGGGCGATGCCGGCCTGGCTCAGATGCACCCGCACCTTGCGCTCGTCCGCCGTGTCGCGCTTGCGGGTGACCAGCCCCTGGCTTTCCAGCCGCTTGATCAGCGGGGTGAGGGTGGAGGAGGCGAGGTCGAGCCGGTCGCCCAGCTGCCCCACTGTCTGGCCGTCCTTTTCCCACAATATGATCATCACCAGATATTGCGGATAGGTCAGCCCCAGCTCCGACAACAGCGGCTGGTAGACCTGTCCGACGGCGTGGTGGGTCGCGTAGATGTCGAAACACAGCATCGACTCAGGTCTCAGCCTGAAGCCATCGGGCAGTTTACCATCGATCATTGTGGCGCTCTCCTGTCAGTCAGACCCTATTTCGCCAGATCGTGAAGCGCAATCACTTGCCACAAGCGGATCTTAGCCATATATATCGTGCACGATTAAATCGCAAACAAAGGAAATTGATCATGGTCACGAAAGTCGTCTACAGCACATCGGCCACCGCAACCGGCGGCCGCGACGGACGCTCCAAGACCCACGACGGCGCGCTCGATGTCAGTCTTGCCGTTCCCACCGAAATGGGCGGCCCCGGCGGCGGGGTGAACCCGGAGCAGCTGTTTGCCACCGGCTACGCCGCCTGTTTTCTCGGCGCGCTGAAGTTCTATGCCGGTCAGAAGAAGGTGAAGGTGCCCGAAGACGCCACTGTGACCGTGACGGTCGGCATCGGCCCGCGCGAGGACCCCGGCTTCGGCCTCGACGTCAAGATCAAGGTCGATCTGCCCGGCATCGACAAGGATGTGGCGGAGGACCTGATCGCCGGCGGCCACAAGATCTGCCCCTATTCGCACGCCACCTCAGGCACGCTCAGCATCACGCCGGAACTTGCCTGAACCCGCTGAAGCCCTAATCCGGCCGTAAAGCAAACCACCGGGTCGTTTCGGCCCGGTGGTCATTCATCCAGCGCCTGGTGCGCGCTGGCCACCACGCGTTCGAGAAGCCCGGTCTCGCGCTCGGCAATCCGCGCCTCTTCTGCCTCGTTATAGCTGCGGGTGATCGGGGCCACGTCGCGTTCGCGGCCAAGCTGCAGCTGGAACACATTGCTCGAACCCTGCAGGAACACGCATTCGGCGATCGACAGATAAAGCTCCCACATCCGGCAGAAGCGCTCGCCCATGATCTCGACGGCCTTGTCCCGGTTGGCCAGGAACCGTTCGCGCCACTGCGCCAGCGTGTAGCCGTAATGGCAGCGCCAGATCTCGCAATCGAGCAGCCACAGCCCGGTCGGCTCGATTGCCGCGACCGTCTCGGACAGCGACGGCGCATAGCCGCCGGGAAAGATGTACTTGCGGATGAACGGCCCGGTCACGCCCGGCGGCGATTTGCTGGAGATCGAGTGGATCAGCGCCAGCCCGTCGGGTCCGAGACGGTCGCGCACATTGAGGAAATAGGAGGGCAGATGCGGCGCGCCGACATGTTCGAGCATGCCGACGGAGACCACGCGGTCGAAGGTCTCGGTCACCTCGCGGTAATCGATCAGCTCGAAGCGCACCCGGTCGCCGACCCCGAGGATCTCCGCCCGCCGCCGGGCGACGGCCAGCTGCCGCTCCGACAGGGTGACGCCGACCACCTCGATGTCGGCGACATGGGCGAGATAGAGCCCCAGCCCGCCCCAGCCGCAGCCGATATCGAGAAGCCGCTGGCCATCCTTCAGGCACAGCTTGGCCGCGAGATGACGTTTCTTCAGCGTCTGCGCGGCCTCGATGGCTTCCCTGCCTTCGGGGAAATAGGCGCAGGAATACTGCATGTCCCGGTCGAGAAACAGCCGGTAGAGATCCTCGCCGATATCGTAATGTGCTTTCACATTGGCGCGGGCGCGCGACAGCACGTTGTTTTGCTGGAACCGCCGGGCCCTGCGCGACAGCCCGCTCCAGAAGATCTGGCCCGGGCTGCGATCGAATTGCGGCTTGTTGGCGTAAAACACCTTGACCAGGTCATGGATGCTGCCGCTGTCCATGACCAGGCCGCCATCCATGTAGGCTTCCGCGGCATTGAGCTCCGGGTTGAGAAGGATCTTCCACTCGGCTGCCTTGCTGGTGAAGCGGATGGCGGCCTCGGGACCGGGCTCCCTGCCGCCGAACACGTGCACCGCGCCGTTGGCATCGGTCATCGTCAGCCGGCCTGTCTTGATGGCCTTGTCGAGAAGTCGGTAGAGTGACACCATGACGTCTCCGATCATCGAGGCGAGAACGTTTGCCGATCGATAAAGCTCCCCTCATTATCTATATTTTCTGCAAAAGGAACAGGCTGCCCGTTGAGATAAAGGGGGCGGCTCGGCGTCAAGCTATTGATTTGTCTGCAATGACTGTACTGAAGCAGTCCTGGCCGACCGGCTCAGCCGCCGAACCGGGTGCGGCCATCGCCGCCCATCCGCACTTCGCCGCGAGCCAGCATGGCAAGCGCCAGCGGGTAGATCCGGTGCTCGGCCTCGAGCACCCGGGCGGCAAGCGTGTCGGGCGTGTCGTCACGTTCGACCCGCACCGCCGCCTGCTCGATAATAGGGCCTTCGTCCATGCCTTCGGTGACGAAGTGGACGGTGCAGCCATGCACCCGGCAGCCGGCGGCCAGCGCCCGCTCGTGGGTGGCGAGCCCTGGAAAGGCGGGAAGCAGCGACGGGTGGATGTTGATCATCCGCCCCGCATAGCGGCGGACGAAATCGCCCGACAGCAGCCGCATGTAGCCCGCAAGCGCGATGATCCGGGCGCCCGAGGCATCGAGCGCGGCGATGACGGCGGCCTCGTGCTCGGCCTTGCTGCCATAGTCGCCGCGTGGGATCGCCAGCGCCTCGATGCCGAACTCGCGGGCGTGTTCGAGGCCCTTGGCATCCGGCTTGTCCGAAATCACCGCAACGATTTTCGCCGGATAATCCCCGTGCAGCGAGGCGGCGATCAGTGCGCCCATGTTTGATCCCCGGCCGGAAATCAGCACCGCAACAGGCACTTTCGGCTGATCGGTCACAGCTTGAGCGTTCCCTTGTAGACAACGCCGGGGCCGTTGTCGGCCCGCCTTGTCAGCCGTCCAAGCCGGATAACCGTCTCGCCCTCGGCTGCCAGCGCGGCAGCAACGCGGTCTGCATCCGCTTCAGGCGTGACCGCAATCATGCCGACGCCGCAATTGAAGGTGCGCAACATCTCTTCCGGTGCCACGCCGCCGGTCCGGGCCAGCCATGAAAACACCGCCGGCGCCTTGATGGCGTCGAGATCGATTTCCGCAGCAAGCCCTTCGGGCAGCACGCGGGGCAGGTTTTCGGGATAGCCGCCACCGGTAATGTGGGCCAATGCCTGGATCGCGCCGGTTTCGCGGATAGCCGCAAGCAGCGACTTGACATAGATCCGGGTCGGCTCGAGCAGCGCCGCGCCAAGGCTGCGCGAGGCATCGAACGGGGCAGGGGCGTCGTAATCGAGTCCGCTGAGCTCGACGATCCGCCGCACCAGCGAGTACCCGTTGGAGTGAACGCCGGAGGAGACAAGGCCCAGAACAACATCGCCTTCCGACAGCGTGCCCGCCGGCAGCAGCTGGCCGCGTTCGGCCGCCCCCACCGCAAAGCCTGCGAGATCGTAGTCGCCATCGCGGTACATGCCCGGCATTTCCGCCGTTTCCCCGCCGATCAGCGCGCATCCGGCCTGCAGGCAGCCCTGGGCGATGCCGGCGACGATCGCCGCGCCCTGTTCCGGGTCGAGCTTACCGGTGGCGAAATAATCGAGAAAGAACAGCGGCTCGGCGCCCTGGACAACCAGATCGTTGACGCACATGGCAACCAGATCGATGCCGACGGTGTCGTGAATGCCGGCTTCGATCGCCACTTTCAGCTTGGTACCGACGCCGTCATTGGCGGCCACCAGCACCGGGTCGGAAAAGCCTGCGGCCTTGAGGTCGAACAGGCCGCCGAAGCCGCCAATTTCACCATCCGCGCCCGGACGCCGGGTCGAGCGCACCAGCGGCTTGATGCGGTTGACCATCTCGTTGCCGGCATCGATGTCGACACCCGCCTGGGCATAGGTAAGGCCGTTCTTCGGATCCGCCATCCTGGCTTCCCCTCTCTGGGTTACAAAGGAGCTGTGTATGCCCGGGGGATGACATTTTGCGGGCAATTCCGCAAGCCGGAGCTTGGGCTGCAACGTCACAATCGACGGGAAAACTGTGCCCAGGCGTACTATTCCTGCCGCAAGCCATTGGAAAAGGGCTCACCAGTCGCCATATCCAGATCGTTCAGGATCGTTTGTAGCTCATGACACTGCCCAATCTCATCACGGTTGCCCGGTTCATCATGGTTCCCCTGGTCATTCTTGCGATGATCAACGGCGAGATGCTGGCGGCTTTCGTGTTGTTCCTGCTGGCCGGCGTGTCCGATGGCCTGGACGGCTTCATTGCCCGCAATTTCAATCAGCGCTCGGAGCTTGGAGCCTGGCTCGATCCGGTCGCCGACAAGTTCCTGCTGGTCAGCGTGTTTGTCATGCTCGGATGGCTTGGCGTCTTGCCCAGCTGGCTGGTGATCTTTGCCGTCTCGCGCGATGCGCTGATCGTTGGCGCCGTGGTGCTGTCCAGCCTGCTGGAAAATCCGGTTGAAATGCGACCACTGCTGATCTCGAAGGCCAACACCATGGTCCAGATCGTGCTGCTCGTCCTGGTGCTGGCGGACCTTGCCGGGCTTGCCCGTCTTGACGCTTTCATAGGATGGATGATCTATGCGGTTGCGGGCTTGACCATCGCTTCGGCCAGCGCCTATCTCGTCACCTGGCTCAGGCACATGGCCGGCGTGGGGCAAGCCGATTGATTTTGGGCGCGGAATGGCCGGACGCAGCCGGTCCGCAAGCGAGGTGACCATGACCATTCATGTAGACCGGGCGGCGCTTCGCCGGCAGATATTCTTCTGGTTGCTGGCGCTGGCCGTGGTCATCGCCTTCCTGATGGTGTTCCGCTCCATCCTGCTGCCGTTTATCGCCGGCATGGCGCTTGCCTATTTCCTCGATCCGGTGGCTGACTGGTTCGAACGCCGCGGATTTTCCAGGATGATGGCCACTCTTGCCATCCTGGCCGCGTTCGTCGCGCTGTTTGCCATCTCGCTGGTCGTCCTGATCCCCATCCTGGTGACGCAGGCGGCTGACCTGGGGGCCCGGATCCCGGGTTATATCACCCAGCTCCAGGCGCTGCTGACGGCGGATTCCACCTTGTTGCCAAGCTGGATCGGCGACCAGCTGGGTCAGATCAAGGAAAGCTTTGCCGCCCTTCTCAAGGAAGGCGCCGGTCTGGTCGGCACCATCTTCCAGCAGATCTGGAATTCCGGCATGGCGCTTCTCGACATCGCAGCGCTGTTCGTGGTCACCCCGGTTGTTGCCTTCTATCTGCTGCTCGACTGGGACAGAATGGTCGAGAAGGTCGACGACTGGGTGCCGCGCGATCATGTCGACACCGTTCGCCATCTGGCCCGGCAGATTGACGCCACCATTGCCGGCTTCGTCCGCGGGCAGGGCAGCGTCTGCATCATCCTCGGCCTGATCTATGCCGTCGGTCTTTCCATCGTCGGACTGAACTTCGGTCTCCTCATCGGGCTGTTCGCCGGCCTCATCAGCTTCATCCCCTATGTCGGTTCGCTGGTTGGTCTGGTGCTGGCCCTGATCGTCGCGGTGGTGCAGTTCTGGCCGGATTTCGTCATGATCGGCGCGGTGATCGCCGTCTTCGCGGTGGGGCAGTTTTTCGAAGGCAACATCCTGCAGCCGCGGCTGGTCGGCAAGTCGGTCGGGTTGCATCCGGTCTGGCTGATGTTCGCGCTGTTCGCGTTCGGCGCCCTGTTCGGCTTTGTCGGCATGCTGATCGCGGTGCCGGCGGCTGCCTCGGTCGGCGTTCTGGTGCGCTTTGCCATTGCCCGCTACCTCGAGAGCGATCTCTATCACGGCACCCAACGTCCGGTTCCACGGTCGGGCCAATCCGCTGACGACGCGCCGGGAAACTGATGGCCAAACCGCCTGCCACACGGCAATTGCCGCTTGAATTCGATCATGACCCGGCTTCCGGCCGGGATGACCTGATCGTCTCCGACCGCTTGAACGCGGCGGTGGCGATCGTCGACCGCTGGCCCGACTGGCCGTCGCCGGTGGTGATTCTGGCCGGGCCCACGGGATCGGGAAAATCCCATCTCGCCAGCATCTGGGCCAACCGCGTTGGCGCGACCAGGGTCGACATCGACAGACCCGATCCGATGGTGCTCGAAACCGCCGCCCGCGGCCCGGTGCTGATCGAGGACATCGATCATGCGGGTTTTGACGAGACCGCGCTGTTTCATCTCATCAACGCGGCGCGCCAGAACGGCACCGCGATCCTGATCACCAGCAGGCTCTGGCCTGCCGGATGGCGGGTGACATTGCCGGATCTTGCCTCCCGCCTGAAGGCGGCAACGGTGGTCGAGATCGCCGAGCCGGATGAGGAACTGCTGGCCAAGGTGATGGTCAAGCTGTTCGCCGACCGGCAGGTCGTGGTCGATGACAGGATCATCGCCTGGCTTGTCGCCCGCATGGAGCGTTCGCTCGCCGCCGCGCGGACGGTCGTCACCCGCCTTGACCAGCTGGCGCTGGCGCGCGGATCGAAGATCACCCGGGCGCTCGCGGCCGAGGTTCTGGCTGAAATGGACAGCGGAGCGAGCGACACGGAAGTGTCATAGTTCCTTCGTTGTTGTGCTATAGACGGTGGATTCCATAACCGGGGCGTTGGAGTGCATGATGGTCGATTACGAGGGTGCGGGCGCGAGTGAACTGCGGATTGATCCGGCAACGTCGGATATTTCGGCGGAGGACCTGCTGACCAGTCCGAAGCGCTTCATCAACCGCGAGTTTTCCTGGCTGCAGTTCAATCGCCGGGTGCTCGAGGAGACGCTCAACGCCGCCCATCCGCTGCTTGAGCGGGTGCGCTTCCTGTCGATCTCGGCTGCCAATCTGGACGAGTTCTTCATGGTGCGCGTCGCCGGGCTTGAGGGTCAGGTGCGCGAAGGCATCGTCAACCGCTCGCCCGACGGCCTGTCGCCGAACGAGCAGCTCGACCAGATCCTCGAGGAAATCGACGGGCTGCAACTCGAACAGCAGGCGTCCCTGGCCATCCTGCAGCAGAACCTGGCGGCCGAAAACATCTACATCGTGCGTCCTTCCGTGCTGGTGGAAGGCGACATGGCCTGGCTCGAGGACGAGTTCCTGCAGTCGATCTTCCCGGTGCTGACGCCGCTGTCGATCGATCCGGCCCATCCGTTTCCGTTCATTCCGAATCTCGGGTTTTCGATCTGCCTGCAGCTGGCCTCCAAGGCGGCAAACGAGCCGATGACCGCGCTGATCCGCCTGCCGGTGGCGCTCGACCGCTTCCTGCGGCTGCCCGACCTAGACGGCGCCATCCGCTACATCACGCTCGAGGATGTGGTCAGCCTGTTCATCGGCTCGCTCTATCCCGGTTACGAGGTCCGCGGTTCGGGCACGTTCCGGATCATTCGCGATTCCGATATCGAGGTCGAGGAAGAGGCCGAGGACCTGGTCCGCCTGTTCGAAAGCGCGCTCAAGCGCCGGCGCCGCGGATCGGTGATCCGAATCGAGTTCGATTCGGAACTGCCGCAAAGCCTGCGCGAATTCGTGGTGCACGAAACCAACGTGCCGGAAAACCGCGTGGCGGTGCTGCCCGGCCTGCTGGCGCTCAACACGCTGTCCGAAATCGCCAAGGCGCCGCGCGACGATCTCAAGTTCGAACCCTACAACGCCCGTTTTCCCGAACGCATCCGCGAGCATGCCGGCGACACCTTCGCCGCGATCCGTGAGAAGGATCTGGTGGTCCATCACCCCTACGAATCCTTCGACGCGGTGGTCCAGTTTCTGTTCCAGGCAGCGCGTGATCCCGACGTGCTGGCGATCAAGCAGACGCTCTACCGGACGTCCAACGACAGCCCCATCGTCCGGGCGCTGGTCGATGCGGCCGAGGCCGGCAAGTCGGTCACCGCGCTGGTCGAACTCAAGGCCAGGTTCGACGAGGAAGCCAACATCCGCTGGGCCCGCGACCTCGAGCGCGCCGGCGTGCAGGTTGTCTTCGGTTTCATCGAACTCAAGACTCACGCCAAGATGTCGCTGATCGTGCGGCGGGAGGAGGGCAAGCTGGTCTCCTACTGCCACCTCGGCACCGGCAATTATCACCCGGTCACCGCCAAGATCTACACCGACCTGTCCTATTTCACCTGTGATCCGGTCATTGCCCGCGACATGGCCCATGTCTTCAATTTCATCACCGGCTACGGCGAGCCCGAGGGGCTGGTCAAGCTGGCGGTATCGCCGCTCAACCTGCGAAACAAGATCCTCGAGAACATTGAGGCGGAAATCCGCCATGCCGAGGCGCGGCGGCCGGCAGCGGTCTGGATGAAGATGAACTCGCTGGTCGATCCCGAAATCATCGATGCGCTCTATCGCGCCAGCCAGGCCGGCGTCGAGATCGATCTGGTGGTCCGCGGCATCTGTTGCCTGAGGCCGCAGGTTCCGGGGCTGTCAGAACATATTCACGTCAAGTCGATCGTCGGGCGCTTCCTCGAGCACAGCCGGATCTATTGCTTCGGCAACGGCCACGGCCTGCCGTCCGCGGAAGCGCTGGTCTATATCGGCTCGGCCGACCTGATGCCGCGCAATCTCGACCGCCGGGTCGAGACCCTGGTGCCGATCGTCAACAAGACCGTGCATGAGCAGGTGCTCTCGCAGATCATGCTGGGCAACATGATCGACAATCAGCAGAGCTACGAGATCCTGCCGGACGGAACCTCGCGCCGGGTGGAACCCGGTGTTGATGAAGAGCCCTTCAATGCGCAGGTCTATTTCATGACCAATCCCAGCCTGTCGGGCCGCGGTGAAGCCTTGAAATCCAACGCTCCGAAACTGATCGCCGACCGGCTGGCCCGGGCGTCGCGCAGCAAACGCTGATCTGTGGCCATGCAGTGTGATTGTCGGTCCGGAAACGGGGCAGGCTTTTCGTGATGTCCGGCGTTCGCATGCCGAGGTTCGGGGTGAGCAGGCGATGCGGGCTGGTTTTCACACCCGCCGAAAGTCGTGTGAATTGGTGCGGGACAACCACTGCAGAAGTGGTCTTGCCGGGTTTCAGTTCCCGCTAATGCCATATATAAGGGCGCAGAATTCGTTGATCCTGGTCTCGCTCCGCTCAGGCGGAACGCGTCGCCTTAACCGAAGAGCGCCTTAGAGCCGATCATCTTTAGCTGGAAGCGATTTGATGGACAGGATTTTTCGTGTCAGCGAGGAAAAACCGCAAGCGCGATGCAGCGCATCGTGCGAGGATTTTGACGACGCTGGCGCGGAAAAGACGTCCAAGCCTGGCGAAGACAGGTGTTTGATCAGGATCGATGCCTTGTCATCGTCTGAACTTGGTCTTTCGCGCTCTGGACAGCGTCGCGCGCGGCTAACGGCGCTCGCGCCGCGTCGCCTCCCGCTCCTTGCCAGATCACGAAATCCCGGCGTTCAAACGATGCCATCTAAAGATGATCGGCTCTAAATATGGTGGAATCGGAAGCGCAAGGCCGACTGCCGGGCATACATCCCGTTTCTGTCATCGACATTGGTTCAAACTCCGTGCGTCTCGTGATTTACGAGGGGCTCAACCGGGCGCCGTCCGTGCTGTTCAACGAGAAGGTTCTGTGCGGCCTCGGCAAGGGCCTTGCCGCCACCGGAAGAATGGACGAGACCGGCATCGATCGGGCGCTGGCGGCGCTGAAACGCTTTCGGGCGCTTTCCGAACAGGCCCGCGCCTTCGAGATGCATGTGCTTGCCACGGCAGCCGCCCGGGAGGCCGAGAACGGCGCCAGCTTCATTGCCTCGGCCGAAATCATTCTCGGATGCCGAATTCGTTTGCTGACAGGTGAGGAAGAGGCCCGTTTCTCGGCTCTCGGGGTGATCGCCGGCTACTACAAGCCCGATGGCATTGCCGGCGATCTCGGCGGCGGTTCGCTCGAACTCGTCGACGTGAAGGGCAACAGCTATTCCGGTGGGCAGACCCTGCCGCTGGGCGGCCTCAGGCTGGCCGAGATGTCCGGCAATTCGGTCTCGAGGGCGAGGGCGATCGCCAAGCGGGCGCTGAAGCAATCGACCGTTCTTCCGGGCGGGGCAGGGCGGACCTTCTACGCGGTTGGCGGCACCTGGCGAAACATCGCCAAGCTGCACATGGAAATCACCGGATACCCGCTGCACATGATGCAGGCCTACGAGATCGACGCCAAGCCGGCGATCGACTTCCTCGCCGAAGTGGCAGCGATGAAGCAATCGCGGATAAGCGCGATCAAGGCGATCTCCAGGAATCGCCGTGGCCTGCTGCCCTACGGCGCCGTGGCCTTGCAGGAAACGCTGATCGCCATGAAGGCGGCGCGGGTCAGCTTCTCTGCGCTGGGCGTGCGCGAAGGCTATCTCTACTCCCTGCTCGGAACCGCCGAAGCCGCCCGCGATCCGCTGCTGACGGCTGCAGGGGAACTGGCGATCCTGCGCGCGCGGTCGCCCGAGCATGCCCGCGAGCTCGCCGACTGGACCGGCCGCATGTTCCCGGTGTTCGGCGTGCATGAAACCGAGGAGGATGCCCGCTACCGCCAGGCGGCCTGCCTGCTTGCCGATATCTCCTGGCGCGCCCATCCCGATTACCGCGGCCCGCAGGCGCTCAACATCATTGCCCATGGCACCTTCACCGGGATCAGCCATGCAGGCCGCGCCTATATTGCGCTGGCAAACTACTTCCGCTTCGAAGGCCTCAACGATGACGGCATGTCGTCGGAACTGGCGGCGATCGCCGGGCCAAAATATCTCGACTACGCCAAGCTGCTGGGCGGTATGCTCAGGGTCGTCTACCTGTTCTCGGCATCGATGCCCGGCATGGTGCCGCATCTCGAGTTCGTGCCCGCTGCGGCCTCCGATGGCGATGTCGACATCGTTCTCAAGGTGCCCAAGGCCTCCGAGGCCTTCGTCGGCGAACGGCTCGATGGCCGGCTGCAGCAACTGGCCAAGCTGACCGGCAAGCGGCTCGGGTTCAGGATCGGCTGAACGCAAGGCTTAGCTGTAGCGGGCGGCCAGATCGTCGATATCTCCGGCGGCCAGCAGGTGAAACTCGCGGATCACGCGCAGCACCGGTTTCAATGCGAAACAGGCCGAACCGATGACGAAAAGCCAAATCGCCGGATCCTGCAGCGATGGATAGAAGAACAGGATCGAGCCTGCGAGAAACAGGAGCGCCGCGGCCGCGTCGATGACTGTGTAGGCCAGTTCGTAGGCGGCGTAGAGCTTGCGCTGTCTTGGCGTGCGGGTTGCGCTGTCTTGCTGGAATAGGGCCATGGGGTTCCTCTGTCGCGTCAGGTCCATGCCAGTGTCGCGACATGGACCGGCGAGTTCAAGGTTCAGCGAATTCTTGGGGATGGGCGGCGACGCGCCTGACAAGGGGACAAAGAAAAAGGCCGGGCGAAATTCGCACCGACCTTCCTGACTTGCCTCGACACATCTGCCAGTACATCCGTGGTCAGCGTGGAGACAAATTTCTTTGATGATCACCATATGGGGTTCGCCTGCGCCAATGCAAGGGGTGCTCAGGATATTTCTCGGGCAGGCGAGGCGATTCCGCTCTGGCTCCGCTCTCCCATGCCCGGATCCGCAAGGCCGTTGTCCGGCCACGAAAGGGGCATGAAGCGCGCTCCCGGCCGGTCAGGCTTCCACGATCGTTTCAAAACCGCCCCAGATCATCCGCATGCCATCAAACGGCATCTTGCTCATGTCACCGCCCATCAATTGCTCCAGTTCCTTCATAGAGGGCTCCATCGCAGTGTCGGCCGTCTCCTTGTCTGGCCAGGTAATCCACGAGAAAACGACGGATTCATCCTTCTCCAGTTTCACCGCCATCGGAAACGAGGTGACCTTGCCATCTGGGACAGAGACACCCCATGTTTCCACCACGGAGAGCGCCCCATGGGCGCGAAACACCCTGGCGGAGGCTTCGGCCAGCTCCGTGTAGGCGGCCTTGTTGGCATCGGGAACGGCGAGCAGAAATCCTTGCACGTAGGTCATGGTCATTCTCCCTTTTCTGTTTAAGCTCGGGCTGCCGCCTCAAGAGTTGCGATATCGATCTTGTTCATCTTCAGCATCGCCTGCGTGACACGGCTTGCCAAGGCGCGATCCGGCGACGACATCAGCCGCGGCAGAGCCGTGGGGACAAGCTGCCAGGATACGCCGAACCTGTCCTTCACCCAGCCGCACCGGCCGTCCGAACCACCTTCGGCTGTCAGTGCATCCCAGTAGTGGTCAACTTCGGCCTGGGTTTCGCAGGAGACCATCAGCGAAACGGCCTCGTTGAAGGTGAAATCGTGCGGACCGTCGCCATCCATGATGTTGAAGATCTGGCCGAACAGGCTGATCCGGCCGAACAGCACCGATGTGCCAAGCGTCCCGTCCCTGCCGTCGCGATACTGCACCATGCCTGGGGTCGAGTCGGGGAATATCGAGGTGTAAAGGTCAATCGCCTCGGCGGCGCGGCCATCGCCGTCGCCGGTGAACAGCAGCGACGGGATGATGCTCTGGCGTTCCGCAGGCTTGTCCGAGACAGCAATCTGCCAGGAGACGCCGTAACGGTCGCTCAGCCACCCATAGCGCGGGCTCCACGGATAGGCTTCGAGCGGCATCAGCACCTGACCGCCAACGCTCAGCCCTTTCCACAGCACATCGACCTTCTCGTGACTGTCGAGATGGACAGAGAACGAGATCGACGGGTTCGGCTTGAACACCGGTCCGCCATTGATGGCTGAAAAGCGATGGCCGTCGAGTTCAAAGCTCGCCACCATCACCTTGCCGGCCGGTTGGCCGTGGATGTGTTCGCCTTCTCCACGATAGTGGCTGACCTGGGTGATGCGGCTGTTGGGAAACAGGCTGGTGTAGAGCCTGGCGGCATCTTCGGCCTCGCAGTCGAACCAGATGAATGGGGTGATAACCTGCGTGGATTGTCGGTCGGAACCTGTCACTTCAATGCTCCCGTTCGCTCAGATCATTTGGCCGGCATCTACTTGATGTTGGAAAACAGTGCCCAGATTGCCATGGCGTGGCCGCGGCCGAGATCGAAGTCGTCCTTGAGCCAGGCAATCACGTCGCCCGCCTTGACGCCCTTTGCGACCTTGCCGCCGTCGAGCAGTCCCAGCTCTTCTGCAAGCTTACGGAAATCGTCCGGTGTCTTGCCGGTGCGCGCCTTGATGGTGTCGAGATAGGCCTGAAAGCTCATTGCCGTCTTCTTTCGTTGTCCGCTCTCTCGGTTGTGTCGGCCCCAGCCGTCTTTTGCGGCGCGGTGCGAAGGATAACTTGAAGCCGTCTGGGCCTTTTCGAACTTCTCGCCAGGCCCTCACCCGGACTGCTGCTTTTCGATGGCGGGTTCGTTGAAGGCCCATTCCAGCCCGAACGGGTCGCGGACGCGGCCGAAGCGGTCGCCCCAGAATTCGAGCTTGAACGGTGACACCACCTCGCAGCCGGCCTCCACCGCGCGGTTCCACCAAAGGTCTCCGTCGGCGATGATAAGTTGCAGCAGGAAATCGCTGCCCGAAGACGGGTTGGTGCCGTGTTCGGGGAAGGGATCCATCAGCATCACGATGCCGTCATTGATGGCGATGCTCGCATTGAGCACCCGCCCGTCATTGCTCCGCACGATCTGGCCCATGAGCACCGCACCAAAGGCGCGGGTGTAGAATTCAATGGCCCTGTCGACGCCTTTGACAGTGGCGTAGGGGATCACCCCGCGCATCAGGCGCTTGTAATCGGATGGAGTGCTCATGCGGCTTTCTCCACGGGGTGGGAAAACAACAGCGTCACGTAACGCTTGAGATGGTTGATGCTGTCGATGGCGACGGAAACCGAATCCCTCGCTTTGGCAAGAACGAAAGCCCCCTGCAGCACCACCTGGGTGTGCAAAGCCAGGCTCTCGGCGGTCCAGCCGGCGTCGCGCATGCCGCGCGCATCCATCGCCGCCTGGATATCGGGCACAAGCGTCAGCGCATGCCCTTCGATCGACGCATGGCAGGCGTCGCGGATCTGGGGTGCGGTCAGATAGGTTTCCTGCACCATGGTGCCGACCAGGCAGGTGTAATCGGGCAACTCGCCGGCCAGCAGCTGGCGCCGGAAGTCGATATAGGCCAGCACCCGGTCGAGCGGATCGGCGAGATCGTGATAGGGGGCCGCGGCAAACAGGGCGCCTGTGAATTCGGACCAGTAGTCGGCAGCGGCGACCCCGAGGGCTTCCTTGCTGGTAAAATGATGGAAGAACGCGCCCTTGGTCACGCCGGCATTGGCGCAGAGTTCATCCACGCTTGTGGCTGAAAAGCCCTTGGCCCTGATCACCGACAGGGCGGAGGTCAGCAGTTTCTCTCTGGCTTGGGAGGGTCGAGCTTGCATACGAGTTCCTTTTGAAAAATTACATACCAACTGGTCGGTATGTAGTCAAACCGGGATGAAAATGCGGCTGCGCTGCGCCACTTTTGGGGGCGCAGGTTTTGAGATGTCTGGTTTGTCAGCTTCCCAGAAAGCCAAGTCCGATCGCCAAGGCGATCAGCCCCGCGGCGATGGCGTTGTCTCTGTCATGTCCTTGAGGGAGAGGGCCGGGCGCATCGCCTCCGCGGGTGGGCGATCTCTCGAAAGGCCTCACTTGACCGCGGCCGGCCCGCGCCGGGTTTTCCAGACAGGTATGGATGACAGGTGGCCGCTTAAAGCTCCACTGCCTCGACCTTCTTGTTGGCGAACCGCAGCGCCAGTTCGCCGCGGATCAGCTTGAGCGCTCGCTCGCCGAACAGCTCACGGCGCCAGCCCTTGAGCGCAGGCACGTCCGCGTCTTCGCCGTCCACCGCGATGGCTTCAAGATCATCCGCGTTGGCGATGATCTTGGCCGCAACGTTTTCCTTTTCCACGGTCAGCTTCAGGAGCACGCGCAACAGCTCGATCGAGGCCTGCGCGCCCTCGGGCGTCTGCTTCTGGCGGGGCAGGCGCGGCATCGCCTCCTTCGGCGTCTCGAGCGCCTCGTTGACGATCTCGACCAGCGTGGCGCCCTGCTGCGAGCGTTCCCAGCCGCGCGGGATGGTCCTGAGCCGCGACAGCGCCTCGGCATCCCGGGGCTGCTGCTGCGCGACCTCGTAGATCGCGTCATCCTTGATCACCCGGCCGCGCGGCACGTTGCGTGACTTCGCCTCGCGTTCCCGCCAGGCTGCGACATGCTGCAGCACGCAGAGCTCGACCGGCTTCTTGACCCGCATCTTCAGCCGTTTCCAGGCGTCTGCGGGTTCGATTTCATAGGTCGAGCGCGCTTCCAGCACAGCCATCTCGTCGGCCACCCAATCGCCCCGGTTTTCCGCTTTCAGGCGCGAGACCAGCTCAAGGTAGACGTCGCGCAGATGGGTCACGTCGGCGAGCGCGTAGTCGAGCTGCTTGTCGGTCAGTGGCCGGCGGCTCCAGTCGGTGAAGCGCGAGGACTTGTCGATCGGCGCGCCGGTGATCCGCGAGACCAGCTGGTCATAGGAAATCGATTCGCCGAATCCGCAGACCATCGCCGCCACCTGCGTGTCGAAGATCGGATGCGGAACCAGGTCGCCGAGCTTGACCACGATTTCGATGTCCTGGCGTGCCGCATGGAACACCTTGATCACAGAGGTGTCCGCCATCAGCTCGAAAAACGGTGTGAGATCAAGTCCCTTGGCCATCGGGTCGACGATGCCTTCGTCGTCCGGACCGGCCATCTGGATGAGGCACAGTTCGGGCCAGTAGGTGGTCTCACGCAGGAACTCGGTGTCAACGGTGACGAAGTCGTGTTTGGCGAGGCGGGCGCAGAAGGCGGCAAGCGCCTCGGTCGTAGTTATCATGTCCATGCTTGGCATTTAGCGGGAATTTTCCGGTTTGTCTTCTCCCCCGGAAGCGTCTTTCTTGCCGGGCCGCCTGTCGCGGTCGACCGATTGGGCCGCCATGCGTGCAAAAACCGGCGATGTGCGCAGCAATCCGGCAAACCGGCCGCGTTCCGGTTCGTCGGGTGAACCGCGCATGATCCGCACCAGGGTGTAGAGAACGAAGGCGCCGTGCATCGAGCAGATGAAGCTGAAGAACGCCGATGCGCCGAGCCAGTCGACCAGCACGGCCGACAGCAACGGCCCGATCGACGCGCCGATGGCCCAGAAGAACATCAGCCCGGATGCAATCTGCACGTACTCGCCGGCCTCGGCCTTGTCGTTGGCATGCGCCGCCGAGAGCGAATAGAGCGGCAGGGTGAAGGCGCCCCACAGGAAGATGCCGATCAGGTTGAGCGCGACGCCGCTGCCGGCGAACAGTACCATGAACAGGCCGCACAGCGTCGAGCCGCTGGTCGCCAGCAGCAGCACCGAGCGGCGGCCGATCCTGTCGGAGAGATAGCCGAGCGGATACTGCAGCACGATGCCGCCGATGATCCCGGCGCTCATGAACGAGGCGATGTCGGCGACCTGCAAGCCTAGGCTTTCGGCGTAGAGCGGCCCCACCGCGCGAAATGAGGCCGTGGTCAGCCCGACGGTGATGGCGCCGGCCGAGGCCAGTGGCGAGACCAGCCACAATCGTTTCGGGCTGAAGGAGAAGGGTGCGGGCGCTTCCGGATTGGACCGGTCGGCAAGCGACACCGGCACGATCGACAGGATGATGAGCATGGTCATCACCGCGAAGATTTCGAAGCCGTTTATCCCGAACACCGGCATCATGTATTGCGACAGCGTCACCGCGCCCAGATCGACGAACCGGTAGATCGCGAGCGTCCTGGCCCTGTTGGAGTTGGTGGTCTGCGAATTGATCCAGCTTTCAACATTGGCGAACAGCGAGGCGAAGCAGAGACCGGTGACGAGCCGCATCAGGAACCAGAAGAACGGGTCGATCACCATCACCATGGCAAGCGAGGCGCAAGCCGCGACCGCGGCCATGGCGGCGAAGGCGCGAATGTGGCCGGAGGTCCGCAGGAGCCGCGGCGTGATCCAGCAGCCGATGATGAAGCCCAGATAGTAGCCGGCGCCGGAAAGCCCGATGACGGTGGGCGAAAACCCCTCGATCGAGCCGCGCAACGAGATCAGCGTGCCCTGCAATCCGTTGCCCGCCAGCAGCACGCCGGCGGTGGTCAGGAGCGGGATCAGGGGACGGAGCGAGTGCATGACATGCCGGATGCGGGAAACAGGAAGCCTACTCCTACATCTATTTTGTCCGGCCGTCGTGATGAAATCCCGCCAATGCACAGGCCGATTGCGCCGTTTCGCCTTGACAAACCGGGTGGGTCATGCGCTTTTCCGCGCGATTTTTACCGTGCGCCGAGGCTGCGATGTGCGTTTGTTTCGCACCCTGCCGAGCCACCGTTTCCAGCCATTGGTCCAGCCACCGAGGATATGCCATGCATCGCTACCGTTCCCACACCTGCGCCGCGCTCCGCAAGAGCGATGCGGGCGCCACCGTCCGGCTTTCGGGCTGGGTGCACCGCGTACGCGACCACGGCGGCCTGCTGTTCATCGACCTGCGCGACCATTACGGCCTGACGCAGATCGTCGCCGATCCGGATTCGCCTGCCTTCAAGGCGGCCGAGACCGTCCGCGGCGAATGGGTGATCCGCGTCGATGGCCTGGTCAAGGAACGCATGGTTGACACCATCAACCCCAATCTCGGCACCGGCGAGATCGAGGTTTTCGCCCAGGAAATCGAAATCCTGTCGTCCGCCAAGGAATTGCCGCTGCCGGTGTTCGGCGAGCCGGACTATCCCGAGGACGTGCGGCTGAAGTACCGCTTCCTCGATCTGCGCCGCGAGACGTTGCACCGGAACATCGTCACCCGCACCAAGGTGATCGCCGACATGCGCCGGCGCATGACCGAGATCGGTTTCGCCGAATACGCGACCCCGATCCTGACCGCCTCGTCGCCCGAGGGCGCGCGCGACTTCCTGGTGCCGAGCCGCATCCATCCCGGCCAGTTTTACGCGCTGCCGCAGGCGCCGCAGCAGTACAAGCAGCTCCTGATGGTCGCTGGTTTCGACCGCTACTTCCAGATCGCGCCGTGCTTCCGCGACGAGGACCCGCGCGCCGACCGGCTGCCGGGCGAGTTCTACCAGCTCGACCTCGAAATGAGCTTCGTCACCCAGGAAGATGTCTGGGACACGATGGAGCCGGTGATGCGTGGCGTCTTCGAGGAATTTGCCGAAGGCAAGCCGGTGACGCAGGAATTCCGCCGGATTCCCTATGACGAGGCGATGCGCACCTACGGCACCGACAAGCCGGACCTGAGAAACCCGATCGAGATGCAGGCCGTCACCGAGCATTTCGCCGGCTCCGGCTTCAAGGTCTTCGCCGGCATGATCGCCAACAATCCCAAGGTCGAGGTCTGGGCGATTCCCGCCAAGACCGGCGGCTCCCGCGCCTTCTGCGACCGGATGAATTCCTGGGCACAGGGCCAGGGCCAGCCGGGCCTGGGCTACATCTTCTGGCGCAAGGAAGGCGATACGCTCGAAGGCGCCGGCCCGATCGCCAAGAACATCGGTCCGGAGCGCACCGAGGCGATCCGCGTCCAGATGGGCCTTGACGATGGCGATGCCTGCTTCTTCGCCGCCGGCGACCCGGCCAAGTTCGCCAAGTTCGCAGGCGACGCCCGCACCCGTGCCGGCGAGGAACTCAACCTTGTCGACCAGGACCGCTTCGAGCTGTGCTGGATCGTCGATTTCCCGTTCTACGAATGGGACGAGGACGCCAAGAAGGTCGAGTTCGCCCACAACCCGTTCTCGATGCCGCAGGGCGGCATGGAAGCGCTTGAGACCCAGGATCCGCTGACGCTGAAGGCCTACCAGTACGACCTCGTCTGCAACGGCTTCGAAATCGCGTCGGGCTCGATCCGGAACCAGTCGCCCGAACTGATGGTCAAGGCGTTTGAGAAGGTTGGACTGAGCCAGGCCGATGTCGAGGAGCGCTTCGGCGGTCTCTACCGCGCCTTCCAGTATGGCGCGCCTCCCCATGGCGGCATGGCGGCCGGTGTCGACCGCGTCATCATGCTGATCGTCGGCGCCAAGAACCTGCGCGAAGTGGCGCTGTTCCCGATGAACCAGCAGGCCCAGGACCTGTTGATGGGCGCTCCGAGCCCGGCCTCGCCGGCGCAGATGCGTGAACTGTCGCTGCGCGCCATTCCGGCAAAGGCTGAATAGAGCGCAAGCCGACTCAAATTATCAAGAAGCCCGGGCAACCATCTGGTTTTCCGGGCTTTTTTGCGCTGGATATGTCTCGGGATCTTCCCGTTCAGTCCTTGGAATCCTGCGTCGCCTGGCCGAGATCGAGCAGCTCCTCCTTCGGAGCCGATTTGCCCGCCTTGGCCTTGCCGGCGGGTTTTTCGGCTTTGGCGGCGGATGCGGGCGCAGGCTTTTCAGCCGGCGCGTTGGCCTTGAAACGGATCATGTGACGGGTCCAGTGCGGGTGAGAGGAGGGCGAACGGCGCACCGGATCGGGCGGCAATTCGCTGAGCGTTCGGAATTCACCCTGCGCCCGCGGCGGCGAACAAGCAACCCGATTGATCGGCCAATCGTATCGGCCGTGACGATCCGCCGCCAAGCTTATTTGGCCATTCTTTGGGGCGGCGGCCGTCGTTACTGCTTGCAGCAGAGCTCGACCGGCTTGTTGGCGTTGACTTGCACGTTGAGCAAGTCAACCAGCGTGCGCGGATCGCCCATTCCTGCACCCATGAGCACCGGCACGGCGACCGGCTCGGCGGGCGTGGCCGTGATGGTGATGTTCTGCGGATTGTCGAGATAGACGCTTGCCGCAGCCGAAATCTGCTGTTGCAGCGCCGGAATGCCGAGCTGCCCCAGAGCCAGCGGCAGCATGAATTTCACTGCCTGGCGCATCTGCTCGCCGGTGACGCCCTGTTTCTTGCCTGCGAATTCCAGCGCCCGTTCGGTCACCGATGCGTCGTCGAAGCGCAGCGAGGCGGACTTGAAGCTGAGTTGCTGCAGCATGCCCAGCATCGCAAATCCCATGGCCTGCTGAGCCGCCTGCGGGTCGGGATTGGCCGCTGCCGCGGTCTGTGCCTGCTGCATCGACTTGATGAATTCGGCCGTGTAGCCGGAGATTTCAAGCGAAAGCGCCAGCCGCCCGACGTCGTCCAGGGCAAGCGAGTATTCCTCGAGATTGATGATCCCGGACTGACTGTCCCAGGACCCATCCAGCTTCAGGTCGCCCGTCACGGTCTCGTAGCCAAGCTGTTTCAAGGCATCCTTTGCCTTCGGGTCGTCGACCTTGCTCAGATCGATCTCCAGGTCCGATCCGGTCATCTTGACCTTGACCTGTGGCGCATCCTCGGCCCGCTCGACATCCAGATCGAGGCCCGCCATCGAGAACACGGTAACGCCTTTATTCTCGACGCTGATCTCGCCGGTCGACAAGCCCTCGTACCAAAGCATGCTGTCGAGCCCGCCGGCAGCGCCATCGGCGGGAACCGTCAGGCCGCATATCTCTAACCCGTCGATGGAGACCGTGTTTTCCCCTTCCGACGTCTCGATATCGGCAAACACCGCCTCGTTGACAAAGTAGCTGCCGTCATCCTCTTCCTCGACGCCCTTGAAGCTGACGTCGCCCAGGGTGAAGGAGGGTTGGCCGGGAGAATCCACGCGCACCGACCTGAGCACGATCGTGCTGCCGTCCGGTTCGACCGCCGCAAAACTCAGCCTGGTGCCGGTCTGGCTGGTCATGGCGGACAGTCTGGTTGCAAAATCATCCGCATCAAGTGCCATGGCCGGCGTTGCGAGTCCTGAAAGCACCGTGACCAGCACGGATGCGGACAGCAGGCGCTTTAAAGTGAACTGGATCGTCATCGGGGCTTCCTTTTGCTGGCGATGCGGCTTGGCAGGCATCCTGATCTGGTGCACGCGCCGGCCATTCTACAGGGCGGCGCCGGTCCTGTCATCGGCCACAGCTTTGTGGTGCGGGTGAGGCCGGCGGCAAAATTCGTGCAATGCCCGCCGATGCGGCCTGCCCCTTGCCCCGAATCAGTGCTTCCTTTAACCCCACCCCATGGGAAAAAGCCTGCTTCCGCCCGGTGGGGGCGACCACATTCAAGCCGTTGACCTGAAGAAGGCGCTCGAGGAGCGCTATCTGGCCTATGCGCTGTCGACCATCATGCATCGGGCTCTGCCCGATGTGCGCGACGGGATGAAGCCGGTGCACCGGCGCATCGTCTACGCCATGAGCGAGATGGGGCTGAGGTCCAACGGCTCTTTCAAGAAATCGGCCAAGATCGTCGGCGAGGTGATGGGTAACTTCCATCCGCACGGCGACCAGTCGATCTATGACGCGCTGGTGCGGCTGGCGCAGGATTTCGCCGTGCGCTACCCGCTGGCCAACGGCCAGGGCAATTTCGGCAACATCGACGGCGATAGCGCCGCCGCCATGCGCTACACCGAATCGAAGATGACCGCGGTGGCCGAACTGCTGATCGAGGGCATCAACGAGGACGCGGTCGATTTCCGCGACACCTATGACGAGGAAAACAGCGAGCCGGTGGTGCTTCCGGGCGCGTTTCCGAACCTGCTCGCCAATGGCGCCACCGGCATTGCCGTCGGCATGGCGACCTCGATCCCGCCGCACAACGCCGCCGAACTCTGCGATGCGGCACTTGCCCTGATCCGCAAGCCCGAGGCAACCGTCGAGGACCTGCTGCAATATGTCGAGGGACCGGATTTCCCGACCGGCGGCGTGGTCATCGACAGCCGCGAGTCCATTCTCGAGGCCTATCAGACTGGTCGCGGCGGTTTCCGGGTCCGCGCCAAGTGGGAGGTCGAGGACACCGGCCGCGGCGGCTACCAGATCGTCGTCACCGAGATGCCTTACCAGGTGCAGAAGTCGCGCCTGATCGAGAAGATCGCCGAGCTGCTGATCGCCCGCAGGCTGCCGCTGCTCGACGATATCCGCGACGAATCCGCCGAAGACGTCCGCCTGGTGCTGATCCCCAAGAGCCGCACGGTGGATCCGAACCTGTTGATGGAATCGCTGTTCCGGCTGTCCGATCTCGAAAACCGCATCCCGCTCAACCTCAATGTGCTGTCGATGGGCAAGGTGCCCAGGGTGATGAACCTCGCCGAGGTGCTGACCGAATGGCTGGCGCATCGCCGCGAGGTGCTGCAGCGCCGGTCTCGTCACCGGCTGGCGGCCATCGAGCGGCGTCTGGAGCTGTTGTCGGGCTTCTTGATCGCCTATCTCAATCTCGACGAGGTGATCCGCATCATCCGCGAGGAGGATGAGCCCAAGCTCGAACTGATGAAGACCTTCGAGCTGACAGATGTCCAGGCCGAAGCCATCCTCAACATGCGGTTGCGCTCCTTGCGCAAGCTGGAAGAGCTGGAAATCCGCAAGGAGTTCGAGGGTCTGACCAGCGAGAAGGCCGAGATCGAGGCCTTGCTCGCCTCCGATGCAAAGCAGTGGCAGACGGTCGCCTGGGAAGTCGGCAATGTCCGCAAGACCTTCTCCAAGGAAACCGAGCTTGGCGCCCGTCGCACGAAATTCGCCGAAGCGCCGGTCGCCGATCTCGCGGCCATCGAGCAGGCGATGATCGAGAAGGAACCGATCACCGTGGTGATCTCCGACAAGGGCTGGATCCGCGGCATGAAGGGCCACATGGCCGATTATGCCGGATTGCAGTTCAAGGACGGCGATCAGTTGAAGCTGGCTTTCCACGCCAACACCACCGACAAGCTGGTCATCGTGACCACCGGTGGCAAGGCCTACACGCTCGGCGCCGACAAGCTGCCGGGCGGGCGCGGTCACGGCGAGCCGCTCAGGATCATCGTCGACATGGATAACGACCAGGCCGTGCTGACCGCCTTCGTGCATGATCCGGCGCGCAAGCTGCTCGTTGCCTCCACCGTCGGAAACGGCTTCATTGTCGCCGAGAGCGACCTGGTCGCCAACACGCGCAAGGGCAAGCAGATCATGAATGTCAGCCTGCCCGACGAAATGCGGCTCTGTGTGCCCGTCAGCGGCGACCATGTTGCCGTCATCGGCGAAAACCGCAAGATGCTGATTTTCCCGCTCGAGCAATTGCCCGAGATGAGCCGCGGCAAGGGCGTTCGCCTGCAGCGCTACAAGGATGGCGGCGTCGCCGACATCCGTTGTTTCGCGATGGAAGACGGGCTGACCTGGGAAGACAGCGCCGGGCGCATGCACAATCGCAAGAGGGAAGAGCTGACCGAGTGGATCGCCGATCGCGCCCAGGCCGGCCGGCTGGTCCCCAAGGGCTTCCCGCGCTCGGGCAAGTTCAGCTGACCGGACCCATCTCGACCGCTCCCCGCGCTCGCGCGGGGCTGCCTTGTCCCCACGGAGTTTCGGAAGTCCCGTCATGATCGATATCAGGCCCGCAGAGCCAAGAGACCGCGCCGCCATCGTCGAGATCCTGCATCACGGCTGGCACGATGGACACGCCCACCTGGTGCCGCCGGAGGTTCTGCCGCTGCGCACGCTCGAGTGCATCGACGATATATTCGGGGCCTCGACCGACACTTTCTTTGTCGCCGAGGATGAGGCCCGGATCCTCGGATTTGTGGCCATCAACGGCGATGAACTGACCAAGCTGTTCATCGCCCGCGACGCCAGGGGTTCCGGGGTTGCCGAGAAACTGATGTTCTTTGCCGAGCGGAAGATTGCCGAGAGCGGCTTCCCGGTCGCCCGGCTTCTTTGTCAGGTCGGCAATGTTCCGGCGGAAAAGTTCTATGCCAGAAACGGCTGGGTCGAGGATCACCGGCGGCATTACCCGCTGTGGATGCCGAAAGGCGCAACCGGGCACTTCACCGCCGAGACCATGTGCCTGCACAAGAAGGTCGCGGCGGCAGAGTAACTGGACTGGGATCAGATCCCGATCCGCCCAAATCCCGGCAGCTTCAGGCCAGGACGCGCGATGTCGAGCCCGAACACCAGTCCGCCGAGCCGAACTTCCGCGCCATAAAGCGTGCCGACCGCCAGCCCGGCATAGCCGCCGAGCGAGATTTCGAGATTGCGCCAGTCGTCCGAGAGCGTGATGAAATCGCCAAACGGGCGGAAATCGCGGCCAACGGCTTCCGGCGGCAGCGCCAGATTGAGCTCCGGCACCTGCCTGAGCACATGGGCGACAAAGGAATTGGAATTCGGGCCCGGCCAGATCGTGTAGTCGCCACGGTCCGAGAACGGGTAGGACCGGACGGCGGCCTCGATCGTCGGGATCAGCCGCGCGGCTGCCGCGCCGCGGACTTCGGCCAGCACCTCCGGCGGGTTGGAATACCATCGCCCGTCGGCGGGGTAGGCATTGGTGCGGATCGGGTTGCCCCAGCCGACCTTGTCGTAGCGGGTGTACTGCTCGCTGCCCGCAGCCTTTGTCACGATCCAGCTGTGAACCGCCAGCGCGCCTTTCAGCCCGCCGGTCCGCGCCGCCATCACATAGACGGCGGCCTCGGGCTGGTTGGCGGCAACGGGCAACAGGCCGGACGACGACCAGTCTGCGGTCCGCCAGGAGCCCGGCTGCGAACTGGCGGCGCGGACCGCAAGCGAAGCCAGCGCCGGTGCGACAAAGCACAAAAGCACAAACACAACGAGTTTCTTCAATGCAGGCACAGCTGGTTCCAGGCGGTTTCGTCAGCGGCAGTCAATCATTGCCATGAGACGAGAATAGGGCGCGAAAACCGCTTTGCCAGTGCGAACAGGGGCAGGGGTGATGAGGGCGCAACCGTCAGACCGGATGGCGCGGCGCCAGGCTGCGGACAGCGCGCCGGTGCGCCGACAATTGCCACACCGAATGCGCGACCAGCGCCAGAACGATGACGCCGCCGCCGACCAGGCCGAGCCGTGTCGGCGCTTCGGCGAAGATCATCCACACCCACACCGGCGCCAGGATCGTCTCGAGCAGATAGAACATCGCCACCTCGGGACCCGAGATGTATTTGGGACCCGTGGCCAGGCACCAGAAGGCGATCGGGATGATGACGAGGCCGTTGAGCAGCAGCCAGCCCGGCTCGCCCATCACCAGGCCTGCCGGTCCGCCCACCATCGCAAGCCCGATCATCGACGGCACGATGGCCGCGAACAGCGGCGCGAACCCCATGTCGACGCGGGCCTTTCGGCTGGCGGTGATGGCACCGGCGAGAATGAGGCTCGAGGCAAGCGCCAGCAGATCGCCGGTGAGGTTTCCGGCCTTCATGCCGTCGGCGACGATCAGTGTGACCCCGAGGATCATCACGATCATTGCCGCGAAGGTCTGGGCCTTGGGCTTTTCGCCCGCCAGCCACCAGGCAAGCAGCGCCGAGAACATCGGATTGAACGCCAGGATGAACACCAGATTGGCCGTCGAGGTGTTGTAGACGGCAAGGATGAAGGTGATCGAGGCGATGCCGTAGAGCGTGACCACCAGCAGCCCGGCCCGGCCCGGAATGATCGGGATGGCGCGCTTGAGCACGAAACGGATGAAGCTCCAGGCGACGACGGCGGCAAGAAACGTGAGCGCGCTTCTGACCGCCAGCGCCGACCAGGCGTCGCTTTGTGAAAGCCGGATCAGCGGAATGTCGACCGTCAGGGTCAGTCCGCCGAACGCCGTGATTGCCAGACCCTTGCGATGGTCGGCCGCCTGTTGAATGTAATCCTGCATGAAAGCGGCCTTGGTGGTGATGAGAGACGTAGCGGGGAAATGCCGGGGGCGCCGAACGGGTTGCCGAACGCTACGGCTGGTAGCGCTGCCAGCCCTGAGCCATCAGGTGTTCCTGTGGCAGGAACCGGGTCTTGTATTCCATCTTGCGCGATCCCTTGACCCAGTAGCCCAGATAGACATGCGGCAGGCCAAGGGTCCGGGCGCGCTCGATGTGGTCGAGGATCATGAAGGTGCCGAGCGACCGCGCCGTCGCATCCGGGTTGTAGAACGAATAGACCATCGACAGCCCGTCGCCCATCCGGTCGGTGAGCGCCACTGCCAGCAATTCGCCCGCCGGATGCTCGTGCAGCCCGTCGCCTTCGGCTCTCACCCGGTATTCGATGATGCGGCTGTCGACATGCGAATCCTCGACCATCATGGCGTAGTCGCCGATGCTCATGTCCGCCATGCCGCCGCTCTGGTGCCGGCTGTCGAGATAGCGGCGGAACAGCTTGAACTGTTCGCTCGAGGGTTCGGCGTGATATTCGGCGGCGACCAGGTCGGCATTGCCCGCCCTGATGCGGCGCATGGATCTGGTGGGTTTGAATTCACTGGCAAGAATGCGAACCGAAATGCAGGCGCGGCAGGATTCGCAGGCCGGCCGGTAGGCGATGTTCTGCGACCGGCGGAAACCGCCCTGGGTCAGAAGGTCGTTCAATTCGGAGGCTTTTTCTCCCACCAGGTGGGTAAACACCTTCCGCTCGCTCTGCCCTTCGAGATACGGACAGGCCGAGGGAGCGGTCAGGAAAAACTGCGGAGAATTGATCGGTTGGTTCATCATGTTTTGGATTCGGAGCCTGTCAAAGTCCGTAATACCATGGCGCAAGTAACGAAAACGTCAACCATATGATAACCACAAGCGGCGTGCCGGCGCGAAGAAAATCGCTGAACCGGTAATGCCCGGGGCCCATGACCAGGAGGTTGGTCTGGTATCCGATCGGCGTGGCAAACGACGCGTTCGATGCAAAGATGACGGCTGCGATGAAGGGTTCGGGCGGGGCGCCCATGCCCTTTGCTATCCCCAGCGCGATCGGTGTGAACAGCACCGCGGTGGCATTGTTCGACAGGATGTTGGTCAGCGCCGCCATCACCAGGAACAGACCCGACAGGATGATGCCGGCCGAGGCGCCTTCCATCAGGCTGAGCGACGCCGAGGCAATGAGCGCCGCTCCGCCGGTGGCTTCAAGTGCGGTCGCCAGCGCCACCGACGATCCGACCAGCAGGAAGATCTGCCGGTCAAAGGCGCGCCCCGCCTGCAGGATCGACAGGCACCCGGTGAGCAGCATCAGCACCGCGCCGCTGATCGCCGCCACGACGATGGGAACGATCGATAAAGCGGACAAGAGGACGATCGCCGCGAAGATCGCCACCGCGATGCGCGCCTTGCGCGACTGCGGCACGGCTTCGGCCGAGTGCTCGAGCAGCAGCAGGTCGTGATTGCCGCGCAACAGCTTGATCGCCTCCATCGGACCGCCGATCAACAGCGTGTCGCCGGGTTCGAGCCGGATATCGGACATCGCCGAGCGGGCCATACGGCTCTTGCGCTGCACGCCAAGCACCGAAATGCCGAATTGCGGCCGCAAGCCCGAGAGCTGGATGGTGCGTCCGGCATAGCGCGAACCCGGCGAGATCACAGCTTCGGCCAGGTGATAATCCGGGCCGGGCGGCTGATCCTGCTGGGTTTCCTCGGCAGGTCCGTCGTCGGCCTCGAGCCCGGCGCGACCACGCGCCAGCGCCTTGGAAAACGCCTTGCGCGTTCCGGTCACCACCAGCGTGTCGCCGACCGAGAGGGTAAGATCCTCGAACGGCGGCAAAACCGGTACGTCGCGGCGCTGCAGCAGCCTCAGCGTCAGGTCGCCAAGGCCCGGAAACATGCCGGCCTTGGCGGAGATGCCGACAAACGGGTGATCCCGCGTAAGCGTGATCTCGCCGATGAACTGCGCGCCTGATTTTGCCCCCGCCGAGAGTTCGGCGACTCGTTCGGGCAACAGCCGCGGCAAAACGCCGAGAACATAGGCGCTGCCGACCAGCGCCAGGATGACGCCCATGCCGGTAATGTCGAAGAAGCCGATCTCGTAACCGTAGTCGCGCACCACGCCCGCCACCAGCAGGTTGGTCGACGAGCCGATCAGCGTGGTCATGCCGCCCAGAATGGTGATGAAGGACAGCGGCATGAACACCCGGCTTGGCGAAATCGACCGCTGCGCCGCGATCACCACAAGGATCGGAATGAAGATCACGACCACCGGCGTGTTGTTTAAAAACGCCGAAAACAGCGCCGCGCCGACCAGGATGAACAGGATCGGCCGGAAGGTGGCCGCGCCGCCCATCCGCCCCAGTCTGCGCGCCGGCGCTTCCATCGCGTCGGTGGCAAACAGGCCTTGCCCGACGATCAGCAGGGCGATGACGGTGGCGAGCGCCGGATTGGAAAACCCGGCCAGAAGCTGTTCCGGTTCCAGCGGCGCGCCATCCGTCCCGCTGAAGGGGAAGACGCCAAACAGCACCAGAACGGCGGCAAGCGAGACCAGCGATACCGTCTCCATCGGCCAGCGCTCTGTCGCATAGGCGATGATTGTGGCCGCGATGATGACAAACGTGGCGATGAGATGGAAATCTGGCATGGACGCGGTACGACTCCGGTGGCGCGATCGGAACACCACTTTACCGCGCCGCCGGCTCACGCGCCTAGGGCGAATATTTCAGGCCGTGCATATCCGGCGCAACGGATGCCGCGATAGTTGTCAAAACCTGAAACGAACGTTCCGCACCTTGCATCGGAGTCAGACGGGACCAAAAGGCGGAAGGCAAGCCGCCAGGATGACCTATCCGGCCAGCAGCGAAGCCACCCGTGCCTTCACCTTGTCCACGGCTTCGTGCTTGACGGGGCCGTAGCCGCGGATATCCATCGGCGCGGACAACACCTGTTGCCAAAGGTCTGCATTGGCGGGAGTGATCTCCTGCTCGCACCGCGCCATGAGCCCTTCGAACCAGATGATCAGCCCGCGCTCCATCCGGCGTTCGGCGGTGTAGCCAAAAGGATCGAGCGCAGTGCCGCGCAGGCCTTTCAGGCGCGCGAGCAGGGAAAGCGCCGGCCGGATGGCGGGCCCGAAGGCGCGCTTCAGCGGTCGGCCGCGCGCGTCCTTGCCGCCGCCGAGCAGCGGCGGGGCGAAATGATGCACGATCCGGAAATCGCCTTCGAAGCGGTCCTCAAGATTCTTGCGGAATGCAGGGTCGTCATGCAGCCGCGCCACTTCGTACTCGTCCTTGTAGGACATCAGCTTGAACAGCGACCTGGCAGCAGCACTTGCCAGCGCATCCCGGTGTTCGGCAGGCATCCTGGCGGCAAAGCCCTCTAGACGCGAGCGGTAACGTTCGGCCCAGGCGGCGTTCTGATAGCCTTTCAGAAACTCGACCCGTCGCGCAATGATGTCCTCGGACGAGGTCGCGAAATCCGGTTTCGGGTTGAGATGCACAGCCAAAGCCGACGGATCAGCCGCCATCAGCCTTCCGCAGGCAAGCGCGCGCTTGTTGGCGTCGACGGCGACATTGTTGAGCTCGATCGCGCGGTTGAGGGCGTCGAGCGTCACCGGAACCAGCCCGCGCTGCCAGGCAAAGCCGAGCATCATCACATTGGCATAGACGGCGTCGCCGAACAGCGCCTCGGAGGCTGCATTGGCGTCGAACGCCGCCAGGTTGCCGTCGCCCACGACCGCCGCGATTGCAGACGCGCGAGCGTCGATGTTGAGATCGGCATCGCGCCGGAGCACCAGGTCTCCGGTCGGCATCGACGCCAGGTTGAGCGCGACGGAGGTGCCGGACCGGTAGGTCCCCGATGCCTTCGGCGACGAGGAGACGACCACGTCGCAGCCGATCACCGCGTCCGCCATGCCGGTGTCGATGCGGACCTGGTTGATGGCATCCGGGTCGCGGCCGATGCGGACGTAACTCAGCACCGCGCCGAACTTCTGCGCGAAACCGGTAAAGTCAAGAATGCTCGCACCCTTGCCCTCGAGATGCGCCGCCATCGAGATCAGTTGCCCGACGGTGACCACGCCGGTGCCGCCAACGCCGGTGACCAGCAGGTTGAACGGCGCGTCGAGCGCCGGAAGCGCGGGGAGCGCAACGCCTTGCATCAAGTGCGTGATGTCAAGATCCGCCGGCTTCGGCTTGCGCCGCACGGCCCCCTCGACGGTGACGAAACTGGGGCAGAAGCCGTTCAGGCAGGAGAAGTCCTTGTTGCAGTTGGACTGGTTGATCTGCCGCTTGCGGCCGAATTCGGTCTCTTTTGGCTCGACGCTGAGGCAGTTGGATTCGGTCGAGCAGTCGCCGCAGCCCTCGCAGACCAGCTCGTTGATGACGGCGAATGTCTTCGGATCCGGCAATTCGCCGCGCTTGCGCCGGCGGCGTTTCTCGGTGGCGCAAGTCTGCTCGTAGATCAGCACCGAGACGCCGGGAACCTGGCGCAGCTCGCGCTGCACCGCGTCCATTTCGGCGCGTGCGTGGATGGTGATCCCGCGCGGGAAGTCGGCGCCTGCGAACTTGTCCGGATCGTCCGAGACCAGCGCGATCCGCTCGACGCCCTCGGCGCGGCAGATATGGGCGATTGCCTGAACGCTGACCGGTCCGTCGACTGGCTGGCCGCCGGTCATCGCGACCGCGTCATTGTAGAGGATCTTGTAGGTGATGTTGGCGCCTGCGGCGATCGCCTGGCGGATCGCCATCGAGCCCGAATGGTACCAGGTGCCTTCGCCGAGATTCTGGAAGATGTGATCCTTGCCGGTAAATCGCGAGGAGGCCGCCCAGTTGACGCCTTCGCCGCCCATCTGGATCAGCGACGAGGTTTCGCGGTCCATCCAGCTGGCCATGAAATGGCAGCCGATGCCGGCCAGCGCCTTCGAGCCCTCTGGCACCCTGGTCGAGGTGTTGTGCGGGCAGCCCGAGCAGAAATAGGGGGTGCGCGTCGCGCCCGGATCGGACAGCGAGACCGGCGGCTGGCCTGTGATCTCGGCGGCGCGCGCGGCAAAATTCTCGCCCCGGAACACCCCGTCAAGCCGCTTGGCGATCAGTGGCACCAGCTGCCGCGGCGACAGCTCGCCGGTCCAGGGGATCAGCCGTCGGCCGGTCTCGTCATGCTTGCCGACCATGCGCTGCGGCTTGTCGCCGGGCCAGTCGTAGAAATACTCCTTGAACTGGCTCTCGATGATGCCGCGCTTCTCCTCGATCACCACCACTTCGCGCTTGCCCCTCACGAAGTTCAGGGCATCCCGCCGCGCCAGCGGCCAGACCATGCCGACCTTGTAGATGTCGATGCCGAGCGCCCGGCAGCGCGCCTCGTCGAGCCCGAGCAGCCTCAGCGCCTCCATCAGGTCGAGATGCGCCTTGCCGGTGGTCACGAAGCCGAACCGCGCATCGGCGACCCCGTAGATCGCCCGGTCGATCGGGTTGGCCTCGGCGAAGGCGAAGACCGCGTGTTTCTTTGCCTCCATCCGCTCCTCGATCTGCGGCCCGGGCAGGTCGGGCCAGCGGTAGTGAAGGCCGGTGGCGGGGATCTGAAAATCCGGCTTCGCGAACACGCGGTCGGGCTTGAGCAGGAAGGAACTGGCGCCTTCGACCGTCTCCGAGATCGCCTTGAAGCCGACCCACATGCCCGAATAGCGCGACAGCGCGTAGCCATATTCGGCGAACTCGAAATACTCGGCGACGCTGGCCGGATTGAGTGTCGGCATGAACCAGGCCATGAAGGCCACGTCCGACTGGTGCGGCATCGACGATGAGACGCAACCATGGTCGTCGCCCGCCACCACCAGCACCCCGCCATGCGGCGAGGAGCCGTAGGCGTTGCCGTGCTTGAGCGCATCGCCGGCCCGGTCGACGCCGGGACCCTTGCCGTACCACAGTCCGAACACGCCCTCGACCTGCCGGTTCGGATTGGTTTCCACTTGCTGCGAGCCGAGCACTGCAGTTGCTGCCAGGTCCTCGTTGACCGCCGGCAGGAACTCGATGCCGCCTTCTGCAAGCCGTGCCTTCTGCCGCCACAATTCCATGTCGAGTCCGCCGAGCGGCGAGCCGCGATAGCCCGAAACGAACCCGCCGGTCTTGAGCCCCGCTTCGCGGTCGCGCCGCGCCTGGTCGAACAGCGCCCGGACCAGCGCCTGGGTGCCGGTCATGAACACCCGGCCGGACTGCAGCTTGTAGCGGTCGTTGAGCGTGTAGGCGGATGGGGTAGGGGTGTGGAATGTCATGGGCAACTCCTCTGCCCGACAATGTACCACTCCGGCGCTGGTAGATCTTGCCAGATTGGCCGACATCAGTCAGGAATATGAAAGAAGTATCCAGAAATTGCTTTACTAGAGAAAGGAATGTCCTGCGTGGCGAAGGAATTCGAAATGCAACCGGCAGACCGGCAGATCCTCAAGGCCCTGCAGGACGATGGCCGCATCTCCAACCAGGACCTGGCCGAGCGCGCCAACATGTCGGCCTCCGCCTGCTGGCGGCGGGTCAAGGCGCTGGAGGAGGGCGGCGTCATCGAGCGCTACACCGCGCTCGTCAATCCCGAAGCTGTCGGGCTGAACTTCCACGCCATGATGCATGTGGTGCTCTCGCGCCACCAGGCCGGCCATGTCGAGAATTTCATCCAGGCGGTCATGCGCCGCCCGGAAGTGCTTGACTGCTTCGCCACCACCGGCGACGCCGACTATCACCTGCGCATCCGCTGCCGCGACCTCGCGGCCTACAACGCGTTCCTGGAAGACTTCATGTTCGCGCTGGAGGGCGTCTCAACGGTCAAGACCAACCTGATCCTGAGGCAGCTCAAGCACGAGACGCGGGTCGAGGTGTAGTCTAGCTCCGCACCACGACGGTGCCGAGCAGCCAGTCGTGCACCGTCTGCTTGCGATCGAGCACCAGCGTAGCGAGCAGGATGAACGGGGTCAGGACCGCGTTCAAGGCCCAGAACAGCACGCCGTGGACCACGGCAAGCATGAAATCGACCGGACGGCCGTCAAGCCGGGCAAGGCGGATACCCATCATCCGCATGCCGGGCGTCGCCTGGTTCGGTCCGCCCATGGTCATGCCGATATAGGGAATGGCGACCAGCAGGAACAGCAGCGGATAGAGGAAGAAGCCGAGCCCCAGCGTGAAGATGCCGATGAAAAAGATCAGGATCGCCACCGGCACGCACAGCGCCAGCACGATGGCGTAGTCGATGAAGAACGCCAGCACGCGCTTGGTGCGCACACCGTCATAAAGCGCGGTGTCATCGTAAGCGCCCATGGCATTATTGTCGGCACTCTCGCGGATCGGCTGGCTCATCGGGTTCTCCTGTCATCGGCACGGGCAAACGGCCCACGCTCAACAGGATGTAGGAAGTCGGGGCCTGTACTTAAAGGGTTTGCCGGCGGTTTGGCTGCGAAGCCCTTGACCAGGTTGCGAGGCTGTCTGATGCCATGTGCTGACAATCAACCTCCCGTCATTCCGGCCCCCGAGCCGGAATCCAGCCACCGCGCGTCGGCGCGGTGAAAGACCTTTGAGGTTGAAACAACAAGGTGAGGCTGGGGAAGTCGTCCGGCTCGCGGACGCTCGCCCGCTGGATGCCGGGTCGAACCCGGCATGACGGAAATAGTGGAGTGACGTCCCCGTGACCAATACCCGACGAACGGCCGTCTTCTTCCTACCAGCCGCCCTTGGCGAGCAGCCGGGCCGCTTCCGGGGCGAAATAGGTCAGCACCCCGTCGCAGCCGGCGCGTTTGAAGGCGAGCAGCTTCTCCATCATGATTCGCTCGCCGTCGATATAGCCGGCGGCAGCTCCCGCCTTGATCATCGAATATTCGCCCGACACCTGGTAGGCGAAGGTCGGCAGCCCATAGCTGTCCTTCAGCGCCCGGCAGATGTCGAGATAGACCAATCCCGGTTTGACCATCAGCATGTCGGCGCCTTCCTCGACATCCATCCCCGCATCGCGGACCGCCTCCATGGCATTGGCCGGGTCGAGGTAATAGGTGCGCTTGTCGCCCTTGAGCAGCCCCGAGGTGCCGATCGCCTCGCGATAGGGGCCGTAGCAGGCGGACGCGAACTTGGTGGCATAGGACATGATGCTGACGGATTGATGCCCGGCCGCGTCAAGCGCCCGGCGGATCGCGCCGATGCGCCCGTCCATCATGTCGGACGGCGAGATGATGTCGGCCCCGGCGTCGGCCTGGTGCACCGCGGCCGCCGCGATCTGGCGGACGGTCTCGTCGTTGACGATCTCGCCGTCGCGCAGGATGCCGTCATGGCCGTGGCTGGTGAACGGGTCGAGCGCCACGTCGGTAATGATGCCGATATTGGGAACCGCCTGCTTGATGGCGCGGGTGGTCTGGTTGATAAGGTTGTCCGGCTCGAGAATGTGCGAGCCGGTCTCGTCACGCTTTTCCATCTCGACATTGGGGAAGGTGGCAAGCGCCGGAATGCCGAGATCGGCCGCCATTTTCGCCGCTTCCACAGCCTTGTCGACGCTCATCCGGTTGACGCCGGGCATGGCGTCGATCGGTTCGGTGATTCCCGTGCCGGGAATGATGAAGATCGGCCAGATCAGGTCATCCACGCTCAGCCGAGTCTCGCGGGTCAGCCGGCGCGACCAGTCGGCGATCCGGGTGCGGCGCATACGGCGGTGGCCGGTGATTTCATCGACATCTATGGCCGCCGCTACTTTCAGCCCCGCAGCGGTGTTTTTGGAACTCTCGCCCATTGTCTTTCTATCCCCTAGCTTCTCTCACGCCCCATGCCCCATCGAGGCTCTCCGGCGTTGGTGTCAGTCGCTTTAGACCGCACCTGAGGTCGACCGGTCAAGCCGGACAAATCATCTCACGTCCTCCCCGAGGGACGCGCGGGCTTGCACCGCAGGCTGCGCATTGGCTATGACAGGGGCCCGCGGGGAGGTCTCACCGCCTCCGCGCCCCGGACAACGAAGGTCCCAATGATGGCGATATTGCAGATCGGAACCGCCCCGGAAGTCGGCACAGGCACACTTGAGGCCAGTTTCCGGCTGTTCACGCGGCTGGTGGCGCTGAGCTGCCTTCTCGCCGGCCTGCAGTACTGGGGACGGCTGATCGGCTATTCCGACGGCGGCGTCTACCGCTTCGACCTGATCCCGTCCTACTGGCAACTGGCCTCGGCGTCGCTCGCGGTGCTGCTGCCGGTGGCGGCTGTCGGGTTGTGGATGCAGGTGTCCTGGGGGCCTGTGCTCTGGGTGGTGGCGGCCGGTTCGGAAATCATCATGCACAAGGGCCTGCCGCTCTGGTTCGGCGAGCGGCCTCTGCTGGTCATGGCGCATGCCCTGGTGATCACGGTCTATGTCGGGTTCCGTGTCGCGCTGTTCGTCAAGCAGCGTTTTGACGCCAGGCAGGTAACAACTGATTCACTTTGATTGACGCTTGGTCTCCGGTAACCCCCTGTTAAGCCTGCAGTTTAAGTAGAATTTTATGCGTATTCGATAGGGTCTGTCTCAAGGCGGGAACAAAATCCGCCATAACAAACAGTGAGGCAGTCATCATGTCATATACCAATTCAGCAGTGGCGACCGGTCCCAAGTCGGCGGTTGCAAACGACAGCTCGGAAGCCCTTCGCGATCTCTATCTTGAATCGCTGCAACTGGTCGAGCGGCTCCACCGCCGTCTTCTCGATGTCATCAAGGACGAGTTCGACCGCGCCAACCGCACCGACATCAACGCCGTCCAGGCATTGCTGTTGTTCAACATCGGCAATTCCGAGCTGACAGCGGGCGAATTGCGCAGCCGCGGCTACTATCTCGGTTCCAACGTGTCCTACAATCTCAAGAAGCTGGTCGATCTGGGCTATATCAATCACCAGCGCTCGCGGGTCGACCGCCGTGCGGTGCGCATCAGCCTGACCGAACACGGCGCCGAGATCGCCGAAACCGTCGGCGCGCTCTATGACCGCCACATCAACTCGATCGCCAAGGTTGGCGGCATCGGCGCCAGCGAGTTCGAGGAACTCAACAAGCTGATGCAGCGCCTGGACCGGTTCTGGAACGACCAGATCCTCTATCGCCTCTAAGCGGACCAAACCCTCAAGACCAAAAAACGGCACGCCTGCACCTGCCGTTTTTTGCATTCCTGGGCCCGTATCGAGGGGGAGGGTGCCTCGATCGCCGGAAAATCCAACGATATGGGACGATCGGTGCGTCTATGCGCTGCGCTGGCCGCGTCGATGCAAGCATTGACGCAAGCCGTGGCCGGCCCGGGTCCGGCCGCGGACCATGAATTAGCCATATTGCCGTGAAATCGGATGTGGTAAGCACAGGCTTGAAAAAACCGAGCGGGCTTGCGGGGTTTTTGTCATCCCGCATGCTCACGCAAAAGTGTTGCAGCAGGCTTGACGGACCAGCTTTGGTCCCCAATTCTTAACGCTAACAATGGTATTCAACGCCAGACCTGACGCCAGATTCGAATGCACGGTGGATGACGCATGAACAAGCCAAACCGACCTGACACACTTTCCCGTCGCCGGTTCATCGGCCGCGCCGCAGCGCTGGCAGCCGCGACAGTCGCTTCAGGTCCTGTCCTGGCCCAGACCGCCGTTGAAGATATCATCAACTCTCCCCGGCGCGGCAGCTGGGATGACCAGTTCGACGCCAAGAGTTCAAGGTCCGTGGCCGAGACCGCCACCCGCCACCCGATTGCAAGCGCAGACACGATCGCCTTCGTCGAAAGGGCCATTTTCGACTACCAGAATCTGGTGGCCCGGGGCGGTTGGCCTTTCGTGCCGGCAACCAAGAAGCTGCGCATGGGCGTGTCCGAACCCGAGGTCCGGATCCTGCGCCAGCGGCTGATTGCTTCGGGCGATCTCGACCGCAATGCTGGGCTTTCCAACGCTTTTGATTCCTATGTCGACGGCGCGGTGAAGAAGTTCCAGGCCCGCCACGGCCTGCCGCCGGATGGTGTTCTGGGCAACTATTCCTACCAGGCGCTCAACGTCTCGGCCGAAGTGCGTCTTGGCCAGCTCGAAACCAATCTGGTGCGGTTGCGCTCGATGTCGGGCTTCCTCGGCGACCGCTATGTCATGGTCAATATTCCGGCGGCGCAGATCGAAGCCGTGGAAAACGGCTCCGTCGTGCTGCGCCATACGGCGATCGTCGGCAAGATCGACCGCCAGACGCCGATCCTCAATTCCAAGATCCACGAGATCATTCTCAATCCCTACTGGACCTCGCCGCGCTCGATCATCGAAAAGGATATCGTGCCGCTGATGCGCAAGGACCCGACCTACCTGGCGCGCAACAACATCCGCCTGTTCGATGCCAAGGGCGAGGAAGTGGCGCCGGAAATGGTCGACTGGAACGCCGAGAAGGCCCCGGACCTGATGTTCCGCCAGGATCCGGGCAAGGGCAACGCCATGTCCTCGACCAAGATCAATTTCCACAATCCGCATGCGGTCTACATGCACGACACCCCGCAGCAGGGCGTGTTCAACAAGCTCATGCGGTTTGAATCCTCAGGCTGCGTGCGCGTCCAGAACGTGCGCGATCTCAACACCTGGCTGCTCAGGGACACGCCGGGATGGAACCGCCAGGCCATCGAGGCAACCATCGCCTCGCGTGAAAACACCGTCATCGAATTGTCGGAGCCGGTGCCGGTCTATTTCGTCTATTTCTCGGCCTGGGCGTCCGAGGACGGGGTTGTCCAGTTCCGCGACGATGTCTACCAGCGCGACGGCGTGGACGAACTGGCGCTGCGCTGAAGAGGGGTCACACCCGGAGACTTTCGGAAAACCGCCCCTTGCCGGGCGGTTTTTTGTTCCACGCTGCACAATGACGCAATCAGAACGGCGGATATTGCCCTCGCCATGCGACGGGGGTAAACAGCCGCATCCGGTCGGCAAGTACCCGCTCCGGATTCGAGCTTATCTTTGGACGCCGCCAAGCCCAATGGCGGGCGTAATGCCAGACCCGAGTCATACCCCGAGTCACAAGGAACCCGGAACATGTCCAACGCGACCGCCACCGCCGCCAGCTTTTCAGATGCATCGTTCAATCGCTCCCTGGCTGATGCCGATCCGGCCGTCTTCGGCTCGATCCAGAGCGAACTGGGTCGCCAGCGTCACGAGATCGAGCTGATTGCCTCCGAGAACATCGTCTCCCGCGCGGTGCTGGAAGCGCAGGGCTCGGTGATGACCAACAAATACGCCGAAGGCTATCCGGGCCGCCGCTACTATGGCGGTTGCCATTTCGTCGACATCGCCGAGGAACTGGCGATCGAGCGGGTCAAGCAGATGTTTGATTGCTCCTTCGCCAACGTTCAGCCCAATTCTGGCTCACAGGCCAACCAAGCGGTACTGCTGGCGCTCGCCAAGCCCGGCGACACGCTTCTGGGCATGAGCCTGGATGCCGGCGGTCACCTGACCCATGGCGCCAGGCCGAACCTGTCGGGCAAATGGTTCAATGCCGTCCAGTACGGCCTCGATATTGCCACCGGCACCATCGACTATGACCAGGTCGAGGCGCTCGCCCACGAGCACAAGCCGCGCATCATCATCGCCGGCGGCTCGGCCTATTCGCGCCGCATCGATTTTGCCCGCTTCCGCGCCATCGCCGACGCCGTCGGCGCCTTCTTCTGGGTCGACATGGCGCATTTCGCGGGCCTGGTGGCCGGCGGCGCGCATCCAAGCCCGTTCCCGCATGCGCACGTGGCGACCTCGACCACCCACAAGACCCTGCGCGGTCCGCGCGGCGGCATCGTGCTCACCAATGACGAGGACATCGCCAAGAAGATCAACTCGGCCGTGTTCCCGGGCCTCCAGGGCGGTCCGCTGATGCACGTCATCGCCGCCAAGGCGGTGGCCTTCGGCGAAGCGCTGACCCCGGACTTCAAGCAGTACATCGCCAACGTGGTGCGCAACGCCGAAGTGCTGGCGGAAACGCTGGTCGCGGGCGGTCTGGAAATCGTCTCCGACGGCACCGACACGCACCTGATGCTGGTCGACCTGCGGCCGAAGAACCTCACCGGCAAGGCATCGGAATCGGCCCTTGGCCGCGCCTTCATCACCTGCAACAAGAACGGCGTTCCCAACGACCCCGAAAAGCCGACCATCACCTCGGGCGTCCGTCTTGGAACCCCGGCCGGCACCACGCGTGGCTTCGGCCAGGCCGAGTTCCGCGAAATCGGCGCGCTGATCCTCGAAGTGCTCGACGGTCTAAAGGCTGCCAACTCGGAAGAGGGCAACGCCAAGGTGGAGGCCGCGGTGAAGGCCAAGGTCATGGCGCTCACCGACCGTTTCCCGCTCTATCCGCATCTCGGATAAGCCCAGATGCGCTGTCCCTATTGCGGTTCCGAAGACAGTCAGGTGAAGGATTCGCGGCCCGCCGAGGACGGCGCCGCGATCCGCCGCCGCCGTGTCTGTCCCGATTGCGGCGGCCGGTTCACCACCTTCGAACGGGTGCAGCTGCGCGATCTGCAGGTGCTGAAAAAGACCGGGCGACGGGTGCCGTTCGATCGCGACAAGCTGGCCAAGTCCTTCCAGATCGCGTTGCGCAAGCGCCCGGTTGATCCCGAGCGCATCGACCGCGCGGTGTCGGGCATTGTCCGGCGGCTCGAAAGTTCGGGAGAGACCGAGATCGCCACCGACGAGATCGGCCTGTTGGTTCTGGAAGCGCTGAAAGCTCTCGATGATGTTGGTTTCGTCCGCTACGCCTCGGTCTACCGGGATTTCTCCGGGCCCGAGGATTTCGAGCGGACCATTGCCGAACTGACCGCGCGGATTGCCGGCGACAGCTCCGTCGGGGATATCTGACACCATGGCGGTGAGCGCGCTCGACCGTCGTTACATGGCGGCGGCAATCCGTCTTGCCCGCTGGCATGAGGGGCGCACCGGCTCCAATCCCTCGGTGGCAACGCTGATCGTGCGCGAGATCGATGGCAAGCCGGTAATTGTCGGCCGTGGCGTCACCGCCATCGGCGGCCGCCCGCATGCCGAACCGCAGGCGCTGGCTGAGGCAGGCGACCTGGCCCGCGGCGCAACTGCCTACGTCACCCTTGAACCCTGCGCCCATCACGGCCGCACGCCGCCTTGCGCCGAGGCGCTGGTCGCTTCCGGTGTGGCCCGGGTCGTGGCGGCCGCGACCGATCCCGACGAGCGTGTCTCCGGCCGCGGCTACGCCGTATTGCGCGCCGCCGGCATCGAGGTGGACGAGGGTGTGCTGGCAAGCGAGGCCGCGCGCGATCTCGCGGGCTACCTCACGCGGCGGATGAAGAATCGGGCGCATGTCACTCTTAAATTAGCGATATCTAACAACGGCAAGATCGGACGGCGTGACGGCAGCCAGGTGGCCATCACCGGCGAGATCGCCCGCAACCAGGTGCACGCGTTGCGCGCCCGCTCGGATGTGATCCTGATCGGCGCGGGTACGGCGATCAATGATGATCCCGAACTGACCTGCCGGCTTCCCGGGCTGGAAGACCGGTCTCCGGTCCGTCTCGTGCTCGACACCTATCTCAGGATGCCGGCCAGGTCGAAACTCGTGGCAACGGCCCGCGACGTTCCCCTCTGGATCGCCACCGCTGCCGCGCCGGATGATCCGCGCCGGGCCGAGCTTGCGGCGCTGGGCGTGGAGTTGATCGCCTGTGACGCTCATGACGGCCGGATCGCGCTGCCCGAACTGCTCGAGGATATCGCCGCGCGCGGCCTTTCGACGGTGTTCGTCGAAGGTGGTGCCGAGGTCGCCCAGGCCTTTCTCACCGAGGATCTCGTCGACCGGATCATCCTGCTGACAGGCGAGGCGGACATCGACGGCGAAGCGGTGAACGCTCCGGTCACCAGGACGACCGTGCCGGAGGCTTTCCGGCCGGTCGCATCCATGAGATACGGGGCCGACCAGATGGATGAATTTGAAAGGGCCTGACGCCATGTTTACCGGCATCATCTCCGATATCGGCCGTGTGGCCGCTGTTACCGCGCGCGACCAGGGCGTGAGCCTGCGCATCGAGACCGCGTGGGATCCGGCCACGATCGACATCGGCGCCTCGATCGCCTGTTCGGGTGTTTGCCTGACGGTGACGGCACTTCCGGCCCAGGGCGACAATTCCCGCTGGTTCGAGGTCGAGGCCTGGGAGGAAGCGCTGCGGCTCACTTCCATCGGCACGTGGACGGCCGGCACGCGGATCAATCTCGAGCGCTCGCTGAAGATCGGCGACGAGCTTGGCGGGCACATGGTCTCGGGTCACGTCGACGGTCAGGCCGAAATCATTGCCATCAAGGATGAAGGCGAGGCGCGCCGCTTCACCCTGCGAGCGCCCGGGGAATTGTCCCGCTTCATCGCGCCGAAAGGATCGGTCGCGCTCGACGGCACCTCGCTGACGGTCAATGCGGTCAACAGCACCGAATTCGACGTCCTGCTGATCAGGCACTCGCTGTCGGTCACGACGTGGGGAGAACGCGCGGTCGGCGATCTCGTCAATCTCGAGGTCGACCAGATGGCGCGCTATGCCGCCCGTCTCGCCGAGACCGCCAGGCTCGGCTGATCGCCGTCTCGGCCTGCATGAGGCTTCATCGCCGGAATTGGGGGTCGCCAAGACTGAACCGGGCGGCCAGGTGCAGCCCGAACACGGCGAAGACATGCATCAGCCAGAGTGAATCGTTGCGCGCCAGGAAGAATGTTTCGAGGAACGACAGCAGCGCGGCGAACACGATGATCATGAAGAACATGTCGGCGATCTTGCGGTTTCCCGGTATCTTGCGCGCCTTGGCGTAGTTGAGCACCGGCCCGATGAACAGCACCCAGAGCAGCACCGATCCGCCGACGAACCCGAGATTGAGCAGGATATCGAGATAGTTGTTGTGGCCATGGACGATGAACCGGTAGTCCCACGCCGATTCAAACGGCTTGTCCAGCAGGAACACGTTGTCGGTGTTCCAGAAATTGTAAAGGCCGAAACCCATCCACTTATGCTCGGGGATCTTTGACAGGCTGAACTCCCAAAGGGTGGTCCGCCCGGTATAGGTTCGGTCACCGAGCAGATCCTCGATCAGATAGGAGATGCGTCCGCTGAAGAGTGAGCCCAGGGTCGCGGCCGCCACCCCCGCCAGCGTGGTCACGAAAGCCAGGATTGCCGCTCCGCTGCGCCCGAACAGTCCGGCCATCAGCACGATCATGATCGACAGTGGGAAAAAGCCGCTGGTGGTTTTCGAGCCGGTTTTCAACACGAAAAGGGTGCCCGCCAGAAAGATGATCAATCCGCCGAGACGATGACCCGTCCGCATCAGGTAGAAACCGAAAATTGCGATCACGGACATCACCGGGCCGGCGACGTTCTTGTGGCTGAAATGGCCGCGCCACAGCCCGGCATGCTGCGGCTCGTAGGCATCGTAGCCGTGCATCGCCAGATCGGGCACCAGCACAAGCCCGCCATAGGACATCGCAAGCGCCGCCGCCGCTCCGGCGAGCAGGGCCAGCTGAAAATCCTTCTCACTGCGCGGCAGGACGATGGTCGAGAACGCGATGAACATGCCGATCACGGTCAGCACCACGGCACGAATGGTCGAATCCGGATCGGGCGCGCGCGCCACCGAGTAGGCAAGGATGACGGCCAGAAGCAGGTAGCTGGGTGTGAGCAGGCTGGCGAGCACCTTGCGGCTGGCAAGGCACATCATTGCCACGGCAAACACCAGCCCGGCGGCGAGAAATCCGACCTGGTTGATGATGCTGCCGCCATCGCCGGCGGTCTCGCTGACCAGGCTGACACTGACGAACGGTCGAAGCGAAATCAGCATCAGAGCCATTCCGAGCGCGGAGAGCACGATCGCCGACAGCCGCAAGACGCCGGGGGTCATGATCCCGGGCCGGGCGAAGTCCAGTCGGTCCTGCAGCGGAGGCCAGACCGGCCGGCGCAGCGGTCCGGCAGTGTAGGATGGTACGTGGCGCATGCCATTGCCCGGGCGAGAGGTGTCAGGCTCCGAGCATCCGCATTTATGGTTAACCGAGCGTAAACATTTCAGGCACCAGCCGATGACGGCAGTGGCTGAAGGGCAGGGGCCTGAAACTCAGAGGTCTGAAACGCCGCCGGCGCCTCAGCTGCCGGTTCCGGCCGCTTCACGCGCTCCGGCGTCCGGATCGCCATGCAGCGCCAGCGCCTCCGATCCCTTCGGACAAAGCCCGTAGATACCGGTCGCCACGCGCTCGAACCAGCCGTAGTGATTGTCGGCCATCAGCGTTCTGGCCCGATCCACCCCGGAAGCCTTGGCGACCAGCGCAGCCTTTGTCGGCCCGAGCTCCAGGAGAACCCGGGCGCAGCGCAGGGCGTCCTGGCGGTAGGCGGTCATCAATCCCTGCCGCGTGGCGCCGCCGGAATTGGGGTCGCCCGTGCGCCTGGCGAATTCCTTCAGCAGCCGTGTCTTCTTGATGTTGGATTTTCGCGGTTTGTAGGGCCCCGGGTCGGCATGCACTTCCACCAGCCCGTCCTTCAGCCGCACCGTCATCAACCCGAGGCCGAGCCGTCGGCAGAGCGAGGTGTTGGCGGCGATCGCCTTTTGAAACGCCCGCCCGGTTCCGCGCGGCACCGCGATATAGACCACGTCGGTGATCGTCTGCCGTTCGATGCCCTGGTGAAACAGCGACAGCGAGAAGCCGGTCTTCAGCTCCACCACGACCGGATCCTCGTCGCCGCGCACTGCAACGATGTCCGCTGCCCCGATCTCGCCCTTGACGGCATAGCCCTGGCTTTCAAGCAGGGCTTTGACCGGCGGATAGAGGTCGGTTTCGCGAGGTTTGGCTGCGCTCATGATTGCCTGCATAGCGGAGTCGTCCCGCCGCGCAAAGACGCCGACGCGACCCGCCGTCCGGCCCGGGATCGAAAAGTATTCAGCGGGAACGCCCGCACCCGCAGCCGTCGCGGGAGCGGACAAATGGCCGCTGCGATCGGCCAAACAGCCATTTCCGCTTGCCAAGCCGCGGACAAAGTGATTTGACCGCGCTCTGATCCGACCCAATTCTCAGGTTCCAGTCAGGAACCCGGACGCGTGGCAATTCTGTCCGCAAAAAGGAAAGCCGTCATGGCAAAGCCCAAGATTCCGCATCTTCTGATCGTTGAAGCGCGTTTTTACGATGATATGTCCGATGCCCTGCTGGACGGCGCGAAATCCGCGCTCGATGCGGGCGGCGCCACCTACGATGTCGTCACCGTCCCGGGTGCCCTGGAAATTCCGCCTGCCATTGCCATGGCGCTCGATGCAATGGATGAAGGCGGCGCCGAGTATGACGGCTTTGTCGCCCTCGGCGTGGTCATTCGCGGCGAAACCCACCATTTCGATATCGTCGCCAATGAATCGGCACGTGGCCTGATGACCTTGTCGATTTCCGAATCGCTGGCGCTCGGCAACGGCATCATGACCACCGAGAACGCCGAGCAGGCTTGGGAGCGGGTCAGGAAGGACCGGCTTGACAAGGGCGGCTTCGCGGCGCGCGCAGCGCTGTCGATGATCGCGCTGAAAGACAATCTGGCGGGCTGATCGTGGCGACAGAAGAAACCTCCCCACCGTCTTCGTCCCAGCCGGAAGTCAAGTCCGCCAACCAGCGCGGCGCAGCCCGGCTGGCTGCGGTCCAGGCGCTCTACCAGATGGATATCGGCGGCGCCGGCGTGCTCGAGATCGTCGCCGAATACGAGGCGCATCGGCTCGGCAGCGAAATCGATGGCGAACAGTACCGTCCGGCCGATCCGGCCTGGTTCCGCGCCGTCGTCTCGGGCGTTGTCGAAAACCAGCGGGCGCTTGACCCGGTGATTCGCTCCGGCCTGACCGAGGACTGGCCGTTGTCGCGGCTTGACGCGACCCTGCGCGCCATCCTCAGGGCAGGGGCCTGGGAACTCTCCGCCAAGAAGGACGTGCCGGTCGCCGTCATCGTCAATGAATATGTCGATGTGGCGCGGGCCTTCTTCGATGGCGAGGAACCCAAGATCGTCAATGCGGTGCTCGACCGCCTGGCGCGCAAGTACCGTAGCGACCAGAAGCCCGGCAAGGACTGACAAGGACTGACCCTATGGCGTTTCTCGACAAGGTTGGACTGGCCGGGGCGACGGACGCCGAAAACCTGGCCCGCCGCAATGCTCTGCTGTTGTCCGGTGCGCAAGCCTTCGGCGGCGCTACCGCTCCCATAGCCATTTCCATGGGTGGGCTGGCAGGCTTCTACCTGCTGGGCACCGACAAGTCGCTTGCCACGGCGCCGGTCACCGGCTTCAACCTTGGCGTTGCAATCGGCGCTCTTCCCGCCGCCTGGCTGATGCGCCAGATCGGCCGCCGTTACGGATTCCTGTCGGGCATGATGATGACCGCGCTCGGCGGCATCATCGCGGCGATTGCGCTGTTCCGTCACGAGTTCTGGCTGTTTGCCTTCGGCATGGCCTTTATCGGCTTTGGCGGCTCCTTCGTGCAGCAGTACCGCTTCGCCGCCGCTGACGGATCGCCGACCAATTTCAAGGCGCAGGCCGTCTCCTGGGTGCTGGCCGGCGGCGTTTTCGCCGCGATCATCGGGCCACAGACTGTGATCTTCACCCGCGAACTGTTCGATCCGGTAATGTTCGCGGGCTCCTTCGTGGCCCTCGTACCGCTGGCCATGATCACCATGTCGATCCTGTGGTTCCTGCGCATCCCCAATGACACCAAGCCCGGCGATGCCGGCCACGACGAGACGCCGGCCCGTCCGCTGTTTGAGATCATCAGCCAGCCGCGCTTCGTCACCGCCATGATCTGCGGCGTCGGATCCTATGCCCTGATGACCTTCATGATGACCGGTGCGCCGCTCGCCATGGTCGGCTGCGGCTTCTCTCCCGAACTCGCCACGCTCGGCATCCAGTGGCACGTGATGGCGATGTTCGCGCCGAGTTTCTTCACCGGCAAGCTGATCGCCCGCTTCGGCCGCGACACCATCACCGCCACCGGCCTCCTTATCCTGCTCGGTTGCGCCATCGTCGCGCATATGGGCATCGAGCTGTGGAACTTCTGGCTGGCGCTGGTGCTTCTGGGTGTCGGCTGGAATTTCGGCTTCATCGGCGCCACCACCATGGTGACCATGACCTATCGTCCCTCGGAGAAGAACAAGGTGCAGGGGTTTCATGACGTCACCCTGTTCGGCATCGTCGCCTTTTCCTCGCTGATGTCGGGCAAGGTGCTCAACGCCTGGGGATGGGATGCGCTCAACACGCTGTTCTGGCCGGTGGCGCTGTTCTGCCTGCTGGCGCTTGGCGCGCAGATCCTCTGGGAACGCCGCCGCTCGTTCTGATCACGGGCGGATCTGGACAGCTGGTTGGTCCCGTTCGCATTGCCGGTTTTCCCTGCAGCCTGCGGTGAGCTTGCCAATCCGGCAACGTTTCCCAGAGCTTATTGGCCGTGTTCGGGCAATAACACTATATGCGCCCTTGACGGCACCCCGCCTGTGTCGCAATCATCCGCCGCGATGCGGCAGGGCGCCCGGACGTGTGGTTCTGGCACCTTTCGCCGCGCAATATCTGGCCGGAGGGAGGATTCCGGCCGCATTGGAGGGATATCAGCATGACAATTCTTTTTGCTGTGATCGCCTGCGGATTGCTTTCCGTTGTCTACGCCATCTGGGCGACCAAGTCGGTGATGGCCGCCGACCAGGGCAACGCACGCATGCAGGAAATCGCAGGTTACATTCGTGAAGGCGCTCAGGCCTACCTGAACCGTCAGTACACCACCATCGCAATCGTGGGCGCGGTTGTTTTTGCTATCACCTGGGTGCTGCTCGGCGCCACCGCCGCCATCGGCTTCCTGATCGGCGCGGTGCTTTCGGGCGCTGCAGGCTATGTCGGCATGCACGTGTCGGTTCGCGCCAACGTGCGCACGGCGCAGGCTTCGGCGGTCAACCTTGCCGGCGGCCTCGACATCGCCTTCAAGGCGGGCGCCATCACCGGCATGCTGGTGGCCGGTCTCGCGCTTCTGGGTGTTGCGGTCTACTACTACATCCTCACCGGTCCGATGGCGCTCGCCTCTGACAGCCGTCAGGTGATCGACGCGCTGGTGGCACTGGGCTTCGGCGCATCGCTGATCTCCATCTTCGCCCGTCTCGGCGGCGGCATTTTCACCAAGGGCGCCGACGTTGGCGGCGATCTCGTGGGCAAGGTCGAAGCCGGCATTCCGGAAGACGATCCGCGCAATCCGGCAACCATCGCCGACAATGTCGGCGACAATGTCGGCGACTGCGCCGGCATGGCCGCCGACCTGTTTGAAACCTATGCGGTGACCGTGGTCGCCACCATGGTTCTCGGCGCCATCTTCTTTGGCGGCATGGATGTGCTTGGCTCGGCCATGCTCTATCCGCTGGCCATTTGCGGCGCCTCGATCATCACCTCGATCGTCGGCACCTTCTTCGTCAAGCTTGGCACCAACGGTTCGATCATGGGCGCCCTCTACAAGGGCCTGATCGTTACCGGCCTGCTGTCGATCATCGGTCTGGGCGGCGCAACTTCGCTGACCATCGGCTGGGGTGAGATAGCGGTCATCGACGGCAAGGCGATCACCGGCACCAACCTCTTCATCTGCGGTGTCGTCGGTCTGATCGTCACCGCGCTGATCGTGGTTATCACCGAGTACTACACCGGCACCAACAAGCGTCCGGTCAACTCGATCAGCCAGGCTTCGGTCACCGGTCACGGCACCAACGTGATCCAGGGGCTCGCCATCTCGCTCGAATCGACGGCCATGCCGGCGATCGTCATCGTTGGCGGCATCATCTCGACCTACCAGCTGGCAGGCCTGTTCGGCACCGGCATCGCGGTTACCGCCATGCTCGGCATCGCCGGCATGATCGTGGCACTCGATGCCTTCGGCCCGGTCACCGACAATGCCGGCGGCATCGCCGAAATGTCGGGACTTCCGCCGGAAGTCCGTCAGGCCACCGACGCGCTCGACGCGGTCGGCAACACCACCAAGGCTGTGACCAAGGGCTACGCCATCGGTTCGGCCGGTCTTGGCGCACTGGTGCTGTTCGCAGCCTACTCGAACGACCTTCAGTTCTTTGCCGCCAAGGCAAACGCGGAAGGCTCGACGCTCTATCCTTACTTCAAGGACATGGGCGAGATCTCGTTCGACCTCTCCAACCCCTACGTGGTTGCCGGCCTGATCTTCGGCGGTCTCATCCCCTACCTGTTTGGCGGCATCGCCATGACAGCCGTGGGGCGTGCTGCCGGCTCGATCGTCGAGGAAGTGCGCATGCAGTTCCGCAATAAGCCGGGCATCATGGCAGGCACCGAGAAGCCCGACTATGGCCGCGCGGTGGACATCCTGACCAAGGCGGCGATCCGCGAGATGATCGTGCCGTCGCTGCTGCCGGTCCTGGCTCCGCTGTTCGTCTATTTCGGCGTGCTGCTGATCTCCGGCTCCAAGGCTTCGGCCTTTGCAGCGCTCGGTGCATCGCTTCTGGGCGTGATCGTCAACGGCCTGTTCGTCGCCATCTCGATGACCTCGGGCGGCGGCGCATGGGACAACGCCAAGAAGTCCTTTGAAGACGGCTTTGTCGACAAGGACGGCGTCAAGCACGAAAAGGGATCGGACGCTCACAAGGCTTCCGTGACCGGTGACACCGTAGGCGATCCGTACAAGGACACCGCCGGCCCGGCCGTCAACCCGGCCATCAAGATCACCAACATCGTCGCGCTTCTGCTGCTGGCGGTGCTGGCGCACTGATCCGCAGCTGCCGATCGTTACAATACGGAACCCCGCGGATATCCATTTCCGCGGGGTTTTTTAGTGGTATATTCGAAGCATTGCATGGGTGTGCGGGGGAGGAGGGGCAATGACCGTCGCTATACTCGAGGGAAGCCGTTTCATCCTGGGAACCGCAGCATTGACGGTGCTCTGCTACCTTGTCATGCGGTATTTTACCGGCGGAGAGCCGGAGCAGCCGACCAAGGATCTGGCAGGCTCGGTGATATTCCGGGTTTCCGCCTTGCACGGGCTGATCCTGGCGCTGGTATTTGCGCAGGAGATGGTGGACTACCAGCAGCTCAAGTACGAAAGCACCGTCGAAGCCAATGCCATTGCCGACGTCTATTTCGATGCCCGGCGATACGGTCCCGCCGCGGCCGCGGCGGTTCAGGAGCCGGTCAAGAACTACCTTGAACTGGTCGTTTCAAAGGAATGGGATCATCTGGGCGAGGGGAAAGGCCTGTTCGGGCCTGCCTGGGGCCAATGGGATGCTGCCTATGAGGCGGTTCTCAGTCTCCAGGCGGCCGACAAGCGCCAGGAAAGCCTGCGCAGCCATATGCTCGAACGCATTCATCTGATTTCCGAAACACGGGTCAAGCGTGAGAACCATGCGGACAGCGCAATCAGCGGCATGTTCTGGTTTGCGGCAATGGCAGGCGTCGTTCTGATCGCGCTGGCCTACTACCCCTATCCGGTGCAGCGGCATAACCTTGTGCTGATCTTCATGTTCGGCGCCTTTACCGGCCTGATCCTGTTCTTCATCTACGCGTTTTCGAACCCGTTCAGTCCGCCTGGAGCCATTGGAACAGGCCCCTATCAGCGGCTGATCGAACAGATCGCCAGATCATAGCAGAAAGCGTCCGCGCCGCCCGGTCCGGGGGCTCGCATCTTGAGTAATCAGTTGTTGCCACCAAAAATGTTGCGGGCGGCATTCGCTGCCGATTCCGAGCTGGTCGCGCCCGACATCACCTGTGCCAGGAAGGACTTGTCAACACCGCCGGTCGGCGTTGTCCGGGAGATCATGTCGAACACTCTTCCATCCTTTAGCGTGTAGTTGGCGATCTGCTTGACCGTTCCCTCTTCATCGAAATAGACCGCCAGCACCGACTGGTCGACCAGCTTCTGCTTCATGAACATCGCGGGACGGGTGCGCTTCTGGGAAATGTAATAGAAGACTTCGTTGTCGAACGTCGCTGTGGTCGACGGCGTGCCGAGCGACAGGAGCACCTGCTCGCGGCTTGATCCGACAGGCGTCAGTTCGAGTGCGGTCTGGTCGACGACGTAGCCCTGATGGAAGACTTCGCTGGTGTTGCAGCCGCCGAGCGCGACCGTTGAGATGACCGCAATTGCAGCGCCGAGACGCAATTTCCGTCCGGTTGCCTTGAAAACTCTTATCGTCAACGACATCTCCCTTTGGCACGCAGGCTCGAAAGCCGCAGCCATTGCGTTTTGCGTCCCATTCGGTAAACCAGCTTCCGCACGGATGCAACACGCCAGTCTCTCGCAGTTGCGATGATATCCATCGGCCATTGAAGGCATTTTCATGATCTGGAACCTGTTCAAGCGAAAAAAATCCAATCAGGCTCTGGTTGAAAGGCAATATGCCGAGATCACCGGAGCCGCGCGCGCGCCGGTTTTCTACGAGTCCATGGGCGTGCCTGATACGGTCATGGGCCGGTTCGAAATGATCTCGATCCATCTCATTTTGTACTTGCGTCGCACCGGCACCGCCGGCGAGGCGGCGCGGGGGCTGGCGCAGGATCTTCTCGACGCCTTTTTCGAGGACGTCGACCATTCGATCCGCGAGCTCGGTATCGGCGACATGGGTGTACCCAAGCGGATGAAAAAGCTGGCAAAGATGTTCTACGGCCGGGTGAAGTCCTACGGCCAGGCGCTGGACACCGGCGATCGTCAGGGCCTGGTCGATGCGCTCAGGCGCAATCTTCATCCGGAAGCCGGAGATGAAGCGCCGCCCATGCAGGCGCTGTCGGACTGGATGATCGCCACCGCGCGGACGCTTGAGGCCGTGCCTGAAGAAAAGCTGGCCGCCGGACTGCTGACATTCAAGGCTGCGGATAGGGAGGTGATCTGATGACTGTTCCGGACAAGGACCTGTTTTCCTACGAGGTCAAGGTCAGCCACGTCTCGTCCAATCCGGTCACTGTCCGGGTTTCGGCCGATGCCGCCGATCTCAAGCGGCTGGGCCGCCAGTGGGGCGTGCCTGAAGTCCAGAGTTTCGAAGCTGAACTGGTCCTCGGCCGCTGGAAGCGCGACGGGATCCGGGTGAAGGGCCATGTCAGCTCCGCGATCGTGCAGGAATGCGTCGTCACCCTCGATCCGGTGCCGCAGCAGATCGAAGAGGATTTCGAGGCGGTGTTCCTTCCCGAGAACTCGCGGCTGGCGCGGCGGCCCGTTGATGGCAACGGCGAGATGTTTCTCGATCCCGACGGCCCGGATCTGCCGGAGCTGTTTACCGGCGATTCGATCGATGTCGGGGCGGTCGCGGCCGAGTTTGCTGCCCTTTCGATCGATGCCTACCCGCGCAAGCAGGGCCTGGAATATGCCGATCACCTCGAAAGCGATCCGGCGTCGGACAAAAAACCGTCACCTTTTGCGGTTTTGCAGGGTCTCAAGCGCGACGAATCCTCCGGCTAGCTTCAGATGTGATGACAAAGCGGTTGTACACCGTGCGAAAACGGGTATTTTCGGCCCACAAATCCGGCCTGCAGAGCCGGGGACAAAGGACGGGGCGTGATCAGGATTGCGGTTGATTTGATGGGGGGCGACCACGGTCCCAAGGTTGTCGTGCCCGGCGTCGCCAAAGCGCTGGAGCGCCATCCGGACATCCGCTTTACCCTGTTCGGCCTCGAAGGCGAATGCACCCCGGTCCTCGACAGGTTCCCGGCATTGCGCGAGGCATCCACCTTCGTGCCTTGCGAAGTGGCCGTGAGCATGGAGGACAAGCCGAGCCAGGCGCTTCGTCACGGCCGCTACCGCTCATCGATGTGGCGCGCCATCGAAGCGGTCAAGACCGGCGATGCCGATGTCTGTGTGTCCGCCGGCAACACCGGCGCGCTGATGGCGATGTCGCGGTTTTGCCTGCGCACCATGGCCAATATCGACCGGCCGGCCATTGCCGCGATCTGGCCGACCATCCGAGGCGAGAGCATCGTTCTCGACGTCGGCGCCACCGTTGGCGCGGATGCCCAGCAGCTGATCGATTTTACCATGATGGGCGCCGCCATGGCGCGCGCTCTGTTCGAGATCGAAAAGCCGACCGTCGGCCTGCTCAATATCGGCGTCGAGGAGATCAAGGGTCAGGAAGAGGTCAAGGAAGCCGGGCGCCTGATCCGCGAGGCCGGGATGCCGAGCTTTGACTATTTCGGTTTCGTCGAGGGCGATGATATCGGCAAGGGAACCGTCGACGTGGTGGTGACCGAGGGGTTTGCCGGAAACATCGCGCTCAAGACCGCGGAAGGCACCGCCCGCCAGATCGCGGGCTATCTGCGCGCTGCGATGTCGCGGACCCTGATGGCCCGCATCGGCTACCTGTTTGCCAAGGGCGCATTCGACCTGCTGCGCGAGAAAATGGATCCCGGTAAGGTCAATGGCGGGGTGTTTCTCGGCCTCAACGGCATTGTCATCAAGAGCCACGGCGGCGCCGATGCAGAAGGCTTTGCAGCCGCCGTTGACGTCGGCTATGACATGGCCCGCAATGGTCTCAAGGCCAAAATCGAACACGATCTCAATCTTTATCATACCCGCCGCTCAGCCCTCGCTGTGCCGGTGGTGGACAGTTCTTCCAGCTAGGATGCCAGCATGATCCGTTCCGTTGTCCGTGGTTTCGGGGCCCACCTCCCAGATCGCATCATGAAAAACAGCGATCTCGAAGGCGTTGTTGAAACCAGCGATGAATGGATCGTCCAGCGGACCGGCATCCGCCAGCGCCATATTGCCGGCGAGGGCGAAACGACCGCCTCCCTGGGCGAGATGGCGGCCCGCCAGGCGCTTGAACGCGCCAACATGACCCCGGCCGATATCGATCTCATCATTTGCGCGACGTCCACGCCGGACAACACCTTTCCCGCAACGGCGGTCAACATCCAGAACCGGCTGGGAATGCACCATGGTGCGGCCTTTGATCTCCAGGCGGTCTGTTCGGGCTTCATTTTCGCGGTGACGACGGCCGACAGCTATATCAAGTCCGGTCTTGCCAAGCGCGTCCTCGTCATTGGTGCGGAGACCTTTTCCCGGATTCTCGACTGGAACGACCGCACCACCTGCGTTCTGTTTGGCGACGGCGCCGGCGCCATCGTCCTGGAAGCCGCCGAAGGCGAGGGGACGACAGCTGATCGTGGCGTTCTGACGGCGCATTTGCGCTCTGACGGGGCGCATCGCGACAAGCTCTATGTCGATGGCGGCCCCTCGACCACCGGCACGGTTGGGCATCTGCGCATGCAGGGCCGGGAAGTGTTCAAGCATGCGGTCGGCATGATCACCGATGTGATCGAGGCCGCCTACGCCGCCACCGGCATTGGCTCCGAGGATATCGACTGGTTCGTCCCCCACCAGGCGAACCGCCGCATCATCGACGCATCGGCCCGCAAGCTCGGGATCGATGATTCCAAGGTCGTTGTAACGGTCGATCACCATGGCAATACCTCGGCGGCCTCGATTCCGCTGGCCCTTGCCGAAGCGGCGTCCGATGGCAGAATCAAGCAAGGTGATCTGGTTCTGCTGGAGGCCATGGGCGGCGGATTCACCTGGGGTTCGGTGCTTCTGCGCTGGTAGTCGCGTCGCCGGCGCAACAAACAATTAACCATCTCCGCACCGCTTTTTTGCTCCCGGCGAGGGAAATCGAAGCCATTTGCGGGAGTTGCTTGACCTAGAGGAACATGATCCATAATGTTACCGAACTGCATCTATGGGCGGCGGGGAAGCTGACCAGTTTGGTTGGAAAAAATGAGTGGTAAAACGATTACCAGAGCTGATCTCGCGGAAGCGGTTTTCCGTAAAGTCGGGCTTTCTCGAACTGAATCAGCGGAACTCGTTGAGATGGTCATAGATGAAGTGTGCGGCGCGATTGTCCGGGGCGACAGCGTCAAGCTGTCTTCGTTCGCCACATTCCAGGTCCGCGACAAGAAGGAACGGATCGGCCGCAATCCCAAGACGGGCGAAGAGGTTCCGATCAGCCCGCGCCGCGTCATGACCTTCAAGGCATCCAACGTGCTCAAGAACCGTGTTCTCAAGGGTCATCTCGCACGCAAGGGCAAGGCCAAGCCCTGAGCGGCTTTCTGCCTCGGCGGTGAACGCCGAAACAAGCGCAAACCCTGTGCGGAAGCCGGTTCCGGCTGGAGCAGCACTTGATATTCTTGCCGCAAAGCTTTGAAATGATGTTCGCCTGACGACGCCTGACCGCGATTCGTGATGGCATGGATGCAACGCTCCCTTACAGCGCCCGGACGGTTCCGTCGGTGAAGCGGGTGGGGCGCATCAGACTGCAGCAGTTCCAGCGTCCGTTGCCCGGGCGCCCGGCGCTTTTTGAGATCGGAGTGGCCCAATGGACAAGAGCCCTGACGCGTTCCGGACGATATCCGAAGTGGCGGAAGATCTGGATCTTCCGCAGCACGTGTTGCGGTTCTGGGAAACCAGGTTCACCCAGATCAAGCCGATGAAGCGCGGCGGCGGCCGGCGCTATTATCGTCCCGACGACATCGAGCTGCTCAAGGGGATCCGCATCCTCCTCTATGATCAGGGCTACACGATCAAGGGCGTCCAGAAGCTGCTCAAACAGAACGGCAACAAGTTCGTCATTGCCATTGGCAGTGGCGACATGGCTGCGGTGGAGGCACTCTCGGCCGCGATGATGGAAGACCAGCCTGCCGCCCGTGCGCCTGCGGCTGAAGAGGATCAGTTGCTCGGCAAGCCGAGACTGCCTTCCACCCGCCGGTTTTTCGGACTGGGCGGCGATGCCGGCAAGGCCGAGGTGGAAGCACCGGAGAGCGGGGCAGGCGGGCTGAAACGTGATGACCGTGCGCTGCTGCAGGAAGCCCTCTACGATCTGCTGGAATGCAAGCGTCTGCTCGACCAGGTGCGCTGAGGCTGGCCGCGGCGGCGTTCGCCCGGGCATTTCCATGCAGGAGCGGGAGTGTCATGAACTCTGTGTATCTGGCCTGGCCCATGCGGGTTTCAGATACGGTCACGCGTTGAAGCGCTCGCCGAACATGATAGCAAACTGGTTTCTGGCTGCAAACCATTCTCGGACATTGCGGCCGCCTTTCTCGAAGTTGCGGATGGCGAGATAGATCAGCTTGGTCGCGGCCTCCTCGGTCGGAAACGAGCCACGCGTCTTGATGGATTTGCGGATGACCCGGTTCAGGCTTTCCACGGCGTTCGTTGTGTATATGATTTTGCGGATAGCCGGATCGAAGGCAAAGAACGGGATCACCTCCTGCCATGCCCGCCGCCAGGCCGGGGCGATGGAAGCGTATTTTCCGGCCCATTTTTCCTCGAACGCATCCAGTTCATCGGCGGCCTGATCGGCGGTAGCGGCACCGTAAATCCGGCGCAGATCGGCAGCCACGATCTTGCGGTCTTTCCAGCTGCAGAAGTTCAGGGAATGGCGCACCAGATGCACGATGCAGGTCTGGACCGAGGCTTCCGGAAAGGCAGCGGTGATCGCCTCGGGAAAGCCCTTGAGCCCGTCCACGACGGCAATCAGGATGTCCTGGACGCCACGGTTCTTCAACTCGTTCATCACCGAGAGCCAGAACTTGGCCCCTTCATTCTCGGCGATCCAGAGGCCAAGAACCTCGCGGACGCCGTCCCGCGTGACGCCCAGCGCCACGTAGACCGCCTTGTTCTTGACCATGCGGCTGTCGGCGTCCCTGATCTTCACTCGCAGGGCGTCGAAAATGACGATGGGATACATCCGCTCCAGCGCCCGGCCTTGCCATTCACGAACCTCATCCAGAACAGCGTCGGTGACCCGGCTGATCAGGTCCGGCGAAACTTGAAGGCCGTAGACATCTTCAAGATGGGCGCGGATGTCGCGAACGGTTAAACCTGCGGCATAGAGGCCGATGATCTTGTCATCCATGCCATCGATCCGGGTCTGACCTTTCTTGACCAACTCCGGCTGGAAACTGCCATCCCGGTCTCGGGGTACTGAAATCGGCAGCTCGCCATCCTGGCCCTTCAGGCGTTTGCCGGCTGTGCCGTTGCGCCTGTTGGACTGACCAGGTGGCGCATCCTTGCCCTCCTCATAGCCCAGATGTGCCGTCAACTCGGCACCCAACATCCGCTCCATCAGCTTGATCTTGAGTTCTTTCATCAGCCCGGCATCGCCGAGAAGGTCTTCAGGCCGCTCGCAGCCCTTCAGAAGTTCGTCCAGCAGTTCCTTGGAAATCGTCATCGTCATTGCTCCTCTCAGGAAGCATGAACCAGATCACGGATACACAGAAAATCGGACACTCTCGCAGGAGCTGGTTTTTCATGCAGGCCCAGGCAGTTTTCGTTCGGGCAAGCCGGACTCTAGTTCAGCAATCTGTCATGCAGGCTTCGCGCTTCGGCGATCGCGGCCTCAAGATGCGCTTCAAGTTGCGCAAGCCCTTTTGCCTTGGCCAGGGCCAGAGCCATTTCCAGTTGCATGATGACCATGGCGATGCGGTCGTGTTCGTCCTGCGTCGCCAGGGTCACGATTTCCGGATCAGGTCGGGAGAGGCGGCGCAATGTCATGAGCGGGCCGTGAACCCCTCGAAATAGGATTTTAGATCCTCGCGCGTAAACTGCTTCTCGATTTCCTTGGGGTTCATCGTCTCGGGCCCGAACCAGGGGAACTTCCGGTCGTCGAAACTGTCGGTCAGGAAATCGATGAATCCCCGGTGCCGCGCGCTCTTGGCCACTTCGGGATGCGTCGCAAGCCAGATCTCGACCCGGAAATCGAAGCCAAGATCGACATATTCCACATCGCCGCCGATTGCCCTGGCATAGTTCGGCATCAGCCCGATTCCTGCGCCCTTTGCCACGGCCCAGTAATGCGCAGAGGAGAAATTGGTCTTCATCCGAACCATGCGTTCGGCGATCTTGGGTCCGAAGACCTTGTCAAGCTCGTAGCCGCGCAACTGGTCGGTCTGCTGTTCAACCACCCGGTGATTGACCATGTCGGCGACACTTTTCGGCCGCCCGAACTGCTCGAGATAGGAGGTGCTGGCAAACGGGGTCAGGTGCAGGTAGCCGAGTCGCTTGACCTTCAGCTCGGGCCGGTTGGGCATCTCGAGCTGCACGGAGATGTCAGCTTCCAGGCGCAGCACATCGACCGAGCGCATGGCGCATTGCAGTTCGATCCGGTTCTGCGCGCCGGTTTCGTTCATGTAGTCGACAATCCGCGGTGTGAGCCAGAAACTGCCCAGGCCCTCGGTGATGGCGAGCCGGATCGGTCCGGTTGCTTCGCGTTCGGCCATCGCCGCCACGCGCCACATGTCGGACACCGAGCTTTCGACATCGCGCGCCGCGAGCACCACCCTGCGTCCTTCGTCGGTCAGCCGCACACCCTCGGCTTCGCGAAACAGGAGCAGATAGCCAAGCTGGTCCTCGAGACGGGAAATGGTGCGCCGCGCCGTGTTGACGGACATGCCGAGCTCTTCCGATGCCTTGCGAAAACTGCACAGTCTCGCCACGGCCAGGAAGACCCTGATGCTGTTCCAATCGGCGTTGCGCCATTGGTGTTCCATGGGTGGAACTCTCTGTTACATTTTTTGCCAAAGTCAAATCGGACCGGCGCGGCTAGGTTATCCCGATAAAAAGGGGTTCCCTGCCATGTCAGCTACACCACAAAATAGTCTTTCACCAATAAATGCAAGTGCATTGGCCGCCGAGGCGGCCCTCGAAGCCGAGCGCATGCATCGCGCCGCTGCCATGGTCAGCGTGACCAACCGGCTGGAGCAGGCCGAAGTGCCGCGCCTGCTTGAAGCCGCCGGCAAGATCATCGGCCGCCTGGCCGAACCGGAGACGGTCATTCGCGTCGCGGAGAAAAACGCCGACGCGGTGTGGCTGTTCACCCGCCGCGGCAGATCCCGGCCGGAAGGCTTCATGTCCGCCCTGCTGCTCAACGAAGCAGGCCGCTCGGCGCTGCTCGACGGATCGCTGAACCTGCTTGATCCGCAGAACGAGTATCTGGTCAGCCAGCATGAACGCCCCGCCGCGATCTATGTCTGGGCAAGCTTCACACCGGGCGTTCTGGCCGCCGGCATCAACCGGGTGATGGACCGGTTTGATTCTCCCCACTACGCCCAGGCTGACATCATTTCCACCTCGTTCACCTTGCGCGGTCATCGCGCCATGGTTCGGCGCGGGTTTGAGCAGGGAGTCTGGCACGAAGGCCAGCTCCGCGAGGATTTCTACATGATCCCGCGCCGGCCCGAGACGCTTGCGTCGCGTCAGCCGAGCTATTCCACCTACGACCCCGTCCTGCGTCCGACCGGGATCCGGGTGGTCAACGGCCTGGAAGACATGATGCGCGTCGCCGCCGTCCGCTCTGCGGTCTATATCGGCGAGCAGGCCTGTCCCTATGACGAAGAGTTCGACGGCAACGATCTTGCCGCCACCCATCTACTGGCGCTGGTCGACAACGAGCCTGCCGGCTGCATGCGGCTGCGGTTCTTCGGCGATTTCGCCAAGCTTGAGCGCCTTGCCGTGCGCCGCGAGTTCCGCACCTCCCGCACCGCGTTTCAGCTGGTGCGGGCCAGCGTGGCCCTGTGCCGGGAAAAGGGTTTCCGGCGCATCTACGGCCGTGCACGGCAGGATTACCTCGGTTTCTGGCAGCACTTCGGCTTCAAGCTCAAGGAGAACGGCGCCCCGTTTGCCTTCTCCGATCACGTCTTTGTCGAGATGGTGGACGACATCGAGCCGTCGCCGACCGCGCTGTCGCTCAAGGATGATCCCTATCGCCTGATACGGCCCGAAGGAGCCTGGCATGCGCCGGGACCGCTTGAGGCATCGGCACTCCGGCATCATGAATCGCAAGCCTGGCAGGCGTGAAGGGATCATCGATGACTGCCGACACCAACACCTATGCCTGGATCATCCGCACGCTCGTGACCTGCCGGGAGGAGGCCGATCGCCTCAAGCTCTGTGATTTGAGCCGCCTGATCAACATGGCAGTCCTGCAGACCGCGCTCGACTGGGAGGGCGAGGAGCCTTCGAGGGTTTCGGATTCGAATCTCGAGGCGCTGTTGCGGCTGAAAATGAAACTCGCGTTCTCGGAACGAAGCGACAATGTCTTCGTTCTGAACTCCAAAACCGCCGGGGAAGCCTAACGACCTGCGGTTTATCCGGGTGGGCGCAAGGGTTGACGCCACCGCACGCGGCGCGCCCGCCCGGGTTTTATTATTCGCATGCCGGCGCAAGCTGCCAGGGCATGCTTTCCTCACGAAAGGGCCGGGATCAGCCAACTGATCCCGGCCGTTTGGCAGGTCAAGGGAGTGACCTCGACAGGTTGGTCTCAGGAGGTGAGCCGCAGTTTGACCACGCCCTTCTTGATGGTGTCAAAGATCGGCGCAAGCTGACTGCGCGAGGGCGCATCGAAATAGTGGCTCATGCTCGTCGCACATTCCGAAAGCAGGTTGCCGGTGCCGATGTCCGGCTCTTCCAGGCGGATCGTGTAGATCTCGATGCCGTCGTCTTTCGCATTGGTGCAGGCCGCCAGCGTCTTCTTGTCCAGCGCATCGTTGGTCTGGCCGGACGAGGCGGCGGTGAGATTGTCCAGCCGCCCGTCGACCAGATAGCCCATGCTGGTGTAGCCGGACCCGAGATCGTTGTTCAGATTGCCGAACGAGTTCTGCCCGTCGGTCAGGAAGATCATGATCTTTTCGACCGAGCTGTCGCTTTCGTTGGCGCCGCCGGTGAACGGTTCGCGGCTCGACAGCACCCGCCATCCCCACATCACGCCTTCAAGCATGTTGGTCGAGCCGTTGGCCTTAAGCTTCTTCACGGTGGTGGTGATTTCGGATGCGTTATCGGTCAACGGCACCAGCGGCTCCACTTCGCAACCGAAGCCGGGTCCTTTCGGATCTTTCTTGTTGGAGTAGAAACTCGAGGGCGAAAAGTCTGTCTTCGGCTTCTTCCATTTCATCACTTGGGCGATGGCGTCATCGGTATTCTTGGGTTTGACATACTTGCCGGTACGGCCGTAGCGGACCAGTTGGTCTTCCTTGTCTGCTTCCGATGCATTCTTCTTGCCCATGCTCTTGCCCGCATCCGGCAGATAGGAGTTGGGATACTTGTAAGGGTTGTCTGGTTCATCGACAGCGAAGAACGGCGTGAACAGCGAGAGCTTGTCTGTCGGATCCGGAACCGTATCATCGATGTCATGCAGGGCCTTGCCATTGGCGACACGGGTTTCGACACAGCCGGGCCAATCGACCTTGAGGTGCCTGAACATGGCGAACCGGCTGAACTCCGACGGCAGGTCCGATTGCGGGATCGGTGCCTTGGCGTCCTGATCAAGCCATGCGGCCGCCGGTTTCTTGACCTTGCCGGCGCCGTTGATCTCCGGTCCATATTCCGGCCCGACATTGACGAACCCGGCATAGGGCACGAGGGCGAACTTGATCTGATCCTTTTGCATGCCGAGGTCCATCATGCCGTCAACCAGCCCGATCACCGCGTTCTGCATGGACGTCAGCTTGCCGCCGGCCATCGATCCTGTGGTGTCGAGCACAAGCGCGATCTCGTACTTGGTGAAGGCATAGGTTGCCTCCGCAAATGCGGTCACCGGCATGGTCTTCTTGCCCATGACGCCGCCGAACACCAGCGGCCGCTCAACGGTTGCCTGAGCGCCCGCAACTCCGTCTTCCAGGTTGACGGAAACCTGCGCGGCGGAGAAGCCGTAATTGGCGTTGACGATGCTGCGGGCGATTTCCTCTGCCTTCTGCTGGCTGATCTTGCCCTCGCGGGCGACGGCAAGGGCTGCGGCATCGGCCGCGTTCTGCAGCTCGCTCCGCTCGACGCTCAATCCGACGTAATCGACCGCAAGTCCGCCTGCCAAAACGGCCGGAACCGCGAGGATACTAAAAGTCAGTCCAAAATTTCCGGATGTGTCCCGTTTGAAGGAAGGTTTTTTATGCATGTGCCGATCTCGGTGTCTCTGGCAAAGGCTCGAAAACAGAACAATTTCGATCGTTCTCAATCACCTCTGGTGACTTCGTTCTTGCCTTGAAACTAGCAGCAGGGGTTAAAAAATCTCTTGCTAATAAACTGACATATTTAGCGGTCTGCATCTTTGTGCCGGCTCGTTGCCATCCTTCATGAGGCAAACCGTTTGCCTGGCGACGCCTTGGGTAAGCGTTCCGGCAATGCCGCCGGAACCGGCGCGGGATCGGGCTGCTCCGCGCGAAGCGGCCATTTGAAATCGCCCGCGGTATCGGGTACCGGTGGAGCCTCGCTCGGCCGTCCGGTCCGGTCCCTTTCCAGCCAGAAGGCAATTTCATGAACCTTGATCAGGCGATGCAGGAACGGCGTTCCATCCGTGGTTTTCTCGACAGACCGGTTTCGCAGGCATTGCTGGAAGAGGTGATCGCGCTCGCCAACCGCGCGCCCTCGTCGATGAACACCCAGCCCTGGCATCTGCACGTCCTGACCGGCGAACCGCTCGAACGCGTGCGCAGGGGTAACACCGAGCGCATGCTGGGCGGTGTCACTCCCAGCCGCGAGATCGAGGATTATGCCGCCTATGAGGGCGAGCACCGCAAGCGCCAGATCGAGATCGCCGTGCAGCTGTTTGAAGCCATGGGGATCGAACGTCATGACGCCGAACGCCGGCAGGATTGGGTGATGCGTGGCTTCCGCCAGTTCGACGCGCCGGTCTCGGTCGTCGTCTGCTTCGACCGCAGCCTGCTGGGCAACACCATCGCCCATTTCGACACCGGCGCCATGACCTACGGTCTGGTGCTCGCCGCCTGGAGCAGGGGGCTCGGCGCTGTGATCAACGGCCAGGGCATCATGCAGAGCCCGGTGGTGCGCGAGGTGGCCGGCATCCCCGAGGATCAGGTGATCCTGACCTGCGTGGCGCTGGGCTGGCCCGACGAGGATTTCGTCGCCAATTCCGTCGTCTCCCGCCGCCGCCCGGTCGAGAATATGACCCGGTTCCTCGGATTCGACGACTGAGGGCTTGTCGGGCTTTTCCCGGTTTTTCCGACTGCTGGGTGATTTTGCTCTTGCCCGCCAAACACTGATGATCTAAGCCCTGTCCCCAGTCGGAGCGTAGCGCAGCCCGGTAGCGCACTTGTCTGGGGGTGCGACTTTCCCGATCCGATTAATCCAATTATTTCGCGAACTTAGCGTCCTTGCCGGAATCTCCTGTGGAGCTTTCAGTGGGGATCGTTGCAGCCGCCATGGCATCCATCCGACGCTTGGCGTCGGCGGCCGTCACGTGGGCATAGCGCATCGTTGTTTCGATGCTTGAATGACCGAGGATCAGCTGCAGGGCGCGCATGTCACCGGTGGCTCGCAGGAAGCGTGTGGCGAAGGTGTGTCGCAGATCGTGGAAGCGAAAGCCGACGATCTTGGACTTCTTGCACGTTCGGGCGAAATGGCTGTTCAAGGCCTCTTCCTCCACCGGAGCGATATCGCCCCGGGCGTGACGGACTGATCCACGCCGGATCTGATGTGTGAAGACGCGGCCATGCGCCCTGGGCAGGGGCCAGAGCAGGGTGCGCAACGCGGCCGAAAGTGGCACGTGCCTGGTCTTGTCTCCCTTGCCAGTGATCACGATGTATTCGCCGTGCCAGTCGATATGCCGCCATTCGAGATCCAAGCACTCTGCCATGCGGCAGCCCGACAACAGCGAGAAGCGCGCCAGCTCACGGTAGCCGGGTGCCAGAGCTCCGAACAGTGCACTCTCCTCGTCGGCTGTGAGTTCACGTATTACTTCCTGTGGCTCTCGCAACATATGGTTTTTCCACGTAATATGTGGAACTCGTTCATCCCATAAGTCGCGCGCGCGGGTCATGACCGCGCGCAGCCTGGCCGTGGCGGTGCGGTTCACTGTTGCCGGCGCCACCTTCTCGGCGCGCCGGCTCGCTACCATGGCGGCAACATCCTGATTGGTGATCGAGGTCAGCAGGCGGGTCTTGCCGAAATGACGTTCCAGCCAGGCGAGATCGGTGAGGGTGTTGTCCGCATTAGCATGGTGCTGACCAGTCTCAAGCCAGTAGCGGGACACCGCAGCGCCGATCGTTAATCCGAGCGCCGATTGGCCTGCCTGTTTTCGGGCTTGCGCTCGGGCGTCTTCCTTGAGCCTGGCTTCTGTCCGTTCCGCTTCGCGCTTCGACGTTGCGCCAGTATTTCCTGAATATCGGTGACCCCGGACTGTGAAGTCGTAGGACCATGTGTCTTGTCCCGGCCGTTTCCAGATCGACATTTGCGCTCTCCCACATAGGCCTCAAGGTCGGCCGGATCGAACCGCCGCCGCGGTCGCTTGTCGCCCGCGCCCACCTCGACGAAAGGCAGATCCCCCCGCGCGACGATCGCGTTGAGCGTGTCGATCGATATTGAAAGAAAGGCTGCGGCCCGTGCCGGTGTCAAGAGCGGGGTCATACTGTCAAGCACCCTCTCCCGGCTCAGGTGCCATTCCGAGCGCGTGAAGATAGGTGTCCAGAATGGCCTCCTGTTCCAGCCGATCATTCTGATCCTGCTTCCTGATCGCAATCACTTTTCGCAGGACTTTGGTGTCGTACCCGTTTGCCTTCGCATCGCCATAGACGTCCTTGATGTCGTCGGCGATGGTCTTCTTCTCTTCCTCAAGGCGTTCAATGCGCTCAACAAGAGACCTTAGCTGATCGCGCGCCACGGCCATCGCAGCGCTCTCTCCGGTTTCCTCGGGCGGGAAGGCCTCGGACTGACGCTCGTCACGAACCGGGATCTTGTGCACTGTCGCTTCCATGGCCTTGCTCTCTCCTAGAATGGAATGTCGTCATCAAGGTCGCGGACTTCGCGCTGAAATCAATGCCAAGGGCGGTCAACTCGGCTTCGGTTTCCATGATGGTCTCGGTCAGGGTTTCGCTGATGCTTTCTGTGACCAGCGTCATTATCGAGGGCGGCATTGTGAACTGGATCGCATCCCGGCCGTGCCCAATGACCAGCCGCGGCGCTGTCGCCGACAGCCGCTTGAGCAAGGTGGAATTGAAATCGAGCGTCTCCGCCAACTCGCGGATCCTGTCGAGATCTTCAAGCTTCATGACCGCGCCTCCGCTGCGAGCTTCGCCAGCAGCCGCTCGGTCTTTTTCAGCCTGCTGAACGTGCCGCACGGGCGCTTGCGTTTGCCCGAATAGCGCATCGAGTCGTAGTGCTTCGGCCTGTGCGTGTGGCGGGCAAATCGGCGCTCGTGCTTCTTCTCGCTCATGCTGTGGGCCGGCGCGCCGAGCGGCACGACGGCGGCCAGCCCGGCGATGGCGGAGCCGAGGCCGAGGATACGGCGAAGACCTTGTGGTCGGTGCATGGTCAGTCCTTTCCGGTGAGCGCCACATGGGCGGCGTGACATGAGCGTTGGTCTTGAAGCAGGTCTTCGCCGATGAAGCGTTTGGCGCAGGCGATGAAGCGCTCCTCGGCCTTCATCGCCGCCCAGGGCTTGATGCCGCCCTTGAGTTTGAGCGGGGCGACGTGGGAAACGGGGATCGCCTGGGCGCGGGCCGCCGGGCCAAACAGCGCCAACATTTCCGCGTTGCACGTGCGGCGATCGTAGTCGTCGATTAGGTCCTGCTGCGCTACACTTGGCAGACCGAGCCCGGCGGCCAGCCATCCGGCCTCGCGCCATTTCTGCTTGATCAGGTGCCAACAATAGTTGGCGCTTGCGCCAGAGATCTCGCTGGCGTCACTGATCGTCGCCACCAGCAGCCGCTGCGCCGGCGTCGGCTTGTCGCCGAGCAAATGTTCCTCGCCGTCATGGAGCAGGAAGAAGGCCGCCAGCCGGTCGTCGCCGGTCTCGTTGAACACGGCTTCCGCGCCCATCACCGAATGCTGCGCCACCGAATAGGCCACGCCGGGATTGGAGCCGTTGAACCGGGCGATCTTTGACAGCGCATTGGCCATGGCAAAAAAATCGATTTCCGCCGGGTCGGGCGCTGCCAGATCGCGCACCGAGCCATCGGGCCGGAAGGACCAGATCGGTTCCGGGGCAAGGCGGGAGAGGCTCATGCCGCATCCCCTTCAGCCTGCGCCGGGGCGCTTTTCGGGGTCTGGCGCGCGAGATAGAGCTCGATCGCCTCTTCCGAGTAACCCTGCCGGGTGATGTCGGCCATGTCGGCATAGCCGCGCTGCGCCCGCGCTTCGTCGATGAGGCGGCGCATGTCGCCCTGCATTGCCGCCCAGAGCCGGGGCGAAATCTCGGTGAACCGGTCCAGCATGGCGGCCAGATGGCTAGCGTCCTCGCGCGCGGCGCGTTGTGCGGCGTCGGAGCCTTCGACCAGTGCATCGGCAAACAGCCGCGCATTGGCCTCGTCGCTGGGGCCAGGGATGAATATGCGGGTGAGGTCGGTCATGATCGGGGCTCACGCTCCCATGGCGATCGCGACGAGACCCGCCGCGATGAAGAACAGGGTAATCGCGCCAAGGGAAGCCAGTGCCGGCGCATCGGTGCCGCGGGCTGCGCGGGCGCGCTCCTGGGTGAGGCGGGTGCCGTCGATGATGGTGAGGGAGGTGGTTCTCATGCCACCCTCCGCACGCTCTGGCGGCGGGCGCGGGCGACGGCTTCGGCCGACAGGCGCTTGACCGTCGGCAGCGTCCAGCCGCGCTGCACCAGCGTTTCGGTGCTGACATTCTGCCCGGCAAAGGCCATCTCGCGCATGTCGCTCGCCATGCGGTCGACGAGCAAGGTGTGGCAGGGTGGGGTCGGTGGCCGGGGTGGCGTGGCCTGGTAACGGATCATTGTTCTCTCCAAATATGTTGGCCGGGTTGAGCACTTGCGCTTAACCGGCTCGCCACGGTGATCTGGCCCATTGTGCAAAAATAACCGTGAGGCAACGGAGAGAAGTGTGCTTAACGCACACTAAAATGTCAATCATAAAAGTGCAAAACGCACACTTTGATTGCGCCTAAGCGAATCGGGCTAATGGTTAAGTTGTTAAAATTAGGGTTTGCGCAGGATCCAGAGGACCTTACCCATGACGCGGACGGTCTCGCCATCTGCGCCGCCGGTCAGCTTGATCGGAGCTTGGTGCTGGGGGTCGGTGCTCTCCGGCCAGAGTTCGTAACCTTCAGATGTCATACGAACCCGCTTGGCGGTTCGTTCGACCATCTCGCCATCGTAGCGGCTGCGCTCGACGATGACGAGATCGCCAGGTTCAATGTCGATGGCGGAGGCTATAGTGTCCACGCAGACGAGGATGTCGCCGTGGTTGGCAATCTTATTAAGGCAATTGCCCTCAATCTTCAGGGCAAACTGCCAGTCTATCGGGTAGTTGCCGACGCTGGGGACATGCTCTTGGTCGTCATATCCAAAGTCCATGTCATCCACATTCATCCAACTGTTGGCGGCTACTTTGCCTTTTACGCTGATATATCCAACCGGCACAGCCGACTTCGTCAACCCCTCGTTGTCCGATTCCGCTAACGGTCCATTGCCTTCGCCGGTAAGTAGCCATGCGAGGCTAACCTTGAACGCCCGCGCATACCGTTCGGCGGCTCGGCTTATACCGCGCGTCCCGTTCTCATGCTGGGCATAGGTGTCATATTTCCAGCCGAAGAATGCTGCCGCGCTTTTTGCTTCGGCAAACCCCGCAGCGATGCGGGCTTGTTCCAATCGCTTGGATGTATCGGGTCGATCATCGAAAGTCATGATGTGCATTTTGCCTCAAGTCAGTGTGCATTTCGCCTTGACATTTGGAAGTGCGTTATGCACACCATGTTGGCATGGAGACACACTTCGACATTCAGGGGCTTCGTCAGAAGCTGGAGTGGAAGCAAGAACGCCTTGCGAGATACCTTGGCGTCGACCGCTCGACAGTTTCACGCATGGAAAGTGGACAGCGTATTCGCGGTCCGGCCCTCCGATTGCTTAAAGTCCTTCAGGAGGCAGCGGAACTTGGAGCTGCGGATGAGTTGTGTCCGGAGGCTGCTGAATGACCCGCTCGCTCTTCCGCCGTCTTGATGATGCGCTTTCCGCCTTTGCCACCGGCCACAGCCGCCGCGATCTTGAGCGCGTTCGACGACGTCGGGTGTGGTGCCTTTCCGAACGGCTGGCGCTTTGGCATGAGAAGCAGGCTGTTGGCGCGTCCGACTGGTATGCCGAGGAGCGCAGGTCACGGGCGGCGGCCCTTCGAGGCGGAGCGCAGGATTTCCTGCATGGTCTTGATAGCCTCCGTCTTCGTGGCTTGGCGCAGCTGCTTTTCATCGACGGAATTTGTAAACAAAACGTCTGGAAGACGGACCTGGCCGAACGACTTGGCTTCGAGTGCTATAGTGAGATTCCGCCCAACTTCCTCGAGGGCATCGGGCTGAAGCCGGGTAAATACCCGCACGACCTCACGCAGGGCCTGTTTGAGTACGAGGGTTTCTGTTTCGGCCCTGAAGAGCTGCACCCCAATCGGATCTATCGGCATCGGGATTCCTTTCTTTTCTGGTGGCGAGGTGTCCGTGAGACGATCCGCGCGCGGGTTGAGGATGTGAAAGCCCGGTTTCGCCGGAGCATCCGAGCGGCCGCTCTTGCCTTTTTCTCGGCTTCGACCGGGCCGCCTTAACTGGCCTGATCAAACCAGATGAACGTCTTTCCCACTACGGGAAAGTGAACGGGGTTTTCCCGGAACGGGAAAGCTTTGTCCTGGCTCATGAAGCAGGGGGCCTGGACGCCAACAACCGCCGCAGGCGGCAAGCCCGACCGGGCGTCGCGGATCGTTCCGCGCCCCGTCCGGAGCGAAGCCGAAGGCGACAGCGCGAGGACAGAAGATGCTCAAGAATGCCTGGTTTTACCGCATCAAGGCGGCACAGCGCGATCTGATCAATCTGTCGGGCGGCATCGAACGCGTGGCCGAGATTACTTCGATCTCGAAAAGCCATGTCGGCCGCTGGAACAACGCCCAGGACACCGACCTGATGCCGATCAACGCGGTACTGATGCTGGAAGAGAATTGCGGCGTCGCGCTGATCACCAGTGTGATGGCCGAGCTCAACGGCCGCAGGCTTTCAGATGAAACCGAACGCGGCCAGCGCAATGCCGATGTGTTGTCGGCCTATGCCGAGACCGTGCGCCATGCGGGCGAGGTGATGAGCGCCGGCGCGCTGGCGCTGGCCGATGGCACGGTGACGCCTGCAGAAGCTCTCAATGTCGATCGCGCGGTCTCGGTGCTCGAGCGGGGTTTGTCGGATCTGCGGCGGACGCTCGCCCACGTGCGGGCAGGCGACCTCAAGGTCGTCGCCGGGGAGGGCAAGTGATGTCTCTCACGGATCGACCATTTTGTTGCGGACGGGACCGAGACCTCTTGTCGGCAGCAAGGGGCGGCGGAGGGCGAGCTGTCGCGCTTCTCCGCCGCCGGCCCGGCTGGCCGGATGCCTTTCCGGGCGCTGCCGTGCCCTCGTTCCACACAGCCGGTCGCCGTCTTCCACTCGCTGATGTTGCCGCCATGGATGCGGTCGAGGGCAGGGCGGGCTTTGAGCGGACATCAGCCGTGAGGTTTGCATCTGTAGCTGCGAGCGAAGGGCGATGATCGACGAGGAAAAGCCCACAGGCCTGCATTGCCCCGGCTGCGGCAAGCGCATGTTCAAGACCGTTGACAGCCGCCCGGCCCATGGCGGCCAGCGCCGGCGGCGGGTGTGCGTCTCCTGCGGCTTTAAGGTCATCACGCTCGAAACCATCAACCGCACGGCGCAGCCCGCCCCGGTCCGGCTCAAAGCAAGACGGGTAAATCAATGACTCCCCGCCTCACCATCATCACCAATCACCCGCGGCGCGCGATTCTTGCCGTGCTCGGTGTCGAGGCGGCGCCGTCCTGGTGCCGGGTGATAACCCGCATCGACGAGGTGAGATCGCTGCCTTCCGGCGCGAAGGTGATCGGATCATGGTTCGAGCCGCGCAAGTTCCGCTCGGCGCTTGAGTGGGCCTTCATCGAGCGGCGGGGGCTGGGCGATCTCGTCGGCCTGTCGGCCGAGGATCTCGACAAACTGGCCGAATGGGCTGCGCGGAACCACGCGAAGACCGGTCTTGATTCAAGCCTCGCAGCCGCCGTGGGCGGCATGGTGATCAGTGAACGGAGGGTATCATGAGCATCCATCTTCACGTCGGCGCTCCGTCGCTCGGCTACCCGTCGGAGATCAAGCAACTCGCCATCTGCGCATTGTGGCAGGCGGGCTTCGACCATGATGAGATCGGCGCGGCGACATCGTTGCACCCGGCGCGGGTTGCGAAGGTTCTGGATCTTGTGCGTCAGCACACCGGGCTGCGGCCGGTACCTCCGGGAGTGATGCGATGAACGGCTGCGGAAGCTCATGGTTTGTCGGTCCGTTTCCGCACATCCCGTCGCGGTTGCCCGCCGGATATTTCGGCGATCCCGCGTCCATCGCGCCGAATTTCGAAGCTATGGAGCCTGCCGAGCGCAAGGCAGCGGTCAATCTGATGCTGGAAGCAGGCGAGGGGCTGGAAGACATTGCCAAGGCGCTGGCCATGGATGTGGGCAGCATCGAAGCGATCCGGGATATGCGCTGCCGGCCGATCGCGCCGCGTGGCGAGCCCGATGAGACCAAGCGAAAGCCGGGGTCTGACCTGCTAAGACGTCCGGTGCCGAAGATGGCGGTGGAGCGGGCGCTCGATGAGGCGTTGCTGGCGGTCGATGCGCTGAGGGCGAAAGCCGGCAGTGGTCGCGAGCACCCGTTCGACATGACATTCGACGTGCTCTGCCAGGCCTGTGGCTTCGGTCTTGAAACGGCCCGAAGGCGCTTTCGCGAGCTCGAAAGCCGCAAATGGGTGCGCCGCAAGCTCCGCCCGGGATTGCCGCCACAGGTGACGATTACCCTTGCCGGCAGGTGCCGCCTTGATGCGCTGGTCGAGGATGTTCTGGTTGCGGCTGGGCGGAGGGGCAAGCCATGATGGTCCGTATCACCTCCGCGCAGCGCCCGCTCTACATCATCGCGCCCTCGCTGTGGCACTGTCACCAGGCGGCAATCGCGCACGGCTTGCGGCCGGACAGGCTGGAGAATGTGCGCTGCATCACTTCCGCCTATCAGCTGCGCGGCACACGCCCCGGCACGCCCTTCATCACCCACGGCCGGGCAAGCTGGGTGCGCGCGGAGCCTCACGTCTACGATCTTGACCAGGCCATCGATGCGCTTGTCCGCATCGGCCGCCTGCGCGTGGCAGCGCCCGATGACCTGTCGGCAGTGCGCGGCGAGAGCGCGGAGGCTGCGGAATGACCGAGATCCTCGAGCTTTTCGTCGTCCGCGCCCGTGAAGTGTCCATCGCGCAAGCCGCGCCTCGCCTCGGGCTCGTGCTCAAGGGCCGGGGAGCCGAGCAGGCCATGCCGTGCCCGCGCTGCGGCGGCAAGGACCGCTTTGCGCTCAACACGGCCAAGAACAAGTGGAACTGCCGGGGCGGCGCCATCGGCGGCAATGATGCGATCGGCATGGCCGCGCATCTGCATGGACTTGAAGTGAGCCGCCGCGGGGAGTTTCTCGAAGCCTGCGGCGCGGTGCTGGGCGAGGCGGTGCCGGACGGGGCCGAACAGCTGACCGACGAACGACGAGCCGAGATCGAGGCCGAAGCGCAAAAGCTGAAAGCCCGGGCCGAGACCGAGGCGGCGGAGCGCGAGAAGCAGGCGGGCGATTTCCGCGAAAGGGAACTCGGCCGGTGCCGGGGCATCTACGAGGCGGCCGACTCCTCATCGCGTGCTCCGGCTTTTCAGTATCTCCGGCTCCGCTCGGGCCTGTCGATCGAGGCCGGGGCCCATTGCTGCAAGGCGGTGAGGTTCGAGCCAAAACTCACATATTGGCATGGAAAGGACGAGCGCGGCTTTGCCCGCGACATCTGGTGCGGCCCGGCCATGGTGCTGCCCTTTGTCGATGGTGCGGGCCAGCTGATCGGCATCCACCAGACATGGATCGATCTGCGCGTAGGCCCGAAGTTTCGGCCACATCTGGTCTGTCCCGATAGCGGGCAAGTTCTGCCTGCCAAGAAGATGCGCGGCTCGAAGAAGGGCGGGCTGCTGCCGATCGCGGGCGAAATGAGCGCCCCGCGCTGGGTTGTGGGTGAGGGGATCGAGAACGTCGCCGCCTGGTTCGCGGCCGAACTGGACGATGACAAGGCTACGGCGCTTTCGACCTTCTATGCCGCAGCCGGCGACATCGGCAACCTGGCGGGCGCTGCTGCCCGCACCGGGCGCTTCGCCCATCCGACCGACACGAAACTCAATGCGAACGGTGTTGCCCGGCCGGTGATGATGCCGAGTCCGGAGCCGGACCCGGAGCGGCTGGACGAGGGGTTCCCGCTTGGGCCTCACGTGCGTGAGCTACTGTTTCTCGGTGATGGCGATTCCGAACCGGTCTGGACCGCCGCCCACATGGCCCGCGCCGAGGCCCGCGCCAGGCTGATCGCGCCCGGCATCGAGGTTGGCACCGTCTGGCCGCCGCGAGGGCATGACTGGGCCGAAATTATTCTCCAGGCGCATCGGGGCGAGGCAGCGTGAACAAGCATGTCAAACTCCCCGCGGCCGTCCAAGCGCATCTCGATGCGATGAACCACCAGCACGTCGGAGCCGAGCCGGCGCAGGAAAGCCCGGACCCCACATCAGGTCCAGTTGCTCCCAGGTCCGTGAGTTCTCCCTCGCAGCCCGATCCGGATACACCGGAACTGACGGCTGAAGAGAAGCTCGCCGAATGCGCCTGCGAGCCCGAGACCGACATCGGAAACGGGCGGCGGCTTCTGATCCGCTATGGCAACCGCATTCTGCATGTGGCGCGCGTCGGCTGGCATGGCTTTGACGGCAAGCACTGGAAGGAAGACGAGGACGGCTCGGTGGTACGGCCGCTCGCGCAGAAGGTTGCCGAGTTCATCGATGACGAGGCCATGGCCATGTCAGCGACCGAGGAAGAGGCGAGGCTGATCGAGGCGGGCCAGACGGCACGCAAGGAGCGGATCAAGATGGGCCGCCCGGCCAAGGACTGGTCGGCAGAGAGGTCGCAGCGCTGGCTGGAGCTCGAACAGACCGAGGAGGCGGGCAACGAAGCGCTCAAGACCGTCAAGGGCCGCCGCTCGGCGCGGCATCGGTTTGCCAAATCCTCCGCCGGCACCTCGAAGATCAACAACCAGCTGACCGAGGCAGCGCCGCATGTGGCGCGCATGGTCAACGACATGAACACCGATCTTTATGCCTTCAACTGCCTCAATGGCACCTTGCGTTTTGTGCGGGTGGAAGATGAAGAAAGCGATCCGGCCGATCCGCGCTACCGCTGGGAGGCCCGGCTCGATTCGCACCGGGCGGGCGACTACATCTCCAAACTCGGCCAGGTGACCTATGTGCCTGATGCGCCAGCGCCGGAGTTTCACAAGTTTTTCCAGACGGTGCAGCCTGACCCTGCGGTGCGGCTGTTCCTGCAGCGGTTCTTTGGCTACAGCCTGCTGGGCCTGACCAAGGAACAGTGTCTGCTGTTTTTCTACGGTGCAGGCCGGAACGGCAAATCGACCTTCATCGATCTGACGGCGGATGTGATGGGCAATTATGCCGTCACGCTGTCGGTTGACAGTTTTGCGGGCGAAGGTCGGCGCTCGGGCGCCGAGGCCACGCCTGACCTTGCCCGGTTGCCCGGCGCGCGGCTGGTGGCGGCCAGCGAGCCCGAAAGCGGCGTGCATCTGAAGGAATCGCTGATCAAGACCCTGACAGGCGGCGAACGCATTCCGGTACGGCGGCTGCAGCAGGAATTCATCGAGGTCATCCCGCAGTTCAAGATCGTCATGGTCGGCAACCACAAGCCGGTGATCCGCGACACGTCTGACGGCATCTGGCGACGGGTGCTGCTGGTGCCTTGGGAGATCCAGATCGAGCAGGGCAAGATCGACCGGCTGCTGCCGGAAAAACTGCGGGCAGAGCGCGAGGGCGTGTTTGCCTGGCTGGTGCGCGGCGCGCTGGATTATCTCGAACTCGGCCTTGCCGTGCCGGAACGAGTGAGGGCGGCAACCAGCGAGTACCGGGAAGACAGTGACCCGATAGGGGCGTTCATCCGCGCAGCCTGCATCGTTACCGGGCAGGAGCATGATTCCGCGACGCCCGACGATATCTGCATCGGTTATGCCAACTGGGCGGCGCGTGAGGGCCAGCCGGAATTCAAGAAATCGACCTTGATGCGGCGCTTTCCCGACTATGCCCGAAAGCAATGGGAAGGGCCTGACGGTCTGATGCGGGCCTTCCGCAAGCACAAATCCTCGACCACGCGCTATGTCGGCATCACCGTGCGCGAGGAACATCTGAGGCCACGCGGCGCGGACAGCCCGCCCGGAGGGGATGGTTGTGGCAACCAGTGAGCCTGTGATCCCGTACCCTTCGCAGGGGGGAAGGCCCATTTCTGGCCGCCAATCCCTCATTCCCCGGGAGGTTGGCGGGCAGCGAGGGAGGATAGCGGAGATTTTTCCGGCTTGCCTCCCGTCTAAAGGGTTTGGGATATCAATGGCTTGCGCGGCTAGGGAGGATAGGGAGGTTAATTGCGGCGCGCGCGTATGCGCGTGTTTGTTCAAAGGGGCAGGGTGACCGGATCAATCACGTTCAACCCTTGTATGCGTACGCCGTCTCTATCCTCCCTATCCTCCCTACCTACCCTGCGTTTCTTTCAACATTCAACAATAACAACAGGATAGCCGAAGGCTACAGAAAGGGATCAGGGAGGCAAGCCGATCAAAATGGGAGGCAAGGGGCGGAATTTGGGAAGCAAGCACTCGAAACAGGACAAAATGCCATGAAACAGATTGCCATCATCCAGTTGCTCGAATGGGCTTACCGGCATGAGCTGCCGAAGGCGGAGCGTCGGGGCGGCGGACTTGGTGCTTCCACCTCGTCTTCCTGGGGCATGGTTTATGAGCTCGGCATTCTCGGCACGGTCATCGATGCGTCGATCAACGGCTATGGCGTCGTGCCGGCTTACATGGATGAGGGCGATCCGCACCCGGATGCGCTTCTTGTGGGGGAGGCGGTGGCGGGCCTTGCCGATGCGCGGATCTCGATCGGCGAGGATTGGTCGCCGTTTCCTGACTGGGCGGATTCTGATGGGCTGGTGGCCGCATGTGTCGCGCGGGTGCGTCCGCGGCTCGCCACCATGACCGGACAGGAAATCCAGGCGATGCTGATCGCCCGCGCCGTGCTTGGCCGCAAGCCGGACTGGCGCGGTGATGAGCCGGGTCGGACCATGGTGATGCGCGGCGGCAAGCCGGCATGGTTCATGAAACAGCCCGGGCAGGATGCCTATGGAAACCCGATAGAGCGGGAAGTGGATGGCTTCAACTATCGCAGTCATCGCCCGCGCTCTGGCGCCTATCGCAAATACCGGTTGACCGATGATGTTGCCGGACTGGCGATTGACCGGTTTCGCCGCGCCGTCTGGGCGCTTGCCGTGCGCCATCTGGCACAACAAGTCGCGGGGCGGCTTTCAAGCCATGAATTGATCGCCGAAGTCCCCACGGTGGCGCCATGGGCGGCTGTATCGGGTCTGGTGTCGCAAGAGGCACCTTCTCACGCCGTGTCGCTATCGACAGCCGGGCGCCCACGTTAACTTTCTTTCTCTATATGCGAAATTTTACAATTGATTAATCATAGTTTCTACTATTGGATGCGCGAGGAGACGTTTGGACCCGCCATGCAGGGTTGTACCCCGGCCAGTCTGTCTCACATTGAGCCACAAAGTACGATGGAGTTACAAATGGCGACTATTCAGGGAATTTACATCGCAATCTTTGGTCGTCCGGTCGATCCAGGCGGGTTGGCTTACTGGAATACTGAGACCAATAATGGCGCAGATCTTTCCAAAATGATTGGCGCCCTGACGGAAACCGCAGAATTCAAAGCCCTATACGACGGTAAAACAAACACAGAAATCGTCACCGCTATCTATCAGTCTTTGTTTGGCCGCGCGCCCGACGCCGCTGGTCTCGACTTTTTCTTGAAGGGTCTTCAGGACGGGACGCTCAACATCGAAAGCATCGCGGTCAGCATTCTCGATGGTGCACTGGGCAGCGACAAGACGATCGTGGACAACAAGATTGCAGCTGCTGACGTGTTCACCTCACATTTGGACACCCAGGCTGAGATTGATGCCTATGCCGGTACAAATGCTGCGGACGTTGGCCGGGCCTTCCTGACCCCGGTTACGTCTGACCCAGCCACTGTTCCTACGACGGACGGTGCTGATGCAACAATCCTGACACTGTTTAACCCTGATGGCGGTCAGGCTCCTGTCGGCGGTGGCGGTGGTGGCGGTGGCGGTGGCGGTGGTGGCGGTGGCGGTGGCGACACCACAGCTCCAGTGTTCACTTCGCCTGATGCATTCACAATCAAGGAAAACTTAACCGAAGTTGCGACTGTTGTTGCAACAGACGCGGCCGCTGTAACATATTCCATTCTCGGTGGCGCTGATCAGGCGCTTTTCTCGATTAACGCCTCAACCGGCCACCTGGAGTTTATTGCTGCACCAGATTTCGAAAATCCCGGTGATGTAGGTACTGACAATACCTACGATCTTGTGCTGGGTGCGACTGATACGAGCCTGAATACCAGGACGCAAAGTGTCACAGTGACTGTCGAAAATGTGGCCAATGAATTGATCGTTGATGGTCTCAATGGGAATGATTCCGCTCCGGCTGGAGCGGGCTACAAGACCATCAATGCGGCTATTACGGCCGCCTCCAATGGCGATCAGATCATCATCAAGGGTACCGCAAGATATGCGGAAAACGTTGTGCTTAATAAGTCCGTTTCTCTGATTGAAGATCCGGCCAGCACAGGTGCCTTAATAGCCCCAACGACTGGGAATGCGATCACCGTTCAGGCAGGTCTGTCGGGGTCGGTTGTTATTTCAGGTATAGATCTTCAAGGAGTAGGCACCACAGCAACCAAGTACGGCCTCATGATCCTAGAGGGTGCAAATCTGGATAGTCTCATTTTCGAAAAGGGTGCGGTCAGTGGGTTTGCTGAGAACGGCGTAAGGGGGACCGATGGCTTTGATGACGCAGGCGCAGCTGCGACTGTTGATAGACTGATTATTCGCGACGCCACTTTCACTGACAATGGATTGGGTAGTGGAGGATCGAATAGCCAAATTAAACTCTTTGGATTTTCCGGAAAAGTTGAGCTAACCGAACTGACCATATTAGCTAACACGAGTGTCCTTAAAGCAATTGAACTAACTGGCGGACTAACCAGCAAAAGCAATGCAAATACATGGGCAGGAAATACCGATGCTGTCATGCCCTCCGCAGATGTGACTATTACGAATGTTGTCGTATCAGGGCCATACGCGAAGAATCCAGTCAGCTTCAATAACTATCTAGATGTCGAGAACGTATCGATTGATGGCTTGGATTTGTCTGGCGCAACAAGTGGCTGGTCCCTGTTGAATTTCGACAGTACCGGCGGTGGGACGATCAATGCGCCAGGATTTGGGATCGTGTTCCCCACTGGTTATGCTGGCGGAGATAAAGTTGTTGAATTCCAGGGAGCGCAACCAGACCAACTCGACACACCACTTACGATCAACTCGATTGATGTTTCCGGCTTGAGCGCTGGCGCCTATGCTTTCGTAAGGGGTGGCTCGGAAAATGACACGCTTAATGGGTCTGCGGGTCGTGAGGTGTTTATGGGGCTCGCTGGAGACGACGCGATAAGTGGTGGCGCAAGTGACGATACAGCTTTGTTTAGCGGCGTCCATGGTGACTTTTCGATTACAGAGACAGTTCCGGGAACCTTCCAAATTGTCGACAACAACGTTGCGGATGGAAATGAAGGTACGGACACGCTAACTGGGGTTGAGTTCGTTCGTTTTGGTGCCGGTACAAAGGATCTATCCGACGACGCGGTTTTCGACACTGCAACTGGTACAATTATGCGGCCAGACACTAGTGTGGATGTGACTGCGCAAAAACCAGGTGGTGGTGAGATTTTCCCAGGGTCGGGAATTCCATCAAGCGACTTTGTTACCGTCGACAACAAGACTGCCGGTGTCGAACTTGGATTACAGGTTATCTATCGGCAGGGACCTGCTGTAGAGCCAATAGCTGTCGCCAACGATGGTACCGTGACTTTTCAAGTCAATAATGGCGCTCAGTCTACCGCAAACGGATCGTCTAGTAACAATGCAGCCCGTGCGGCTTGGAGCTTTGAATATTCGATAGCGACAGGACTGGAGGGTCAGAGTACGGATTTGTCAAATTTCACTTTCAAGATGCTTCTTGACGTCGATCCATCAACGGGAACAAGCTTCCGCGAACTGACCATGCTGCCGATTCCGGGTGGTGGGCCAGTCAATAACACCGGGTTCTATTGGCAGGATCAGGACAGTACTCCTCAAATTGGTGACGATGGTGGAAACGCGAAAATAGCTCAAAATTCCTCGAACTATGCATTTGGTCTGGTAAACGACTTCATTGATACCGATCCAGGTGCTGGTGTTGTGTCTTACGCAACCGCAGGGTTCCCCTCAGGCAATTTTGATATCATCCTGCAGGCGTTTGATGGGGCTACTCTTATTGGGTCAAACCACATCGTGGTTGACGTGATCTAAATGTTGCTGCCCGTTCCGAGCAGAACGAAGAAATAGCAAATTTAACCCGCTGGTGACCCCGGCGGGTTTTTTTCGTGAATGAGCGAGGCTGTCATGATTGCGGCCGGCAAACCCCGCCACATGGTGTCCCATCCCTCCAGTTGCCAAGACCTGCCCAGAAGCTCTGGGGGACAAAATCATTGCCGCAAACCAAAGAGCTGACGTGCTGACCTGACACGAACAGCCGGTCTGCCTCTGTGCACTCGGAAAGCGGCAACTAGTACTGGGGACTGTGAACCAGAAGTTTGGGGGCGTTTATGCCCCGTGTCCCAATTCACAAACCAATATTCTCGTTTACGCCCAGATTTCCGCCCACTGGGCTTCATTGACGGCGACGAGGGAGACATCGCCAAAGTCGGTGTCCATGTGGTTCGCCTTGGCGCGGTTCTCACTGCCAGTTGCAAAGGCCACCAGGGCGTCTGAGCGGCTCATGCCGTGATCAAGTTCACCCACCCAATAGGATGCGCCCTTTTCATCGGCGGCCCGACCCAGCACGTTTTTATACAGGACATCGACATAATCGCTTGCGGACATGGCGTGCGAATTGCCGAACTTGGCGTTGAACTCCTGGCTCAGGATGATGCCATCAGCCATGCTGGACAGTGTCTTCCCGTTTTCAAGCTCTCCCGCCCAATATTGCATGCCACTCTTGTCGAGATCGCGTCCAAGACCTGCGCTGTAAAGAAGAGAGATATCAAGCTTGGTCTCCGCGGCGATCATGCCGCCGAACTTGAATACGCCATCCTTGGTCGCCAGATACTCAATCCCTGTGGAGCTGACCGAGCTGTCTTCATAGGAAAACACCAGGCTGCCGCCTTTCTGCGAGATCGAGATCAGTGCAACGTTGGTGTTGATCACCAACGTGTCCATTCCGTCTCCGCCCGAGACGGTATTGGTGCCGGTGCCTGGCAGACACACGTCGTTGCCTGAGCCGCCTACCAAAATGTCATCGCCGTCATCGTTGCCAGTAAAGCCGCGCAGGGAAGCGGAGATCCACTCCTTGGTGTTCAGGCCGGCAAGGGAAAGCTCGTTGTTGAGAAAACCTCCCACCAGAACATTGTTGCCGGTGATGCCCTCAAGCCGGTCATTGCCTTCGCCGCCGATGAGCACATTGTTTGCCGTATTGCCTTTGAGGACATCGTCGCCGGCGCCTCCAATGGCGTTTTCGATCAGTGAGCGTTCATCCCCCTGATAGAGATAGGACAGCGCAATGTTTCCCGGCGCTTTTTGTCCTGGACCGAGATCCGCCAGTTGGGAAGTTCCGAAGCTTGACCAGCTGCCCGGCGCCAGATTGATGTTGAGATTGCTGTCGTAGGCTGACAGATCAAGGGTGTCGCGGCCGCCGCCATCCCAGATTGTTTCAAAAACCTTACCCTCAGCAGGGTTCCAAGAATAGACCGTGTCGCCCGAGCGTGTGGTGTAGTTGGCACCATACATATGCTGGACTGCTGCAATATCGCGCAGCATGGGGGACTGGGCATAGTCCCAGGTTCCATTCGTGTAGCCCTTCCGCCCATCGAACGCGTAGGACGAATAGCTCATGATGGAGTAAGCCATGGCGTCAAAGCTGTTGGACGACGTGTCGCCGCCATAATAGCCATAGGTGTTCGCCGAGGCCGCTTGGGTGTCCGGCTGCCCTGCATCTGCAATCTTCGCCGCACCATGGATCGAACCTGCGCAGCAAGGGCAAAGGCCTGCCTCGGTGCCGTCATCGGCGATGAAGCCACCGCTGCTTGCGCCCAGCTTGTTTTCATGGGGATGTGACAGGCCGATGGCGTGCCCCAGTTCATGAAGGAAAGTCATGTAGGCATAGTTGCCTTCCTGGGGGGAGGTGAAATAGCCCTTTGCAGTGCCAAACCACACATCACCTGCCTCGGCACTGCTTCCAGGCCCGTAGGCCCATGCTGTCGTTGGAGAGCTTGACGATGCAATGCGAATATCCGCATCCGCGCCTGAGGCTTTCGTGATTTTCAGGTCAATCAACTCAGCCCATTTCGACATTGCCTTTTCGGCAGCCGCTGCCTGTGATCCGCTGAGTGGCTGATAGCCCTTGGTCTGCTCACCAAGTCCGTATTTTGTGCCATAGGCTGTGCTTGATGTGGTGAAGCCAAAAGTAATACTTGGCGACGACCACTTTGATACATTCAAGACAGAATCTACGAAAGAGTTGCCGGTTGCGATGTTTCTGATTGCAGCAGCCATCTTGATGACCTTCCCATTTGATGTTCTGGGAAGGAATGTACAATAGAAGATTTGAGTTAGATTTTAGCTACGAGTAGCAATTTTATCGATCATCATTACTTATAATTAACTCTATTTATTGGGAAATGAGAAACCCTAAGGATTTGTATACTATAATTGTGCGCGCCGGGCTCAGCTTCGCGGGTGCATTCCCACCAAGAAAACGAGGAAAGCAAGAGCCAAGCGAAAAGCGATGAAACTTGCGGGTCGGTGCAAAAAGGGGCTTGCCCCTGTCGCCTTTTACGATCGCCACCCCCCTCACGCCATGTCGCCTTTTTCTTGACGTGCGGCAGAAAGTTGACAAAGGTCATCTCACCCTGAAAAGGAAAAGTTCGAACCCGCCTCGGCTCCCACGCCGCCGGCGGGTTTTTTATTGGTGCGGGAGACTTCAATGTCGCTCCAGATCAGATGGCAGGATGTCGAAAGCCTGCAGCGGTTCGATAATGCGATCAAGGCGCTCGGCTCGAAGAAGATGCGCCAGGCAGCAAACCGGGCAGTCAACCGCGCGGGTGATATGGCGCGGACACAGGTTCGCCAGAAGCTCACGGGCCAAACCGGATTGAAGCGTCCGACAATCGTCAAGGCGGTGAAAGTGTCTCGGTCGAGCCCGCAAACTTTGGTCTACCGGATGAGCGCACACGGCGGTGATGTGTCACTGAAGTATTTTGGCGCTCGGGAGACCAAGGCGGGCGTGAGGGCAGCGCCATTCGGTGACCGAAAGATCTTTGCCTCAACGTTCATGCGTGCAGGCTGGTGGCCCAAGCGCGTGATCAAGCCGAGCTGGAACGGTCAGGTGTTTGCCCGGGCTGGTGCTGCCAGGTTTCCGATCGAGAAGCAGAAGTCCGGCGTCATCATCCCCAACGAGATGGTGCAAGGCGAGACCCGCGATGCATTCCGCTCAACGGTCGCCCGTGTGTTGCCCCAGCGTCTCGACCACGAGATCAACCGCCTGACCAAGGGCGTCGTCAGCTGACCATCGAGGCTGGTCACCCACCCCCCGGGGTTAGGGACCGTTACAGCCCTCCCACCCCGCGCGGGCGGGAAAGCTCCCGGAAAACCGCCAGTCAGGCTGTCCGGAAAGTTGGGTTGTCAGGGTTGTCAGGTGAGTGGGGCGAGTTGTCAGATTGAGCAAGGGAACTGGTGAAAGGCGTCATGGATCAGATCATGGTTGCGCCTGCCCATGTTGCCGAGCGTGACGGTGTAACCAAGCAGGCGGTCACCAAACTAGTGCGCGACCTGGCCGAGAAGTCGGGCTTGCCAGTTGAACGCGACGGGCGCGGGCGGATCGTCCGTTTCAGCCTGGCGCATTTCGATCATCTGCGCGAGCGGTTCGCATCGTCGGAGAAAGTCTCTGCGGCGCGTGCATCGTCGCCATCCTCCACCGTTTCAAAGCCGCAAGGCGGCCCGGCCGAAAACTCGCGCGACGAGGCATTGCGCCAGGAGGCCTGGCTGAAGGTCGGGCGGGAGCGGCTGCGCCAGCAGGAAGTTGCAGGCAATCTGGTGCGCGCCGATATGCTGGCGGAGGCGCTCGTCCGGGCCGGCCGCGAGATCCAGAGCACGGTCGCAAGGCTACCGAACTCGGCTGACGATCTTGCGCTCGCGGTCTCGAAGGAAGGCGCTCACGGGTTGCGAGTGGCGTTGCGGGAAAAGGCATTCGAGTTGAACACGAAGATCGCCGAGCTCCTGGCCAATCTCGCGGTCCAGGCACGCGAGCATGATCCGGCAATTGAGGAGACCGAGGCGTGACTGTTCACGTCATTCGCCACCCCGGTGCCAAGCGTCTGGCGTTCGCATCGCTCGCCGAGGCAATCAGGCCAAAGCGACCGGAGACGTTTCGGAGCTGGCTGGGCAAGAACATCATTCTGGTGGACGGCCCGCTCAAGGGTGAGCTGTGGTCGGCGTCCGATGCGCCATACCTGCTTGAGATTGCGGACTGCCTGTCGATCGAACATCCGTGCAATCATGTGACGGTCCGAAAGGCGCAGCAGACCGGGGTGTCGATCTTGGGGCTTGCTTGGTCGCTCTACCTGGCGGAAGTGTCGCCGGACAATATCCTTTTCGCGGTGCCGGGCATCGACGCGCTGCAGGACATGAACTCGGGCAAGCTGCAGCCGCTCATCGACGAGTGGCAGAAGCACACCGGCAAGGATGTCATCTATCCGTCGACCAGCCGGTCGGGTGTGGGGTCAACGACCTATGAGAAGAAGTTCGCCGGCGGCGCCATCTATCTGGGCAATGCCAACACGGTAATGGACCTGTCCTCGAAGACCTGCCGGTTCGGGGTCAAGGACGAGGTCAGCAAATGGAAGGAACTGCCCAACGGCGCTGATCCGGAAACGCTCTACTTCGGACGCTTCACAGCGTTCCGACGAACCAAGTCCTACAAGATCTTCGCGCTTTCGACGCCGGAGATCGACACGGGAGAGGAGAACGGAGACGGGCCGGGGCATTGCCGGATTGACCGGGATTTCCAGCGGTCCGATCAACGGTTCTGGAACATCCGCTGTCCCGAGTGCGGTTTCGAGCAGGTCCAGTTCTTCGAGAACCTGATTGTCGACAAGGAGCATCCGCACCGGTCGCGATATTTATGCGAGAACTGCACGCACGAGATCTCGGAGACCGAGCGCGTTGTTGCGGTTCGTGCCGGTCGGTATGTCGCAACAGCGCCAGGACCTGACCGGGAACCGGGCTTTCATGTCGACGCCTTCATCAGTCTGATGATGAGCTACGAGGCGATTGCAGAAGACTATCTGGAGTCGCTGGGCAAGGGGGAGGCGGGGGCCAAGGACTTCTCGAACCTCTACAAGGCGCTGCCTTATGCGATGCGTGGCAACGCGCCGGATCATCAGCGGTTGATGGAGCGGCGCGAGGACTATCAACAGCGGGTTATCCCGGCAGAAGGTCTGCTCTTCGTGGGTGCGGCGGATGTGCAGCATAAGGGCATCTATGCCGAACTGGTGGCATTCGCAGAGGACCGGCAGTCCTGGACGGTCGACTACGCCTATTTCGAAGGGGCCACGGACAATCCTCAGGCTGGTGCATGGCTCGAACTTGATGCCTATTGGCGTCGGCCGGTGCTCGATGCCTGGGGGCGCGAACGGTTTATCGATGCCTTCGCGGTGGATGCTGGCGACGGCGGCCGCACCAACCAGGTGATGGAGTGGTGCCGCCGGCGGCCGAACACATATGCGATCAAGGGGCAGCCCGGTCGCGGAGTACCGGCCATCGGTGTGCCATCGAACAAGTCGGTGACCAAACGTGGAAAGCGCAAGAAGTTTGGCTCGGCGCGGGTGTGGGCCGTTGGGACATGGTCGCTCAAGAGCGAGTTCTACGCCAACCTGCACAAGACCGGGCAGGCGGCCGGCGAGATGTTCGACCCGCCGGGCTACTGCCACTTCGCCAAGTGGCAAGGCGAGGAATACTTCAAGCAGATCACTGCGGAGTATTTCGAGCAGAAGATGAAGAACGGCCGCTACCATGAGGAATGGAAGCGGATCCGCAGCGACAACCATCTGCTCGATTGCCGCGTCTACGCGATGGCGATGGCCGAGCATCTGGGTCTGACCAGGATGGCCAAGGCGGAATGGGAGGCGCTGCGCTCGCGGTTGCTGCCTTCGCCGGACACCGATCTGCTGTCGCCGCAGGCCCATTCGGTGCAGGCGGCCCCAAGCGCGCCCGCTGAAGAACAGAAATCGCAGGCAAGTGCCAGCGCACAGGCGACTGACCGGTCGCGCATCGACAAGTGGAAAAAGCGCACATGACAGCGAAGCCAAGGATGAGGGTCAAGGCCGGGCGCGGCGTGACTTCCAAGCCTGCGGCCCCTGTCAGCGCGCCGTCGGCGCCAAAGGTGCGGGCCGGCTATATGCGCGACACCCAGTCAGGTGTCCTGGCGTCACGGCCGTCATCGCTGCGGGAACACCGGGACGAGGTGCGGCGGGTCTGGACCAGAGCCGCGGGCCTCGCAATGGATCTGCTGCAGAACTCCGGCAAGTTGCGCGGAGCGGCGGACCAGATCCTGGTCGATGCTGTCGGCAATGAACTGCAGCTCAATCCGAAGCCGGATCTGTCGCGGTTCGGCTACACGCGCGAAGAGGCGATTGCCTGGGTGCGCGAGATCAAGGCCGAGTGGAAAGTCTACGCCTGGAACCCGCTGGAATGCGATTTCCGGGCGAAGTGGACGATCCCGCAGCAGACCGATATCGGCATGCGGCACTGGCTCGCTTTCGGCGAAAGTGTTGGGGTTTGCCAGTTCATGCCGGCATCGCAGCGGCTGCCAGGTACACGGACCGGCACGAAAATGCTGCTCCTTTCGCCGCAGCAGCTGGTGCAGGACACGAGCGAGGTCGAGGGGCTTTATCAGGGCGTCATTCATGATGCCTATGGCCGTCCGATCGCCTACCGCTTCGAGGAGCGGCGAGACGGGTGGAAACAGAAGATCGACTATGCGGCGCGCGATGCCGAGGGTCGGCAGATTGTTATGCATGCGTTCGATCCGTTCTCGAGCGATGATGTGCGCGGGCTGTCGCCACTGGCGCCGACTTTCCGCAAGTTCATGATGGCCGAGAACGCAGACGACGCGACGGCGCAGCTGATGTTCCTGCAGACTATCTATTCGGCGATCCTGACCAGCGAGCGTCCGAGTGCGGAGGCCTTTGAAGCGTTTGAGGCGATGGCCAGCGCGGAAGGCGGGCAAGAACTTTCCGCTGAGTTGGTCGGCTACTTCAAGGCCCAGTTCGAACGCGCGGCGGAATCCGAAATCAGGCTCGGACCCGGCGCCGGAATTTCGCAGCTGGCGCCTGGTGAATCGCTCGACTTCAAGAACATCACCGCACCTGGGCCGCGATATTCGGAAGTGACGGGCGCCTTCAACCGGGAGACCGCGAGGGCGCTCGGCGTCAGTTACGGCGGTTATACGCTGGATTACACCGACGCAACATACAGCTCGATCCAGATGGAAAATGCATCGGTCTGGCCGCTGGCGCGCCGCCGGACCGAGCGGATCGCCGCACCGCATTATCTCGTGCCTTATGCGAGCTGGATGGATGAACGGATCGAGACCGGCCTGACCAAGTTCAAGGGTGGCATCGAGGCCTATCGCGCTAACCGCGAGGCAGTGCTGTGGGCGATCTGCAACGGCCCGAGCAAGCCATCGGCCGACGATCTGAAGAAGGCCAAGGCCACAAGCGAACGCATCGCCAACGGCACCGGCGATCTTGAGCGCGAGATCAGCGAGGACGGCGGCGACGCCGAAGAAGTGTTCCAGAGCCGTCTCTACTGGCACAAGCGCCACATCGATGAGGGCATGAAGTCACCTTTCGAGCGCGGGTTGCCAAGCGATGCAGCCAAGGGCGATGAGCCCGCCGACGCGAAGCAAAGCGAAAGCGAGACGGCCTGATGTCCATGATCAAGCTCGGTGGCGTATCAGTCGACACATCTGATCCGTGTGCGCTCTACCAGGGCCTCTATCTGGTCAAGCTCAAACTGATTAGCGGCGAGATGACCGGAGAATACTCGATCCAGTCGCCGGTGACGCGGGAAACAGTCGTGTTCTCACCGGCCAACCTGAATTCGCTCGACGCCGAAATGACCCGTCTGCAGGCGGCATGCGAGCAGGCAACAAGCGGTCGTCGCCCGTCGCGGCGGATGCAGTTGAGATACTGAAGGAATTGTCATGAGCCTACGTTTTGCACAAGTCGCACAGCGGGTGTTCAACACGCCCCTGATGTACGATCCGCGCAAGGCGGAGGCATTCCTGCATGGTCTGGGGAGCCGGATCGCAGGCGATACCGTCGTGATCACAAATCCTGCAGGCGCTGTCGATCACGTAGCCGGTGCAGATGGCCGTCCCCTGGCTGGCAAGCTCGGCGGACGGATTGAGCGAGCCTATACCAGACACAACGTGCTTCCGTTTGCCATGGTCGACAATGTTGCGATCATCGAGGTTGAAGGCACTCTTGTGCACAAGGGTGGCTGGGTCGGCAACAATTCGGGGGAAACGTCCTATCAGGGTCTGCAGGCGCAGATCGCAATGGCGAGGAAGTCGCCGCAGGTCAAAGGTGTCGTGTTCGAGTGTGACAGCTATGGTGGCGAGGTCAGCGGAGCTTTCGAAACAGCTGCTGCGATTTCACAGCTGTCTCGCGAGAAACCTACGATCTCGATCCTGACCGACTTCGCCTATTCCGCCGGTTATCTGCTGGGAGCGCAGAGCCGTCAGCTCGTCATGCCGCGTTTCGGTGGAGCGGGATCCATCGGCGTGATCATGATCCATGCCGACTATTCACAGGCGCTCGAGCAGGAGGGCATCCGGCTCACCATCATCCGCTCCGGCGAGAAGAAAGCCGACGGCAACCCCTATGAGCCACTGGGCGCCGAGATCGCTCAGAAATGGCAAGCCCAGGCTGATGCCATGCGCGTTGAATTTGCCGGGGCCGTTGCCAGGGGCAGGGGCAACCGCATCACCAAGGCCAAGGCTCTTGCGACCGAGGCGCGCGTCTATGACGCTGGCGAGGCGGTCGCGATGGGTCTTGCCGATGCGGTCGGTGATCCGCTGGAGGCGTTCGACGCTTTCGTCAGTGAAGTGAACCGGGGATAACCCAGGAGAAAATCATGACCAGTCTTCTTGCCAGCATTCGGGCCGCCGTGCGTCCCGGAGCGGTAAACCCATGCCTCGACGATGTCGATGGCGATACCGAGGCAACCGCCGGCGCAGCCGATACGGAGCCGCCCATCCTTAAACCAACCCCCGGAGGTGACATGTCTGAGAACCAGACTGTGGCCGGCGCAGAGCAACCTGACGCCGCAACCAACGCCGCCGTCGTAGCCGCCGCTTCCGGTGGTGCAGACGGCTTCAAGCAGGCCATGGACCGCATGAATGCGATCCTTGGCCACGACAGCATCAAGGGCGACGCCAAGCGCATGTCGGCAGCCGTCGAGCTGGCAAACGCTTCGCCGGACATGGCTGCTGACGCTGTCATCAAGTTCGTTTCGGCGAATGTGTCCGCAACCGCAACCGCAGCAGAAGCTGACAAGGGGCAGGACAAACCGGCTTCGTCGCCCGCTGCTTACGAGCAGCAGAGAATGGCGGCCGCCGGTCTCGCGATGCCTGGTAGCAAACCAGCCGCTGCCACTGGCCCGAAAATCAACCGTGACGCCATCTTCGCGGCGCGTCGAACGACCCAGAAGGGAGCATGACCATGCCCACCAGTTTCACCGAAACGCCGCGGGATCTCGCATTCATCCTGTCGGAAGGTAACCGCACCCGCTCGCGCGATGTTCTCACCATCCTGTCCGGCGCCGGCAAGCTCGCCGCCGGAACCGTGCTCGGCAAGCTCACAACCGGCGGCAAGTATGTTGCCTCGCCCAATGCCGAGACGGTGGACATCGAAGGTGCGGAAACCGCAACAGCGATCCTCTGCTACGAGGTCGACGCCACCAGCGCCGATGTTGATGCCGTCTGCATCACCGGCGACGCGGAGGTCAAGGACTCCATGCTGGTGTTTGAGGCAACCGTCAATGATTCAACCAAGCGCGCCGCGAAGCTGACCCAGCTTCGTGCGGTGGGCATCAAGGCACGATAAGGAGAACTTCGATGCCCTCACCAAATGTTCATATTGAAGACGCCTTCAGCCTCGAAAGCCTGACGGCGGCTGTCAACGCCGTGCCCTACCGGCCCGGCCAAGTTTCGGCGACAGGTATTTTCGAGGAAGACAGCGTCACGACGACGATGATCTCGATCGAGCGCCGTAACGGCAAGCTGGGCCTGATCGAGCCATCGGCCCGCGGTGGACCTGGCGAGACAACCGGAGATGAAGATCGCACCAAGGTTCCCGTCAACGTCCCGCATTATCAGCGCGACGACAGCATCCTGGCCGATGAGGTGCAGAACGTGCGCGAATTCGGCGAGGAAAGTTCGCTGGAAACGGTCATCGGTCGGGTCAATCGCAAGGCCCAGCGCCATGCGCAGGACCTGACCATGACGCTGGAGCACCAGCGCGTGGGCGCCCTCAAGGGCATCGTCACATCCAAGTCCGGTGCGGTGCAGGTCAACCTCTACAACGCCTTCGGCATCGCGGTGCCGGATGCGGTTTCGCTCGAACTCGATGTCGAAGCAACGCTTGTAACCAGTCTCTGGCAGGATGTGGTCTATTCGATCGAGGATTCCCTCGACGAGCCCTATTCCGGCATTCATGTGTTCACAGGCCGCGACTTCCACAAGGCGATGTGGTTGCACAAATCGGTGCGTGACACATTCATGTACAATGACGGGGCCTCGGTGCTTCGACAGGACGTGCCGGATAAGTTCACGTTCGGAGGTGCCACCTGGGAGCGCTACAAGACCGGAGCAAAGGCTTCCACCGATCTCGGCGCACCCTACATCGCCGCCAACGAGGCGCGGGTTGCTGTTCTCGGTGTTGCCGATCTCTACATCACCCGGTTCGCCCCGGCTGACTACAACCAGACCGTCAACACCCCGGGCCTGCCGTTCTACAGCCAGGCTTTCGAGAAGCCCAACAACAAGGGCTATGACCTGGAAGTGCAGAGCAACCCGATTTCGATCTGCACCCGTCCCGAAGTGCTGCGCAAGCTGACGCTTACCTGATCCATCTGCCCCTGCGGCAGATGGCAAGAAAGAGGGAGCCGGGTTGATGCCCGGTTCCTTTTTCCAGGCGACCGCCCGTGGCGGTCCCCCGGCAAGAGGAAAGGACCCTACCATGAGCAAGAAAATCAGCATTGCATTCCCGCAGGGTGGCATTGTGCCTGGCTCGGTGCTCGGCAAGAAGGAAGACCAGACATGCGCCGCGATGGAGCCGGTCTCCGTTCCTGAAGCCTATGGCCGGCATCTGATCGAGGACCGCTTTGCCGTCGAAGTCACCGACGCCGGCAAGACAAAGAAGAAGGCGGAGGCCGGATCCGGCAAGGGTGGAAAGACCGGCGACCCCAACCCGCCCCAAGATTCTCCAGAGATCGCAGCGGCCAAGGCATCCATTGACGAGGCCGAGCAGCTTGTGGCCGCTTCTGGAACAGATGCCGCAGCCAAGGCTGAAGCGGAGGCCATGCTCAAAGCGGCCCAGGACAAACTGGCGCAGCTGCAGGCCTGATTATGGATCTCGAAACGGTGCGGGCCGGGCTGCCCTCGATGACGCGGCAAGGCTTTGGCGAGAATGCCAATATCCTGCCTATGCGCGAGGGCAAGATGGCCGGCGCCGGTGCTGACCCGGAGCGAGAGGTGCAAGAGGATGTCCGGGGTCGTTTCGATTTTGCGCCGGAACTTGAGCAGATGGGCGGCGGCCGCTCGTCGGATACCAACCGCGCCAACGTCATCTCGCCGCATGCGAGCGTGAGCTTCGCGCTCGCCGATTTGACCTGGGTTCCCAAACGAGGAGACCAGATCGAGCGGAAGACGGCAGTGCCGGAGAAATACAGGATTGATCGGATCCTGGAGCCTCTTCCCGCTGTCGTGCTTTGCGTGGTTTCGAGGATCTGATGAGCATTGTCCGCCAACTGGTTCAGATTGCGGTGGTTGAAGCGTTGCGCGGCCATACCATTGCGCTGGAAAATGTGTTTGACAGCACCATGGACACGGTGCCGGGTCTTCTGAAGGGCGGAGCTCAGCCCGTGCTGGTGTTCTCGATCGAGGAATCGGTCGAGACGGTGGATGACGCGACGGACGGCTTTCTCGGTCGAGGGGGGGTGTTGACCGGCATGATGCAGTCAGCGGTGGCTTCCGGAAAGCAGATTACCGATGGAGAGGGAACGGTGATCGTCCCCGTCCTTGGGGAAACCGATTCCGCCTATGAGGCCCTGTTGAACATTGTCGACCGTCAGTGGCGGACGGTGCTGCATGATCATGAGAACCCGTGGTCGATGGTGTTTCGTGATCTGGTGGTTTCCATAGGGGCTATCCGTACAGTCCGGGCAACTGACCCGGAAACGGGTACAAAGCATGCCTGCCGGTTTGCCCAGTTCGAGATCGAAACAATGCCGGAACCGCTACCTGGCGATCCAATCGCCGATGCAGTCTCGGCAGGGTTGGCGTTGATGGCAAGTGACGGCGACGCCGCCTATGCTGCACTTGCTGACACATGGCATGAACTGCTGACTTCGGGTTCAGACTTGCAAGATTGGCAGAGGCTGCAATCTGCATTGCTCGCTTCAAACGGCGAACTGCTCGCGGTCGGTCTTGGGCCGATCGAAGAGGATGAAGACGGGGAGACGCCGGACATGACCGCAGGGACTCTTGTGGTCAATGACGGGGACCCGATCGAGGTGACTGAGCCATGAACCTGACTGATGGCCTGATCTCGATGAGCGCGGACATTGCCATGTTGCGCAGCGCCTTCGGCAATTCGCTCAAGGTCGGGCCGATCGAGGAAGTCGATGCGGTCAAGGGTTACAGGATCAAGTTTGGCGAGACCAACGGCAAGCCGTTTCTGTCGCCGTGGCAGCCGCATCCGGAAAGCGGAAAATCCTCGGTACCGCTGAGGAAGGGCGATATCGTCGGCGTTGTCAGCCCGTCCGGCGATATGCGGCAGGGCGTGATGTTCCGGGCCGGTTACTCCGGCCCGCGACCGAGCCCGAATGATGACATGAACGCAAATGTGTTCGAGGACGCCGGCGTGCGGGTCACCGTGGCGGATGGGGCATTGGTCATAAACATTAGCGGCGTGACCTTCAGGTTTTCCGGCGACGGTTTTGTCCAGACAGGCGGACGCCAGGAGCACGACGGCAAGAATGTGGGCAGTGACCACGGTCACGTGTCGGCGCCACCAGGACCTCCGGGCCCGCCAGTCTAACCGATCAGGAGAGATCATGGAAAAGCACACTTATGTGGTGGCCGAGGGCTTCTCGACCATCAACGGCAAAGCCGTGCCGAAGAACCGGGAAATCGAACTCACCGATCGCGAGGCTTTGTATGACCTCTCGCTCGGCAGGATCGAGCGCAAGGTGAAGGCTTCCGCCAAGGGATCGGGGAGGAAGCCCTTGCCGGAGGCGGATGATCAGAGTGATTTCGTCACGGACAAGGCCGAGGCCTGACCAGATGGCTGGCATCGATCACCGCACCGGACAGGTCATCAGCAGCTATGACAGCGCGCTGCAGGCGGTCGAAGTGATCCTATCCACGCGGATTGGCAGCCGGGTGATGCGGCGGCAGTTTGGCGGCGGCGTGGCAGAGATCCTTGGACGGGCAGTCACGCCGCCGTTGTTCGCACTGTTCCAGCAGCTGGTGGCGACCGCAATTGACATATGGGAACCGCGCTTCCGGGTGCGCAAGATCACACCGCTCGGCACGGTCGAGCAAATCAGGGCAGGGCAGGTGGGCATGCGGTTCGACGTTGACTACCGCCCGCGTGGGCACCTTGGTGACTTCACTGTCGAGCGAGTGCTCTCGTTCGGCCTCAACTTCCGCGCTGGCGGGCTGAGGGTTGTGGCATGACGACGGTAATTGACCTGACGCGCGTCGCGGCCCCGACAGCTATCGATGCCCTGTCCTATGAAGAGCTTCTGAGCGCGTTCAAGGTTCGGTTCCAGGCTTTCTGGGAAGAGGCCCGACTGGCGGACGCCAGTCTGCCTGCCTACGACGAATCGATGCTGGAGACGTCCCCGCCGATCATCGTCGGTCAGGCGTGGTCTTACCTGCGGCTTCTGGATCGCCAGCGCGTCAACGACGCCCTTAAAGCGTTGCTGGCGCCGCTGTCGACCGGCTCGAATCTCGACAATCTGGTGGCCAGGCAGGGTATCCAGCGCCTGACCATCACCGCGGCATCGGGCAGCACGCCGGCCGTGATGGAGAGTGATGCGCGGCTGCTTGAGCGGTATCTGCTGTCGTTCAACCGGGCAGCGGCCGGATCTCGCGACGGGTATCTGTTCGCAGCGTTCACGGCCTGGCCGGGCGCCGGCGACATCGAGGTTGTCGGTCGTCGCATTCACGGCCGCCGCGGAGATGTCGATATTGTCGTAGCCGGGCCGGATGGCGATGCGCCGTCGACCGAAAACCTGGCGCTGGTTCGGGCAGCGGTGACGGCCGACGATGTGCAGCCTGAGACCACCTCGGTTTCCGTGCTCGCTGCAACGCGGGTGACATATGCCGTGGACCTCGTGATCGAGGTTCTGAAAGGGCCGGATCCAGAGATCGTCAAGGACGAGGCTGTGGCCCGTATCCGGGCAGTGGCCGATGATCGCACCTTCATTGGCGGCGAAGTGCCGGCGTCACTGCTGTCCGGGGCGGCCTATGGGACGTCTGTGATGAAGGTACGTGACAATGCGCCGGTTGTGATCGCGCCTGATCCTTATTCGATCCCGGTACTGACGACGATCACGGTATCAACTGAGGTGAGGACATGAGCGCCGTCGGCGACATCCTGCCATCCAATTCGGAGACGTTCGAAAAGGCTCTCGCTGCAGGCGTATCCGACACGCTGGACGTGCCGTTCGACGTGCTCTTCGACCCGGCTGAAACCAGGCCCGACATCCTTCCCTGGCTCGCCGCGCATGAAAGCGTCGATCTGTGGTTCTCGGATTGGACCGAAGCCCGCAAGCGGGCGATGGTGGCAGATGCGCCGGCGCTGGCCAAGCTCGTCGGGACGCGGGCGGCCGCGCAGCGGTTTCTCGACTATGTGGATGCCGAGATCATCCACAAGGTCAGTTACCCGCAGCGGTTCCCGGTCGGCCGGATCGCGGTGAGGCTCACGCCGATCAGCCACCCTGAGTTCGTCGCCCGGTTCTTGATCAAGGTGGTGCTCGTTGCTCGCAAGAACGCCATCTGCGCAACGCGCACGGCGGTCGGCCTGGCGCACCTGAAGCCGATCGACACCACACCGCTCAAGCGGGCCAAGATCGCGCTGTCGCTCAGCAAGGCAGCGGACACCGAATACAGCGTCAACTTCGCTCACCGTCTGCCGATCACGATGGACGACAAGGACGCACTCGACCTCGACGCGGGCTACGTGCTCGGCAGCTACAAGGACAGGATCAGACTATGAGCAAAATCGTCAAAGTCGGCGACAGCGAGTATCTTGATGTTCAGGACTATTCGCGCTTTGGCACATACCCGCGGGATGCGCTGGACAACGTCGTGGGGGCGGCTGTCGGCTACCCGGCTCATTGGTCGGCGTTCACGATCAGCCAGAAATCCGCGCAGCTGATCACTGTGTCGCCCGGGATCTATCTGGATGGAGAGATCGTCTACGAGGCCACTGACGCCACCGACATCAACCTCACGCTCCAGTTCCCGCTTGCCGAGGCAGATGAGCGGTGGGTGGCGGTCATCGCCCGCGGCAGCACCGTCGACATCAATGAAAATCGTTCGTTCGAGACATCGGAAGACCCGGAGGTCAGTGTGCCGGTGTCGATCTCGACGCCTGTGATCGAAGCCCGCCAGGTGACTTATGTAGTGCAGTCCGGCGATAGCGGCCCGGCACCGGCCATCAAACCGACGATTGCCGAAACCGACGCATGCCTTGCGTTCGTTCGTGTGACCACATCCGGCATTCAGGAGATCGTGCCGGGCGAGAAGTGGCGGGCAAAAACGCTTTACGAAGTCGAGGGCCGCGTCACGTCGCTGGAGATCCAGACGGCGCAGCTGTTCGAGGAAACCGCATCGCTGCGCACCGACCTTGCGTCGGTTGCGGCGCAGATCCAGAACATTCCCGATCCACGGCTGGTCGAACAGATCATTCGCGACGTCTCATGGCACAATCAGGCGCTGAACCTGCCGGACGAGGCGCGCAATTATTTCTTCGACCAGGCGCTCGTCAAAGACTTCTGGGATTTCACCAAGGGCGGCTATTTCCGCATCACCGAGGGCATCCGCTTCCAGTATGTTGCGCAGTACGACCAGACCTTGCGGCTGCTCGACTATGACGACCCCAAGATTTCGATCTGGGACGACAAGCTGGTCATGCCGGCCTATGACGAAGTGGCGCGCATCACGTCGGCGGAGGGCACGGGCAAAAAGGACGTTGCCAACGTCGTTCATACCGTCACCATCGCAACCCAGCACACCGTTGCGCACGAGCGCGTGCGGTACGGCGAAACGATCAATGTCTGCGAGAACACCGCCGGGTGGGGCGTTCTTGGTAACGTCCGCTATGGCGAAACCTTTCAGGCCAACGGCGAAACTTGGCAGAGCCTCGGCCAGGACGGCAGCGCCTGGAACCAGACCGCGACGGCGCAGAACGGCCACGCCGGGTACAACGTCGCGCGTGTTTCCTACGAAACCTACTATTCGACCTACACGACCTACCACACCGAAGAATACGGGCTGTCTGGCGCGATCCACGGCCAGACGTTCTTGTCTTCGCAGGTAATGGTCGTCACGTCGATTGATCTGAACTTTACCAAGGTCGGCGACACTGGCGACGTGACGCTGTCTCTTTGCAAGATCACGCCGTCCGGCACGCCGGACTTCAAGTCGGTTCTGGCGCATGTCACCAAGCCGGTCGCTTCACTTGCTGTCGGCTGGAACAAGTTCACGTTCCGCCCGACGCTGCTTGACCAGGGTGAAAGGTACGGCTGGTTTATTTCTACAACCGGCAACCACCAGCTTATGACGAACAGCGGCAACGCCTACACCGGCGGCTCGTTGTTCATCTGCTCGGACGGGATTTGGGCGCAGGGATCGACCACGGAGGATTTCACCTTCCGGGTGAACGCGGCGAAGTTCCGCGCCAACCGCGTCGTCATGCAGTTCGAAAGCCTGACGCTGACCGGCGGCATGACCGAGATCGAGATGATCTACAAGAAGTGGACGCCGGCCGCCACGCGGCTTGTCTGGGAAGTCAAAGCCCAGGGCGATACTGAATGGGTGGTGATGGATGACCGGGTGGATAACCCGCTCGCCAACCTGCCGCCGCTGGTGCAGTTGCGACTGACCATGATCGGCACCCCGGATGTAGCGCCGATGATCTATCTCGACAACTACGCCCGCGCCGTGGCCGGCCGCATGCGTCTCGATATGGTGGCGATCAGCCAGCTGAAGACGTTCGGCTTCGGCACCAACGCCGCCCAGGTGGTGGTCAACATGGACGCTTATTCGGCGGCCGCACACACCTGCGTGCCGAAGCTGATGCTCGCCGATGATACGATCGTAACAGCAGATGCGATCGTCCCAACCGTCGACCCGATGAAGCCGAGCCGGACAAAGTTCGTCGCCAACTTCACGCTTCCGGCCGACACGCCATCGGCTCGCATCCGCCTGGAGGCAACCACCAATTCGGTCATCAACGTGCCGTTCGGGCAGGATGTCCAGTTGAACGCATTCGAGATCGTTTAAGGAAGCAGCCATGGCCAAAGCACAGACCACACCCGACCTCTATGATGAGGATGCTGAGTATTATCTTCGTGTTTCCCGCCCGGTGAAGCTCGGGCCTTTCCGGTATCTTCCGCGCGATGAGATCACGGCCAAGGGGCGGGTGATCAACCGTATTGTTGAGCAGGAGGGTGCCGATGCCATCCGAAACGCCGACAAGCGCTAACGGCTACCAGTGGCCGCCCGCTCCTGCGCGGTCCATTATGGACCGGCTCGCGTGGAACATATTCGGCGCGGACCTGCATGCGCGGTTGCTGGCGCTTGAGGACATCAATGACGGCATCGAGGCGCTGCAGGCCGAATTGCAGACGTTCGGCGTCGAGCGGCTGAATGATGCGATCAATCCGCTGATCGCCAGCACCCAGGAAACGCTTGATCAGTTGGTGATTGATCTGGCGGCTGCTGAGGCGGCCGTTGCCGCTCTTCTTGCCGGCGGCATTCCGGCGGCCGATGTGACGGAAAGCGCAACGCGCGTCTTCGTGACGCCCGCACAAAAGGCTGAAATTGATCAATTGCGGACGGACCTAACGGCTGGTTTATCTGCGGCCAGTGACGCACGGGACGCCTTGGCGGCAGCGATTGCCGCCATCAAGTTTCACACACTGCGCCCCGTCATCGCCGTCACGGAGGCCCATACGGCCGTTGCCGGGCAGCGCGTCTATGCCGACAGCACTGGCGGCGCGTTCGATGTCACCACGCCGCTTAACCCGGTGGATGGCGTGACGTTCGCGGTCTATCCGAAAGGGCTTGAGGTAACGGTAGTGCCGAACGGCACCGGCACGGCGTCAACGATCGAGGGCGACACTTCGCAGACCATCGACCAGGAAAACACGGCCGTCGAGTTCACCTTCATGGGTGGCGATTGGAAAATGGAATTCAGGAGAATCGTCAATGGGTAACGTGTCGGACTTTTTTGCCGGCGGCGATACGGGGTTGAAGCCGGGGCAGACCCGAGACGCTACGACCCTCCCGAAGCTTTACAGCACAGTAAACATTTACGCCACCGCTGGAACGTCAACTTCTGGGCTGATCACCGGTACATCCGGGGAATACAACTCGGCGCGCGGCACAAAGCACGGTGCCACCCTGACTGGGACGCGGCTGACCGATACATACGAAACGATCTGCGACCTGACCGGCGCGGGCACGTTTTTTGGTGCGATTGCCAATGCAGTTGTGAACACCACAGACAACGTGACCTTCAAGGTTACGGCGGATGGCGTTGAAAGCATCATCTCTTTTACAAGCACCTTCCCATCCGCGAATAGCGGAGCGACAAGGGCGGTTATCGGCGGCGGGTTTGTAACTCCAGATGTTTTGACAAGCTATTCAACTTCAACTTTTGGCCACAACTTTACCGCATGGGGGGATAGCGACGAGGGAAGCGACTTCCTCACAATAAATGGCAACCTTGTGACGGTCCCATACCCGTTGGCCGCGTTGTTGGGACTGCCGCGCTTGATCTTCGACACCGGCTTGAAGGTTGAGGTGAAGTCGGACAGCTATTGCACGACATTTCCGCACTATTACGCCTACGCCAACTATCTACTGGATCACCAGATATGAGTATCGAGAACCTGACAAACCCCGGTGCTGAGCCGGTCGAAGGCGACTGGATCGCCATCACCCGCCCTTCGGGGGGTGTAGAGCGAAAACAGTACGTGGCCCCCGCGCCTGCGCCAACCACCTACAAGGTCATCAACAAGGCCCGGTACTTCCTCATGGTGCGCGGCGTCTCGCAAATGACCAACGCGGAATTTGCGGCTTATGAAACCGACCCCCACGCCGACATGATTACAGTTCGGGCTTTGATGAACACAGTCACAACCGACATTGATATCAACAACTCGGACAACATGGACGCCGTCGTCGAAGCTCTCGACCTCATGGCCGCCCACGGCCACACCGGGCAGATCGCTCCGGCAGACTTCCCCGACGCGATCCTCGCGGCCTGGGCGGCGCTGTAGGCCATAGCTATGTCCGCCTACACCTCCGCGCTGCCGGTAATTCCTCAAGTGGAGGCGCCGTTTGGGCAGTGCTTCAGCTTGACCGGCGGACGGAGTGGCAGCAAAGTGAGAGAGAACCGTGAACCGCACGCCAGGGAAGCGACATGAGCTATCAGATTGACGACGACGTCTATCCAGGGACTGCGATCGTCTTCATTGTCGCAACATGGGGAAATATTTCCTACTCCGGAACCGGGGTTCTGGTGGGTCGCAATGATATTCTGACCTCCGCCCATGTCTTATATAATTGGAGCCTCGGCGGTCTTGCGGATTCAGTCGAATTGTATCCCTCCTACAATCCGGCAGAGAACCCGGGTCCGTCACATGGTTATGAGCTGGTCCAGTATTTTCCGGGTTTTGATCCCGACGGCGATCGACGGGTATTTCCTGGGGATTTCAATGCAAACACTTATGCAGGTTCCGAACTCGACATCGCGCTCATCAGCACGCGGATGCCGCTTGGCGATACGTTTGGTTGGTTCGGCATAGATTATGACTTTACGGGAGGGTCAGTTGGCACCATTGGTCACCCCGGAGTCTATGGCACTCGGATGATGTTTGATTCCGGTACGGCCTATAATGATGCGATCGACGGATACTTCGCGATCCAGTCCGATCTCGAAATCAATCCCGGCAATTCGGGTGGCCCGATCTACTATGATTATGGGAACGGACCTTATGCCGTCGGCCTGGTTTCAACCCGGATAGCCGCCACTGAAATTGGTGCGCACCGCTATTGGCTTGAAAACGCCCTGACCGACAATGATCGGCTGGTAATAGACTACCCTGGGCATACGGTCTCGGGTGGAAACGGCAACGATCGCTTCGGACTCTTTACCGAGCGTGGCTTCTTCACCAGCGTGGGCGATGACACGGTTTTCGCCGGCGGCGGACTGGACGTTGTCGAATATCGCGGACCAGGTTCGGATTATTCTGTGTTGAAAAACGGGTCCGCGCTCTCGGTGAGAGACCAGACTGGATACGAGGGCAACGACACGCTCTACGACGTTGAACGACTCGTCTTTAGTAACGGCACCCTTGCATTTGATCTTGAAGGCAACGCCGGCCAAGCTTATCGCATCTACCAAGCTGCATTTGACCGGATACCTGACACTGGAGGCCTGAAATACTGGATCGACGTGCTTGATGACGGCGTCGGCCTTTTGAAAGTGGCAAGCGGTTTCATCGGTTCAAACGAGTTCACGTCGGTTTACGGACGAGATGCAAGTGCGAGCTTTTTCGTGGCAAAGCTCTACGAAAACGTGCTGGGCCGGAGCGGTGAAGCCGCCGGGGTTCAATACTGGACCGGGCAACTTGAACAAGGCCAAAGCCGGGAGGTAGTGCTGGCTGGCTTCTCAGAAAGCGCGGAAAACAAGGCGGGAGTCATGCCCTTCATTTCCGACGGCATCTGGTACGCGTAAGGGATCGCAACCGCCGACGAAGAGGCTGTCAGTCAACTCTCAGCTGGTGAGGGGTGCCCTTTCAAGCCATAGCCCAAGCGCCGGGTGGCCGGAGCGATGGATAGGCTCCAGGCGACGGTTGGGTTTTGGGGCATTTCCGTCAGATGTGCTCATGAATTACATCTCACCCGGCTCGCTCTTGCAAGCGATGGATTAATGACTGATTCCGTTACGCCTTGAAATACCCGTTCCCCGACTGCGAAGGCTGGCGATGTTCCTGGCGGTCGCGCTCTGGCGATACCGCTGACACCACGAATTCTGATCAACCCGCTCCGGCGGGTTTTTTGTTGCCCAAACCGGCCGGTGGCGCGGCTTATCAAATGAATGGAGACTGACATGAGTGCACCTCAATTCGGGATGCAGTTCTCGCGCCCGGCTGATGAGCCGGTTCCCGTCCTTGGCGCGGATTTTTCGAAGTTCCTCTGCATCGAGACATCCGCGGATGCATCCGCCCTCGAAATCCCCGAAGATACGCCCGTACGCGGGTCCTCGTCGGATCCGGACTTTGTCGCTGCCCTTGGCACCGGCCTGCTGGCCGATCAGGTGCGGGGTATCAATGATCAGCTGACCGGGCTCAATTCCGGCGCCGACGTGACCGTCGTTCGCGTCGCCGAGGGGGCGGATGCAGCGGCGACGGCAGCGGCGATTGCAGCTATCATCAACGGTCTTGCGAGCATTCCCTCCGCGGTCAACGCCACGCCACGCATCGTGATTGCGGGCCGCACCGCCTGGCGGGCCGATCTCGACACAGTGAGCCCGGTGGTTGCTGCTCTGCAGGCCAATCTCGGCAAGATCCTCGCCGTGGCGCCGGTGGATGTCGATGACACGTCTGCCGCGAACGCGATCGACGCGCGCGAGACCATGTCGTCCGAGCGGCTGATCCCGATCGGCGTGGCGGCAAAGGTCTATGAGGGCGAGACGCTTGTTACACGGCCTATGGCGCCGCGTGTCGGCGGTCTCATGGCGCGCGTTGACAATGAGAACCTCGGGCGGCCGTTCAACCCGATCGCCAACCGGCCGCTCTATGGTCTGGCCGGGCTGTCGCGCAAGATCCCGTTCTCGCTGCTCGACGGTTCGACCGAAGGCCAGCAGTTGCTGGCGGCCAATGTCTCGATCGTGGCCGAAGGCGAGGTTGGCGTTGACGGTTCAGTGGCCGATGGCGGTTTCGTCTTCATCGGCACCGACAACGCCCAGACTGGCGAACTCTGGGAGCAGTTCCACCAGGTGCGCGGCACAGACTATCTGGTGGTCAAGATCATGCAGACTACGCGCCAGTTCCTGGGCGGCAAGATCTCGGCCGACAGCGTGGAAGCCTGGATCAACTCGATTGCCTTCATGCTGCGCGATCACCAGGCCGACAACGATATCCTCGGCTACACCCCTGCCAACCAGATGTTCAAGGCGAGCAGCAATTCGCCCGAGAATATCCGGCTCGGCACGCTCACGCTCAACATCGGCATCGAACCGGCGCCGGTGTTCAAGCTCGCCAACCACGAGATCCGGCGCTATCGCCCGGCCGTCGAGGGGCTGGTCGAGCAGATCATCGCCCGTCTCAACGCCGCCGCCTGATCCGCGCTTTCAAAGGAGACTGACATGCAAAATCTCTACATGCTGACGGCGGTGGATGTGCGCCGCGCCGAGGTGGCGGGCTCGAGCCGGGCCACCACCATCGAGAAGCTCACCATCCCGCCGATCAAGTTCATGACGGCGGGACATAACCCGGGTGGTGGGGTGATGGGCGGCGACTTCGTGCTGCCGCGCATCGAGGCGCTGGAACCCGCCTTCTCGGTCAAGGGCATCGACACCGACATCTTCGGCGGCATGGGCGTGCGGGACAAATGGACCTTCGCCGGTGCCTATCGTGACAAGAAGACCAACAAGGCGGTGCCGGCTCGCGGCATCATCGAGGGCGCAGTGACCGAATGGGAGCCGGATGAAAGCGACCCCGGCGAGTTCCAGGGTTGCACCCACGCCTTCAAGGAAGTCACCCACTTCGAGTTCCTGCTTGATGGCAAGGAGCTCTGGTACATCGACTTCTGGGAACGGGTCATCCGCCGCAACGGCGAGGACCTGTTCGCCGCCGACCGGCTGGCGCTCGGGGCGTAAGCCGGCAGACAAGATCAATCCAACTGCGGGCGCCTGATGAGGGCGCCCGTTTCTGTTTCAAACCGAGGACAATGCCATGACTGAGAAACTCCAAAGCGTGACTGTGGAGCTGGACTTTCCAATCACCCATGAAGGGCGCGAGATCGCCTCGCTGACTTTCCGCCGCATGAAGGCGCGCGATGCGCTGGCTGGCGAAGGCATCGAAAACCAGGTGCGCGCCGGCTACGCGATCTTCGCCACGCTCGCCGGCGTGGACATCGCTGTTATCGAGGAGCTCGACATCGAGGATCTGGCAAAGGTCGGCGAGGAGGTGAAGCCGCTCATGGGAAAGCGGTTCGCCGAGCTGGCGGAGAAGGCGAAGCTGTCTCCTGGCGCGAACTGATCATCCAGGTGGCGCGACAGACCCATTCATCGCTTGAGGAGATCAAGGAGATGGATGTCGACGAATTCCTGGCGGACACTAGGGCGCTCGCGAAGATTACCGCCCGCGAAAACCGTCCGCAAAATCGGCGCTGACTTAGGAGCATCCTATGACGACGATGACATCGAGCCTCATCCTGTCGCTGGTCGACCAGGTGACAGGGCCTGCTCGCGCAGCAGCGCGCTCGGTTGATGGGCTGCGGGCAGCTGCGGCTCGCAACGCGCAGCAGATGCAGGCCGTGCAGGGACAGCTTCTGGGCGCCGTTGGCGCGGCCGTGGCGCTGGCTGCGGCCGTTCGGGCGCCGATCAAGGCGGCCATGGAATTCGAGGCGCAGATGGCCAGCGTATCGACGCTGGTGGACACCTCGACCGAATCCATGGCCGATATGGGCAGGGAGGTGCTTGAAATTGGCAAGCGCACGCCCGTCGCCATCGCCGACCTGACCAGCGGTCTTTACGATGTCCGATCCGCCGGTATTGCCGCGGGCGAGGCGATGTCGGTGCTGGAGGGTTCCGCGCGCCTGGCGGTGGCGGGTCTTGGCACCACCAAGCAGGCGACCGACCTGGTTACATCGTCTATCAACGCCTTCAACATTCCGGCTCAGGAACAGGCCCGGCTCTATGACGTAATCTTCAAGGCGGTGAAGAACGGCAAAACCACCATTGCCGAACTGAGCCAGGGTTTTGGCGCGGTGGCCGGTACCGTCGCCAATGCCGGCATCGAGATCGACGAGTATTTTGCATCGGTGGCAGCACTCACCACTGCAGGTCTGCCCGCGGCGCAGGCCCATACCCAGATCCGCGCAGCCATCGCTGGCCTTACTCGGGAAACCAAGCAAAGCTCGAAGATATTCCGTGCCCTCGGGGTCAAGACCTTTGCGGAGCTTGTCGAGAAGTCGGGAGGGATGGTCAATGCCTTCAGCCTGATCCGGGAACAGGTGGGCGGCAATGATGCCGAGATGATCAAGCTGCTCGGCTCAGTGGAAGCGTATAACGCGGTTCTCGGGCTTTCAGGGTCGGTGAATGGCAAATATGCCGAGACGCTCGACGACATGCGAAACGGCGCGAATGCTGTGGACGACGCATTCCAGAAACAGGCTGATACGATGCAGGGTGTCGTGCGCCTGTTCCAAAACTCCATGGCGGCCCTTGCCGTCAGTATTGGTGAGGCACTTCTTCCTGCCGCAAATTCTGCTTTCGCCGCAATCGCTCCAATAATTGGGGCGATCGGAGAATGGGCAAAGGCCAATCCGGCGTTGATCTCGTCGATAGTCGGTCTGGTCGCCGGTCTGGTGGGCTTCCGTCTGGTTACGCTTTCGGCGCGCTGGGCGTTCCTGTTTCTCAAGGGCGGGGTTCTGGACGCGGCGCTGGCCGTGGCTCGGTCATCCCAGGCGATCGTTTCCGCAGGTGGAAAGATCGCTAACTTCACCCGTATGGTCCGGCGGCTTGGACTATCGATGACGCTTCTGTCAGCGACGGGCGGCACTGGGTTCATGGCTGGACTCATCAAAGGCATGAGCGGCGCATTGGCTGCGATAGGGCCGATAGCAACCTCGATCGGTGCAGCGATCGCCGGGATCAGCGCGCCCGTCTGGGGCGTCATCGCGGTCGTCGCCGGGCTTGCCTTTACGGTCTACAAATACTGGACGCCGATTTCTGAGTTCGTCACCGGCTTCGCCTCCGTCTTCGGCTCCGCGCTGGGTGAGGCCATCTCGGCCATTGCCGGGTTCGGCTCACGGATCGCAACGGCCATAGGGGGGTGGGCTGCGGAGAAGATTGTTAATATTGGAGCACTGCTTGGCATCGATGAAGCAACCATGCGGGCGGGCATGGATGTCGCCGTCGGCATTATCTCTTCTACCGGGCAGCGCATCATAGACACAATCAAGGCTATCCCGGCAGCGGTCGGGGGATGGGTGGGTGATCTGTTCTCGATGAACGAGTATTCGGACCAGGCAACGGCGGAGTTCCGTTCGGCTGGTGAACGTGCAGGTGAGGCCCTTGTCAATGCGGTCAAGAATGCGATCGCCGCGCTTGGGTCGATCGCCAGCGAAATGGCAAGTGTCGGGCGTCAGCTCATGGATATGCTGCTTGAAGGCATCAAGTCGGGCGCAGCAGCGGTAATCGATTATGTCAGATCCATCGGATCGCGCATCAAGTCCGGTATCACCGGCGCGGCAACGGGCGCATTGAGCCGAATCAAGAACGCGGTTGGGCTGGGCGGTGGGCCTGATGCGGCGAATGACAATTCGGCACTTGCCGGCACTCGCGCGGCCGGCGGCGCCATCGTCGGCGGTCGCACCTACCTCGTCGGCGAACACGGCCCAGAACTCGTCACGCCTTCCCGCTCCGGTTATGTCCACGATGCAGAAACCACGGCCTCGATGCGCGCCGGTGGGCGCAGTGCTGCCGCAGGCAGTGCTGGCGGGCAAACCGTGCATCTGGGCGGCGTCACCATCCAGGTGATCGCGCAGCCTGGCATGGATCCGCAGGCGATTGCCCGGGCGGTCAACGAGGCGCTCGGCCAGATCGCCGGTGACGCGCTCTCGGGCGGGCAGTTCGACCAGGGCTGGAGCGTGGCATGAGCCTCTATGTCCTGGGCGGCGTGGTGATGGACACACGTCCGTTCAATGCTGACACCTTCGATCGCTCGGCCTCTGCCGATCTGGTGGAGAAGGCCGTGATGGGCGGGCTCAAGCCGTCGGAGTTCATGGGCGAGGGCGAGGACACGCTGACCATCACCGGCCAGCTGCTGCCGTTCAAGACCGGTGGCCTGGCCGAGTTTGATGTGCTCGACGAGATGCGGCGCACCGGGGCCCGGAATCCGGTGATGCGCGGCGATGGCAAGCGCCTCGGCACCTACGCGATCACCCAGCTGTCCGAGCGGCACGGTCAGCTCATGAAGAACGGTGTTGGCTTCACGGTGCAATATTCTGTGAGCCTGCGCAAAACCCAAGCCGACTATGACGGCGGCGCGATCATCGCGGCGCTGATCTCGATCTTCGACAGCTTGAGGTGACGCTATGGAGACTGTGACCGTCCGCGGCGAGGGCATCACCCTAGATCTGCTTCTGTGGCGGACCTATGGCGTGCGCGGGCAACAGCTGGTGGAAGAGGCGCTTGACGCCAATCCCGGGCTTGCCGGCGTTGGCGCGGTTCTGCCGCTTGGCACAGTGGTGCGGATCCCGCCGCTGCCGGTTGAAACCCGGGCCCCGGCGCCGCTAATCACGCTGTTCGGGTGACGTCATGAGCTGGACGAATCTCTGGTCAGTCGCCATCAATGGCGTCGATATCTCCGCCGGTCTGCGCCCGCTCCTGATGTCGATCACCGTGACCGACAAGGATGGCACAGCGGGCGACACGCTGTCGATCACCGTCGACGACAGTGGCGGACAGTTCCTGATGCCCAATGAGGGGGCATCCATCACCGCCGCGATCAACGGCGTGCGCGTGTTCGAAGGCACGGTGGACAAGGTGCGCAGCAAGGGTTCGCGCGGCCAGGGCCTCACGCTTTCGATCACGGCCAAGGGCTATGACACCAAGGGCCCGGCCAAAGAGCCGCAGGCCTTCCACAAGGATGATGCGACGCTTGAAGAGTTCCTGGGTGAGGCCGCAAGGAATGCAGGCTTCTCGCTCACCATCGATCCGGAGCTTGGCTCCATCAACCGCGACTACTGGGCGGCGGACAATGAATCCTTCCTGCATCTGGGTGAGCGGCTGCAACGCGAACTCAATGCCACCTTCAAACTGCGCGGTAATAAGGCCGTTCTCGCCCTGCGCGGCAAGGACGCGCTACCAGGCATCTCCGCCGCCTATGGCAGAAATCTGATCTCCTGGGACATCGCGCCGCTGTCGGGCCGGGGGATCTTTGCCTCGGGCAAGGCGCGCTGGCTCGATCGTGACAAGGCGTCCTTCGAGGAAGAGGAAACCGATTTCGGCTCCACCCGGCCGGCCAAGGCCGCCAACATCATCCGATCCGCGGTCCGCGACAAGAACCAGGCCAGGGAGGTTGGCAAGGCCCGCAAGCGGGAAAGCGAGCGCGAGGCCGGCGAGGGCAGTGCGGTGATTGACATCAATCCCGCCGCGCAGGCCGAAGCGCTGATCTCGCTCTCGGGCACGCGGCCCGGCATCGATGGCACCTACCGCATGGTCACGGTCACCCATTCGGGCGATCGCAGCACGGGCAATTCCACCAGCCTTGAGCTCAAGCAGCCCGGCGGCGGCGCGGGAACAGACAGCCGATAACCGATTGCCGGTCTGGCATTGCCGGCAATACCCGCCCGCTGGCTGTTCTCGATCGGCTGGCGGGCACCCATTACCACACAAGGACATCATCATGACATTTGAACAGTGGCTGCAAAGCCGGCTGACGGCCCACGGCTATCCATGTGGCCTGATTGATGGCGATATCGGGAAGAAGACCATTGCAGCGCTGAAGGCGTTCCAGCGTGGGCGAGGGCTTCAGGTCTCCGGGTCGGCAGACGAGTTGACGGTCGAGGCCTTGCGCCGGAGTGCGAGCAACGGCCCGGGTCACCCGGAGCGCCCTGCGAGCCCTGATGCCGGAAAACCGAGTGCCGCCGGACCTTGGCCGCATCAAAAGGACGTCGAGCGATCTTATGGTCGCGTCGGCACGTCGCAGGGGCGTCTGGACCTTCCGTTCCCGATGAAGCTGGCCTGGGACGCGCGGCAGACGGTCACCCGGATCACGCTTCACACCAAGGTTATCGACAGCGCTGGTCGCGCATTCGCTGAGATCGCGGCCGCCTACACCGAAAAGGAACGCCGGGATCTCGGTCTCGATCTATTCGGTGGCTCGCTCAATGTGCGCCGGATGCGCGGCGGCTCAAGCTACTCGATGCACTCCTGGGGCATCGCCATCGACTTCGATCCCATCCGCAATCAGCTTCGCTGGAAATCCCCGCAGGCGCGGCTGTCGCATGACGACGCCGTGCCGTTCTGGCAGGCCTGGGAGAGGGAAGGCTGGGTGTCGCTGGGCCGTGAGCGCAACTTCGATTGGATGCACGTCCAGGCGGCGAGGCTGTGATGTCGGGAACCAAGAAGGGTGATCCGTCCTGGTGCTACCGCCGGATCGTGATCTATGCGGTGGTGGTCTGGGCTTGCTATCAGCTATTCCTGTTAATCGACGCACAAGACAGCCGCCTCAATGAGACCATCGCATGGGGTTGGCAGGTGCTGATCATGGCGCTGGTGCTGGGTTACACCGGATTCGCAACAGTGCAGGACGTGACCGCAATCTGGCGCACTCGCAGCGGCAAGCCATACAGCGACGCGCCTGCACCGAATATCCCGGAAGGTTGGCCTGAGGGCATTGCGCCGCCGAAGCGCCGGGACGGGGAGCCATGATGCTGGTTCTCGTTACCCTTCTGAAATGGGGACTGCCCGCTCTCATTCTTGTGGCGCCCTTGGCTGCTTCAGCCTGGTTTCCGCCCGCGCGGCGCGTACTGATGTTCGCCATCCCGATTCCACTCTTTGTCATTGCCGCAACCGGCGCATGGCTGTGGCTCAACCAGGAAAGCGCGGTTCTCCATGCAGTGCAAGTTCGCGTCAAGGAGATGGTCGCCGGCGCCGAGATAGCGGCGCTCGAGTCCAGGCTTGAGGCCGAGGAGAAGATCAGTGCAGCCCGAGGGCAAGTTGCCGCAGAAGCCAATCGCCGCCTGATGGCTGAGATTGACGCCCGGGTAAACCTCTCACGGCGGCTGGCCGCCATCCAGACAGAAAACGAGATTCTCAATGACGACCTGGCAGATCTGCTTTCGCGCCCTGTTGCTCGCGATTGCGCTGTTGATCCTGATCTCCTTGGCCGGCTGCGCGCCCGCTAGAGAGCGGTTCATCCAGTCCGAGAGGGAGAGGGCGGCGGCCGGGCAGGTGGACAACGCTCTCGCTGTCGCGGAAGAGGCACAGGAACTCGGGCGGAATCTGCCTGAGTATCCCGATCTTTGCCGCCGGGAGCATAGATCAGGGGTTTCGAAAGGCGACCGGCTTGACGGCGCCCTCGTCAAGACAGACTGGGCGCTCTCCCGCGCCAACGGGCAAATCCGAGAATGTGCCACCTGGTACGACGAACTCAAGACAGGCTTTGAAAGCGGGGCGCAATGACAGGGGGCACAAGTCTCAACGACATCTACAGGTCGATCGGCGAACTCACGGGGGCTGTGAAGGCGCTCGGGGACAAGATCGAGGACAACGAGCGCCGCAATGTCGCGGCCATCGATCAGGCCAATGAAAGCCGGGCCACCGTGCACAAACGGCTCGACGACCTGGTGGACCGCGTCGGCCATGTCGAAGCCGATACGGCTGACGTCAAGCGCAAGGTCGAGGCTGTCGAGAAGGTCACGATCGAGGTGACGACACTGCGTGCCAAGGCTGAAGGGGCGGGCACACTTGGCCGGTGGCTGCTTGTCATCGGCGGTGGTGTTTTGTCAGCGGCCGGGTGGGTCATTGGCGCCTACACCTATCTGACCGGCCGGCCACCGCCCTGAGTGGAATCGGCTGCACAGAACCCGCCGCCGGGGCGGTCATCCCGGTTCAATCAACAAGAAGAAGACCCATGTCAAAGGTACGCGCAAAGTTTTTCGTCAAGCAGATCATCAACTACCACAACGGCGATCCGACTTCGGATCAGGCGGGCGAGGTGGTGCTTGGTCCTGTCTATGACGATGACAACAAGGACTGGTCGAAGTGGACGCCGCAGGGCGAGATCAAGATGACGATCACAAACCCGGCCGCGCTCGAAGCCTTCGAGCTTGGCGGCAAGTATTTCGTCGACTTCACGCCCGCCTGATCCACCACTCAGATACCGTGCATTGAGCCCACGCCCCAGCGGCGTGGGACTCTGCTTTGCGTTCCGGATGGTGATATCGATCCGGTATGAACGATGGAATTACACTCAGGACCTTCGGCGATCTCATCCGTCACGGCTATCAGCTGACAGGCTATTGCGGGCGCTGCAGCGTACACAAGATGATTGACCTGACAAATCCGGATCCCGACCGTCCCTATGTGGGCGCCAAGTTCAAATGCAGGGACTATGAGGGCAGCGTTCAGATCACGCTCAGTCAGATCGAGAAGAGAAACGACGCTCATCTGCCAGCGCTTGACCGGTGGCGCAATGGCTTAAACCAGCCGCTGAAATATTGACTGCCGATCAGCTTTCAACTAGTCGTACGATGGTAAATGTGATCCTCGGCAGATCTAGGCCATCTCATGATGGCGAGTCGTTGATGGTTCCATCGAGCCTGATGCCTGTTCATCGGGTCGCCTCTCGGATTGTCGCGTGTAAGCCAGACGCGACGATACTGCCCGCTGATCGCCTCGATCGGTCAGCGGGCGCCTCTCCAGAAGCTTTGCGCCTGCAGAAACTTGCCCTGAAAGTGGTCAATGACTTACGGCGCATTGTCGCGGGTCCAGGTCGAATTGGATGTGCGCAACTCACCATGCGCGGTTGAATGGGCCTGGGCAACCGTTTTGGAAATGCCTCTCCTAAAGGTTCTTGCGCCAAACACCATTCCCAAGGGACATTGCACCGCTGCAAAACCCAGACGCGGCACCGAGCGGTTCAATCCTTGTTCAAGAGCTTCGACCAGTCGAATTTCAAATCTGCGTCCCGATCGCCGGGGAACAATTCAGATGCCTGGTTGGCCTGCTTTTGGGCGACCCCAATCTGGGCCATGGCGAGTTTGCCCAGCGTGTCGATGTTACGCATGGACAGGAGCTGCATATAGGCGATTGGCAGGGCCTGGCTGCGACGCAGTTTCAGGAAGGTTTCATCATCCAGCTGGTTGAGTTTCTGCTCGGCGACGCGATAGAGGCCCTCGATCTTTTGCTCACTGCCATCCTCGCTCTTGATGGTCAGCGGCCATTCCTCGATCAAGCCGGCCTCGTCCAGTTCCCTGACGACTTCATCGGTTTTCAGGCGACCCCGCTCGATCTGGGTCAGGAACTCAAAGTACTCGACGATTTTCGGCATAGGCTTGCCGTCCTCGTCAAAGAAGGGTTCACCATCGCTTGACAATCCACCGTCTTCGTCGATCACGAGGGCGAGGTCATCTTGCCCTTGCACCTTGGCGAGGCGAAAGGGATAGGCCCTGAACAGGGCAGGAATGTAGCTGCCGATCCAGCGCCCGTCAGGCGCAACGAAGAAGTTTGTGTCGGACTGGAGACCAAGGACGACACAGAGCATGAACCGGCCTTCGGTCTTGGTAAACGCACAGGGCATCTCGCGGGAGGCGTGAAGCAGCTCTTCCCCGCTGATCGGGGAGATGGGCAGCGTTCTGGCGAAATCGTAACGGTTCGTGGAAATCCAACGCTTGTTTCCGTGGGTGTCCTTGGAGACGGGGACAAAGTTGGACATGAGTGTTCTCCACTTTAGGTTATGGGTTCGAAGGCCTCGCGGCTGAGGGTGTCTCATAGACCTCATGCTGTGTCTACAGACGGCTGGATAAAAACAAAACCCGCATCAGCTATCTGGATACCAGGCTTGAAAATCTCGCCAGCAAGCATACGGCGCTCGGGCATTGGCTGATCAAGATCGGCATTGCCGTTCTTGCTGTCGCCGGTTGGCTGATCTCGACCTACACCTGGATCACCGGCCGACCGCCGCCGTGAGACCATTCAATCCTGATCCGCTGCGGGGGCGGTTATCCCGGTTCAACCAAGAAGGAAGAGACTGATGTCAACAGTCCGTGCGAAGTTATTGGTCACGCAGATGATCAACCACCACAACGTCGATCCGAAACTGGATCAAGCCGACAAGGTGATGATGGGCCCGGAGCAGCCGGCCCTGTTTCGTAACGAACCTCTCGGGCACGCAAATCAAATGATTCCAAGTCGCTTGAAGATTGGAAGTCGTTTCGTTTCGAATTCCCCATACTTTTCGCGAAGCTCATTCAGATTATCTTCATCAGCTTCGATGGGTTTACCATCCTTCACAAGTTTTTGACCCTGGTCCCTGATGAGTGTCCAGACCCACAACGCGACGTCCTCCTGGTCAAGGTCGATTGCCCTGACAAACAATTGCTCAAAACGGTTTGTTGGGACTCCCGCTCCGATCAAGGGGGCGGCAAGAAAATTGATGCTGTCGGAGTAAACGGCGCGCCGCGTAATCTCATCATTGAGCGCTTTCGAGGTAGGTTTTACCGCCTTGAATACGTCCTCGTCGTGGGCGGGCGCCACCCGGAATGATCCACAAAGGATGACAATGCACTGATATATTTGCGCGATAGACAGCGCTTCGCATCCCGGCATCCCTATTATTTCAGATATTGTTTTTGGTCTGTAGTCTTCTGAGGCAAGCGCGGCAAAGATGGGTTCATAAACTGACGCGTTGAGATCCCCTTCACCAAGTGAACCGGTCACCTTCCTAGGCTGGTCCTCAGGCCTCATCATGATCATGAAGGGTTGATTCATGAGCAGGCGATTTTTTTCGAACGACTCAAGTGGCCTCTGACCCTTGACAAATATGTCTCGACGGAAATTCTGGTTGACAAAATAGTCACGGGTAGTCTCGCGGAGCACAATGTCTTCTATCTGTGAAAGCAATTTCTGCGCATCGGCTGAAAGATTGATCTCATCGATTGCATCCAGAAGATGCGCGGATGCTGCAAAATTGAGCTTGGCATCAGAAAGTTGATCGGCAACCTGTGAAAAGGGCATGACGTCCCAGTTCTCATTGAGATACTCATGCGCTACATAGTTCGGATTTTGATCCTTGAGCTTGTTGAATCGATCGACAACCCCTGGGTTGGCCTTGAAATATGTCGAGCCAGCATCGAACAAAGACTGCACAAATTTCTTAGCCTCATTCATTCGATGTGGAATTGGGCCAACAGACGCCCTTTTTGAATGCTCTTTCATTATGTGGCGCAGAGGAATTGACGGCGACCAGCCGGGTGTCACGTTGTAGGAGATGTAAAACAGCCCGCCGGGTTTCAATTTACGACGGGCGATGTCGACAATGATGGCCCGGTTTCTATCAGATATCCACGTCCATATACCGTGCAAGGCGATGATGTCGAATTCCGGCAAATCATCGCGCGCAGCAAGCTCTTCAAAAGACGCCTCCAGCGCAATCAGATCAGCTCCGGATTTTGCTGCAATATCGCGCGTGGTTGCTGCGTGGGCGGGGTTGAAATCGGTCCCCCAAAAGCTTCCTGGATTGGTTGCAGCATTGATATTGAGTGATTCCCCCTGTCCAAAACCAAGTTCGAGATAGCAGGGCGAGGCTGGCAAAGACGCCCTTTGACCGGCAATTTCCATAGCGAGCTTCAAGCGCAGTGGCGACAGCTCATGAAAATACCCATGTGAATATTCAATCTCTGTGATGTATCCGGCATGCCACATTTCCTGAGACCCCGCAGTTCAATGAATACCAACTGTCCTAGCTCTGGTATCCGAATTCAATCCCATCAACAAAAGAATCAGAATTTTTTCTTTCTTTCATCAGGTCTGATCTGGTGCCTTACAAAGCTCATGATGTGAGATTGTCCGCGGGATGTCCCTCGGCCAAATTTCCCTCTACAAACCGGAAGCCTGTCGCAACAAGCAGGGAATCGAAAGGGGAGCAATCGTTTGGAGATGCGGGCCACCAGCTTTGCTGCACGAAACCCCAATTCTCCGCAGAGTAACGGCAGATCCTAAGGATTAAGGGCCAGTGAAACCATTTATATCGCCCAACAACTCCTCAGTCGGGGGGAATCGCGTTTCCAAGCGCAATTGGAGTAACAAAAAACCCCCGGCCGAAGCCGGGGGTCCGAATGTGTGCGACTGATACAGGTATCAGGCGAAGATGACGTCGCCGACCGCGATTGTGGCGTTACCAACAGTCGTGAAGGCCAAGTCAGTTGCCTGATTGTAAACGCCGTCATTGTTGCTATCGACGTAAACAATAGCGGCGCCGGCTACGGTCTGCTGACCAACTGCGTTGCCACCAAAGGACGTTCCTTCTGCTACCGGAGAAGGAGCTGGGGTAAAGGTGGTGATCGCACCGGTTCCGCCTGTGAGGCCGAGAGCCTTCAGGTCGATCTTGTCGGTACCGGTCACGAAGGCTGTGTACGAGTCTGCAGTACTGATGGTGGAGATGTTGCCCTTCGTGTAGACGACGGTGTCCTTGGTACCTGCAGTAAGGGTAACGGTGTCCATACCAGCCGCACCTGTGAAGGTGACGCCCGCAGCAGAAGCACCGCCAAGGTTCACATTTGTCTGGCCGGTAAACCCGGAGGCATCAAACTTCGTCAAAGCGGTCGAAACTGGGATACCAGTGAACGAACCCGAGCCAGTCAGCATCACCGTGCTTGCGGCATTGCCACTTGTCATAGCGCCAATGTTCGAAGTTCCGGTATTTGCGACCGTCAGGGTTTCAATGCCCAGGATATCCACGCCAGCAGCGCCGGTCGCAGCTTTGAGGTTCAGCGTTGCAGCATCGCCAGCACCGGCCACTTCGGCAGGGGTAAAGCCAAACGTTGCAAGTCCAGTCTGCGCGCCATCAACACCAAGGGCTGTACCCTTTGTGATGTTGCTGTGAGTGCCACCAGCACCCTTTGTTGCCCAGACTTCCGCTTCGCCGGTTGTCTTGGAGAAATCAAGACCGTTGGCAGCGGCAGTTGCAGCGACATAGAACTTTTCAGTTCCAGTGATCGTTGCCAAGGTGGCAGCAGCATTGTGGCCTGTGAGCGTCAGGCTGTCCGAACCGCCCGAAGCATCAATGTTGGCTGCGCCAAGAGCTACACCAGAAATCTTGTCATCACCAGCCGTCGACTTGAATGCCGGATCTGCAGCAGACGGGCTGACTGACTCGGCGCCGGTGACGAGGTTGATATTCACGCCGGTCACGCCCGGAGCCGTACCGGTACCAAGCAGTGCAACAGCGGCATCGGCAGCAGCTGCGGTCGGAGCCGGCGAAGCTGCGGTGACACCTGCGATGTAAGCAGCGCCCTGTGCGGCTGCAGCCAAACCGGTGTAGTTGCCGACTTCGACAGGAGTGTCGAGTGCTGCGGTGAACAGGTCAGCAGCAGCAACCTTCTTTTCAAGAAGGGTCTTGTCGGTGCCCAGTGCGCCATCGGCAATGTTGATTGCGATGGAGTTGATGTTCTGTGCACCGGTGTTCAGCGCGTCCACGAAGAACGCAAGGCCGGCTGCATCCGGAGCGTGACCAAACAGCGACATGTAGATGTCGGTGACGATCTGGGTGTTCGACTTGCCGGCAAAGCGGCTCTGATATTCAGAGGTAGCGGCCAGATCGCCGATGGCGGTCAGGTCTGCGCCATTGCTGGTTACGCCGTTGAAGAAGGCCAGGCCAGCAGGGTCTGCTGGGCGGCCGAAAAGTGCAACGTACACTGTTTGGATAGAAGCCATGATAATTTCCTCTCATATGGAATGACCGACCTGCGGCCAAGTGCTGACCTTCAGTCGTTCGGTCATGGAACCAACTACAACCGTTGAGTTGGTAGGTCAACTGGATATTCGCTCAATTCCTCATTAAATTTTTACCCGTCAAAAAGTTACTGTTGTGAAGGGGTGGGGGAATTGGCTGATGCCGATGGCTCGGGCATGGCCTAGGCATCTGAATTGGCGATCATATTTCGCGCTCGCTGTTTGCTGTACTGGATTCGCCCGCAGCAGATTGGCCGGCTTACGTGCTGAATGCGTTTAATCCTCAGGGGAGAAAAAAAACGGCTGCGTTTGTATAGCAAATGCCTATTGCGCAATTGCTGTAGTTGCTGGTATACGGTCATCAGTCTGAGAACTCGTCGAAAAGCTTGGTGCTGACCTAAGGCGTTGGGGCAACCCATCCTAATTTCCCGTCCTGTTTAGAGCGGACATAATAATAAAGAGTGGTTCTGATGTCGTTGGAAAAAGTTCGAAAAAAGGAACAGAGTGGGATCGCTGAACTCCGGAAGGTTTCCGGTGCCTGGCTGCGTGAGAAACGCGAACGCATTGGGATGAGCCAGAGAGAGCTGGCTGAAGCGCTCGGGATAGACTATTATACATTTATCTCACAGATCGAAAGCGGCAGAGGCAAGGTGCCCTCCGATCGCTACCGAGATTACGCAAGAGTTCTCCGGGTCCCGCCGCGGGAATTTGCGTTGGTCATGCTGAGAAACAGTGAGCCTGACCTTTACAGCATGCTTTTCGTCGATGCCGATCTCGACTCTGAGCCTAAAGAGAATCTTCTCACGGTCGTTGGGGGGGGCGAGACAATCGAAGACCGCTTGGCGCGCCTGGAAGCGAAGCTCAGCAAATAGTTCCGCAGCAGTTTTTACCATTTTGGTTTGCTGCACATTTGACGGAGACAGCGCCGAAACCCAGTCTGAGCATGTGACGACGCGCAACAACAGTCCGTTCTTCAGTAAGTTCAGCCCCCGCTCAAGTTAGCTTCTCGAGAGGCCAAGGTAGGATTTGCTTTGCGGAATGCAAATTCTGATAATGCCACTGACCGATCAGGAGCGAGATCTGAAATGTTGCTGTTTTTCCCGCGCTTGGCCACGATTACGACACATCTATTGACCAGCATGAACTGTAGCGCTGGTTCCCGCAAATTGGCGCGCCCCAAGTGCCCGTCAGTGTCCCCACACTGGCGGGTTTTTCGCAGATGTTCATTGGCCTTCGCTTTGAGATCTTCCCTCGATTTTCTATCGATGCGTGGGCGTCTCTGTTCGCCACTGGTTGATGGCTGGCAATTCAGCCGATGCCTTGGGGGTATCCAGAAAAACAGGTTAGTGGCATGAGAGAGTATTTGCTGGCGTTTCCATCGACCTGTGTTTCAGCCAGTCTCAAGCCCGTGGTTCACATCCTCCTACACATCGAAGGTGCCAGTTGCTGGAAGATCATAAGGCGCGAAGCCACCTCCCTCGTCGGGATAAAGCTTGCTTGCATCACGGAGAGTCGTGCGCCATGGTTGGGTGAAGCGCCCTCGGCTTGACGCTGAGAGCCGGACTCGCGAATGGAACGCCATTAAAGAAAATAGATGTATCGATCTCATCACGTCATAGAAACATTATGTATGTCGTTGCGAAGTCGATGCGTGCTTCAGCTTGGGAACAATGTAGATGGACTATGAAAAGGCCGTTGAAGATTTTTATGTTTCGATCCTCAATCCTGGTGACTATGTCATAGATTGCGGCGCACATTCTGGCCGACATACAATACCGATGGCTCGCCGTGTTGGCTCCAGCGGACACGTGTTTGCTTTTGAACCGCTTCCAAGTGCCTTTGCTGCACTTAAAAATAATCTGTCTTCACATTCCATTTCCAACGCGACAATCGAAAACATTGCTCTCGGCGAAGTGGAAGGGCAAACCCAGTTTGTTTACGTGCCAGAATTTCCGGAGTACAGCGGATTCAAAGAGCGCGTTTATCATGATGAGGGGATCGAGAGAACAATAATAAATGTCCCCGTACTGCGCCTTGAGAACAAGAAATTCCCGGGCAAAGTAAAATACATAAAAATCGATGCAGAGGGTGGTGATTTAATCATAATGCGTGGCGCGAGAGGTCTGATCGAGAAACATAGACCTTTCGTTACATTTGAGCTCGGTGACAACAGTATCCTAAAGTACGACTACAAGTCCATGGATTATTATGATTTTTTTGCTGGCATGGAATATGATGTATATACAATAACAGGGGCCAAGCTAAGCCGAGAAGCGTTGGTTGAAAGCAGCAAAGTCCAAAGCGTTTGGGACTATGTGGCTGCACCAAGAGAGGGCGACATATCCATGTGGCCAGCCCTGGGAGCATAGGCTGCGCTGGTCCGTCCAAGCCTAACAAATTGACCAGCGATTTTTTACAATCGCACCAATCAACGATTGAAAAGATTGAGTAATCCGTGGTCGATTTTTACACGCTTGTTTTGCCTATCAGACTGATAAGTAATGAACTTTGTTCCGCCTCTTAATCAGCAGCTCTGCTGGCGGCAGCCCAGTGACCACAAGCCGATGCGTCAGGCTGAGGATGGAAATAATCTGTGAGGGGCGCGTTCGGGGTTTGGCAATGAAATCAATGCGCACATTGAGTAGGTGGGGGGCGACAGGTTATTGTTATATAGGCTTTTTCCTACACCCGTCGTCCGGACAACCTTATGAGCGACGCCGGCCGGCGCTTGGTTGGATCCGCGTTGAGATTGCCAGAACGGTCCGTGAACATTGCGTGGGGATTTTCGTGGAGCTTTTTGCCGGCAGTTCCCCACTATCCCGGCTTTTTCCCGTTTTTCTTTTTCATCCGCCATTTTGCCCTTGCCCGCAAAACCTTGATGTTCTAAGGCCTTTCACCAGTCGGAGCGTAGCGCAGCCCGGTAGCGCACTTGTCTGGGGGACAAGGGGTCGTGGGTTCGAATCCCGCCGCTCCGACCATTTTCAAAAATGTCTGATTGACTTGGCCAGCGCGGCCTGCTGGCGGTGCCGGGACTTGCTGTGACGCAACCTCAGGCGGGCAGGGGCCTTGCCGGTATCCGGGCCTCGGCCCGCAGCCGTGACTGCCAGCGCATTTCCAGCGCGATGCATCCCCAGACGATTCCCATCAGCAGGTAGAAATGCCGCCAGTGGTCGGTGTCGATGACGTTGCCGATGATCGTGTGCCCGACCAGCACGATGTAGGCGAGCATCAGGTAAGGCTGCCAGGGCCGGTCGCGCAGCAGGAAGCGGAAACCCAGCACCAGTGTCCAGGCAATCAGCGTCACGTAGCTGACGAAGCCCAGCCAGCCGTAATCCATCAGCGCCTTGAGCCAGATGTTGTGCGTGTCCTCGCCCCACATCAGGCCGAATTCCAGCGGCCCGATGCCGAGCGGATGCTCCATCGCCATCAGGAAGCCGATGGCGTGCCGCTCGAAACGGCCGAGCCTGGCCCCGTCATAGGACTGTACCAGCTTGGCGCGGTCGGAAAACAGGTCGGCGATCTGGTCGAACTGCAGCGCCACGATGATCGCGGCCACCAGCAGCAAGGTGCCGATCAGCGTCATCACCAGGATCTTCAGCCGGAAGGCGCCGGTGCGTTCCTTGATCAGCATGGTTGTCACCAGAAGCACCATCGTGATCGGCAGCAGGCCCCAGGCCGCGCGCGAGAACGAGAAGAACACCCCGAGCGCCAGGATCACCAGCCCGATGATACGCAAGGGTGCGGCCTTCAGCGTGCCGGTCAGCAGCCCGTACATCAGGTAGAGCGCCGGCAGCACCAGGTAGGGCCCGAACACGTTCGGATCCTGAAACGCGCCCATCGCCCGGCCATACCGGGTGAACACCTCGCCGCCCGGCAGCACACCGAGATAGCCCAGGATCCCGAGTAGAGCCGTGATGATCGCAGCCGCAACGTAGGCGCGGAAGATCAGCACCAGCCGCCTCTGGTCGGCTTCGATGATGGCGGAGAAGAACATCGAGGTGAAGGCGAGAAACAGCGACACGGCGATGTACATCGGCGTGTCCTTGACGTTGTCCATCGTCAGGATCGAGAACATGCCGCCGATGTTGAAGACGACGTACAGCACGATCAGCGGCGCAATGTGGCGCGAAAGCCGGAGCCCGAAAACCGCCCAGATGCCGATCAGCACGACCAGGAACAGCTCGTAGGGCGCGGGCTCGTTGATGACGAAGCCGGACAGAAACACGCCAAAGGCCACCAGCAACGACGCCAGCATCGAGATCGCCGCGCGCTGCGGCTGAAACAGGACAGGTGCTGGCAGGGCGGCGCTGGTCAATAGGCGTTTTCCGTGTTGAGCAGTTTGAGCGGCGTCAGAAACAGGATCTTGAGGTCGAACAGCAGCGACCAGTTCTCGATGTAATAGAGATCGCAGGCCGTGCGCTGCTTGATCTTCTCGTCATTGTCGATCTCGCCGCGCCAGCCGTTGATCTGCGCCCAGCCGGTGACGCCCGGCTTGACCCGGTGGCGGGCGAAATAGCCGTCGACGACTTCCGCAAACAGCCGGTCATGCGCAGCTGCGACAACCGCGTGCGGCCGAGGTCCGACAAGCGAGAGCTCGCCGCGCAGCACGTTGAAGAACTGCGGCAGTTCGTCGATCGAGGTCTTGCGGATGAAGCGCCCGACCTTGGTGACGCGCGGATCGCCTTTGGTGACTGCGGCGCGGGCTGTCGGGTCGCATTGCTCGGTGTACATCGAGCGGAACTTGAGCACCTCGATGACTTCGTTGTTGAAGCCGTGGCGTTTCTGCTTGAACAGCACCGGCCCCTTGGAATCGAGCTTGATGGCGATTGCCGTTGCGACCATGACCGGCCATAAAAGCGCGATCGCCAGCAGCGAAAAGAAGATGTCGAAGGCCCGCTTGGCGACCGAATCCCAGTCGGTGATCGGCCGGTCGAAGATATCGAGCATCGGAACCGCGCCGACATAGGAATAGGCGCGCGGCCGGAACCTGAGTTTGTTCGCGTGCGCCGCCAGCCGGATGTCGAGCGGCAGGATCCAGAGCTTCTTCAAGAGTTCCAGCACCCGCGTTTCCGCGTTCAGCGGCATGGCGATGATCAGCATGTCGATCCGCGCCAGGCGGGCGAATTCCACCAGCGCGTCGATGTTACCGAGTTTCGGATAGCCGGCGATGATCGGTGGCGAACGCTTCTCGTCGCGGTCATCGAAGAAGCCGCAGATACGGATATCGTTGTCGGCGTCCTGCTCGATCGAGCGGATTAGCGCCTTGGCGATGTCGCCGCCGCCGACGATCACCGCACGCCGCTCCATGATCCCGTTCCTGGCCCAGCGCCGGATGCCGAACGAAACGACATTGCGCAGGACGATCAGGGCAATGGCTCCGGAAATGTACCAGGCAGCAAACCAGAACCGCGAGAACGCCAGCCCGTACTGCATGAAGAACGCCAGCACGGAGATGATGGCAACGGCTATGGTCCAGGCGCTCAGCACCCTTGGCAATGTCCTGAGCGCGCTTCTGAGCGCGGGAACCTGGTAACCGTCGGCAATCTGGATCAGCAAGACGGCAAGCGTCGAGCCCGTCAGGATGGCAGGTGCATACAGGTACACCGTGGCGTCGCTGGAGAGGCCGACATAGAGTGCATGAATGATGAACCCTGTTAGCGCCAGCAGCGCGAATTCCAATAGCCGCAGCGAGCCGATGATCATGGTCGGGGAGTAGTTTTCCTCGGAAAGCCGGTTGGCGGTCTGGCGCGCCAGACGGCTCATTTCCACGACCGGCTGGCCATCCGCGCCCTTCAGGCTCGGCTTGACCTTGATCTCGGCCATGGCCTTGCGGATGCCTTCGGAATTGAACGCGTCGTCGCGGTCGAACTTGTTCACGGTCGAACTCTCCCCGGAGTTTTACTCCACCGGAATAGCACGCGCTCCCTAAGAAAGGCTTGACGCGACAGCGCCCGGACTGTTCCGAAGTCGTCCCTCGAGGCACTCCTGGTACAAGGCCGCCATGCGATCAGCCATGGTCTGGGCCGAGAAATTCGCGCGGAAAGCGGTCATATCCGGCATGGCGTCCGGCAGCCATTGCGGATCGGCGATGGCGTGGGCCATCGCGCCGGCCAGCGCCTCGATGTCCCCCGGTGGCACAAATCCGGCAAATCCCTTGCCGAGAATCTCGGGAATGCCGCCGACTTCGGTGGAAATCACCGGCTTGCCTGCGGCAACCGCTTCGAGAACGATATAGGGCATGGATTCCGCCCGCGAGGGGATGACGACCGTCCGGGCCAGCGCGAAGGCTTCGCGCGCCGGCATGGCGTCGTGCATCTTGACCCGGTCGCCCATGCCAAGCAGGTCGAGCCGCGCCTGATAGCGCGGCTTGTCCTCGCCATCTCCAACCATGACACCGCGCAGGGGGCGCCCGGCCAGTTGCTCGGCGCGCCTCAGGGCCTCGATGAAGACGTCGGGGCCCTTGAGGTCGCGCATCATGCCAATGTAGAGAAAGTCCACCGCCTGTGGATCGTCAACGACCGGTTCGAACTCGTTATCGCGCAACCCGTTGTGGATCAGCCGCCAGGCAGTGCGCGGCACCCCTATCTTCTTCTCGTAGGTACGCCGCTCGTAGTCGGAAACGAACACCAGGCTGTCGGTCCAGCGCTCGAGCAGGCGCTCGATGGCGAAATAGGCCTGTCCGCGCAAGGTCCTCTCGTCATAGTGCAGGCTCCCGCCATGCGGGGAATAAAAACGGGCAACGCGAGACCTTGATACCCGTAACCGTGAGCCGATCAGCCGCACGAAGGCGCCGCCCTTGGCGCCGTGTCCGTGCAACACATCCGGCTGCAAATTCTTGACTTCACCGAAGGTTTTCAAGGCCGAGGTGATGTCGGATAGCCCCAGCGACCGGCGAATGGGCAACCGTGTCAGCCCAAGCGCCAGGTGCGGCATGATCGTTTCGAAAAGCTTGTCCTCATAGGCGCCGCCGGTGGTGGAATCACACAGGATTCCGACCCGGTGACCGGCCTTCGCATGTTCTTCCGCCAGATCCCGGACGTGGCGGAAAATACCACCCACCGGCGACCGGAAGCAATGAAGGATCCGCAAGGGTTCGTGTGCTGCCATGAGGTTAGAACAGCCGCTCACGCACGTAGATGGTGTCGCCCGCAAGGATCGGATCGGTGATCCGGACCCGTCCCGTCATGATCTTGCCGTTGATGTTGCGGGTAATGTCGACATTGCGCTGGTTTGCCCGCGACGTGTAGCCGCCGGCAATGGCGATGGCGTTCTGCACGGTCATGCCGGCGACATAGGAATACTGGCCTGACTGGCCAACCTCTCCCATGATGAAGAAGGATCGGTAGCGGTCGATCTCGATCGACACGTCCGGATCGCGAAGATAGCCCTGCCTGAGGCTCGCGGCGATATTGCCCTCGAGTTCCTGCAGGGTGCGTCCGCGTGCCGGTACCGCGCCGATCAGCGGGAAGGCGATATAGCCGGACTGGTCGATCGTGTAGGTGCCGGTCAGTCCGGTCTGCTCGAACACGGTCACGCGCAGGCGGTCGCCGGCGTCAAGCCGGTAGGGCTGCATCACCGCCTCGTGGAATGCCCGCGGAGCCGGCTGATAGCCCGAACATCCTGCCAGCATGACCGCGGTCATGATGGCCGCCAGGAGATGTGTCGCTTTGGACTGGGCGGGTTTCATTCTTTTGGGTGCTCCACGCGAAACGTGCAAAATTCGAAACCCGTTATCGATCCATTAGGGTTAACGGCTGGTAAAACTCCGGTGTTTTTTGAAAGGGGCTGCTCTGTAGGTGCCGCAAAAGGCCTCTATCGCTTGTCTGGCGGCGAGGGGGGCAAAGGTAAAGGAACCCTGACTTCGCCTTTAACCCTTGCGTTACCATGTTCCTTTACGCTTGCGGGTCAGTACAAGTACGGAGTAGCTGCGCATGTCTGTCTCGCCAATGACACAACCCGATGTGGATATTGACCTTGGCCGCCTGGTAAAGGCGGTCTGGGAGAAGAGAGCGCTTGTAGCGGGTCTGACCGCTGGCGCGGCTGGTCTGGCCTTCATCGTCACCGGCATGCTCAACCCGCTCTACAAGTCGGAAACTCGGCTTCTGATCGAAACCCGGGAACCGGTCTATTCAAGCGATCAGAACCAGCCGGCGACAGACACTACGTTCGATGACCGTGCGGTCACCAGCCAGGTCGAGATTCTCCGGTCGACGGATCTGATCAAGCAGGTGGCGCGCACGCTCGATCTTTCCTCGCGCGAGGAATTCGATCCCGCCGCCAATCCTTCGGCGATCAGTGATCTTCTGGTCATGCTCGGCCTCAAGAAGAACCCGCTCGATGTGCCCGCCGAAGAGCGCATCCTCAAGGAATTCTACAAGAAGCTCGATGTCTACGCGGTGCCCGAGTCGCGCGTGATCGGCATCGAGTTCTCGTCGGAAGACGAGGCGCTTGCCGCCCAGGTGCCAAACGCCCTGGTTGACGCCTACCTGGCCTTCCAGTCCGGCGCCAAGCTTGAAAGCAACACCGACGCCAGCGCCTGGCTCGAGCCGGAAATCGCCAGGCTGCGGGAAAAGGTTCGTGAATCCGAAAGCAAGGTCGCCGAGTACCGCGCCCGCACCGGCTTGTTGCTGGTCAATCAGCAGGACACCATTGCCGCGAAGCAACTGTCTGATATTTCGACGGAATTGAGCCGTGTGAGGGCGGAACGGGCGGACTCCGAAGCCCGTGCGCAATCCGTGCGCAATGCGCTCGAGAACGGTCAGGCCGTCGATGCGGTGTCCGATGTGCTCGATTCACCGGTCATCCAGCGGCTGCGCGAAAGCGAGGGCAACGTCCGGGCGCAGCTCGCCGACCTGTCGACCACGCTTCTTGAAGCGCATCCGCGCATGAAAGGACTGCGCGCGCAACTGGCCGATGTCGAACAGCAGATCCTCAAGGAAATCCGCAAGGTGCTTTCGAGTCTTGAAAGCAACGCCAGAGTGGCCCGGATTCGCGAGCAGGAACTGACGGCGCAGCTCAACCAGCTGAAAGCCGGATCGGCCCGCGAAGGCGAGGAGGCGGTCGAACTGCGCTCGCTTGAGCGCGAGGCCGCGGCCCAGCGCGATCTTCTGGAAACCTATCTCGCTCGCTATCGCGAAGCAGCCTCGCGCACCGAGCCCAAGGCGTTGCCGGCCGATGCGCGGGTGATTTCACGCGCCGTGCCGGCGTCGGAAGCCTACTTCCCGAAAACCGGCCCGATCATCCTGGTGTCTGCGCTTGCGGCATTCCTGCTGTCGTCGATCGGCGTGATGCTGGGCGAACTGTTCTCCGGCCGGGCCCTGCGGCCCTCATCCGGGCTGGTGCGGGATGCTTCCGTCGACCGGGTGCCGGCCGAGGCGGCGGTTCCGGCGGCATCGGGCGCTGCCGCAGCGCAGTCGTCCCCGCAAGCTACGGGGGCGTTGCCGCATATTTCCAATGACGCCGATGATTTCAGTGTCGAGGCGGTTGCCGAGCAGCTTGTGACCGACGTGATCCCGGTGGCTGTCTGCGTCTCGCCCGAAGGCGATGAAGGATCCGCGGCAGCCGTCATGCTCGCCCGGACGGTTGCCGGCGACGGCCTAAAGACCCTGCTGATCGATCTCACCGGATCGGCGTGCCCGACCGAATTGATGGCGGAATCCCTGCGGCTTCCGGGCCTGACGGATCTGATGTGCGGCGAAATCAGCATTGCCGACTCCATCCATCCCGACCGGTTGTCGGCGGCCCACATCATTCCGCGTGGCAATTCCAACGCCCGGCGCGCCATGCGCGCCATCGACCGTCTGCCGATGATCATCGATGCGCTGACGGAGGCCTACGATCTGGTCATCGTCGAATGCGGTGCTGCGGATGCGGCCTCGGTGGCGCGCATCGCCCGTGCCGAGCGCGGCGAGATCGTGCTCTCCATCCTGCGCTCCGACGAAACCGAAGTCGCCCGTTTGCTGGCGGAATTCAACGCCCAGGGCTTTGCGGATGTGTTGCTGATGACGCCTGGCCAACCGGTCAGCCCGCTCGGCAACCGCAGCACTGCAGCCTGAACCCAGCCGGCGCCGATTGCGCGCGGATCCTCGCGCTCAGTCGGCTTCCGCTGCGGGCTTCGGCTTGTGTACCGTCAGGCTGCGCGCCCGGGCGGCAAACTTGTGAAGCGTCGGTGAGGTCTTGATCGTCCGCTTCAGCCGGATCATGCCGGCGATCAACGGGGCGGCCAGGCGTCCCTTGAGGTTGAGCGGCGCATAGCAGTCTACCAGTTCGGTGCGCTGTGGACACCAGGACCGCTTGTAGAGCTGGTCGCCGACACCGAAATCGAAAACCTTGTGGCCCGCCGCCGAGGCGGCTTCGATCATCCGGTAGAACAGCAGTTCCCCGGCACTGACATCGGCGGCGACCTCTTCGTCGATCGAGCCGAACTGGCAGGTGACGTGGCGGTCCTTGATGGTCAGCCCGGCAACCGAGATGATCCGGCCCGCATGTTCGCCGCCGGAAAGTTCGATGCCGTGAAGTTCGAGCGCAGACTTGCCTTCGGCGTCGCGCGTGGTGGCAAGCCGGCGCAGGAAGGCGCGAATGCCGGGATCCGCAAACACGTCGGGAAGTCCCTGGGCGGTCAGCCGTACCGGCTTCTGTTCGAGGAATGTGTCGAGTAGTCTAAGCGCCTCGGCATCGGTCTTGCCGGTGATGTGCCTGTATCCGCCCATGGCTTCAAGCCGCCTCTCGGAGACGCGGAATTTCTTGCGGCGGCGCTTGCCGTTGATCTGCGCCAGCACCGCGTTGAAGTCCTCGAACAGGGGAAGCTGGAAGCTCGGATTCTGGTGGTAAACCCGCGGCAATTCCGAAAACGGAACGCGGGCGGCGCCATCCGGCGTCATCTTGTCAAACAGCACGATGTCGGCCGCAAGCCCGGCCCGGCTCAACGCGGCGGCCAGCTGGGCAGCGGAAACCGGTGCGATGCGGTTCTGTTTTACAGTGTTGATCAGGCCGGTGTTTTCGTTCGAATAGGCGGTTCCTGAGAAACGGGCGATTTTCAGGCCGCTCATCTTGTCGATTTCGAGCGGCAGGATGGCAAACGGAGTTCCATTCTGCTCCAGTGTCACGACAGCGAGCTCGGCGCCGGTCCCCTGAGCCCATGCCTCGACCCAGGCCCGGCTCTGGTGAAAAGTCATCGCCGGATCGGCTTCCAGCGCCTGCCACAGGTCGGTGACGGGTTCCAGGCTCGATGTCACCCGCGCCGAAAGCCGCTCTGCAGTCGGATGGGCGCGCTTTGCGGCCGAGGCCAGCGGCGCGGGAATGTCCTGTGCATTTGCCATGGTATCAACGCTCTCGGGAGTTCTTGTTTCTCGCGCGGAGCATGACGCCGGAGTGTCAAAATTCGGGTAAACAGGGATGGTCGGGCGCAGAAAAGCCTGACGGAAGGCTAACGCGGGGTTAACGCCCGGACCGGTCTATCGGCTCGGCGCGGGCGAATGCGGCAGGGCGTCAGGCCTGTTTGTTCTTCGGCGGCCGCTCCATCCAGCGGATCACGAACATGGCCGGCACCACCCACAAAACGCCCGTGAACAGGAAATAGAGCAGGTGCACGTACCAGGCCGATTCCGCCAGGCGATAGGTGGCGATCGTTGTGGCGACGAGCGCGTAAATCACCACCAGCGCGACGATGATCACCATTCCGATGAGCTTCTTGAGACGGACGGGCATGGGGCAGGCCTTGTGAGTGTGTGCGTTCCAACGGGTGCAGCCCCCGACATAGCGGCTTTGCGACCGAACGCAAGGGAAAGCGGGATCGGCAGTCGCGCCGCGACGGCATGCCGCAAAGCCATGGCCCTTGCCTTGCACCAAGCTGTGGTGCACATGTCCGCCGTGTTGTTTGAAGGAAGATGCCGTCCATGACTGCCAGTACCACCGCTCCGCACACTGAAAACCAGGAGACACTGTCGCCGGGCGCCAGTCCAGTGATTGCCGAGCAGCAGCGCATCCGGCGCAACCGGGCGGCGCAGCGTGTCTGGCTCTCCATCGTGCTGGTCGCCATTCTTGCGCTGGTGCTGGTTGGCGGGGCGACTCGCCTGACCGATTCCGGCCTGTCGATCACCGAGTGGAAACCGATCCATGGCGTCATCCCGCCTTTGAGCGAGGCCGAATGGCAGGAGGAGCTGGAGCTCTACCGGCAGATCCCCGAATACCAGCTGATCAACAAGGGCATGAGCCTCGATGAGTTCAAGACCATCTACTGGTGGGAATGGGCGCACCGGTTCCTGGCCCGCGGCGTCGGCGTGCTGTTCGGCGTGCCGTTCCTGTTTTTCCTGTTTACCGGACGCGTTGAAAAGCGCCTGCGCTGGCCCCTGTTCGGGCTTCTGGTTCTGGGCGGACTACAAGGCGCCGTCGGCTGGTGGATGGTGGCCTCGGGCCTGGTCGACCGGGTCGATGTCAGCCAGTACCGGCTGGCAACGCATTTGACACTTGCCTGTCTGATTTTCGCGGCGATTATCTGGGTGATGCGCGGACTGGCCCGGCATTCGGACGATCCGGTTCCAAGCATCGGATTGCAACGCGGGGCAGGGGCCCTTGCAGGCCTCGTTCTGGTGCAGATCTATCTCGGCGGCCTCGTCGCCGGTCTCGACGCCGGTCTTGCCTCCAGCACCTGGCCGCTGATGAACGGCGCGATCATTCCACCAGGACTTCTGGAGATTTCGCCGGCCTGGCGCAATTTCTTTGAAAACGAACTGACCGTGCAGTTCGTCCACCGTCTGGGCGGCTACCTGCTCTTTGCCCTGACGCTCTGGCACATGGTCGCGTCGATCCGGCGGGGCCGGGGCAGCACCCATTGCCGCCGCGCGGTGGTGCTGTTCGGCATGGTCACCGTCCAGGCGATGATCGGGATCGTCGTCATCCTCACCCAGGTGCCGGTTGGCTGGGCGCTGCTGCATCAGGGCTGGGCTGTTGTCTTTCTCGGATTTGCAGTCGCCCACTGGCGCGGGTTCCACGGCGCGTACCCTTTGGAAACCGCCGTGGAAGTCAGGACCTGAGGCTGCTCAGGCGCCGATCATCAGATCGAGGTTCTGCACTGCGGCACCCGAAGCGCCCTTGCCGAGATTGTCGAGCGAAGCCACCAGATTGACCTGGCCCGTGCCCTCGCTGCCGCAGACATAGAGCTTCATGCGGTCGGTGCCGGTCATCTCTTCCGGGTCGAGCCGGGGGAGCCCGGCGCTCTCGGAAAGCGGGACAACGCTGACCGCACCGCCCCTCGAGTAGTGATCCGCGAGTGCTGCGTGAACATCCGCCATCGACGGATTGCCATTCATCAGGTCGAGATGCAGCGGCACATTGACCAGCATGCCTTGCGCAAACCGGCCCACGGCCGGCGTGAAGATCGGCCGCCGCGAGATCCCGGTATGGGTCATGATTTCCGGCACGTGCTTGTGCGCCAGGGTCAGCGCATAGGCGAAATAGGTAGCGGTAATCGCATCGTCGCGGCTTGCATCTTCCATCTGGGCGATCAGTTGCTTGCCGCCGCCGGTGTAGCCGGACACGGCATTGATGGTCACGGGAAAGTCCGCAGGCAGCAGCCCTGCGCCAACCAGCGGCGAGATCAGGGCGATGGCGCCGGTCGAGTAGCAGCCGGGGTTGGAGACGAACTGCGCTCCGGCGATGCGCTTTTCCTGGGCATGCGAAAGTTCGGCAAAGCCGAAGGCCCAGTCGGGATTGCTCCGGTGCGCGGTCGAGGCGTCGATGAACCGTGTTCCGGCATCGGCCGCCAGCGCCACGGCTTCCCGCGCGGCGTCGTCGGGCAGGCAGAGGATGGCGATATCGGCCGCGCGCAGGAATGCCTTCCGGACCTCGGGATCGCGCCGCTGCTCGGCCGGCATCGACATCAGCTCGATATCGGTCCGGGTCTGCAGCCGCGAGACGATCTGCAGGCCGGTTGTTCCATGTTCGCCGTCAATGAAAACCTTGGGAGCCATCGGGCTTCTCCGTTCATGCATGAAAATCAGGGACTTGTGCAGCGTTTCGGACTCATTTTCCGAAGCGCTTGAATCGCATCGCGAGGGTTATCGTCGTGATCGGCGTTCTGCAAGCAGTCCCAGATAATGCATGGCGACGGAAGCTCCGGCTATCGCAGTAATGTCCGCGTGGTCATAGGCTGGAGCGACTTCTACAATATCCGCGCCCTTGATATCAAGCCCCCCTAGCTTTTGCAGCACCGACAGCATTCGCGCGCTGGATGGCCCGCCGGCGACCGGGGTCCCGGTGCCGGGCGCAAAGGCCGGGTCGAGGCAGTCGATGTCGAAGGTGACATAGCACGGCGCGTCGCCGACATGGTCGAGAATGGTCCGGGCGATCTGGCTGGCCGTCATGTCCTCGACCTCGTGGCCATACAGGATGCGGATGCCGCAATCCTCAGGCGCGTGGGTCCGGATCCCGACCTGGATCGAGCGTGTCGGGTCGATCACGCCGTCCCGCACCGCGCGGCCGACAAAGGAGCCGTGATCGATCCGCTTTCCGTCGTCGAACCAGGTGTCCTGGTGGGCGTCGAACTGCACCAGCGCCAGCGGGCCATGCTTGGCCGCGTGCGCTTTCAGCAGCGGCCAGGTGACGAAATGATCGCCGCCCATGCTCATCAGGAACGCGCCGGATGCCAGGATCTTCGCCGCCTCGCGCTCGATGGTGGCGGGCGTCTTCTGGTGGTTGCCGTAGTCGAGCAGGCAGTCGCCGTAATCGATCACCGCCATCGCCTCGAACAAGTCGCGGTAGAACGGATATTGCGGATCGTTGTCCATGATGACGGAAGCCCGCCTTATCGCCTGCGGGCCAAAGCGCGCGCCGGGGCGGTTGGACACCGCTGCATCGAACGGAATGCCCCAGACCACCGCGTCGGCCCCCTTGAGAGACTTGGTGTATTTGCGTCGCATGAACGACAGCGCGCCAGCATAGGTCGGGTCGGTCGCAGCTGAAGTCAGCGAACGGGCGGTGAAGGCGTGGTCGATGGATTTGTTGGCCATGGTCAGGTCCCGGACGCGAATGATCGATGCCGGACCTGTCTACCCCAATCGGGCGGCAGGATAAAGCTGCCCGGTCTATGCAGGCATCCGCAATTTACCATGAAATTTGACTGTTCTAGGCTTTCTAAAGCTTTGTCTGATAGAGGATGGCCGAACGGGACAGTGTCTCAAGACCATAAAAGACGGAAGTGTCCATGGCCGAAGCCAAGTCTTCACCTGCCTCCTCGGAGACATTGTATTCCGTCCAGTATTTGCGCGCGGCGGCCGCTCTGGCCGTGGTTTTCTACCATATTTCCGCCCTGTCGCAGCAGACCTGGGGGCTGGATCCCGAGCGCATCGACCATGTCGGCGCCGCGGGCGTGGATCTTTTCTTTGTAATTTCCGGCTTCGTCATGGCGATGATCGTCGCCCGGCCCGGGCTCTTTGACGGCCGCGAATTCTGGATCCGCCGCATTGCCCGGGTGGTGCCGGCCTACTGGGTGATCACGCTGGCGGTCTTCGCGCTCGCCTGGTTCAGGCCTTCCCTTTTCAATTCCACCACGGCCGATCTCCATACGCTCCTGGCTTCGCTCTCCTTCCTGGCGCTGGACCATGGCGATGGCGCCACCGGTCCGCTGCTGGTGGTGGGCTGGACGCTCAATTACGAGATCTTCTTCTATGCGATCGTAGCACTGACGGCCGGCCTGTTCGGCGACCGCAGGCTGTACGGGACATCGCTTGTCATCATATCACTGGTGGCCGTGGGCGCCTTGGTGCGCCCGGCCGGTCCGACGCTTGCCTTCTATACCGACCCGATCCTGCTTGAATTCGTCTTCGGCATTCTGGTCTACAGCACCTGGAGCAGGACCCGTGAGGCAGGCCCCGGCTTGGCGCCGCTTGCGTTCTTTACCGCCGGAGCCGTGCTGCTGTACCTGCAATGGGAAAGACCGGTGGGTGATCTGCGGGTGCTGTTCTGGGGCATACCGTCCGCCGCCGTGCTCTATGGCGGGCTGGGGATTCTCACCTTCCGGAGTGCACTGCTGGCGCGCTTGGGCGAATGGTCCTATGCGCTCTATCTCACCCATGTCTTCGTCATCACGCTCTACATCAAGCATGTCATCTCGGCAGTGACCACGGTGGAGCTGCCCTGGCAGGTGCACTACCTGATCATGACCATGTTCACGGTTGCTGGCGCCGCCGCCTACCACATGATCATCGAAGCGCCGCTGTCGCGCTGGAGCCTGCGCCTGCTGCGCCGGCAGCCCGTGGCTGTCACTGTGGCAACCGAGCCGGCCGTCGCGGCATCCGATCCCACCCGATAGGCAAAGACGCCGGGCGGGCAGGGCGTTCCGGGATTCCCTCTTGCTTCCGGGCACAAAAAAAACGGGGCCGAAGCCCCGTCCAATTGGTTTCCAATGTCGTCCGGGCGAATTAACGCTTGGAGAACTGGAACGAGCGGCGGGCCTTGGCCTTGCCGTACTTCTTACGCTCGACCACGCGGCTGTCGCGGGTCAGGAAGCCACCCTTCTTGAGAACCGCGCGCAGGCCCGGCTCGTAGTAGGTCAGCGCCTTGGAGATGCCGTGACGGACAGCGCCGGCCTGGCCGGAGAGGCCGCCACCGGTGACCGTGCAGACGACGTCGAACTGGCCCTGACGGGCAGCGGCGACGACGGGCTGCTGGACAACCATCTGCAGCACGGGGCGTGCAAAGTAGGTGACGAAATCACGGCCGTTGACGGTGATCTTGCCTGTGCCGGGCTTGACCCAGACGCGGGCGATCGCGTTCTTGCGCTTGCCGGTCGCGTAGGACCGGCCGAGATCGTCGACCTTGCGGACGTGAACCGGGGCTGCCGGTTCGGCTGCTGCGGTCACCGATGCGCCGAGCTCCTCAAGCGAATTGAGTTCAGCCATTATCAGGCGCTCCTTTTGTTCTTGGTGTTCAGCGAGGCGACGTCGAGGACGGTCGGCTGCTGGGCTTCATGCGGGTGTTCCGAACCGGCGTAGACGCGCAGGTTCTTCATCTGGCGACGGCCGAGGGGGCCGCGGGGAACCATGCGCTCGACAGCCTTTTCGATGATCCGCTCGGGGAAGCGGCCTTCGAAAATCTGGCGCGCAGTGCGCTCCTTGATGCCGCCGGGGTAACCGGTGTGCCAGTAGTACTTCTTGTCGGTGTACTTCTTGCCGGTCAGGATCGCCTTTTCGGCGTTGATGATCACGACATTGTCGCCATCGTCGACGTGAGGGGTGAAGGTGGCTTTGTGCTTGCCGCGCAGGCGGTTGGCGACAACGGTGGCGAGACGGCCGACGACGAGATCAGTCGCGTCGATAATCACCCACTTCTTGTCCACCTCTGCAGGCTTCTGCGAGAAGGTTTTCATTTAAGGTCTCTCTTCGATCAGGATCCGAAACCGGACAGGCCGTAACGGACGTTTCTTGTTGCTTGGGTTGTTTCGGGAGGCGGCCAGAAGCCCTTCACCCGCACCAACAGTGCATCGGCGCCCCTTAAAGGTGCCAACGCTGGCTGCTTATAGGGGAGGTGCAAATCACCGTCAAGCGACTCGTTTTGGTCGAAATCAAAAATATCAATGAAAAAACAACGGTTTAAATATGAGGTATCTAAATACCGCATATTTTCGGTCCGTTCCGGCTCAGTTCCTCGGCGGAATCGAGTAGGTGGCGGTCGCGTGCGCCACCAGTTCTCCGCCGGTATCACGGATCGCGATATCGGTGACCACCAGCCGTTTGCCGAGTTTCAGGATCATCGCGGTGGCGTCGAGCGGTCCGGGTTCGGGCTTCATCAGGAAGTTGATGTTGAGATTGGTGGTGACCGCCAGCGCCACCCGGCCGATATGCGCGAGGATCACCGCATAGGCCGCGAGATCTGCGAGCATGAACAGGGTAGGGCCGCTGACGGTTCCGCCGGGCCGCAGATGCTTGTCGTCGGCATGGAGCCGCACGCGCGCTGTCCCGGCAGACACCGTCTCCACAGATATGTCGTCCCCGTTTGCCTTGATCTGCGGAAAGACCTCGTCGATATAGGCCGAGACTTCGGCGGCGGACATAACGGGCGTTGCCGGTGCGGGCATGGATCATTTTCCTGTGTCTTGAAGGTGTCGATGATTTCGCTGCAATCAGGCCTAGCCGCGTGGATTGACCGGGCGGTCCTCAGTCCAGTCATAGGTGCCTGAATCGCGCTCGGTGACGGCCTTTTTCCAGCCTTCCGCCTCGGCCCGGTGCTTGAAATTGATGCCTTCCGGCGAATGCCGGGTGATGCCGTCGAAAACGGTGGCGATCATCTGCGTCTGTTTCAACCCCATCGCCTCGATCGCCTGGTTGATCATCAGCTTCTGCATCATCAGCTGGTTGACCGGCACAGTGGCCATGCGTTCCGCAAGCCGCTCGGTTTCGGCATCGAGCCGGTCGGCCGGCACCGCCTTGTGCACAAGGCCGATGCGTTCAGCCTCCCGCCCGTCGATCTTGTCTCCGGTAAACAGCATCCGCTTGGCCTTCTCGGCCCCCAGCCGGTAGACCCACATCGCCGTGGTCGGGCAGCCCCAGACGCGCGCCGGCATGTAGCCGATTTCCGCATCCTCGGCCATGATCACCAGATCGGCGCAGAGCGCGATGTCCGAGCCTCCGGCGACCGCAAAACCGTGCACCTTGGCAATCACCGGCCGGTGCGAACGCCACAGGCTCATGAAGCGCTCGGTGTTGCGGCTCATGAAGGCGTAGTCCTTCATCGGGTCCCAGGGCATCGGCTGTGTCACCGCGTTGCCGTCGCCGCCGGTGGCCTGGGCGTAGTAGGTCATGTCGTAGCCGGCGCAGAAGGCGCGGCCCGCGCCCGACAGCACGATGACGTGAATCCCGGGCTCTTCATTGGCGCGCAGAACTGCGGCCTCAAGCTCGCGCGGCACGTCGTCATCGATCGCATTCAGCACATCCGGCCGGTTCAGCGTGATCCGGGCAATGCGCCCGTCGCGTTCGTAAAGCACCTTTGCCATCGGCCCCAACCCTCCCGTCAGATTCGATTTGTCCCCGGCACCGTTGCGGAAATGCAGCGTCCGGTCAACGTTGTCGCTGGGGTTCACGCGGCGCCGCCGCCGCGCTAGACTTGGGTCTGAACGGAAACAAGGTCTGAACGCATGAACGTCGTCGAACTGAAACAGGATGCACCCGCCGGTCTCGTCAAGACCACACGCCACGGCAGCGTGCTGCGGCTGGAGATGAACAATCCCCCCGCCAACGCCCTTTCGATCGCCATGATGGAAGCCCTCAAGGCCGAGTTCGACGCCGCACGCGACGACAAGTCCGTCCGAGTGGTGATCCTCGCCTCGGCGACCCCGGGAAAGCTGTTTTCCGCCGGCCACGATCTCAAGGAGCTGACCGTCCACCGTGCCGACGAGGACCGGGGCAGGGCGTTCTTCACCCGGACCATGAAGCTGTGCGCCGAATTGATGCAGACCATCGTGCATCTGCCGGTGCCGGTGATTGCCGAGGTCGATGGCCTGGCCACCGCCGCCGGGTGCCAGCTCGTGGCATCGTGTGATCTGGCAATGTGCACCGACACCTCGACCTTCTGCACGCCGGGCGTCAATATCGGGCTGTTCTGCTCGACGCCGATGGTGGCGCTGAGCCGCAACGTCCACCGAAAGCAGGCGATGGAAATGCTGTTGACCGGCGAGACCATCGACGCCTCCACCGCTCGCGAGTTCGGACTGATCAACCGGATCATGCCACGCCAGTACCTGAATCAGGTTGTCATGAAATACGCGGAAGTCGTTGCTTCCAAATCGCCCTTGACCGTGAAGATCGGCAAGGAGGCTTTCTATCGGCAGGCCGAAATGTCGCTCGAGGACGCCTATGAATACACCGCCGGCGTCATGGTCGAAAACATGATGGCCCGCGATGCCGAGGAGGGTATCGGCGCCTTCATCGCCAAGCGCAAGCCGGAATGGACCGGGGAGTAGCAGCAAGAGCAGGAGCTGGCAGCGGCTCTTGACTGAAGACCGCGAAACTGGTTTGTTCTCTTAATGTTCCATTTGTTCTTGAGAGCCCACCGGATCGTGTGGGCGGTCGCCGGAGTGTGATGTCATGACACTTGAATCGCGGATCTCGATGATCACGCTCGGCGTTGCCGATGTGGCGGCGTCGACGGCATTCTACCAGCGGCTCGGCTTCAGGCGCTCGTCGGCCTCCAATGACAGCGTCACGTTTTTCCACATGAAGGGCACCGTCCTGGGGCTCTTCGGCCGCGACGCGCTTGCCGCCGATGCGGCGGTCGAGGCGACCCCGCCGCAAGGCTTCGAAGGCGTGGCCCTGGCCCACAATCTGGCATCCCGGGCCGAGGTGGACGCAGCCTGGGACTTCGCGGTTCAATGCGGTGCCACACCTGTGAAGAAGCCGCACGAGGTGTTCTGGGGCGGCTACTCGGGCTATTTCGCCGACCCCGACGGCCACCTGTGGGAACTGGCCCACAACCCCTTCATGCAACTCGACGCGGACGGTCACATGACCCTGCCGGAGTAGGTCGGTTGCCGGCACGGGAGGCGCACGCTCCATGAACGAGGATTTCCTCTGGCGCTCGGAAATGGCGTGTCGTGCCGCCTGGCCGGCCGAGACCGAGATCGGGCTTGGCGGCTGGAGTGCCCGGCGCAGCGGCGGAACCATCCGCCGGGTCAATTCGCTCAATCCGCTGCCGGGCGCCACCGAGCTTGCTGAAGCAACAATCGACCGGACCGGGGATTTCTACGCGGGCTACGGTCAGCCCGCTCTGGTCAGGCTGCTCTCGTTTGCTGGAACAGCCTCGGCCGATCCTCTGGCGCGCCGCGGCTACCGGCTCGAAGGTAAAACCACGACCCTGTGCGCCGATCTCCGGAACCGGGCGCCTGTCGGAGGCTCCGAAACGAAAGTGTGGGATATCCCCGATCCCGAATGGCTGGCGGCGCGTGACCGGATCGCCGTGTCCGATCCGGCGATTTTTGCCAACATGCTGGAGCTGATCCGGGCTCCGAAGCGGTTTGCCGGGGTGGAGGTCGATGGCGAAATCCGGTCGATTGCCTATGCCGTGATCGTCGACCGTCTGCTGGTGCTGGAGTCGGTTGCCACCGACGAGAGCTGCAGGGGCAGGGGATTGGCAAGGCAAGCCGTCGGATCGTTGCTGCACTGGGCGGTGGCGCAAGGCATCGATCAGGCCGTGCTGCAGGTGGTCACCGACAACGCGCCGGCACGTGCGCTTTACCGGTCGCTCCGCTTCGAGACCGTCTTGTTCGACTACTTCTACATGCGCCAGCCGCAGTCGTAATGGCCGCTCGGTCGGTTACGGCTTCAGCTGCAACAGCGGGCGGAAACCGATCAGCCCCTCGTCTTCATCAAGAGCATGCGGGTCGCAGCGGATCACCCGGCAGGAATTGGTGTCGCGCGCCGGCACCCGGGCCCAGACGCCGACCGACGGGCTTTCGCACAGCAGCGAAGAACCGACGTAGCGGTCATAGATCGGCAGCCCTCGCTTCGAGGTGTATCTCAGGATCGCCGCGCCCTCGCGGATCAGCGTTGCGCGAATGACGCTGCAATCGGTCTTCGTGGTCTCGATGCGGCTGATCGCATGCGCCGGACTGGCCACCGCGGCCAATGTTGCTGCAACGACCACGGCTGCCGGCAGCATCTTCCGGATGGGATTGAACGTCTCTGTCATCGGGTCTCTCCATAGGGCCACTGGATTGAGCATACAGACAATTGTGGCGCAGATCGGGATGAAGGCAAGAACTCCCGCGCTTGACGTCACCTCCTGCGATTGCCACATCTTGGAGACGATCACTCCGGAAGGCCGACCATGGACCACGACAGCTACGACAACGCCTACATTTCCGGCATCCTGCAGTCGGTCAAGACCATCGCCGTGGTCGGGGCGTCCGCCAATGATGTCCGGCCGAGCTTCTTCGTCATGAAATACATGCTCGACAAGGGCTACCAGGTCATACCGGTCAATCCCGGCCAGGCAGGCAAGCCCATTCTCGGGCAGATGACCTACGCGCGGCTCAGCGACATTCCGGTCGCCATCGACATGGTCGACATTTTCCGCGCCTCCGATGCCGTGCCGGTAATTGTCGAGGAAACCCTGGCGCTCGATCCCTTGCCGAAGGTCGTCTGGATGCAATTGACCGTCCGGCATGACGAGGCTGCCGCCCGCGCCGAAGCGACAGGCCTGAAGGTGGTGATGAACCGCTGCCCCAAGATCGAATACGCGCGGCTTTCGGGCGAGATCGGCTGGAACGGCGTCAACTCGGGCATGATTTCCTCGCGCAAACCGGTGATGCGGTCTGGATTTCAGAGCTATGGGCTCAGGACCAAGCCGGAAGATAGCAGCGGCGCCTGACCTTGCCGCTTTCGCGCCACTGTCTTGCGGGATGACGGGCCCGCGGTCTTCGCTTGCATCCTTCGCAATGCCGCGAGCCGGTGTCATGACACGGAGTAGTGCGGATCATGTTCCAGATTTTGAAAATGATGCGGACCACCGCTTTTCTCGCGGTGCTGTGCGTTTCGCTCGCGACAACAGCGGTCAGCCTCGGGGTCTGGGCGGTTTCTCTGACGGCGCAGGTGACCACCATGACCGCGAGCGCTGCCGCGGCGGCCATCGCCAATCGCAAGGCCATTGCCGCCGCCATTCTCAGAACCAAGGCCAAGGCGCGGTTGCGTAGGGCGCTGGTGGTGGTTCCGGTGGCCGGCATCGCCGCCGCCATCGCCTTCGAGCGCGAAGACTATCTCGAATGGAAGCAGGACAATCCCGACGGCGATCTCGAGGCCTATGGCTGCGAGGTGAGCGCGGTATCGGCCGAGGTCGTCGACGATGTGCTGCAGGATCTGCCCGAGCAGGTCCGCCCGTCGCGGGACTGGCTGCTCTCGAGCCTGCCGGAATGTGAAAAACCTGCCGGCTAGGTTCCGATTTCGTGTCTTGCGGTTGTCGCGGCAGAGGTCTTGACCGGAGCTTGTATCGGGGCCGGCCAGCACCTGTTGGTCCGCCCCGACAGGGGGACGCATGGGCTGGAATGAAATTTCTTGCTTCGTGCAGGAATTGCCGTGTGCGGCACGCCTGGCATGCCGGTCGCGCAAAAATCTTCTTTGACCATGGCGCACACATGCGGGATAACCCCTCTCACCATTCAAGTCGGGCACAAGGGGAGAGGTCCATGCCGAACAATCAGCCAGGTTTCAATACGCTTGCGATTCATGCGGGGGCCCAGCCGGATCCCGCCACCGGCGCGCGCGCCACGCCGATCTACCAGACCACCAGCTTCGTCTTCGACGATGCCGATCACGCCGCCTCGCTGTTCGGCCTGAAAGCCTTCGGCAATATCTACACGCGCATCATGAACCCGACCCAGGCCGTGCTTGAGGAGCGGATCGCCGCGCTCGAAGGCGGCACGGCTGCTCTTGCCGTGGCTTCGGGCCATGCCGCCCAGCTGCTGGTGTTCCACACCATCATGAGCCCGGGCGACAATTTCATCGCCGCCAACCGGCTCTATGGCGGCTCGATCAACCAGTTCGGCCATTCCTTCAAGTCCTTCGACTGGCACGTCCGCTGGGCCGATCCGGCCGACATGGCGAGCATCGAGAGCCAGATCGACGATCGCACCAAGGCGATCTTCATCGAGAGCCTGGCGAACCCTGGCGGCACCTTCGTCGACATCAACGCCATTGCCGAAGTGGCCCGCAAGCACGGCCTGCCGCTGATCGTCGACAACACCATGGCCTCGCCCTACCTGATCCAGCCGATCGAGCACGGCGCCGACATCGTCGTCCACTCGCTGACCAAGTTCATCGGTGGTCACGGCAACTCGATGGGCGGCGTCATCGTCGATGGCGGCTCTTTCGACTGGTCGAAATCCGGCAAGTACCCGATGCTCTCCGAACCGCGTCCCGAATATGGCGGCATGGTGCTGCACGAGACCTTCGGCAATTTCGCCTTCGCCATTGCCTGCCGCGTGCTGGGGCTGCGCGATTTCGGACCGGCGATCTCGCCCTTCAACGCCTTCATGATCCTGACCGGCATCGAAACCCTGGCGCTTCGCATGCAGCGTCATTCCGACAATGCGCTGGAAGTAGCCAACTGGCTCGCCAAGCACGACAAGGTCAGCTGGGTGTCCTATGCCGGCCGGCCCGAGCATGAGAACCACGCGCTGCAGCAGCGCTACGCCCCCAAGGGCGGCGGCGCGGTCTTCACCTTCGGCCTCAAGGGCGGTTACGAGTCGGGCGTCAAGTTCGTGGAAGGTCTCGAGATGTTCTCGCATCTGGCCAATATCGGCGACACCCGTTCGCTGGTGATCCACCCGGCCTCGACCACCCACCGCCAGCTCACGCCCGAGCAGCAGGTTGCAGCCGGCGCCGGCCCCGACGTCGTCCGCCTGTCGGTCGGCATCGAGGACGTCAAGGACATCATCGCTGATCTCGAACAGGCTCTCGCCAAGGCCTGATGTTGATGTGAAGTCTGAGATTGAACGGCCCGGTAGTGCACTGCCGGGCCGTTTCATGTCACGAGCACCGTAGGCCTCGCGCAACGCAGTTCAGAGCGCGAAAGGCCGGGTTCAGGCGATTGTGATGGGTTGATTTTGGTCCAACTGCCAGTCTTCGCCGGGCCTGGAGGTCTTTTCCGCGCAAGCGCCGCCGGAAGCCTCGCCAGATTGATCTGCCGCAAGGCGGTCGGGCGGACGCGGGCCTAAGCTCAACCCAACCTGAAGCAGGAGGTCCCATGTTTCATATCACGCTCCGAACCTTTTCCCTCGCACTCGCAACCACCCTGGCCCTGGCGCCCGTAGCCCAGGCCCAGTCCGCCAATCCGGCCTGGCTCGACCAGCTCTCCGAGCAACTGGCGGTCGAGAAGGACTGCGCCGTCGAGTATTTCCTAAACATGAAGGAAGGCGAGCTTGCAGGCCGGCTGACCTTCGAGGCCCGCGCGCAATGCGCCGACGGTCGCCAGTTCGACGGATCGCTGACCGAACCCGCCGAGGAGTTCACCATCAGCGAATGCGGGGTTCAGGTCTGTTGAGATCGGCTTGGCATCCGCTGTGCGGCCATCTCGTCAGCCAACCAGGCCATCCGGTCGCAGAACCACAGCTTGAACATGGACGCGAGCATCGCACCCAGAAACGCGGCCCAGGGATCGAGCGCCCACAGGCCGTAGGCGAGCGGGATCAGCGACAGGCCTGAGAGCGTTGACAGGATCAGCGCTGAGCGCGCGTGATGGGCCGGAATCGGTGTGGTCTTCCGCGCCAGCCAATGGCGCTCTCCCAGCACGGCTTTTGAAGCCCAATCGTCGAGATGCGGTGGGGGCGGAAAGGCGCGCGGATTGATGAAGGTCCACGCCAGCAGAACGGCAACCGGCGCCAGGCACCACCAGCCGATCCACGCGCGCGACCAGATCGCAAGCGTCAACAACAGCAGGACCGGCACCCGCGTCCAGAAGCTCAGCGGATTGGCATGGCGAGCCCAGGTTGCCTCGTCCATCGCCATCGTGCTTTCGATTGCCTTGTCGATCCTCATGCGCTCAATATAGATGCTTCGATTGCATCCTGCGAGGTCCCATGCCGAATTCCGCCTATCTTGCCGTTGCCGCGAGCGCAGATCCCGAGGTTTCCCGGCCCGATCCGGAGAAGCTGATTTCGGGTGATCCGGTTCACACCACCTGGAACCTCGAGGAGCGCGACGGGCTGTATTGCGGCATCTGGCAATCGACTCCGGGCAAATGGCGGATTTCCTACGATGAGTGGGAATATTGCCGGATACTCGAAGGAATATCAGTGATCTCGGAGGATGGCGGCGAGGCTGTGACGGTCAAGGCGGGCGACAGTTTCATCCTCAGACCAGGTTTCAAGGGAAGCTGGGAAGTCATTGAAACGACTCGCAAAGACTATGTCATCCGGTTGTAGGCCGTGAGGGCGGAAAGCCACTCTCGCGCTGCCTCACGCGGCAAGCGGATCCTCGTGCTGGGCGCCACAGGCACGATCGGCCGTGCAACGGTGAAGGCACTGATCGAACAGGGGCACGAGGTGGTCTGTTTCGTCCGGCCAGCGCTCGCTGCCCAACCCGCAGCAACGCCGCCCGCCGGGCGGGGCCTTCCGGAGGGCGTAACGGTCCGTCACGGCAACGTTTTCAGTCCCGCGAGCTTTTCCGGGGATGGCATTCGTGGCGAACCTTTCGATGTGCTGGTCTCCTGCATGGCATCCCGCACCGGGGTGCCGTGCGATGCCTGGGCGGTCGATCACCAGGCCCACTCTATCGCCCTCGGGGTCGCCAAGCAGGCGGGCATTGCGCAGATGGTGCTGCTTTCGGCGATCTGTGTGCAGAAGCCGCTGCTCGAATTCCAGAAAGCCAAGCTCGCCTTCGAGGCGGAGCTTATCGCCTCCGGCCTGACCTATTCGATCGTCCGGCCCACGGCCTTTTTCAAGTCTCTTTCGGGACAGATCGACCGGGTTCGCAAGGGCAAGCCGTTCCTGCTGTTCGGCAATGGCGAACTGACCGCCTGCAAGCCGATCAGCGACCGGGATCTCGGCACTTTCATCGCGAGCTGCGTCACCGATCAGAGACTGTGGAACAGGGTCCTGCCGGTTGGCGGGCCCGGTCCGGCAATCACCCCTCGCCAGCAGGGCGACAAGCTTTTTGCGCTGCTTGGTCTGAAGCAGAAATATAAACGTCTCCCCGTGGCGATGATGGATGTGATCATTGCCGCGCTCAGCGCCGCCGGTCGCTTGTCGCCGCGGCTCAGGGACAAGGCAGAACTGGCGCGCATCGGCCGTTATTACGCCACGGAATCCATGCTCGTGCTCGATTCGGAATCCGGCCGTTACGATGAAAACCTCACCCCGTCCTACGGTTCAGACACGCTATTCGAGTTCTACGAACAGGTGCTCCGCGGCGAAGCCAGTATCGAACGTGGTGATCACGCCGTCTTCTGAGCCTCAGTTTCCTGACGGACAACAAGGCGCTCGAGCCCGTGGAAATGGTAGCCATCGCGGTAGCGCGGCGGTGTTTCAAGCTTCAGGTCAGGCAGCCGGTCGAACAGCACGGACAGCGATTCCTGCAGTTCGAGCCGGGCCAACGGCGCGCCGATGCAGAAGTGCAGTCCGGCGCCGAAGCTGACATTCTTCTGGTCGGCTCTGCCGGGGCGGAACTCATGCGGCGCCTCGAAGGCGGACGGATCGCGGTTGGCAGCCCCCAGCAGCAGCGCCAGCTGCTCGCCCGGCTTCAGCGTCACCGGGCCGAGATCGACTTCCTCATAGGCATAGCGGGTGAACATATGCAGCGGCGCGTCATAGCGCAACGCCTCTTCAATTGTCGCCGCCGCCAGCTCCGGCGTTGCGAAGAACCGGCGGGGATCGCCGCCCTGGACGAGGATGGTCTTTACCGTGTTGCCGGTCTGGTGGACGGTCGCCTCGTGGCCGGCATTGAGCAGCAGCACGCAGGTCGAGATCAGCTCGTCGTCGGAGAGTTTCTCGCCGGTGTCGCGCACCCCGATCAGCGCCGAAAGCAGATCGTCGGCGCCATTGTGCCGGTGCTCCTCGATATGCGCGGTCAGAAATGCGCCGAACTCGGCCGAGGCGCGGTTGGCGCGAATTTCCGTCTCGGGCGCGCGGTGCGGCACATACATCTCGCACATCGCATGCGACCAGTTGAGCAGGTCGTCGGCCCGGTTCACCGGAACGCCGAGCAATTCGCAGATCACCGTCAGCGGGATCGGCGTCGCGAACGCCGGCAGCAGATCGAACGGTTGATCGGTGGGCAGGGCGTCAATCAGTTCATTCGCGAGCCCGCGGATGCGCGGCCTGAGCCGCTCCACCGAGCGCGAGACGAAGGCGCGGTTGACCAGTGTTCTCAGCCGCGTGTGCGCAGGCGGCTCGCGTTCGAGCAGCGAGCCGCTTTCGATCCGGTCGAAATCGGTAAGGTGCCCGCGGCCCTCCACCGGGTTCAGCGGCGCGCCCCAGCGGTTCTCCCGGCCAAGCCGCCGATCCCTGAGCAGCGCGTTGACCTGGTCATAGTCCGACACGCACCACATGCCGTACTCTTCCCAGAAGAAGACAGGCGAGGCGCGGTGCATTTCGGCATAGAAGCGATAGGGATCCTGGACGAAACCGGGATCCCTGGGGTTTTGCGAAACGGAAAGCGTGTGCGTGGTCATGCGCGAGCATTAACGCGGATTTGCCGGGCGGGAAATCCGAAACGATCGGGAAACGTGAACTTTCAGGCTGCCGTGCCCCGGCGTTCTGGTCCCGCGAGACCGTCTGGAAAGCGACTGCCGCCCGGATGACGGTCCGTGGCCTTACTTGCAGCGGCTGCGGCCTGACACCTGCACCCAGCCGGACGAGGCTGGCTGGACTTCCACCGTGCGCGCAACCGTCTTGATCACCGGCGGCACATGGCGGGCGACGGTGCGCTCGGGCTGAACCAGCACGGTGCGGGTGCGGTGCGCATAGCGCGCCGGGATCGTCTCATGCACCGTGCGGGCGGGCTGCACGATCACGGTCTGGGCGCGCGTGGCATATTGCGCCGGATGCACCACCTTGCACAGCGTCTTGACGCCGTGGACGTGGCGCCACTCCCATCCAACCGATTTGTCGCGGATCATCACGGTCTGGTGCACGGTCCTGGTCACGGCCGGAATGTGCCGCGCCACCACCCGTTCCGGCTCGACGAGAACGGTCTCCGTGACCTGGCTGTAGCGTGCGGGGATGGTCTCGTGGACAACGCCGCCGGGTCTGATGACCACCTGCTCATGAACGGTCCTGTAGACGGCAGGCTGGTGCACCTGCTGGTAGCAGGCCAGCGTCTTGCCGCCGGCGAGCGCCGGCGAGGCGACCGAAACGGCCAGAATGGTTGCGGCGATGCCGCGGCGGAAAGGCAAGAACTCGGACATGACAAACGCTCCCTTGTTGCGGCAGCGGCATTCTCCGGGCCGTGTCCGCGACTTGACAAGTGAGTGTGACTCACTCCGAGGCGCAAGAAAAGCAAAACATTAACGATTGCTGTCAGAGCAGGCTGCTGGAGGTCTCCTTCGGGCAGACTCACGCCCGCCTTTTTCTCACGCTTGACCGGAAGGCTGGAGACGCCAGGCTGGAAACGGGGCAGAATCGAGTGGTCAACCAGCCGAATTGCCACTTCGATAAAGACAATTTCAAAACCGTAACGTCACTTTAACATCAGTCGTGAACAACGGTTCCAAACCGTTTCGGCGCCTTGCGTCTTGAAGCGGCGGGGGGGCACACTCTATGTAGTGGGTTCAATAAGACTGATTCTGGGCAGGCTTTTGTGTCTGCCGGGCCGTTTGACAAGGGAAGCGCAATGAAAAATACAGTTGATAACGCCATGGCCCTGGTGCCCATGGTCGTTGAGCAGACAAACCGCGGCGAACGGTCCTACGACATCTATTCGCGGCTCCTCAAGGAGCGCATCATCTTCATCACCGGCCCGGTTGAAGATCACATGGCGACGCTTGTCTGCGCCCAGCTTCTGTTTCTCGAGGCCGAGAACCCGAAGAAGGAAATCGCCATCTACATCAATTCGCCCGGTGGCGTGGTCACCGCCGGCATGGCGATCTACGACACCATGCAGTTCATCCGGCCGGCGGTTTCGACCCTGTGCATCGGCCAGGCCGCATCGATGGGATCGCTGCTGCTGTGCGCCGGCGAAAAGGGCATGCGCTTTGCCACGCCGAACGCCCGCATCATGGTGCACCAGCCCTCCGGTGGGTTCCAGGGGCAGGCCTCCGACATCGAACGCCACGCGCAGGACATCATCAAGATGAAGCGCCGGTTGAACGACGTCTATGTCACCCACACTGGCAAGGATTACGAAACGGTCGAAAAGACCCTTGATCGTGATCACTTCATGACGGCGGAAGAGGCGCTTGGATTTGGTCTGATTGACCGCGTGATCGACAAGCGCGAGTACATCGAGACCGACTCCTGAGGACGGGATCAGGCTTTTTGGTTCGTAACTGGCGTCGTTTTCAGGGCGGATGCGCTTCTCCTGCAACACGTTTTCGTGTGTCCGGGGTGGCGCAAGCGCCAGAGCGCGCTAGTATGGACGTTAAGTCTATGTTCAATTTCTCTGGCGTAGCATTGCCAGATTGACGGGGATTCGTTGCCACCGGCCGCAGGAATGGTTACCTGATGGTCGGGTTTGTACCCCGAGATTGCCTGTAAGCATCGATGTCATGACAATCGTGCGGTCGGGCGCCATACATCCGGGCCTTCGTGCCGGGATTGCGGGAAGGAAAGTGAAATGAGCAAGGTCAGCGGCAGCAACGGCGGCGATTCAAAGAATACCCTTTATTGCTCTTTCTGCGGCAAGAGCCAGCATGAAGTGCGCAAACTCATCGCCGGTCCCACAGTGTTCATCTGTGATGAATGCGTGGAGTTGTGCATGGACATCATCCGCGAGGAAAACAAATCCTCGATGGTGAAATCCAGCGATGGTGTGCCGTCCCCGCAGGAAATCATCGCAACCCTCGACGAGTATGTGATCGGCCAGCATCAGGCGAAGAAGATCCTCTCGGTCGCGGTTCACAACCATTACAAGCGCCTCAACCACTCGTCGAAGTCGGGTGACGTGGAACTGGCCAAGTCCAACATCCTGCTGGTCGGCCCCACCGGCTGCGGCAAGACCTATCTCGCCCAGACGCTGGCGCGCATCATCGATGTGCCGTTCACCATGGCTGACGCCACGACGCTGACCGAAGCCGGTTACGTCGGCGAGGACGTCGAGAACATCATTCTCAAGCTGTTGCAGTCGGCGGATTACAACGTCGAGCGCGCCCAGCGCGGCATTGTCTACATCGACGAGGTCGACAAGATCTCCCGCAAGTCGGACAATCCGTCGATCACCCGCGACGTGTCGGGCGAGGGCGTGCAGCAGGCGCTTCTGAAGATCATGGAAGGCACGGTTGCCTCGGTCCCGCCGCAGGGCGGCCGCAAGCACCCGCAGCAGGAATTCCTGCAGGTCGACACCACCAACATCCTCTTTGTCTGCGGTGGCGCCTTTGCCGGCCTCGACAAGATCATTTCCGCCCGCGGCGAGAAAACCTCGATCGGCTTCGGCGCCAATGTTCGCGCCCAGGACGAGCGCCGCGTTGGCGAAGTGCTGCGCGAACTCGAGCCCGAGGATCTGGTGAAGTTCGGCCTGATCCCGGAATTCATCGGTCGTCTGCCGGTGCTGGCAACGCTCGAGGATCTCGACGAGGCAGCCCTGATCCAGATCCTGACCGAGCCCAAGAACGCGCTGGTCAAGCAGTACCAGCGTCTGTTCGAGATGGAAGACGTGGAGCTGACCTTCCACGACAGTGCGCTGCACGAGATCGCCAAGCGCGGCATCATCCGCAAGACCGGCGCACGTGGCCTGCGCTCGATCATGGAGAAGATCCTGCTCGACACCATGTTCGAACTGCCGGAACTCGAAGGCGTGCGCGAAGTCGTCATCTCCGACGATGTCGTCACCGGCAATGCCCGTCCGCTCTACATCTATGCGGAGCGGGACGGTGACACCAAGGATTCGGCTTCAGCCTGATCGGCGGGACGGCGCTCCATTCCAGATTGGTTCGAGCGGGCCCTTCGGGGCCCGTTTTCGTTTCAGCTTGTCCCGGCGCGAAAATTCCGCGGCGTGAAAGCGTTGTCTGCTTGCGAAATGCTGCATAGATTGGATGCCGGGCTGAAGAAGCAACGGGGAGGGCTGCTGTGAGTGTCGGACACCTGGCTCGCACCTGCCTCAACACCCTGATCGTCCCCGGCCTGCTGGTCCTGATGGCGGCTCGTCCCGCAGCGTCGGCGGAGCCCGATAACCTATCCGCCGGCACGCTCGCGCAAGTGCTGAGCCATGGCCAGACCCGCCGCCTGATCAGCCTTGCCCAGCCGAGCTTGAAGGATGCCGGCGGCTGGGCCGAGGACATTCTCTGGGCGCTTGAGTTTTCCGGTCTCTCCCGAAGCGCTGAAAATGTCTGTGCGCTGATCGCCACCATCGACCAGGAATCGAATTTCAAGGCCAATCCGCCGGTCGAGGGCCTGGGCCGGCGCGCCATCGCCGCCCTGAAGGCAAAACTCGATGGCACCGGTCTGAATGCGCTGGTGCTGCGCACGCTGTTTGCCGCCGACCCTTCGATCAAGCAGCGCCTGCTTGACCGGTTGCGCGCCGCCAGGACGGAACGCGACATCGATGTCGCCTACCGCAAGCTGATCGCGGAGACGCTGACCGTTCGATCCATCATCGAGCTCGACCGCGATTACGGGCTTGGCGCCGCGGAGTTCCTCGAATCCCGCAATGAGATCACCACCATCGGATCGATGCAGGTATCCGTCGTCTCGGCGCTCGAGTTCGAGCGGCGCTATTTGGGCCGGCCGCTCTATCTCGAGGATATCTACCGGGTCAGGGACTTCCTCTACACCCGCCGCGGCGGCATCCTGGCCGGGACGCGGCAGCTGCTGGGGTACCGGAGCGGCTATACGCAGAAGGTGCACAGGTTCGCCGACTACAATGCCGGGCGTTATTCGAGCCGCAACGCCGCGTTTCAGTGGGCCGTGTCCCGGCTTGATGGCAGGGAGCTTGAGCTTGACGGCGATCTGCTGATCTATCGCGGGCAGGATGTCTCGGCGGCGAAAAGCCGGACGGAACAGGCGATCATCCGGATCGCGGAAGCGCGCGGTCTCGCTCTGGACCCGCGGCAGGTCCGCCAAGACCTCCGGATGGAGAAGGATTTCGGTTTCACCGCGACCCCGACCTACACGCGGGTCACCGGCCTGTACAGGTCCACCTATGGCGCAGATCCGCCCTATGCGCGCATCCCGGAGATCAGGCTGGAGAGCGTGAAACTCGACCGTCCGCTGACGACAGCCTGGTTTGCCAAGCGTGTCGATGGGCGGTACCGGCGTTGCCTGAGCCGGGTGGCGCCACGATGATTTCACCTGGTTCCAGCTTCCCGCCACTTTCATTCTCTAATATCGTGACGAATCGGTGATGAAACCAATTGCTGACGATCATCTGACTTGAAACCGGGGCGCCGGTTCTCCAATTAGACTGGAAAGGGGTTTTCCCCCTAGAAGGACGCAAATGGCGGTTGCTGGATGAATCGGGACCGCATGCCGCGTTGCCAATCGGTCTGAACAGGCCATGAAAGGAAACAAAATGCCGGATAAAAATGTGAGCTCATCACACGCCCCTGAAGAGGCAGGTATCTATCCCGTTCTTCCACTACGCGATATCGTCGTGTTCCCGCACATGATCGTGCCGCTGTTTGTCGGCCGCGAAAAGTCGATCCGGGCACTTGAGGAAGTGATGGGGTCGGACAAGCAGATCATGCTTGCCACCCAGATCAATGCCAGCGACGACGACCCGGAACCCTCGGGCATCTACGAGATTGGCACCATTGCCAATGTGCTGCAGCTGCTTAAGCTTCCCGATGGCACCGTCAAGGTGCTGGTCGAGGGGCGCGCGCGCGCCGAGATCGTCGAATACACCGACCGCGAAGACTATTACGAAGCCCGCGCCATCGAGCTTGCCGAGCCTGAGGAAGACCCGGTCGAGATCGAGGCCCTGTCGCGCTCCGTGGTTTCCGAGTTCGAAAACTACGTCAAGCTTAACAAGAAGATCTCGCCCGAGGTCGTAGGTGCTGCCAGCCAGATTGATGATTATTCGAAGCTCGCCGATACGGTGGCCTCGCATCTGTCGATCAAGATCCCTGAAAAGCAGGACATGCTCTCAACCGTCTCGGTCAAGGGCCGCCTGGAAAAGTCGCTCGGCTTCATGGAAGGCGAGATTTCGGTGCTGCAGGTCGAAAAGCGCATCCGCTCCCGCGTCAAGCGGCAGATGGAGAAGACCCAGCGCGAATATTACTTGAACGAGCAGATGAAGGCGATCCAGAAGGAGCTTGGCGACGGCGAGGACGGCCGCGACGAGATGGCCGAAATGGAAGGCCGCATCGCCAAGACAAAGCTGTCCAAGGAGGCCCGCGAGAAAGCGGACGCCGAGTTCAAGAAGCTCAAGCAGATGAGCCCGATGTCGGCCGAGGCCACCGTCGTGCGCAACTATCTCGACTGGCTGCTGGGTCTGCCATGGGGCAAGAAGTCCCGCGTCAAGATCGATCTCAATGCCGCCGAGAAGGTGCTCGAGACCGATCACTACGGCCTCGAGAAGGTCAAGGAGCGGATCATCGAGTATCTGGCTGTGCAGGCCCGGTCGTCGAAGATCAAAGGTCCGATCCTCTGCCTCGTCGGACCTCCCGGCGTCGGCAAGACCTCGCTTGCCAAGTCGATCGCCAAGGCCACGGGCCGCGAATATGTCCGCATGGCGCTCGGCGGCGTCCGCGACGAGGCCGAAATCCGCGGTCACCGGCGCACCTATATCGGCTCGATGCCCGGCAAGGTCGTCCAGTCGATGAAGAAGGCCAAGAAGACCAATCCGCTGTTCCTTCTCGACGAGATCGACAAGATGGGTCAGGACTTCCGCGGCGATCCGTCGTCGGCGCTGCTCGAGGTGCTCGATCCGGAACAGAACTCGACCTTCATGGACCATTATCTCGAGGTTGAGTACGACCTGTCCAACGTGATGTTCATCACCACGGCCAACACCCTCAACATTCCGGCTCCGCTGATGGACCGCATGGAGGTGATCCGCATCGCCGGATACACCGAAGACGAGAAGCTGCAGATTGCCCGCCGGCACCTTCTGCCCAAGGCCGTGCGCGACCATGCGCTCAAGCCCGAGGAGTTCGAGGTCACCGACGAGGCGCTGCTGCAGATCGTGCGGACCTACACCCGCGAAGCCGGTGTGCGTAACTTCGAGCGCGAACTGATGAAGCTGTCGCGCAAGGCTGTGACCGAGATCCTCAAGACCGGGGTGAAGAAGGTCAGCGTGACCGCTGAAAACCTGGCCGATTATCTTGGCGTGCCGCGCTTCCGCTACGGCGAGGCCGAGTTTGACGACCAGGTCGGCGTGGTCACCGGGCTTGCCTGGACCGAGGTGGGCGGCGAGTTGCTGACCATCGAAGGCGTCATGATGCCCGGCAAGGGCAAGATGACGGTCACCGGCAACCTGCGTGACGTGATGAAGGAATCGATTTCGGCGGCGGCATCCTATGTTCGCTCGCGGGCCGTCGATTTCGGCATCGAGCCGCCGATGTTCGATAAGCGCGACATCCACGTCCACGTGCCCGAAGGCGCCACCCCGAAGGACGGCCCCTCGGCCGGTGTCGGCATGGCCACCGCCATCGTCTCGATCATGACCGGCATCCCGGTGCGCCGCGATGTCGCCATGACCGGCGAGATCACGCTGCGTGGACGGGTGCTGCCGATCGGCGGCCTCAAGGAAAAGCTGCTGGCGGCGCTTCGCGGCGGCATCAAGACCGTGATGATTCCGGAAGACAATGCCAAGGATCTCCCCGAGATTCCGGACAACGTCAAAAACGGCCTGGAAATCATTCCGGTTGCGAAGATGGGCGATGTGCTGCGCCATGCGCTGGTCAGAATGCCCGAAGCGATCACATGGGATCCGGACGCCAAGCCGGAAACCCCGATTGCCGCCGAGGCCGGAGAAGACAGCGGAACGGCCATCGCGCACTAGGCCTTTGGCAGGACTGGAAAAATGCTTGACGGGCGGGATCATCTCCCGCCCGTTTTCGTGTCGTCAGGTGCGGTTCGCGGGCTACTCCAAGGGCCGGATGTGCCGAAAGGGGACGCCTCGCCGGTTTTCAACGGGATTTCGGAGGGCTTCGCCGGTGCGCCGAACAGGCAAGCAACGTTTTCCCTGTGAAAAGCCTTTATAAAGCGCGGGTTTCCGGGGAGTTTGGTTGCACCGAACGTCGAGATGCGTAGGATCACCGCATCGAACGAAATGAGTCGACATAACGCCAGAAAGGGACGGAAATGAACAAGAACGAACTCGTGGCAGCTGTTGCCGAGAAATCGGGCCTCAGCAAGGGTGACGCAACTTCGGCTGTTGAAGCCGTATTCGAAACCATCACCGGTGAGCTCAAGAATGGCGGCGACGTCCGTCTGATCGGCTTCGGCAACTTCACCGTTTCGCGTCGCGAAGCCTCGAAGGGCCGCAACCCGCAGACCGGCAAGGAAGTCGACATTCCTGCCCGCAACGTGCCGAAGTTCTCGGCCGGCAAGGGTCTGAAGGACGCCTGCAACTAAGCCGCCGTCAAAAGCGCGAAAATTGAAAGCCCGGGTGCAAGCGCCCGGGCTTTTTTATTGGTCGCCGATCGTCGCCAGGGCGTCTGGCAGGCCGCGCGGCCTTGCGCCGGCGCCGTGGGGCGCGGGATTGCTGGACTGCAGCGGTCTCGAAAAATCGCCATAAATACAATTGACAAGAGAACAAAGATGGAACATACATAATACACATAGGGAATAAACAGGAGTTGATCATGACTGCATTTGCCCGTGACATTGCCGCTTTCGTTTCCATGTCCCTGTTTGTGGCGAGCTTCGCCGTCCTTGCGATGGCCTTCTGAGTCCACTGGATTTCCGGGTTTGAACAACTGCCAACCGATGTCCGGCATGCCATGTGCCGGGTCTGAATGACATCCCGGTTCCGAGATGCGGTTCGACGGGAGGGGCGCGGGTTTTGGGCCCCGCCGAAAATGGGTCGTCACCGGACCATGCAACCCTGGTGATTTAGCTGCGCGTGCTCTGGACTTTACGGTCCGGGTCCTCACAATTGGTCTTTGAGTCTTCGGCCGCACCGGCACGGTGCGGGACCGCGGATCAGACGGCAGAGGGCATTGATGGCACGGGAAAACAAGTCGGCGAAACTGCTGGCCAATCTGGCTGCGGGAACGGAGCAGGCGCGCGAGCGCGGCAGGCAGGCTGACGACCGCGACGCCGGGAACTGGCCCGGCTTCGTGCATCTTAGGGTTCATTCGGCCTATTCGCTGCTGGAAGGCGCGCTTCCGATCAAGACCCTGATCAAGCGGGCGGTTGCCGATGACCAGCCGGCGCTGGCGATCACCGATACAAACAATCTTTTCGGGGCGCTCGAATTTTCGGTCAAGGCCATGGAAGCAGGCATTCAGCCGCTCATCGGCTGCCAGCTCGACATCGACATGGAGGACGGCCAGTCCGGCGATCGCCGCTCGCACCGGGATCATCTCCAGAAGCCGCCGTCCATTGTCCTCTACGCAGCCACTCCGGCCGGTTATGACCGGCTCGTGGCCCTCGTCAGCCGGGCCTATCTTGGCGGCGACAGCAGCGAGCGGCCTCACATCAGGCTGTCCTGGCTGCAAGAGGGGGCGGAAGGGCTGATCGCTCTCACCGGCGCCGCCGGCGGCCCGGTCGACCAGGCAGTGCGTGACGCGCACCCCGAGCAGGCCAGGACGCGGCTGGAGAGCCTCAGGCAGGTGTTCGGCGACCGGCTCTATCTGGAGCTGCAGCGCCAGGGCGGCTATGACCGGGCCCATGAAGCCAAGATGATCGCGCTCGCCTATGATGCCGAGGTGCCGCTGGTGGCGACCAACGAGGCGTTCTTTCCCACACCCGGCGATTACGAAGCCCATGACGCCTTGATGGCGGTGGCCAGCAATGCCGTCATGTCGGATGACCGCCGGCCGCGCCTCAGCGTCGACAACTGCCTCAAGTCCCGCGCAGAGATGACCGGGCTGTTTGCCGATATACCCGAGGCCCTGGAAAACACCGTTGAAATCGCCCGGCGCTGCAGCGCCATCGTCGAGAGCCGGGCGCCGATCCTGCCGCGCTTCACCGGAGGCGGGGAGGAGGATCCGCAGGCGGCGCTCGCCGCCGAAGCCGCCGAACTCAGGCGGCAGTCGATCGAGGGGCTCGACCGCCGGCTGGCGAGGATCGGCCTGGCCGAAGGTTACACCGAAGCCGATTATCGCGAACGGTTGCAGGTCGAGCTCGATATCATCGAGAACATGAAGTTCCCGGGCTACTTCCTGATCGTTGCCGACTTCATCAAGTGGGCCAAGGACCACGACATTCCGGTGGGGCCGGGCCGTGGTTCGGGCGCCGGTTCGCTGGTGGCCTATGCGCTCACCATCACCGATGTCGATCCGTTGCGGTTTTCGTTGCTGTTCGAGCGGTTTCTTAACCCCGCCCGCGTGTCGATGCCGGACTTCGACATCGACTTCTGCCAGGATCGCCGCGAAGAGGTGATCCGCTATGTGCAGCAGAAATACGGCCGCGAGCAGGTTGGCCAGATCATCACCTTCGGAAGCCTGCAGGCGCGCGCAGCGCTTCGCGATGTCGGCCGTGTGCTCGAAATGCCCTATGGCCTGGTCGACCGGATCTGCAAGCTGGTGCCCAACAACCCGGCCAACCCGACGCCGCTCGGCAAGGCAATCGAGGAGGAGCCGCGCTTCAGCGAGGAGGTGGACAAGGAGCCCGCCATAGGCCGTCTGCTCGATATCGCGCAGAAGCTCGAAGGGCTCTACCGCCACGCCTCCACCCATGCCGCGGGCATCGTCATCGGCGACCGGCCCTTGTCGCAACTGGTGCCGATGTACCGCGATCCGCGCTCCGACATGCCGGTCACCCAGTTCAACATGAAATGGGTCGAGCAGGCCGGCCTGGTCAAGTTCGACTTTCTCGGGTTGAAGACGCTCACCGTGCTGAAAACCGCGGTTGGCTTCATTGCCAAGCGGGGCATCACCATCGATCTCGAGGCGCTGCCGCTCGATGACAAAGAAACCTACGAGATGCTCTCGCGGGGCGAGACCGTCGGGGTGTTCCAGGTGGAATCGGCGGGCATGCGCAAGGCGCTCATCGGCATGCGGCCCGACCGCATCGAGGACATCATCGCGCTGGTCGCGCTCTACCGTCCGGGCCCGATGGAGAACATCCCGGTCTACAACGCCCGCAAGCATGGCGAGGAGGAACTGGCCTCGATCCATCCCAAGATCGACAGCCTGCTGGCCGAAACCCAGGGCGTGATCGTCTACCAGGAGCAGGTGATGCAGATCGCCCAGGTGCTCGCTGGCTACTCGCTCGGCGAAGCCGACCTTCTGCGCCGCGCCATGGGCAAGAAGATCAAGGAGGAGATGGACAAGCAGCGCGCCCGTTTCGTCGAGGGTGCGGTCGAACGCGATGTCTCCAAGCCGCAGGCCGACATGATCTTCGACCTGCTCGCCAAGTTTGCGAACTACGGCTTCAACAAGTCCCACGCCGCGGCCTACGGCATCGTCTCCTACCAGACCGCCTATCTCAAGGCGCATTATCCCGTCGAGTTCCTCGCAGCCTCGATGACGCTCGACATGTCCAACACCGACAAGCTCAACGATTTCCGCCAGGATGCAAAGCGGCTGGGGATCGAGGTGGTGGCCCCTTCGGTGCAGACCAGCTTCCGCCATTTCGAGACCGGCGACAACCGGATCTACTACGCGCTGGCGGCCATCAAGGGCGTGGGCGAAGCCGCGGTCGAGCACATAGTCGAGGTCCGCGGCGACACGCCCTTTGCCTCGCTCGAAGATTTCTGCACCCGCATCGATCCGCGCCAGGTCAACCGGCGTGTGCTCGAAAGCCTGATCGCCGCCGGCGCATTCGATTGCTTCGGCCACGACCGCGCGGTTCTGAGCGGCGGGCTCGACCGCATTCTGGGGTTTGCCCAGCGCGCCCAGGAAAACCGCATCAGCGGCCAGAGCGACATGTTCGGCATCGGCGGCGGCGCCACGGAGGCCGAGACAATCCAGTTGCCCGCGGCCACACCCTGGTTGCCGGCCGAGAAGCTGCACCGCGAATACCAGGCGCTGGGCTTCTATCTTTCGGCCCATCCGCTTGATTCCTATAATGACCTTCTTGCCAAGATGCGTGTGCAGACCTGGGCCGACTTCTCTGTGGCGGTCAAGGCCGGCGCCACCGCCGGGCGGCTCGCAGGCACCGTGACCAGCAAGCAGGAGCGCAAGACCCGCACCGGCAACAAGATGGGCATCGTCGCCTTCTCCGACAGTTCCGGCCAGTACGAGGCGGTGCTGTTTTCCGAAGGTCTGGCGCTCTACCGGGAATTGCTCGAGCCCGGAAAATCGATCGTCATCACCGTCAACGCCGAGGAGCGGCCCGAGGGCATCGGATTGCGCATCCAGACCGCCGACTCGCTCGAAGACCGGGCCGCCCGCGGCCAGTCCGCGCTCCGTGTCTTCATGCGCGACGCGCGGCCGCTCAATTCGGTGTCGACGCATCTGCAGTCACGCGGGGAGGGGCAGGTCTCCTTCGTCATGATCAAGGATGACGGCCGCCGCGAGATCGAGGTCACCCTGCCGGACCGCTACAAGATCTCGCCGCAACTGGCTTCCGCGCTGAAGGCGGCGCCCGGGGTTCTGGACGTGGAACTGGTCTAGCCTTTCCTGGCCGCCGGCTACGTCAGGCTTCCCGGCACGAAGCTGCCGGTCTGGTCGTTGAAATGGACGGTCTGCGCCGCCGCATTGCCGGCGCTGAAATCGAGAAGCAGCGGCGGTTGAACCGAAACGGCGGCGACATTGCGCTTGCGCCGCTGCTTGACCTGGAAGTCGGGGATCGTCTGGCTCGGCAGCGCCATGCCAGGCTGTGCGCCGCTCATCAGCGTCAGCAGCATCTGGTTCGAGATCTCGAAACTGCCCAACCCGTTCGTGAGCAAGGCGTCTGCACTGGTGATGGCGAGCGGTTGCGCCTGTCCGTTGATGGTGAAGACCCGGGCGAGCCCGGATGTCACGATGCCGGTCGACGCATTGGTGAGCTGGATCGTCTGTGCCAGGCTGGTCGAGCCGGTGGCTGATATCTGGGTGCCGTTGTAGGTGAAGGTCTGGCCCGAGAGCGCCGAGATCGATGAATTGATCTGCAGCACCGAATAGTCCGACAGGCTGTAAAGCGAAATATACACCGCCCCGCTGTCTGTCCATGTGATCTGCATGGTTCCGCTGGCCGACGTGAGAACCGCCACGATCTGGTAGGCCGCATTCAGCTGCGGCTGCAGCAGTGCCACGGAATATCCCGCCGCCGCTATCGTCTGCAGCCCGGCCTGGTCAATCTGGATGTCGAGCGAGTAGTTCGTCATCTTTCGGTCCGCTCAGGGGTGGAGCCTGGCGATCCGGTGAGGTCGTCAAGCCAGGGAACAAGGCAATTGCCCGGACTGCGATGCAGATCGGTCCGGGCACTTGCTTGTCACATGCTGGTCCGGCGCTACCAGCTCAGGGTCAGGTTGTCAGGGCCGGGAACAGCCGTGGTGTTGGTCACCGATACGGTCTGGTTGTTGATGGCGTAGGTATCGGGCACGCCGACTGCCGCGACATGCGCAGTGGCTGCCGCGCCATTGATCGAAATCGTGTAGGGCGTCGCGACCCCGATGATGTGAAGGTTTCCGGCGATCACATTGGCGCCGATGTTCGCCGTATGGCCTCGTGGAAGCGCCTGGTTTGGCATCATGGTCTCCTGTTCCGAAGGTTGGTTTCATCAGGATTTGTCGAGGCAATCGAGGAGGCCAGGCCTCCTCGAAAGGGCCTATGACATGATGAACTGGTTGTTCTGGTCGTTGTAGGTAATGCTCGCCGTGGTGTTCGTGGTGTACTGAACGGTCAGGGCGTTGCCGGCGACGCTGGAGATCACGATGCCGTTGTCGGAGTAGCTCGACGTGTAGACCAGGACGGTTTCGATCGGGGTGAACTGGGCCGTCTGGTTGTAGAGAATTCCCACCGCGCACATTGGTGCGGAAACCGTGGCGCCGTTCACGCTTGCGCCCTGCACCAGGCCACCGGTGACCATCGGGGTCGAGCCGATCAGGAGATCGGGATCGCCATTGAAGATCTGGTACTGGGTCGGGCCGACAATGCCGGGGACGCCGGCATCGAAATAGCCCGACGTGTTGAGCGTGTAGCTGCTGCCGCCAATCGCCGTCGCCTCGGAGCTGGTGATGATCTTCGCGCCGGCCTGGGCGTTGGTGGTGGACGAGCAGACCGAATACTGCTCGGTCCAGGTCACCGAATTGGCCAGTTGCCGCGTGAAGGTGATCCAGGCGGTCTGCTTGCCGCCGGAGCTCTGCTTGACGATGGTGACTTTCTGACCCGAGGCGTTCAGAGCATCGAGGCCGGCGGTGTCGAATGTGATGTCCAGTTCGTAGGTCGGCATTTTGAATGTCCTTTGCGGAGTTGGTCGAGCAGAGGGCCCGGAAAACAAAGGCCCCCAGCTTTCGGTTTCAGTTTATGATTGACGTTAATGCATCCAAGATTAATGCGGAGAATAGATAATTAATCTCGTGGCATTTAAGTAAATCATAAATATAATATATATTAATTCAGGAGAATGGATGTTTATCTATTAATTTATAGTGTTGATGTTTTCAGATTTTCGGTAGTCGTGGGGCGTGGCACCAAAATGCCGCCGGAATGCTGTCGTGAAATTGGCAGGCAGGTCGTATCCGTGATCAGCCGCGATCACGTTGATCGGAGCATCTGTGAGCCGCAATTGGCGGGCTGCACGCTCCAGCCGGAGCTTTCTCTGCCAGGCGAGCGGCGGCAGGCCCATTTCCCGTTTGAACAGCTCGTTGAGGGTGTTGTGGTTGGTGTTGAACATCTGCGCCAGTGATCTGACCGAGATGGACGAGGCGATCTGTTCGGCCATGAAGGCGCAGCAGCGCTCGACCAGGGCGACGCGCGAATACCGGTGCCCGGGATCCTTGAGCGAGTGGGCCCGGGATTGGGCGAGCAGCCGTGCATAAAGCTCGGGGGCCAGAATCGGCCAGCTGAGGAAGTCCGCAAACCCGGTCCTGTAGACGTCGTGACGGCTGCCGGGTTCCGGGTTGATGAGCGCGATGTGGGAGGAACCGGTATTCAGCTCCGGCAGCGCCAGGGCGCCGGCGCCTGAAAAGCGGTGCCGGCAGTCGAAGATCACGATCTGTCAGTCGATCGTCCCGCTCTCGGGCGGCATATCGAAAAAGTCGAGATGTGCAGTGTTGCGGATGGTGTTGCGCAGCGTCCGGTCAAGGCCACGATCGTCCGAGTAGACCAGAAGCCTGAAGGTCTCCATTCCGCGGTGGGTCGTCGTGCGGAAGAAAACGATATGGCGAACAACATTCCTCACGTCAGCACAACCTATGAGGGATATAGGATAATAATCAACCATAAGGAAAAGTACGCAAAGAAGTACAGAGGGTCTTTTGCCAAGTTCATTGGAAGCTTTGCGGGCGTCATTTTCTTTGCAAGGCGCGCGGCGGCCGGTCCGTTCACCGGACGATGTTCAATCCGGGGCGATGATCATTGCAGGCGGGGCAGGTATGCGGGACAGGCAGGTCCCGTCGGGCGGCCAACTGGAAGGCAGGTCCGGTGCTACAAGCCGCATCAGGCAAAGCCTCGCCGGACCGGCGACAGGCCTCAGTCCTCGTCCGCCTGCCGCGTCTTGCGCGAGGTGCTGAAGGTGTAGCCGGTCTCGACGATGTCGCGGCCGAATTTCTGCCGCACCTTGTCGATGGCGCTTTCCGCCACCGCCCGCCGCGCCGCCGCCGGATCGACCAGATCGGGCGGGTCGGCCCGCCCGGCGTCGGTGAGATCCGACACGCCGATGCCGATCAGCCGGAAGCGGTCCTGGCCGAGTTCGCGTTCGAGCAGGTGCAGCCCGGTGCGGAAGATCCTGTCGGCGAGCACGGTCGGGTCTTCCAGCTTGAAGTTCCGGGTCCGGCTCTTGAAATCCGCGGTCTTGAGCTTGAGCACGACTGTCTGACCGGCGATGCCCGATGCCTTGAGGCGCGCCGACACCTTCTCCGACAACCGCCTGATTACCGGCACCAGATCCTTGGCTTGCGACAGGTCCGCGTTGAACGTGGTCTCGGCCGAAACGCTTTTCGCGCCTTCGTTCGGATGCACCGTGCGGTCGTCCTCGCCGCGCGCCAGGTGATAGAGCCGCTTGCCCATCACCCCGTAGCGGCGCATCAGCGTGGTTTCCTCCATCGTCTGTAATTGCCCGATGGTGCGGATGCCGTCACGTTCCAGCGTCGCCGAGAAGGCCTTGCCGACGCCCCAGATCAGCGACACCGGTTTGGGCGCCAGGAAGGACAGCGCTTCCGCCTTGCCGATCACCGAGAAGCCGCGCGGCTTGTCGAGATCGGAAGCCACCTTGGCCAGGAACTTGCAGTAGGACAGACCGACGGAGAGGCTGATGCCGATCTCCGCTTCCACCCGCGCGGCAAAGCGCGCCAGCGTGCGGGCAGGGGTGTCCTTGTGCAGCCTCTCGGTGCCTGCGAGATCCAGGAACGCCTCGTCGATCGAGATCGGCTGCACCAGCGGCGTGAGTTCCTCCATCATCCGCCGTACCTCGCGCCCGACGCGGACGTATTTCTCCATGTCGGGCTTGATCACGATCGCGTCGGGGCAGGCGTCGAGCGCCTTGAACATCGGCATCGCCGAGCGCACGCCGTGGATACGAGCGATATAGCAGCAGGTGGAGACCACACCGCGTTTTCCCCCGCCAATGATCACCGGCTTGTCGGCAAGTTCCGGATTGTCGCGCTTTTCCACCGTTGCGTAAAACGCATCGCAATCCACATGCGCCAGCGTAAGCCGGTCGATCTCGGCATGGCGGATCAGCCGCGGGCTGCCGCAGGCATGGCAGCGCCGGGTCTCCGCGCGGGCGGGGGCCAGGCAGTCGCGGCAAAAGCCGGGAAGGGAGGAGGCTGCGGACATGGCGAGAACAAATATTGAACACCGTCAATCTACGCAAGTAGGCCTGCTCACGCAAGCGGCATCAAAAGCAACAGCGGGGTCAAGGCAGGGTCGCAGCAGGAGTGCCGGCTAATCGACGCGGCACAGTTCCGATCGGGTGATGAAGCGCCTGCCGCGGCCATTGTCGAGCGAGAACATGCCGCCGCGCCCGTCGATCACGTCAATGATCAGCCGCGTGTGCTTCCAGGCCTCGTATTGCTGGCCGCCGATGTAGAACGGCGCGCCGCCGATCTCGCCGAGAAGCACGTCGCTGTCGGAGATCAGAAGGTCTCCTTCAGCCAGACACATCGGCGCCGAGCCGTCGCAACAGCCGCCCGATTGATGGAAGATCACCGGACCGTGGTCGGCGCGGATTTCATCAATCAGCTTCAACGCGGCTTCCGTGGCTTCAACCTGGTTCAACATGCCGGATTCCCTTAACGAGCGGACGGATCAGAAGAAGCCGAGCTTCTTCGGGCTGTAGCTCACCAGCAGGTTCTTGGTCTGCTGGTAGTGCTCGAGCATCATCAGGTGGTTTTCACGGCCGATGCCGGACTGCTTGTAGCCGCCGAAGGCCGCATGCGCGGGGTAGGCGTGGTAGCAATTGGTCCAGACCCGCCCGGCCTTGATCGCCCGGCCGAAACGGTAGCAGGTGTTGGCGTCGCGGCTCCAGACACCGGCGCCCAGGCCGTAGAGCGTGTCGTTGGCGATTTCCAGCGCCTCTTCATCGGTCTTGAAGGTACAGACGGAGACCACCGGACCGAAGATCTCCTCCTGGAAGATCCGCATCTTGTTGTGGCCCTTGAACACCGTCGGCTTGATGTAATAACCGCCTTCAGTCGCGCCGCTGGTCGGCATCGCCTCGCCGCCGATAAGCACTTCCGCGCCTTCCTTGCGGCCGATATCGAGGTAGGACAGGATCTTCTCGAACTGTTCGCTCGAGGCCTGCGCGCCGACCATGGTTTCGAACTTGAGAGGATCGCCCTGGACGATGGCTTCGACGCGCTTGAGCGCCCGGGCCATGAATTCCTCGTAGATGTCCTCGTGGATCAGGGCGCGGCTCGGGCAGGTGCAGACCTCGCCCTGGTTGAAGGCGAACAGCACGAAGCCTTCGATCGCCTTGTCGAAGAAATCGTCGTCATGGCCGGCGACATCCTTGAAGAAGATGTTGGGCGACTTGCCGCCGAGTTCGAGCGTGCAGGGAATGATGTTCTGGCTGGCGTATTGCATGATCAGTCGGCCGGTGGTGGTTTCGCCGGTAAACGCGATCTTGGCGATGCGCGTCGACGAGGCGAGCGGCTTGCCTGCTTCCAGGCCGAAGCCGTTGACCACGTTGACCACGCCCGCGGGCAGGATGTCGGCGATCAGCTCCATCAGCACCATGATCGAGGCCGGGGTCTGTTCGGCCGGCTTGAGCACCACGCAATTGCCGGCCGCCAGCGCCGGCGCCAGTTTCCAGATCGCCATCAGCAGCGGGAAGTTCCAGGGAATGATCTGGCCGACCACGCCGAGCGGTTCATGGAAGTGATAGGCGACGGTGTCGGCATCGAGTTCGCTCAGCGAGCCTTCCTGGGCGCGGATGACACCGGCGAAATAGCGGAAGTGATCGATGCCGAGCGGCACGTCGGCGGCAGTCGTTTCGCGGATCGGCTTGCCGTTGTCCCAGGTCTCCGCCTCGGCCAGGATGGCGATGTTGTCTTCCATCGCCTGGGCGATCCTGTTGAGCAGCACGCTGCGCTCGGCAACGCTGGTTGCGCCCCAGGCGTCCTTGGCGGCGTGCGCGGCATCGAGCGCCAGTTCGATGTCCTTGGCGTTCGAACGGGCGACCTGGCACAGGACCGAGCCATTGACCGGGGTGATGTTGTCGAAATACTGCCCGTCAACCGGTTCGACAAATTTGCCGCCGATGAAGTTTCCGTATTTCGCCTTGAATTTGAAAGCCATGATGTAGTCCTCCCAGATGGTTGCAAGTGCAATGGAAGGACGTTGCATTGGCTGTCGTAAGCTGTCACCCGGCCCACATTCGAAGCTGGACTGGATGTGTCGCAGAATTGCGACACATCCGGTAGGCAAAGCTTGGTGTTTGGGGCTACCGCTTCAAATCGAGTTGTTTGATCTTGCGGTGAAGCGTGGCGCGGCTGATGCCCATGGCCGAAGCCGCGGCGGACACATTGCCTCCGCTGCGCGCCAGCGCCTGCAGGATGAGCCGCCGTTCAGCGGTCTGGAAGTCTTCGTCGCTGTTGACCACCTGGCCGTGCAGGCGCGACAGGGGAATAGGCTGATGGAAATCTTCGGCGCTCAGGCCGAATGTCCGCCGCGCCTGTCGGGTAGCGCCAACCACGAAGTCATCCCGATCGACCGCGATCAGTGTCGCCAGCTGGTCGCTCGCCGCACTCGAGCAGGCTTCCGGGTCCGGGCCGGTAAGGACGATCCGGCAATCGGGGAACATGGCGCCGAAATACATCGCCTCGATCCGGCGTGCGGCATCGAGAACCGCGCATCCGATCAGGCGCGAGAACCCGGCGGTCAGGTCGGCCCGGCAGGACGAGACATCGATGACCGCCAGCAAATCGCCCTGATGGTCGAAGATCGGGGCGGCGGTGCAGGACAGCTCGGTGTTCTTGGCCTGAAAATGCTGGTCCTTGTGGATGGTCAGGGCCCGCTTTTCGACGAGGCAGGTTCCGATGCCGTTGGTGCCTTCGCGCTGTTCGCTCCACACCGCCCCGGTCCACAAACCCCATTCGTCGAAGGTCCGGTCGTCCTGAACGGCGCCGCGCCGGGCGATGACGACACCGTCGGCGTCAGCCAGCAACACCGAGCAGCCGACATCGCCGACAGCCCGGTACAGGCTGTCGAGGCTGGGATTGGATGTGTGCAAAAGCAGCCCGGTGCGTTCGTAGACTTCCGAAAGCTCCTGGGATGTCAGCCGTTCCGGCGGTTTGGCCTGATCCGGATCGATCCGGTGCAGCATTTTCGAACGCTGCCAGGATGCGACCACCGGAAGCTGGGCCGCCTTGCCCGAATAAAGCGCAGCTTCGACACGCGATGCATGATCGACCGCAGAATGCATGGTGAAGATCCTCCCAGAACTCGTCCGGCAGCATACGCGGTTGCAAAGGCAAATCCAGCGGGTGCGGATGGGCCATTGGTCGCAAGCCGATTTTCGGCACGGGGACGCGGATCCGCCTGCTGTGGAGCGGAACTGCCGTGAACAAAAGTTGAACATTGCCGGGTTTCGAAATACCCTTGCGACTCAATGGAAGGTCCAGTCGATCAAAGGCAAAGCGTGTGAACCTTGATATTCGTCCCGTCACCGCCGACTTGTGGCCGGCGCTCGAAACCCTGTTCGGGCCGCAGGGCGCCTGTTACGGATGCTGGTGCAGCTATTTCTGGCTGGCGCCGAAACAGCGTGCCGCGATGGACAAGGAGGAGAAGAAGCAGCTCTTGCAGAAGGCGACCGGGGCGGCGTTGCCACCTGGCCTGATCGCGCTTGAGGACGGCGTTCCTGTTGGCTGGGTGCAGGTCACGCCGCGCGCCCACGTGCCGCGCTGGAACACCGACCGGACCGTGTCCCGGCCGCTGGACGGAGATGACCCGGACGATCCGGGGCTCTGGGCAATCTCCTGCTTCTTTGTCCAGTCGAAGCGTCGCGGGCAGGGGATCAGCCACGTTCTTCTCAAGGCGGCAGTGGAGCATGCAAGGCACAATGGCGCACGGGTTGTCGAGGCCTGCCCGATGCTCAAGGCCAGGCAGTCGAAATCGGTGGGCCTGTTCGTCGGCTCCGTGTCGGTGTTCGAGAAGGCCGGCTTCGAGCGCGTCGCCGAACGCAAGCCGGGACGGCCGCTGATGCGGAAATCGCTTGCATGAAGAGCGCGTCAGCCAGGCTTTCCGCAATCGGTGTGGCTCGGATCGGCTCAGCCGGCACCGGCGCCGATATGGGTCCTGATCAGGGTTTCGGCATGCGGCCAGTCGGTCGCGATCTCGACACCGTCGCCGGGATGCGGCGCCAGCGCGCGGAACGTGTCGTTGGCCATAAGGTTGACCAGCAGCGTTTCCGGCACATGCTTGCGCACCGACTGCAGATTGACGAAGATATCGTCGATGAACACCACCGGCTGCGCCCGTGCGCCGTGCAGGGCCAGCACCGCGGGCCCCTTGGGCTGTTCCGTCGCGATCATCGGGTAGTCGAAGCCGTGCCTGGAAAGCAGGGTTCGCCGCGGACCCCGATGGCGCGGCGGCATCGCGGTCAGGAACACGATGTCGGCGTAGGTGGACAGCCGCGCCAGGCTGTCGGCCGCCTCGATCACCGGCGTCTGCCACTCGTCCTGGGCTGCGAAGAAGGCTTCCAGCATTGCGCTGACGGTCTCGCCCGGTGTCTCGCTGCCATCGGCGCGGCTGAAGACATTTCCGTGCAGGCGGAACGAGGTGGCCCGCAACTCGTGGCCATTGTGGTCGAGAAAGGCCGCAAACGGGGTAACGAATTCCAGCACGACCTCGTCGATGTCGCAGACGATCAGCGGTCGTTCGCCCAGGTGCAGGTCATCATGTTCCGCGTCGGGGATCAGCATCGTCACGCCTCGCTGGCTCCGCCAAGCGCATTAAAAGCCCGGGAAATCGCTTCTGGCCTGGTATCGGTAGCTGCGCAGAAGGCGAGCAGCGTCGGTTCATGGTTCATCAGAAAGCCCAGCACGCCGGCCAGGAACCCCGGCTCCTTGGCGGCTTCGCGCAGGTTGGAAGCCTCGAGCCCGGTCAGCGCCAGGAAACGGCCCATCAGCTCGGGCTCGCCCGCAAGCCAGACCAGCACCGCGATCGCCGTCTCTTCCGCATCCGCCATCGCTGCCATGTCCTTCCAAACTTTCATGCACGGTATTCGAAATGACCGATTACCACTTTTTCAACCTAATGGAACTAAGGTGATGGCGTTGACCGGTCACGCGGATCAGGTATTGCGCGGACCGGGGCAGCCGAAAGCCGGTGAAATGAACCGCTGGTCACCGGCAATGACGGGATCGGGCAGACGAATGGTCTGCCTGGATCGGGAATGGGATCGGATATGACAAAGCAGGTTATGATTGTTGAGGACAATGAACTCAACATGAAACTCTTCCGGGACCTGATCGAGGCGTCAGGTTACAAGACGATCCAGACCCGCAACGGTCTGGAAGCCATGGATCTTGCCCGCAAGCACCGTCCCGATCTCATCCTGATGGACATCCAGCTGCCCGAAGTCTCCGGTCTCGAAGTTACCAAATGGCTCAAGCAGGACGACGACCTGCACGTGATTCCGATTATCGCCGTGACCGCTTTCGCGATGAAGGGCGACGAGGAGCGCATCCGCCAGGGTGGATGCGAAGCCTATATCTCCAAGCCGATCTCGGTGCCCAAGTTCATCGAGACCATCAAGACCTATCTGGGTGACGCGTGAGGGTGGAGATCTGACATGACCGCGCGCATCCTGGTGGTTGACGATATCCCGGCCAATGTGAAGCTTCTTGAAGCGCGTCTTCTGGCCGAGTATTTCGAGGTTCTCACCGCCGCCGACGGCATGACCGCGCTGTCCATCTGCGACCAGACGCCGGTCGATCTCATCCTGCTCGACATCATGATGCCCGGCATCGACGGCTTCGAGGTCTGTGAACGGCTCAAGCAGAATCCGCGGACCGCCCACATTCCGGTCGTCATGGTCACCGCGCTTGACCAGCCTGCGGACCGCGTTCGCGGCCTCAAGGCCGGTGCCGATGATTTCCTGACCAAGCCCGTCAACGATCTGCAGCTGATGACCAGGGTCAAGAGCCTGATCCGTTTCAAGGCCTTGAGCGACGAGTTGCGGCTGCGTGCGGAAACGGCGCGCGGCATGGGGCTGGAAACCCTTCTGGCGCCACATCAGGGCAAGCTCGACGAGCCCGGCATGGTGCTGCTGGTTGAAAGCCGTGCCAACACGCAGGACCGCATGTCGCGGGCGCTGTCCGGCATTGCCGAGATCACCGCCATCGGTGATCCGCAGGCCGCACTCTTCGAAGCGGCCGACAAGCCCTACGAACTGGTGATCGTCTCGTCGTCGCTTGAAGACTACGATCCGCTGCGGCTGTGCTCGCAGCTGCGCTCGCTGGAACGGACCCGGTTCATCCCGATGCTGGTGGTCGCCGAACAGGGCGAGGAGGATCTGGTGATCCGCGCGCTCGAACTCGGAGTCAACGACTACCTGCTGCGCCCGCTGGATCCCAACGAACTGGTGGCCCGCAGCGTCACCCAGATCCGCCGCAAGCGCTATTCCGACCGGCTGCGTGCCAGTCTTTCCCAGTCCGTCGAATTCGCCGTAACCGATGCGCTCACCGGCCTCAACAACCGCCGCTATCTCGACACCCACCTGGCAACCCTGGTCGATCGCTCCAATCGCCGTGGCCGACCGTTGTCGGTGCTGATCACAGATATCGATTTTTTCAAGTCGATCAACGATACCCACGGTCACGAGGGCGGCGATGACGTGCTGCGGGAATTTGCCAGGCGCGTGCGCGGTGCCGTGCGTGGCGCCGACCTTGCCTGCCGTTACGGCGGCGAGGAATTCGTGGTGGTGATGCCCGATACGACATTCGAGATTGCCGCCCAGGTGGCGGAGCGGCTGCGCGACGCCGTTGCCGGCGCCCCCTTCAGTATATCGGCCTCCGGAGCCGCCGCGCCGGTCACCACCTCGGTCGGTATTGCGACGCTGGAGGCGGACGGCGAGGGAGCCGATTCGCTCATGCGCCGTGCCGACAAGGCGCTCTATCAGGCCAAGAACAACGGCCGCAACCAGGTTGTCGGACAGGCTGCCTGACGATTTGCACAGTGTTGTTTTGGAAGTTGCGCCGGCAAATCGAAATGCTGGAGTGTAGATTTATGATATCTGCCGCCAGGCGGATTAATAGTTAAAATTGATTCCATTATTAACCACTTCCAGCGACAATTTGGAAACAGTCTTAAGAAACTATTGATTTTTTTACCGCTTTGGGACAAATATCATCCCACATGCAGTGTTTTGGGACTGTCAACTTGGCGTCCTGCAACAGCAAGAGTTTTCGAATACCCCATGATGTTCAGGTCCGCCGCATCTCCTGGGTCGTGGGGTGGCCGATCGAGACCAAGCGCATAGTGGCATCCTCGTTCCACGCCTTTGTTTCGATCGGCCCTCGACACGAAAAAACCCGCTTCCGGAAGGAGGCGGGTTTTTTCTGTCTGCCGTCGAAAGGCCTGCGCTGTGCAGGCAGGAAAGCCGGATTACTTGATCTTGGCTTCCTTGAATTCAACGTGCTTCTTGGCAATCGGGTCGTACTTGGTCTTCACCATCTTGTCGGTGAACGTACGGCTGTTTTTCTTCGTGACGTAGAAAAAGCCTGTGTCGGCAGTCGACAGGAGCTTGATCTTGATGGTGGTCGCCTTGGCCATGGTTTCTTGCCTTCTTCAAAAATGAAGCCGCGGACAGCGCTCAAGGCTCCACGGCGAAACTTGCGCGGAAACTACAAAAGCCGCCGGGAAAGTCAAGCCCGTTTTGGACGCAGCATGATACGAAACAGCGTCAGGGCCACATAAAGCGCAAAAAAGAACGCCAGCGCCCAGGCAAATCCATGATCGCCGGCAATGTCCATGGAGACACCGATGGTTTGTGGACCCACCAGCATGCCCAGAGCGTAGCAGAAGACGAACGCCGCATTGGCGGATGCGAGATCCGCACCGTGCAGCTTGTCTCCCAGATGCGCCAGGCCGACCGTGTAGAGGCCGGCGACGCTGCCGCCCCAGAACAGCAGGATGACGGCCGTGAGAAGCCAGTTGTGGATGAGGAAGGGCAGGGCCAGCGACCCTGCAAGCCCGATGATGGCAAACAGCGACAGCAGCGGTCGCCGGTCCTTCATCCGGTCGGCGATCAGACCGACCGGGATCTGGAACAGGACATTGCCCAGTCCCATCATCATCAACAGCAGGGCGCCTTGCGATTCGATAAAGCCGGTGCGGTTGGCATAGATCGGAAACAGCGACAGGCCGCCCGATTCGACCGCGCCGAAGATGAAAACCGCGGCCGTCGCCGTGGGCACCAGAAACACATAGCGCATGAAGGGAAGATCCGGCATCTTGTCGATCACCGGGTTTTCCTTGCGCGCCATGATAACCGGGATGGCGGCAAGCAGGATGATCCCGGCCCCGATCGCAAACGGCAGGATGCCGTCCGAGCCGATGACCGAGAAGATCAGCGGGCCGGCCGCAAATCCGAGCGACAGCACCGTCGCGTAGATGCCGAGCACGAGCCCGCGGCGTGACGGCGGGGCGGCGGTGTTGATCCAGAATTCGGACAGGACGAACAGGATGGTGATTGCGCCGTGGAACACGATGCGCAGCGGAAACCACATCCACAGCGCTTCGGCGTAGTAGAACCCGAGCGCACTGGCCGCCGCGGCAACGATGGCCAGCACCATCGTGGTGACCACGCCCAGGCGCTGCGCGATCATGGTCGTCAGCGGCGCGGCAACCATGGCCGCCACGCCGGCCATCGCCGAGTTCAGGCCGATCATCGTGGACGAGATGCCACGTTTCTCCAGGATGATGGAGAGCAGCGGCAGCCCGAGGCCGATGGCGATGCCGACGGCGGTGATGGACGCGACTGCCGCGATCAGCGCAGGCCAGTGGATATCCTCGCGGATCACGGGGGTGCGAGAGGATGTATTGTCCATCTGGATGTCGCCTTAAATCAATTCGCGAACGAATCGTCCGTTGCGGGAGTAGTAGAACGGAACCGCTTTGCCAAATGGTAAAGAAGGGTCTTCCGAAAGTGCCTGGACCAGATCGGAGAGAATCACTCTGGTGATCCGGGGCAACGGGTGGCTTTCGTGGTCGTCGATCGGCAGCCAGGTCAGGTCATGCAGCTCGTCGCTGTCGCGGACCGCGGAAGGATCGAGGCCAAGTTCATCGCAGAAGCAGGCGAAGAACCGGGTGTCGAACCGGCGCGACTGGCCGGGAGGCGTGATCGCGCGGGCGAGAAAGCGGAAATGCGAGACATCCGGGCACAGGGCCCCCGAATGGTCGGGCGGCGTCAGCGAAAGATGCGCCTCTTCCATCATTTCCCGCGCCGCCGCCACGGCCAGGCCCCGGGCGCTGTGATCGCGGAAGCGGGCCTGTGTCCGCATCATCAGCTTGCCCAGAACCTCGTCGCGCAAGGGGTGGGCAAGCGGTATCTTGTTGTCGCCCGGGTCGCGCCGTCCACCCGGAAACACGTAGAGATCGGGCATGAAGGCATGGCCCTTGCCGCGCTTTCCCAGAAGCGCGCGGGGCACGTCGCCGCTTCGGTCCATGAGGATCAGCGAGGCCGCGTCCCGTGGGGCCCGCGTCGGATGCCGCTTCTCGCGTGTCCTGCTCTGATGGTCTTCGGTCAGCAGCGCGGTGTTGGCGGCAACGCTGTCGTTCATCGCGCATCCTCATAGGCAGGCTCGGCAAGCATCGGTTCTTCCGACTCGCCGCCAAATCCATGCATACGCAACGCCCATTGCAATCCGATGACCGCGCCCTTGATCGGCTGCAGCATTGCCAGCGTCAGGACGATCGTGACCGGGATCCAGATCATCAGGTGCTGCCAGCTTTCAAGCACCAGCCAGGTGTCGGTGGCCATGAAACCGGCCACCACGATGTGACCGACAATGAAGATCGCCAGATAGGCGGGGAAATCGTCGGCGCGGTGATGCAGCATTTCCTCGCCGCAACTGGAACAGGCGTCCACCGGCTTCAGGTAGGCCCTGAACAGCTTGCCTTCACCGCAGTGCGGGCACTTGCCGAGAAGGCCGCGCTTGACCGCGCGCCATGTGTCTCTCGGTGCCTCCTGTTTGCCTTCAAGGGCTGCTTTGCCGCCAAATTCGAGCATCTTTCTCTCCTGGTTCTAACCGGCGCTTGGCACGGCGGTCTTGTTCGCTTGGGCGCTTGCTCAGCGCCGCCCGCGAGGTGGTCGTGTACCGGGCTTCTTCGGGGTGCCCCGGCGGGCACGGCCGGATTTGTGAAACGATCGAGTGCCCTTCGGCATTTCCTGCCCTTCACTCAGCATCTCAAACCGCATTGAGCCTGCCAGCGGGATCACTTCGACCAGCTTGACCTCCACTCCGTCTCCCAGACGATACCCCAGGCCGGTCTTCTCCCCCGTCAGCGCCTGGTGTGCCTCGTCATAGTGATAATAGTCCAATCCCAAAGTTGAAACCGGAATAAATCCATCTGCGCCAAATTGCGGCAGGCTGATGAACAGCCCGGACTTGGTCACGCCCGAGACGCGTCCTTCAAAGGCCTCGCCGATGCGCCCGGCCAGATGGTGCGCCACCAGCCGGTCCACGGTATCGCGTTCGGCGGCCATGGCCCGCCGTTCGGTGGTGGAGATCTCGGCGGCAATGCTTTCAAGCGCCGCTTCCTCCACCGGCGTGATGCCGCCTTCGCCCAGGCCCAGCGATCCCACCAGCGCCCGGTGCACGATGAGGTCCGCATAGCGCCGGATCGGCGAGGTGAAGTGGGCGTACTTCATCAGGTTGAGGCCGAAATGTCCGATATTCTCCGGCGAGTAGATCGCCTGGCTCTGGCTGCGCAGAACCATCTCGTTGACCATGCCCTGGAAGGGCTTGCCCTGGGCCCTGGCCAGAATCCCGTTAAAGGCATTGGCGCGGATGGCCGCACCGCGTGCCAAGGACAGGTTCAGCGTGCCGAGGAACTCGCGCAGCACTTCCTGCTTGGCCAGCGACGGCTGGTCGTGAACCCGGTAGATAAGCGGCTGACGCCGTTTTTCCAGCGTTTCGGCCGCGGCCACGTTCGACTGGATCATGAATTCCTCGATCAGCCGGTGCGCATCGAGCCGCTCCGGCACGATCACCTTGTCGACCTTGCCTTCCGGCGTCAGCAGGATCTTGCGTTCCGGCATGTCGAGGTCGAGCGGCTGGCGCCGGTCGCGTTCGCGCTTGAGCACGCGGTAGGCGTTCCACAGCGGCTTGAGGACGGGGTCAAGCAACGGGCCGGTCTTGTCGTCCGGTTTGCCGTCGATCGCCGCCTGCGCCTGCTGGTAGGACAGCTTGGCCGCGCTCTTGATCATCACCCGGTGGAAGCGATGGCCGACCTTGCGGCCTTCGGCGGAAAACACCATGCGAAGCGCCAGCGCCGGCCGGTCCTCGCCCTCGCGCAGCGAACACAAATCGTTGGAGATCCGTTCCGGCAGCATCGGCACTACGCGGTCGGGGAAATAGGCCGAGTTGCCGCGCTTGAGCGCCTCCCGGTCAAGCGCCGAGCCGGGGCGCACATACCACGAAACGTCGGCAATCGCGACGGTGATGATGACACCGCCCACATTGTCCGGGGAGGGGTCTTCCTCGGCAAAGACCGCGTCGTCGTGGTCCTTGGCATAATAGGGGTCGATGGTGACCAGCGGGATGTCCCGCCAGTCCTCGCGCCCACCCGACAGCGGCGCCGGTCTGGCGTTCTCGGCTGCCTCGATCACCTCGGCCGGAAAGATGTGCGGAATGCCGTGCGAATGGATGGCGATCATCGAGATCGCCTTTTCGCCCTCCACCGAGCCAAGCACCGCGTGCACCTTGGCGCGGGGAAGCCCCATCCGGCCCAGACGGGCGGGTTCCGCCTCGACCAGGTCGCCGTCCCTGGCGTCACCGGTGAAATCCGGATCGATCGCAAATTCCTCGCCGCGCCGCTCGATCGGCATCAGCCGGCCGCCGCCACCGGGCGTCGAGCGGAAAACCCCGAGGATCAGCCCGTCGCGCCGGTCGAGGATCTTCATGATCCGGGCGGTGTAGCTGGTACCCTTGCCATGCGGCGAGGCGAATATCCGCGCCAGCACCTTGTCGCCGATGCTGGCTGCGGTGGACGGCGTGCGCGACTTGCCGCGGTCACGGCCAGCATTGGACTGGCGCACGGTGACCACCGGTGCTGCGCCGTGATCCTCGAGCCATTCCTCCGGTCGGGCAATCAGGTCGCCATCGCTGTTGCGCAGCGTAATCTCCAGCACCGCCACCGCCGGCAGCGTACCGGGACGCCTCAGCATCTTTTTGTCACGCTCGACCAGCCCCTCATCTTCGAGCTCCCGCAGCAGGTCCTTCAGTTCGGCCCTGGTGTCGCCCTTCAGCCCGAACGCCTTGGCGATGTCGCGCTTGGACGCCCGGTCGGGATTCTCGCTGAGAAAACGCAGGATGGTTTCCTTGTCCGGCATGCCGCCACGCCGGAAGGCCGGGCGCGTGTCCGCCGCCTTGCCGTCCACCTTGCCGGTGTCGGGTTTTCTGGTCCCTGGTTTGCGGGGAGGATGTCCCAAATTCAGTCCTTCTTGGCCTTGGCGGCAGCCGGCTTCTTCGCCGCCGCCGGTTTCTTGGCGGCAGCCTTCGCCTTCGGCTTGGCCTTGGCAGCCGCCTTCTTGGCCGGCGCCTTGGTCTTCTTGCCGGAGGCCGCGGCCTTGGCGGCGATCATCTCGAGCGCTTCCTCGACCGTGACTTCGGCCGGAACCTTGTCCTTGGGCAGCGTGGCGTTGATCTTGCCCCAGTTGACATAGGGGCCGTACTTGCCGTCGCGCACGGTGATCGGGCCGCCGTCGGGGTGATCGCCAAGCGCCTTCAGCGCGGTTGGCGTGCCGCGCCCGCGGCCCGGACCCTTGGCCTGCTTTTCGGCGATCACCGAGACCGCGCGGTTGAGACCGATGGAGAACACGTCCTCCACGCTTTCAAGGTTGGCGTAGGTACCGTCATGCAGCACGAACGGACCGTATCGGCCGATGCCGGCGGAGATCATCTTGCCGGATTCGGGATGCTGGCCGATATCGCGCGGCAGGTTGATAAGCGCCATGGCCTTCTCGTGGTCGATGGAATCGACGGCCCAGCCCTTCGGCAGGCTGGCGCGCTTGGCTTCCTTGCCGTCGCCACGCTGGACGTAGGGCCCGAACCGCCCGGTGCGGAGCGTGATCGGTTCGCCCGTATGCGGGTCCTTTCCCAGATCCTTCGGCTCGTTCGACAGGGCCGCATCGCCTTCGGCGTTCTGGTCGCTGGACAGCTGGCGGGTGAAATTGCAGTCCGGATAGTTCGAGCACCCGACAAAGGCGCCGTACTTACCGAGCTTGAGCGACAGGTTTCCGGTTCCGCAGGTCGGACAGATCCGCGGGTTGGAGCCATCTTCCCGTGCCGGGAAGACCAGCGGCGCCAGCGCCTCGTTGAGCGCGTCGAGCACCTGGGTGACGCGAAGGTCCTTGGTTTCATCAAGATGCGCATGGAATTCGGTCCAGAATTCGCGAAGCACGTCCTTCCAGGCCAATTCGCCGGCCGAGATCCGGTCCAGTTTCTCCTCAAGGTCAGCGGTGAAGCCGAATTCCACATAGCGTTCGAAGAAGTTCTCCAGGAACGCGATGACCAGGCGGCCCTTCGGTTCGGGGGTCAGCTTGCGCTTGTCGATCGTCACGTATTCGCGGTCGCGCAGCGTTGCCAGCGTCGAGGCATAGGTCGACGGCCGGCCGATGCCGAGCTCTTCCATCTTCTTGATCAGCGAGGCTTCCGAATAACGCGGCGGCGGTTCGGTGAAATGCTGGGTGGCGTTGATCTTCTCCCTGGCCAGCGCCTCGCGGGCATTGATCTCCGGCAGCCGTGCATCGTCATCGCTGTCACCGTCGGATTGCTCGCCGTCTTCCTTGGCGTCCGTGTAGGCGGCGATGAAGCCGTCGAAACGGATCACCGAACCCGTGGCGCGCAGTCCGGCGGTCTTGCCGTCCTTCGACGCGGTGATGTCCACCGTCGTCCGTTCGATCTCGGCCGAGGCCATCTGGCTGGCGGTGGCGCGTTTCCAGATCAGGTCGTAGAGCTTGAGCTGGTCGGCATCGAGATATTTCTTCAGATCGTCCGGCGCGCGCTCGAAACCGGTCGGGCGGATGGCCTCGTGGGCCTCCTGTGCATTCTTTGCTTTGGTCGAGTAAAGCCGCGCCTTTTCAGGCACATACCGTGCACCGAAGCGCGTCTCGATGGCTGTCCTTGCTTCCTCGATCGCTTCCGGCGCCATCTGCACGCCATCCGTACGCATATAGGTGATCAGACCGACGGTCTCGCCACCGATGTCAATGCCCTCGTAGAGTTTCTGCGCCACCTGCATGGTGCGCGAGGCATTGAAGCCGAGCTTCGAGGACGCGGCCTGCTGCAGCGTTGAAGTGGTGAACGGCGGCGACGGATTGCGCCGGGTCGGCTTGGCTTCGACGCTGTCGGCGACGAATGACGCGCCGTCCAGCATGTCCTTGATCCTGTTGGCGAGATCGCCGTTGGTCACCGACATCTTGGTGATCTTCTCACCGTCATGCGAGGTGAGCCGGGCGGTAAACACATCGCCGAGCGGGGTCTTCAGATCCGCTGATATCTGCCAGTATTCTTCCGAGACGAAGCGTTCGATCTCGCTTTCGCGGTCGCAGACCAGTCTCAGCGCCACCGATTGCACGCGCCCGGCCGAGCGGGCGCCGGGCAGCTTGCGCCACAGAACCGGCGAAAGATTGAAGCCGACCAGGTAATCGAGCGCCCGGCGCGCCAGGTAGGCGTCGACCAGCGGCGTGTCGATCTCGCGCGGATTGGCCATCGCGTCGAGCACCGATTTCTTGGTGATGGCGTTGAAGACGACGCGGGAGACCTTCTTGTCCTTGAGCGCCTTCTTCTTGTTCAGCACTTCCAGCACATGCCACGAAATCGCCTCGCCCTCGCGATCCGGGTCGGTTGCCAGAATGAGCTGGTCAGCGCCCTTGAGCGCGTCGGTGATATCCTTGAGCCGCTTGTTCGATGCGGTGTCGACTTCCCAGGACATGGCGAAATCGTCGTCGGGAAGCACCGAGCCATCCTTGGCCGGAAGGTCGCGGACGTGGCCGAACGATGCCAGGACCTTGTACCCGTTTCCGAGGTACTTGTTGATCGTTTTTGCCTTCGCAGGCGATTCCACTACCACTACATTCATAAGATTGCTCGCACTCGGCCTAGGTTTTCGGCATGCCGCGCGAATTCGCGCCGTACCGATTTGGCCCACGAAATGTACATCGAAATCGATGCGGTCAAGCCCATCTTCCGATTTACGCCCATTTCGCAACCCGAATACAACCATTGCGCGATTGCAACTGTATTGCAATTTAAGATAATTAAGTTATCGTGAATTTCCGATCCGGACCCCGCCCACCTCGCGACCGGGAACGGCCAACAGCAGGGGAGCGTCGATGCAAACCCACCCCTCTCAAGGCAAGCCGGAGACGGCGCGCAAGGAGCAGAACATCGCCTATATCAGGCAGATGCTGGGGGAGTTGGGCACCGTTGCACGCAACGAAAATGCCGACATGCTGTGTTACCTGATCGAGATGGCCTATCTCGAGGCGGGAGACATACTGGCTGGGTCCAGGCCGGTGAGCCTGGTCAAGGAGCCGCGCTAGCTGTGTTGCCTCAACAGCTATTCCTCGTCGAAGGCGAGCGACACCATGCCGCCGGGATGCCGGTGCAACCGGCCGGCAAGATCGAGTTCGATCAGTACAAGGTAGACCGTTTGAGCCGAAACACCGGTATGCCGGATGATGTCGTCGATCTCGGCGGGGGAGGGACCCATCGCCTCGATCACCCGGCTTCGCTCGTCGTCATGCGGTTCGGTGAAGCGTGCGCCGTCGTCGCCTTCCGGTTCTTCAAACAGCGGCTCGTCATCGGGGAACAGCCGGCTTGAAGGCGCCAGGGCATCGATCACGTCGCCGCTCGCGGTGGTCACGATCGCGCCGTCCTTGAGCAGGCCGTTGGTTCCCGCCGCACGCGGATCGAGTGGCGAGCCGGGGACCGCGAACACCAACCTGCCAAAATCCGCGGCGCGGCGCGCGGTGATCAGCGAGCCCGAGCGCTCTGCCGCCTCGATCACCACAAGCCCCAGCGCGACGCCGGCGATCAACCGACTGCGCCGGGGAAAATCCCGGGCCCGCGGCTCCCAGCCCATCGGCATCTCGCTGATTGCCAGACCATTGCCGGCGCAGATTTCCTTGTAAAGTTCGGAGTTCTCCGGCGGATAGGGCTGGTCGAGCCCGCCTGCCAGCGCAGCGATCGTGCCGCTCTCCATGCTTGCCCGGTGCGCTGCCGCGTCAATGCCGCGGGCAAAGCCGGAAACGATGACATAGCCGGCAGCCCCCAGTTCCCGCGCCATCCGGGCGGCCATCTTGGCGCCCGACACCGAGGCGTTGCGTGGGCCGACAATGCCCACCGCGGCCCGCGTCGCCAGCGCCAGGTCGCCGATCGCCGCGATCAGCGGCGGCGCGCCGTCGATGCGCCGGAGCGCCGGCGGGTAATCCGGTTCACCGATGCCGATGAACACCGCGCCGAATTTCCTTGCTGCCTCCAGTTCGCGTTCCGCGTCATCGACGCTCGCCACCCGGATCGAGCGCGCCGATCCGCCGCGCCGCGACAATTCCGGCAATTGCGCGATGGCCGTTTCAGCCGAGCCGAAATGATTGATCAGGTCGCGAAAGGTCGCAGGGCCGACATTGTCGGAGCGGATCAGCCGCAGCCAGTTCAGTCGTTGGCGATCGGAAAGGGGGACACCGCATCTCCCTTCGTCGCCGGGAGACATCAGCCCTTGTTCCCGATCCGGCTTTCGCTGCCGGAAAGCAGGCGGCGGATGTTCTCGTGGTGCTTGAGGATGGTGATCAGCGACATCACCACGAACAGCGACGCCACCTCGGGCCTGCCGTAAAGATAAAGTGCGATCGGCACCACCACGGCCGCTGCCAGTGCCGCGAGCGAGGAATAGCGGAACAGCTTCGCCATGCCGAGCCATACGGCGGCGAACACCAGCACGATGATCGGCGCCAGGCCGAGCAGCACGCCAAGATAGGTCGCAACTCCTTTACCGCCCTTGAACTTCAGCCAGACCGGATAAAGATGTCCGAGAAACGCGCCGAGCCCTGCGATCAGCGCTGCTTCCATGCCAAGAACCTGTCGGGCAACGACAACCGCCACCGTTCCCTTAAGGGCATCGGCAAGCAGCGTTGCCGCGGCGAGTTTCTTGTTGCCGGTGCGCAGCACGTTGGTCGCGCCGATATTGCCCGAGCCGATCTTGCGGACATCGCCGAGACCGGCCATCCGGGTCAGGATCAGCCCGAACGGGATCGAGCCGCAGAGATAGCCGAACAGCAGCGAGCCGAGCATCAGCGGAGTGGACAGGGTCCATTGGATCAAGTCAGGCACGGTGCGTTCTTCCTCCGGCGAACCCCGCTGGCGGCCTTACAAAGCCGCTCTCAGGTTCTGTAAACTGTGACACCTGCAACCATGGTTTGCAATACTTTGCCGGTAAACCGGGCATCCTCGAAAGCCGAGTTCTTGGACTTCGAGACAATATCGTCCTTGGACAGAACCCACGGATAGTCCGGGTCGACGAGGGCGATATCGGCGCGCGCGCCCGGTTGCAGCGTTCCCGCGTCAAGGCCAAGGATCTTCGCCGGGCGGGTCGACATCGCATCGATCAGCCGCATCAGCGGAACGTCGCCAGAATGATAAAGCCTGAGCGCGGCAGCCAGCAGGGTCTCGAGCCCGATGGCGCCGTTCTCGGCGTCGGCGAAGGGCAGGCGCTTGGTGTCGACATCCTGCGGATCATGCGCGGAGACGATAATGTCGATCGCGCCGTCCGCCAGCGCCGCAACCATCGCCATGCGGTCATCTTCGGTCCTCAGCGGCGGCGACAGCCGGAAGAAGGTCCGGTATTCGCCGATATCGGTCTCGTTGAGGGTGAGGTGATTGATCGAGATCCCGGCGGTCACATCCAGCCCGCGCGCCTTGGCAGCACGGATGATATCGGCGGATTCAGGCACCGAAATGCTCATCGCATGGTAGCGGGACCGGGTCAGCGCCGCCAGCCGCAGGTCGCGCTCAAGCGGGATGATCTCGGCCTCGCGCGGGATGCCGGGCAAGCCCAGCCAGCTTGCAAACAGGCCTTCGTTCATTACGCCGGTGCCGCCCAGTTGCCGGTCCTGTGTCGCCACGGCGATCACAGCGCCGAAATCGCGTGCATAGGTCATCGCCCGCCGCATCACCGCCGGGTTGTCGACCGTATGCCGTCCGTTGCTCAGCATGACCGCGCCGGCTTCGAGCAGCAGGCCGAATTCGGTCATCTCCTCGCCGTCGAGCCCCTTGGTCAGCGCCGCGGCCGGATGGACCCGGACGATGGCCTCGTCGCGCGCCAGCCGCTGGACGAAATCGACCAGCGCCACGTCATCGATCACCGGATCGGTGTCGGGCATCATGATGATCGAGGTGACGCCGCCCTTGGCCGCCGCCCGGCTGGCAGAGGCGATGGTCTCGCGGTGCTCCGCACCCGGTTCGCCGATATGCACGCAGGCGTCGACCAGTCCCGGGATCGCGATCAGGCCGCTGCAGTCTTCTGTCTCGGCGTCAGCCGGCGCGGCGAAGCCGGCCGCATCTGCGCCGCAGGCGGCGATCTTTCCGTCGATGATGACGATGTCGCCGGTCTCGTCCATGCCGGTCGAGGGATCGACAATCCGGACATTCTTCAGGATCCGCGCGCTCATCGGGCCAACTCCCCATGCAGCATCAGCGTCTCCATCACCGCCATCCGCACGGCGACGCCCATCTCCACCTGCTGTTCGATCACGCTCTGCGGCCCGTCGGCAATGTCGGAGGCGATCTCGACGCCGCGGTTCATCGGACCCGGGTGCATGACCAGGGCATCTTCCTTGGCCGCCTTCAGCTTCTCGGCATCAAGGCCGAAATAGCGGAAATATTCGCGCACCGACGGCACGAAGGAGCCGGCCATGCGCTCGCGCTGCAATCTCAGCATCATCACCACGTCCGCGTCCTTGAGCCCGTCTTCCATGCGCCGGAACACTTCGACGCCCATGTCTGCGATGCCGGAGGGAAGCAGCGTCGACGGCGCCACCACCCGGACCCGCGCGCCGAGCGCGTTGAGCAGCAGGATGTTCGAGCGGGCGACGCGCGAATGCAGCACGTCGCCGCAGATGGCAACCGTCAGGCGCCCGACCTTGCCTTTGGCCCGGCGGATGGTCAGCGCATCGAGCAGCGCCTGGGTCGGGTGCTCATGCGCCCCGTCGCCGGCATTGATCACCGGGCAGCCGACTTTCTGCGACAACAGCGCCACCGCGCCCGCCGACGAATGCCGCACCACCAGCACGTCGGGCCGCATGGCGTTGAGCGTCATCGCTGTGTCGACCAGGGTTTCGCCCTTCTTGACGCTGGAATTGGCAACCGACATGTTCATCACGTCCGCGCCGAGCCGCTTGCCGGCCAGCTCGAACGAGGCCTGCGTCCGGGTCGAGGATTCGAAGAACAGGTTGATCTGGGTCAGGCCGCGAAGGGTAGAGGTTTTTTTCTCGCGCTGGCGGGATATCTTGACCGCTTCGTCCGCCTGATCGAGCAGATAGTGGATGTCCGGCTCCGAAAGCCCCTTGATTCCGAGAAGGTGGCGGTGCGGAAATGACATCATGGGTCCCATAGGATTGAAGGCGTGTGCGGTCTATAGAAAGGTTCCGGGGCAGGAGCAAGCTTGCCGGTGCCGGAAATGCGCGATGTCCCCATGCAAAACCGCGCGAATCCCTGTAAGCGAGGTCCGATGAGCCCGATCCAAGCCTTTGGCCCCCAGGCCGACAATCAGAGCCCGCCCTTTTCCGGGCACAACGCCTATCGGTCCGATCCGTTGCTGAAGGACATCGCGGCCGACATGCCGCGTGCGCTGCGCATCGATTTCGAAACGGTCGGCAAGTTCGTGGCCTCCGCCGAGGCGCAGGATCTGGCCCGCATCGCCAACCGCTCCCTGCCCGAACTCAGGACCCATGACGGTTTCGGAAACCGCATCGACCAGGTCGATTTCCATCCCAGCTGGCACGCGCTGATGCGCCGCGGGGTGGCGGGCGGTTTGCAGGGCTCGGTCTGGGAGGGCCGGCGCGAGGAGGCAGGCTATGCGCATCAGGCGCGCGCCATCCGCTTTTTCCTTTCCGCGGGCCTCGAATGCGGCCATCTGTGCCCGCTGACCATGACCAATGCCTCGATCGCCGCGATCATGGCCTCGCCGCGCATCGAGAAGGCCTGGGCGCCGCAGGTGGTGTCGCGGCGTTACGATTCGAGCCACCGCCCGGCGATGCAAAAGTCCGGCGTGACCATCGGCATGGGCATGACCGAGAAACAGGGCGGCACCGATGTGCGCGCCAACCAGAGCGTGGCGACCCGCGCGGGCGAAGGGGTCTACCGGCTTTCGGGCCACAAATGGTTCCTGTCCGCGCCGATGTCGGATGCCTTCGTCATGCTGGCCCGCACCGGTGCCGAATCCAGCGGCGAGCTGAGCTGCTTCCTGGTGCCGCGCATTCTTGAGGATGGCAGCCTCAACGGTCTTCGGCTGCAGCGGCTGAAGGACAAGCTCGGCAACCGCTCCAACGCCTCCTCCGAAGTCGAGTTCAGCGACACTTTCGGCTTCCTGCTCGGCGGCGAGGGGGAGGGTGTGCGCACCATCCTCGACATGGTGACGCTGACCCGGCTCGATTGCGCGCTGGCCTCGGCCGGCATGATGCGCGCGAGCCTCGCGGAGGCCGTGCATCACTGCCGCCACCGCCGGGTGTTCGGCGAATTGCTGATCGACCAGCCTTTGATGGCGCGGGTGCTGGCCGACCTGGCGCTCGAGACCGCCGCGGCAACCGCCTTGTCGCTCCGGCTGGCGCGCGCCTTCGACAAGGCCCGTGACAATCCGGCCGAGGCGGCCATCGCCCGGCTGATGACCCCGGTGGTCAAGTACTGGGTCTGCAAGATCGCGCCCTCGGTCATCTACGAGGTGATGGAATGCATGGGCGGCAACGGCTATGTCGAGGAACGCGCGGTTGCACGCCACTACCGCGAGGCGCCGGTCAACGCCATCTGGGAAGGCTCGGGCAACGTCATGGCGCTTGATGTGCTGAGGGTGCTGACCCGTGGCCGCGACCTGTGCGAGGTCGCGCTCGAGAGCATCAACCGTGATTTGGGCGCCGCCGGTCCGCGCACGGTTGACGTGCTGCGCGCCTGCATGGCGGTGGCTGAACGCGATGAGGGCGCCGCGCGGCTTCTGACCGAGCAGCTGGCGCTTGCCGCTGCGGCGGCTGAGCTGACCCGGCTCGGCGCCGGTCACGTTGCCGAAGCCTTTGTCGAGACCCGGCTCGGCGGCGCATGGCGCTCGACCTACGGCATGCTCGATGCCCGGTTCGATGCCCGCCAGATCGTCGACCTGCTCTATCCGCCGGCGGCCTGAATGCCTGCGACCAGCCCGGCCGCCCACATCACTGCCGGAATCGTCAGGAAGGATGCCACCGTCTGGACGGTGGTGACAGCGGCATAAAGCGGTGCATCGCCGCCCATCTGGCGTGCCAGCAGATAGCCGTTCATCGCTGTCGGCACCGACGCGCACAGCGCCAGGATCAACACGGTTTCCCCGCTGAGCCCAAAGCCCAGCGCCAGTCCCACCATGATGGCCGGGAAGACGATCAGCTTGAGCGCGACAGGCGTCAGCACCGCGGGGCCGGGCCTCAGCGCATCATTGAGCTTGAGGCCGGCGCCGACCATCAGCAGCCCGAGCCCGAGCGAGGAACGGGCGATCAGATCGACCGCCTGTTCGAGCGGCGGGTAGAGATCGAAGGGCAGGGCGTTGACGGCGATGCCTGCCGCACAGCCGAGGATCAGCGGGTTGCCGACGATCCGCCTAGCGAGCGTTCCCATGCTGCGTGCGCCGGTTCCGTACCAGACCAGCATGGTGACATTGATCAGGTTGAGCGGAATGACCAGCACCGCCATCACCAGGGCCACCAGGGCCAGGCCGGTGGACCCTGCCAGTTTCTCGGCGATCGCAAGCGCGATGAACGCATTCCAACGCGAAGACGTCTGAAACAGCGATGTATAGCTGGCGTCCGACATGCCACGGGCACGGGCGAGCGGATGAATGACGACCAGAAGGATTGTCATGACGATCATCGCCAGCAGCGCAACCAGCGCAACGGTGCCGAGTTCGAGACCGGAAAAATCGGCTGTTGCCAGGGTCAGGAACAGAAGCGATGGAAACAGCAGGTAGTAGCCGATCGTTTCCAGGCCGGGCCAGACGCTCTGATCGATGAACGGCGCGCGTCTGAGCGCCACGCCGAGAAGCACGATCAGGAAAATCGGCAGTATGCTTTCGAAAATAGGGATCATGGGTATCGCCGGATGAGGGGAGCCTCCTCATAAGCGGCTCGGGCAGGTTGGGCAATGGCGGCCGTTAACCTTAACAAATGGTTTACATTGCGTGGGCGCGCCGCCACCGTCATGGTGATGGACGAGATAAACCACATTCCATCAGCTCCACGGACCCGTGATGAATTCAAGCCGCCTGTACTACGCCTCGATGATGCTGTTCTGGGTCTGCTACCTGTCGCTCCTGGCGCTGGTTGTGACCTATGCGCCGCAGGGCGGTATCAGTCTGGCCGTATTGACCCTTTTCGCCGATGCCGGGCTGGTGGACAGCGCCATAGCCGCGATGCGGGCCATCGGCCTGTCCCCGCTTTCCCAAAGCGTCGTCTTCGGGCTTCTCGGCGGCTTCAGCGCCGCCTCCGCCGGCCTGCTGCTGTTTGCGATGATGTTTTTCGTCTTTGGCGAGGAGCGCGAACAGCGCGAAGCGCGGCCCCTGGCGCAAGGGGCGGTGGCCTGCACGGCCGCGGCCTCCATGCTGACCACGGTTGTGTTCTTTGCCGGCGGTCAGGCGGGGACGCTGCTGGCGCTGGAATTCGGCGCCCTTGGCGGCCTGTTCCTGACCATCATGTCGCTTTCCCAGTCGCGGATCGAACCCGATGGGGCGGGGGATGAAGGGATCGGCGAGCTCGATCGGGTGATTGCCGATCACGCCGCCAATCATGCCGCCTTCAGTGCGCAGCTTGCGTCCATCTCCAGGCAGGGAACACGCTCATGAAGGTCTTTCTAGTTCTCTGGGTGACGCCGATCGTCCTGCTCGGCAGCTGGTATGGCCTGTCCTACTACGACATCAATTTCGGCTATCGCATCCTCAGCCGCGATCTGCACGATCTGGTCTTCACCATCTACGGCAACCTGCTCGGCATTCCGCCCGAATCGATTCCGCCGCTGGTGCTCAAGGCGATCGTTCTCGACACGTTTTTTGTGATCGGCTTCATCGCCATCAAGCGGCGCCGCAAGCAGATCTGGACCGCTATCCGCAACCTGTTCGGCTGGACCGAAAGCCGGGACGTTGCGATGCAGGTCTCCGACACCGCCGAAGCCGAGTATTCAAGGATTTCCTGAGGCAGCCTGTCCGGCGCGCAATCCGGTCAGTCGGTCGAGCGCGCCTTGCAGGATGAAACTGGCGGCGGCCGAATCGATCCGTTCCTTGCGCTTCTTGCGCGAGACATCCATCTCGATCAGCGCCCGTTCGGCGGCCACCGTCGACAACCGCTCGTCCCAGAACACGAACGGCAATTCCGTCTTCTGCGCCATGTTGCGCACGAAGGCTCGCGTCGCCTGGGCGCGGGGGCCTTCGCTGCCGTCCATGTTGACCGGCAGGCCGATCACCGCGGCGCCCGCCTTGTCGCGTTGAAGAGCCTCGATCAGGGCAATGGCATCGAGCGTGAACTTCTTGCGCTTGATCATCGGCCGCGGCGAGGCGAGCCTCAGCGACAGGTCCGAGACCGCCAGTCCGATGGTTTCCGTCCCCAGGTCGATGCCGGCAATGGTTTGCCCGGGTTGAATCTGCCCGGAAAGCTCTTCGATGCTGATAGCCGCCATTTTTTACTCTCTGCCTTTGCGCCACAGCGTCTGCCGCGCTAGATGATGGGTTTAGCGAACAAGCCCTTCAAATGCGAGGGCCGCAAATTGCGAGGGAGAGAAACTCATGAAAATCACCTGGCTAGGTCATTCCGCATTCCGGCTGGAAACCGCCAAGTCGACGATCCTCATCGATCCGTTCTTCACCGGAAACCCCTCCTTTGAAGGCAATGACCGCAAGGATGCGGTCAAGGGTATCACCCATATCCTGCTCACGCACGGCCATGGCGATCATGTCGGCGACACCGCGGCGATCGCCAAGGAAACCGGCGCGGTGGTGCTCGCCAATTACGATCTGGGCGTGTGGCTCAGCCATCACCACGGCCTCGACCGCCTGGAAATGGGCAACACCGGCGGCACGATTTCACTCGACGGTTTTTCCGCGACCTTCGTCAATGCGCTGCATTCCTCCGCCCACATCACCTCCGACGGGGTGTCGCACTCGCTCGGCAGTGCCAATGGCCTGATGCTGCATTTCGGGGACGAGCCGGGTCTGCTGCACATGGGCGACACCGACATCTTCTCCGACATGGCGCTGATCAACGAGTTGCATCGCCCGGAAATCGGCATCGTGCCGATCGGCGACCGCTTCACCATGGGCGGCGCGGTGGCGGCACTCGCCTGTCGCAGGTTCTTCTCGTTCGCCAAGGTCTTTCCCTGCCACTACGGCACGTTCCCGATCCTCGACCAGACGGCCGATGCCTTCGTCGAGGCAATGGAGGACGATGCCAAGAACGTCGCCGTACCCAAGTCCGGCGAGAGCGTGACTGTCTGACGCGCTGACCGGGGTACATTTGGCCAAACGCGCCACGACCGCCTTTCTCTAGATGGAATGGTCGCGAAGCGGAACATGGGAAGAAAATGACCTGGGATGATCGGACGATCGACTTTTATTCGCGGGAAGCTTCCGCCTATGCCTCGCGGGGTGAACATCCGAATTCGAAGCATATCGAGGGTTTTCTGTCTTTGCTGCCAGCCGGCGCCGTCATTCTCGAGTTGGGATGCGGTGACGGGCGGGACAGCGAATTCATGATTGGAAGGGGATTCGATGTGCGTCCGACGGACGGGACGCCCGAGATGGCGCAAGCGGCGCAACAGCGTCTCGGCATTCCTGTTGCCACTCTCTTGTTCGCCGATCTGGACGAGAAACACACCTGTGACGGGATATGGGCGAATGCCTGCCTGTTGCATGTCCCAAGGGAAAACCTGCCGGGAATTCTTTCGAGAATTCATGCCGCATTGAAGAATGGCGGGCCCTTTTTCGCCAGCTTCAAGGCTGGAGAAACAGAAGGCCGCGACCAATTTGACCGGTACTACAATTACCCGTCGGAGCGCTTGTTGCGGGACTGGTACACGGCTTCGGGATGGACGGACGTGAAAATCACAACCGAAATGGGAGGTGGCTATGACGGCAAGCCCACCGAATGGCTCCATGTCATCGCGATCAAGTAATGTTGGATTTTGGATGAAGGACAGCCTGGCGCAACGACAAATACTTGCCCCGCAGTTGCGCGGCTGCCCGCTCGCGGCTATAGCGGGGCCACCCGTTCATATCACCCGATGAGGACCCGATGTCCGTAGATCTTGCCACCGTCAAACGCGTTGCGCACCTCGCCCGCATTGCGGTCACCGACGAGGAAGCCGCCCGCATGGAAGGTGAACTCAACACGATTCTGGGCTTCGTCGAGCACCTGTCCGAAGTCAATGTCGATGGCGTCGAGCCGATGACCTCGGTCACCCCGATGGCGATGAAGAAGCGTGCCGATGTTGTCACCGACGGCTCCAAGGCCGAGGACATTGTCGCCAACGCACCTGAATCGACCGACAATTTTTTTGTCGTCCCGAAGGTGGTCGAGTAGCACAATGGCTGTTTCGGTCGCCATTGAATCCCCGATTCAGGATGACGTCACGGCGCTTGTCGAAGCGCTGGACGCCTATCTGGTGCCCCTGGCGCCGGCCGAATTTCATTTCGGCCTGAACATCGAGGAAATGGCGGGCGATGACACCACCGTCTTTGTCGCACGCAACGACACAGGCCTGGCCGTCGGTCTCGGCGCGCTCAAGGATGTCGGCCTCGACGCCGGCACCCGCACCGGCGAGGTCAAGCGCATGTTCACCGCGCCGCAAGTGCGTGGCCAGCGCATAGGCTCGGCGCTTCTCGATGCGATTTGCACACGTGCCGGCGACCTTGGCATCGAAAGGCTGGTTCTTGAAACCGGCGTGGGCGAGGGGCTTGCCGCCGCCGTCCGGCTTTATGAAAATCATGGCTTCACCGAATGTGGCGCCGTCCTCGATTACCCTGATTCCGGCTATTCCCGGTTCTTTGAAAAGAAGTTGTCCGCATGACCGACCTGATCCGTCTGACCATCGCCGAAGCCCGTGACGAAATGAAGAAGGGCGCCTTCTCCAGCGTCGAGCTGACCGACGCCTACCTGGCTGCCATCAAGGCCGCCAACCCGGCGATCAACACGTATGTGAAGGTGACCGCCGACAAGGCCCGCGAGATGGCGAAAGCCTCCGACGCCCGCCGCGCCGGCGGCACGGCCGGAGCGCTGGAAGGCATCCCGCTCGGCGTCAAGGATCTCTTCGCCACCGAGGGCGTGCACACCCAGGCCTGCTCACATGTGCTCGACGGCTTCGAGCCGCGTTACGAATCCACCGTCACCGCCAATCTCTGGGCCGATGGCGCAGTCATGCTCGGCAAGCTCAACATGGACGAGTTCGCCATGGGCTCGTCCAACGAGACCTCCTACTACGGCCCGGTGATCAACCCCTGGCGCGCCGAAGGCTCCAACGCCAATCTGGTGCCTGGCGGCTCCTCGGGCGGTTCGGCTGCCGCCGTCGCGGCGCTGATGTGCGCCGGCGCGACGGCCACCGACACCGGCGGCTCGATCCGCCAGCCGGCGGCGTTCACCGGAACCGTCGGCATCAAGCCGACCTATGGCCGCTGCTCGCGCTGGGGCATTGCCGCCTTTGCCTCCTCGCTCGACCAGGCCGGCCCGATTGCCCGCGACGTGCGCGACGCGGCGATCCTGCTGGGATCGATGGCCTCTGTCGACGACAAGGACACCACCTCGGTCGATCTGCCGGTGCCCGACTACGAGGCCGCACTCGGCGGTTCGGTCAAGGGCCTGAAGATCGGCATCCCGCGCGAATACCGTGTCGACGGCATGCCTGCGGAAATCGAGGCGCTGTGGCAGCAGGGGATTGCCTGGCTGAAGGACGCCGGCGCCGAGATCGTCGATATCGAGCTGCCGCACACCAAGTATGCGCTGCCCGCCTACTACATCGTCGCGCCGGCGGAGGCTTCTTCGAACCTCGCCCGCTATGACGGCGTCCGCTACGGTCTGCGCGTGCCCGGCAAGGACATCGCCGAGATGTACGAGAAGACCCGCGCCGAAGGCTTCGGCCAGGAGGTCAAGCGCCGCATCATGATCGGCACCTACGTGCTTTCGGCCGGCTACTACGACGCCTACTACCTGCGCGCCCAGAAGGTCCGCACCCTGATCAAGCGCGATTTCGAACTGGCCTTCGAGGCCGGTGTCGACGCCATCCTGACGCCCGCCACCCCGTCCTCGGCCTTTGCCGTGGGCGACGAGGATCTGGCGAGCGATCCGGTGAAGATGTACCTCAACGACATCTTCACCGTCACCGTCAACATGGCCGGCCTTCCCGGTATTGCCGTGCCTGCCGGTCTTGACCCGAAGGGCCTGCCGCTCGGCCTGCAGCTGATCGGCCGTCCCTTCGAGGAAGAAACCCTGTTCAAGACCGCCCACGTCATCGAGCAGGCGGCAGGCCGGTTCGAGCCCAAGCGCTGGTGGTGAGATTACCGCTGAGGCCGGGAGCCCAAGGCGTTTTTAACAGATCGGCTTGATGTTGAAGCGGCGCCCGAAGGCGCCGTTTCGCGTTTACCGGTTGTCGAGCTGCGAGCGCACCAGCTCCAGCCCGCGCCGGGTGACGCCGTAGGGCTCGCCCTTGCGCGAGCTGATCGCCCGTTTGCGTTTCAGCTTCCGGAAGGTTTCGAGATCGAGGCCGGCAAACAGCCAGCCTTCACGGGTGATGAGCTTGATTTCCGCGACCTTTCGGTTGTCGTCACGGATCAGTTCGATCCTGCCGCCCTGGGCGAGCAGGTGCAGAATGCGCTGTTCGGCGCGGGAGATGTCCATTGGTGTCGTGTCCGGGATAGCGCTCGTTCGAGCGCACAAAAACATCTGCCGACGTCAAGAACGTCAGCGGTTTTCATGTTTTTGTCGGGCCATGCGCGGCGTTTGAACGCTGGGCGTGGCCCTTTATCGGGACTCGGACAAAAAGAACATAAAGGCTCCGGTAGAGGGCCTCTTCAAGATAGATGGCCGGTGTCGCCGGATCAAGATTCCCGTCCCGGTGGTTGCGCCGAAAGTCCGCGACTGTTGCCCTCTTGCCCCGTATAGGCGGCGCGGGGCTTGCCCAGCCCGTCATTTCCGGCGAAAGTCGGCTCGATTGGCTCAACCATCGGGGGTCATCTGTTCACGGAGCGGTCTGAATGCTGTCTATCCGGCCTGCCAATTCCGCGGAAGCCCAGGATCTCGCCAAGATTGGCCTGGCTGCCTGGGAGAAGGCTATCCGCGTCTGGGGCGAGGATGCCGACCGGCTGCGGGACAACGCGCGGGAAGCCTATTATGATTTCTGCACCCGCTGCTGGCCCGACATTCTGGTCGCCGAATGGGATGGCGAGCTGGCCGGCTGGGGGTCTTGTGAAAAGGCGGATGACTTCATCACCGATCTCTGGGTGCTGCCGGAATACCAGGGCAGGGGCATCGGCACGGCGCTTCTGGACAAGATCGAATCCGGCATAAGGCAACGTGGCTATTCCGCCGCCCGGCTTGATACGCATGCCCGCAACATCGGCGCGATCCGGCTCTACAAGCGCTTGGGCTACCGCGTCAAAACCTACTTCGTCACCTATTCCGAACCGCTTGACGAGGATATCGACAAGGTGGAGATGATCAAGGAATTCGAGCCCGGCAGCAATCCGGTCGATCCGGGAACCGGGGAATACGGCCTCTACGACACTTGACTGGCATTTCCCTCGCGCCCGGCGTGGCGGCGTGCCGAAACATGCTTTCCTTGCCTCGGGATAAAAAAGACCCGGATGCGGGACTTCCGATCCGGGTTTTAAAGTCGGGCAAAGATCACTTCGCCTAGAGGGAGCTGAGAAATCAGGCTGCGGGCTGCGTGTTCGCTTCGGCGTTGGCGAGCACCCGCTCGAAAAGGTCATGGTTACGGCAGAAGGATGGTGCCTCGTCCGCGTCGACTTCATGCTCCAGCCACTGCTGGCAGGCATCGGGCCGGTCGCAGGTCAGGCAACGGTTGGCGGCGCGGCGCAGTACGCCGGCATGATCCGGCAGCTTCCAGATCTCGTCGGCGACGTCGAGCTTCTTCATCATGGCGTCCATCAGGTCTGCCTGTTTTGTCAAACGGCTGAAAATATCAAGTACGCTCATGGCCTTCTCCTCTTCGATGTTGAGGCGAGAATCCCATGAGGCCCGGACGCCCGCATTGATCTCGGTCAAACATTTTGCAGGTTGTTTCGGACAGTTGCACCGCCCTGCGCCCGGAAAGCCTTGCAGTCGGGCCGGCTTTGTTCTACCCGACAGGGAGCTGATCCTTGAAAGATAATGAGCCTGCCATGAGCCTCGTCGACACCCGTACCCCCGACCCGAAACGCCTGATTCCCGGTGCCACCGGCGATTGGGAAATCATCATCGGCCTTGAGGTCCATGCCCAGGTCACGAGCAAGTCGAAACTGTTCTCCGGCTCGTCGACCGAATTCGGCAAGTCCGCCAATTCCAATGTCAGCCTGGTGGACGCCGCCATGCCCGGCATGCTGCCGGTGATCAACGAGGAATGCGTCGCCCAGGCCGTGCGCACCGGGCTTGGCCTGAAGGCCAAGATCAACAACCGCTCGGTGTTCGACCGAAAGAACTATTTCTACCCCGACCTGCCGCAGGGCTACCAGATTTCCCAGTTCAAGGACCCGATCGTCGGCGAGGGCACGATCATCATCTCGGTCGGTCCCGACCGCCAGGGCCAGTTCGAGGATATCGAGATCGGCATCGAACGGCTGCATCTCGAGCAGGACGCCGGCAAGTCGATGCACGACCAGCATCCGTCGATGTCCTATGTCGACCTTAACCGTTCCGGCGTGGCGCTGATGGAGATCGTCTCCAAGCCCGACATGCGCTCGGCCGACGAGGCCAAGGCCTATGTCACCAAGCTCCGCTCGATCCTGCGCTATCTCGGCACCTGCGACGGCAACATGGACGAGGGCTCGATGCGCGCCGACGTCAACGTCTCCGTGCGCAAGCCCGGCGGCGAGTTCGGCACCCGCTGCGAGATCAAGAACGTCAACTCGATCCGCTTTGTCGGCCAGGCGATTGAATCCGAAGCCCGCCGCCAGATCGCCCTCATCGAGGATGGCGGATCCATCGATCAGGAAACCCGCCTGTTCGACCCGCAGAAGGGCGAGACCCGCTCGATGCGCTCCAAGGAAGACGCGCATGACTACCGCTACTTCCCCGATCCCGACCTGCTGCCGCTCGAGTTCGACGACGCCTATGTCGCCGCGCTGAAGGCCGGACTGCCGGAACTGCCCGACGACAAGAAGGCGCGGTTTGTCGCCGACATGAGTCTGAGTGTCTACGACGCCTCGATCCTGGTCTCGGAAAAGGCGATTGCCGACTATTTCGAGGATGTGGCCGCCGGCCGTGACGGCAAGACGGCCGCAAACTGGGTGATCAACGACCTGCTGGGCGCCTTGAACAAATCCGGCAAGGGCATTGAAGAGACTCCGGTTTCGCCCGTCCAGCTCGGCGCGATCATCGACATGATCAAGGATGGCACCATCTCCGGCAAGATCGCCAAGGACCTGTTCGAGATCGTCTGGAACGAGGGCGGAAATCCGGCCGAGATCGTCGAGGCCAAGGGCATGAAGCAGGTCACCGACACCGGCGCCATCGAAAAGGCCGTCGACGAGGTGATCGCCGCCAACCCAGACCAGGTCGCCAAGGCCCAGGCCAAGCCCGCGCTCGCCGGCTGGTTCGTCGGCCAGGTGATGAAGGCAACCGGCGGCAAGGCCAATCCGAAGGCTGTGCAGGACCTGGTCAAGGCCAAGCTCGGCATCATGGACGAGTAGGAAGCAGATGTTCTTCGTCCGCTCCGCCTCTGCCCGCGACATCCCTGCGATCCGGGAAGTGCTGGCGGAAACCTGGCGGGCGACCTATGCCCCGTTCTACGGCGCGGCGCGGGTCGAGGAGATCATCGCCGACTGGCATTCGGAAGCCGCGATCAAGGCATCGCTGGCCCGCCCTGACGGCGAGTTCCTGGTCGCCGATGACGGCACGCAGATCGGTGGTGTGGCTTTTGCCAGCCACGCTCCGGGCACCGATGTCGTCTCCCTGCACCAGCTTTACGTGCGGCCCGCATGCCAGGGGCTGGGCATCGGCCGCGATCTTTTTGCCGAAATCGAGACCTGTTTCCCCGGTGCGCGGAGCCTGACGCTGGAAGTCGATCCCGGCAACGAGCCGGCGATTGCCTTCTACCAGGCGCACGGCATGACGGAGACCGGACGCACCGACAATTGCGGCAAGGGTGAATCAGGCATTCCGGCGCTGATCATGACCAAGCCGCTGGCCGGCTGATCCGGAGGCCCGGTCAGTTGGCCGTAAACTCCTGGCCGTTGTCGTCCCAGAAGCGCACGGCCTTGCAATCCGTGATCATGTCCCGGCGCTTGAGGTCGCAGGCGACCGCGACGGCGGCCATCACGGCCTCCTTTGAATCCCAGCCGCAGAGATATTCATGCCAGTGAACGCTGGCCTTGTGTTGCACGAACAGATCGGCTGACCATCCCGCCGGATAACACCATTTGACCCTCAGGCAGTCTTCCGCCATTGCGCCGCCTTCAGCGCACTTTTCCCGCGCACAGGCGAGCGTCTTGTCGGTGCTCTGTCCGGTGCATACGCCCGACGATTGTTCCGGCGCTTCGGCGAAGGCGATGCCGATCGGTCCCTCCTGGGCAATTGCCGGGCTGGCGGCATGCATGGCAAGCAAGCACAGCGTGCCTGCCGCAATCACGGCTGTTTTCAAGCGCATCATTGTCTTCCCCAGTTTGTTGCAATCATATCCTCCATCATGACGATTCCTTGCTGCCGCGCAAAGCCCTTTGCCTTAGACATCTCAATCGGCACAATGGGTCGTAACCTTGGCGCTGTGCGCGCCGGTTCGGGTCCACCAACACGCTTTCGTTCAGCGCAACCAGATTGAGGGGTTTCCATCCATGTCTGTAGATATCCGGATCCGCCCGGCCGAACGCGGTGACGTGGCAGCCATTGCGGCGATGTTCGCCCAGGACACGCTCGGAGGCCACGGCGACAGCGCCGACCCAGCCGATCTGCCCGACTATCTCGCCGCATTCGACCGGATTTCGGCAAGTCCCAACGACAGTCTTTTCGTCGCCGTTCTTGGCGGCGAGGTGGTCGGCACGTTTCAGACCACGCTGATCACATCGCTGACCGGCAAGGGCAGCTCGAGCCTGACCATCGAGGCGGTCCATACCCGCACCGACATGCGCGGGCGCGGGATCGGACAAGTGATGATCAGCCACGCCATCGAACAGGGCAGGGCGCAGGGCGTCCGCCTGGTGCAGCTGATGTCCAACGCCGCCCGCCATGACGCCCACAGGTTCTACACGCGTTTGGGCTTCAGCCAGAGCCATCTCGGTTTCAAGATGAAATTGCGCTGAGCGGACGCCTCCGAGACTGGACAATGCAGCCTCAGCGGGCCATAAGGCGGATTGTGACGCGGCTGCGATTTGGCCGCAGGTCCACACACGAGAGGCTTTCATGAAGGCGCTACTTCTTCAGATTTTCACCTGGTGGAACGGACAGACCCTGGGGACCCGGTTTCACACCTGGCGCCACGGCAAGCGGGTCGGCGAAGACGCGTCCGGCAATGTCTACTATGAAGGCGGCAAGGACTCCGAAGGGCGCACCCGCCGCTGGGTGATCTTCAACGGTCCGTCGGAGCCCTCGGCAATTCCTCCCGGCTGGCACGGCTGGATGCATCATCGCACGGACGTCTCGCCGGCGGCTGAAACCTATGCGGCCAAGCCCTGGGAACAGGCGCACCAGGCCAACATGACCGGCACCGGACGGGCATACCGTCCCAAGGGCTCGATCCTCAACCAGGGTGCGCGTCCGCATGTGACCGGCGATTATGACGCGTGGACCCCGAAATCCTGACCTGCCGCCATTGCTTTGGCGCAGCCATGCCACATTTCATGGTTAACGCTTCATTGACGGCGGGGGGCTAAGCTCCCGGCCGGAAATATGCCTGGAACGGCCCCGAGCGGGCCTTGTGACGAGTGAAGCGAATGATTATTCCGAAGAACAACCTTGCAAAATTTGCAGGAGCCCTTGGGTTTGCCGTCGTGGCGCTGGCCGCTGCATCCGTGCCGGCTGACGCCGCGCGTATCGAAAATCCTGTGGCGGTGTTTTCAGGCATCGACAAGATCACCGGGCGAATCACCACCTTCGATGTCTATGTCGGCGAGACCGTGCAGTTCGGCGCGCTGCAGGTCACCCCGCGCGTCTGCTACAGCCGCGACGAGACCGAGGCGCCGAAGACCGACACCTTTGTCGAGGTTGATGAAATCACCCTCGATCGCAAGATCCGGCGGCTGTTCACCGGCTGGATGTTCGCCGATTCTCCCGGCCTAAACGCGGTCGACCATGCCGTCTATGACGTCTGGCTCAAGGACTGCAAGCAAGAGTCCGACGTTCCCGCACCCGCTGCAAGCAACTGAAACGGGATTGCGTTCGCCGTTTGGTTGGACCGCGCACCCAAAAGGATGCGCGGTCCATTTATTTGTTGCGGAGCTGATCAGCGCGAGGCGACCGGGGTCACCAGCGGCGTGATGCGGCGGATCGTGACCCTGCGGTTCAGACGTTCCGGCGCCTCGGTCCGGATCTTGAGGTAGCGCTCGCCGTAGCCCTGGGTAACCAGGTTTTCCGGCGGAATTCCAAACACGTCGCTCAGTGCGACGGCAACAGTCTCGGCACGGCGGTCCGACAGCAGCAGGTTAGCCTCGTCGCGGCCCACGGCATCGGTGTGGCCCTCGATCAGGAAGGTCTCGGCCGGGTTTTTCTCAAGGATCTTCGTCATCGCGCTTGCCACGTCGGAAAGCCGCTGGATCTGATCTTCGGCAATGGTCGCCTTGCCGAACTCAAAGGTCAGGCTGTCCATGTCGATGCGGCGCACCTTGTCGCGAATTCGGGCTGAACGGCGCACTTCCTCCACCGAGTAAAGCCGTTCGACCTGTTCCACCGGCGGTTCCATCAGGAACTCGAGAAAGGCGGACGGTTCGGCCTCCGTTGCATCGAGGATGTAGTCCCCGATCGAAATCGAAAGTCGAAGCGGCGGCAGACGGCGGCCGGGGTCGACAAAGGCCTCACGCGAACCGTCGCTGTTTGCATGTGCGTAAAACAGCACATATTCGCGCCCGTCCGGCATTATCCGGCTGCGTTGCACTACGTCGCCCCAGCGATTGGTAATGGTGACGAGCTGAACTCCGTTGGGACGGACGATGACTTCACGCACCCGTCCACCGCGCAACTGTTCGTAATAGACTTCCTCGCTGCCGGCGCGCAGCCGGTCGCGTTCGTCATGTTCAATGATGGTGCGGTTGTCGACCTGGATGATGGTCCGGTTGTCATACTGGTTGATGATGGTGACATCGGTCTGCGCCTCCGGCGCCGGCTCTGCATTGATGCGCACGCCTTCCTCCGACATTGCCTGAGGCGCAGGCGCGCTTCTTGTTTCGGGCGCCTGGGCTTCCTCGTCGGATGCCGGCGGCGGTGGGGCAGGCTCGCTCGACGCCGGAGCCGCAGACTGGGGAGCGTTTTCGTCACCGGGTGCGGGCTCTTCCTTTGCGCTGTCGAGCACTGGTGCGCCATCCTCGACCGGCAGTGTCAGAACCTCGTCTTCAACCGGGGCCGCCGCACCGTCTGTCGACTGTGTTTCGGTCGCCGGCTCGACGGGTGCCGCCTCTGCTGCAGGCTCTGCCGGCGCGGCTTCGTCTACGGGTTCGGCGGCAGCAGCCGGTTCCTCGGTTGCAGGCACTTCCGTTGCTTCCGGATTTGGCTCCGGTGTGGGAACAACTGCGTGTTCTGGCGGGGTTTCTGTCTCGACCGGAGCTTCGGCAGCCGCTTCCGGTTCAGCGACGGGCTCCGCAGCTTCCGGCACGGGGGCATCTTGAGCGGCGGGTTCAGACGTTGCATCGGGAGCAGGGGCCGCTTCAGGCTCGGCTGGCGGGGCGGCTTCCGCCGGGGCTTCGGGGGCCTCGGTTTCCGGTGCTGCCTCAGTCGGGGCAGTGGCCTCTGGCTCGATGACCGGTTCCTCGGCCTCGGGCGCCGGGGCCTCTTCAGCGGCAGGCTCAACTGGTGCAGCGGGCTCGGGAACTGCCTCAGGCTCGGCGGTCGGCGCCGCTTGAGGCGCCACGGGCTCGATGGCCTCGGCGGCCGGAGCCTCTTCGGCAGGCGCTTCAGCTGAAGGGGCAGCCTGCGTCTCGGCTTCACCCTGTACCGCTGCCTGGGCAGCTGCGAGCTCGGCCTGCGCCGCGTCGACCTCGGCTTGCGCTGCGGCAACATCGCCGCCGGATGCCTCGGCTTCCGCCTTGCGGGCCAGCGCTTCGTCCAGTCGGGCTTCCGCGTCGGCAACGCTCAGCTGCACGCGGGCCAGGTATTGCATCACGGCCGGTCTTGCGGGGGCCAGGGAGGGCGCCTGACCGAAGGGCAAAGCGTGGGAGGAGCCAAGGCCGGCGAGGCTGATGGCGGTGGAAGCAAGCAGTATTCGTGTCAATGTCACGAGGGCAACTCCTGTGGGGTAAACGTTCCTTTGAACGGTCAACGCGTGCGCGCCCCTTGCGGTTCCATCCTCGCTTTGATCCAGCGGCACCAACCGATGGCGCCAGGAAGTACTCCGCCGCGTCACTCAGGTCGCGCTCGGTCGACCGGGGCCGGGCGATGCTTGCGGATCATGTGGTTGGAATGCGCCGGAAGGAGTTTGATCTCTACCGTACCACTGTGGCTATTTGAGGATCGCCAAAGCTCTTGCTTCAGACCTTGTCGGAGAATGCCAGATCCGGCCCCTCGAGCGCCTCGGCCAGCATCTCGGAATAATCGTCCCGCGGCACGTCGATCGCCCCGAAACGTTTCAGGTGCTCGGTGGTGAACTGGGTATCGAGCAGCACGAATCCGCGTTCGCGCAGACGGTTGACCAGGTGTACGAGGCAGACCTTGGAGGCGTCCGTTGCGCGGCTGAACATGCTCTCGCCAAAGAACGCCCGCCGCAGCGAGACGCCGTACAATCCTCCCACCAGCTTGCCGTCGCTCCAGGCTTCGACGGAGTGGGCATGGCCCAGCCTGTGCAGGGCGCCGTAGAGTTCGGTTATCGTCGAATTGATCCAGGTCGACGGACGGTTCTCGACGCTTTCCGCGCAGGCCGAGACCACCTCGTCGAACGCCGTGTTGAAGCGGATTTCGAACGGAGCCTGCCGCACGGTGCGGGCAAGCCGCTTGGGGATGTGAAAGGCGTCGAGCGGCAGCACGCCGCGCAACTCCGGCTCAACCCAGAACAGGTCCGGATCGTCAGCCGAGTCCGCCATCGGAAACAGGCCCGAGGCATAGGCGCGCAGCAGTAGATCCGGTGTGATCCTGTGATCGGCGCCGTGCCGCACCTCAGCCTCCCCGGACCGGCGTCGGCAAGCGCCTATTTGCCTGCCTTGGCCGCAAGGAACTTTTCGAGCCAGTGGATGTCGTAGTCGCCATTTGCGATGTCCGGATTGGCCAGAAGGTCTTTGAACAGCGGGATCGTGGTATTGATCCCGTCGACCACGAATTCATCAAGCGCGCGCCTGAGCCGCATCATGCACTCGACCCGCGTCCGGCCGTGAACGATCAGCTTGCCGATCAGGCTGTCGTAATAGGGCGGGATCTTGTAGCCCTGATAGACGCCGGAATCGACCCGCACGCCAAGTCCGCCGGGTGGATGGTAGTGGGTGATGGTGCCGGGCGACGGAACGAAGGTGTCCGGGTCCTCGGCATTGATGCGGCATTCAATGGCGTGGCCATTAAAGCTGATATCTTCCTGGGTGACCGACAGTCCGGCGCCGGAAGCGACCCGGATCTGCTCATTGACCAGATCGATGCCGGTAATGGCCTCGGTCACCGGATGCTCGACCTGAAGGCGGGTGTTCATTTCGATGAAATAGAACTTGCCGTCCTCGTAGAGGAACTCGACGGTGCCCGCGCCGCGGTATTTCAGCTTGCGCATCGCCGCCGCGCAGATCTCGCCGATTTCCATGCGCTGGTCTTCGTTCAGCGACGGAGAATTGGCTTCTTCCCAGACCTTCTGGTGCCGGCGCTGCAGCGAACAGTCACGCTCGCCCAAGTGAACCGCGTTGCCTTCACCGTCGCCAAGCACCTGGATCTCGATATGGCGGGGACGGCCCAGATACTTTTCGATATAGACCGCCGCATTGCCGAATGCCGCGCCTGCTTCCGACCGTGCGGTCGACAGCGCCAGCGAGAGCTCTTCCTCGTTCCTGGCAACCTTCATGCCGCGGCCACCGCCGCCGGCGGTCGCCTTGATGATCACCGGAAAGCCGATTTCGTTGGCAATCTTGACCGCGTCCTCGTCCGTGGTGATTTCACCTTCGGATCCCGGAACCACGGGAATGCCAAGCGCTTCCGCGGTCTTCTTGGCGGTGATCTTGTCGCCCATGATGCGAATGTGATCGGCGGTCGGTCCGATGAAGGTGATGCCGTGGGCGTCGAGGATATCGGCGAACTTGGCGTTCTCGGAGAGAAAGCCGTAGCCCGGATGCACCGCGTCCGCGCCGGTGATCTCGCAGGCGGCGACGATCTGGTGGATGTTGAGATAGCTGTCACGCGAGGGCGGCGGGCCGATGCAAACGCTCTCGTCGGCAAGGCGCACATGCATGGCGTCCTGATCGGCGGTGGAATGCACCGCGACAGTCTTGATACCGAGCTCCTTGCAGGCGCGCAGCACCCGGAGCGCGATCTCACCACGGTTTGCAATGAGAACCTTGGAGAACATAGGCTCGCTCACTTATTCTATCACGATCATCGGTTCGGCGAATTCGACCGGGTCGCCGTCGGCAACCAGAACGCTGACGACCTTGCCGGCGCGCGGCGCGGGGATCTGGTTCATGGTCTTCATCGCCTCGATGATCAGGATGGTCTGGCCTTCCTTGACCGACTGGCCGATCTCGACAAACGGCTTTGCGCCCGGAGCAGGCGACAGATAGACGGTGCCGACCATCGGCGCGGTTACGGCGTTGGCCGATGGTTTTGCTGCAGCGGCAGCTTCCGCCGGGTGGGTCGCTACAGGCTGCGCAACCGGTGCCGGGGCTTGCGCAACAGGCGCATGGACCATCTGCGGCGTTCCGGCACGGCTCACCCTGACGCGCAAGTCATCCTGTTCGATCTCGATCTCGGTAAGATCGGTTTCATTGAGAATATTGGCCAGATCCCGGATCAGATCCTGGTCGATCGACGGTTTTCGTGTTGCCATCGGACTATTGCCTTTGTTTTTGTTGTTGCGGGCGGCAGTTCAAGCCATTCCGCTGGTTGACTGTCCTTTACAGCCCCGAACTGCCCGGTGACAAGCCCGCGCGGCGCCTGGAGCTGCGAATAGACCCGAAACCCCGGTTTCAGGTGCAGGCCCCGGCCTCCACCCATACACCGTCTGGCCAGGCCATTGGCAAACCTTTCGCCGGCGCGCCGCATTGTCCACAAGCGATTGCCGTGGAATGCCGGCTTGCTGCGGTCCGTGAGGCCTTTTGCTGCGTCTCGCTGGGTGAGGTTCTAGCAAACGGTGCTGTCGCATTGCCGCATGTTGGCGATCTTGCCAAGCAGCACCTCTTCGCCAACCGCGCCGAACACGGCCTCGTTGCCGATAACGAAGGATGGCGTGCCTGAAATGCCCAGGGCATTGGCCAGTTCGTAGGTCTGTCGGATCGACTGATCGATTGCCGGGTCGTCCATTCCGGCTTTCAATGCCGCCTCGTCTACGCCAAATTCCTTGGCGATTTCAATTGCATGAGCTTCGGTCGCACGGACATCGCCGCCGAGCAGCTTCATGTGGTATTCGCCATATTTCTCCGGCGCGAGCGCACGGAACGACATGGCGACCCGGTGGGCCGCAAGCGAATCCGGACCGAGGATCGGAAACTCCTTGAGCACGAAACGCACATTCGGATCCTTGTTGATCAGGGCAATCATGTCATTCATCGCGCGTTTGCAGAAACCGCAATTGTAATCGTAGAACTCGACCACGGTGACATCGCCTTCAGGATTGCCGAGCACGATGTCTTCGGGGGCGTTGAAGATCGCCTCCTTGTTGTCGGCGATCGCGGCCTGCGCCATCAGCCGGCTTTCCGCTTCCTTCTTGATCTCCAGCGCCCGGCCCATCTCTTCGACGATTTCCGGGTTCGCCAGAAGATATTCCCGGATGAAGGCCCCGAACTCCTGCTTCTGGGCATCGTCAAGTGCCGATGCCGGCAGCGGCAGCGCCGTCGACATGCCGATGAGAAGAGCGGCCGTCAGGCCCTTGCGGTTCAGAAATGCCATGTCGATCTATCCTTGTCCCTGTCCATGCGGGTCGCGTCCGGTGCGCCGCAGAAGTTTTCTAGTTTCCGATGGTTAAGATGTCATTGGCGCGGATGGCGCCAGGTGAGCCCTTTGGCAGTTTCTGCAGGGCGCGGGCGGCAAACACCTTGGCCTCCCTGGCGTTGCCGGCACGAAAGTTTCCCTCGGCTATGATCAGCTCGGCGTTGGCGATGTCGCCGGTCTGACCATAGGCCTGGGAAAGATTGCGGTAGGCGGTGAAGTTGTCGGGGTCGGCCTGGACGGCCACCCGCAATTCCTCGATCGCGCGGTTCATGTTTCCGGGTTTGCCCGATGCCACCAGCGCAAACCCGAGACGCGCCCTGATCAGCGGCGACTTGGTCCGGTCCAGCTTGACGGCCTGGGAAAACGCCTTGATCGCCTCGTCGGTCTTGCGCAGCTTGAGCAGGACCTCGCCGCGAAACTCATGGAAATAGGGGTTTCCGGGCTTTTCCCGGATCAGCGCATCCAGCTTTTTCAGCGCTGCGGCCGAGTTGCCCGAAAGGTCGGTGGCAATCGCGTCGCCATAGCGCGCCGCCAGCGAGCCCCGGTCTTTCGAGAACATCCGCGCCACCGCGGCGGCGCCGCCCGAAAAGGCAGCAATCTTGGCGCGTATCAGCTGATGCCGCTCGTTGAGCTGTTGCGGGTCCCTGGTGTCGAAATACTTGCTCTTGCGCGCCAGTTCTTCCAGCAGCGCGATGCGCTCGCGCGGCAGCGGGTGGCTGATCTGGTAAGGGTCCACCTGAACGCCGGAGAGCGACAGGCTTTGCGAAAACCGCTGGAAAGTGGTCAGCATGCCCTGCATCGATTGTCCGGTGGCGTTGAGATAGCGGGCGGCTGCCTGATCGGCGTTCATTTCCTCCGAGCGGCGATAGCTCAAGAGATTGCGCTGAACCAGCGTCGGCGTCGCCGTGATCAGCGCCCCGCCCACCTCGGCGCCGCCAGCGGTGCCGGAGATGCTGCCCGCCGCAAGCGCGCCGACGCCGAGCAGGCCGCCGACAATGGCCAGTGTCCTGGCGGCGGCGATCTGTTCGCGCAGTCTTTGCTGATGGCCGCCGGCGAGGTGGCCGGCCTCATGCGCGATCACCCCGATGATCTCGTTCGGCACGGTGGAATCGGCAAGGGCGCCGGTGTTGATGAACATCCGCTGCCCGTCGACGAAGGCGTTGAAACCCGGATCGTTGACCAGCACGATCTGCACCCGGCTGGTCTTCAGTCCGGCGGCCTTGAAGATCGGGCTCGCGTAGTCCTTGAGCAGGGTTTCGATTTCCGCATCGCGGACCACCGCGACCCGTCCCTGTGCATGAGCCGGCACGGCAAGCGAAAATGAGACCATTGCGGCCGTCGCCGTGGCGACGGCGCGGCGGAGCCAGCCTGACTTCCTGGTGCTTGAATGTTGCGCCCGGGCAACTTTCGCCATGATGCGTAATGTCCTCGACATGTCGTTGAAAGGTAATGTCTGAGTCTGGAAAAGCAATCGCTGATCCTGACCAGATCATCAAACTCTCGCTCTTGTGATGGCCACGACAATCGGGCATTTGTGCGGCCATCCGCGGTTGCCCGGCACGCCGGTGGAGGCGATTTTGCCGCACCCCGGCCGGCAGGACGACGTTACTGACGATTGAGCCCCGGTCCGGCGTGCCGGTTTGCGGGCAGAGGAGTTCGAGTTTTGACAATTCAGCGCAAGCCATCGGTCGAGCCATTTCACGCCATGGATGTCCTGGCCGAAGCGACGCGGCTCAAGGGGGAGGGCAAGCCCGTCATCTCCATGGCGGTGGGGCAGCCGGCCCATCCGGCGCCGTCCACCGCCAGGGCCGCTGCCCGGCGCGCGCTCGAGGCCGGCGGTCTCGGCTACACCGATGCGCTTGGCATCAGGAGCCTGCGTCAGGCGATTGCCGCGCGATACCGGGCTCTCTACAATGTGGATCTGGATCCGCAGCGCGTCGCCGTCACCACCGGATCGTCGGCGGGATTCAATCTGGCGTTTCTGCAGCTTTTCAATCCCGGTGACCTCGTGGTGATCACCCGGCCCGGTTACCCGGCCTATCGCAACATCCTGGCGGCCCTGGGGCTCAAGGTGATCGAGATCGCGGTCGGTGCGTATACCGGCCATGCGCTGACGCCTGCGGCCATCGAGGCGGCGGAGCGCGAGACGGGATTGCGTGTTGCCGGCGTGCTGATTGCCAGCCCGGCCAATCCGACCGGCGCGGTTCATTCCAGGCAGGCCATCGCAGAACTCGACGCCTGGTGCGCCGGGCGCGGCGTGGCCTTCATCTCCGACGAGATCTACCATGGCCTGACCTGGAGCGGAGAAGAGACCACGGCCCTGTCGGTGTCCGACAACGCCGTGGTGATCAATTCGTTCTCGAAATATTTCTGCATGACCGGCTGGCGCATCGGCTGGATGGTGCTGCCGGAGGATCTGGTGCGGCCCGTCGAGTGCCTGGCGCAAAGCCTCTATATCAGTCCACCCGACCTCTCCCAGATCGCCGCCGAGGCGGCCCTGTCCGGGATCGAGGAAATGGAGGCGGTTCGCGAGGGATACCGGCAAAACCGGTCGCTGCTTGCCGAACGGCTCCCGGCGCTCGGATTGCCGTTTGCAGCCCCCATGGACGGGGCGTTCTACGCCTGGGTGGATGTGGCGGCGTACACCAATGATTCCATGGCTTTCGCCCGGCAGATGCTGTCGGACATCCATGTCGCGGCGACGCCGGGGCGGGATTTCGACCCGGTCGATGGCGCCCGCTTCATGCGGTTCTCCTATGCCGGCAGCCACGCGGAAATGGTCACCGCGCTCGACCGCATGCAGGGCTGGCTTGCCACACGATAGGGCTTTTCCGCCGTGTCCGATGTGCGGAAAAGCAAGCAAATGGAATTAGATATAAAAGATAGCTAATAAACTAATATAACTGGCTCGCGCGGATCTCTGGACCCGCGGTGTTTTGCAGGAAGCGAAAAAAAACCGGCGTGTGAGCGCCGGTTTTTTTGTCTTGTCCTCTGCCCAGGCTCAGAAGAACCCGCGCTTCTGCCACCAGCCGGCTTTCTTCGGCTTCTTCGCCTCGTCCGTTCCGTTCGAGGAGGTGACCACCGGTGCTGTGGCAATCGCGGCAAGATCGGTGCGCGCACGACGGTCGGCCGCCGTTTCTTCGCTCTTCTCTTCGGCTTCGCCGCTCTCAGAAGTGACTTCCTCGGCTGCAACCTCGGCCTCTGTTTCAGTGCCCGGGTAGACGTCGGGGCTGACTTCCGCTTCGGCTGCCGCTGCCTCCGACGCTTCTTCTGCCGCCTTGTCGGCCGCGATCTGCGCCTTGGTCCGGCGCTTCTTGCGGGCAGGTTTGGCAGGCGCTTGGTCCTCGGCCACCGCTGCGGCTTCCGCCTGCTCGGCTTCGGCGGGTGCTGCGTCCGCCTCAGGTGCCGCCCCGGAAGTCTCAGAAACCTCCGCGGTCACTTCGGCTTCCGCGGCAGCCTCATCGGAGGAGGCCGCAACCTCGCCTGGCTCTCCGGCTTCGTCAGCAGACTCAGCCGAGCCGTTTGCATCTTCCTCGCGATTGCGGCGTCCACCGCGCTTGCCGCGACGGCGCCGTTTGCCGCGGCGCTGTTCGTCGCTGTCGCCATCGGACGCAGCCTCGGTGGCCTCCTCGTACGAAGACGCATCCGCGTCGCCGTCATCGCTCCTCTCGTCCTGATCGGAGCCGGTGCCGGCCGAGGCGGACTGATCGTCGCCATTGCCGTTGTCACCGTCGGACTTGCGGCCGCCGCGGCGGCGGCGCCTCCGCCGTTTCTTGCCCTGGCCGTCCTCGCGCTCGGGACGGTCTTCGCCCTGGGCTTCCGCGGTCTCCTCGGTTTCGCCGCTCTCGTCATCGATTTCCTCGACGAGATCCATATCGTCGTCGTCCTCGGGGTAGGCCGGAGAATTGACGGTGATGTGTTCGATATTGACCGGCGATTCCACCGCTGCGCCGCGATCGATGGCGAAATGGTTCGCTCCGACCGTTTCGTCAGCCGAGAAGCTGATCGAGACGCCGAAGCGCTTCTCCAGATCGACAACCGTGTCACGCTTGTGATTGAGCATGTACAGCGCCGTTTCGGCCGTGGTGCGTACGATGATGTCGTGGGTGGTGTTCTTGAGCAGGTATTCCTCGACGCCGCGCAGCACATGCAGCGCCACCGACGATTGCGACCGGATATGTCCGTTGCCGCCGCATGTCGGGCAGACCTGCATGGTGCTTTCCAGCACCGACGCCCTGATCCGCTGCCGTGACATTTCCAGAAGACCGAAATGCGAAATCCGGCCGACCTGGATGCGGGCGCGGTCGTTCTTCAGGCAATCCTTCATCCGCTTTTCAACCGCGCGGTTGTTGCGGTTTTCTTCCATGTCGATGAAGTCGATGACGATCAGCCCGGCGAGGTCGCGCAGCCGGAGCTGGCGGGCGACTTCTTCCGCTGCTTCCAGGTTGGTCTGCAGCGCCGTGTCCTCGATCGAGTGCTCGCGGGTCGAACGGCCGGAGTTGACGTCGATGGCGACCAGCGCTTCGGTCTGGTTGATGATAATGTAGCCGCCCGATTTCAGCGTCACTTGCGGCTGCAGCATGCGGTCGAGCTGGGTTTCGATGCCCGAGCGCGAGAAGATCGGGTGCAGGTCCCGGTAGGGCTGAACCACCTTCGCGTGGCTCGGCATCAGCATCTTCATGAAGTCCTTGGCTTCGCGGTAGCCTTCCTCGCCGGAGACGACGATTTCCGAGATGTCCTTGTTGTAAAGGTCACGGATCGACCGCTTGATCAGGCTCCCTTCCTCGTAGACGAGACTCGGCGCCGTCGACTTGAGCGTCAGGTTGCGAACGTTTTCCCAAAGCCGCATCAGGTATTCGAAATCGCGCTTGACCTCGACCTTGGTGCGGTTGGCGCCGGCGGTGCGCAGGATGACGCCCATGCCCTTCGGCACTTCCAGCTCCCGGGCGATTTCCTTGAGCCGCTTGCGGTCGGGCAGATTGGTGATCTTGCGCGAGATGCCGCCGCCACGTGCGGTGTTCGGCATCAGCACTGAATAGCGGCCGGCGAGCGACAGGTATGTTGTCAGGGCTGCACCCTTGTTGCCGCGCTCTTCCTTGACCACCTGGACCAGCAGGATCTGCCGGCGCTTGATGACTTCCTGGATCCGGTACTGCTTGCGCGGCTTGCGCTGCGAGCGAGCAGGGACTTCTTCCATCGCATCTTCGGAGCCGACCGATTCGACCGACTCGTCGTCACTGGACGCGTCGTCGTCGTCATTGGTCTTGCGCTTGCGGCGCGAGACCGGTTCGGAAATCTCGTCGGCTTCGACGTCAGCGGCCATTTCGGTCGGCTTGTCGTCATCGCCGTCATCATCCGATCCGGCATCGTCCGGTCCTGCCGAAGCGTCGGTGTCGTCTTCTGTCGCGTCCGGAGTTGCGGCAATCTCCTCTGCGGCAACCTCGCCGGCATCGGTTGCGACGTCGTCGCCATCGGTTGCTTCCGCCGTGTCGGACTCAGCAGCCTTGGCCGGTTCGCCGGACTTCTTGCCGCGGCGGCTGCGGCGTGGTCTGGATTTCGAGGCCTTGCCGTCTTCGCCGCTGTCGTCGTCTTCTGCGGGCTTCGCCTTGGATCGGGATTTGGCCTTGCTCGGGCCGTTGTCGGCCTCGTCGGCGCTTTCGAAGTCGGGATCGTTCGCAGCGTCCTCGGCTTCCGCCTGAAGCAGCGCCTGCCGGTCGGCCAGCGGGATCTGATAGTAGTCGGGGTGGATTTCCGAGAAAGCAAGAAAACCGTGGCGGTTGCCGCCATAGTCGACAAAGGCGGCCTGAAGCGACGGCTCCACGCGAGTGACTTTTGCCAGATAGATATTTCCGCGGAGCTGTTTCTTGTGCTCCGATTCGAAATCGAATTCCTCTATGCGGTTTCCACGAACGACAACGACGCGGGTCTCCTCGGGATGGGAGGCGTCGATAAGCATTTTTTCTGCCATTGAATGTAAGCTCCTCGGCGCGCTCTCGACGTGAGACTCCGCCGCTCCGAAAGTCGGGGCAGGGGATGGTCTGTGGGGAGTGCGCCGGATGATAGGTATTCCGGTACTCGGCTTGGAGCAGTGGTCAGCAGGACTGTACCCGGGGCTTGGTATGCCCGGGGCCTGTTAACACTTTGGGAGATCCGCATTTGCACCATAAAAGCCGGCCGAAATTTCATTTGCGTATAGTCCTTGCGGACCGATGAAAGCCCCTGAAGGGGCATGCGGCAGTTAGGCCGCGAAGGTTGTGGCAGGAGTCCTCGCCTGCCGGGTTTAATAACTGTCGTGGCCTTGGTGCTGTCGAAGACTGAAGAGCTTCTCCGCATTTTCGGCCATATTGCCTGGCAGGAGCAGTCAGATTGGGTTCCCGAGATGGAAACTGCGAGCTGGCCGCTCCGGGGAAGGATGGTTATTGGACGACGGACGATCCGCACTCCTGGCGCCCTGGGCCTGATGCAGGCGGCGGCCGGAAGGGTGACAGTTCTATCCCGTCAATATACTTACCCAATAAAAGCTTTTATGGGCTGAGTGGCGATCTGGCAACTGAAAACATCTGCACTTGAGGTTGTGCTCCGTGGCCGGTTTACGTTGTAAAGATCTGCGTAAGGAAATGGCGCGTCATCATGGTGAACGGATGGTTAACCCGATTGCGCCATGCTCTTGCCGGGTTCGCAGGGCGAATCGTGCCATCCTCTTGACGCTGTTTGCCGGTACCCGATGATGCGGCGTGTGGTGATGGTGCCACGGGGTAGGGGCTGAAGGCAGACGAATGCGGTTTTGTGCGAGACAGCGGTGGGTTCAGGCAGGCGGGCGTCATCGTCCGGTGCGGGGCCGCGCCCTGTTTTCCGTTGCGCTGGTCACGGTCGCCGCCCATCTCCTGCTTGCTGTCTGGCCCACGATGTCTCTTGCAATGCCGGAGGGCGCGACCGGCTCCAGGTATGTCGCCATCGCCGCGCGGCTTGCGGGCGATGAGAGCCGCGTCCGCCTGGTGCTTGATTTCGAGCGGGAACCCGAATTCGAGCTGCATTATCTGGAAAATCCCTATCGCGCCGTGATCGACCTGCCCGAGACCGTCTTTGCTTTTCCGCAGGACGCCCTGCAGTCGCGCGGACTGGTGTCCGCCGTCCGCTATGGCAATTCCGGCAACGAAAGGGCCCGGATGGTGTTCGAATTCTCAGTGCCCGCAAGGATGGAGCTTGTCGAAACCAGCAAGGAGGCCGCCGGTGCGGTGCACCGGATGGTGTTTGACATCACCATTATCGAACCGGAGAAGTTTTCCGCAGAGGTTGCCGGTTCGAAGTGGCCTGAACCCGATGAGAACACCGTACCGGGACAATCGCCAGCTCCGCCCGGGGACACCCTGACCATCGTGATCGATGCCGGACATGGGGGGATCGATGGCGGCGCCGAGGGGCCTGCCGGTTCGATGGAGAAGAATGTCACGCTCGCATTCGCCCAGGCGCTGAAAGCCGCCCTGGAGGAACAGGACGGCATTCGCGTTGCCATGACCCGGACAGATGACAGCTTCCTGTCGCTGTCGGCCCGGGTCCGCCGCGCCCGCGACGAGGCGGCGGATCTGCTGATCTCGCTGCATGCCGATTCGATTTCCGTCAGGTCGCTGCGCGGCGCGACGGTGTACACCCTGTCCGACAAGGCCTCCGACGCGCTGGCCCAGTCGCTCGCCGATCAGGAAAATCGCGAGGACGCAATCACCGGCGCGAGCCTCGAAAACGCTCCCGAAGCGATTGCCGCCATCCTCGTCGATCTGGCCCGGACCGAAACCCGGGTGTTTTCGACCGGTCTGGCTCAGCAGGTGATCAACTCCTTCGAGGGGCAGGTCAAGCTTATCAAGAATCCGCTTCGGCATGCCGGATTCCGGGTACTGCAGGCGCCCGATGTGCCATCGGTCCTCGTGGAAATGGGATATTTGTCCAATCGCGAGGATGAAAAGCTGCTCAACGACGAGGAGTGGCGGAAAAACACGGCGCAGTTGCTTGCCCAGTCGGTGCAGAATTACCGCGAAATGATCTTGGCGGGCAGGCGATGATGGCCGATAAAGCAATGATCGAATCTGGGCGGGACCATCGGTGTGAGGAATCGGGTGCCGCGCGGTGGCGCAAGACCCGGGCTTTGCCGGCTTCCGTTGCAAGGTGCAGGTCTTTGAACCTGTGCGGGTTTAGGGCGGTGCTCAAGTCGAGGCTCAAGGCGTTCCGGCACCTCTTGTGCATCACCCGTGATGCGGCAAATGCGGTAGCGCCCTATTTTATTCACATTGTCCGGGCTAACCGGACAGACGACATGGTGGGCTCTTGCCCTGGCATTGGTCAGGCAGGTCGACAGGAAAAGCAAACGGTAGCTGGCTGATGATACGACTGATTGGATATTTCTTCGGGATTGGGACCGTGCTGTTCCTGATCGTCGCAGCCGGCGTTGCCTGGTACATCGGGGATGTGTCCAAGGATCTGCCGGACTACGAAGTGCTCAACAGCTACGAGCCGCCGGTCACCACGCGCGTGCACGCCGCCTCCGGCGAGCTGATGGCGGAATATGCGCGCGAGCGGCGGTTGTTCCTGCCGATCCAGGCTATTCCGGATCGGGTCAAGGCGGCGTTCCTGTCGGCAGAAGACAAGAACTTCTACACCCACCCCGGCGTCGATCCGGTGGGCCTCGCGCGCGCCGTCATCAACAACATCCGGACCGGCGCGCGTCAGGGCGCCTCGACGATCACGCAGCAGGTCGCCAAGAACTTCCTGCTCACCGCCGACCAGACCTACGAGCGGAAGATCAAGGAGGCGATTCTCTCGTTCCGGATCGAGCAGGCCTATTCCAAGGACCGGATTCTCGAGCTCTATCTCAACGAGATCTTTTTTGGCATGAACGCCTATGGCATCGCCGGGGCGGCGCTGACCTATTTCAACAAGTCGGTCAACGAGCTGACCATTGCGGAAACCGCGTATCTGGCGGCACTTCCCAAGGCGCCGGCCAACTACCACCCTTTTCGCCATCCCGAGCGCGCGACCGAACGGCGCAACTGGGTGATCGACCGGATGGTCGAGAACGGCTATGTCAACGCCGCCGACGGCGCCGACGCCAAGGCCCAGCCACTGGGCGTGACGCCGCGCAGGACCGGCTCCTACCTGTTTGCGTCGGAGTATTTCGCCGAGGAGGTCCGCCGCGAGCTGATCGGCCGTTACGGCGATGATGCGCTCTATGAGGGCGGCCTGTCGGTCCGCACCACGCTCGATCCGAGACTGCAGGCGATCGCCCGCAAGGCGCTGCAGAAGGGGCTGATGAGCTATGACGAACGCCGCGGTTTCCGCGGACCCGTCACCCGCATCGATGTATCGGGTGACTGGGGCGTGCCGTTGAGCGACGTCGAGCCCTTGCGTGACATGCCCGAGTGGGAACTCGCCGTCGTCCTGTCGGCCTCCGACGACAAGGTTGACGTCGGCCTTCGTCCGGGGCGGGAAGTGTCCGGCAAGGCCGGTGCGGAGCGGCTCACCGGATCGATCCTTGCGGACGATATGAAATGGGCTTTCAGGCTCAATTTCGACGGCGAAAAGAGCCGTAACGTCAAATCCGCCGCCGAGGTGCTGAATCCGGGCGACGTCGTTTACGTGGAACCGTTTGAGCAGGATGGCGTCCAACGCCTGCGCCTCAGGCAGCCGCCGAAGATCCAGGGTGCGCTGGTGGCGATGGATCCCCATACCGGCCGTGTGCTTGCTGTGGTTGGCGGCTTCTCCTTCGCCCAGTCGGAGTTCAACCGGGCAACCCAGGCGCAGCGCCAGCCGGGCTCGGCGTTCAAGCCCTTCGTTTACGCGGCAGCCCTCGACAACGGCTACACACCCGCCTCCGTGGTGCTCGATGCGCCCATCGAGATTGTCTCCGGCGGCGAACTCTGGAAGCCCAAGAACTATGGCGGCGGATCTGCCGGTCCGTCCACTTTGCGGCTCGGCATCGAGCGTTCGCGTAACCTGATGACTGTCCGCCTCGCCAAGGACATGGGCATGAACCTGGTGGCCGAATACGCCGAGCGGTTCGGCGTCTATGACGACATGCTTCCCGTGCTTGCCATGTCGCTGGGCTCGGGCGAAACCACCGTGATGCGGATGGTGTCGGCATATTCCGTGCTCGCCAACGGCGGCAAGCAGATCAAGCCGTCACTCATTGACCGCATCCAGGACCGGTACGGCAAGACCATTTTCAAGCACGAGGAGCGCACCTGCGATGCCTGCATCGCCACCGCGTGGATCTCACAGGAAGAGCCCGAAGTGGTCGACACCCGCGAGCAGGTGCTCGACCCCATGACCGCCTACCAGATCACCTCGATGATGGAAGGTGTGGTGACCCGCGGCACCGCAGCCGGCAAGGTCAAGCTCGATCGTCCGACCGCCGGCAAGACCGGCACCACCAACGAGGAAAAGGACGCCTGGTTCATGGGCTACACCGCCGACCTGGTGGCCGGCGTCTTCATCGGGTTTGACAATCCGACTCCGATGGGCCGTGGCTCCACCGGCGGTGCGCTGGCGGCGCCCGTATTCAACGAATTTATGCAGGGCGCGCTCGAAGGCACCAGGCCCGCCGATTTCCGTGTTCCGCAGGGCATGAAGCTGATCGCCATCAACCGCAAGACCGGCATGCAGGCCTTCGAAGGCGAGGGCGATGTGATCATGGAAGCCTTCAAGCCCGGCACCGGACCGTCTGACGTCTACTCGGTCATCGGACTTGAGGAATTCGCCACCGGCGACGCCATCACCACCATCTCGCCGCAGGCCAACCAGGCCGTGGTCAACGGTGTCGGCGGGCTCTACTGACGGGAAAATTCGGCGCCTTTGACGCCTTTACATCGCGCGGAGCGGACCTTATGGTCCGCCCGCCTCGGCAAGGATGCTTGCCACACAACAGCATGGAACCAGAGAACAATGCGCGCAGAAACCCAGGTCGTTGTCGACGAAATCAAGCAGGCCATAAGCCTGCTGAGGAGGCATCTTTGACTGGGAACCTGCCCAGAAACGCCTGGAATGGCTGAACGCCAAGGCTGAAGACCCGTCGATCTGGGATGATGCGCAGGAAGCCCAGAAGCTGATGCGCGAGCGCCAGCATCTCGACGATTCCATCAACGGCCTCAAGCGCCTCGAATCCCAGCTCTCCGACAATCTCGAGCTCATCGAGATGGGCGAGGAGGAGGGCGACGCCGATATCGTCGGGGAAGCCGAGGCCGCGCTCAAGGAACTCAGGACCGAGGTCACGCGCCAGCAGATCGAATCCCTGCTGTCGGGCGAGGCCGATGCCAACGACACCTATCTCGAAGTCCACTCCGGCGCCGGCGGCACCGAAAGCCAGGACTGGGCCAACATGCTTTTGCGCATGTACACCCGCTGGGCCGAAAAGCACGGCATGAAGGTGGAGCTCTTGGAAATTCATGACGGCGAGGAAGCCGGCATCAAGTCGGCGACGCTGCTGGTCAAGGGGCACAATGCCTATGGCTGGCTGAAGACCGAATCGGGCGTGCACCGCCTGGTGCGGATTTCGCCCTACGACAGCCAGGCCCGCCGTCACACCTCGTTCTCGAGCATCTGGACCTACCCGGTGATCGACGACACGATCGATGTCGACATTAACGAGAGCGACTGCCGCATCGACACCTACCGCGCTTCCGGCGCCGGCGGTCAGCACGTCAACACCACCGATTCCGCGGTCCGCATCACCCACAATCCGACCGGCATCGTCGTCCAGTGCCAGCAGGAGCGTTCGCAGCACAAGAACCGCGCCAAGGCCTGGGACATGCTGCGTGCCCGCATCTACGAAGCGGAGCTGAAAAAGCGCGAGGAAGCGGCCAATGAGGAGGCTGCCTCGAAGACCGAGATCGGCTGGGGCCACCAGATCCGCTCCTACGTTCTTCAGCCCTACCAGCTGGTCAAGGATCTTCGCACAGGCACCGAAAGCACCAACCCTCAGGGCGTGCTCGACGGCGACCTCGACGAATTCATGGAAGCAGCCCTTGCCCAGCGCGTCTATGGCGGCGCGGAAGAGGTCGCCGACATCGATTGAGCGACCGTGACGCAGTCACGAGTATGCGTGCGGATGACGGTTTCAGTTACTCGAGCGTTCCACCTGGATATCCCCGACATCATCGATGTAGAGAACCCAGGTCTCGGGCTCGACCACATTGGGAGCGGTCTTGAGGTAGATATAGGCGCCAAAGCCCTGCTGCGTGGCGGTGCCGGTTGAATCTTCTGGTCTGATATCGGTGACGTAGGCGCCGAGACTATTGATCTCCTCGATGCCTGCACTCGTCAGAAGCTCGGGTCCGTCGGGCGTCAGCGCGATGTGCTGGAGCTCGATGAGCGAGCGGTTGTCTTCGCCACGGATGGCGATCAGCCGGTAGTAGCCGCGCTGCTGCGCACCTTCCTCGGCCTTTTCCCAATAGCCGCCGCTGGTGACGAACAGGATGCGGGGGGATAAGCCGCCAGCCAGTTCCGCGGCCTCCTGGGCAACCCCCGCTGCGGGCAGTGCCGGCGCAAGACAGGCAAGCACCAGAGCCACTTTCGATAGTCTGCTGATCATCACGCAACCTCCGTTCGTATAAACTCAGTAGAGGAATTGTTCGGCCAATATGCGGTCATTCCATGAATGGCTGGAATCGGTCAGAATCCGGGTTGTCGATTCCTTGGATTCGGCCACCTGTACCTGGGTCACCGACTTGACTTCGACATGATCGGCCACCGCGTTGACCGGACGCTTGTCGCATTCCAACACGTCTATCGTGACCGTCACCTTGTTGGGCAGCAGCGCGCCGCGCCAGCGTCGGGGCCGAAACGGGCTGACCGGCGTCAGCGCCAGCAACTGTGCATCGAGCGGCAGGATCGGGCCGTGGGCCGACAGGTTGTAGGCCGTCGATCCGGCAGGTGTCGCCACCATCAGGCCATCGCAGATGAGTTCTTCCATCCGCACCTGGCCGTCGATCGACAATTGCAGCTTGGCCGCCTGGTAGCTCTGCCGGAGCAGCGAGACTTCATTGATGGCGAGCGCCCTGTGGGTTGCGCCATGCGTGTCCTTCGCGGTCATTTCGAGCGGACGGATGATGTTTTCCACCGCGGCGTCGATCCGGCCCGGCAGGTCTTCGTCGGAATAGTCGTTCATCAGGAAACCGACCGAGCCGCGGTTCATGCCGTAGACTGCCCGGCCGCTGTTCATCTGCTCGTGCAGGGTTTGCAGCATGAAGCCGTCGCCGCCCAGCGCCACGATCACATCGGCGTCCTGCTGGCGGGTATTGCCGTAGAGTGCCGCCAGGTGAGCCGCCGCCGCCTGCGCGTCGGGCGCCGATGAGGCGATGAAATTGAATTTCCAAGTCATGTGATGAGCTTACTCCCACTCTTTCAGAGACAATGGCGACTGGCCGGTCAGGATGCAAGAGGAGGCGTGTGGCGTCCTTGCCGAATTGCCGGGGATCGACCGTCGAGGCCGGGATTCCGGGCCAAGGCGGGGGGTAAGACTGCCGCATCCGGAACCGCCGGCTTTGACGCTGGCCGAAACCGGGATCAGCCAGGCTGTGCGGGCTCGGCCGCCGTGGGCTTGATCCTCAGCGCCCTGAGCGCATTGAGGATTGCAGCGACATCGATGACTTCCTGCAGCAGCGCGCCTTCGACCGGGGTCAGGTAGCCCAAGCCCGCCGCAATCATCCCGGCAACAGAAAGGCTGATGCCGACGGCGACGCTCTGAAGCGCGATCCGCTGCGCCCGCTGGGCGATCTCCACTCCGGACAGCAGCCGGTCGAGATGGTCGACCAGCAGCACCACATCCGCTGCCTCCGCCGATGCCGCGGCGCCGCGGGCTCCCATGGCCACGCCGATATCGGCGGCGGCCAGCGCCGGCGCGTCGTTGACGCCGTCGCCAACCATCATCACCGGACCGTTCTTGCGTTCGGTGAGAACCAGGAGAACCTTCTGATCCGGGGTCAAGTCGGCGCGCACGGCATCAAGGCCTAGCCCTTCGGTCACGGCATCGGCCACCGCGCGGCGGTCACCGGTGGCAAGCAGGATGCGTTCGATGCCGCGGTTGCGCAGTCCGGCCAGCATCTCGGCCGTGCCCGACCGCAGCGTATCGGCCATGATGATGTGACCCGCCGGCTCGCCATCCACCGCCAGCGCAACCATGACCTCGCCGGTTTCCGCCTTCCTGGCCGGTGACAGCGGCAGGCCGAGCTTCGCGGCGATGAAGCCCGATCCGCCAACGGCGACCTTCCTGCCGCCGATGGTGCCCGAAATGCCTTCTCCGGGTGTTTCGACCAGGTTCTCGGGAAACGGCAGTTTGGCGCCGCGCGCCCGCGCCTCAGCCACCAGTGCCTGTGCGATCGGATGCTTTGATCCTTGATCCAGCGTTGCGGCGAGGTGGAGCACTTCGGTGTCAGGCAGGTCCCCGTAGCTTTCGATCGCCACGATCACCGGCCTACCGTCGGTCAGCGTGCCGGTCTTGTCGAGGATCAGAGTCCGGATCCGCGCCAGCTTCTCGAGCGGTTTCGCGCCCTTGATCAGCACGCCGAAATGGGCGGCCCGGGAGAGGCCCGCCACCAGCGCCACAGGGACTGCCAGGATCAGCGGACACGGCGTGGCGACAACCAGAACGGCGACAGCCCGGATCGGATCCCCCGTCAACCACCAGGCGGCAAAGGCAATCGCCACCGTGATGGCAAGGAACACGAGCGAATAGCGATCGGCCATCCGCGCCATCGGCGCCTTGGATTTCTGCGCTGTCTCGACCAGCCTGACGATGCCGGCATAGGTGCTGTCCCGCGCCTCACGGGTCGCCCGCAAGTCGAAAGCTTCTCCGGCGTTGGTCGATCCGCTCATCACCTCGGCGCCGCGATCAAGCCTCACCGGCAACGATTCACCAGTCAGGGCCGACTGGTCGAGTATCGCCCTGTCGCTGGCAAGCAAGCCATCGACGGGCGCCACGTCGCCTTGCCGGATGAGCAGCAGATCGCCCGGTTCGATCGCGTCCAGCGGCACTTCTTCCAGAGTGCCGTCCAGGCGCCGTGATGCGGTGCGCGGGACCCGCGACAACAGGCTTTGCATCTCGCGGCGGGCGCGGCCCTCGGCGAAACTCTCGAGCAACGTGCCGCCCGAGTACATCAGCGCCACCACCGCCGCCGCCAGTGTCTCGCCAAAGGCCAGCGCGGCCGTCATCGACAATGCGGCAACCATGTCGAGCCCGACTTCGCCGGCTCTCAGGCTCCTGACGATTTCAAGGACAAGGCCTGCCAGCACCGGAACAACGCCGGCGGACCAGGCGAGATCCGCGGCGCCCGCGAAACCGGCAAGGCTCAACCCGAGGCCGGCAACCAGTCCGGCAAGAGCGATCACCAGTAGCGCGACCTTCAAGCGGTCATGAAGAAAATCGGTCACGTCAATTGCCGTCCCTTGTTTGCCGGATGCCGCACCTGGCTGCGCATCGTGGTGCTCCATCTTCCCGCCGCGGTGACCCCGAAGCCAGCGAAATCTGTACCGGGAGATGAGGCGATTCCCGGAGCGCTGTCCAATGCCCCCGCGCGGCAGGTCAATCCTGGTGCGGCCTGAGCGCAATGCATCAGCCGGGCTGATCACTACACCAGGCAGAGCGCAAGGTTCATTGCTGCCCGTCAATGGGAGTGTCGTTCAGCCGACGGCTTGTCTTGCGGTCTAGGCAGGATAAAGATGCCGGTGTTGTTGTTGACCCGGACGCAGGATGGATTCGGATGCCACAGACACACGTGCCGCTCTGGCTGCTGGTTGCCCTGCAGGCCGCAGTCTCCGGCGTCAGCCTCGTCGTCGAGATCGTCGCCGGGCGGATGCTGGCCCCTTATGTCGGCATGTCGCTCTACACCTGGACGTCGATCATCGCCGTGGTTCTGGCGGGATTTTCTGCCGGACACTGGTGGGGCGGCCATATCGCCGAGCGCCCGGCGCGACAGGCTCTGGCGGTGACAGGCTGGGTCATGTTGGCGGCCGCATTCTCCACGGCGGGGGCTCTGCTGCTGCTGCGACTGATCGGCGGGCCGGTGCTCGCCTCTGTCGAGCATCCGGTCGCAAGCATAGTCATCCTTACAACCGGCGTGTTTTTTCTCCCCTCCCTGTTTGCCGGAGTGCCGGCGCCGGTTCTGGCGCAGATCGCGGTGATGCAACAGGACGCCCGGTCCGGCCGGTCGCTGGGCGCCATGTTTGCCGCCGGTGCGGTCGGTGCGATTGCCGGAACGCTGCTGGCGGGCTTTGTCTTCATTCCCTGGCTGGGGACGTCACTCACGCTTGCCATCGTCACCGCGATCTATCTCTTCGCCGCCGCGCTCCTGCTCTGGCTTGCCCGCCCGGTCAACCGTCCGGGGGTGGCGCTGCTCGCCTCCGCCCTGGTGATCGCTCTTGGGGCGGTCTCTCTCACCCGCCTGTCGAGTTGCACCACGGAAAGCCAGTATTTCTGCATCCGGGTGCTGGATGTGTCGGCGCAGTCGGAATCACCGGTCAGGCGGCTGGTTCTCGATCACCTGTCGCATGGCACCTCGGCCCGGGATCTGCCGCGAACCATGTTCTCAGAATTCACCGCCATGTTCGATGCGATCGCCAGGGGCAGGCTGGAGCCGGGTCCTTTCTCCGCATTCTTCATCGGCGGCGGCACCTATTCGGTTCCCCGCGCCTGGGCCGACCGCGAGACCGGGCCGATCACCGTGGCCGAGATCGATCCGGAAGTGACCCGGACGGCGGTGCGGGAGTTCTGGCTTGAGCCTGCAGGCATGACCATTCTTGATCAGGATGCCCGCGTCGCCCTGCAGAAACAGCCGGATGCCCGCTTTGATGTCATAGTCGGCGATGCCTTCGGCGATATCGCCGTCCCGCCGCATTTAATTACTCAGGAGTTCTTCCGGCTGGTCCGCTCCCGGCTGTCGGACGACGGTGTCTTCCTGATGAATGTCATCGATTTCCCCGAGCGTCTCGAGGCGCTGAGCGCCATCACGGCAACGCTTGCGTCGGTGTTTGCAAGCGTCGAGATCTGGACCGAGGAAAGCCTGCCGAGCCCCGGCGAGCAGAGAGTGTTCGTCCTGGTCGCGGCTGACAAGCCGACGGCGTTTTCCGTGGTCACCGCGGCGGCGCCGGACCTGACCCGTTTCGCGGCCATGGCGCAGAGCTTTACCGATCGCCTGGTGGCGCGCAGTTCACCCGCGATCCTGACCGACGACTACGCCCCGATCGACCGGCTTCTAGGCGGGCATTTCCGCTGAGCGGAAAGCGATCCTGGTCAGGCCCCGAACATGCACTAAAATCATAGGGGTATTTTGGATGCTTACAGTAAATAATCGAGACCGCAGATCGAAATCGGCTTTACGGACGGGTGTTCACCTTTAGTGTGGAAGGGCAACAATCACAAAGGTAGGTGGCATAGTGACGATGAAGAGCATGTCCGTTCTGGCCGCAGCGATGCTGGCACTTTCAGCCCCGGTTGCCACAGCCGAGATCATTTCCTTCAAGGGCGTTTGCACGATCACGGCCGGAGCCATCAGTGGCAAGAAATACGCCACGCTCAAATGCTACAAGAAAAGCGAACCTGGCCACTACAACATCCGCACGACCATATGGGAAAAGGACAAGAAGGATGAGTACCGGGCCCTGGTCAGGCATGCCGGACGGCGGTTCACCTGTACGTTCACGGAGAACGGCTACGTCTATCTGCCGCAGCAGCACAGGAACGTCGACATGTCCGATTGTCGGTAGTTCGAAGCCGGCGTGGGGCGGTTGACCGAGCCGGGAGCGCGGGCTCTTCAACAAATCATCCGCAGATTTGCCAACTGCGTCGAATGACAATGGTTTGAATATCGGTGAAAGCTTGCGTGGTCAGCGGGATGGCGGGCGTTTCTCCCTGAAGGCCGCGGGCCCGGCGGCAAGCGGCCCGCCGCAGGAGCCGCCGATCTGCCGGACTATGGCGGTGCACCAGATTATCGCCGCCACAGGGTGTTCTGCTCATGCTTCATGATCGTCGTGCGCAGGTTGGAAAATTCCGCATCGATGAAGCGGCGGAACCGCCTGACGGACGGGCGGTCACTCTGCAGCGGGTTCCACATCTGGCCAAGGCTCCGCTCCGGATGGTTGATCCGGATCGGCAGCGCCGCAAGCGCCTGCTGACGGCGCAGCATGAAGACCACGGAGTAGGGCAGAACGGTCAACGCATCCGAGCGGGTCAGGATGTTGAGGATCGAGGCCAGCGTTCCGCCTGAGAAACTCACCTTGAAATCGGTCATGCCGATGCCCGCCAGAATGCTGCGCAGATCCTGATACAACGGGCTTTCAACCGGTGGCGCAATCCATGGATAGGGCGCGATCTCCGACAGGCGCAGCGAGGGCTTGCCAGCCAGCGGATGGGTGGGGGAGCAGGCAATCACGTTGCGCCCGTCAAGCAAGGCCGAAAATTCCAGGGTCTCGGGCAGGGCAGCCGGATCCATCGGGCAGATGGCGACATCGAGCGCGCTGCTGTCGAGCTGCCGCGAAAGATCGGCGGCGTAGGCGTAGGATTGCTCGATGCGGATTTCAGGATAGGCACGCTGGAACTCGGCGATCATGCCGGAAATGACGCCATCCATGAAAAACGGCGTTCCGCCGACCCGCACCACGCCGGACTTTCCGTCGACATACTGCCTGACCAGTGCGGAAGCGGTCTGATTGGCGGCAAGTACCTTGCGGCCTTCCACCGCCAGCGCCTGGCAAAGATCGGTGGGTTGAAGCGGCCGCCGGTTCTTCTCGAACAGCCGGGCACCGACGCGGGCCTCAAGCAGCGCGACCGTGCGCGAAACGCTCGGCTGGGATTTCCCCAGCGCTTCGGCCCCCTCGGTGAGGCCGCCATTGTCGACAATGGCTGCGATGATCTCCAGGTGACGCGAGTCTATCTTCATAACCCGAGGTTATATTATCTCGCAGCAATTGGATCAAGATACCCATCTTGCCGTGATAGAACCTTTCCTGAGCCTGCGGACACGAGGAGACGGTCGGCGGGCGCGCGGAGGGTCGATGTCGTTTTTTCAGGCCAGTTTTGACGCCCGGAGTGCTGCGGTCCGTGTCCGGTTCGGCGCTGGCGTCCGTCACAAGCTTGCCGACGAGATCGGCCGCCTGGGCTGCCATCGTGCGCTGATCCTGTCGACACCACCGCAAGCCGAGGGCGCCATGCAGCTGGCAGCCGACCTGAAAGGGCTGGCGGCAGGCGTTTTCACCCGCGCCGCCATGCACACGCCGGTCGCAGTCACCGACGATGCCGTGGCGCATGTCCGCTCCGTCGACGCCGATTGCCTTGTTGCACTGGGCGGTGGTTCCACGACGGGCCTCGGCAAGGCCATCGCCTACCGGACCGATCTTCCCCAGATCGTCATTCCGACCACCTATGCCGGCAGCGAGGCGACGTGGATACTGGGCCAGACCGAAAACGGCGTGAAAACCACCGTAGCCGACCCGATAATCCAGCCCGAAGTCATTCTCTATGACGCGGAACTGGTGCGCACTTTGCCCGTGGATATGACGGTGACCAGCGCGCTCAACGCCATGGCTCATGCGGCGGAAGCGCTCTACGCCGAAAACCGCAACCCGATGTCGACCATGCTTGCCATCGAGGGGCTGAGGGCCTTTGCCGCGGCGCTACCGAGGGTGATCGAAAACCCTCAGGATCTCGACGCCCGCGGCGAAACCCTCTACGGCGCCTGGCTCTGCGGCACCGTGCTCGGACAGGTCGGCATGGCCCTGCATCACAAGCTCTGCCACACGCTGGGCGGTTCCTTCGACCTGCCGCACGCCGAAACCCACGCCGTGGTGCTGCCGCACGCAATCGCATACAATGCGCATGCGGTTCCGGACCTGCTGGCACCGGTGGCCGAGATCTTCGGAGGCTCCAGTCCCGGTCAGGCGTTGTTCGATTTTGCCAGGTCCATGGGCGCGCCGTCATCTCTTCGCGAACTCGGGTTCAAGCGCGACGACATCTCCAAGGCCACGGACCTGGCGACACGCAAACCCTACTGGAATCCGCAACCGGTCGCACGACCGGCGATCGATGAGCTGTTGCTGGCCGCCTGGGCTGGAGACCCGCCGGCCGCATAGGGAACGAACCTTTGTCACCAATCATTGGGAGGAAGCCATGATTACTCGCCGCACACTTCTGAAGACGACCGCCGCAACCGGCTTGACGCTCGCAGCCGGAGGCCTGGCCGCACCCGCCATCGCGCAGGGTGCCAGGATCAAGCTGGGCTATGTCAGCCCGCAATCCGGACCGCTAGCGGCCTTTGCCGAGGCTGACAATTTCATCCTGTCCAATTTCAGCGCCTCGGAGGTTGCCAAGAACTTCGAGGTGATCGTCAAGGACAGCCAGTCCAACCCGAACCGGGCGGCCGAAGTGGCCAAGGAACTGATCGTCGATGACGAGGTCGACATGATCCTGGTCGCCTCGACGCCGGAAACCACAAACCCGGTCGCGACAACCGCGGAGGCCGAGGGCATCCCGGTGATCTCGACGGTCGCGCCGTGGCAGCCCTGGTTCATCGGCCAGCAGGGCAATCCGGGCGCGCCTGACAGTTGGCAGCCGTTTGACTATGCCTATCATTTCTTCTGGGGTCTGGAGGACGTGATCTCGGTGTTCACCGCTATGTGGGGCCAGCTCGAAACCAACAAGCAGGTCGGTGGACTTTTCCCCAATGACGGCGACGGCAACGCCTGGGGCGACCCCAATGTCGGCTTCCCGCCAGTGCTCGACAAGCTCGGCTACGGCCTGGTCGATCCGGGCCGCTACCAGAACCTGACCGACGATTTCTCGGCCCAGATCAATGCCTTCAAGCAGGGCAACGTCGAAATCGTCACCGGCGTTCCGATCCCGCCGGATTTCACCACCTTCTGGAACCAGGCCAAGCAGCAGGGGTTCACGCCGAAGGCCGCTTCCATCGGCAAGGCGATCCTGTTCCCGCAGGCCGTCGAGGCGCTGGGTGATGCAGGCAACAACCTGTCCTCGGAAGTGTGGTGGTCGCCAAGCCATCCGTTCAAGTCGTCGCTCAACGGCCTGACAGCGGGTGAGGTGGCCGCGGCCTATTCCGAAGCCACCGGCAAGCAGTGGACCCAGCCCATCGGCTTTGTCCATGCGCTGTTCGAACTGGCGACCGACGTGATGGGCCGGGTCAGCGACGCGGGTGACAGCGACGCGGTGGCGCAAGCCATCGCCGCCTCGAACCTCGCAACCATCGTCGGACCGATCGCCTTTGACGGCAAGGGTCTGCCGCCGTTTGCCGCCAAAAACATCTGCAAGACCCCGCTGGTCGGCGGCCAGTGGCGGCTGAAAGACGGCGGCGGTTACGATCTTGTCATCGTCGACAACTCCGACCAGCCGTCGATCCCGACCGGCGGCACGATGCAGCCGATCGTCTGACCCCGAGAGCTGCTGGCCCGGGCCTATCCCGCCCGGGCCGGCGTTCCTTTCCCATACGAGCAGCGGTTCAAATGGCCATTCTCGCCCTCAAGAACGTATCCAAGAGCTTTGGCGCCCTGAAGGTGACAGACGATGTCAGCTTCGAGGTCCCCGAAGGCGAGGCGCTGGGCATCATCGGCCCCAACGGCGCCGGCAAGTCGACGCTGTTCAACCTGATTACCGGAAACATCACCGCGGACAGCGGCACCGTGGATTTCCTTGGCCGCGATGTGACCCGGACGCCGGCACGGCAACGCTGCCTGGCCGGTATCGGGCGCTCGTTCCAGATCCCGCAACCGTTTTCCAAGCTGACCGTCTACGAGAACCTGCTGGTTGCAGCCACTTTTGGTCGCGATCGCAGCGAACGGGAAGTCGCCCATACCTGTGCCGTCATCCTCGAACGCACCGAGTTGATCGCCAGGGCGAACCAGCCGGCCGGCGGGCTGTCGCTGCTCGAACGCAAGCGGCTCGAATTGGCGCGCGCCATGGCGACCCACCCGAAGCTGCTGCTGCTCGATGAAATCGCCGGCGGCCTGACCGATGGCGAATGCCAGTCGCTGATCGAGACCATCAAGGCGATCCATGCCGAGGGCGTGACCATCATCTGGATCGAGCACGTGCTGCACGCGCTCAATTCGGTTGTCGAGCGACTGCTGGTGCTGGACTTCGGCAAGGTGATCGGCATCGGCGAGCCGGCGGCCATCATGGAGGCCAAAGAGGTCCGGGAGATCTACCTGGGGATCGACATATGACGACGCTGCTCGAGACCCGCGGCCTGACGGCGCGTTACGGGGATTTCCAGGCGCTGTTCGGGGTCGATCTTGTGCTGGATGAAGGCGAGACCATCGCCATCATCGGCTCCAATGGCGCCGGCAAGACAACGCTGATGCGCTCGATTGCCGGCGTGCTGAGAAATCCGGCCGACGGCATCCGTTTCGAGGGACGCGCCATTGGCGACCGGCCGGCGGACGAAATCATGGCGATGGGTATCGCCATGGTGCCGGAAGGCCGGAAGCTGTTTCCGTCATTGAGCGTCGAGGAGAACCTGCAGATCGGCGCCTACGGCCGCCAGACCGGCGGCTACTGGTCGCTGGAGACGGTCTACGAGCTGTTCCCGGTGCTCAGGGAACGCCGCAGCAATCCCGGTACGGCTCTATCGGGTGGTCAGCAGCAGATGGTTGCCATCGGCCGCGCGCTGATGAGCAATCCGCGGGTCTTGCTGTGCGACGAGATTTCACTGGGGCTGGCGCCGGTGATCATCAAGGACATCTACAAGGCGGTTCCCAGGATCCGCGAATCCGGAGCTTCGATGATCGTGGTCGAGCAGGATATCGGCCAGGCGATGGCTGTCGCCGACCGGGTCTATTGCATGATGGAAGGCCGGATCACCCTGTCCGGCAGGCCCGGAGATCTCAGCCGCGAGGCGATCCACAACGCCTATTTCGGGGCGCAGGCATGATCTGGGTCGATACCATCCTGCAGGGCATTCTGCTGGGCGGGCTTTACGCCCTGTTCGCCGCCGGCCTCAGCCTCGTTTTCGGCATCATGCGGCTGGTCAACCTGGCCCATGGCGACCTGATCGTGCTCGGCGCCTACCTGATCCTGCTGCTGGTGACGCTTACCGGGCTGTCGCCCTTCGTTGCCGCTGCCGTCGCCATGCCCTTCATGTTTGCGCTTGGCTACGGATTGCAGAAATTCATGCTCAACCGGGTTCTGGGCGATGACATCCTGCCGCCGCTGCTGGTGACCTTCGGCCTGTCCGTGGTGTTGCAGAATGCGCTTCTCGAAGGATTTTCCGCCGACAGCCAGCGCATCCAGGCAGGATCTCTTTCGACCGCGTCGATCGAAATTGCCGGCATCGGCCTTGGCGTGATGCCGCTGTTGACCTTTGCCTCGGCGCTTGTCGTGATAATCGGGCTCAACCAGCTGTTCTACCGCACCTCGCTGGGACGAGCTTTTCGCGCCACCTCCGATGACCCGACGACCGCAAGCCTGATGGGCATCAAGCCGGCCGGCATCTTCGCCAAGGCGACCGGGATCGCGATGATCATCGTCACCATTGCAGCACTCTATCTCGGCATGCGCTCGAACTTCGATCCGAGCATCGGCCCGGCCCGGCTGATCTACGCCTTCGAGGCGGTGATCATCGGCGGGCTCGGTTCGCTCTGGGGCACGCTCGCCGGCGGCGTGATCATCGGCGTCGCCCAGACGGTGGGCGCGGCGATCAATCCGGAGTGGCAGATCCTGGCCGGGCATCTGGCCTTTCTCGTCGTGCTGCTGGTGCGTCCGCGCGGCCTGTTCCCGAGAGCGGTGGACTGACCATGAGCAAACTTTCGTCAAACTACCTGGTCCAGACCCGCACCCGGGCATCCTCGATCTCGGCAATAGTCGCCCTGGCGCTTGTCGTGCTGGCGCTGGCCCTGCCGGCATTCGCCTCGCGCAGCCTGATTCAGGACATGTTCTTTATCCTCACCATGCTGGTGCTGGCGCAGTTCTGGAACCTGCTTGCAGGCTATGGCGGGCTGGTCTCGGTCGGCCAGCAGGCCTTCGTCGGCATTGGCGCCTACGCCATGTTCGGGGTCGTCATCCTGCTCGGGTTCGATCCGGTTGCGTCGATCCTGATCGGCGGCATCGCCGCCCTGGTGCTGGCAATCCCGACCGCGTTCTTCGCCTTCCGTCTGCAGGGCGCTTACTTCGCCATCGGCACCTGGGTGATCGCCGAGGTGGTGCGGCTCCTGGTGGCGCAATGGAAGCAGGTCGGCGGCGGCACCGGCACCTCGCTGCCAAGATCGGCGACCAGCGACATGTGGTTCACCGGAGCGATCGAGACACTTTTCGACGTCAAGAGCGCGGCCGCGCGCGACATTCTCGCCTACTGGCTGGCGGTTGTGCTGGCGGTTGCCACCATCGCCGGGATCTACTGGCTGCTCAGGACCAAGCGCGGGCTCGGACTGGCCGCGGTGCGCGACAACATCGAGGCGGCCAAATCGGTCGGCGTCGATGCGGTTCGGATGAAGTGGCTGGTGTTCCTGGTCTCGGCTTTCGGCACCGGGCTCGCCGGCGGGCTGATCTATCTGCAGAAGGCGCGGATTTCGCCGGATGCTGCGTTCTCGCTGCAGGACTGGACCGCCTATGTGATCTTCATCGCCGTCATCGGCGGCATCGGCACCATCGAAGGGCCGATCCTCGGCGTGCTGGTGTTCTTCATCCTGCAGTCGCTGCTGGCCGACTATGGCAGCTGGTACCTGATGGTGCTGGGCCTGATCGGCATCGCCATCATGCTGTTTGCGCCGCGCGGGCTGTGGGGGCTGTTTTCCGATCGCACGGGCATCGAGCTTTTTCCGGTGCGCCGACGCCTGACCGGCGGGCGCCTGTCCGCCACATCATCATCATCGAAGGAGGAATAGATCATGGCTGATATCGAAACCGACGTCCTGATCATCGGCACCGGCCCGGCCGGATCGGCGACGGCAGCGCTTCTGTCGACCTATGGCATCGAGAACATGGCGGTCAACCGCTACCGGTGGCTGGCCAACACGCCACGCGCCCACATCACCAACCAGCGCACCATGGAAGTGCTGCGGGACCTGGGCAAGGAGGTCGAGGACGAGGCCTATCTGTTCTGCTCGCACCAGGATCTGATGGGAGAGAACGTGTTCTGCGAAAGCCTCGCCGGCGAGGAGATCGGCCGGATGAAGAGCTGGGGCAACCATCCGCTTTCCAAGGCCGAGCACCTCCTGTCCTCACCGACGATGATGAACGACCTGCCGCAGACCTTCATGGAGCCTCTCCTGTTCAAGACCGCCTGTTCGCGCGGCACGCAAGCCCGGATGTCGATGGAGTATCTCAGCCATGTGCAGGATGCCGATGGCGTGACCACCACCTGTCTCGACCGCCTGACCGGCAAGCAGGTGACCATAAGGTCGAAATATCTCATTGGCGCCGATGGCGGCAATTCGAAGGTGGCAGAACTGGAAAAGCTGCCGTTCGAGGGGCAGATGGGCGTCGGCGGCTCGATGAACATCATCTTCAAGGCAGAGCTGAGCAAATATGTCGCCCACCGTCCCTCGGTGCTCTACTGGGTGGTCCAGCCCGGCGCCGATGTCGGCGGTATCGGCATGGGCCTGGTGCGCATGGTGAGACCCTGGAACGAATGGCTGATCGTCTGGGGCTATGACATCAACGGCCCTGAGCCGGTGGTCGACAATGCTTTTGCCACCAAGGTGGTGCGTGACCTGGTCGGCGACCAGTCGCTCGAACCGGAGATTACTTCGGTGTCGACCTGGACGGTCAACAACATGTACGCCACCCACATGCAGGCGCGCCGCGTCTTCATTATGGGCGACGCCGCCCACCGGCACCCGCCATCGAACGGGCTTGGCTCCAACACCTCGATCCAGGACAGCTTCAACCTGGCCTGGAAACTGGCGGCCGTGCTCAAGGGCCAGGCAGGCGAGGGCCTGCTCGACACCTACAGCCAGGAGCGCGCGCCCGTGGCGAAACAGATCGTCACCCGCGCCAACCAGTCGATCGGCGAATTCGGCCCGATCTTCGAAGCGCTGGGGCTGACGGAATCGACCGATCCCGAGGTCATGCAGGCCAACATGGACAAGCGCTGCGACGCAGGCGCCGACGCCGAGCGGCAGCGTGCGGCAATCCGCGAGGCCATAGCCTTCAAGAAGTACGAGTTCGATGCCCACGGCGTCGAGATGAACCAGCGCTACAAGTCCGGCGCGGTCGTCACCGACGGCCAGATGGAGCCGGCCTATGAGCTTGATGCAGAGTTGCATTACCAGCCCACCACATGGCCCGGCGCCCGTATACCGCACGCCTGGGTCTATGACCGCGACGGCGGCAGGCATTCGACGCTGGACCTGGTCGGCCGTGGCCGGTTCACCATCCTGACCGGAATCAGCGGCGAGGCCTGGGCCAGTGCGGCCGGCAAGGTGGCGTCGTCGATGGGGGTTGACCTGGCGGTTCACGTTATCGGGCCGCGCCGCGACATCGTCGACCATCACGGTGATTGGGCGCGGGCGCGGGAAGTCGCCGAAAGCGGCTGCGTGCTTGTCCGTCCCGATCAGCACGTCGCCTGGCGCGCGGAGGAGTTGTCCGACAACCCCGAAGCTGATCTGACCCGGGTGCTGACCGCGGTCCTGCACCGGGATGCGGCGGCTGCCCGCCAGGCGGCGCAGTGAGGGGAATGACCATGGAAACGCACGAACAGGGCTTCTTCACGGAAGAAAACTCCGCCGACGTGGTGATCAGCCGCAACGCCAAGGCCGGCGACAAGCGCCTGGCCGAGGTCATGGCGGTGATCACGAGGCATCTGCATGCCGCGGTCAAGGAAATCGAGCCGACCCAGGACGAATGGTTCGAGGCGATCATGTTCCTCACCAAAACCGGCCAGATATGCAACGACTGGCGGCAGGAATACATCCTGCTGTCCGACATCCTGGGCGTCTCGATGCTGGTCGACGCCATCAACAATCGCAAGCCCACGGGTGCCTCCGAATCCACCGTGCTCGGACCGTTCCATGTCGCCGATGCGCCCGAGCTGCCGATGGGCGCCAATATCTGCCTCGACCAGAAAGGCGATCCGATGCTGGTCAAGGGACACATTCTTGGCACCGACGGCAAGCCCATCGATCACGCCAAGATCGATGTCTGGCAGGCCAATGACGAGGGCTTCTACGATGTCCAGCAGAAAGGCATCCAACCCGACTTCAACCTGCGCGGGGTGTTCCGTACCGGTCCGGACGGCGCCTACCACTTCAAGGGGGTGAAGCCGAAATACTACCCGATCCCGGACGATGGACCGGTCGGGCAATTGCTCAGAAAGCTGGGCCGCCATCCCTACAGGCCTGCCCATCTGCACTATATCCTCGAAGCCGAGGGTTACGAGACGCTGGTGACGCACATTTTCGATCCCGATGATCCCTACATCAATTCCGATGCGGTCTTCGGGGTGAAGCAAAGCCTGCTCGCCAGGTTCGAATGGGTGGAGGATCCCGGCCGGATCACGGCTGCAGGGATGGAGGGACCCTACTACGAAGTCGTGCACGATTTCGTGCTGGTTCCAAAAGCCTGACGCGACGCGGCGAGCATGGCCTGCCGGCCGCGTCCGATCGATAACCCGGGCAGGAGATGGATTGCCTGCCTGACACGGTCTGAAAATGCATGCTAGTAGGTTGCTCGGCCTCCGGAGAGGTCGAAAACGCCGGCCGTGGTGAAACTGTTCTCGCGTGAACACAGCCAGGCGATCATCCCGGCGGCCTCGTCGAGTTCAAGGAAGCGGCCGCGCGGGATCTTCGAGAGCATGTAATCGATGTGGGTTTGTGCCATCTGATCGAAGATGCGTGTCCGCGCTGCCGCCCGCGTAACGCAATTGACCGCGATGTCGAGCCCGCGGAGGGCCGGGCGTCGATCTGTGGTGACGTGGTCTATGATTTCAATGACCAGATCATCGAGACGGTCAGGGCTGAGGTTCGGCTCAAACGCTTCAGCAGACCTGGATTGCTAAGATCCCCGAGGCTGAAGCGAACCCTGGTCTCTGGTCATGACACGCCGAC